>NZ_JAQQBV010000025.1:0-121023 GCF_046030735.1 Paraburkholderia xenovorans
CCACGGCATCACGCTGTCGAAGGAAACCGTGCGCCACCTGATGAGCGACGCCGGGTTATGGATCCCGCGCCGTCAGCGTCCGCCGAATCGCTACCGGCCACGGGCACCCCGATCGTAATCAGCTCTTCCAATCCAAATATGCTGTCGTTATCTTCCGAACTGCGCTGATAGCTCCTAAAAATGCACTCACAACCCCAAGTAGTATCGTTAAACCGCCAAACCAATGAAGCAAGTGGCCGGCGACGGTGAGCATTGTCGACACAACGGATGAAGACGCAAGAATCTCCGTGTAGAACTTCTGTTCCTTAAGAGAATCCTTGGGCACTTCTGAGATGTTAGTGAAGGAGTAATATGCGAAAAATAGCCCAAGCACCGTGAAATTGATAACAATTATTTCCAGAATTGTTTGCGGATCCGAGGCGGAGGGTGCGTAGTGCACTACTTCCCAAACAGTAACGCCAACGGTCGCCACGTACACTGCGATAGCAATGATGTCGCGGATATTTATACGGGCGCCCAGATATCGCCAGAAAAGCATCGCCCTCAGGGTCGACACTACCCGGCAGAGCGCAGCCTTGCAATTAATCGGTGATTTCATTGGTTAATAAGCGCATAGCCCGACGCGAGTGCCAACCCAGCCTGACACTCGAACATGCTTCGATACACTGGCGCGAAAATATGTCAATTGTTCGGCAACCCACTTGAGCAGTACCAGTACATTTCACGACTGGTCGATGAAGTTCGACGAATGTATTTGAAACTGGCTAAAGTCCGGCCGAACTCAAAATCTGACTTCCGTTGCCAGTTCAAGTCAACTTCCGCCGACCACTCTCCCCGCTTAAACGCATACGAAATGCTCAAGGGCTGCGGATGTATGTTCGATTCTTCAAAGTGCTGCGCAAATATTTGCTTAACGGCGACGACCAACTCTTTACGGATGCTATCGTCTGGTTCAACGTACTCATCGGACATGCGTTTTCCTTTGCGGCCGAAGCCACTTTTCCGTGCTGGCTCGAATGTTGAATCTGCGCCCAATAATAGTTAACGGCATCCGGGCATCAATCTTTATCCAAAACCCCGTCGAATGCCGCGATAGCTTCCCATCGTTCCATCCGGGTCACCTCCAGATATGCGGCGACGCGATCCAGATGAAAATGCCCGCGCAGCAAGCGCACCGTGTCGAGCGAATGGCCTTGCGCCACCGGGCGGCTTGCAAATGCCCGATGCCCAAAACCTGTTCAAACGGTCAGTTTTGGTGCGAGATGTCTCCATTACCTAGCATGCCGGACGGGCGTCAACGCCAGAAAACAAGACAAATTCAATCCGAATCAAATTGGCACACACGTTGCTTGATGCCTATGCATTTTCTGGCGCACTCAAACAGGAGGAGACTTTCATGTCCGATGCACAAGCGTACCGACGTCGATTGCTCGCGGGGCTGGCCGCCGCGGCCGCCCTTCCCCTCATCGGGAAAAACGCATTCGCGTCGTCCCCGAAAATCAAGGTGGCGGGCGTGCATTCGGATCCCGTCGCCAATGCCTGGAACGCCCGCCTGCATGAAGCCCTGCAGCAGGCCGCGAAGGCGGGACGAATCGACTACGTGTTCTCTGAATCGGTCTCGAACACCGACTATCCGCGCGTGTTGCGCGAGTATGCCAACCAGGGCGCACAACTGATCGTCGGCGAATCGTATGGCACCGAGCGCGACAGCCGCGCAGTCGCCCGGGACTATCCCAAAGTCGGCTTTCTGATGGGCTCCAGTTCGGGCCCAGCAGGCGACAACTTCGGCGTGTTCGGCACGTGGAACCATGAAGCCGCCTACCTGACCGGCATCCTCGCCGGCCACATGACGAAGACCGGCAAGCTCGGCGCGGTGGGTGGCTATCCGATCCCCGAAGTCAACCGGCTGATCAATGCATACAGGCTCGGTGCGAGCGAAGCCAAACCAGGTCTCGTGTTTCAGTCCGGGTTCATCAACACGTGGTTCGACCCGCCCAAAGCCAAGGAAGCCGCGCTCGCGCAAATCGACAGCGGCTGCGACATCCTGTTCGGCGAGCGCATCGGCACGGCGGACGGCGCGAAAATGCGCGGCAAACTCGCGATCGGCTCATTGATGGACTATATGCCCCGCTATCCCGGCACCGTGTATTCGAACGCGTCCTGGTACTTCGATCCGATCCTCGAAGCAGCCCTTGCCGATCTCGCCGCGGGCAAGCCCGTGGGCCGCGACTACAGCCCCTATAGCATGATGGCGCGTGGCGGCAACGACATCACCTTCGACAGATCGCTCGTCCCCGCCGCCGCGCTCGCGCAGATGGAAGCGCGGCGAACCGCAATCAAATCGGGTGCGTTCAAGGTGCCGGTGAACGACGCCAAGCCGGCATAACACTCGATGAGCTTCGACGAACAGGACTACGTGAGCGCCGATGCGACCGCGCTCGCACAGGCGATTGCAGAAGGACGCACGGATTCGAGCACGTTGCTGTCGATCGCACGCGCGCGCGCCCAACGCCTCAACCCCGTGCTCGGCGCAATCAGCCATTTCAGCAATCCCCATGCTATGGCGACGGGCAGCATGGGCAACGCAAGCAGCGCCAGCACGTTCAACGGTGTCCCGATCGCCGTCAAGGACCTGGGCGCACCGCTTGCCGGCGTTCCCACGTTTGCGGGATCGCGGGTGCTGCAACGCGTCGATCAACCGGCGCCGCACGACGGCGCATTGATCGGCGCGTTGAAGCAAGCGGGCTTGATCCCTTTCGCCAAAACCACGGTGCCGGAGTTCGGGCTGAACCTGTCGAGCGAACCCGCATGCGGGCCGGCCTCGCGTAATCCGTGGGCGCTGGAATTCAGTTCGGGCGGCTCATCCGGTGGATCCGCCGCGGCCGTCGCGGCCGGGATCGTCCCGATCGCCCATGCCACCGACGCAGGCGGGTCGATCCGCATCCCCGCTGCCGCGTGCGGCGTGCTCGGCCTGAAACCGGGGCGTAACGTGATCAGGCGCGGCCCCGACTACGGCAACGTATTCGGTACGCTTGCCGCCGAATTCGTCGTGACGCGCAGCGTGCGCGATGCTCAATCCGTCTGGCAAGCAGTGACAGGACAACACGCGCTGCTACACCTCCCCCGTTTGAATATCGTGCTGATGGTCGATGCTCCGCAGGGTGTCCCGGTCGATCCGGCATGGCAGCAGGCTGCCGTCTCGGCTGCCGCTGTAATGGAAGCCGCTGGTCACAAGATCACGAGCATCACGCCGCAGCACCTCCACGGGTTGCGGCAGGCGAGTGCAGACGCCACGCTGGCTTTCGAAACCTACGCATGCAGAAGCGCAGCCGCCGCGGCGCTCGCGCTCGCGCCACGGGACGGAGAGTTCGAATCGATCACCTGGTGCGCTGCCCGTCGGGGAGAGTCGCTCAATGCACTCGATCATCAGCAAGCCGAAGTAGCGGTTGCCCGCGCCACGGATATCATGAGCGACCTGTTCGCCGATTTCGACGTGCTGCTGACACCTGCACTCGCGCTGCCCTTGCCGGAGATCGGCGTGTTGCGCACAGACGGCGAAGATCTCGACGCCCATTTCGCGAGATTCACGCGTTACGCGCCGTTCTCGCCGCTCGCCAATGCGGCAGGTTGCCCAGCCATTGCCGTGCCGCACGGATCCGCCCTTGGGCGGCCGTTGTCGGTCCAACTGATGGCGCGCCAGCGCGCCGAACCGCTTCTGCTCGCGCTTGCCGCACAACTCGAATCGCGCGCACCGTGGCCGCCTGTCGCACCGGGTTTCTCGTCATGACGGAGTCCACCAGAACACCCGTGCTCGAACTGCACGGCATCACCAAACGTTTCGGCGACATGTACGCCAACCGCGATATTTCATTGACGCTGCAGCGCGGTGAAGTGCTGGGCCTGCTAGGCGAAAACGGCGCGGGCAAGACCACGCTGATCAACATTCTCTTCGGCCACTACGTCGCCGACGCGGGCAGCATCCGGATCAGCGGGCAGCCACTCGAAAGCGGTTCGCCGCGCGCGGCTCTCGCAGCGGGCATTGGTCTCGTCCACCAGCATTTCACACTGGCGTCGAACCTGACGGTACTCGAGAACGTCATCGCCGGTACCGAATCGATCTGGCGCCTCGCGTCGAACAAACGGATGGCCAAAGAACGGCTACGCTCGCTCAGCAGGCAATTCGGTCTCGACATCGATCCCGATATGCGAGTCGCCCGGCTCTCAGTGGGGCAACGCCAGCGCGCGGAGATATTGAAATCGCTCTATCGGGACGCCGATATTCTCGTGCTCGACGAACCCACCGCCGTTCTTACTCCCGCCGAATCGCTGGCGTTGTTCGAGACGCTTAAACGTATGGCGCATCATGGGTTGTCAGTGATCCTGATCAGCCACAAGCTCGATGAGGTTCTGCGCGTCGCGGATCGCGTCGCCGTGCTGCGTGCCGGTCAACTCGTCAGCGAGCGCCCGACTGCCGGGCTTCAACGGGATGCGCTCGCGGAACTGATGGTCGGGCGCCGGGTGAGCCGCCCGCAGCGCAAGCCGCTCGCCGCGGGTTCGCCGGTGTTGCAACTGGACCGCGTGAGTGTCGCGGGCACGCCGGGATTGCACGCTGCGTCGCTTACCGTCAGAGCGCGCGAGGTGGTCGCGGTGGTCGGCGTGGCGGGAAATGGTCAGCGCGCATTGATCGACCTCGTGTGCGGGCTCGCCGTGCCCGCCACCGGCACACTGACGCGCAACGGCCGCCTCGCGAAGCGCGGCGACCTGTCCGGCATGCACCGCATGGGTGTCGCGCGTATTCCGGAAGATCGCCATGAGGAAGGCGTTGTCGGCGATATGGCGTTGTGGGAAAACGCGATTCTCGAGGACCTCGCCGAACCTCGCTTCGTTCGTTACGGTTGGGTACGGCGCAACGCGGCACGCGCGCACACCGCGAACCTGATTGCCGCGTTCGACATTCGCTGCCAGGGCGTCAATCAGAGAACCCGTCTGCTTTCAGGCGGCAACATGCAAAAGCTGATTATCGGGCGTGGGCTCGTCACGGCACCCACGTTGATCATCGCCTGCCAGCCGGTTCGCGGACTCGACGAAGGCGCCATTGCCGAAGTCCACACGCGTCTGCTCGACGCGCGCGAGCGCGGCGCGGGAATATTGCTGATTACCGAGGATCTCGACGAAGCATTCGCGCTCGCGGATTGCATCGTCGTCATGCAGAACGGCCGTGTCTCCGAAGCGATTCCAGGGCCGCAATTCGACGCGAACCAGATAGGTTTGCTGATGCTCGGCGAACATGCGCCAAACGAAAAGGATGCAAGCTGACATGCGCATTGAACGTCGTGACACCCGTTCCGCGAAACTCGTGGCAGGCGGCAGCATTGCCGCGCTGATCGTCATGGTCGCGCTGGGGTCCTTGCTGATCGCCACAACTGGCGCGCCCGTGCTGGCAAGCTGGCGTGCGCTCGTAACCGGCGCATTCGGATCCCGGCTTGCGATCAGCGAAGTGCTGACGCGCACCACGCCGCTCATTCTGACCGGGCTCGCCTGCGCGGTCGCGTTCCGCGCGCGACTATGGAACATTGGCGCGGAGGGGCAGCTTTATGCGGGCGCGCTCGCGGTTGCCGCGCTCGGCAGCGGTCTGATCGGGGCGCCGTCCATCGTGCTGATCCCCCTTCTGATGACCGCCGGCTTCGCTGCGGGAAGCGCGTACCTGCTGGGTCCCGCGTTGCTCAAACGCTTCCTGAACGTCGACGACGTGGTGACCACCCTCCTCCTCAACTTCGTGATGGGGCTGATCGTCTCGTTGCTGGTTCAAGGGCCGATGCGCGATCCCCTCTCGATGGGATGGCCGCAAACCATGCCGGTCGTGGATCAGGCCGTGCTGCCGAAACTGATGGCGCAAACCCGCCTGCACGTCGGCCTGCTCGTCGCGCTCGCATGGGCGCTCGTCGCCAGTGTGATCGAAGCACGCTCCGCGTTCGGACTGAAACGCCGAGCCGCAGGCGCGGCACCGCAGGCGGCACGCTTTACGGGCATTTCGGCGACCAGGGTGATGATCCTGACCGCGCTCTGGTCCGGAGGACTGGCGGGGCTGGCCGGCGCCGTCGAGGTCATGGGGCTGCGCGGCTACGTGACGGGCGATCTGTCGCCGGGTTTTGGCTACACCGGCGTGATCATCGCGATGCTCGCGCAACTGAATCCGCTTGCGGTTGTGCCTTCGGCATTCGCGGTCGCGGCGGTCTTCGTGGGTGCCGATGCGATGAGTCGCGCGTACAACGTGCCCGGCTACATTGCCGACGTGATGGTCGGCCTCTCGCTCTTCGTGATGCTCGGCACCTCCTTTCTGCTCGGCTACCGGATCAAACGATGACTGACTCCCTGCACATCCTGTTGACTGCGTCGATCTGGGCTGCCGTGCTGCGGATCGCGACGCCGCTCATTTTCGGCATGCTGGGCGAACTGCTTTGCGAGCGGGCGGGCATCGTCAATCTCGGCATCGAGGGGATCATGACCGTGGGGGCGTTGAGCGCGTGGCTCGCGGCTCACGCAGGACTCGGCCTCTGGACTGCCTGGCTGGTGGCGGCTCTGGTGGGCGCCCTCTTCGGTGCGTTTCATGGACTGTTCTCGATCTCGCTCGCGCAATCCCAGCACGTGACGGGGCTCGGCGTCACTTTGCTGGCGAGCGGACTCGCGTCGTTTGTTTATTCGGTATCCGTAACGTCAGCAGGATCGCCGCCGACCATCACGCCGTTCTCGCCGTTGCTGCTGCCGTTCATTCACGCGCCCTTCCTCCAGGCAACGGCGCCCACGTATCTTGCCTTTGCCCTCGCGGCGCTGCTCGCGTATGTCTTGTGGCGCACGCCATTGGGTCTTGCGATCCGGCTCGTGGGTGAACATCCGCAAGCCGCGCATGCGCAAGGGTTGAGCGTGGTTGCGATCCGCTACGGCGCGCTCTGCACGGGAAGCGCGATCATGGCGCTGGGCGGGGCCTTTCTGACGACTGCGGTGTTCAACAGCTTCGTCATCAATATGGTGCAGGGGCGTGGATGGATGGCGCTGGCGCTGGTCGTTTTCGGCGCGTGGCGACCTGGTCTGGGTCTGCTCGGCGCGTTGCTCTACGCAACGTTCGACGCGTATCAGTTGCGCTTGCAGACGCAGTTCCCGAATATCCCGTATCAACTGTTTCTGGCCGCGCCTTATCTGCTTGCGATTGTCGCGATGATTCCAATGGCCAGACGCGCAATCGGCCCGCAAGCGTTGATGAAAGCTTATGTGAAGGGAGACCGGTGACGGCGCCAGCGAGACGGCTCCTGCATCGGTCCTATCCTGATGATGCCCATCCCTCCCTCCGATGGAGTACCTCCTCGCGCCGCTTGCCCCACCGATATTGGCCGGTGAATGTCTGCAGAGTGACGACACCTCTGGAGAGCGAACGTGAGTTCAGTAAACGATGCAGGTCAGCAACTTCATCTTCCCGCGCAAGCCGACGCGACAGGACTGCATAGAAAGATCGGCTGGGTGGGCGCATTCTGGGTAGCCAGCGGCGTCCCGGCGCTGGTGCTGTTCTCGATCGGCTCGATTGCCGCGACCGTCGGCAAGCCGTCGTGGATCATCTGGGCGATTTCGATCTGTTTCGGCTTCATCCAGTCGTTCTCCTATGCGGAAATCGCCGGACTGTTCCCGCACAAGTCCGGCGGCGCGTCGGTGTATGGCGCGGTTGCCTGGGTGCGCTACAGCAAGCTGCTCGCCCCGCTCTCCGTCTGGTGCAACTGGTTCGCGTGGTCGCCGGTGCTGGCAATCGGTTCGGGCCTCGGCGCAGGCTACGTGCTGAACATGCTGTTCCCGGCGACCGCGGCAATCAATACCTGGCAGTTCACGCTGGTCGATCTGGGCTGGCTGTCGAGCGGACTGAGTCTGCGGATCAATGCGACCTTCGTGATCGGCGCCGCGATTCTGCTGACGACCTTCGCCATCCAGCATCGCGGCATTCTGCAGGCCGCGCGGCTCCAGATGATTCTCGCGATCTCCGCCTTGCTGCCGCTGCTGCTGGTCGGCGTGTATCCGCTGCTGACCGGCGATCTGCCGATGCACAACCTGTTCCCGCTCTATCCGCTGGCCAAAGACGCAGGCGGCCGCGTGATAGACGGCACGTGGAATCTGAGCGGCATCGAACTGATGGCCGGTGGACTTTTTATCGCAGCCTGGTCCACCTACGGATTCGAAACCGCCGTCTGCTATACGCGCGAATTCAAGGATCCACGCCGCGATACGGTCAAGGCAATCGTCTATTCCGGACTGCTGTGCCTCGTGTTCTTCACGCTTGTTCCGCTTGCTTTCCAGGGCGCGCTCGGTCTCGGTCAACTCGTGTCGCCCGAAGTCAAGGATGCCGCCGGTAACGTCACGCAACCCGCGGTCTACGACGGCATTCTGTCGCCCGGAATCTATAGCGGGATGGGTGTTTCAGAGGCGATGGCGAAAATCGTACACGCCGGCGGTTGGGGCGAATTCATTCTGAAGCCGATGCTGGTATTCGCGCTCGTGCTCGCCATCATGACCTCGATGGCGGGGTCGTCGCGCACGCTCTATCAGGCTTCCGTCGACGGCTGGCTGCCCCGCTATCTTTCGCACGTCAACCACAACGGCGCACCGACGCGCGCGATGTGGACCGATCTCGTATTCAATCTCGTGCTGTTGCTGATGTCCGACTACGTCGTCGTACTGGCGATGTCGAATGTCGGCTACATCATCTTCAACTTCCTGAACCTCAACGCGGCGTGGATCCATCGTCTCGACAGGCCGACCTGGGAGCGGCCGTTCAAAGCGTCGAAATGGGTGCTCGGCGCGGGCGCCGTTCTGTCGTTCGTCAACCTCGCGCTGATGGGACTGGGCGCGGACGTGTGGGGCAAAGGCACGCTGATTTCCGGCATCGTGTTCTCCGCGCTGATCGTACCGGTGTTCATCTGGCGTCACTACGTGACCGACAAAGGCCGCTTTCCGGATGCAATGCTCGACGATATGGACCTGTCGAACTCCGGCACCCAGCGGCGCGCCGGAGTTCTGCCGTACGCGGCGTTGCTGCTCGGCGTGGCAGTGGTGTTCGTGAGTCACTGGATCGCGACCTGACTGAACACGCGTCTGTTTCGCTGAGAACCGGCCGGCCGTGTGGCGCGACTCAGCGCGACTCAGCGCGACTCACCGCGTCACACGGCCGATATTCATCGCACCGCGAAGATCGCGCCTTCGATACCGAGCACTTCGCTGCTCGCCGAATAGATACCGATACCGCGCTCCCATACACTTCTCACGTCGCCACTCGCCCTTCGGATGCGATAGCGCAGCTCGAACGGCCGGCGATCCGCGAGTGCTTCCTGCACGCCGCGCCACACGTAATCCACGTCGGCCTGCACGATCAACTGGCTGTAACTATGTTCGTGACTGTCGACGAACCAGGCCGCCGGATAGCCCGTCAATTCTTCGCACCCATCGCTGACGAACTCCATCGACCACGACGGATTATTGCGGCCCCGGTAGATCAATCCCGGTACACCGTTCAGGAGTCCCATCGCGCTGCGCAGCCTCGCTTCGATTGACGTCTGCTGACGCTTTTGCGCGGTCGCGTCGAATGCGGACACAAAGAAAGCCCCGTCGTGCCGACGACATGTCAACTCCAGCCAGCGAAGCTCGCCGGGTGGACGCACGAACCGTATCCGCTCGCGAATGCAGACACCGGCTTCAGCATGCGTGCGCTCCAGCATCTCTCGCCAGATCGGGCGATCTTCCGGATGGATATATCCGGCCATCTCGGCGCCCACTGAGTGGGCGTCCATCAACTCGCCCCATGCAGCGTTCGCATTGCGAATGCGGCCGTCGTCATCCACTTGAAGCAGCGCGACCGGAAACGCGTCGAGGCTCGGCGCGCTCGCGTTCCTTTCGCTTGCAACAGCATTGTCTTGCATGTGTTTAAACCTTCATCATTGACGCCCGATGGCATCGCGGTGAGCCCACGCCGCCAGTTCAAGCCGGGAGCGCAAATTCAGCTTGCGCAGCAGATTCTTGACATAGACCTTGACGGTACCGTCGCTGATGCCCAACTGCCGCGCGATCTGCTTATTGCTCATGCCCTCCGAGATGAGCGCCAGAGTCTGTGCTTCACGCTCGGTCAGTTCGACCTGACGAGCGCTTCTTTCTCCTTCGGGCAGGTCGGCGTCTTTCGCGAGAAGCGTGACCAGACAATCGTCGAGCACGATCACGCCTTGCACGCAGTTGCGTATGTACACGCGCAGATCCTCGGGTTCGGTTTCCTTCAGCATATAGCCGTCTGCGCCGAGGCGAAGCGCGCTCAACAATTCGTTGCGATCGAGCGATGCCGTCAGCACGACCTTGCGGCAGTCGATTTCGAGCTGGCTGAGTTCGTCGAGTACATGCAAGCCGCCGAGTCCCGGCATGTGAAGATCGATCAGGATCAGACCGGGCTTCAACTGCTCCGCGAGCGTAATACCTTGCCGGCCGCTGGACGCTTCGCCGACCACCTGAAACTCGCCGGTCGAGTTGAAGTACTCGGCGAGGCCACGCCGGAACAGCGGATGATCGTCAATCAGAAGCAAGGTCGTCGGACCCATCGAGACACTCCGTTCTGGCATCGTCATTCGGGACAAGCAGGCGTACCCGCGTGCCGTTCGGCTGCATATTGTCGATCGCGACCCGCGCGCCTATCGCACGTGCCCGCTCGCGCATGATTTCCAGCCCGTAGTGCGTATCTTCCACCGACGCAGGCCGCAACCCGAGTCCGTCGTCCGTTACGGTCACGCACAAGGTGCCGGGGGGCACACCGGTCACTTCGATGCGCGCGTGTTTGGCATGCGCATGGCGCACCACATTCGACAATGCTTCGCGCACGATCTGCAACGCGTGCAGCGCGACATCCGGTGCGAGTTCGATTTCCGGCACGCGGTTGTCCAGTTCGAACACGACGTTGCAGCGGCGCGAAAACTCATCGACGGAATCGGCCAGCGCCTGACGCCACGAGCGTCCTTCGAGCGTCAGGCGTGCGCCGGTGATCAATTGGCGAACGTCTCGCTGCAACCGCGTCATCGTGGTTCGCAACTCGGCAAGCAAGGGTTCCGCGATCTCGGGTTCGCGCGAGCGCTGCTGCACGCGGCTGACGAGAAACGACATGAAGCCGAGCTGCTGCGCGACTGAATCGTGAAGCTCGCGTATCAGCACCTGCGCGCCGCCTTCGGACGTGTTTGCGTTGTTCGCGTTGGTGGTGTTGTCCTGCGTTGTCTCCCGAATGAGGCCGATCGCGGCACCGAGCGACTGCGCTGCATTGCCGACCTCCGCCGTCAGTGCCTCGCTCGCGGGCGAAGCCAGTTCGAGCATCAGCACAGCGCCGCCGCACGGCGCAACCAGCCGCGAGCGGCCGTTGCGCGCGCATCCCGAACATGGCCGGCACGACGATCCGGCACGCGATGCCTTCAGCGCGCAGTCGCGCTGTTCCTCACACGCGGGTTGACCTCCCGACGCGCCCGCACCCAACGTTTCGCCCGCGATCACGAGCACCGCGCAACTGCCGGGAATCTCCGTTTCGAGCCAGCCGAGAAACCGCTGCAACGGCTGCGTCGACCGGTTTCCCCCTGCGATGTCGGCAAAGATCCGCAGCAGCGCATCGCGCAAGCTCAACGAAAGATCGACGCGATCGGCCTCGCCGGCGGCTTGCGACGATGCGTGTCGCGGCATCACGGTCCGGCTCGACGCCATGCAGGGCATCCCATGAGAAAAGCCAGTGTAGAGGCAAGAACCATGCCCTTTGACGCGTTGATTCCGCACCACGCCCGCACTACTCCTTTCGACATACCTCGTTATCAGGATTGAACGGCGTTTCCCTTTAAGAAACTATTTTGCTTGTGGGGAACGCAGCTTTTTCGCGTGTTTTGACCGTCGGCCCCGCAGGTTACAACGCACTCGAATGGCGCAAACGCCCCGTTTTAGTTCAGATGCCAATGCACACGATTGAAGCGACAAGACAGAACCGGCGACTCAACACATGACATCGACGCACAACAGAACCCTAGGCGCGCCTGCGAGCCTGCCGCACTATCAGACACTCCGGATACGTGAAGACGCACGTCGGCACGTCGTGGTGGTTCAAGCGGACGCACTCGCGAAGATCGCGGCTTTCATCGCGACGCTGCCGGAAGAGCCAGATGTGAGCACCGTGCTCGTTCAGGGCGATACGTCGGCAACGTCGGCGACATCGGCAATAGCGTATCGAGCATCGCTCTTTCCAACGCACGACGCGCTCGCGCGCCAATTTCTCGCGACGCTGGATCGCGCGGAGATCGGCATGCGGCTCTACATTTGCGGCGATGAAGCGTTCATCTGGCGCATCCGTCGACTCGCCGACGAAGCCGGCATGCTGCCCGAGGAAATCGCGTCCCAACTGGAGGCCGCACCGCGCGCGGTCTACTGCGTGCACTGCGCCGCATCGCACGTGTACGACACATTGCCTGAAGTCGCCTGCACCGGCTGCGGCATCAACCTGAGCGTGCGCCAGCATTTTTCGCAGCGCGCCGGTGCCTATCTCGGTGTTTGCGCGGACCCGGATCGTCCCTATGCGGAGCGTCGCGTATGAACACAATCGAAGTTCGCATCGCGGCAACCCGGCTGCTGACACCCGTGGTGCGCGAGTTCACGCTGATCGCCCTACACGGCCGGTTGCCGAAGTTCTCCTCCGGCAGTCACATCCAGGTGCAACTGCCGCTAGATGAGCGGCCCTTGCGCAACGCCTATTCGCTGCTCGGCGATCCGGCGGACGCGTCCCGCTATCGCATTGCCGTGCGCAAACAGGACGATTCGCGCGGCGGTTCAGTGTTCATGCACGAACGGCTGCGTGAAGGGGCGACGTTGAAGATCACGCGGCCTGCCAATCTGTTTGCGCTGCACTCGGGCGCTCGCGCGCACATCCTGATCGCGGGCGGTATCGGCATCACGCCGTTTGTCGCGCATGTCGCCGCACTGGAGCGGGACGCCGCCGATTTCGAATTGCACTACGCGTACCGGCAAGGACTCACCGACGCGTATCGCAACGAGTTGAGCGAACGCCTCGGCAGCCGGTTCCATGCGTACGACGGAACCCACGCACGCCTCGACATCGACCGGGTGCTACGCGGCCGGCCGCTAGGGACGCATCTCTATGTGTGCGGCCCTCTAGCGCTGCTGAATGCGGTGCGAGCCACGGCTCGCGCACTCGGCTGGCCGGACGGCCGCGTGCACTGGGAAGCGTTCGGCGCGCCCCAACCCGGCGCTCCGTTCGTCGCGACACTCATGCGTAGCGGCACGAGGCTCGACGTCGCCGCGGACCAAAGCCTGCTCGAAGCGCTCGAAGCACATGGACTCGAGATCCCGAACCTGTGCCGAGGCGGCGTGTGCGGTCAGTGCGCGACCCGTCATGTTGCGGGCGAAGTCGATCACCGCGATCTGTTCCTTCACGAATCCGAGCGCGCCACGCACCTGATGCCGTGCGTTTCACGCGCTCACAGCACGTCCCTTTTCCTGGATCTCTGAGGACCGCCCCATGAGCGTCGTTCTGAAGCCTGTCGAAAGCTATCGCGAAGCGTTTTCGTTTCGCAACAGCGAAACGGCGATCGCCCGTTTCCCGTTCCCTTTTCCCGAAGACGCGTACATGTATTCGGTCAATATCGAGCCGGCCACGTCGCGCGATCCGGGTTCGGTCTTCGAGCACTGGTTCGATATCGACGAGCACTACCGCTCCGAAATCGCCGAACGCTCGCTCGTGCTGCAGAGCGACACGCGCCGCTCGATGGCGATGCCGCACATGCAGAAGGCGTCGTGGGACGCGCTGGAAATGATCATGGAGCATCTTGCCCACGACTATCCCGAACTGTTTTCGCTGCAGCGCGACGGCGACCGGTGGTTATGGCGCAATCACGCGCTCGGCATCGAGCAGGCGTTTCATTTCGGCGATGCACGCACGCTGCCCTATGCGCCGCTCGAATACATCATGAGGCAGACGCAAGGCGACATCGCGTTGCTCGATCAGCGCGCCGGCGACCTCTTCATGGACGCCGGTGTCATCACCGGGCCGGCCGACTGGTCTCTCGCGTTCGATGCGGGAATGAGCTTCAAACAATGGCATTCGCCGGTGCCGATGGCGCACGACATGGGGATTTTCGATCGCGCGTTGAAGTACCTGCTGCAGATCCAGCTGGATCGTCCGGTCCGGCGTCTGAACTGGACGATCACGATCAACCCGCGCCTCGATACCTCGCCTGAAACCTATCACCTGTGGGGCGCGGAGCGCGGCCAGGTGACGCCGGAAAACGTCGCGCAATGCGTGCATCTGCGCGTCGAGCTGCAATTCATGGCGCGGCTGCCGCAGAGCAACGCGCTGATGTTCAGCATCCGCACCTATCTCGCGAGCATGGCCGAACTCGCCACTCATCCCGCGTGGGCGCGCCGTCTTCATCGGGTTCTGCGCGATCTGCCCGACCCGATTGCCGACTACAAGGGCATCACGCGTTACCGGAAGACGCTCGTCGACTGGTTGAGCCAGTTCGACGACGGCGTCTGACGCGCCACCCGATTCACGCACACCTCACCTCTGGAGTAAAAGACATGGCTAATTCTTGGCGTATTTCCGCGCTCGCGGACCGGCATCGCGCATTGGGATCGAACCTCGAAGACTGGAACGGAATGGGCACCGCGTGGACGTACTCGGGCGAGCTCGCGGACCAGCACGAGGCGATTCGCACGAAAGCCGGGCTGATGGACGTATCCGGTTTGAAGAAAGTCCACTATGTCGGCCCGCATGCGGAAAGCCTGCTCAACTGGGCCACGACGCGCGACATCGGCAAGCTCTATCCCGGCAAGTCGGTGTATGCGGCGATCCTGAATGAAGACGGCAAGTTCATCGACGACTGCATCGTCTACCGGACCGGACCCAATGCCTTCATGGTCGTGCACGGTTCAGGAACCGGTTATGAGCGCCTCGTTCGCTCCGCACAGGGCCGCCAGGTCGCCGTATTGTTCGACGACGATCTGCACGATCTGTCGTTACAGGGCCCAGCGGCCGTGGATTTCCTCGCGGAACACGTGCCGGGCATTCGCGATCTGCCCTACTTCCATCATCTGCAAACGCGGCTCTTCGGCAAGCCGGTGACGATCTCGCGCACCGGCTACACCGGCGAGCGCGGCTATGAGATCTTCTGCAAGGCCGCGGATGCGCCGTTGATCTGGGACACGGTCCTCGATAAAGGCGCGCCGTTCGGCATCGTCCCGTGCGCGTTTACGGCACTCGACTGGTTGCGCGTCGAAAGCTATCTGCTGTTTTTCCCCTACGACAACTCCGAGATGTACCCGTTCGCGAATGAAAAAGCGGGCGACACGCTGTGGGAACTCGGACTCGACTTCACCGTATCGCCGGGGAAAACCGAGTTCTGCGGCGCGGGCGAACATTTCCGTCTGCAAGGCAAGGAGCGTTTCAAGATCTTCGGCGTGCTGGTGGACTCGCAAGAAGCCGCTAATGGCGGCGACGCATTGTGGAGCGACGGCAAGCAGGTCGGCGTCGTCACGTGCGGCATGTACTCACGGCTCACCGGGCGTTCGATGGCTATTGCACGCGTCGACGTGGATTACGCACGCGAAGGCGCGCCGCTCGAAGTGCGCGGCCGTATCAAGGCTCGGGCAAACGCCGCAACGTTGCCGTTCGACGATCCGGAAAAAAAGAAACGCACCGCGACCGGCTGATTTCCGCCGGTTCTCCCGTGATGTCTGTCATACCGTACTTTCAGGAGTGTCGCAGTGACCCAGAACACCATACTGACGATCAGTTGCCCGGCTACATCCGGCATCGTCGCGGCCGTCACGTCGTATCTCGCGCAATCGGGCTGCTATATCAGCGAGCTCGCGCAATTCGACGACGAATCGAACGGCACCTTCTTCATGCGCGCGGTGTTCCGCTTCAACGAAGCGAAGACCGGCAACATCGATAAACTCCGCACCGACTTCGGCAGCATCGCGAACGACTTCGCGATGCAATGGAAGCTCCACAGCGCCGCGCAACCGATGAAGGTGCTGCTGATGGTCAGCAAGTTCGACCATTGCCTCGCCGACCTGCTGTACCGGCATCACAAAGGCCAGTTGCACATGCAGATCACCGCGATCGTGTCCAACCATCTGGATTTGCGGCCGATGGCGGAGCGCGAAGGCATCCGCTTCATCTATCTGCCGGTGACGCCGGAAACCAAGGATCAACAGGAAGCCGAACTGCTGAAGATCGTCGCGGAAACGGAGACGGAACTCGTGGTGCTCGCGCGCTACATGCAGATTCTCTCCAACAATCTCTGCAAGCAACTCGCCGGCCGCGCGATCAATATCCATCATTCGTTTCTGCCGGGATTCAAAGGCGCGAAACCCTATCACCAGGCGTTCGAACGCGGCGTCAAGCTGATTGGCGCCACCGCGCACTACGTCACGTCGGATCTCGACGAAGGACCGATCATCGAGCAGGAAGTGCAGCGTGTCGATCATGTGCTGCAACCCGACGGTCTCGTGGCGATCGGGCGCGATACGGAAACGGTGGCGCTGTCGCGCGCGGTGAAATTCCACACCGAACATCGCGTGTTCCTGAACCGCGACCGCACCGTGATCTTCCGATGAGCCAGGCCCAACACCACGCTCAACTCATCGACGGCAAAGCCGCCGCAGCAGCGTTGCTCGAAACCGTCCGGCAGGACGTGGCAGCGCTGCGCGCCAGCGGCGTAATCCCCACGCTCGCCGTCGTGCTGGTGGGCGACGATCCCGCGAGCCACGTCTATGTGCGCAACAAGGTGCTGCGCGCGAGCGAAGTCGGCATCCGCTCGCTCGAACACCGGCTGCCCGCGGACACCGGTCAGCACGCGTTGCTGAAGCTGATCGCCACGCTGAACGCCGATGCCGGCGTGAACGGCATTCTCGTGCAGATGCCGTTGCCCGCGCAGATCGACGAGGGCGCGGTGATCGACGCGATCGATCCGCACAAGGACGTGGACGGCTTTCATCGCGAGAACGTCGGCCGGCTGGTGCTCGGCGAACCGGCATTGACGCCCTGCACGCCAAGCGGCTGCCTGTTCCTGCTGAAGCAGACGCTGGGCGACCTGTCCGGCAAGCATGCGGTGGTGATCGGCCGCTCGAACATCGTCGGCAAACCGATGGCTGCGCTGCTGCTGCACGCGAACTGTTCGGTGACCGTGCTTCATTCGCGCAGCGTCGGCGCGCGCGAGTTGTGCCGTCAGGCCGATATCGTCGTCGCCGCTGTCGGGCGCGCGCAGATGATCGACGCAAGCTGGATCAAGCCGGGCGCAACCGTGATCGACGTCGGCATCAATCGCATCCAGGCCGGCGATAAAACGCGGCTCGTCGGCGATGCGGAGTTCGACAGCGTCGCGCGCGTGGCCGGCGCCATGACGCCGGTGCCCGGCGGTGTCGGTCCGATGACGATCGCCTTTCTGATGAAGAACACCGTGCTGGCGGCAAAACGTCAGTCGCAACACGACTTGTGAGGGAAAAGACCATGAAAAAACGCGTCGCAATCATAGGTGCGGGCCCTTCCGGAATGGCGCAATTGCGCGCGTTCCAGTCCGCGAGAGAAAAAGGTGCGGAGATTCCCGATATCGTCTGTTTCGAGAAACAGAAGGACTGGGGCGGCATGTGGAACTACACGTGGCGCACCGGCACCGACGAGAACGGCGAGCCCGTACACGGCAGCATGTATCGCTATCTGTGGTCCAACGGCCCGAAGGAATGTCTGGAGTTCGCGGACTACACGTTCGAGGAGCACTTCGGCAAACCGATCGCCTCCTATCCGCCTCGCGAGGTGTTGTGGGACTACATTCGCGGACGTGTCGAAAAAGCCGGCGTGCGGCCTTATATCCGCTTCAATACGGCGGTCCGTCAGGTGAGCTTCGACGCCGCCACTCAGAAGTTCGCCGTCACCGCACAAGACTTTTTCGCCGGCACGACGGTGCGGGAGGAATTCGATTATGTGATCAATGCATGCGGCCATTTTTCCACGCCGAATGCGCCGACGTTCCCCGGCTTCGAGAGTTTTGGCGGTCGCATCCTGCACGCGCACGATTTCCGCGACGCACTCGAATTCAAGGACAAGGACGTGCTGCTGATCGGCAGCAGCTATTCGGCGGAAGACATCGGCTCACAGTGCTACAAGTACGGCGCGAAGAGCATCACGAGTTGCTATCGCACGGCGCCGATGGGTTATCACTGGCCCGACAACTGGGAAGAGAAACCGCAACTGCAACGTGTGCGCGGCAATATTGCCTACTTCGCCGACAACACGCACAAGCGCGTCGACGCGATCATCCTGTGTACCGGCTATCAACATTATTTTCCGTTCCTGCCGGACGAACTGCGCCTGAAGACCAACAATCGCCTGTGGCCGTTGAACCTCTACCAGGGCATTTTCTGGGAGGACAACCCCGGCCTGATCTACCTCGGCATGCAGGACCTCTGGTATTCGTTCAACATGTTCGACGCCCAGGCCTGGTACGCGCGCGATGTGATTCTCGAACGCATCGCACTGCCGCCGAAAGCGGAAATGACCGCGCACAGCCTCACGTGGCGCGCGAAAGAAGAACAGCTCGTCACCAATCAGCAGATGTTCGAGTTTCAGGGCAGCTATATCCAGGCGTTGCTCGATGCGACCGATTACCCGAGTTTCGACATCGAGGGCGTGAACCGCACCTTCCTCGAATGGAAACACGACAAGCACGACGACATCATGGGCTACCGCAACAAGTCTTACCGCTCGCTGATGACCGGCACGCAATCGCCGCCGCATCACACGCCGTGGCTGTCGGCTCTCGACGACTCGATGGGCGCGTATCTGGGCGACCCCGTGCCGGCTTTGAAAACCGCCAGTTAAGTGGAACGAACGCGCGGTACCAACAAGCGGCACGAACGAAGGAAAAACATGCTGATACGCAGTCCCACAAGCTCGCGTCCCGCCGAGCCCGCGCTGTTTGCACGCGCGGCTGGGCGTGAACGATATCGTGTCGCGGGCGGCGGTCTCACGGTCGTTGCGCTGACACCCGGCGACACCTTGCAGATCGTGGATATCGAAGGCCGCCAGCCGTGCGAACTCATGGCTTTCGATGCACGCGGCGAAGCAGCGCTGGCCGCGCTCGAACTCCGCGCGTCGGAGGATGCTTCGTTCATCGCGAGTGTGTTGCATAACGGCGAGCCCTCGCCTGTGCTGCGCGGTCTGCTCAAGCGTGGTGTCGCACAGAATGCATTGCAGTCCGCGGCGACGCTGTGGAGCGGCGACACACCGGCGGGCTTCATGCGACAACGGGTTGCCGCCGAAGCCTTGCTGGTCGTCGTCGGCGCGCCGGGGGCCGTCGCCGCGATCGATTCGCAGAACCCGCCCACCGGTTTGAGTGTCACGATCGATCGCGCGAATCCCGCGCTCATTGCCGCGCCACCGCTTCCCGACCCATTGGCCGAGCCGCTGAACGACTTCACGATCAGGCCCGGCACCGCCAGCGCGTACACGGTGCGAGCGGGAGAATTCATTCAGGTACTGGACGTGTCCGGCCGGCAATGTTCGGATTTTGTCGCGTTCGATCTCGCCGCGCTGGACAGAAACCAGGAACTCGATCTCGACCAGACCGTGACGAGAACGCTGAACGGCAACGCTTATCCCGCGCCTGGTCTATTCTCGAAGTTCTTTAACCGGAACATGCAGCCGATGCTCGAAGTCGTACGCGACACGGTAGGTCGTCACGATTCGTTTGCATTGGCCTGTGCGGCGCGCTACTACGAAAGCCAGGGCTACTTCGGCCATAGCAATTGCAGCGACAACATGAGTCGCGCACTGGCCGCGTTCAACGTGGCGCCGCGCCCCGGCTGGCCTGCGATCAATTTCTTTTTCAACACCGGCATCAATGCACATCAGCACATGACGCTGGACGAACCGTGGTCGCGTCCGGGCGACTACGTGCTGATGCGCGCGTTGACCGATCTCGTATGCGTGAGCACGTCCTGTCCCGACGACATCGATCCCGCCAACGGCTGGAATCCGACCGATATCCAGATCCGTGTCTATCCGAACAAGGAGCGCTTCTCCATTGCCATGGCCACACGAACGACACCCGACGCCGAACCGGTCCTGACTCGCGAGTCGGGCTTTCACGCGAGAACCTCCGCGCTGACCCGCCATTTCACCGACTATCGCGGCTGGTGGCTGCCCACCCATTACGACGGTTTCGGCACGCACGAAGAGTACTTCGGCTGCAGGGAGCGCGTCGCGATGATGGATCTGTCGGCCCTGCGCAAGTTCGAGATCGTCGGGCCGGATGCGGAAGCGCTGCTGCAATACTGTCTGACGCGCGACGTTCGGCGCCTCGCGATCGGCCAGGTCGTGTATTCGGCGATGTGTTATCCGCACGGCGGCATGCTCGACGACGGCACGCTGCTGCGCCTCGGCCCGGACAATTTCCGCTGGATTTGCGGCGAAGACTACGCCGGTATCTGGTTGCGTGAACAGGCGGCCGCGCTCGGCATGAAGGTGTGGATCAAATCCGCGTCGGACCAGATTCACAATCTGTCGGTTCAGGGGCCGTTGAGCCGCGAGTTACTGAAGCAGATCGTGTGGACGCCGGCCACTCAGCCGTCTCTTGAGAGCCTCGGCTGGTTCCGCTTTCTGGTCGGCAGACTCGACAACTACGACGGTTGCCCGATCATGGTCTCACGCACCGGTTACACCGGCGAACTGGGCTATGAAGTCTGGTGTCATCCGCAAGATGCCGAACGCGTGTGGGACCGTTTGTGGTCCGCGGGGCAACCGTTGGGTATCGTGCCGCTCGGATTGGCTGCGCTCGATATGCTGCGAGTCGAAGCCGGCCTGATCTTCGCCGGGTACGAGTTCACCGACGAAACCGATCCGTTCGAAGCGGGCATCGGCTTCTCGGTCCCGTTGAAGAGCAAAGCCGACGACTTCATCGGCCGCGACGCGCTGCTCGCTCGCAGCGCGCATCCGCGTCACAAGCTGGTCGGTCTGGAACTCGCCGGCAACGAACCCGCGCATCACGGCGATGGTGTGCATAGCGGGCGCGCGCAGATCGGCGTAGTTACCAGCGGCGTGCGTTCGCCGATACTCGGCAAGAACATTGCACTGTGCCGGATCGATATCGGCCACGCCGAAGCGGGAACGCGCGTCGAGATCGGCAAAGTCGACGGACATCAAAAACGTATCGACGCACAGGTCGTCGCGCCGATCTTCTACGATCCGGACAAGAGCCGTGTCCGCGCTTGAACGGCCGTCGCTGTGCCGCGAGGTGAGCCACGGCGCGCGGGTCGGAACGCGCCACTCACCTCCGCTCAATGCCGCATCAACGACCACAACAGCAGGGCCAATAACAGCACGACGATCACTTGCCAGAACAGCACCGGATCGCTCTCAAGCAAAGGCTTGCGCCGAACCGGCGCCATCGCATCGCGACCGCTCGAAAACCGTTCGAGATCCGCGCAGACTTCACGCACATCCTGATACCGGCGTGCGGGATCGGGCTGCAAGGCTTTTTCCAGCACAAGGTCGAGCCATTCCGGCGCGTCGAGCCGGTTCTGATAAAGCGGTACGCGGCCATTAAAGCCGTAAGGCAGCTTGCCGCCGCTGAACAACCGGTACAAGGTCACGCCATACGCGAACACCTCGGAGCGCGCATCGCCCTGTGCGCCCTTCATCAACTCAGGCGCCATATAAGCCGGCGAACCTGGCGCGGCGTCGGGGCCGGGCAACTGCATGCCGGGCATATAAGCAAACCCGAGATCGAGCAGGCGTGTGCTATTGCCGCGAATCACCAGCACGTTCTCGGGTTTGATATCGCGATGGAATATCTCGCGGCGATTCAACGCATCGATCGACTGACCCAATTGCCGCGCAATCTCCAGCGCACGCGGCAGCGCGATCGGCTGAGGCGCCTCCAGTAGCTTCTCGAGCGTGATGCCTGCGCCGAGCGGCATCACCACGTAAAGCCGGGTTTGTCTGTCGGCATCGACCGGCATCGGCGCGAGCACGCCATCGTCGCCGATCTTGCCGGCGAGCCAGCGTTCGCGCACGATCGCTTGCCGCACGTTCTCGTCCTGATCGACTCGCGGCTTCGGAAATTTGAGCGCGAGCGGCGTGTTCGGATCGGCCAGATCGCAGCCGGCGAAAATCCGCGAGTAGTAGCCGTCGCTCAATACACTCTGCAGCAGATATCCGTCGACCACGTCGCCGGCATCGGGAACCGCCGGAATCGGCAACGCACCGACCACACGTTCGAGGTAACCGACGTCGAGCGAAGGCAGGCCGCCCACATCGAGCACCGCGCTCGTCACGTCGTCCTGCGAGCCGCGTGTCATTGCCAGCGCATTCAGCCGGCGCGCAGTGTCGAGCGCACTGCCGCGCGCCGCCAGCACAGTCTGCAACTCGCGCATCGGCACGCGGCGATAGAGCCCGTCGGAGCACATCAGCAGACGGTCGCCCTCGCGCAACTCGACAGTTTCGATCCGCGTCACCAGCGTCGGCAGCATGCCGACCGCATGCGCGACATAAGAACCGAACGCGACCGGCACGACGTCGTCGTCGCCGAGCTGGGTCAGTTGGCTATCGCGCAGCAGATAGAGCCGCACGTCGCCGGCCGCCACCAGATAGGCAGTCGCGCGACGCACGATCAGCGCCGCAAAAGACGCGGCCATCTGCGTCAGTGCGGGATCGACGCGGCCGATCTGATGCAGCCAGCCGTGGATGGCTTCGAGCGCGCGCGCGGCGGCCACGCCCGGCTGCAACGTGTCGGGCAGCGCGTAATAGGCATCGATAAAGGTTCGCACCGAGAGTTCGGCCGCGACCCGGCCGCCCTTGCTGCCGCTCACGCCGTCGGCCAACGCGATCACGCTGCCACGCGCGGCGCGCGCCGACAGATCGCCGGGCATGACCGCGACGTAGTCTTCATTGACGTGATCCTGGCCACGCCCGCGCGCAGCGCAAGACACGCAGCCGATATCGACCGAAGCGCATTCGTCGCGCTCCGGCCGCAACTGCAGATCGATTTCCTGAGCACCCGTTCCGCGACGGCCGGCAGCCCTTCCCTGTGGATCGTCTGAAATCCGGCCCGTGCTCGGTGCAGACAAACTATCCGGGGAGAAGGGGTCATTCATTTACTTTTTGCCGTGGGTCATCACGTCGCTGGTTTCCAGATCGTGCTCGATCTTTTCGAGTATTTGCGGCGAGCGCTTCCTGAGCATCATCAACCAGACTGCGCCGACCAGCATATACGCAACGAACAGATAAGGCAGGATGTTATACGGATAGTCGGGCACCGGATACACGCTGCCGATGACCGCGCCGACCATCGCCAGTGCGCCCAGCACGCCCCATACGACGGTGCTCGTCTTGAGCTCGCCCTGTTTCTTCAGATAAACCGGTGCCGAGATGGCAACCAGAAAATACACGACCAGAAAGCCGAAGGTCGCAAACGTGCTGGTATAGCCGAAGGTGTTGAGCGGGCCCGTGCCGAGCATCGCAATGCACACCACGAGGGTCACGATCGACGAGAACGCAACGGCCAGGTAAGGTGTCTGGTGCGTGCGGTGCACCATGCCCATCGAGCGGTGCACGAACTGATAACGGCCCATCGAATACAGCAGGCGGCTGGACGAGTTGATGCACGCCAGCACGCACGAGAATGCGCTGACCGAGGCGATCAGATAGAACACCGGACCGAGCGGCGACGCGCCGACGCTCGTGAGCAACGTGCTGAGCACGGCCGAATCGCCGCCGAGTTTGGCCGCGTCGTCGTGGTAGGCGATCGTCATCGAATAGGCGACGAACATGAAGAACAGGCCCGACAAAATCACGCTCCAGACCACCGCGCGCGGAATCACGCGCAGCGGGTTCCGGGTTTCCTGGCCGAGCGACGCCGCGCTTTCGAAACCCACATACGAGAAGATGCCGAGCACCATGCCCTGCGCCATGCCCTTGCCGCTCACGCCCTGCAGACTCAATTGGGTGTGGTCGACGATATGGTCAGGATGCAATGCGAGCACATAGATCAGCACCCCGCCCACGATCACCACCGAAGCGGCTTCGATCACCAGCGACAGCCGCGACGAAAGCTTCACGTCGCGTGCGGAGAAGAACCACGCGAGGCCGACAAAGATCGTGTAGACCGCCCACGACGGAATCGCGATCCCCCAGGCCGAAAAAGCATTCTGCACGAACACCACGCCTGCGGCGCCCACCCCCATCGCGGTGCCTACGTAGGCGGCTATCAGGCCCCAGCCCGCTATGCCGCCCGCCATCGGTCCGAGCGCGCGCGAGATGTAGATGAAGAACGAGCCGGCCGTCGCGATCCGGCTCGATAGCGCGATGATGCTCATGCTCACCAGCAGCAGCCCGAGCGTCGAAAGACCATAGATCAACCAGGTCCCCGCACCGGCCAGCGCCGCGATCGCGGTCACGTTGATCGACGGTGTGAAGGTCGGTGAAAGGTTGGCGATGGACTGGCCGATCACCTCGGCAAAACCTAACGTACCGGCGCGCAGTCCGCCGGACGATGCCGGCGCTGCTTGAGTACTGCTTTGCGGAGTGCTCATATTGGGCTCCTGAATGATTAGTGGATCGACGTCGACGCGCTCAACTTTTCCACAGTCAAAAAACGCGAAAAAACTTAATTCATGCGGTCCATCCGGGAATCCATGAGGTCCCCGCGAGCGGAATGCGCGCCATCGCCGCGGCTTCCACCGTCAGCGCGACGAGATCCTCGGGTTCCAGGTGATGCACGTTCTGCTTGCCGCAGGCGCGCGCGATCGTCGTCAGTTCCATGTTCAGCGTCTTCAGGTAGTTGCGCACGCGGCGCGAACCTTCATCGGGCTGCACACGCTGTTCGAGCACCGCGTCCTGCGTGGTCACGCCGACCGGGCACTTCCCCGTATGGCAGTGGTGGCAGAAACCCGGCGACGTGTTCAGCGCCGCATAATCCGCCGCTGCCGGATGCAACGCGCCGTTCTGGAAGTACGTATCGCTGTTGCAACCGAGCGCCATCAGCATCCCCTGCCCGATCGCCACCGCATCCGCGCCGAGCGCCAGCGCCTTCGCCACGTCGGCACCGGTGCGGATGCCGCCCGACACGATCAGTTGTACCTGGCCTTTCATATTCAGATCTTCGAGCGCGTCCACGGCCTGGCGAACCGCGGCCAGCGTCGGAATGCCGACGTTTTCGATGAAGCAGGTCTGCGTCGCGGCCGTGCCGCCCTGCATCCCGTCGATCACGACCACGTCCGCACCCGCATGCACCGCGAGCTTCACGTCGTTGAACGTGCGGGTCGCGCCGACCTTCACGTAGATCGGTTTTTCCCAATCGGTGATTTCGCGCAGTTCCTGAATCTTGATCGTCAGATCGTCAGGGCCGGTCCAGTCCGGATGACGACTCGCCGAACGCTGATCGACGCCCGCCGGCAACGTGCGCATCGACGCGACGCGCGGATTGACCTTCTGTCCGAGCAGCATGCCGCCACCGCCCGGTTTCGCACCCTGGCCGATCACGATTTCGATCGCGTCGGCGCGGCGCACGTCGTCCGGGTTGAAGCCATAACGCGACGGCAGGCACTGATAGACCAGCGTCTTCGACGAGCGGCGTTCTTCCTGGGTCATGCCGCCGTCGCCGGTGGTGGTCGAAGTGCCCATCGCGGTGGCGGCCTGGCCGAGCGCTTCTTTCACGTTCGCGGACAGCGCGCCGAAACTCATCCCGGCAATCGTGATCGGAATGTCGAGCACCACCGGCTTTTTGGCGAAACGCGAGCCGAGCACCGTCTGCGTCGCGCACTTCTCGCGATAGCCTTCAAGCGGATAGCGCGACAACGACGCGCCGAGAAACAGCAGATCGTCGAAATGCGGTACACGGCGTTTCGCGCCCAGACCACGGATTTCATAGAGGCCGCGCTGTGCGGCGGCGTGGATATAGTCGATCGTCTTGCGGTCGTAGCCTTGCGACTCTTCCTGCTGCAAACGGGCGAAATGAACGGGTTTGGCTTCCATGGGGACCTTCTCAGAGAGCGTGTATTCAATATTCCTGGTTCGCGTCGGCGTTCCAGTGATAGAGCGTGCGGGCGGAGGCGATCCGTTTGAACGACGCCGGGTCGTGGTCGATACCCGCGGCAGCCAGCAGGTCGCGCACCGCAGCGAGGTCGGCGTCGGTCATCGGTTCGTACTGTGCGTCGGCGCCGAGCGATTTCACTTCGCCGCGTACGTACAGCACCGCTTCATAGAGCGAGTCGCCGAGCGCGTCGCCCGCGTCGCCGCAGATCACCATGCGGCCCGCCTGCGCCATGAACGCGGAGAAACTGCCGACCGAGCCGCCCACCACGATGTCGCCGCCCTTCAGCGAAATCCCGCACCGCAGACCCGCGTCGCCGTCGATCACGAGCAGTCCGCCGTGCGCGGAAGCGCCCGCGCCGTTCGACGCGAAACCCTTCACGTGCACCTTGCCGCTCATCATGTTTTCCGCGACGCCGGTGCCCGCGCTGCCTTCGATCTCGATGGTGGCGTGCTTGTTCATGCCGCCCGCGTAGTAGCCGGCGTGACCGGCAATCGTCACCTGCAGCGGCGCATCCACGCCGACCGCGAGGTTGTGCGCACCGTTGGGCGTGATCACCGTCACCTTCTGCCCTTCCAGTTCGCTCGCCGGTTGGTGCAGAAACTGGTTCAGCTCACGGACCGTCGTGCGCGCCAGATCGAAAGTCAGGCTTTCCATACATACATCTCCTCAGGTGCAGGTTCGAAGACCTTGGCGTTCTTGATATCCGGCAGGTGCGCGAGCGAGCGGAACTCCGAAGCAATCGCGACGTAATCGTCGTTCTCGGCGACCACCGCGGGCTTGCAGGCGAACGGGTCGCGAATCAGCGCGAGTTCGGTCGAGGTGCCCATCAGGAACGTATAGAAGCCGTCGAGCTCTTCGAAACCCTTCTGCAACGCGTCCGGCAACGTATCGCCTTCGCGCAGCCGCCATTCGAGAAAGCGGCACGCGGCTTCGGTGTCGTTGTCGGTGTCGAAGTGGATGCCTTGCGGTTCCAGCTTGCGGCGCACGCCATGCGCGTTCGACAGCGAGCCGTTGTGGACCAGGCAGAAATCGTCGCCGGCCGTGAACGGGTGTGCGCGATCGGGCGTCACGGCGGATTCGGTCGCCATGCGCGTATGGCCGACCAGATGCGAGCCCTTCAGATTCGCGAAGTCATAGCGGCCCGCGACTTGCGACGGCGAACCGATGTCCTTGTACAGATCGATCGAACGGCCGCTCGATAGCAGATAGAGCTTCGGGTAGCGTTCGCGCAGCCACGTCTTCACCCGCTCGACGTTGCCTTGCACGGTCAGCACCGCGTGATTGCCTTTCGAATCGATGCGGGCGGTGACGTCCATCGACGCGTTCAACGCATCCAGCAACGGCTGCCATGCGAAGTCCGCGCCCTCTTCGGTAAAGCCCGCATAGATGCTCAGCTTGCGCTGACTCGCATCCACCGGTTTGCCGAATACGGCGAGGCCCGCTGAATCCGGTCCGCGCTCGGTCATGCCGATCAGCATCGGCACCATCAATTCGCCCAGCCGCTCGCGCAGTGCCGGCGTCTTCACCAGCAAGCCTACAATTCCGCACATCGTGGTTCTCCTTAGAAAAATTCGAGGTAAGTCTTCAGTTCCCAATCCGACACGTGACGCATGTATTCGAGCCACTCCATTCGTTTGAGCTTGAGGAATTCGTCGGCAACCGGGCCGAGCGCGTCGCAGATCACGCGGTCGGACTCCAGTGCGTCGAGCGCCTGCTCGAGGTTTTGCGGCAGCACGCCGATACCGTGTTCGGAAAGCTTCGCGGGCGACCAGTCGTACAGGTTCTCGTTAGCCGGTTCGCCCGGCGACAGACCGCGGTCGACGCCGTCGAGTCCCGCGGCGATCACCGCTGCCGTCGCCAGATACGGATTGCATGCGCCGTCGGGCAAACGCAGTTCGATGCGCTCGCCTGGCATACGCACCATCGTCGACCGGTTGTTGTCGCCGTAACTGATGTATGCCGGCGCCCACGTGGCGCCCGTGAGCGAGCGGCCCACGACCAGCCGCTTGTACGAGTTCACCGTCGGGTTGCATAGCGCGGTCAGCGCCGGTGCATGGGCGAGCAGGCCCGCGGTGAATCGATAGCCGAGTGTCGAGAGACCCATGCCGAGCTTGTCCGACGGATCCGCGAACAGATTGCGTTCGCCGTCGCCGATCGACATATGCATGTGCATGCCGTTGCCTGGGCGATTGGCAAACGGCTTCGGCATGAACGAGCAGATCATGCCGAGTTCATTGGCGATCTCGGAGGCGGCCATCTTGAAGAACACGTAGTGATCGCACGAGGTCAGGCAATCGGTGTACGTGTAGTTGATTTCGAACTGGCCGTTCGCGTCTTCGTGATCGATCTGATAGACGTCGATGCCGACCGCGCGCATCGATTCGGTGAGCTTCTCCAGGAACACGCGCGTGCGCGACAGGCCTTTGTAGTCGTAGCACGGTTTGGCCAGCGTATCGCTGGGATCGCACGGCTCGAGCGAGCCCGATGCCGAGCGGCGCAGCAACGAGAATTCGGGTTCGAGGCCCGTAAAGAGCGTCCAGTTGCGTTCGCTCATCCGGGCGACCTGCTTTTTCAGCGTCACGCGCGAATCGTATTGCCACGCCTGACCGTCCACATGACCGTCGCAGACGATCCGAGCGAGTCCCGCTTGCCACGGCACCGGCGTGAGCGTCGCCAGATCGCCGACGGCCATGTAGTCGGGGCCGTTCGGCGCAATGCCGACACCCCAGATGGCGAACCCCGCGAAGCCGGCGCCGGCCTTCAGCACGCTTTTCAAATGGCTGACCGGCACGGACTTCGCCTTGGCCACGCCGTGAATATCCACAAACTGCGCCAGCACGTACTTCACGCCCTGCTGCGTCAGATAAGCTTGCGCCTCTTCCGCCGAGCCGAAGCGGGGCACGCATCCGAGTTCGTTGACCGGCAGCTTGCTCGCATCGTTCAGGTTCATCGCCACTCCTTGCAACTGCATCTATCGTGGGTTGGAAAGGCCACGCGCGATGCGCGCGGCCAGGCTATTCGTAAGAAACAAAAATTCCCATAGTGAAACTCTTCGCGCGTGACTCAGCGCTGCAATCTGCTACGCTTTCCTTTTACGTGAGGCCTACATGCAAACCGGTGACGACAACACGCCGCTCGAACGCTACCTTGGTAACACCATCCGCGAACTGCGCCAGCGTCACGGCCTGACCATCGCCCAGGTTTCGGCACAGGCCGGTATCAGCCGCGGCATGCTGTCGAAGATCGAGAACGCGCAAACATCCGCGGGTCTCGAAGTTCTCAACCGCATCGCCCAGGCGCTCGGCGTTTCGCTCTCCATGCTGTTCCGCAATTTCGACGTGCCGCAAGGCGGCGCCCAGCTCGTCAAAAAAGGCGGCGGTATGGAAGTGGTTCGCAAAGGCACCAAAAGCGGCCACACCTATCACCTGCTTGCCTACGACCAGGGTCCGCGCAAACTCTTCGAACCCTTCCTGATCACGATGGAGGACGAGGCGGAACGATTTCCTGTGTTCGAACATCCCGGCACCGAATTCATCCACATGCTCAAAGGCGTGATCGAATACCGCCACGGCCAGCAAACGTACATCCTGCATCCCGGCGACACGCTCACCTTTCAGGGTGAAATACCGCACGGCCCTGAGCGGCTGATCAAGACGCCGATTCAATTCCTGTCGATCTTTGTGTACCCGCAGTCGAGCGCGGCAGACTGATCGTTCGCCGCGCTCGTCACGATCTACTCGCCTGTTAATGCAACCTTTGTGCCATGTTTATCTTGGTGAATCAAAGATTCCCACTGATAAACGCTCCCGGCGTAGTGCGCCATTGCCGGCTGCGGCGCTGAACGACACGCCGGCCTGACCGCGGTGCACGCGTGCAGGGTGGCTGGTGCGACCTTGCACAAAAACGAGAGGCGCACTTAAGCCGCTTCAACAGCAATGCTTATACAAACTCAATGGGTGTGGTCGCGCTGCTTGCAGCGGCATGTCGGGCGACTCGACGCTGCTTGCGCGTGCTGAGTCGTCGAACGGAGTGGTTTGATTCAGGTGGGCGGACGAAGCTGCGTTGCGGGAGATGGTGAATTCGATTTGCGGACTGCCGGCCGTATTTTCCGGTATGCGCAAGGTTCTTACGGTACTGGCCGGGCGATGGCAAGAGTCGTCGGCGAGTTGCCGGCCGGAGCCTGGTTGCCTGGGACCGCCGTCAACGCGCCCGAGGTCGCGTCGATCGTAAATGCAGCAACCGTCCCCGCGGCTGTCGGCGCATACAACCATCGTCCGGTCGGATCGACGGTGACGTGCACGGCCTCGGAGCCCGGCGATATCTGGACGCTCTGAACGGTTGTGGGATCGAAAAGGCCGTCCGTTGCGCCGACGTTGTATATCTGAATCGTGTTGCTGCCTATCTTGCCCATATAGGCGAACTTTCCGGACGGCGTAATGGTTATCGAGGACGCGCCGACACCTGCGAGCGTGGTGGATACGCCCAGTTGACCTGTCGACGGGTTCGCGTTTTGCATGGAGATATCGTTGCCTCCATTACAGACTGTATAGACGTACTGCCCGGATGGCGCGACAGCGATGGCGAATGGCTGAAAGCACTCGAAGAATGGTGTGCCGAGTGCGGTGGTCAATGCACCGGTCGCTGTATTGGTGGTGAAACTAAAATCGAAGCCGCTGCTCTCGTCTGCAACATACAGCGACGGGCCGGTAAGAGAGACGGCCAACGCAACCGGTTGGCTTCCGGCCGGCTCCGTATCGACTGCGCTGAGTGCATGACTCGTCGGATCGATGCTGAACGAAGTGACGGTGTCGCTGCCCGCGTTCGCCACATAGACGAACTTACCCGATGGGTCGCTGACAATCGATTCCGGAGATAGCCCTGCTGCCACGCCGCCGTCTATAGGCGTGAGTGCGCCGGTAGTCGCATTAATGCTGAAACCCTGTACCGTGTTCGACCCAGGTTGGGCGATGTACGCAACGTTTCCCGTGACGGTGATATCCGTGGGCTGCGAGCCGGTGGGGAAAGGACTACCCGGCACCTGACCGAGCGCGCCGCTCGAGGGGTCGATTCGATACACCGATGTCGTGCCGTCCGCGCGATTCGGCACAAGCGCAAATTCCGCCTGCTCGCAATTGACTGAAATCGCTGCGACGTTCGATGCGGCGACTACACCGGCACCGTTTGTCACCACGCATGTCTGGCCGCCGGGTTGAACTGCGACGGTTACCGAATACGCCGCGCCACTTGCCAGTGCGGTCGGAAATACAAATGGTCCATTGGCAGAAATCGCGACGACGTCGCTGCCGCCATTACTCAGTTGGAGCGACACACCGCCCGGCATGCCTGCCACAGTACCGCCGACTGTAAATGTCGGCGTCGGCGTCGGCGTCGGCGTTGACGTCGAGGGCGTGTTCGGCGTGGAAGGAACAGACGGCGCGACGGGACTATCGGGAGGCGACGGCGACGCCGGGGGCGCGACGGGTGCTGTAATCGACGGATTGTTCGGGGCAATATCGCCACCGCAGGCGGTCAACGTCAGCAGCAAAGCCCAGGCTGCAACGCAGGCGTGGCGTTTCGCTATTGATACGACCGAGTACCCCGTTATTGTCGCCTTGCCGTTGGGACGTAATAAATCCGTCATGGTAGCGCTTGCTCTCGATGCCTGGTTCTTGTTCCGTGGGAAACCACTGCTTCTTTTTGTTAGCGATTATGTCAGAGCAAGTAGACTTCGCAACTTCTTATTAATAAACGGAAACATTGACCCGATGTCGCGGCACCGCGAGCAATAAACTAAACACCCTCGTCCGGCCCGTTCCCCTCCATCACGGACGCGAGAATCATCGCGTCGATATTTTGTGGAGCGTGTCGCGTGATTCGAGGGCGGTACACCGCATCACCTCGGGCTATCACCTGCCCGCTCAGTGCGCAGATGCCGCTTTTCCGTGCGACGCAGCGTCGCCAGATCTGTTCGCCATAGCGGCACGCGGTCGGGTCGCTCCATGCGACGGTGGCAATGGTCCGGCTCCTTCGCTCCAGCACCTGGATTGCGCACCTTCTGTAAGCGGCATGACGATAGTCTGCGCGAGCAGGCCGGTGCATCGGCGACGTGGCGCAGCTATCGGCGCTGAGATCAGCGCTGAAATCAGCATTAAGAAGCGCCACGATGTGGACCCAGGCGCGGTCGATGTCGCTGGCATCCTTCATGACGCGCTCCTTGAAGCAAGTCCTATAAGTTTTCGCGGATCATCGCGAACACATCCGCGGACTGCCCCTGCAGCATCGCTTTCGCTGAATAGAGGACCATTCCGTATGCGGAGCCCCACTCTATTTTCGGCGGCATCACGAGCGTCATCGTATCGACCTTGACGTTCAGAAGCGCCGGACCGGGCTCGTTCAACCATGTGACGACAGCCTCTTCGAGCTCATCGGCTTGTGTCACCGTGCGCCCCCAGAATCCAATCGCTTCGGCAACTTTGCCGAAGTCCGGATTTTGCAGGCCGGTATAGAGCGGAAGCATGCCTTCGGACTTCTGTTCGATGTCGATAAATCCAAGCTTGCCGTTGTCGAACACGACCACCTTGATGGGCAGCTTCTCCTGCACGGCCGTCATCAACTCGCCGAACAGCATCGCGAGGCCGCCATCGCCTGACATGGAAATCACCTGACGTCCTGGCTGGCACTTCTGCAACCCCAACGACATGGGCAGCGCCGCCGCCATCGTGCCGTGAAGCAGACTCGAAAACACGCGGCGCTTTCCATTCGTCTCGATGTGACGATATAGCCACACAGTGGGCGTTCCATCGTCGGCGCAAAAGAGCGCATCGCTCGCGGCATGCCGGTTGATCAGCTCGGTCAGATAGATAGGCGGAATCGTTCCCCGGTCCGACGCCACGGCCTTGGAGCGGTGGGTTTCCAGCGCAGCGGCATGCCGCTGGACGAGCTTGTCGCGGAACGTGGTTGCGCTGCGCGATTTCAGGCGCGGCAGCAACGCCTCCATCGTGGATTTGATGTCGCCGACCAGCCCTAACTCAACCGGATGCCGGCGGCCGAGGTGATCGGGCGCGAGGTCGATCTGAACGATTTTTGCCTTCTCAGGATAGAACTGCCGCCACGCGAAGTCGGCGCCGAGCATCAACAAGGTGTCGCATTCGGATACCGCCAGATAGCCCGCTTCGCCGCCGATAATGCCGGTCATGCCGACGTTGTACGGGTTATCGTGCTCGAGCACGTCCTTGGCGCGCGAAGTGTGCGCAATAGGCGCATTGAGCCGCTCCGCTACCGCAAGGATTTCAGCGTGAGCGCCACGGCATCCTGAGCCCCCATAAATCGTGATCTTTTCGCCGGAGTTGAGGATGTCGGCAACACGATCGAGATCGGCATCGCTCGGGCGCACCACGGGCACATTCGTGTGTACCGAATACGGAACGCTATCGCTCGTATTCGCATGGGCGATGTCGACCGGCACGATCAGCACGGCCACCCCGCCCTTCGCAATGGCGGTCTGGCAGGCAATCACGGTCTTGCGTCGCGCCTGCTCCGGCGTGATGATCATGTCGCAGAAAACGCTGCACGATCCGTAGATCGCCTTGAAGTCGACCTCTTGCGGAAAGTTGAAGCCGAGCTCCTCGCTCGCCACCTGGGTTGCGATCAGGATCACCGGAGCCCGATTGCGGTTCGCGTCCACCAAGCCGTTAATGAAGTGAAGACTCCCGGGGCCGCAGCTTCCTGCTACGGCGGTCAGGTTGCCGGTCAACATGGCTTCGCCTTCGGCGGCGAATGCTCCCGCCTCCTCGTGACGCACATGGACCCACTCGATCTCGCTCTCGTTGATGTGGTGAGCGATGAGATTGAGCGTGTCGCCCACGATCCCGTAGCAATGCTTGACGCCCGCCGACGCGAGCGTATCCACAATGACTTCGGCCACTTTCTTGCTCATTTATGTTCTCCTGAGAATACGCTGCGCCGTCGCCTATTCGCCCACGACGTCCGGCATGATCTGTCCCATCTCCATCGCCTGACTGGGCGGCACCTCCTGAATGCCGATGACAATCTGATCGTCGGGCGCCCCCGTCGCGCGCTGAAACAATGTCCACAGACGCTGCAGCAAGCCCCGTTTATAGTCGGCTGTGCGTCCGGTTCGGATCAGAAGCGTCAGCGCGGCAGTGGCCGCCGCTTCGCCGGCCGTGAACCCGTTGCCCGGCGCATATTCCTGAAACACCACATGCACCCAATTCTTCGGCACACCGGAGTATTCAGAATGCAGATGGGTCAATTCGGCCGCGAGCGTGGCCTTGGCCTCGCTGCTGAGCACGCCATCCTGAGTAATCAATGTGTAGAGCGGCATTCGAGCAATTCCTATGCGGACGTTGTACGAGCATCCATACCGCGACGCGTGCAAATATCGAGGCCTCCGCTAATTCGGGAGGCCGTCGCACCGTTCATTCAACGTAGTTCTTCAGAATGCGCAAATCCGTCACGGAGTACGCCATGCCAAGCCGGTACCCGCGCCCGACACGCACCGGTGCAATCAGATGCATCTCCTCGCCGGCGACCTCGGGAATCTTCAGTTCCGCCGATCCGGCCCAGACATCCACGATCGCGAGATTGTCCGTGAGCGACATGGTCAGTTCGTCGACCGGCGGCTTCTCCTGAAGTCCCGCCGCGAGTTGAGGAAAGTAGCGGCGCATCGTCGTCGGCCGGTTGAAAACCGTCGTCGGATCGGTCACGGCTTCGTCGAGCTGGATACGGGCGGTTGCAAGGCGTTCCCCGTGCGCTGACACACTGGCGCCGAAGCGGCTGCCCTTGGCAAGCGGCGCTGCGGCGAGGCTGGGCGCGGAGAAGCTGCGGGTCTGATAGACGCTCGCCAGTTTCTTCGGAAAGCCTTGCGCCCAACCGCGGGCGATAGCGGCATCGTTATCGACGAAGATGTACGGACAGTAGTTGACCGGCACACCGTCGAAGACCGCTTCAACCAGAACGAACGCCTCACGGTATTGATAGCGAGCCGGGTCCGTCAATTCGTCGTTGGAGCCGGTGAACTGCCAGTCGAGAAACCAGAAGAACGCGCGGCCGGCAGACTTCTCGTCCACCGTGACGCCCGGCGGCAGCAGCGCCGCGATCGCATTCGGGTCGGTCCAGTATTCGATCGCGATGCAATCGCTCGAGTAGTGCCACGGCGGCAACGTCGCCAGCGCGGACTTGCCTTGCGGCGTGACAGGAACTGAAAACGCTTTAGTCATTTTGTTGGGTCCTCGATTGGGGCGACCGGAAGTCGCTGTTCATGGGGGCGGGCATTCCCGGCAACTCCTCGGCAACTTCTCGACAACCAGCGCGCATTGCCTGACGCCGACCATTCGAAGGTGCATGTCGGCCGGACACCCTCCCCTTCGGTCCATTGCCATGAACCATTATTGTCGTAGGCGTTATTGCGTCCTATCCCCCGATCGGGGGGCGATGTCATCGACTGAAACCGCGCTCCCGACGTGCGCTTATCGGTACATCCAAGGTTTCCGCGGCTATTTTGCCGGTATAGAATCCGCTGGATATCAGAAATAGACGCGCCGTACGGCCGGAGACAAACGTGAGCGATTTCCCGCCTTTCCGGCTTGACCGAGCCAATCAGTGTGTCTGGCAATCGCTACCCGACGCGGGCGAGCGCCGGCTCAACCTCAGGCCTCGCGCGTACGACATGCTTCAGTATCTGGTCGACAACGCCGGCCGCCTCGTCACGCACGACGAATTTCTCGACGCGCTCTGGCAAAACGTTCTCGTGCAACCGGAAGTGCTGAAGGGGCACATGCTGTCGATACGCGCCGCGCTCGGCGACGATCCGGCCAACCCCAGATTCATCGAAACGCTTCGCGGCCGCGGCTATCGATTCATCGCGCCCGTGCTTGTCCAGCCGTCCGTTCATGCCGCAGATGCAGAGAAAACGGCTGATGGCACGATCGTCGGACGCGCGCCGCAGTTAAGCAAACTCAAAGCGCTATTCGACGAAGCCTGCGCAGGAGAGTCGCGCGTGGTGTTCGTCGCCGGAGAACCGGGCATCGGCAAGACGACGCTCGTCAACCAGTTCCTGGAATCTCTCGACGGCCGTGGCGACGTATTGATTTCTCTCGGGCGCTGCGTGGAGGGTTACGGTGGCACCGAGCCGTATTACCCCGTTCTCGAAGCCCTCGCCCAACTGGTGCGTGGCGACGCGGGCGCAGCCATTACGCGCAGTCTGGTTTCGATTGCTCCGACCTGGGCCGCGCAGCTTCCCGGTTCAGTGCCGCAGCGGCACCGCGCTGCGCTGCAACGCCAGTTGATCGGCGCCGTCAGCGGTCGGATGCTGCGGGAAATCTGCGAGTTTCTGGCCGCGCTGTCGGTGCAGAAGCCCATTGCGCTCGTCTTCGAAGATCTTCATTGGTCGGACTATTCGACCGTCGACATGCTCTCCGCTATCGCCCGTCACCGCACCCATGCACGCGTGATGGTGGTGGCCACCTATCGCCCCGAAGACGTGGAAGTCGCTCGTCACCCACTGGGCCGCCTGAATCGCGACCTCGGCTTGCAGAAGCTGTGTCATGACATCGTGCTCGGACCGCTAACCCAAGGTGCGATCGCCGAATACCTGCAAGGCAAAGGGCAACAAGCGCACACGCCAACGCCGGAGCAGGCACACGAAAATGAACTCGCGCAGTTCGTGCGCGAGCGCTCCGGCGGCAATCCGCTCTTCATGGTGGCGACGCTCGATCATCTGGTTGCGCAAGGAATCGCGCAGTCCACGCCGGATGGCTGGAAACTGCATGTGTCACCGTCCGAAGTGCGGCTCGAAGTGCCGCTGACGCTAAGCCAGGTGATCGAACATCGCATTCAACGGCTCACGCACGATCAGCAGCGCGTTCTCGAGGCGGCCAGTGTGGCAGGGCTCAGCTTCGACGCGACCGTCGTCGCTCCCGTGGCCCAGTTAAGCCAGGAATGTTTCGAGGAGATGTGCGAGGCGTTGTGCCGGCAGGAAAGTTTCATCCGCCGCGAGGCGCCTGCACCGCTCGATCATCAGGTCGCGGCGCGCACCTTCGCATTCCGCCATACGATGTACCGGCAGACCTTCTACGAGCGTCAGGGCGCACTGCGTACCGCGCATTCGCATCTTCGGATCGCGCAGACCCTCGAAGCGCGTTGCGCGCCCGAAGCACGTGGCAGCATTGCGGCCGAGCTGGCCCAGCATTTCGCGGCCGCAAGGCAATGGTCGCGCGCGCTCGGCTATCTGCGGATCGCGATCCAGACAGCGAAAAAACGCCTCGCCTATAACGATGCGCTCGCCATTCTCGATCGCGCGATGATGCTGGCCGCCAATCTGCCGGGCGACGCACGGGCCGCGGCGGAAGCTGAATTCCTCGAGGGGCGCGCATCGATCTATACCGCGGCGCATGACCGGCGCGCACGCGAGACATGCGAGCAACTGGCGGCGCGTGCCGCGCAACTCGGTCTGATCGACATCCAGAGCCGCGCGCTGCTGAGCCTCGCTTACGCTTATAGCTGGCGCGATCAGCTCCGCTGCAGCCGGATCATCGACGAAGCGCTTGCGCTCAGCGAACAGCAAACCGATGCGCAGCAGCAGGCCCGCACGCGCATCAGTTGCTATGTCTGGCGAATGTGGGTGCGCGGCTGGAGCGCCGAAGACATTGATCAGTGCGACGCTGCACTCGAAGCATTGCGTAACGGCGACGATCCGTTCACGACCGCCTGGTCGCAATGCGAATACGCGATGGTGCTGATGGTGTCCGCACGCTATCAGCAGGCTCAGGACAAGATTCTCGCGAACTACCAGTTCCTCGTCGACAACGACGAGAACCGGCCCGAGTTCAACATGGCCCGCGCCACCTGGATGGTCAATCTCGGCGTGCCCTGGACGCTGTTGTATCTGGGCGAGTTCGGGCGCGCGGAGCGGGAGTTCGACCGTGCGATTGCGATGTTCGCCGCGAACGGCAATCAATATGGCGCCGATACGCTCACGCTGTATCGCTGCTGGCTGCAATTTCATGCGCTGGACTTCGATGCGATGCTGGAGTCCTGTCAGCAGGTTATCGTCGAGTTACCGGCCGAGTTACCGGCCGGATTGCCGGCCAGAACCACCGGACACCGCTCGACACTGCCCGCGGAGCAGCGGCTCGGTATTCTCCTGAAGGGCCTGGCTTACCTGGGCCTCGGCGACAGCCACGCGGCACGGATTCATCTGCTCGACGTGATGCAGCGCATGGATGACGAACCGGTGATTTTCGACTGGTACTGGCGGCTGTCGCTCGAATGGGGACTCGCGAACCTTGCGCTGATGGAAGAAAAGCCGGACGAAGCGATCACGCATGCCGCTCGCCTGGTCAAGCTGGCAACCGGCACGGAAGAGCGCACGTGGCACGGCCTCGCGTGGGAAGTACAGGCGCGTGTCGCGCTGCAAGTCGGTGCAGTGACGGACGCCGTGCATTGCACGGAGAAAGCGATTGCGGCCACCCAGCACTTCCAGACCCCGCTCGCGGACTGGCGCATCCATCGCACGGCGAGTGAAGCCTACAGCGCGAGCGGTGACGCGCAATTGGCGGCTCGCCACGCGGCCCTCGCGGCAAGCAAAAAGGCGGCGCTGACGGCAAGCTTGCCCGCCGGGCATCGTCTGCGCGACACGCTGGGGGCAGACAGCTAGTCTGCAAACTGATCCGCGGGCTGCGCCGCGAGACGCCGGCCGATCCCGGTTCCCTGCGAGATCGAACCGGCAAGCCGGGCCCGTGATTCGATGCAGCACTGTCGCGCAACGGCCATGCGCTGCGTGTCGCCACGTGCTTCATGCAGCCACGCCGACGTGCGCTGCAGACGCCAGTTCGCGAGCGGCGTCTCGAAGCCTTCGGTTGCCGAAAACGCGGCCTTCAGATGACCCGCCGCGCGCGCCAGATCGCCCTCGTTCAACGACGCTCTTGCCATGGTGTCCCACGCCAGCGCTTGCCAGGTGCGTTCTTCGGTGGCGAGCGCGCGTTCGAGGAAGCGGTGCGCGCGATGCTGCGACGCATCGCGATCGTCACCCGCAATCGCGAGGTCCGCCCAGCCCCATTCGAGCGCGAGGCGCCAGTACCAGTCGAACATGATCGGCTCGTTTTCCATCAGCCGTTCGGCTTCGGCGAAACGCGCGGCGGCAGCGGCGTTCTCGCCGAGCCCTGCGTGAGCCAGCCCGGCGAGAATGGTCCAGACGCGCTGCTGCGGCGGCAGAAAAGCGGCGCGCTCGCGGACCTCGGCGTCGGACCCCGGCCGATCCGCCGCTGCGCTGAACTGCCGGTCGAGTTCGACCACGGTTTCGAAGTCCATCGTATGGACCAGCAACCAGCCGCGGTAAACCTGCAGTGTGCGCGCTGCAAAGTAATTGCCGTTGTCGTGATAGTCGCGGATGCCGCGATCGAACTCGTCGAGCGAACGGCCCAGATCGCCCACCGACATATGCGCCCACGCGACCCCGAGGCGCACCATCCACGTGCCGCGTGCGATATCGAAACCCGGATGAACGACCGCATGCCCGTACAGCACCTGATAGCTCGTCTGCGCGGTGTTCAACGCCGTGCGGTATTGCGTCGACACCATCAGCAGCATGCAGTGTTCGAGGTTCGCTTTCGCCATCGATACCGGATCGCCCACCTCGCGCAACGTGGCGAGCGCATGCGCACAGTGCTGCGCGTCGGCGGCACGCCAACCTTGCGTCCAGATACGCCGGACATGACACGCGATCTGCGTCGACGCACTGACACGCCGATCCGGATAGGACGCCGCGAGCGCAAGCGCCTCGTCGAGGCAGGCCACCGAGCGTGTCTGACCGCTCCAGCTCAGCACGTACGCGAGACCGAGCAGCGCGCGCAGTTGCACTTCGATCTTGCCGAGCTGCGTGGCCTGTTCGTGCAGCATGCGATACGCGTCGACTGCCTGCGGATCGTGGGCGGCGGCAAAGAGCGCCGCGCGCGCTTCGACGAATTCGATACGCCTGAGCGAGCGCAAGTCCGCCGGCAGTCGCGCGAGCAGCGTATCGGCCTGATCGAGCACCGTGAGGGCCTCGCGATACGCGCAGCGCACCTTCGCCGTTTGCAACGCGATTTGCACATAGTCGAGCGCCTTGTCCCATTGCCGCGCGTCCGCGAAATGCCAGCAAAGCTCCGCGGCAATGCTGCCGCGCTGCCCCGCGAGGAACAGCCGCTCGAGTTGCTCACCGATCAGCCGGTGCGACCTGGAGCGCCGCGTCAGCCCCTGGCGGTCGTAGAACACGCTGCGAACCAGCGCGTGTGCAAAGCTGAACAACTGTGTGCCGGAGCCATCGGGCAAGGTCCGAACGCCGGCGCGGCGAACGAACTGGCCGCGGCGGGCCAGTTCGTCGCACAGGTCTTCAAAGGCCTCGACGCTCATCGCGGCTGCTTCGGCCGTCGTCGCCGAGGCGAACGTCAATCCCGCCACGCTCGCCGCTTCGAGTGCACGTTGTGCCGCAGGCGTCAGCCGCTGGATGCCCATCTCGATGACCTGGGCGATCGTGCGCGGCAGCGCGCCGTGCAACTGCGTAGCGCTCGCGCGCAGATGCCAGCCGTCAGGCGTCGGTTCCACCAGCGCCTGCTCGTGCAGATGGTCGAGAATCGCCTGCATGTACAGCGGATTGCCGCCGGAGCGGTCGGCGACCAGATGCGCGAGTTCCTCGTCGAGCGGATTCAGGCTGGCGCCGTGCGTGAGCCACGCGCCGATCGCGTCGGGCTTGAGCGGCGCGAGTTCGATGAGTTCGCACGCGCCACGCAGCAGCAGCGTGTGACTGAGTTTTATCACCGGATGTTGGACAGATGCCGCTTCGTCGTTGCGGTAAACGGCCACCAGCATGAGCCGCCAGGGGCCCTCGAGCCGCGCGATCGCGGACAGCATGTCGATCGTCGAAAAATCCGCCCACTGCAAATCGTCGAGCACGATCAGTAGCGGACGTTCTACCGCCAGCGCTCGCAGCAGATCGCAGATTTCGCGCATCATCCGCTGCCTGCCGGCGCCGATCGTCTGTGCGAGCAACGTTGCGCGGATGTCGGCCGGCACATGAGCGGGCATCAGCAGCGCCCACGTGGGCGCGATTGCCACGAGCGCGTCGCGCACTTCTTTTCCACCCGCGCCGCGGCATAGACGGCCTAGCGCCTCGAGCAGCGGATAGTACGGCTCGGTCCCGCCGTAGCCTTCCACACATCCGCCGCTCAATACACGCGTGTCGCCGCGGGATACATCGGCAAGAAACCCGTCGACGAGCGCCGTCTTGCCGATTCCCGCCTCGCCGGCGATGAACACGATCTGCCGCGTGCCCGCCTGCGCGCGTTGGTGTGCGCCCAGCAATGCAGCGAGTTCGGACACGCGGCCCACGAACCGTTCCGCGCTGTGCGCGAGAAGGCCTGACTGGCCGCCCGCTGCAAACGTATCGACGGGTGCGATGAAGCGATAGCCACGCCCGCGATGCGTTTCCACATAGCGCGGACGCTCCGCGCTGTCGCCCAACGCACGGCGGATCGCCGCGATGTGCCCCTTGAGCACCTCGGGCTGCACATGCACGTCCGGCCATACCGCTTCGAGCAGCGCTTCAGACGACACGAGCCGCTGCGGATGCTCGACGAGATGACGCAGCACGGCGAATGTTTTCGGCGGCAAGTCGATGCGGCTAGCGGATTGACCCGGATTCAAACGCCACACGCATTGATTGGACAGGTCCAGCCTGAAGCCGGCAAAGTGGAGTGAGATTCGGGTGCGACAGTCGGGATTCAAACGGCAGAACTCCTCGGTGCGTGAAGCAAACCGAGGCGTGTCGCGAGCGCGACCGCCTCGGTCCGGTTTCTGACCGACAGTTTGGTGTAAAGATGCTTCGCGTGAGATTTGACGGTTTCGGGCGCGATGCCGAGCTCGACCGCGATCTGCTTGTTGGACAGCCCTCGCCCCATCAGCGCGACGATGAGGCGCTCGCGTTCGGTGATTCCCGCGCCCACGTTGGGGCGTCGTATCGCGAACGGCTCATTGGCTTCGCTGACGTCACGTCGATGCTGCCGCAGCATTCTCGCATACGGCAACAGCTCCCCGATATCGCCGGGCGCAACGATCCGCCGCTGCACGATCGCGTCGATCAGCTCGGCGACGCGCGCGCTGCAATCGACGAGCGTTTGATGCAAACCCACGACAGGCGCGCGCCTGAGCACGCCGACGAGCCGTTCGAGCGCTTCGTCGCGTTGCCCGCTCGCGAGCAACGCGTCGACGAGCAACAGCTCGACGGCCACCGCCGCGTAGAGACGGCCGCGGCGAACCATGTCGCGATGAACCTGCCGCACGGCATCGACATCGACATCGACATCGACATTGCCCGCGCACGGCGAATGCGCCAGCGCAAGACGCACCTCCGCGACCGTGTGAAAACGCGCGATCTCGACGCGCACGTTGCTGCTTGCGGCTCGCGATTCATCCGCGAGTTCGGCGAGGCGCTGCAAGCAGTTCGCGGCCTGTTCGACGCGCCCGCAGCCGGCCTCGATCTCCACCTGGTGCGCGAGACTCGCCGCCCGCAGTCTCGGCCAGCGGCGCCGCACGCCGAGCGCCTCGGCTTCACTGAGAATCACGAGTGCCCTGCCATGCTGCCCACGGCTTGCGGCAATGCGCGCGAGCAATCCATGCGCACGCAGCGCGCTTTCGACCGTACAGCATTCGCGGATGCCCGCGATCCGCGCGACGAGCAGCGCCTCGGCTTCGTCCACCTGTCCCTGTTCATAGAGCACTTGCGCGATGACGCATACCGGAAACGTGTCCGCCAGCGGGTGCGTGCCGACGAGGCACCGCCCGCGTTCAAGCGCGTGCGCAGCGAGCAGACGCGCCGCGCCGAAGTGCATCTGGTCGAGCGCGACTGCGGCGTCCAGTCCCAGATCGAACAGCGTGGACACCGTTTGCCTGCGGGTGGGCTGGTGACCCGGCTTGAAGCGCTCCACCGCGTAGAAGCTCTCCAGATCGCCGAGCCGCCAATACACGCTGCGGCACACGGTCAGCGCGACGTGCGCGGTCGTCGCGGTGGCGTGAGCGCCGCGCGCGGACCATGCGGCCGCCAACGCAGCCGCTTCGTCGTCCTGCAGCACGAATGCCACGGCCCGCAATGCCGCGATCTCGCAACGCAGCGCCTTGGCGGCCGAAGCGGACAGGCGGGTCGCCTGGTGTTCGATCAGGTCCGCGATGACGAGCGCCTCATGGCAATCGACGCGCATCGCGCTCTGCCATGCGCGTTCGATATCGAGCCTGAGTTTCGCAAAGCCGATGCCGACCCGCGCGCCGCCATGGCGAGCCATCCACGGAATCTCGGCGACGCAAACGCCTACTGGCAGACGCGCTGCGGCGATCACGTGCAGCGCGCCCGCCTCGGACGAAACGCAAGGGCTCGGCGCGCCTGGCTGCGACCGGCCAGATTTCGAAATGCTTTCGTGCGCTACGACGTCGTTCATGCGGGCTCCGGCGGGACACTCGCTCGTCGCAATGACTCGACGAGTAAAGATGCCGCCCAGACTAAACCTGACGTCGTCGCGAAGCGTGATGATTCGGTCATTTTTCGGTAATGGCCCGGTTGTGACGCGGCTTATACGGGAAGTCCGCGGACTAACCGGTGGCTCACAACCGCTAGACGGCGCTATTCGCGGGCGGGATGGCCGCCGTCAAGCAGCGCTTCATTCAACTGCCTCAGCCGGCGCATGGACCAGCGGCTCATCCGTCGGCCGGCCGCCTTGCACCCGCATCCGCGTACGCCACACGTTAGGCGGCTCGCCGAGCATCCGCTTGAAGACCGCCGTGAAATGCGCATGCGAATTGAAGCCGCAACTGAGCGCAACGTTGAGCACGCTGAACTCCGACGAGCGCAGCAGCATCTGCGCATGGTCGAGCCTGCGCCGCAGCAGGTAAGCGTGGGGGGAAAAGCCGGTCGTCGAACGAAACTGCGCGGCGAAATGCATCCGCGTGAGCCCGGTGCTGGCCGCCACTTCGGCGAGGCCGATCGGATTCGCGAGATTGGCTTCGATGAAATCGATGGCGCGGCGCAAACGCCAGCGCGGCAACGGCGCGCTCTTCGACGCCGCGCCGTCCGCGCGCCGGGCCAGCAAGCGCGCCACGATCGCATCGCAGACGCTGTCCGCATACATGCGGCCGAACGTATCGGCGAGCGGATTCGCGTCCTGGAGCGCGAGCGCCAGCCGCTCGATCGCGATGTCGCGAAAGATGCGCGGACTCTGGCTCGACAGATCGGGTCGCGCGAGTTGCCCTTCGGCTTCGTCATAGCGGCGCGACAACAGCGCCGGCGCGATGAACAGATGCATCACGCGGCACGGCGACGCGTAAGCAGCCTTGACGCTTTCGCCGGGTCCGGTGATCTGGATCGAACCGGGCATCAGCGGACCGTCGCAGAGAATCCGGCCGTCATGCTGAAACGTCAGCGTGGTGGCCGTCAGGCTGATGCCGATCGTGTAGAAGCGCTCGTCGCCCGCGCTCGACACTTCATGCGGCTCTTCCGCGTCCGCGCCCCAGCTTCCGGCGAGGATGCGATCCGCCGCCGCGGTATCGAGCGCGGAAAACGGCGCGCAGCGCCAACGCTCCTCAGCCCGTACGATCGAACGCTCGCTCGCGCACGGGCGTGCGCCCAAGCCGCTTCCTGTATCCGGACAGGTTGCCTGGCGAACGCGCGCCGCGTCCTGTGACTGTCTGGACATGGTGCTACTCCTGTCATGCGGCGCGCGCTCGCGGCGCCGACGGATTAGCAGCGCCCTCCCCGCGCGCCGCTTTCATTGATGAGCATCATGCGCGACACCGCGACCGCTGCGGTATCCCTCGAATGGGTGAAACGCCCCGGCGCGATTACGTCCACCTTTCTCTTTCGTCGCATCAGGATTTGGCAGGACGCCGCGGTTTGATCGCGCCGGCGGGATGATTCTTCGCAATGGTCGAGCGCAGCATCGAGTAAGCGGGCGCGACCATCGGATAGTCGGCGGGCAGCCCCCATTTCGCGCGATATTGATCGGGCGTCATTCCATAACGGTGCTGCAGATGGCGTTTGAGCGACTTCAGCTTGCGGCCGTCCTCGAGGCAAACCAGGTAGTCGTCGTGGATCGATTCGTCGATCGGAACCGCTGCTTCGGCCGACGGATTTGCGTCGTCGCCCGGGTCGCGCAGCGCGGCGAGCGCGGCATGGGTGCTGGAAATGAACGCGGCCAGATCGGCGGCCGGCAGCGGATTGCACGACACGAAGCTCGCGACGATTTCGGCGGTCAGCTCGACCAGGTGAGAGCGTGCCGTCATGGGCGGCCTCGCGGGCAAGACAGCTTTGCGTCAGTGAGTAAGGTGCCCGAAAGCGACGGGCGGATTCGCGACACCATGACCTTGCCTCTCTCTTAGGCGGGTAGTTTCCGAAGGTAGTGCCGCGCGCTGCACGGGTCAATCCCCCGATCGGGGGCGGACCCGCGCAGCGCGGCTAGAAGTGCAGCCCATGCAGCGCCTGCATCCCACGCGCGATCCATGCGGCGAGGCCGTGCGGTGTCGTCGGCATGGTGCCTGCCGGCTCCATCAGTGCCTGGCCGCAGCGTTCGCGCTCCGCGAGCTTGGCGGCCAGCACGTGCGTCAACTCGGGATGCCGTTTGAGCAGCGCGGCAATCGCGATGCCAGGGAGCTCGTAGACGATCGCATAGGTTTTCGCGGAGACCTCCGCCGCGATCGCCACGCCCGCGATGGGACCGCCTTCGCCGAGGTATTCGCAGGGCGAGAACCGCATGACGTCGACGGCCACGCCTTGGTGCCGGCTTGTCGCGTTGATCACGCCGTAGCCGACCAGCGTGATCGCGGCCGGCACTTCGCCGGCTCGCAGCAGTATCTCGCCCGGCGCCAGTTCGCGAACCTTCAACAGGCTGGCGAGCTGTTCCTTTTCGTCACGCGAGAGCAGCCCGAAAATGCCGATGCCGTCGATCAGCCGGCGTCCGACCGGGCGCTCGCCGGACAGCGCCGCGTCGTCGAACAGCGACAGCGCTTCGAGGTGCCGATGCGCGGCGTCGAAGAACGTATTGAGCGTGTCGTCGCTGCTGCGGCCGCTCGCGACGAAGAACGACACCTCGTAGTCGCTCGCCTGCCAGCCGACCGACTTCGTGACCACGTTCGTGGGCAACGCGGCGTCGATGCCGACGCACGAGTCGATCGCGAGCCGCAACGCCGACACCACCAGCGACGGACGATACGCGGGCAGCGCCTGGAATCGCACCACGGTTGCATGCGCGCCGGCCGGCATGCTCGCGTTGACGACCTTCGACTTCGCGATCACCGAGTTCGGCACGACGATCAGATCGTGGTTGCCTTTCAGCACATGCGTCGCGCGCCAGGTCACCTCGCGCACCGAGCCTTCCGAGCCGTCGTCCAGCACGATCCGGTCGCCGACGCGATACGGCGCGGTCGCATTGATCACGAAGCCGGAAAACAGATCTGCCAGCGTGCTCTGCAACGCGAGCCCAAGCACGATCGCCAACGCGCCGGAGGTGGCCAGCACGCCTTTGAGCGGAATGTCGAATACGTCCGTGACGATCGCGACGAGCGCGGTCAGATACAGCACCGTCTCGACGACGTCGAGCGTAAAGCGCTCCTCGCGCGTGCGATCGTTGACGGTGTAGTAGAGCCGCACCACCGCTGTCGTGGTGGACGCCGCGAGCAGCCACCAGACGATCTGCACCGCGCCGCGCGCAAAGCGGTATTCGGCGGACGCGCCCAGATCGGGCGTCTGGGTCGGCGTCAGCTGCGCGTGCAGCATCGCGACGGTCAATGCGGCGAACGCGAGGCCGCGCAACGCCGCGCGCGGCACCGTGAAGCGCAGGCGCGCGCAGAACAGCAGCACGACGAGGTTGAGTGCAACCGCGGCGACCGGCAAAAACAGCGGCGCAAGCGATTGGGCCGGCATCTAGCGCTCCGCGCGCGCCGGCTGGGGCGGCGACGACGGCAGGTCGTCGCCGCGATAGCCGCCGCCCAGCGCCCGCGTCAGCACGATTTCCGCTTCGAGTTCGTCGCCGTTCAATTGCAGCAGCGTGAGCTGCCCTTCGATCAGCGGCGCTTTCGCGCGTATTGCCGCGGTGTGGTCCGCGAGACCGCGCTGGTAGCGCGCGTCGGTGCTGTCGCTCGTGACACGGATCGCGTCGATCCGCTCGCGCTGCAATTGCACGCGATGGTCGAGATCGTCGATCTGGCTGCCGGTTTGCGCGACGTCGCGAACCGCGTCGAGCACCGCCTCGTTGTACTGTTCGATCAGCGTATTGCTGGCCGTGCGTGCGCCGTGCAGGCTTCCGTTCAAACGGCCGCTGTCGAAGATCGGCAGATAGAGCCCCGGAATCAGGTTGATCTGCTGGCTCGAATGCGTGAACAGATCGCGCATTCGCAGTGCGTTGAAGCCGAAGAATGCGGTGATGTCGAAGCTCGGATAGAACGCGGCTTTAGCGGCATCCACGCGATCGAACGATGCTTCGACCAGCCAGCGCATCGCCTGCAAATCCGGCCGCCGGCTGAGAAGCTCGAAAGACAGCGTGGACGGCAGTCCGACCGAAGGCGCCGGCAACGCGGCCGGCGCGATCGGCGGCAGATCGTCCGGGCCCGCGCCGATCAGCGCGCGCAGCGTTTCGCGGGTCTGCACGATCTGCTGCTGCGCGGCGGCGATCTGCTGGTCGAGCGCGAGCAGTTGCGAGCGCGCGTCGGCCGACTGCATCAGCGCCTCCAGACCGCGCTCGTGACGCGCGGTTCGGGTGTCGAGTTCGAGCGCGTCGACGCTGCGCAGTTGCTGCAACAGCGCCAGGCTCGCGTAGACGATCTGGACCTGGTAGTAAAGCTGTGCGACGCCCGTCGACACCTCCAGCTCCGCCTGCGCCGCATCGGCGCGCCGCGCATTCTGCTCGCCGAGCGCCGCACGCACGAGGTCGCGCTGCTTGCCCCAAACGTCGATATCGTAATGCGCGTCCACACCGACGAGGCCCGTCCAGTACCAGGGGCCGGACGCGCCGATCGCCGGATCATGCGACGCGTACGCGCTGAGAAAACCGTGGCCGGACACGTGTTCGCGATCGGCGGCGGCAATCCCGGAGAGTTGCAAGCCGGCGCCGGCGCGGGCCAGTTCGACCTGCGCGCGTGCCTGCGATACGTGCTCGCGCGCGATCGCCAGCGTCGGTGCGTGACCGAGCGCGCGCTCGATCAGCGCGGTGAGTTGCGGATCGCGATAGCGTTCCCACCAGCGTGCCGACGGCCAGCCTTCGCGCGCGAGATGGATGTCGTCGGCAAGACGGATCTGGTCCGGTGCGATGACGGCTGCCGGCGGGCTGTCGTGATGAATCAGCGCGCAGGCGGCGACGCATGAACACATCGGCAATAGCATGAGCCAGCGGCGCATGAAACCGGGCAAGCGTCGGACGGCGGCTTGCGCACGCGCGGTTTGCTTCAACGGATTTGACGGATTCAACGGATTCAATCGAAAAAGAGTGCCGCGCATCACGCTATCCCTATCTGTCCGGAGCCGGCCGAACCTGCGGCGCTCAGCTCGCCCGACGACCATCGCGGCAAGCCCGCGAGCGTCGCGTCGAGATGGACGGCGCGCTCCAGCAGCGCAGCGATGCGCGCGTCGCCGTCCGGTTGCGCCGCGGCGCTTGCCAACTGCGTCAAGTCCAGCGGCGCGGGCGGGCTCGCGAGCGGCGGCTCACTCGACAATTGCTGCGCGTAGTGTTCGAGCGACTCGCAGAGGTTCTGCTGCAGCGCCCCGCAGGCTTGTGTCAGAGCCGCCGCGGATGGACCGGCGCGTCCCGCTGCGAACATCGCCTCGTCGTGAAAAGCGTTGCTCGCCAGCAGGATGGAGCGACTCTGCGCGAGCACCGTTTGCGTGAGCAGCGTGACGCGCGCGGTCTCGCCCTCGCGCCAGTCCGGTTCGAGAGCGACTCGCGCGAGCGTCGCTTCGCAATCCGCCAGCATCGCCCAGGCGGCCGACGCGGGCTGCGATTGCGCCGCCCGCGCGGCGGCCTCGATGGCCTGCGCGTGGCCCCGCACGAGCGCCGCAATCGCACGCAAGACTTTGGACAGTTGCGAGCGCAGCGCGTCGGCTTCGCCCTCGGGCCAGACCGACATCTGGATGAAAGTCGCAACGCCGACCCCGAGCAGAATTCCCACCAGACGGTCGCGAATTTCGGTGAGATCGGACGGCGGCGAGAACGGCTCCAGCAGCGCGAGCGAAAACGTGAACATGATCTGCAAGCCGGCGTAGCTGATCCGCTCGGAACCGGCCGACACCCACGCGCCCAGCGCGATCACGGGCAGGCTCATCAGCAGCAGACCCGTCACGCTTTCGAGTTGCGGAATGACGAACGCGACCATGAACAAGGCGAGCGCGCTGCCGATCAACGCGCCGCTGATGCGCAGCAGCCCGTGCCGGCTCGACGCGCCGAGACTCGGCAACGCGACGACGAGACACGTGAGCATGATCGTGTGAATGCCGGGCCATCTCACCGCGTTGTAGAACACGTAGCAGATCAGCACCGACAGCAGCGTGCGAAGTGCGAACCGGGCGTAGCGCGGGTTCGAGTACGCATCGGGCGGCAGTAGCGCGGCGGGTGCAGCCGATGCTGGCGGCGTGTTCGCGTGCGAGCTTTGAGAGACGGTCGCGTCGGCCAATGCATCGAGCGCGCGCCGCATCGCGGCGACGGCGGGAAGCGACGCCGCTTCGGCATCGCGCTCCGCGGCGGCTGGGAGCCGTAATGGCACATCGTCGGCAATCGCTGCGTCCAACGCGGCGACGTCGTTGCGAACGCTTCGGATCGCCGCAGCACCCGCAGCACTCGCAGCACCTGACCCTTGCGCCATAGCCGGCAATTCGGCCGCCGCTTCGTACAGACGCGATACGGCGGTCACGCACGCGAGCAGCGTGGCACTTTCAGACTCGCTGTAGCGCTTGCGCATCGTGGAGAAGCGCAGGAGTTTCTGCAACGACAACGCCCCTTGCTGCAGATCGCTTGCACTGACAACCGGCGCCGCTTCTTGCGGATCGATCAGAGCGGCCAGCCTCGCTTGCACCACCGCGAGTTGCCGGCGCATCGCCGCGCGCAGTTGCCGCTCGGGCTCGGCGGGCAGCAGGATCGTATTGAGGATCAGCGCCACGGCCACCGGATAGTTGACCGCGGACCACACCCACAGGCAACTGCGCACCAGTTGCTCGGCGTTGTCGGTCCAATCGACAAAGCTCTGCGCATAGATCACGATGAGCGCGACCATAAAGAACACCAGCCCGAACTTCGTCACCGCCCGCATCAGGTACACGCTGCAAAAAAATACCGCGCTCGCGACGACGATGCGCACCAGCGGATAGTCGAAAGTCAGCACGAAGAGCGCGATCGCGCCGGCAATCGCACAGGTCGAACCCACGACCAGGTTCAGCGCGATCACGCGGGTCAACACCACGTTGGACTGCGTCACGTAGAACAGCGCCATCAGCGAGAGCGCCAGCTCGGGCACGCGCAGCGTCATCGACGCGACGATCACGATGGCGCTGCCCACCACGCAGCGCATCGTCACATTGCCGCGGCCGGGAAACCTCGCCAGTTCGCGTTGCAGGAATGCCGCGAAACGCGTGAGCGGATGCGGCCACGCGAGATAGCGTCGCAGGCCGGTCGCCGCGCTCACGACTGCGCTCCGCTCGCCGCAACCGCTGCGTGTTCGTGAACCCGCAGCACCGCGACCGCCGACGTGCCGATCCGGAACAGGCGCGGATCAGGTCGATCGACCAGAATCTTGACCGGAAAACGCTGCGCGACGTGAACCCAGTTGATGCTGCGCTGAATGCTCGGCAAGCCGTTCGCGGTGCCGCTGCCGTCCTGCGGATCGACGCCGTAGCCGATCGAATCGACCGTGCCGCTAAAGCGAAGCCCGGTGTCGCTCATCAGGTACACCGTTGCACGCGTGCCGGGATGAATCTGGCCGAGCTCGTTCTCGCGGAAATTCGCAATCACGTACCAGTGTCGCGTGTCGATCAGCGTGAAAACCGGTTTCTGCGCGGACACGTACTGGCCGACCGACGTGCGCAGTTCCACCACGCGTCCGTCGAATGGCGCGCGCACCGTCGCGTACTCGAGGTTCAGTTGCGCGCTCGAGATTTCGGCCTGCAACACCGAACGCTGCGCAACGAGCGCATCGACGCTGCTGACCGCCGCCTGCGCCTGCCGTGCCTGCGCTTCGGCGGCGGCCAGCTCCGCGAGGGCCGAGCGCTGCGCGGTGCGCGCGCGCTCCAGGTCGTCGGCGGAAACGTATCCCTTGCCGAGCAGCGGCTCCATTCTCGCGAGCGTGTCGCTCGCCTGGTTCGCCGCCGCCTGCGCGCGCGTGACCGCCGATCTGGCCGCAGTCGCGCCGAAGGTCTGCGCGTCGACGCTGCGCTGCGTGAGCGGGATCTGCGCGTCGAGCTGCGCGAGCGACGCCTTGGCCCGCAGCAGCGCGTATTGATACGGACGCGGGTCGATCTCGAACAGCAGATCGCCCTGCTTGACCGCCTGATTGTCGTGCACGGCAAGCTTGACGATCTTGCCGCTCACTTCCGGCGACACGCCGATCGTGTCCGCGTACGCGTAGGCATCGTCGGTTCGCGGCGCCGTGTCGACGCGCCAGATCGCCGCAATCGCCGCGACGACGGTCAGCACGATCAGCACGAGCGCCGGCCAGGTTCGCGGGCGCCTGGTCGCGCTGTTGCCGACGTTGTTGCCGACGTTGTTGCTGGCGTTGGAATTTGCCGCGCTCATGTTGGAAGCCATGTTCATACCCTGTGTCACAAATTGAAGCCGATGGCCCAGAGCACGATCGAAAAGAGCACCGTCAGCGCCGGATAAACGAGCGCCGGCGGCGTCAGCCAGCCACCGTAGCCAGTGCGATACGCGAGCACGTGTACAAGCGCCGTCAACACCGCGCCGCCGACGATGCAGAACAGCCAGTCCGGAAAGTACGCGCCGAGTACGCCCACCGACGGCGCGCCCGTACACGCGCTGAGCAGCACGACCAGCAACAGGCCGAGGGCCGCTTCGCAACGGCGCGCCGGACCCGTGCGGAGGGGCTCGAACGCGCGCCTGAACGTGCGCGCCCCGCACAACGCGCGGGTGCGGGAACCCGAATGAATGGCCGGCATCAGCGCGTCAGATTCACTTTCGCGACGTCGATCAGTTCACGGCCGCGGCCATCCAGCACCGCCTTCATCATGAACAGTCCGAAATGCCACGCTTCGTCGACGGTGGTTTTCGGCGGCATGATCAGCTCCTGCCGCGCGCTGACGACATCGACGAGCGCCGGGCCATCGTGCGCGAACGCCGCGGCGAGCGCCGCTTCGAGATCCTGCGGCCGCTCGACGCGAATCCCCTTGACGCCGATCGCCTCCGCCATGTTCGCGAAGTTCGGATTGGTCAGATCGCAACCCGTGTCGAGAAAACCCGACGCGCGCATTTCGATTTCGACGAAGCCGAGCGTGCCGTTGTTCAACACGACGACTTTCACCGGCAAGCCCGCCTGAACCAGCGTCAGGAATTCGCCCATCATCATCGCGAAGCCGCCGTCGCCGGACATCGACACGACCTGGCGATCCGGGAACGTTGCCTGCGCGCCGATCGCATGCAGCAATGCGTTGGCCATCGAGCCGTGATTGAACGAACCGATCAGTCTGCGCTTGCCGTTCAGTTTGAGATAACGCGCGCTCCATGCGATCGGCGTGCCGACGTCGCAGGTGAAAATCGCGTCGTCCGCCGCGAGTTCGCTGACGAGCCGCGTCACGTACTGTGGATGAATCGTCGTGCTCGACGGATTGCTTTCGGCGAGTGCATCCAGATCGTCGCGTGCGCGCGCATAGTGTTCGAGCGCGCGTTCGAGATGCGACGAGTCGGTCTTTTCGTCGAGCTCCGGCAGCAATGCGGCGAGCGTGTTCTTCACCGTGCCGAGCAGGCCGAGATCGAGCGGACAACGGTTGCCGAGCGCCTCGGGACGTACGTCGATCTGTGCGATCTTCGCGTTGTCCGGATAGAACTGCCGATACGGAAAGTCCGTACCGAGCAGCAACAGCATGTCGCAGTCTTTCATCGCGGCATAGCCCGACGCAAAGCCGACCATGCCCGTCATGCCGACGTCGTACGGATTGTCGTGTTCGATGTATTCCTTGCCGCGCAGCGAATGCACGATCGGCGCCTTGAGCCGCTTCGCCAGTTCGAGGACCTGATCGCGCGCGCCGGCGCATCCGGCGCCGCACAGCAGCGTCACTTTCGATGCGTCGCGCAGCAAGTCGGCGAGGCAGGCAATGTCCTCGTCGTTCGGGCGCAGCACGGGCGGCGTGGTGGGCACGACCCAGGCCGGCACTTCGGCAAGCGACGGCGACAGCGCGACGTCACCCGGCATCACGACGACGGCCACGCCGCGGCGCGCCACCGCAACGCGCATCGCCCGGGTCAGGATCTGCGGCAGTTGCGCGGGGTTCGACACCAGCTCGACGTAGTGACTGCACTCCTTGAACAGGCTCTCAGGATGCGTGGCCTGAAAATAGTCGATGCCGATCTCGCTGCTGGGAATATGCGCGGCGATCGCCAGCACCGGTACGCCGCTGCGTTGACAATCGAACAGCCCGTTGATCAGATGCAGATTGCCCGGCCCGCAACTGCCTGCGCAAACCGCGAGCTGGCCGGTCAGGTGCGCCTCGGCACCGGCGGCGAAAGCGGCGCCTTCCTCGTGCCGGACATGAATCCAGTCTATGTCGCCTGAACGGCGCAGCGAATCGGAAATGCCGTTCAGCGAATCGCCGACAACGCCATAGATGCGCTTGACGCCGACATGCGCGAGGGTGGCGACCAGGTAGTCAGCTGCAGTAGTCATGCAGCACCTCCAGAGAGTTGAGTGCGATTGCGCGGCGCGTTGAGCTCAAGCTGGGGTTCAAACTGGAGGTTCAAGCCGGACGCCCAGACGGACATTCGAGCCAGCAGGCCGCGTATGAAGCGATAGTGCCGCCCCTCGCGTGGCGGCGCTGTTCAAATCGCACGGGCCGCTAGCGATTTAGCACGGAGGAAGCCTGGTCGCTCCAAGGTCGCTCCAAGGTCGCACTAAGGTCCCTCTAACGCTGCCAGTTCCGGTCGGCGCAGCCGGCCGCGAGTGCATCGAGGAAATGACGGACGGCCGGAACCATGCCGCGGCGCGTGGGGAAGATCGCATGCACGAGGCCGGGCGTGGAGGTCAGGCCTGGCAGCAGGTGCTGCAACCGGCCGGCCTGAATATCGGCCTCGACCAGTTCTTTCGGCAATAACGCCACGCCGACCCCGGCTATCGCCGCAACCCGAAGGCTGGCGAGGTCGTCGGTCGCGAGGCGAGGCTGATGCGCCCATGAGGTCGCCTGCCCGTCGGCGTCGATCAGGTTCCAGACAAATCGCTCGCTGCTGCTCGCCATCGAAAGCGTGGGCCATCCCTGCACGGATTCGAGCGAGCCGGGCGCCACATGGCGTGCCGCCAATTCCGGACTGGCCACCAGAATATGGATCGACAAACCCAACTGACGCACGGCGAGATCGGTGTTTTCCAACGGCGGAAGCCTCACGCGGATCGCAAAGTCGAGCCCCTCCTCGACGACATCCACGCGACGATTGGTGGCATCCAGCAGCACCCGGACATCCGGGTGATCCTCGACGTATCGCGCGATGATTCGCGAGATGCCGGACTCGAGCAACGCCACCGGACAGGCGATACGGACCGTGCCCTGAGGCCTCGAACGCGTCCGGTCCACGATATCTTTGGCGGCCTTCGCTTCCGCCACCAGCGCGAGGCAATGCTGGTGGAACTGCCGCCCGGTTTCCGTCAACGACAGGCTCCGGCTCGTGCGATTGAGCAGGCGCACGCCCAGTTCTTCTTCCAGCGCGCGAATGCGCCGGCTGAGTTTCGACGTCTGCAGGCCGAGACTGCGCGCGGCCGCCGTATAGCTCCCATGCTCGACCACCTCCGAGAAGAGCCGCAGATCGTTGAGATCGGTGATTTCGTTCATGGGCATGCTTCACAACTCCTTTTTATCGTTCTGCCACGAGCAACGATACGTTCCAGTTTGGTATCTATGCGCTAGTTCATTGCGAATATAGCATTCGTCTCGTCAGTCGCACCGTTGCCGAATCCGGCCAGCGGCCCAGGCGACAAGCCGCTCATTGGCGACGAAGCGAACACGGAGGCAGAGATGCTCACACATCGGAGTTGGGAATCATTGGACAGGGCGGATCTCGGCTGGCTGCGCGCGAAATACCATTTCGCGGTCGGCGTCGACGGCAATCCCGCGCATGCGGCGCTGGGTCCGCTGATCGTCTGGAACGACGACGAGATCGCCGCTGGCGGCGGTTTCCCGATGCATGGTCATCGCGACATGGAAATCATCACCTATGTCCGTCAAGGGCTGCTCGGGCATCGGGACACGCTGGGATCCGAAGGCACGATCCAGACCGGCGATGTCCAGGTGATGAGTGCCGGCACCGGCATCCGCCACACCGAATTCAACCGCGGCGACGAACCGCTCAAGCTTTATCAGATCTGGCTTCTACCGCGTGAAGCCGGCGGCAGACCCGCGTGGGGAACAAGGTCGTTTCCCAGAAGCGATCGGTCCGGCCGCTTCGTGGTACTCGCCAGCGGTTTCGACGACGAAGGCGCGCTGGCTATTCGCGCCGATGCACGTGTGCTTGGCGCGATGCTCAACGCGGGCGAAAGCGTTCGCCAGGAATTGGGGCAAGCGCGCCGGGCCTATCTCGTCGTGGCGTCGGGACGCATCGAAGTGAATGGCGAACCCGTCGGTCCGCTAGACGGCGTGGCAATCACGGATGTCGCTGCCGCGCAGATTTCCGCTCTTGAGGATTCCGAGTTGGTGATGGTGGACGCCGGCTAATTTCTTTTTCGTATTCCACTTCCGCAAGTTCATTCAAGGAGATTGTGATGGAACGCTTTAAATTTCTTCCGCTGTTAGGTCGCATTCTGATCGGTGCGCCGTTTGTCATGAGCGGGCTTGGCAAGCTCGCAGCGTATGGTGCGACGGTCGGCTATATCGCGGCGATGGGTCTGCCCTTCCCGCCGCTCGCGTTCGTTGTTTCCGTGCTGGTCGAACTCGGCGGCGGCCTGTTGTTGCTGTCGGGCTATCGGGCTCGCACCGTGTCGCTGGCGATGGCGCTGTTCTGCGTCGTCACCGCACTGGTCTTTCATCACAACTTCGCCGATCAGAACCAGATGATTCACTTCCTGAAGAACGTGATGATGGCCGGCGGCCTGCTGCAAATCACCTGGTTCGGTGCCGGCGCGTTCAGCCTCGACGCGCGCTCCGGTCGCACCGCGTTGCGTGTTTCGCCGCTGACGGCGAGCTAGAAGATGCGCGCGTCAAGCGATCGCGTGACTGAACGGTTGCGCGCTCCGCTTGCCGCGATGCTTCTCCGGTATCGGATTACCCGTGGGAGTCAACACCATGTCTTTTGAAACGATCTCGTCGCCACTGTCGGACGCGAGGAAGATAGTCATGCGGAGCGCGGGCCGGATACACGGCCCGATCAAGCGGCTCGTCAGCCCGTCCGACCTCGGAGAACGGCTGAAACCGTTTGTCTTTCTCGACTATTTCGATAAATCCGTGGACGCCGGAATGCGGTTTTCCATCCATCCGCATTCCGGTCTCGCCACGACAACCGTGCTGCTGGAAGGCGACGTGGAGTATGAGGACACGACCGGTGCATCGGGCATTCTGCGCGCCGGCGGCGTCGAGTGGATGAACGCGGGACGCGGCGTGTGGCACGACGGTCAGGGTGTCGGCGAGGTGCCGGTGCGCGGCTATCAGTTGTGGGTGGCGTTGCCGCCCGAGCTCGAATTGGGCGACCCGCACAGCAAGTATGTGTCCGCGCAAGACGTCCCCCGGAGCGGTCCGGCCTCGGTCGTGCTGGGTCGTTATGGGGACGTCGAGAGCCCGATACCCGCGCCCGCAGGCATCAACTACCTGCTCGTGCGGCTGTCGGCCGGAGAGCAGTGGCAGTACGCGCCGCCGGCCGGCCACAGTGTCGCGTGGCTCAGCATTCAACGCGGCTCACTACGCGTTGCCGACGAATCCGTCTTCGACGGGCTTGTCGTGTTCAACGAGTCCGAAGGAGTTTTGTCATTCACCGCCGATGAAGATTCGGAGTTCGTCCTCGGCTCCGCGATCCCGCATCCGCACGATCTCGTGCTGGGCTACTACTCGGTTCATACGTCGCCAGAAGCGCTGCATGCGGGAGAAGCCAGGATCGCGGAGATCGGCGCACAGTTGCGTCGCCGTGGCCGCATTGGCTGATTTCGCAGAACGGTTCCGGCACGACACGAATACGCTATAGGGAGTACCTGATGCACGACGTCCATGTTGGTCACGCGGCGATTCCGGCCATCGGCTTCGGCACTTACGGAATGAGCGCCGCCGATATCTATCGGGTGATGCCCGCGGCCATCGATGCCGGCTACCGGCATATCGACACAGCGCAAATCTATCGTAACGAAGGGGAAATCGGCGATTGCGTCGTTGATTCCGGTATTCCACGAAACGAGTTCTTTTTGACGACCAAGGTGTGGGTCAGCCACTACGCGGAGAGAAACTTCGAAGCGTCTGTCGACGAAAGTCTCCGCAAACTCAAGACCGACTATATCGATCTGCTCCTGCTGCATTGGCCGGGAGGATCGGACGTGCCGCTAGCCGAACAGATCGCGGGACTCAACGCCGTCGCGCGGGCCGGCAAGGTCCGGCACATCGGCGTCAGCAATTTCAACCGCGCACTGATGACGGAAGCCGTTCGGCTTTCCGCGAAGCCTCTCGCGACGAATCAGTTTGAATATCACCCGTACCTCGATCAGTCCGTGCTGATTGAAAGCACGTTGCAGGCGGGACTTGTCGTGACGGGATACTGCGGGATGGCGATCGGCCGTGTCTTCTCCGACCCGACGCTGAAGGAAATCGCGGCGCGTCATGATAAGACCATCGCTCAAATCGTTCTGCGATGGCTGGTTCAACAGCGAGGCGTCGTTGCGCTTTCGAGAACCAGCCGGATCGACCGGCTGGCGCAGAACATCGCGGTATTCGACTTCGAACTGGATCGCGCGGACATGGCGGCCATACATTCGCTGACGACAGCGGGCAGTCGAATTGTCGATCCTCCGGGGCTTGCGCCGCGGTGGGATAGTCGTTGAGGCCGCTCGCCGCCGCACAGCCCGCGTCGCGGGTATCCGCCGTTATTTAAAATCGCGCGACCAGAGGTTGGGCAGGCTTTTTATCGTCGCAGGCGTGACCACCTGCCCCTTCGCCAGACAGCCGTCCGGCGAGCATTTCGGATCTTCATTCTGCTTGATCGCGATGATGACGCGCACCGCTTCTCTCGCTTGCGCATACGCGTCCCACGTCGTCGCCACGTCGATATAGCCGCCCTCCATCGGTTTCACGGCCGCCGAAAGCAGATCGTTAGTCGCAAGCCACATATGTTTCGGCTGCCCTGACGGTGCCCACCGATTCGCCTTTTCGAGTGCGGCCTGGATGGACGGGAAAGCAAAGTCGCTGGCAGCGAATACGCAATTGGCCTCGGGCTTGGCCGTCAACGCATTCGTCAAACCCGAGCGGAAGAGTTCCGGGTTCCAGTCGGTCGGAACCTTGACGATCGTTTCGTACTGGCCGGTTTCCTTCCCCACCGCATTCCACGCCTTGCTGCGGTTGACCGCGTTGATGTCGGTGAGCATTCCTTGAAGTTCGATGCACTTGCCGTGTACGCCGGCTTTTTTCAACACTTCGGCGAAAGCGAGACCGGTACTTCGGGCCTCGTCGTAACTATCGCCGCCCACATGCGCGGTCGGTTTGCCGCTGGTCGAACCGCGATCAAATGTGATGAACGGAATTCCCGCAGCCTTGGCCGCCCTGATCGACGTTCCAATCGCGCCCGAGTCGAAGGCCCGGGCGACGATCACGTCGACACGGTCGGTGATGAGATCGTCGATATTGGCGGCTTGTCTGGAAGGATCCGCGTTGGCGACGTTCGTGACCCATTCGAGCTTGTAGCCCGCTTTCTGACCTTGTTTTTCGCCTTCGGATTTCAGGAAAGACATCCACGCGGTTTCCAGCGACGATTCCTTGGTATCGAGCGAGAACCCGACTTTCAACGGCTTCAACGGCGCGGACTGCGCGAAGGCGATGCCACTCATGGCCAATGCAAAAAAGCCGGCGCACAGGATATAACGTTTCATACATGTCTCCTAGTTGTCATGTCGGACTGATTGAACACGCCTCCAGGCCAGGTCCCGACGTTTTAGCGGTTCGCGCTCGGGCGCATCGAGAGCCGGCCGCTTTTTAACGCGTCGGCATACATCGCGGCGAAAATGACCGCTCCGCCAACCAGCCTGTATGAATACGGGTCGGCACCGAGGTTGGTGAGCCCGTTGCGGATCATCTCGAAGATGAACGCACCCGAGATCACACCGAAGAAGATTGCGCCACGGCCGCCAAGCAGGCTGATACCGCCGACGACGACAACAGCCAACGCCGTGAACTCGAGGCCGCTGCCAAGCCAGGGACTCACCGCGCCGTTCTGGATCGTGGTCAGAATTCCGCCTAGGGAGGCGAATGTTCCCGCCAGAACAAAACCAAGGAAGCCGTTGCGTTCGACCGGAAGTCCGACCTTCCTTGCGACTGCGATATCGTTTCCCATTGCCGTCAGATGGCGCCCGAACGCCGTGCGGGTATGGAGCAGATGTGCAAAGGCCACCACGATCAACATGACGAAGACGTCGACAGGAATGGACCCGAGCGTTGCGTTGCCGAGTACGCGAATGGGTTCGGGCAACTCCACCAGCAACGCATCCGTCAACGCAAGGGCCAGGCCCCGGTAGATGATCATCGTTCCGAGTGTCGCAATCAGTGAATTAACTTTTAATCCGACGACAATGACGCCATTGAGCGCGCCTAGCAGTGCGCCGAAGCAAACGGTTAGGAGCGCGGCGAAAACCGGCGCCGTGTCGAACTGCTTCATCAGCATCGCCCCTGCCGCGCACGACAGAAAAGCCGTCGAGCCGACCGAAATGTCGAGTCGGCCGGACAATACGACTAGAGCGAGGCCTGCCGCGGTAATGGCGAGCGGCGCCATCGTGTGAACGATGTTCAGGATGTTGCCGAGCTGGAAGAAGTACGGTGTCGCCACTGAGAAGAAGATGAAGATCCCGGTGAAAACAATCATGAATCCTCTTTCAGTCAATAGCTGACGAAGATATGTTCTTCCTGTCATGCCGCTACCTCAGTGTCGGAATCGAGGGTCGTGATCGATTGCATCAGTGCTTGCGTATCAGCCGAACCGGGGAGTTCGCCGGTTAATCGTCCGCGGCGGATGATCAGGTAACGGTCGCAAACCCGCATCAACTCCTCCAGTTCGGACGACACCAGCAACACGCTGCATCCCTGCCCGGCTAACTCGACGATAAGCGTCATGATCTCGGTCTTCGCGCTCACGTCGAGACCGCGGGTCGGCTCGTCCAGCAGAAAGAGCGTTGGGTTGGTCGCCAGCCAGCGGCCAAACACGACTTTTTGCTGATTGCCGCCGCTCAGCGTACCGACGGACTGTTGAGGTCCGGATACCTTGATCCGCAACCGTTGAATCATCGAATCCGCAAGTGCGGTCTGACGCCCCCGGTCGACCAATCGCCATTTATTCAGTAGCAATCCCAGGTTCGGGAGTGCGATATTGTCAGCGACCGAAAGCGGGAGAAATGTTCCCTCGCCGCGGCGGTCTTCAGTGACGACGCCAACGTGAGCGTGGAGTTGCTTCGGCGCGATTGCGGCCAGTCCGCGCCCGTTGTTCCAATGGATCGTGCCGCTGTCCACGGGATCCAACCCGACCAGCGCCCGCAGGAGTTCCGTGCGCCCGGATCCGAGCAAGCCCCATAGACCGACGATTTCACCTCGCCGCATCTCGAAGCTGATGCCGTTCAATGCGCCTTGACGATTCAGATCGTTCACCGTCATCAAAGGCTCACCGGCAGACTTTTTGACCGGTTCGCGTAGGCGCCCCTGGTTTTCGGTCACGCCCAGCATCTGATGCACGACCGCGGCCGGATCGACTTCGGCTATCGGCGATCTCCACACCGTTTCCCCGTTGCGCATCACGGTGACCTGCTCGCAGATCGAGAAAATTTCGTCGAGAAAATGGGTGATGTAGACGATCACGACACCGGAAGCCTTCAGGTCGTTGATGACGTTGAACAGGCGTTGTCGTTCGGGACCGGTCAACGAAGAAGTCGGCTCGTCGAAAATAATGACCTTGGCCTCATGGCGAAGCGCCCGCGCGATTTCGACGAGCTGCCGGTCTCCAATGCCGAGTTGTTCGACGCGCGTCAGAGGGGAAATACTGCTGCCGAGGCGCCGGAGTAACGCTTGCGCCTCGCGTGTCATGTCATCCGAGCGGACAAACGGGCCCGACACCGGCAGAGCGTCGATGAATATATTCTCCGCGACGCTCATCGTCGGAAACATCGTCAATTCCTGATGGACGAATGCAATGCCGTGCTTACTCGCGTCCCGTGCCGAACGGAGAACAATGTCGGTGTTGTCGATGGAGATGCGGCCGCTATCGCAGGCAATCACACCCCCCAGGATATTCATTAGCGTCGACTTGCCGGCACCGTTTGCGCCCATCAGGGCCATCGCCTCGCCCGAGTGGGCTTCCAGATGCGCACCTTTGAGCGCTGCCACGCCGCCGAACGATTTTGATATGTTTTCCATACGAAGCGACATCTTCGGCGCGTTCATTGCCGGCTCTCCTTGCGTTTATCGGCGGCGATAAACGCAATGATGACGACGCCCTTGATCACGAGACTGAGATAGAAAGACACGCCGATCAGATTCATCGCGTTGGACAGCACGGTGATGAGCAACGCGCCGAGCATGGCGCCGGCAATTCGCCCGGAACCGCCGTAGATGCTGACGCCGCCGACGACACAAGCCGACACGATATCCAGCACGACACCGTCATTGCCCATATTGGCCGACGCCGATCCGAGCCGGGCGGTCAGCAGCACCGCTGCCAGCCCGGCCATGAGTCCGGAGAAGACATAGCTGGCGAGAACGACCGTTTCGACTGGAACACGCGCGACTCGGGCCGCGCGTTCATTGATGCCCACCGCGTACGCCCATCTTCCGGCAATCGACGAGCGCATGAGCACACTCACGCCGAACGCGAGCATCGCCACGACGAGCACGGTAAGCGGAATCTGAAACAGAGGCCGGGCCGCAAAGAGATCGAGGAAACGTTCGGGCAACTCGGAAATGCTGAGCGAATTGGTCATCCACACGGAGGTCCCGGAGATGATCGTCATGGTCGCGAGCGTGACGACGAAAGGGATCATTTTCAGGCGCGAGACGGCGAAACCGTTGACGAGGCCGATCAGCGCGCCGGTGCCGATCATGAGCAGCACGCCAACGGGCCAATCCCCGCCGGTCTTCATATACAGCGCGCCTACCACCGCGCTCATTGCCATGTTTGCCGGCAACGACAAGTCGATGCCGCCGACGATCATCACAACGGTCATGCCGATCGCAGGCAGCCCGAGTAAAGCAGCCTGCAAGAGCACATTGATGATGTTGTTGTATCGGAAGAAGTTCGGCACATTCAGGCCGAGTGCGATTGAGACCGCGAGAAGAATAACCATCGATACGACAAGTTGCCGTGACGGCCGAGGCAGCGCAGGAGTAGCGGTAACGGAGATCATGGACCTACGCTCCGGCAGCGAACAACCCTATACGCGTTGATGCTCATCATCATCTCCTTGAGGCCGCCTTTGAAAGGCCGCTCTTGTGAAACGTTATACAAACAACCGCAATGTTCGTTGGTGAAACGTTATATTCAAGTGTACGACTGTCGCGAACTAGCTGTTGATGAGGGGAATCCCGTATCGGGGCATGGACAAACCCTTCACGCCCGGCTCGAATGCGAATAGCGCACCATCGTGTTGTGTCGGGTCGGACAAGCCGATGGAGGCCGACGTGACGTAGAGAATATCGAGGTTCGCGCCACCAAACGCGCAACTCGTCGGCCGTTTGACCGGCAGTGGCACGACTTGCACCAGATCGCCCGAGGGCGCGTAACGACGAATTGCCCCGCCGTCCCAAACCGCAGTCCATACATCGCCGCCGGCATCCACGGCAAGACCATCCGGCACGCCTTCGCTCAATGGCCATTGCGCAAACACGCGTTGCGCGCCCAGCGTGCCGGTCGGCATGTCGAAATCGAAGGCCCAGATCGTGCCGACCATGCTGTCGGTGACATACATAGTGCGGCCGTCCGGACTCCAGCCCAAGCCATTCGGACATCGCAAACCCGTCAGACGCCGTGCGCAACGATCGTCGCCGCCGAGGACATACAGGCTTCCCTCAGGGGGCCAGGTTTCATCGTCGCGCAGGGTGCCTGCCCAGAAGCGGCCTAATGGGTCGACCGCACCGTCGTTAAACCTGTTGGTGGGAAGCCTGGGCTCCGGATCGACCAGCAGATCGCAGGTGCGGCCCGCTCTCCCGATGCGGAAAATCCCCTGTTGCAAGGCGGCAATGAAATTGCCGTCGCCATCCAGCGCAACGCAGCCGACCTGGCCCGGTGCGGCCCAGCTCTGGATCAATCCATCGCAAGGATCGAGGCGATGAATCGCGTGTGCCTTGATATCGACCCAGAACAGCGCCTGCTCGACCTCGTCCCAGACGGGCCCTTCGCCGAGCACCGCCCTGCCATCCCATACACACTGAATGTCAAACATGGTCTTTGTCACTCCGGTAAGGTTACGCCGAGGCTGGCCAGCAATCCTCCATCCACTTTGAACTCCGCGCCTGTGCAGAAACTCGCGCGATCGCTCGCCAGAAAGGCGACGACTTCGGCCACTTCCTCAGGGCGTCCGACCCGGCCGAGCGGTTGCGCCTTGCCCCATTGCCGGATCATTTCTTCCTCACTTCCCGGCGCGACTTCGGTGGCCGAGAGGTGTGTCATCGGCGCATCGATACAACCCGGGCAGACCGTGTTGGCCCTGATGCCGAACGAACCGAAATCCACCGCGAGAGACCGGGTTAAAGCGAGCATTCCGCTCTTCGACACCGCATACGCCGCCACACGCGCCTGATTGGCCAGCGCCTGCACCGACGCAATGTTGACGATCGCCCCGCGCCTGAGCGCGAGCATATGAGGCAGTGCGTAATGACAGGCCAGATAAGCGCCGCGCAGATTGACGCCGATGACGTGATCCCATGCTTGCGAGCCCATGGACGCGACGGTGCCATACGGTTGAATCGCAGCGTTGTTGATCAGAATATCGATGGAGCCGAGAAACTCGGCCGCCTGCGCCATCGCGACAACCACTTGCGCTTCGACGCTGATATCGGCAACGACAGTTGCTGCATTCAGCCCTTCGGCGCGCAGTGTCGCGCCAGCCTGTTGCACGACTTCCGGATCCTCGCCCAACAGGACCACGGATCCGCCGCGCTGGGCAATCAGCCGCGCACATGCCAACCCGATACCTCGGCCGCCGCCCGTAATCACTGCACCCCTGCCCGTTAAATCACTCACGCGGTCCTCACTTTCGCGCCCGCGAATACGCAGGCGATCAATAGATTAGCGATCCATGCGATGAGCCGGCACGGATGTCCGGTATCGCCATGGTCCGTTGACGTGCTGCGTCGTTGCCCTCGAACGAATCGTTTTCATGTTGGTGAAACGTTATACGAAAGCATACGTCTTTTCAGATGGAAGTGATCTTCGGGGAAATCCCTGATGGGCGCATCGAACAGATCGTTCGGCGGGTACATGAACAAAAATGCTTTGACGTCACGCTCCTGAAGCCAGACAGACGATCCGACCGAGGTCCGTTATCGGGTACCTACGCGGTTGACTGCCGTTCATATAACGTTTCATAATCAGGCGACGCACATACTGAGGATTGGCATGCGAGGCAAGCCGACAATGAATGAGGTGGCACGCGAGGCGAATGTATCGCTTGGCACCGTGTCAAAGGTTCTGAACGGCAAAGTGACTGTTGCAGAGGAATTGCGCAAGCGAGTCCTCGCCGCATGTACCAAATTGAACTACCAGCGCAATCAGATTGCCGCGAGCCTGAGAAGCCGGGAAACCCATACGATCGGCATCATCGTCCCGGATATTCTTAACACGCTCTACGCAGCGCTAGTCGAGAAGATCGAGAACCTCGCTTCGGCTGCCGGCTATACGGTCATGATCGTTGCGACGGGAGAAAATTCCGAGCGCGCGCAAGCCCGCATACGCCTGCTCAGGGAGCGGCAAGTCGACGGCATGATCGTCATGTCGTCGCTGGAAAGTTCGGAGCTGCTTGCGACGGCTGTCGGGGCCGGTATGCCTTGCATCGTGGTCGACCGGATCACGGAAGACACTCCGTTCCCGAGCGTGGCCACGGACAATGTCGATGCGACCTATCAAGGCACAAAACACCTGCTGTCGCTGGGTCACAGGCACATTGTCTTTGCTGTGACGTCGCCGCATCTGTGGAATACGCAGGAGCGCATCAGCGGCTTCGAACAGGCGATGCGCGAGGCGCGCGCCAAGGCCGAAGTGCGCGTGGTCGGCCTGAGCGTTCAGGAAGCGACGATCTCGCTGACTAACCTGTTTCGCTCACCAGACCGGCCCACTGCCCTTTTCACCGGCAATAACATCGTGACGCTCGGCGCCGTATGCGCGCAGCTTGAGTGCGGCCTCAGCATTCCAGACGACATGTCGCTGCTGTCTTTCGACGATTTCGAATGGCTGAAGCTCCTGCGGCCTGCGGTAAGCGCCGTGCAGCAGCCGGCCGATCAGATGGCCGTCGAGGCCTGGCGTCTGCTGTCGCAGCAGATCGGCAAGCGGCCCATTGCGGTTCCTCATATCCGGATCGGGGCGCAGTTGGTCATCCGTCAATCGACCGTGGCCTGCGTCACCCGCGGCAAGAAAGTGAAGGCGTAGTGGATGGGCTGGCAGGCTTGACTGCCGGCCCATCCCTCTCCCCTCACTGCGCGTCCGACTCGTCACCCACCACGCCAATCTTCGTCGCGCCTTCGCGCTGCGCGGCGGCCAGAACTTCGGCCACCGCACCGTACGGCGCGAGCTTGTCGGGCTGCAAGTGAAGCTCGGGCTGCTCCGCACGCGCAGCCACGTTCGCCATGTGCCGTTCAAGATCGCGCCGGCTGTCGAGCTTCGTGCCGTCCCAGCGCACCGCCCCCGCGGCGTCGATATCGATTTGAACGACGGGCGGCGGCGCGGCCGGCGGCGGCGTGCCGACCGGCAAATTCATCTTCACCGCGTGCATCTGAATGGGGATCGTGATGATCAGCATGATCAGCAATACGAGCATCACGTCGATTAGCGGCGTCGTATTGATGTCCATCATCACCTCCGGCTCATCGCCGGTGCCTCCCGACGGCGTGTGCATGCTCATCGTCGAACTCCAGTTTTCTGCGTTTTTTTGCGTGATGGGTGAACCGGTCATTGGCCGCGTGCAGGCGGCTGCGTAATGAACGACACCTTCGTGATGCCCACGCGCTCGCAAGCCGTCACCACGCGCCCGACATATTCGTAATGCGTGCGCTGATCGCCGCGCACGTGCACTTCCGGCTGCGGCTGACGCTGCGAAGCCGCTTGCAGTTGCGCGGTCAAAGCCGGCAACTCGATGCGCTTCTCGTTCCAGAAGATCGCGCCGTTCCTGTCGACGGCGATCTCGATGCTGTCCGGCCGCGTCTGCAGCGGCGTCACGGTTTCCTTCGGCAGACGCACCGGCACCGTATGCGTGACCACCGGAATCGTGATCAGAAAGATGATCAGCAGCACCAGCATCACGTCGACGAGCGGCGTCGTGTTGATCGCGGAGAGCACGTCGTCCTCGCCGCTCTCCTGCCCGATATTCATAGCCATGCGAGTTCGCTCCTGTCGTGCGTTGCATTCAACCGGCGTTCAACCGGCACTCGCGACGGCGCGCACCGCGCGCTTGCGTCCCGCAAGCAGCACCACATGCAGTTGCGCGCCGAACGCGCGTACCCGCTCCAGCAGCGACTTGTTGCGCCTGACGAGGAAGTTGTAGCCGAGCACGGCAGGCACTGCGACCGCAAGGCCGATGGCGGTCATGATGAGCGCCTCGCCGACGGGCCCTGCGACCTTGTCGATCGACGCCTGCCCCGCGATGCCGATGGCCGTGAGCGCGTGATAAATGCCCCATACGGTGCCGAACAGGCCGACGAACGGCGCGGTCGAGCCGACTGTCGCGAGAAACGCGAGGCCGTCCTGAAGCCGGTTCGACACATTGACGATCGAGCGGTCGATCGACGCCTGAATCCACGTGTTGCGGTCCACTTCTTCGAGAAGCGCCTCTTCGTGATGTTCCGCGGCCTCGATACCCGTTTCCGCGATGAAGCGGAACGGCGAGCGTTCGTCGAGTTGCGTGGCGCCCGATGCGAGCGACGGCGCGCTCCACAACTGCTCGTCGGCCAGCTTCGCGCGGCGGCCCGCGCGCGTCTGTTCGACGAACTTCGTCACGATGATGTACCAGCTACCCATCGACATCGCGACCAGCACGAGCAACACGAAACGTGCGACGAAATCGCCGTTATGCCACAGCGCTTCCAGCCCGTAGGGATTGCCGGTCTGTGCCACGGCCGCTGCGGGGACCTGATCGTCGGCCGCAGCCGCACCCGGCTGTTGTGGCGGCGCGGATGGGGCGTCCGCCGCCGGCGCCGCGCTGACGCTCGCCTGCGCATACGCCACATCGGGCACGACAGACGCACCCGTGGCCGAGAGAATCGACAACGCCACAGCAACCGACACAAATGCATGCTTCTTCATGAATGCTCCAGATCATTCGAGATTGCGCCACCGCGCACGCTTCGCGCGCAGCACGCATTGAGGCAACCTGAAACCGCGCCGCGCGCGGTCAGTTCAGATTGAACGAAAACGGCACCTGCACGCGCACGGACTGGCCCTGCGAGATGCAGTTGAACTTCCTCACGGCATTGAGCGCCGCGCGATCGAGAATCGGATCGGCCGACTTTTCCACCTTTTCGTCGGTGACATGACCCTGCGTATCGACCGAGAACGTGATCAGCACGTCTCCCGTGATGTCGTTGTCCCGTGCCTGCTGCGGGTACGTCAACGAAGCGCGCACGTTGTCCGAGTTCGGGCACACCACGCCCGCTTCGTGGCTGACCGGCTTCGGCGGCGCGGGCGGTGCGACCGTCGGCGCCGCCACCGGTGCGGGGCTCGGAGTTGGAGTCGGAGTCGGAGTCGAAATCGCCGCCGCAGACGGCGTGGGCGGCTGAACGATCGGCGTTGGCGCCGGCACCGGCACCTCGCGATGCGTGACGACGCGCGGCTGCGGTTTCGCCTGTGGCGGCGTCGGCGCGGACGGTTTGACAACGGGCAGCGGCGCGGGCGGCTTCGCAGCCTCGATGATGCGCGCGACCACCGGCTGCTGCACGATCTGCACGACTTTCGTCGCGAGGCCGTTGACGAGCGCCCAGATCAGCACGACGTGCAGCAGCACCACCAGCGCGATACCGCCGTAGCGCCGCGCCGAACCCTTCTGGCTCGCGCCGTATTGGCGCGGCCGTCCCGTCCACTTCTCACCGCTTGCTACACCTTCCGCCATGCGCTAACTCCAAACGTATCGTTGACGACGACCCCATCGACGGCCGTGCGACTCAAACTTCATGCAGCCCGTAAATTCCTGCTGGTTTGTCTCGCTCCCACCGCGGACTTCAACCGCGCACGGACGCGGCAGCGCGTTCGAGCAACGTGAGCAACTCAAACAACACGCGATCGACGTCGTCCGGCCGTTCGAGCATCAACTGATGCCCGCAGTCGCGCAGCACGTCGAACGTCGCGTCGGGCAGCGCCGCGGCAAGCGCGCGCCCACCCGCAGGCAGCGTCACGCCGTCGGAATCGCCCGACAGCACGGCGATCGGCACGTCCAGCGCCGCGAGCCGCGCCGCGCCAGGCCACGGCGCGGCGCTCACGATCGCCTTGAACGTCCCCATGCGGTTGCGTCGCGCGAGACGCGACTCATACGCGACGAGCGCCGGATTCGCCGTGGGATGCCACGCAAGCCGCGTGAAGCGGCGCGCGAAAATGGGCTTCAGCCATTCGAGCAGCCAATCCGGCAGCGCCGGCGTGCGACGCACCGGCCGCTCGAGCTGCGTGCCCAGCAGCAACGCCGCGCTTACCTCGTGCAGCCGGCCGTGTTGTTCCAGCCGATCGAGCAGCGCGAGCGTGCTGCCGGTGCCGAGCGAGTGCGCGGCGAGCACGTTGCGCTCGCGCCGATAGCGCTCGAAGATCGCGAGATAGTCGGCAACGGTGTCCTCGCCGCGATAGCCGCCGTGGCGCGGATCGGGCCGCGGACTGTCGCCGTGTCCGAGAAAATCCCACGCGACGAGCCCATAGCCCGCGTCGGCCAGCGCGCGCCATTGAAAGCGCCACTGGTTCTTGTTGCCGCCGCCGCCGTGCGCGAAGAACACGACGGTATCCGCATGCGGCGAGTCCGCCGGCGCGGGATGATGCGCGACGCTGAGCGTGCGTCCCGGACGAACCTCCACCTGCGTCCCGGTCACGACGACCGACGTGGCCGTCTCGCGTAATAGCGCCTGATTCATGATTGTTCCTCGTCGATGAGCGCGCTTCCCGATGCCGGCACGGGCGGCGACGCGCGTGCCGGCAGCACCGGTATCGCGTCGATCAGTTCACGCGTGTAGGCATCGCGTGGCGAGCCGAAAATCTGCGCCGTGTCGCCGAGTTCGACCACGCGGCCCGCGCGCATTACCGCAATGCGGTCGCAAATCTGCGCGGCAACGCGCAAGTCGTGTGTGATGAAGACGATCGCCATCGCCCGCCGCCGTTGCACCGTCGCCAGCAGATCCAGAATCTGCGCCTGCACGACCACATCGAGGCCCGACACCATTTCGTCGGCGACCAGAATCGCGGGATCGAGCGCGAGAGCACGCGCGAGGCTGATCCGTTGCCGCTGACCGCCCGAGAACTGGTGCGGATAGCGATCGAGTGCATCCGGAGACAATCCGACCTGTTCGAGCAACGCCGCCGCGCGCCGGTACGCTTCGCGACGCGGCACGTGCGCGGCGAGCGGCCCGGTGGCGACGATCTGCGCAATCGTCTGGCGTGCATTCAATGATGCATAGGAATCCTGAAATACCATCTGGATCTCGTGGCGCAGCGGCCTTAGCGCCCGTTCAGGCAAGCGCGCGAGATCGTGTTGACCGCGCAGCACGATGCGCCCCGCGTCCACGCGTGCGAGCCGCAGCAACGCGTGTGCGAGCGTCGATTTTCCGGAACCCGATTCGCCGACCACACCCAGCGTTTCTCCCGCGTGCAGTGCGAAACCGACATCGTTGAGCGCGTCCACACCGCGCCGTCCGCGTGTGGACAGAAACGGCAGCGTGCGCGCGGGCGCATAGCGTTTGTGAAGTGCCGCGACGTCGAGCAACGGCGTGCCATCGCGTCGAATCGTGCGCGCGGTGCGCCGTCCGTGCGGCATTGCATCGAGCAGGGCACGCGTGTACGGATGGTGCGGCGTGCTCAACACGTCGGCGGCAGCGCCGATCTCGACGATCGCGCCTTCGCGCAGCACCGCGACGCGATCCGCAATCTGCGCGACCACGCCGAAGTCATGCGTGATCAGCAGCACGCCCGTTTGCGTCGCGCGCGTCGCCTCGACGATCAGCGCGAGAATCCGCGACTGCGTCGTCACGTCGAGCGCGGTGGTCGGCTCGTCGGCAATCAGCAGCGCCGGTTCGAGCGCAAGCGCCATCGCGATCATCACGCGCTGCCGTTGTCCGCCTGACAACGCGTCCGGATACGCGTGGCGCACGCGCTCCGGTTCGGGCAAACCGACATCGCGCAGCAGCGTTTCCACGCGCGTGGTTCGCGCGGCGGCCTCGCCGCGCCGCGCGAGCACGCGATGCACGCGCAGCACTTCTTCGATCTGCGCGCCGACGGTCATCAGCGGATTGAGCGCGGCGAGCGGCTCCTGAAAGATCATCGAGATGTCGCGTCCGCGCAGCGCACGCCATTGCGCGTCGCTGCACGCGGTGAGATCGCGCCCGCGCAGCACGATACGACCGGCCGAGCGCCGCACGCCGCGCGGCAGCAGCCCGGTGATCGACGACGCGAGCAGCGATTTCCCGGAGCCCGACGCGCCCACCACGCACAGCACTTCGCCGGGCGCGATCGTCAGCGACACGTCGCGTACAGCCTCGCTGCGCTCCGCGCCGTGCGGCAACGCCAGCGTCAAGCGGTCGATTTCGAGCAGAGGCACGGCGCTCATCGCGACACTCCGTGCACCGGCCGTGTCTGCGACGTAGCATGCCGCAGCCCTTCGCCGACGCGGTTGATTGCGAGCGCGGTCGCGACGATCGCGAGACCCGGCCAGATGCTGAGCCACCACGCGTCCCGCACGACGTTGCGCGCAGCACCGATCATGAAGCCCCAGCTCATCAGCGAAGGATCGCCGAGTCCGAGGAACGACAACGCCGATTCGGTGAGGATCGCGGCCGCGACCATCAGCGCGGCGAGCACGGTGAGCGGCGCGACCACGTGCGGCAGGATCTGCCGCCAGACCAGCAGCGCGGGCCGCTCGCCCGCGACGCGCGCGGCCAGCACGAATTCGCGGCGCGCGAGTCCGATGAATTCGCCGCGCACGAGCCGCGCGATCGCGGGCCACGACGCCACCGAAATCGCGACGACCGTCGATTCGAGCGACGCGCCGAGCACCGCCGCGATCGTCACGGCCAGCGCGAACTGCGGGATCGTCTGGAACAGTTCGGTAACGGCCATCAACGCACTGTCGATGCGGCCGCCGCACCATCCCGCGATCGCGCCGATCGACGCGCCGAGCGCCAACGTCGCCACCGTCGCCGCGAGCCCGACGAACAGCGACACGCGCGCGCCCCACAGCAGACCGATCAGCTCGTCGCGGCCGAGCATGTCGGTGCCGAGCGGATGCGCGAGATGCCGCAGCGGCGGCAACAGCGGCTCGCCCGCCATGTTCCACGGCGACGGCAGCCACAGCGGCGCACTGAGCGCCACGAGCGCGACGACCGCGAGGAAGATCACGCCGGCCCGTGCGCCGGGCGAGTGCGAAAAGCGCCTGAAAAAGCCGTCCGCCGCGGGGGTGGTACGCGCAACCCCATCGCCGCGTGCCGACGCAGCTTCCGAAAAGACGGAGCCCGACAGTTTGCCCGGAACGCGCGGCAACGCCCGCGCAAAACCGTGCCGAAAACCCGGCCGCCGAAAACGTCTCGTCATCGCGCCTCCCGCTCACGCAAGCGTGGATCGACCACGCCATACAACACGTCCGTCAGCACATTGAACGCGACCACGAGCGCCGCCACGACAGCCGGCACCCCGAGCAACACCGGATAGTCGCGCTGCACGAGCGAGTCGTACATCAGTCCGCCGATTCCCGGCCACGCGAACACGATCTCGGTGACGAGCGCACCGCCCGCGAGCTGCCCGAGCTGCACGCCGCCGAGCGTCACGACCGGCAGCAGCGCGTTGCGCAACACGTGCCGGATCATCACGCGCCACTCGGACGCGCCTTTGGCCCGCGCGGTGCGCACGAACTCGCGCTCGATCACGTCGAGCATCGCCGCGCGCGTCAGTTGCGTATACACGGACGCATAGACGAGCCCGAGCGTCGTCGCGGGCAGCACGAGGTGTTCGCCGATGTCGAGCGCGTGACGCCAGCCCGTGTAGCCCGCGCCGATGCTTTCCATTCCGAACGACGGGAGCCAGCCGAGCACGACCGAAAACACGATGACAATCACTAGCGAGAACCAGAAAAGCGGCGTCGCATAGGTCACGACCGCGAGCGCGCCGATCGCGCGCGCGAGCGCACGCGCCAGACGGCCGCCGCGCCCTTCGCAATAAGCGGCGATCGCACCGGAGCTCACGCCGATCACGACCGAGACCGCGAACGCCGCCACCATCAGCAGCAGCGTCGCGGGCAGCCGCTCGGCGACGAGTTGCAGCACGCTTTCCTGATTGCGATACGAATACCCGAAGTCCACATGCGCGAGCGACCGCAAGTACAGCGCGAACTGCTCCGCGAGCGGCCGCGTGAGCCCAAGCTGCTCGCGCAGATGCTGGATATACGCGCCGTCGCCCGCGCCCGCATCGCCCGCGAGCGCAAGCGCCGGATCGCCCGGCGCGAGCCGGATCAGAAAGAAGTTGACGACCAGCACGCCCAGCACCACCGCCAGGCCGCGCACTGCCGTCGCCGCGACTCGCAGGATCGTTTTCATCGCGTCAGCCTATCCACGCGTCCTCGAGACTTTCGTTGACGCTCGTCGCGGTGCGCAGCACGTTGTGGACGGTGTTGCGATAGAGCGTCGGGTTGTTCATCTCGAACACGTTCGCAATGGCCGCGTCGTTGGCGAGCGCGGTCTGGATCTGCGCGTAGAGGCTGCGCCGCGTGGCCGGGTCGGTTGCTTGCGCGGCGGCATCCCATAGCGCGTCAACCTTCGGACTGCGGTAGCCCGCGACGTTGCCGAACGGCGAGCCTTTGGAAATCCCGTCGATGCGATACAGCGGTGCGATGCTGAACTCGGGGTCGCCGTTCTGGAACAGGAAGTTGTAGCTCAGATCGAAGTCCCAGTTTCCGACGTGCGCATACCAGCCCGCTGCGTCCGTGGTCTGCACACGCACGCGAAAGCCGACCTGATTGAGCGCCTGTTGCGTGTATTCGGCCACCCGCTCCCACGCGCCGCCCTTCTCGCCGTTGATCAGCACGAGCGGATACTTGCCGACATCCACGCCCGACTGCCGGAGCAGTGCGCGCGCACGATCGGGGTTGTAGGCGAAACGCGGCACGTTCGGATCGTAGAACGGCGAAGTCGACAGAAACGGCCCGCTCGCGGGCTTGCCGAAACCGAAGAAAATGCGCTCGACGATGAACTGCCGGTCGAGCGCGAGCAGCACCGCCTGCCGCACGAGCACGTTGTCGAACGGCGGCTTGCGCTGGTTCAGCTCCAGAAACGCCATCCCGGAGAAGAGCTCCCAGCCGCGCGTGGTCTCAGTGACGCCAGGCAGCTTCGCGAGGCGCGCGATATCGGCATAGTCGACGTCGCCCGCGCGCAGCAGATGGATCTGCCCGCGCTCGAACGCGATCGCGCGCGCGGCCGCATCGGGCACGATGTTGAAGACGATGCCGTCGAGATACGGCAACCCCTTCTTCCAGTACGCGGGATTGCGTTCGAGCCGGATATACGCGCCGTGCTTCCATTCGCGGAACACGAATGGCCCGGTGCCGACCGGATGCTGATTGGCCGGATTCGTGCGTGGATCTTTGCCCTGATAAAGATGCGCGGGCAGAATCGGCAACAGGCCGCTGCCGAGCAGATTCAGCAGCCCCGCGTACGGCTTCTTCAGGTGGAACGTCACCTGCAGCGGACCGCTCGCCTCGATCGACGCAACATACTTGTCGTACACGATCTGCACGCGCGGCAACGCTTTCGGCGCGATCTCGAGCAGCGTGACGACGACATCCTGCGCGCCGAACGGCTGGCCGTCGTGCCACTGCACGCCTGGCTGCAATTCGAACGTATGGCGCAGACCGTCGGGCGACGCGCTCCAGATGCGCGCGAGCACGGGTACCGGCCGCTGTTGCGGGTCGAACACGAGCAGGCCCTGAAAGATCTTGCCGCCCACGTATTGCGACGCGACGTGCGGCGTCAGCGCGTTCACGAGCGACGGCGGCTCGGGCTGCGCGAACAGCCCGAGCGTGCCGCCACGAACCGGCGTGGCGCCGGTTGCGTCCGTGCTCGCGGCATCGGCACCGAACGCTTCGCGACTCGCGCCGAATGCGAGTGCCGCCGGTGCGCACGCGAGCGCGAGCAGGCTGCGGCGTCGCGCGAGATTCAGCGGCTCATCGTGCTCCGCGTGCTCGTCGTGCTTCCCATGCTCGCGAACCGAAACCGGGTGATGCAAAAATTTGTTCATCACAGATACCCGTGGCGCGGCGGATTGACCTGATTGAGCACGTAGTTGCCGATCACGTGGTATTTCCAGCGCACCGGATCGTGCAGCGTGTGTGTGCGCGCATTGCGCCAGTGGCGATCGAGGTTGTATTCGCTCAGCACCGAACGCGTGCCCGCCAGTTCGAACAGCTTGTTGGTCGCGAGAATCACGAGTTCGGTGCTGAGCACTTTCGCGACCGCGACCTGCACCGATGCATCGGCAACCTGCGCATCGTCGAGTTCGGGCGGCAGTGCGGCGAGGTGTGCGGCAACGCGCTCGAGCACGGCCTCGGCCGCGACGAGCCGCACCTGAATATCCGCGACGTCGCGAATCACATACGGATCGTCCGACGCGCGCGCGATCCCGCTATCGCCCCACGGCCTGCTGCGCGTGGTCACGAACGTGATCGTGTCGGCGAGCGCCGCGCGTGCGATGCCCACGTCGATATTCGCGTGCAGAAGCTGCGAGAGCGGCCCCGCGAGCGTGGGCCGCTCGAACGCGGCCTGGATCGACACCACGTCCTGCGGATCGACTTCGACGCCCGCGAGCGTCAGCGTGCCGCTTGCCGTAGTGCGCTGGCCGAAGCCGCTCCAGTCGTCGACGATCTCGAGCCCCGGTCGATTGCGCTCGACCAGCGCCTGCACGTAGCGGCCGTCGTCGTCGAGCGCGAGCACGGCGATCCAGTCCGCGAACAGCGCGCCCGTCGCGTAGAACTTCTGCCCTTCCAGCACCAGACGGCCGCCGCGCCGCGTGAGACGTGTCGCGATCTCCAGCGCCGTCTTCGTGCCGCGCTCGGACGCGGCATGGCCGATGCGTTTGCCCTCCAGCACCAGATCGAAGAACTTGCGGCGCTGCGCGTCGTTGCCGGTGAGACGGATCACGTCGAGCGCGTGGAAATGATTTTTGGGCAGTTGTCCTATCGACGGATCGGCCTGCGCGATGATGCGCACGACCTCGCCGAGCGTCGCGAGCGATACGTCCGCGCCGCCGTAAGCGCGCGGCACCGTGATGCCCCACAGCCCGCTGCCGGAGAACAGGTCCAGCTCCGCGAACGGCAGACGGCGCTCGCGATCGCGCTGCGCGGCTTCGCGCGCCAGTTCGTCCGCGAGGCGGCGCGCGGTTTCGAGCGCGTGCGCGTCGTCGACGATGCGGCTCGCTGTCGGCCGCGGGGAAGTTGCGTGCGATGCGCTCGACGGCGCGTCGTCAGTCAGATAGGCACTCATGCAGGTCCTTGAAAAAAATCCTGACGGGCCAAAGAGCAAGGCCTATGCCATCACGGTTGCATAAGGTTTCGCGCTCACACGCGTCGCCGCGCAGCACTGGATTTCCAGCGAGATGCCGCAAATCCAGCACGCCGCTCGCGTGCATGCCGCGCTGCTGCATTTCCAGCAAAACGCGCGAATCCTCATCGGCGCGCGCGAACACACACCGACGTTTCGTTCAGCGGGAAGCCCGTCCTGTCGACACTTGCGCCGCCTGGCATAGCTGTTGCACTGCGCCCCGCCGTCGCGCTGCAGAGCGGCGCGCCACCACACGGACCAACAAGCCAGCCTGCACCAGGGGATAAGTGAAAATGAAACACAAGTTGTTACGGGCTTCCATCGGCGCGTCGGCGCTGATCGCGGCGGCGCCCGCGCTGCGGGCGCAGGAACAGCCGGCCGCGGGCGCACCCGTTGCGGCGTCGTCGAGTGCCGCGCAACCTGCCGCATCGAAGGCAGCGGCAAGCGGCGCGACTGCGGCCAGGCCAAACGCGGCGAGCGACGCGGCCGCGCCGGAAGCGCGACTCAAAGACGTCGTCGTGACCGCCGAGCGGCGCACGCAATCGGCCCAGCATCTCGGCGCATCGATCTCCGTGCTGCAGGGGCGCGACCTCAAGGCCCTGAACGTGAACACGGTCAACGATCTGCAGCACGCCACGCCGAGCCTCGAAGTCGAACCGGCGTTCGGCGGCGGCCAGCCGCAGTTCCGCATTCGCGGCGTCGGCTTCACGGACTACACCGCGAACAACTCGGCGACAGTCGGCGTGAACGTGGACGACGTCGCCTACGCGTTGCCTATCCAGACGCAGGGGCAACTGTTCGACATTTCGCGCGTCGAGGTGCTGCGCGGGCCGCAAGGCACGCTCTATGGCCGCAACACCACCGGCGGCACGATCAACTTCATCACGAACAAGCCGACTAAAGACTTCGAGGCGGGCATCACCACCGAATACGGCTCGCACAACCTGTTCACGAACGAGGGCTATGTGTCCGGCCCGTTGAGCGATACCGTGCGTGGGCGCGTCGCGTTCACGACACAGGATTTCGGCGCGTGGCAGACCAACCGCGACACCGGCCAGTCGCTCGGCAACCACAACAGCGCCGCCGGCCGGGGCCAGCTCGACTGGGACGTCACGCCGGACTTCAAGCTGCATCTCGGCGCGCACGGCGGATTCGACAAGTCGGATGACGAAGGCCTGTACCTGTTCACGCCGTACAAGTCGACGCTCACGGGCGTCGTCATTCCCGCCGACACCGACATCACGAAGACGGGCTGGGGCGTGAGCCCCGCGTTCTCGCGCGTGACGGGCCTGCCGCTCGACGCAAAGCCGGGCCGCAACAACGTGAACGCGGGCGCCGATATCACCGCGTCATGGAACGTCGGACCGGTCGAGCTCAAGAGCATCACCGCGTTCAACTATCTGCACCGGCGCGAGTACCAGGACTGGGACGCAACGAGCTATCACGACTCGGACGAATACTTCGACGACACCATCAACGAGTTCACGCAGGAAGTGCGCGTCTCGTCGCGCACCAACTCGCGGCTGCGCTGGGTCGCCGGTCTGTTCTATTCGCACGACGACCTCAACGAGAAGTTCTATTCCGACTTCTCGGACCGGCTCGGCTTCGTCGCGTTGACGAGCTATCGCCAGTCGGTCGATACGCTCGGCGCGTACGGCCAGGCGACTTACGACATCACGAGCCGCCTGCGCGGCATCGTCGGGGTGCGCCAGGAGCACGAGCGTCGCGAATTGCAGGACTTCGAGTCCGGCACGCTGTCGCCCGCGTTCACACCGTTCGCGGGATTCGCGGCGGGTGCGGCCAACCAGACGCTCACGTCGAACGGCACGTCGGGCAAGGTCGGCCTCGAATTCGATCTCGCGCCCACCACGCTGCTCTACGCGACGATCAGCCGCGGCTACAAGTCGGGCGGCTTCACCGCTCACAACACGGGGAGCTCGGACGCGCTCGCGCCGTTCCAGCCGGAAACGCTGACCGCGTACGAGGCCGGCTTCAAGACCGATCTCACGCGCTCGCTGCGCTGGAATCTGTCCGCGTTCCACTACGACTATCGCGACCAGCAGGTGCTGTCGGCCACGTTCGATCCGAACTCGCAGTCGCTGATCGGCACCTTCGTCAATGCGCCGCGCTCGCGCATCGACGGCCTCGAGACCGAGGTGAACTGGCAGCCGATCCGCGGGCTCGAGATCTCGCAGTACGTCGGCTACAAGGAAGGCAAGTACACGTCGCCGTTCGTCACGTACGACACGGTCGCGTCGGCGGCCGCGGGACACAACGTGTTCACCGACTACAACGGCACGTCGCTGAGCTTTCCGCGCCTGAGCTACGGCGGTCAGGTCGCGTATGGCTTCTTCGTGGGCGGCTACCGGCTGCGCGCGGAAACCAACTACAGCTACCGCAACGCGTACTCGCAGGAGTTGCTGCTCGGTCCGAACTACACCGTGGATGGCTACTGGCTCTTCAATGCGAGCGTGACGCTGTCGACGCCGGACCGTCACTGGGACGTCTCGCTGTGGGCGCGCAACCTGTTCAACCGCCAGTACGACCTGACGAAGAACTTCTTCCTGCCCGGCACCAACGTGGCCGCCGCAGGCGAGCCGCGCACGCTCGGTGTGCGCGTGACTTACACCTACTGACAGGAGGAGAGCGCCATGCCACGCCGCCCCGACAAGTTGAAGCTGAACGCGCTGCTGTATGGAACCGGTAGTCATGTCGTCGGCTGGCGGCATCCGCAGGCGGCGCCTAACGGCAACCGCGATTTCGCACACTACCGGCGCATGGCGCAGACCGCCGAGCGCGGCAAGCTCGACGCGCTGTTCATCGCCGACGTGGTGGCGACCCAGGGCAGCCACATCGACTCGCTGCGGCGCAGCGCGCGCGCCGACACCTTCGAGCCGCTGACGCTGCTCGCCGCGCTCGCAGCCGTCACCGAACGCATCGGCCTGATCGCGACGGCCACGACGACCTACAACGCGCCGTATCACATCGCGCGCAAGTTCGCGTCGCTCGATCACTTGAGCGGCGGACGCGCGGGCTGGAATCTGGTCACCTCCGTCGTGCCCGACGAAGCGGCGAACTTCGGCGCCGACACGCATCTCGCGCACGCGCAGCGCTACGCGCGTGCCGACGAATTCCGCGAGGTGGTCGCCGGACTCTGGGATAGCTGGGAGGACGACGCGTTCATCGAAGACAAAGCCGCTGGGCTGCACTTCGATCACGAGAAGCTGCACGTGCTCAATCACCAGGGCACGCACTTTCGCGTGCGCGGGCCGCTGAACGTCGCGCGTTCGCCGCAGGGTCATCCGGTGCTCGTGCAGGCCGGGTCGTCGGAGGCGGGCCGCGAACTCGCGGCGCGTTGCGCCGAAGTGATCTTCACCGCGCAGCATCGTCTCGAGGACGCGCGCGCGTTCTACTCCGACGTCAAGGCACGTCTCGCGCGTTACGGCCGCCAGCCGGACCATCTGAAGATCCTGCCAGGCGTGATGCCGATCGTCGGTGCGAGCGAGGCCGACGCACGCGACAAGCTGCGCGAGTTGCAGGCACTGATCGATCCGGTGCTCGGCCTGCGCCTGCTCGCCGACAACGCGGGCGACTTCGATCTTTCAGGCTATCCGCTCGACGGCCCGCTGCCCGATCTGCCGCCGAGCAACCGCAGCAAGAGCCGCCAGCAGGGCATCGTCGATCTCGCGCGCCGCGAGAACCTGACGATCCGGCAGCTCTATGAGCGCTTCGCGAGCGCAGGCGTCGTGACAGGCACGCCGAAGACCATCGCCGATCGCTTCGAGGAATGGTTCGAGACCTATGGCGCCGACGGCTTCAACGTCGCGTTCGCGTGGGCGCCGGGCGGCCTCGACGACTTCGTCGAACTCGTCGTGCCCGAACTGCAGCGGCGCGGCCTGTTTCGTACCGAGTACGAAGGACCGACGCTGCGCGACCAGCTCGGCTTGCCGCGTCCGGCTTTCGTCAGGCGGCCGTCCACGGTGCGTGGCGACGTGACCGGACCCGTGAGTGCGGAGGCGCCATGACACAACGTCTTCGCCTTGGCGTGCTCACACGCGTGTACGCGCCCGATGCGTCGCCGCGCGTGCTCCACAACACGCTCGCGCTGATCGAGGCCGCCGAAGCACTCGGCTTCGATTCGGCATGGGTCGCGCAACATCACTTCGGACGCGAAACGGGGCGCCTCCCCTCGCCGCTCGTGCTGCTCGCGGCCGCGTCGCGTCGCACGAGCCGCATTGCGCTCGGCACCGGCGTGATCGTGCTGCCGCTCGAAACGCCGCTGCGCGTGGCCGAAGACGCGGCCGTGCTCGACGCGTTGTCGGCAGGTCGTCTCCAGTTGGGTTTCGGCGCCGGGTTCGAGCCGGACGTGTTCGATGTCTTCGGCCGCACGTTCGATGCGCGCGCCATCGACCAGGCCAATGCGCTCGCCGCACTACGCGACGCGTTCGACGGTGTGCCGCTCGGCGAAGCCGGCGCGACATTGCAGCCGCCCGCGCCGACCCTTTCGGCGCGCATCTGGCAAGCGACGAGCGGCGTCGAAGCGGTCGCGCGCAACGGCCATGGTCTGATCGTCGCGCGCTCGGCGCAGCACGGCGAGGCCGCGCTCATCGCGCGCTATCGCCGCGCGTGGACCGAAGCACACGCGCCGCGCATTGCGCTCGTGCGCGCGGTCATTCCGGGCGCCGACACCGCGCGCGTCGACGCGCAGCTCGCGCCCGACATCCTGAACTACGCGGCGCGTCTCGCTCAGGCGCACGGCGCGCCGGCGCCGCAGCAGGCGGACGTCGCGCGCCTGCTGGACCAGTTCGGCGTGCTGCGCGGCGCACCCGACGCGATCGTCGCAGCACTGCGCGACGATCCCGCGCGCGAGGGCATCACCGATCTCGTGGTCCAGGTGCAGACCTTCAGCACCTCGCTCGATGACGCGTTGCAGCGGCTCGAAACGGTAGCGCGCACGATCGCGCCCGCGCTCGGCTGGTCGCCTTCTTCTGCGTCGCCTCCTCTTACGCTTTGATCAGGACACTCATGACCCCAACGCCTTCTTCCGCTTCATCGGCGCCGCGCCCGTTCCGGCTCGGCTTTCTGACGCACGTGCACGGCACCGGCGACGCGCGGCGCGTCTATGCGGATCTGGAAACGCTGTTCGTGGCAGCCGAGGAGCTCGGCTTCGACGGCGGCTTCATCGCGCAGCATCACTTTCGCGCCGAATACGGCCGGCTGCCTTCGCCGCTCGTGCTGCTTGCGTCGGTTGCGCAGCGCACGCGTCATATCGAGCTCGGTACCGGCATCGTCACGCTGCCGCTCGAAGACCCACTGCGGCTCGCCGAAGACGCCGCAGTGCTCGACGCGCTCGCGGGCGGCCGCGTGCAGCTCGGACTCGGCAGCGGCGGTGCGAACCTCGATGCGTTCGCGGCGTTCGGCGTGCCCGCCGAGTCGCGCCAGGCGCGCTTCGAAACCGCGCTGGAACGGCTTCAGCATGCGCTTTCCGGCGCGCCGCTCGGCAGCACCGCAGAAGGCGCGCCGCCGCTCACGCTGCAGCCGCCCGCGCCCGGCTTGCGCACACGACTGTGGCACTCGCACTCGACGGCACCTGGGGCGCGCCTCGCGGCTCACCACGGCAACGGCCTGCTGCTCGGCACCGCCGTGCACGATCCACGCACCGTGCAGTTGCCGCTCGCGAACGCTTATCTCGACGCGTGGCACTCGCGCGCCGCTGCGAACACGAACACAGGCACAAGCACCGACGCGCCGCGCATCGGCGTCGTGCGCGCGGTGTTTCCCGCTGCCGACCGGCGCACCGCGCTCGCCGAACTCGCGCCCGATGTCGTGCGTCACATTCCGTGGCTCGCCGCGACGGGGCATACAGGCGTGACCGAACCCGAGCAGATCCTGCGGCTCCTGAACGTCCATCATGGCCATCCGGAAGAAGTGATCGCGAGCCTGCGCGACGATCCCGCGCTGTTCCCTTTCGCGAGCTACTTCCTGCCGGTCGTGCAGTCGGAAAGCTCGACGCTCGACGACACGCTGCGCCGCCTGCGCACGATCGCCGAAACCATCGCACCCGCGCTGGGCTGGCGGCCCGCGCGCCACGCGCAATGAGCGGCGACTGTCCGCGGTCGGATCTTTCTTCGGACTCGCTGCACTGTCCGCCGTTGCGCACGCTGTTGCGTCTCGACGTGTCGGCGAACGACGCGCGGCCCGACCCCGCCGCCGACTGGATCGCGCTCGCCGAAGCGGGGCTCGCCGCCGGTTGTGACGCGGTTCTGCTGCCGGCCGGCAGCGCGGTGCCCGACCCGTGGATCGTGGCCGCCGTGCTCGTCGCGGCGTTGCCCGAGGTCCGCGTGATGGTGACGCTGCAGGCGGGCGCGCTGTTGCCCGTCGCCGCCGCGCATCTCGCGCAGAGCCTGCAGTCGCTGAGCGGCGGACGCGCGTTGCTGGCATGCGAAACCGACACCCCCGGCGTCGACGCGAGCAGCAGCGAGACCGCGCAGCTCAACCGCGACCAGCGGCTCGTACGCAGCGTCGAGTTCGTCTCGATACTGCGCGCGCTATGGTCGTCGCCCGAGCCGCTCCAGCATCGCGGCGTGTACTTTCGCGTGGAGAACGGACGGCTGCCCGATCTGACGCGGCAACGTCCGCCACTCTACTGGTCCGTGCCGGCGACGAGCACGCCCGTGCCGCCGCGCCGGGTTCTCGCGCCCTACTGCGACGGACTGATCGAACCCACACATGCCGGCCCCGAACTGCACGCGGCCATCGAGCGCGCCTATCGCGCGCGCGGGCTGCGCGCGCCCGCGCCGCACGACCGGTTGCGCCACGTGCGCACGTTCGACGTCCCGTTGCCAACCTCTCGTAGACCGCATACCTGATGCCCATCGACTTCAGCTGGTTCGCGCCGACCAACGGCGACGGACCGCACCTCGCGAATAGCGGTTTGCCGCGTCCACCCACGTATCTGCACGACTTTCGTCCGGCCACGCCGGACTACCTGCGCCGCGTGGCGGGCTCCGCCGAAGAGGCGGGCTTCGACAGCCTGCTGCTGCCGACCGCGGCCGGTTTCGAGGACCCCTGGCTGGTCGGCGCGCAACTCGCGTGCGCGACGCAGCGCCTCGCATTCATCGTCACGTTCCGGCCGGGGCTCGAACAGCCCGAGCAGATTGCGCAAAAAGCAGCGGCGCTTCAGCGCATCAGCGGCGGCCGTCTGCGTCTGTTCGCGGCGACCGGATCGAGCGCCTACGAACAGCGCGCGCTCGGCGATTTTCTCGATCACGACGCACGCTACCAGCGCACCTCCGAATGCCTGCGCGTGCTGCGACGGCTCTGGCAGGGCGCGGGACACAGCGTCGCCGGACGTCACTACACGCTGACGCCCGCGCATCCGGGCGTGCCGCTCTCCCCTGCGCCCGCGCTGTATCTCGGCGGTTCGTCCGCACTCGCCGAGCAGGTGGCCGCGAGCCAGGCCGACACCTATCTGCTGTGGGGCGAGCCGCCCTATGCGGTGCGCGAACGCGTCGCGCGTCTGCGCGCGCTCGCCGCGATGCACGCGCGCCCGATCCGCTTCGGCCTGCGTGTGCATGTGATTGCGGCCGCAACCGAACGCGCCGCCTGGGCGCGCGCGGACGAGTTGCTAAGTGGGATCTCGGACCGGACCTACGTGGACGCGCAACGCCAGCTCGACGAATACGAGTCGGTCGGCCAGCGCCGGCAAACCGCGCTGAGCCGCGGTGCGTTTCGCACGTTGCGTGAGCTCGAAGTGTCGCCGAATCTGTGGGCCGGGATCGGACTGATACGCGGCGGCGCGGGCACCGCGCTCGTCGGCAGTTACGACCAGGTGGCCGCACGGCTCGACGAATACCGCGCGATCGGCATCGAAAGCTTTCTGCTGTCGTCGTATCCGAATCTGGAGGAAGCGCCGCGCGTGGGTGAACACGTGCTGCCGCGCGTGCGCGCGCTGCTCGCGCGTGCCTGAGCCTGAGCTTGAGCCCGTTCTGAGACCGGCCGTGGCAAGAAAAAACGCGCGGCGTGCTACCTAGTCCTCGAGTGACGACTCGGCGCGCGGCTTGTGCAGCAGCCCGTAGCGCGCGAGCAGCGTGCGCATGGTGTTGCGCGTGACGCCGAGCAACGCCGCCGTGCGCACCTGGCTGAAACGGCAATGCTCGAACGCCTCGCCCACGACGAGCTCCTCGATATCGCGCAGCAGGCTCTCGCCCGGCGCACGAAACAGACGCTGTACGCCCGAGCGGATTTCATCCTGCGGCAGCGCCGTGGCCGACTCCTCGACGCGCGCGTAGCCCGCGAGCGCTTCGGAGAATTTCAGGTGTTCGACGCGAATCAGGTTGCCGTTCGACACGAGCAGCGCGAGATGGATCACGTTCTCCAGTTCGCGGATGTTGCCCGGCCACGGATACGCGAGCAACGCCTGCGCGGCGGACTCCGACAGCATCGGCTGCGCGCGGCGCAACTGCGCGCAGTAGTGCGCGCGGAAATGCTCGGCAAGCGGCAGGATGTCCTGCGGACGCTCGCGCAACGGCGGCACGCGCACGGGTGCGATATTGATCCGGTAGAAGAGATCCATGCGGAAGTTGCCGGCCAGCACCGCCTGTTCGAGATCGACGTTGGTCGCGGCAACCACACGCACGTCGATCGGACGTCCGCGTGTCGCGCCCACGCGCGTCACCTCGCCTTCCTGCAACACACGCAGCAGCTTCGCCTGCAACGCGGCGGGCAGATCGCCGATCTCGTCGAGAAAGATCGTGCCTTCGTGTGCTTCTTCGAAATAGCCTGCGCGGCGACCCTGCGCGCCGGTGAACGCGCCGGCTTCGTGGCCGAACAGCTCGCTTTCCGCGAGCTGCTGACTGATCGCACTGCAATTGACCGCGACGAACGCACCCTTGCGCTTGCTGACGTGATGAATGTGCCGCGCCACCAGCTCCTTGCCGGTGCCGGTCTCGCCGAGAATGAGCACGGGCGCCTGGCTAGGGCCGATCTGCTCCACGAAACGCAGCACGGCGTGCGAAGCCGGATCGGCGAACACGATGGCCTTTGCGCGTATCGAAAGCGGCTTGAGCTCGCGTTCGGGCAAGACGATCAGTTGAGGGGAATCTGTGTGGTTAGCCATGATCCGAGCAATAACGGATCCGTTGTTGAGCCTCTGCCGGTCCGAGTGCTTGATCTTAATCAAGTTATGCCGCATATGAAATGCGGATTGGTGCAATGCTTGTCTTCGATAGGAAGATAACCAAATAAGACGCCGATGGCTTCAAAGCACCGCTTCAGAACACCGCTTCAAAGCACCGCCAGCCAGCCGCCGTCCACATAGATGATCTGACCGTTCACATAGCTCGACGCAGGCGACGCGAGATACACCGCCGTGCCGACGAGTTCTTCCGGTTTGCCCCAGCGTTGCGAAGGGTTGCTGCTTTTCACCCATGCGTCGAAGGCGGCGTTTTCGATCAGCGGCTTGTTCATGTCGGTCAGGATGTAGCCTGGGCCGATCGCGTTCGCCTGAATGTCATGGGCGGCCCATTCGGCGCTCATCGCGCGAGTCAGCATCTTGATGCCGCCTTTCGCGGTCGTGTAGGCGCCTATCGTCGCGCGCGCGGCTTCGCTGGTCAGCGAGCCGATGTTGATGATCTTGCCGCCGTTGCCCCGCGCGATCATGCGGCGCGCGGCCTGCTTCGCGACGATGAAGGCGCTCGTCAGATTGGTGTCGATCACGCGTTGCCAGTCGCCCAGTTCAAGCTCGACGAGCGGCTTGCGAAACTGGATCCCCGCGTTGTTCACGACGATGTCGATCTGCACGCCGTCCTTGTCCCATTGCGCGAACGCGTCGGCGACCGCGACTTCGTCGGTCACGTCGAACGCGCGGCCTTGCACTTCGTAGCCCTTGCCGGAGAGTTTGCCGACTGCTTCCGCGACGCTTTCCGCGCGCGTGCCGTTGAGCACGACGCTGGCGCCGGCCGCCGCCAGGCCCTCCGCCAACGCATAGCCAATGCCGCGGGCCGAGCCGGTGACGAGCGCGGTGCGGCCGCTCAGATCGAATAGTTGGGTCATGGGTCCGTTCCTTTCGTGTGTTCGTGTTTCGTGTGTTCGTGTAGTCAGCAAAAAGCGCATGTGCGCGCGTCGTGATGCATCTTAGCGTCGCGACCAGCATGGGCGTCATGAAGTGCGCAGTGCGAGCCGTCCTGCAAGGTCGCGTCGATCTGAATTTTTTCGCCTTATTGCATTTTTGCGTTGAAAAGTGCAAAAATACGGTGATGAAATCCACCTACGCCCCCACAGAAGCCCGATTGACGGTCGACGACGTCAGTTTTCGGTTCGTCGACCTGCCCGGCCTGTTCGGGGACACGTTGCGCGAACTGCCGGTCGTGCTGCGCCTGCTGCTGGAAAACGTCATCCGCAACACCGAGGGTGAGGAACGGCAGCAAGCTGTCGACGCCATCCTTGCATGGACCACCCACGCGACCAGTGAAGCCGAGATCGCGTTCCAGCCGAATCGTGTGCTGATGCACGACACGACCAGCACCCCTGCGCTCGTCGATATAGCCGGCATGCGGGATGCGCTCGCCGAAGCGGGCGCCGATCCCGCCGCACTCAATCCGGTGCTGCCGGTGGACTCGTCGGTCGATCACTCGCTGGCTGTCGAGTATTTCGCCCAACCGGATGCCGCGCCGCTCAATCTGCAACTGGAACTGCGCCGCAACGCGGAGCGCTACCGGTTTCTGCGCTGGGCGTCGAAAGCGCTAACGGGGGTGCGGATTCATCCGCCGGGCACCGGGATCATGCATACGATCAACCTGGAGCAGCTTGCGACGGTCGTGTCGGCGATCGAGCGCGACGGCGAACCATGGGCCGTGCCCGACACGCTGATCGGAACGGACAGCCACACGCCGATGATCAACGGCATCGGCGTGCTCGGCTGGGGCGTCGGCGGTCTGGAAGCGCAGACGGTCATGTTCGGCATGCCTGTCATGCAGCGCATTCCGGACGTGATCGGCGTTTATCTCACCGGCGCGTTGCGGCCGGGCGTACTCGCCACCGACCTCGCGCTGACCGTCACGCACCGGCTTCGCGAACTGGGCGTCTCCGGCGAGTTCGTCGAATTTTATGGGCCGGGTGTCGCGGTGCTGACGGCGAGCGAGCGTGCAGTCGTCGCGAACATGGCACCGGAGTACGGTGCATCCTCCGGCTTCTTTCCCGTCGACCGGCACACGCTCGCCTACCTGCGTTCGACCCACCGGAGCGCGCAAGCAGTCAAGCTCGTGGAAGCGTTCACGAAACAGGCCGGCCTCTGGTTCGATCCCGCGAACAAACCGCGTTACACGAAGACGCTCGAAATCGACCTCGCCCGTATCGGCATGCATGTGGCCGGACCGCGTCGTCCGCAAGACCTGCTCGACTATTCGCAGACATCGTCCGCGCTGGCGAAGCTCGCTTTCGAACCCGCGCGGCCCCACGCGTCGATGCCGAAGCACCCGGTCGCGATCGCGGCGATCACCAGTTGCACGAATACGTCCGACCCTGCGTTGCTGATCGCCGCCGGACTGGTCGCCCGCAAAGCGCGCGCGCTCGGGTTGAAAGTGCCGGCGTGGATCAAGACGTCGCTCGGCCCCGGCTCGCCTGCCGCGGCCGCTTATCTGGAGCGCGCGGGTCTCGTCGACGACCTGTCGTCGGTCGGATTCGATATCGTCGGGTACGGTTGCACGACCTGCATCGGCAACTCGGGTCCGCTGACCACGCCCGTCCGCGACGCCATGGCGGACCATTCGATCTATCCCGTCGCGATGCTGTCGGGCAACCGCAATTTCGCCGGGCGCATCCATCCCGACATGGACCTCGGCTTCATCATGTCGCCGCCGCTCGTCGTTGCTTTCGCGCTCGCGGGAAATGCCGAGGCCGATCTGAGCCGCACTGCGATCCAGCAGACGCCTGACGGAAAACCGGTTTATCTGCGCGATCTCTGGCCGACGAACGACGAAGTCGCCGAGCTCGTGCAAGCCGCCGCCGATCCGCTCGACTACCCGCGTGCTTTTGCGCTCGCGAGCCAGAACCCGGCATGGCATGAACTCGACGCGCCGTCGAGCGCGCAGTTTCCGTGGCAGCCGGCATCCACTGCGCTGCGTCGGCCGCCGTTCGCATCGTTAGACGAAGGCAGTCAGCTCGGGCAATACAGCGCGTATCCGCTGCTCGTCCTCGGCGACGACGTAACCACCGACCATATTTCACCGGCTAGCGGCATTCCGAAAGACAGCCTCGTCGCGGACTTTCTGGTGTCCCGCGGCGACGATCGCGACGACCTCAACGTCTTTGCGTCGCGCCGCGGCAACTGGGAAGTGATGGTGCGCGCCGCGTTCTACAACCGCACGCTGGTGAACCGGTTGCGACCGGGCATGCCGGTCGCGCACACACTGCACGTGCCGAGCGGCGAGGTACTGCCGATCTTCGAAGCAGCGAACCGCTATCGTGAGAACGGCGATGCAGTGGTACTCGTCGCCGGCGAGCGCTACGGCACCGGCTCGTCGCGTGACTGGGCGGCCAAGGGGCAACGATTGCTGGGCATCCGCGCGGTGCTGGCGGCGAGCTTCGAGCGCATTCACCGTTCCAACCTGATCGGAATGGGCATTTTGCCGCTGCGCTTCGCCGAGGGCACCCACCCGGATACGCTCGATCTGCAACCCGGTGATAAGCTCGAAGTCGATGCGCCAGCGGATTGCCTGTCGCCGAGATGCAAGGTTGCGGTACGCATCGTTCGTGCGGATGGGCGAGTACAGCCCGTCGACGCAACCGCGGCGGTCGAGACGCAACTGGAATGTCGGTTGTTGCGCTCCGGCGGAGTCATTCCACTGATACTGAAAAAGACGTTGGCCGCGCAGCAGGCGTGAAGACGCGTCCGCTCCCGAGCCAAAGACACGCAGAAATTTTATGATCGACCGTTCCATCGCGACCCAGATTGTCGAGCTGATCAAGACCGAAGGCATGGAGGTCGGCAGTCACCTGCCCGCGCAGATGCTGGCCGACCGTCTACGGGTATCGCGTTCCCCGGTCAATGAAGCGCTTTTACTGCTGCACGAAAAAGGCGTCCTCACGCGCGAGAAGAATCGCGGTTTCTTCGTTGCGAAGCCGGTGCTCGAATCGCTTTCGGATGTCGTCGACGAACTCGGTCTGGGTGAAACCGATGTGATCACCCGCGTGTATTTCCAGATCGCCGACGACCTGCTGAAAGGCGAGCTTCCCAACGAATTCTCCGAGCAGTTGATTCGCCATCGCTACGGCCTCACGAGCGCGCAACTCACCGCCGTGCTCGGGCGCATCGCGAAAGAAGGCTGGGCCGAGCGTAAGCCCGGTTATGGCTGGGCGTTCTCGCCGATGCTGACCACACCGGACAGTCTCCTGCAATCGTATCGGCTACGACTCGCGCTGGAGCCCGCGGCGCTGCTCGAACCCGGCTACCGGCTCGATCCGAAGATTCTCGAACGCTGTCGTGCAGTCGAGCTTCATCTGCTTGCCGGCGGGATCGAAACCGACACCGCAGACCAGTTGCACGAGCGCGGCGTGCGCTTTCATGAATCGCTTGTGGAAGCATCGGGCAACAGTTTTTTCATCGACACGATAAAGCGGGTCAACCGGGTTCGCCGGCTCCTTTCGTATCGGTCGATGCAACATCGCGAACGTTATGTCGAACACTGCAAGCAGCATCTGCATGTTCTCGATCTGCTGAAGCGCGAGCGAAACGAAGAAGCGTCGGAGGAACTCCGCCGGCATCTGTTGCATACGCTGGATGCGTTGACCCGCATCAGCGGCATTCTTAAACCTTGAGCCGTGCTTCGCCGAGCGCGGCCGAATCGGACCAACCATGACTCTCGATCCATCCGTTGTCACCGCCTTCACGCCCACCGGCAAGCTGCGAGCGTCGATCAACCTGGGCAATCCGGTCCTCGCGAAGCGCGACCCGGTTTCGGGCGAGCCTTGCGGCGTATCCGTCGATCTGGCGCGCGCTTTTGCCGAACGTCTGTCGGTCGATCTGGAACTGGTGGCGTTCGATACGGCGGGCAAATCCGTCGAGGCCGTCAGCGACGAACGCGCCGACATCGGCTTTTTTGCCGTCGATCCTCTCCGCGCGCAGGCCATTTCCTTTACCGCGCCTTATGTGCTGATCGAGGGCTTCTACCTCGTTCGCGACGACTCGCCGATTACCCGCAACCAGGATGTGGACCAGCCGCACAACCGGGTGGCGGTGGGCAAAGGCAGCGCGTACGACCTGTTTCTGACGCGAGAGATCAAAACCGCGCAAATCGTCCGTGCGCCCACTTCGCCGGCCGTCGTTCAAACTTTTATCGAGCAGAATCTCGAAGTGGCGGCCGGCGTGAAACAGCAACTCGAGTCGGACGCGAGCAGGTTCTCCGGGCTGCGGCTGCTCGATGAACGATTCATGGTCATCCAGCAGGCGATGGGCACGCCGAAGTCGCGCGGCCTCGCGGCGGCCACGGCATTGCAACGGTTTGTCGAAGCGATGAAAACGAGTGGTTTCGTTTCCGCCGCGCTGGAGCGGCATGGGATTGCCGGCGCGTCGGTCGCACCCGCCGCGTGATCGACTGGACAACGCGCTCAGCGAACGACGAGCGCGGACGAGCGCCGCGGCAGATGAAGCACGTCTGAAAATCCGCCGACGCTCACGCCGGCGGCACGAATAGCGGCCTCCACGCGCGGCGACATCAGCGCATCCAGTTCATCCGCGTGGCGATAAAACTGCATGCCACGGCTTAACGGTGCATTCCCCTCCACCGCCGGATGACAATAAATTTCGCTCACCCCATGCGGTAAATGCTGGATGGCGGCCAACATCGCCGCCTCATCCATCTGGCCGCTCCTCGCAATGCCCACCACATAATCGTTATACGCAATGCCTTCACGATTGAGCCGGGCGCGCACCATCGCGATCCAGGGCCTCAGCCATACGGGCGTGCCGACTTCGTACGGCAACCGTATCGCTCGCATTCCGTAGTCGCGGCCGATATCCACGATCAGTCCGAGCACGGTCGGATGCAAATGAAAATGCTTGTGCGCGTTGACGTGATCGAGCGGCAACCCCGTCTTTGCAAACGCGTCGAACTGCGCGCGGATCTCGGATGCCAACTGCCTGCGCACATGCGGCAGAAAGAAAAACCTGACGCCGTCGCGCACCATGTTGTCGCCGAACCGTCCTTCTTCGTCGAGCAACGCCGGAATCGCGGCGCGCGTCATCACGGCTTCGCCATCGGCCAGCACCAGATGCAGACCCACCCGCAGGCGCGGCATCGCCTGGGCCCGCTCCACGGCATCGTCCGCGGCCGGTGCGCCGACCATCAGACTCGCGGCCGTCAATACGCCGTGCCGGTGAGCGCGCTCGACCGCCTGATTGACCCGTGGATGCAGGCCGAAATCGTCGGCCGTGATAATCAGGCCGGATGCTTTAACCGCCATCCGATATCTCCATCGCATCCATCGCGGCCCGTTCCGCGCCGGCCCCTGCGGAACTCACCGGCACGCGGGCGCCGCGCCACACGACATGCGAGCCGAATGCGGATGCGAACCACTGCAAGGCCAGCAACGTATCGCGCAACGGCACGAGCGGCAAATCCACCCAGAATGTACGCCGGTGCCGTGCGGCCCGCGCATGCAACAGCACGCGCGCGGCGCAGCCGGCCGCCGCGCTTGCGGCACTTGCATAGGCAGTCCATCGATGCAGATCGTCGGGCGCGCCCGCCGACAGGTTGCCGGCCAGCCACGCGCCCGCCAGCAGCCACGGCGACGTGAAGGTCACGAACAGAAAGGCAAAGCCCAGCGGGTTCAGCGAACGGATCGTGCGCAACCAGCGCGTTTCCCGCTGCCATAGCGCCGAGAAGTCCGGCTCGATCACGTCGGTCGCGACGATGACCCGGGAGAGCACGGTGCGTAATCCGAGCGCGCGTACGTGCTCGGCGAGCCAGTAGTCGTCGGCGAGACAGTTTTTCAGCGCGTCGAAGCCGCCGATCCGCGCGAGTGTCGTGCGACGCAGAGCGAGTGTCGCGCCGAACCCGAAACGACGCGAACCGGCCGCGTGCGCGACGCGCACCGACGGCGCGAACCATTCGTTGATGAACAGCGCACCGATGCGCGGCCAGAAACCGCCCACGCCCTTCGCCACGTAAAGACAGGTGACGATGCCGATGGTCCGGTCGGCGAGCGGCGCGGCAACGGTGTCGAGATAATCGGGATCGACGGCAATGTCGCTGTCGGCAATCACGATCACCTCGTGACGCGCGCGCTCCGCCATATTGATCAGATTACTCACCTTGAGGTTGCTGCCGTGCACGCGTGTATCGACGGCCAGTTCGATATCGTGCCACGGATAGGCGGCCTGCAACCGGCGCACCACGGGGATCGCCGCGTCGTCCGGCGTGGACACGCCGAGCACCAGCTGGAAACGGCCGTGCCGCTGATCGCAGAAAGTCCGGAGGTTTTCGTAGAGCCGCGGCTCCGCGCCGCAGAGCGGTTTGAGTACGCTCACGCCGACGTCGGCAAACGAATGCGCGCTTTGCCTCGCCGCGCCGGCCGCCCGCGTGCTGAAGAACGGCATGGCCACGGCCGCCAGCATTGCGTACAGGGAGGCCGCTGCGCAGCCCGCCAGCAGAACCCATTGGCAGAAGGTCAATGCGTGGGCCACGGTCAGCTTCCGTTATTTTTCCGTTAGTCGTCCGTTACTTGTCCGTTACTCTTCGGCCAGCACGAACGGCGTGCCTGTCAAACGCAGATGAAGAATCACGAGCCGTTTGCGCGGACAATCGGTCAGCACCTGCGCGGGCCGCAGCGGCGACAGGCACGGCACGACACGACGGCCCGCAATGGCGAGCTCGAACGCGGCCTGTGCGACGCGCCGGATCACGATCACGCCGACGACGATCACCGCGAGCGCGAACAGCCGGAAAGACGGCGAACTGAGGGTTTGCTGGGAAACACGCGAGATCAGCAATGCGATGCAGACGACGACTTCCGCCCCCATTGCCGTGACGGACGCCGCCATCAGATGAGCTCGCAGCATGTCGACGGTGACCGTTTTCATAGCGTAGTCTCGTGACCTGTTGAGGAGCGATACTAGCGACGCAAGCTGAAGGAAACCTTAAGCACCACGGCGTTTTTCAGCCAGCATGGTTACACTGCGAAACTACGGCCCGGCAATCGTTGGATGCCGGGGCACCCCGCAACAAAAAACGAAATCTGCAACCCATGCGCGTACTCCTCGTAGAAGACGACGACCTGATCGGCGACGGTGTCGAAGCCGGACTGCGTCAAGCCGGTTTCACGGTCGACTGGGCCCGCGACGGGAACAAGGCCGACCTGGCGCTCGCCACCACCAGCTATGCGCTGGTGGTCCTCGATCTGGGATTGCCCAGCCTGTCGGGCATGGATGTCCTGAAGCGCTTGCGCAGCGCGGGCAAAGACCTGCCGGTGCTGGTGCTGACCGCGAGAGATACGGTCGTGGACCGCGTCCGCGGTCTCGAAGCGGGCGCCGACGATTACCTCGTGAAGCCGTTCGACCTCACCGAACTGATCGCGCGTTGCCGGGCACTGCTGCGCCGCGCGCAAGGGCGCAGCGTCGATTTGATCCGCTATCAGGAACTGACGATCAACCCGCTCGCGCAAACCGTCGACGTGAGCGGTACGCGGGTATCGCTGACCTCCCGCGAATGGGCGATCCTGATGCAACTGCTGACTCACCTCGGCATCCCGCAGTCGCGCTCGAGTCTCGAAGAGAGTTTGTACGGCTGGCAGGAAGAAATCGAAAGCAATGCGATCGAGGTACACGTGTCCAATCTGCGCAAAAAACTCGGTGCGCGATTGATCAGAACCGTGCGCAATGTCGGCTACCTGATGGAGAAAACGTGATCTCCGCATCGATTCGCCGGCGCCTCGTCTTGCTGGTTCTCGCCAGCATCGTGCTGATCTGGGGCATTGCGCTGGTGTCGAGCTATCGCCAGGCCAAGCGCGAAGTCGGCGAATGGGAGGGCGCCCGCTTGACCGAGATCGCGCAGATCCTCGCGCTGCTGGATCAGTCGAACCTGAACACGCTCGCCAAAGCCCGCATCGACGTGCGCGAAGAAGAAAAAGCCGGCGAACCCGGCGCCAACGATAGCGACGACGACGACGCGCTGCCCCGCGACGCCCTCTTCCAGGTGCGCAGCCCGAGCGGCGAAGTGCTGGCCGGCAGCCCCGAACTGCATGCGCTCAACGCATGGGATTTGCCGATTCCGTCCGCGAGCGGCGCCGAGGACATGATGCTCGGCGGCCAGATGTGGCACACGTTCACATTGCGCGATACCGCGCTGGGACACAGCGTGCGCGTATTCGAACAGGCCAATACGCGCAGCGACCTGGTCAGCGGCGTCGCGAGCCGGATCGCGCGGCCTACGCTGATCGCGTTGCCGGTGCTGGCGCTGCTCGTCTGGCTGAGCATCGGCTGGAGCCTCGCGCCGCTCAAGACGCTCTCCGGCGCGATCCGCATGCGTGACGTCAACCGGCTCGAACCGGTCGACATCGGCCGCGCGCCGACCGAAGTCCGGCCGCTGGTGGACGCGATCAACCTCGTGCTGTCGCGGCTGCGGCATTCGATCGAACGCGAACGCGCGTTCACTGCCGACGCCGCGCACGAACTGAAGACGCCGCTCGCCGCGATCAAGGTGCAGGCCCAGGTCGCGTTGGCCGAACCGGACCAGGCGTTGCAACGACTCGCGATGCAGCGCGTCGTGCAGGGCGTGGACCGCAGCGCGCGGCTCGCCGAGCAGTTGTTGCTGCTCGCGCGTCTCGACGTGCACGAGAAACTGTCCACGGAGCCGATCAAGCTCGGCGTTGTCGCAAAAGACGCGCTGCTGGCTAACGAACACGACGCGCAGCACAAGGACATGCGCGTGACCCTGCAGGGCGACCTGCAAGCCGAGATCGACGCGGAGCCCACGCTGATCGGCATCATGCTCGACAACCTGCTCGATAACGCGATCAAGTACGGGCGCGCGGGCGGCAATGTCGAGGTGATCGTGAGCCACAAAAACGATCACGTGCGGCTCGTCGTGCGTGACGACGGCCCCGGTGTCGCCCCCGGGGATCTCGCGCGCCTGACGAACCGGTTTTTCCGTGCAACCGGCACGCAGGCGTCGGGCAGCGGGTTGGGGTTGTCGATCGTCGCGCGGATTGCGGAGCACTTCGATGCGAACCTGCAACTCGGCGCGGGCATCGGCGGGCATGGGCTCGCAGTCGAACTATCGTTTCCGGCTTATGCTGAAGCTGTCCAGAACGGCGGCTGAAAACCGGTTAGTCATACTGTTCGACGATTCGGCGAATTGCCAGGCTACGAGTCCCGGCACGAAGATCAATAGATCGCGAATGCGCCTCGCGCCGGCTAGCGCCAGACAGGTGGACGGATCGAGACCGAATGCGCTACCGATCAGAATGAAGCCGCCCTCCTGCACGCCGAGGCCGCCGGGCACGAAGAAGGCCGCGCTGCTGATCGCCTGGATCAGCGATTCGATCACGACCGCCTCGACCAGCGTCACGTGCGCGCCGAGAAAATGCAGTGCGAGCAGGATTTCAAGCGACGTGAGGAAGCACTGCAGCGGCTGCCAGAAAAACAGATAGCGCAGCACCACCCCGCGCCGGCGCCAGATCAGCCTGATCGCCTGATCGATCTGCGCCGACTGTCCGACGAGCGCGGCGAGCTTGCCGCTCGTCATGTGATTGAGTCCGCGCGTGATGCGCTCGAACGGACTGGCGTGCTGCACGAGCGCGAACATGACCAGCAATGGCGTCAACACCACCACGCCCCACGCGAGTTGTCCGGCGACGCGCAACGTGCCGGACTGCGCGTGCGCGAAAAGGAAGCCGATGCCCACCATCGTGAACAGCAACTGGCTGATGACGGTGAGTTGCATATCCACGACGAGACTGCCTACTGCCGTCGACGGGCGTACGCCCCAGCGCCTGAGCATCCGGAACGACACGAGCTCGCCGCCGATCCGCGCCACCGGCAACATGCTGTTCACCGATTCGCGCACCCACACCAGGTGCAGCATCCTGACGATGCCCGGCCGGTTCGCGCCGCGGATCAGTGAGCGCCAGTCGCACGCATTGGCGAACATCGGCAATACGTGCGCGAGCGCCGCCAGAAGCAGCCCCATGCCCGCCGCGCGCAGTGCGCCGAGCACGGCGCCGGGGTCGTCGCGCCAGACGAGCCAGAGCGAGACCAGCAAACCGGCCAGCGCGGCCAGACGGCCAAGATGTTTCATCGCGACGCCACCCGATCGGCGTGCGTGACGTTTGCGGTCACGCCGTTGCCGTCATGCGTTGTCTGAACCGAACTGTCTACCATTGCGGCCCCACGCTGCCGTTTACCGTCATTCTTCCTGCGCCGCCGAGAGCAGGCCGTCGCCGTCCACATCGAAGCTGAAACCTCGCCAGATCACGCGCGACGACCAGAAGCTCGCGACGAAAATCATAAACGACACGACATCCCAGAGCGGCAGCAGCCACAGATCGCGATAAGGCTGCCGCAACGCGCGATCGGACAACAGTTTCAGCGCAAGGCGCGCGCTCATGGCGACCAGCGCAAGCGCCCACGACCACAGCGCGCCACCCGAGAATACTGCAGCCAGCAGCGCGAACGCGAGCGGATGAATCAAGGCCGAGCCGAGATGGCCGAGCGGGTCGATACGGCGGATCGTGCGGCTCCAGCGCAGTTCGTGCGCGATCAGTTGCGCGGCGCTCGCCTCGACACACGCATGCGCGATCGTGAATGGCGGGATGACCACTTTTTCGCCGATCATCCGCACCGCTTCGCCGATCGCATGATCTTCCGCCAGATGCCTGACGAACGGCGTGAAGCCGCCGATTTTTTCGAGCGTGTCGCGCCGCATCGCAATGGTCTGTCCGAAACAGGGACGCGCGAGACCGAGCGCCAGCCCGGTGACGACGCCGGGCAGGAACTGATAATTGGTGGCCTTCGCCGACAGGCGCGGCCAGAAGCCCGGATCGGGTTGTCCGCGATACACGCAGGTGACGAGACCCACGCCCGGCTTCTGCAATTCGCCGATCACATTGCGCAGATAATCCGGCGCGACGCTCACGTCGCTATCGGCGAACACCAGCAGGTCGTGCCGCGCTTGCGGCAGCATGTTCATAATGTTGCTGATCTTGCGGTTCGGGCCATAAAGCCGCGCATCGGCAACCACGCTGATGTCCGCTTCAGGATGCAGGCGCCGCAGGTCGTCGACGGTTTGCAGCGCCGGATCGTTCGAGTCGTGCACGCCGAACAGGAATTGCACCGCGCCCGGATAATCCTGCCGGCAAAAGCTCGACAGGTTCGCGAGCAACGCCCACTCGTCGCCATGCAGCGGTTTGACGATCGTGACCGGCGGAAAACTGCTCGGCTCGGACACCGCCCGAGCGAAGAAGCGCCCGATCAGCATAGCGGCCAGAATCGTATAGCCGACGCCCAACACCGTGCCCGCCGCGCACGCATAGGCGAGCGTGACGGCGGCCAGATGCATGGCGCTCATGCCTCGTGCGCGCGCAGGAACCGGAAGAATTCGACGCCTTCACGCAAGCGCCGCTTCATCATGTCCCAGCTCGTCAACATCTCGCGCAGGATTTCCCAGATTTTCGACGGCCGGAAATAGAAACGCTTATAGAAGTTCTCGAGCTGGTGATAGATCTCGTCGCGCGACAGATGCGGATAGCCGATAGCGGCGAGCTGCACTCCCGACTTGCTGACCAGGTTGATCACCTTGTTCTCTTCGAGCCAGCCGTTTTCCACCGCCTGGTTGTAGAGCGTCGTGCCCGGATAGGGCGCGGCGAGCGATACCTGGATCGTGTGCGGGTTGATCTCCTTCGCGTACTCGATGGTTTTCTGGATGGTCTCCTGCGTCTCGCCCGGCAGACCGAGGATGAAGGTGCCGTGAATCTTGATGCCGAGCTTGCGGCAATCCTCGCTGAAACGGCGAGCGATGTCGGTGCGCAACCCTTTCTTGATGTTCAGCAGGATCTGGTCGTCGCCCGATTCGTAGCCGACCAGCAGAAGGCGCAAGCCGTTCTCCTTCATGATCTTCAGCGTTGCATACGGCACGTTCGCCTTGGCATTGCACGACCACGTCACGCCCAGCTTCCCGAGCCCGCGGGCGATCTCTTCGACGCGCGGTTTGAAATCGGTGAAGGTGTCGTCGTCGAACATGATCTCTTTCACTTCCGGCATGTTGTCGCGAATCCACTTCACTTCTTCTAGCACGTTCGCAACAGAACGCGTGCGGTAGCGATGGCCGCCCACCGTTTGCGGCCACAGGCAGAACGTGCATTTCGAGCGGCACCCGCGGCCCGTGTAGATCGACACATACGGATGCTTCAGATAGCCGATGAAATAGTTGTCGATCGTCAGATCGCGCTTGTACACCGGCGCGACGAACGGCAACTCGTCCATGTTTTCGAGGATCGGGCGCGCTTCGTTGTGTTCGATCGAACCGTCCGCGGCGCGATAGCTCAGCCCCTTAATGCCGGCGAAGGGTTGACCCGCGGCAACTTCCTGGCAGGTAAAGTCGAATTCTTCGCGGCAGACGAAATCGATCGCTTCGCTAGCGATCAGCGAATTGTGCGGATCGACCGCCACCTTCGCGCCGACCATGCCGATCAGCACCGACGGCTTGCGCTTTTTCAGGTCTTCGGCGAATAACGCGTCGGTCGGAAAAGACGGTGTGCTGGTGTGAATCACCACCAGATCGTAGTGCGCGGCGATCTCGAGCGAAGCTTCGACGGATAAGCCGTCGGCGGGGGCATCGAGTACGCGGCTATCGGGCACGAGCGCCGCCGGTTGCGCGAGCCAGGTCGGATACCAGAACGAGCGGACTTCACGCTTGGCCTGATAGCGCGAACCCGCGCCGCCGTCGAAACCGTCGTACGACGGCGCCTGCAAGAACAGGGTTTTCATGGATGCTCCAGCAAGCCTGTGATTGACGCGATGAGCCCCGGATTCCCGGTTGGGAACAGTCGGAACTATTTGCTCGCGGGCAAGCGAGCAATCGCGCAAATACTACGGAGCAAAGCTGAAGGAAACCTTAAGGAAACGCGGCTCACCCATGCGCCTTCCGCAGTCACGGCGGCCTCGATCCCGCGTCGGCTTACACCTCGGACAGCATCCATTCGCGAAAGCGCTTCAAACCCGGCTGCGTCTCGAGACGCTCCGGCGGATAACAAAGGTAATGCCCATGATTGACGTCGATCGGCGCCGTGAGCGGCTCGACGAGCGTGCCGGCCGCGAGATTGTCGCGCACCAGAAACGCGGGGATCAGCGCCAATCCCAGACTCGCCTGAGCCGCCTGAATCAGGACGGAATACTGCTCGAAACGCGGACCTGCGAGTACCTGCATGTCGCGCACCTCGTAGAACTCGGCCCACTGACTCCAAACCTGTTCGGCCTGGCTATGCAGAAGGCGCGGCACGCGCGCGGCATCTTGCGGTCGGCTCAATCCATAACGCTGCTGACACTCAGGCGTGCAAACCAACAAGAAAGTACGCCCGTCGATGTAATCGCATTGCACCCCTTCCCAACTGCCGTCGCCATAACGAATCGCCGCGTCGAGATCCGGCGGAAACAGATCGCCGTGCGCGAGATGCCGGCTGAAGCTGATCGTCAGTCCCGGCGTACTCGACAAGAATTCCGGCAGGCGCGGAATCAGCCATTTGGTCGTGAAGGTCGGCACGCTCGCGATCGTCAGCACGTCGCTTTGTCCGGCGGCGCTCATCAGTTCAAGCGACGCGTTGCCGAGATCGCGCAACGGGTTGACCACGCGCGCGAGATACAGGCTGCCCGCCCGGGTCAGCACGAGATTGCGGCCGTCCCGAATGAATAACTGCACGCCGAATGCATCTTCAAGACTGGCAATCTGCCGGCTGACCGCACTCGGCGTCAAACCCAGTTCCCGCGCGGCCCGGGAAAAGTTCAGATGTTTGGCCGAGCTCGTAAAGGCGAGCAATTCGGCGATGTTCGGGTAGAGGTGTTTCATCGGTTTTAGCGTCGAAGTGTTCCGGATACGCACAGCGCAATGCGTGTTTTGTACGTTTTTTTCATGACGACGCCATGTCGTATCCGCACACTTGCAAGCCAGTCGAATGCTTTCACCCCATCGAATCAAGGGGTGGCAGCTTTCAGTCCGCCTCAACAAGGAACGCTTGCATGCCAACGCCTGCCGCACCGGTCGTTCAGCCTCATGTGCCCGCTCGTCACAGCAGCACGCGCTTTACGTTTGTCAGACGCTTCGCGCTTCAATGCGTGACGGTGCTCTTTTCGGTCTACATGCTGCTGCCGATCGCCCTTCTGCTGATCGGCGCGTTCGGCGAGACGTGGACCAACACCGTGCTGCCGACCGGCATCACCGCGCACTGGTTCGTGGATCTGGCCGTCAACACGAGCTTCCGGCGCGCTTTCGGCGTGAGCCTGATGGTCGCACTCGCGTGCTGCTGCGCGAGTGCCGTGATCGGCCTGCCGCTCGCGTACGCATTGCACCATCGCTCGCTCTCCGGGCGCGGGCTGACGGCGCGGCTGATCGCGCTATCGCCGGTGGGCGTGCCCGCGCTGACGCTGGGTTTCGGCTACATCGCCCTATTCAGCACCGACACGTTGCCGTGGCTCGGCTCGTTGCCGCTGCTGATCGCCGCTCACACCGTACTGACGCTGCCCTACCTCACACAGACGCTGATCGCGGATCTGCGCCACCTCGATATCGAACGCCTCGAACTGTGCGCCGCGACGCTCGGCGCAACGCCGCTGCGCCAGTTCACGACGGTCGTGCTGCCCAATCTGCGGCAAAGCCTGTTCTCCGGACTCGTGATGGTGGCCGCGCTGTCGATCGGCGAATTCCAGGTGTCGAACCTGATCGCCGGCTTTCGCTACCGGAACTATCCGGTCGTGCTGCTGCAGGCGTTTTACGGCGCAACCGGCCTCGCCTGCGCGGCCACCGTGGTGCTGATCTGCCTCGCGCTGATCGCGACCCTCGTATCGATCAACACCGTTCAACGGATGAAGTAAAACGATGAGTCTCCATTTCGAAAACGTGAGCTTCACTTATCCCGGCGCGCAACACGGCATCGAAGCCGTCACGCTGTCGGTCGCGCCCGGCGAACTGCTCGCCGTGATGGGCCGCAGCGGTTCGGGCAAGTCGACGATCCTGCGGCTGACCGCGGGTCTGCTCGACGGCTATCGTGGCCGGATCGCGATCAATGGGCACGACGTGGCGGGCGTTCCGGTGTGGCGTCGCGAGGTCGGCATGGTGTTCCAGCAATACGCGCTGTTCCCGCACCTGAATGTGCTGGACAACGTCGCGTATGGGCTGCGGATGCGCGGCATCGATGCCGCGCAGCGCCGGGCTCGCGCGCTCGCGATGCTCGAACGGGTCGGGCTCGCGGAACATGCGCAGCGGCGTACGACCGTGCTGTCGGGCGGCCAGCAGCAGCGCGTCGCGCTGGCACGCGCGCTCGCGATCGACCCGAAAGTGCTGCTGCTCGACGAACCGCTTGCCGCGCTCGACGCCGGCATCCGTCAACAGTTACGCGACGAGATCCGCACGCTGCAACGCGCAACCGGCGCCACCACGTTGCTGGTCACGCACGATCAGGACGAAGCGCTGAGTCTTGCCGATCGCGTCGCCATCATCGACGGCGGCCGCGTGCTGCAGGTCGATACGCCGCAGCGTTTGTACGAGCGGCCGGTGTCGGCGCAAGTCGCACGCTTCGTCGGTCATTCGAGCGTATTGCCGGGACGTGTGATCGCGCCCGGCACGGTGGATGTCTCCTTTGCGTTGCTGCGCGCCGATACCGGTGCGCTTCGTGCCGGCGACACGGTCGATCTGTTGATCCGCCCCGAACACGTGGAACCCGACCCGCCGGCGGACGCCGTCAACCGGTTAGCGGGCCAGCGCGCCGAAGTGCGCTATTTCGGCGCGACCTGCCGCTACGACTTCATTCCGGAAGCCGCGTCACAACCGCTTCTGTGCGAAGGGCGCCGGCTTGCCGAACACGCGGTCGCCATCGCCCCCGAACATCTGCGCGTGCTGCCCGCGCAGGCCAGTCGATTTTGTTAATTCACCTTGTTTGACGGAGAACCAGAATGCTTGCAGGGCTTAGTCGTTTGTTGCGCGTCCGTCGTTTCGCCGGAGTCGTGGGTGCAATGTCGGTACTGACGTTCGCGTGCGCGGCGCATGCGGCACCGGACGCGCCGCTTTATCCGGGAGAAGACGCGTTGTACGCGAAAGCCGCGGACGAAGGTCTCGTGGTGTCGTTCGATACCGGCCCCGAATGGGCGAACTGGAAGGCGCTGTTCGCCGAATTCAAAAAGCGCTATCCGAAAGTCGAGATCACCTACAACGACATCGGCTCGGCGGCGACCGTGGTGACGCTCGATAAATCGCGGCATCGTCCGCAGGCCGACACCGCGTACTACTTTGCGGGGTCCGCGCTGGATGCGGTCAGCAAGGACGTCGTGGCGCCGTTCAAGCCGCTCAACTTCGACAAGCTGCCGCCGGTGTTTCGCGAGGCCGATGGCCGCTGGTTTACGGTTCATTCGCTGAACATCGCCCTTCTGGTCAACCGCAAGCTCGTCAAGGACGTGCCGCATGGTTGGGCCGATCTGCTGAAGCCCGAGTACAAGAACTCGGTGGTCTATCTCGATCCGCGTTCTACCGGTCAGGGACAGGTCGCGGTGCTCGCCGCGGCCTATGCGTTCGGCGGCAGCGTCGACAACCCGAAACCCGGCGCCGACTTCTTCGGCAAGCTGCGTGAAGCGGGCAACGTGCTGCGTGTCGAAGGCACCACGCCGTACGCGAAGTTCATCAAGGGTGAAATCCCGATCCTGATCGGCTACGAAAACGACGGCCTGAAGGCGAAATACGCGGATGGAATGGGCGACGCCGTCGAGGTCGTGATTCCGAAGGAAGCCACGGTGTCCGCGCCGTATGCGATGAGTCTCGTGAAGAACGGGCCGAATCCCAACGCTGCGCGCCTCTGGCTGAATCTCGTGATGAGCGACGCCGGTCAGGCCCTGTTCGCGCAAGGCTACGTGCGCCCCGCCGTACCCGGCGTGCAACTGTCGGCGGACATCCGCGCGAAGATGCCCGACGTGCCACAAGTGCACCCGCTCGACGTGGTCAAGGCCGCGGCGAAAAAAGCGGAAATCGACCAGTTGTGGACGCAGGCCGCGCTCGCGAAGTAAGGATCCGCACATGCGTACCTCTTCGATGAACGTAGGGCTCGTGCGCCGCTTCGGCGTCGTTCCCGCGGCACTCCTGCTCGCCCTTTTCCTGGCGTTGCCGCTCGGCGCGTTGCTGGTGTCGGCCGGCGAAGAGCACGGCGCGGCGTTCGTGCGCCTCGCGCACGATCCGCTCGTGGTCAGCGCGCTAGCGCGCTCGCTGCTGCTGGCGTTCGCGGCCGGCACCGTGTCGCTGGCCGTCGGGCTTCCGCTCGCAACAGTGCTCGCCGGACAGCCGCCACAGCGGCGCGGCTGGTTGCTGGCGTTGCTCGGTGTGCCGTTGGCGTTCTCCGGTCTGGTGATTGCGTACGGCTTCATTCTTGCGTTCGGCCGCGCCGGATTCGTCACGAGTGTCTTTGCGCTGCTGGGCGCCGACCCGGCCAGCGTGGGCGCGCTCATCTACACGACCGCGGGTCTGGTTGCCGCATACGCGTACTACCTGATTCCACGCGTCGCGCTGATGCTCTATCCGGCTATTGCGAACCTGGACCGCCGCCCTATCGAGGCCGCGTTGACGCTCGGCGCGTCGCCGCTGCGCGCGGTTTTCGACGTGGCGTTGCGGGAACTGTGGCCTTCGATCGCCGCAGCGTGGTGTCTCGTCACATCGATTGCGCTGGGAACGTACGGCACGGCGCTCGCGCTCGCCGGAACGCAAATCAATATCCTGCCGCTCCTGATGTACCTGAAACTTTCCGATGGACAGACGGATTTTCCGCAGGCAGCCGCGCTTTCGCTCGTGCTGATGGCGGTTTGTACAAGTGTTCTGGCACTGGGGGAATGCCTTGCAAGGCAACGACAATACTGAATGGTCCGACGCCACCCATGTGGCGCTCGGAAAACTGGCTCTTCGTCAGGCAGGCCCGACCCGGCACGCGATGCCGGTCGGATTGATCGGCCCACGGGAAGCCACGGCGGAACAGCTGGAAGCGGCAAGGAATCTCAGTTACGTATTGGCTGGCGCGGGCATGACCATTCTGTGCGGCGGTAAAGGCGGCGTGATGGAAGCCGCCGCGTTCGGCGCGGCGCGCGCGCGCGGCATCGTGATCGGACTGCTGCCCGAAGACGATGCCAACCAGGCGAACCCGTTTCTCACCGTGGCGCTGCCGACGGGCATGGGTATCACGCGTAACGCACTGATCGCGCGCGCCTCCCTGTGTCTGATCGCGATAGGCGGCGGCCTCGGCACGCTGTCCGAAATGGCGCTCGGCCTGCAGTGGAACAAGCCTGTCTTCGCGCTGCTCGGCGCGCCGCACGTTACCGGCGCCGAGGTGTTCGAAGACGTCGATGCGCTTGCCGCCAGCGTGGCTGACTGGCTGGTGTCGGCAGAGCAACCGCACGCTGCCGTCGAATAAACCGTAGTGCAGGCGCAAGTCGTAGACATGTCCATCTGAACTCCATCACGGAGTTCAGATTTAACCGGTTCAAAGATTCTCTTCCTTATAAATAGGTATCCTTATTATGATGAAAAAGACCACACTCGCCTGTCTTGCACTCGGCAGCCTGTCGATCGCAGCGCATGCGCAAAGCAGCGTGACGTTATACGGGATCGTCGATGCCGGGGTAGGCTACACGAGCGCTCAACGTGTCGCGCTGACCAAGGGTGCGCCGGGCAAACCGGTCGTCTATGGCAACGCGTCGAACTATGGATTCCAGAGCGGCACCTGGTACGGCGACCGTTGGGGCTTCAAAGGCACGGAAGACCTGGGCGGCGGTCTGGCCGCGGTGTTCCAGTTGGAAAACGGTTTTAATATCGGCACCGGACAGTTGGGCCAGGGCGGTCGCGAGTTCGGCCGTCAGGCATGGATGGGTCTGTCGAGTTCGAAATTCGGCAAGCTGACGCTCGGCCGGCAGTACGATCCGATCGTCGATTTCGTCGGCACGATCAGCGCGGGGACCTTCCTGAGCGGCATGGGCGCCCACCCAGGCGACCTCGACAATATCGACAACCAGTCGCGCGAGAGCAACTCGATCAAGTATACGAGCCCGTTATTCTCCGGGTTCCAGTTCGGCGCGCTATACGGTTTTGGCGGTCAGGGCGGGAGTGTCAACAATCAGAGCACGTGGAGTCTGGGCGGTCAGTACAAGTATGGTTCATTCGCAATCGGCGCAGCCTACCTGAAAGCGAACAACGCGTATGGGCCCAATAGCGGCGCGTGGAGCAGCGCTTACGACGGCACCTTCAGTTCATCGATCAACGAAGGCTTCGCGTCGGCAAACAACCAGCAGATCATTGCGGCCGCAAGCACTTATCAGATCGGCAATGTGACGCTCGGTGTTTCGTATAGCAACACGCAATACACGGCCGGCAGTTTCTCGCTCTTCTCCGGCAAGGAAACGTTCAATTCCGCCGGCGCCACGCTCGCCTGGCAGGCCACGCCGGAGTTGCGCGTTGCGGGCGGTTACGACTATACGCAGGGTAGCTCGATCTACGGACAAGCGGCGCCGAAGTACAACCAGTTCAATCTCGCGGCGTATTACTTCCTGTCCAAGCGCACTGCCCTTTACGGCGTGGCCGGATATCAGAAGGCAAGCGGCAAGACGCTCGACGCATTCGGCAATAGCGTGAACGCGACCGCGTCAGTGGGCGACGTGGGGAACGGGATTTCGTCGGCGAGCAATGCTCAGACGCTCGTTCGCCTCGGCATTCGGCAAACGTTCTAAGTTATCGGCAACGTAGTGGTGAACGTGTGATCGCAGGCCGTCAGCGCAATGCCGACGGCCTGCAAAAAGTGAAAGTCTCAATTCATCCATCCGCAATTATCGTCAAAAGAATAAAAAAGTTTTCACGATAATGTCGATCACCGGACTTCGGCGAAGACTCCGAAATCTTCTCGCGCATCCGGCCGACTTGCATTCCACTCCTGTCGCCGACACTTTCAGGGAGCCGGCGCACGCGGCGAATTTAATATTCGAAATGCGGAAAAGCAAATCGATTCCCCGCTCATATTAGTCAAATAAGGTATCGGTTAGCCGCCGTAGAGGCCACATCTAGCATGCGACGAATTCATTAAATCAACTAACCGCCGCATAAATCCTGGATGAATAACGTGTCTTCAAGATTTCGACTGACTTGCCTCGTGGCCATCAGCAGCCTTGCTTCCACCGCTCACGCACAGAGTTCCGTCACACTGTACGGACTGATCGACGCGGGTCTCATGTACACCAACAGCGTGAAGCGAGGCGCGTCGAGCGGTCCGCTTTTTCAGGCGACTAGCGGGAACATCAACGGCAGTCAATTCGGCGTACGGGGTCGCGAAGAGCTCGGCGGCGGTTTGAACGCAGTCTTTGCACTCGAGAACGGCTTTAATGTGTTGAGCGGCAAACTCGGCCAGGACAATCGGCTATTTGGCCGGCTCGCGTTTGTCGGCATCGGGAGCAGCCAGTTCGGGACCACCTCCATTGGCCGGCAATATGATGAAGGCGTCGACGATGTCGCTCCTTTGTCCGCGGAAGCACCGTTCTTCGGCAAAATGGGCTTTGCCCATCCGTTCGACAACGACAATCTCGACGACTCGCTGCGGATCGGCAACTCGATCAAATACACGAGCCCCAACCTGTCCGGACTTCAATTCGGCGGTCTCTATGCTTTTTCAAACAGCACGGCGTTCTCGGGCAATCGTGCATACAGTCTCGGAACACAATACGCTCGCGGGCCGCTGAAACTTGCACTGAGCTATCTCCAGATCAACGGTTCGAATAGCTCGAATACGGCCGGCGCCGTTGACCCGCTCGAATCCACCGCAAACGGCACAGGTGGATTCCTGCTTTCCAGCGATGTCGAACGCGTGACGGCTACGGGGATCAACTACGCGGTGGGACACGCCAATTTCGGCTTTGTCTATTCCCATAGTCAGTACGAAGGTACGACGATGTTCGGCTCGTCGCATGGCACGGTGACGTTCGACAACTTCGAAGTGAATGCGCTCTATGCGCTGACACCGTCCCTGCAACTCGGCGCCGCCTATGTGTATACCGACGGTAGCGTGACGAAGAGCAGCACGTACGGCAGCGATCCCAAATGGAATCAGATCGAAGCGCAGGCGGTGTACTCGCTGTCGAAACGCACGGACATTTATCTGGAAGCGATGTACCAGCATGTGAGCGGCCGCCAGTTCGTCGCCTTTATCAACACGGCCGGCGGCGCGGCGGCGGGCCCGGAACAGGTCGCCACAACGGTGGGGATACGGACCCGCTTCTAGACGATATGGCGATCGGGTCCGTCCGCGATGAACCGGCGGTTGCCGCAGCGCTTCGATCGAAAAGGCGAATTGAAAGCTCACGCCGGAGCGGCCGGCTGCACGCTGTAAGGATGTTGTCGTCCATCCGCAAGCGGAGCGCACCGGTGCGCTCCGGTAGTTGCTCGTCTGGGCTGCTCACATTCACACCGTAGGACCTAATGAAAGACGAACAAGTTGGTTTGAGCGGATAGAACTCGTTATTAAGATTCCGCACAACCAATAAGACGCATGCAACTCGCATGGCAGTCTTCGTTCAGCATTCATAAGGCAATCAATGGGCCATCCTGCGGTTCCAGTACTCGACCACGTCGTCAAAGCGGGCAATCAGCCGGGCGACGCCATCGTTCCGGATTACTGGGACTGTTTCACCGCGGACTACGCGGCAGCACGCAACAGTTTTATCGATGCCGCAACGCATGCCGGCGCGGAATTGACCACGTATGTCCATCCGTCTGCGATCGGACCGGACGGCGGAGCGTTGAGTATCGACGTTGCGCACATCGGCTCGCCTTCCGCGAAATACCAGTTGCTCGCATTGAGCGGCACGCACGGGCTCGAAGGTCCCGCGGGGTCCGCGATTCAGATCGCGTGGCTGAACTCGAGCGCCGCGCGCAATCTGCCCACCGGCGTTAGCGTATTGCTGGTGCACGCGCTGAATCCCTATGGTTTTGCGCACGCCACGCGTACCACGGAGAACAACGTCGACCTGAACCGGAATTTCGTCGCGCACGGCGGCGAATATCCGCGCAACGATCTCTACGACGAGCTTCATGCGCATCTGATTCCAGACGAATGGAACGGCCGCAGTCTCGCGGCCGCGGCAGAGGCGACGCAACGGTTTCGCGAAACACACGGCGAAGATGCGCTGTTCGACACGCTCGCGCGTGGTCAGTACACGCATTCTGAAGGATTGATGTTCGGCGGCGTCGCGCGCGAATGGTCGAACCTCACACTCGAAACGATTGTCGAGCGCCATTTGCAGCATGCGTCGCACGTGGGTCTGATCGACTGGCACACCGGCATCGGCGACTACGCCGAACCCTTCTTCCTGTGTTTCAACGAAGAAGGCGGCGCCGCGCATGCCGAAGCCACCACCTGGTGGGGCGACGAGCGAATCAGCGGCCAACGGCCTCATGGACTCGCGCGGCCGAATTATCAGGGGCTGGTGTTTCGGGGCATCGAACAATTTCTCGGCGATCGAACGCTGATCGGCGCGGTCGTCGAATTCGGCACGCGTGGCCGGGGTACCGCTATCGCAAGCCGTCTCGATCAATGGCTGCGTTTCAAGGCGCCACATGCGCTCGAGTCGGACCGCGCGCGCAATCAGGCGCTGCGGGCCGATGTGATCGATGCGATGGTCCCCACTTCCAGCATCTGGCGCCAGGCTGTGATCAGGCACGGGCTGGAAATCACCGCGCAGGCAATCGAGGGCCTTCACCATCTGCAGGTGCGGGATACCCGGAATGCTTCGTCCGTTTGACCGTAGCGTCCTGGCAGGGTCTCTACTTCACTTCGCCCATCGTCAACCGAATCGACAACCCTAGATGAAAGCCATCGTACTTCGCGAGCACGGCAGCAACGACAAGCTGGTGCTTGAAACCCATTTCCCCGATCCCGTCGCCGCCGCCGGCGAAGTGGTGATCCGCGTCAAGGCGTCGTCGCTCAATTATCACGACGTGTTCACCCGGCGCGGGATGCCGGGCATCAAACTGCCCTTCCCCGTGATCATCGGCCTCGATGTTGCCGGCGAAATAGAAAGCGTCGGCGCGGACGTGACCGACTGGCAACCCGGCGACCGCGTCGTGGTCGATCCGATCGATCGCATCAACGGCGGCCTGGTCGGCGAAACCACGCACGGCGGACTGGCCGAGCGTTGCCGTGTGCCGGTTCACCAACTCGTCAGGATTCCCGATAACGTCAGTTACGACGAAGCCGCCGCACTGCCGGTCGCATACGGCACCGCATTGCGGATGATGTCGAGCGTCGGTCAGATCCAGCCGGGAGAGCGCGTGCTGATCCTCGGTGCGAGCGGCGGCGTCGGCGTGTGCGCGGTGCAACTGGCCAAGCAGGCAGGCGCGGAAGTCATCGCCTGTGCGGGTTCGGCCACCAAAGCGGAACAGTTGCGCGCGCTCGGCGCCGATCACGTGATCCTCTATACCGAACAGGATTTCGTGAAAGCCATTCACGAGCAATTCGGCAAACCGGCGCGGCGGCGCGGCGCGGCGAAACCCGGCGGCGTGGATGTGGTCGTCAACTTCACCGGCGGCGATACATGGGTGCGCTCGCTGAAATGCCTGCGTATCGGCGGCCGGATTCTCACCTGCGGCGCGACCGCGGGTTTCGATCCGAAAGAAGATCTTCGTTATATCTGGACTTTCGAACTGCAAGTGCGCGGCTCGAACGGCTGGGAACGCGAAGACCTGCACGCCTTGCTCGATCTGGTGGCGAGGGGTGAGCTGAAAGTGCTGATCGACCGCCGCTGGCCACTCGCGGAAGCGGCCGGCGCCCTCGCGTCGATCGAAGACCGTCAGGTCATCGGCAAGGTATTGGTGACGCCATGAGCGAATCGACACTGTCCGCCGCGCAGATCCAGCAGATCTTCAACGCCTCGCCGTTTATCGCGTCGCTGAATATGACGGTACGCGCGATCGATCACGCGGAGCAGACCCTCACCGTCCACGTTCCGTTCCAGCCGGGCTTCGAACGCGGCGCGCAAACCGGCCAATGGCATGGCGGCCCGCTCGCCGCGATCATCGACACCGTTGGCGATTTCGCTGTCGGCATGCTGTTGGGCCGAGGCTTGCCGACGATCAATTTCCGCGTCGATTATTTGCGTCCCGCAATCGATACCGACATCGTCGCGGTCGCCCGCGTGCGGCGTAACGGCCGAAGCGTCGGCGTCGCGGATGTCGACCTGTTCAACGACAAAGGTGTTCTGCTCGCCGTCGGCCGTGCGAGCTATGCCACCCTCGCCGCCGCGGGCTGAATTCGCGCGCCGGATCGGGACGCAACGCTCACCCAACGCACAGTCAACGCACACTCAGCGCTCGCCTATCCGGTCATCCGCACACCACGCAAGGCCGACGCAATCACATTGGAAAAGGATTCAGTCATGGGCTACATCCGTAACCGCTCGCGCCGTCAATTTCTGGCGCGTACCACCGCAGGCGTCTTCGCGACGGGCTCGGGCTTGATGCTGGGTAGCGGCTACTATCGATCGGCGTTCGCGGCCACCACCGCGGGCAATGCGTCCGCTTCACCGCGGCGCGGCGGCACGTTGATCGCAAGCTGGGGCGGGCTCGAACCGCAAGCGCTTTTTGTTCCCGGCGGCGGCGGCTCCGCGCCGTTTCAAACCTCCACGAAGATTCTCGAACGGCTGCTGAAACTCGATAACAAGCTCGTGTTCCAGCCCGTGCTGGCCGAAGACGTGTCGCCGTCGAAAGACTTCAAGACCTACACCATCAAGCTGCGCCAGGGCGTGAAATGGCATGACGGTACCGACTTTAGCGCGGACGACGTGGTCTACAACGTGCTCGAACACTGGAAGCCGATCACGGCCGGCGTCGCGCTCAAGTCGCTCGCTTCCGCGCGCGCGATCGATCCTCACACGGTTGCACTCGTGTTCAGCGTTCCCGTGCCGGAGTTCTTTCTCAAGTCGCTGCTGGCCGGTCAATATCAACTGGTGTTGCCCAAGCACCTGTACGCAGGCAAGGACATCATCACGAATCCGCTCAACAACACGCCGGTCGGCACCGGTCCGTGGAAGTACGGTAAGTGGGTGCGCGGCAGTTACGTCGAATACCAGCGCAATGCGCAATACTGGTCTGCCGGTCAGCCGTATCTGGATCGCTTGATCGTTCGCTGGTGGTCGGATCCCGCGTCGCGCTCCGCGGCACTGGAAACCGGCGAGCTGGGTGTCGGCTATTCGAATCCGGTGCCCGCGAGAGAGGTCAACCGCCTGCTGAAGACCGGACAGGTGGTGGTCGATACGAGCGGCTATGAAAACTCCGCATGGACGGTCACGGTCGAATTCAATCAGCGCCGCGATATCGTGAAGCGCCGCGACGTGCGTCAGGCGATCCTTCATGCGATCGATCGCAAGTTCATCGTCGACACGATTTACTTCGGACGCGGCAAGCCCGCTATATCGCCGGTTTTCAGCAGCAATACGCTGTTCTATACGCAGGACGTGCCGACCTACGAGTTCGATCCGAAGAAAGCGGCAGCACTACTCGACGCAGCGGGTCTGCCGCTGAAGAACGGCAGCCGCTTCAGCATCAACTTGCTGGCGGCCGCGTGGTTCGAAGAAAACGCGCAGCTAGGTCAATACCTCGCGCAGGCGCTGCGCGATATCGGGATCACGGTGCGCCTCGATTCGGTGGACCGCGCCACCGCGCTCAAGCGGATCTATTCCGACTACAACTACGACATCGCGATCTCCAACTACACGGCAACGCTGGAACTGGTGCCGACCGTCACGCAATTCTTCACGACGGACGGAATCGTGAAAGGCGCCGCATTCCGCAATGCGACCGGCTATTCGAATCCGGCAATGGACACGCTGGTGAACAACCTGAGCGTGGAAACGCGCCCTGACGAGCGCAAGAAACTGGCTCAGCAGTTCGCGCAACTCGCGTCGACCGAAGTGCCGATCGTCCCGCTGGTGGAAATGCAGTCGTTCACGCTCGCGCGCAAGAACGTTCGTCAGTTCACGACCGGCGCCAACGTGCAGGGTGAATCGATGAACGACGTATGGCTCGACGCATGATTTCGCCTCTCGTGTCTGCGTGTTCAGGAGCGCCGTGATGCTTGCACGATTGCTATTGCGCCGTCTGCTGTGGGCCGTGCCTTTGTTGCTGGGTGTCATCGTGATGAACTTCGCGTTGATCCAGTCCGTACCGGGCAGCTTCCTCGACGTGATGACGGCGGAACAACAGGTGAGCGACCCGGTATTGATCGAGCGGCTCCGGGTGACCTACGGAATGGATCAGCCCGCATGGGTGCAGTTGTGGCATTACATCCGCTCCGTGGCTCACTTCGATCTCGGCTTCTCCTACCGGCAGAATCTGCCCGTGAGCGACGTGATCGTCGCGCATCTACCCGCCACGCTGATCCTGATGTTGTCGAGCATCGGCATCGCGGTGCTGTTCGGCGTGCTGGCCGGCGTGATCGCGGCGATCAAGGTCAACACGTGGTGGGACACACTGGTGTCCCTCTTAGCGGTGATCTGCTTCGCCGCGCCGAGCTTCTGGCTCGGGCTGATGCTGATCGTGCTGTTCTCGGTCAAGCTCGGATGGTTTCCGGTTGGTGGGATGAGCAGTATCGGCGGCGACGACAGCGGCTTCGGGCACACGCTGGATATTCTTCACCACCTCGTGCTACCCGCGCTGACGCTCGGCCTGTTTTACTCCGCCACGTATGCGCGCGTGATGCGTGCGTCGATGCTCGAAGTCACGCGGCTGGATCATATTCGCACCGCCTACGCGAAGGGACTGACGCGCACGCGAGTCGTGATCTCCCACATGCTGCGCAATGCGCTGCTGCCGGTCGTGACTCTGCTCGGCGTGCAACTCGGCACGGTACTGGGCGGCAGCATTGTCGTGGAAGCCGTGTTCAGTTGGCCCGGCATCGGCAGCGTTCTGCTCGATAGCGTGCAGAGCCGCAACTATCCGGTGGTGCTCGGCGTGCTGATCGTGAGCGCGGCGACGGTCATCGTGGCCAACCTTGTCGTCGACATTCTTTATGCACGGCTCGATCCACGAATCAGGGAATGACCATGACGCCCACTGACGAACTCGCTATGCAAACGCCCTCGCACGTGCCGCGTGTGGCGAAGCGCGCCGGTTTCCTGCGACGCTTCTCGCGACACCGCGGCGCGGTGATCGGCTCGGCGATTCTCGCGCTGATCGTGCTCGCCGCGCTGCTGGCCGGCGTGCTCTACCCGGAAGACCCGCTTCGTATCGTCGGCCCCGCTGAAACGTGGCCGTTCGAGTCGTGGCGCTATCCGCTCGGCACCGACGCGCTGGGCAGAAACATTGCGTCGTTGATGGTGCATGGCGCGCGCGCTACGCTGCTGATCGGTCTGAGCGCGAGTCTGGCCGCATCGTTGATCGGCATCGCGGTCGGCGCCGTTGCCGCGTGGTTCGGCGGCTGGGTCGATGAAGTCCTGATGCGCGTGACCGAACTGTTTCAGATCGTCCCTAACGTCGTGTTCATTCTGACGATCGTGTCGATTCTCGGGCCACGCCTGCAAAACACGATCGTCGCGGTCGCGCTGGTTTCGTGGCCTGCGGTGGCCCGTCTGACACGCGGCGAGTTCCTGTCGTTCAAGGAACGCGAATTCGTGCTGGCTTGCCGCACCACGGGACTCAGCACGTTTCGTATCGTCACCGGTGAAATTCTGCCGAACGCGTTGCCGCCGGTTCTGGTGGTGTCCTCGCTGGTCGTGGCTGGCGCCATTCTGTACGAATCGGTCGTGTCGTTTCTCGGACTCGGCGACCCGAACGTCGCAAGCTGGGGACGCCTCGTCGGCGAAGGGCGCAGCCTGATTCGCGAGTCCTGGTACATCTGTGCGATTCCGGGCATTGCCATCATGCTCGCGGTCCTCGCGTTGAACCTGATCGGCGACGGCCTCAATGACGCGCTCAATCCGAAGCTGCGCCACACCGACTGACCGCGCCACGCTATCAACCCGTCAACCCTGCCCCTGTGCGATGACTCATTCCTGGAAAAACCTTGGCGATCTGATCGACCGGAACCGCTCGCTGGCAAGCGACGCGCTGATCGATCTGCGCGTGCCCGAGCATCCGGTTCACTACACTCACGCCGCTGTCGATCGACTCGCGAACGGCGTTGCCCGCTTGCTGCTGGAGCGCGGGCTGAAGGCGGGCGACCATGTCGCGATCGCTTCGCTGAACCGCGCGGAATTCGTGATCGCCTATTTCGGCATCATGCGCGCGGGGCTGGTCGCTGTGCCGATCAACATCAAGCAGTCGAAAGACGTGATCGACTACGTACTCGACGACGCGTCGGTCGTGCTGGCGTTCGTCGATCACGCGAACCGGGCCGCGATCGAAACACGGGTACAGGTGGTCGATTTCGATGACGCCGGACCCGACGGCTTCGCCGCGCAAGTACGCGAAGCGGATGTCGATACCTTTGCAGCCGGGCCCGACGATCTCGCGCAGATGCTCTATACGTCCGGTTCGACCGGCCGGCCGAAGGGCGTGCCGCTCAGCCATGCAGGCCAGTTGTGGGCGCTGGCGGTCACCGCAGCGCCTAACGCACCCGCCGCGGCACAGGAGCGTTATCTGCTCGCGCAACCGCTCTTTCATATGAACGGGCTCTTCATGGTCAAGCGGGCCTTCACGACGAACAGCCTGCTAGTCGTATTGCCCGCGTTCGACGTCGGCCGCTATGTCGATGCATTGGAGCGTTACCGGATCAGCGTGGTGACCGCCGTGCCGACCATGTTCGCGCGCATCGTCAAAGATTCCGAGTACTACGAAGGGCGCGATTTCAGTCACTTGAAACGCGTGATGCTCGGCTCGGCGCCGATGACGCACAGCTTGCTCGAGCGGATTCAGCGCGTCTTTCCGCAGGCCGCCATCTCGCACGGATACGGCACGACCGAGGCGGGTCCGGCGGTGTTCGGCCCGCATCCGGACGGTCTGCCGACGCCGCCGCTTGCTCTCGGCTATCCGCTCGCGCTCGATCAGGTCAGGCTGCGAGCCCGTCAACCGGATGACGTCAGCCCCGACCCCGATCATGGCGTGCTGGCAATGCGCAACCCCGCTGTGATGCGCGGTTATCACCACTTGCCCGAGAAGAACGCACAGGTTCTGAACGACGGCTGGTACGACAGCGGCGACGTGATGCGGCGCGATGAGCACGGTTTCTATTACTTCGTCGGCCGCGCGGACGATATGTTTGTCTGCTCGGGCGAGAACATTTACCCGGTCGAAGTCGAAAAGCTTCTGGAATCGCATCCCGCGGTTCGGCAAGCGTGCGTGCTTCCGCTGCCTGATGAAGAACGCAGTGCTGTACCCGTTGCGTTTGTCGTATTGCAGCGAGACAGCACGTTGACTGTCGACGCGTTGAAGCAGCACGCGATTGCGCACGGGCCGGCGTACCAGCATCCGCGCCGTATCGAGTTCGTCGCTGAACTGCCGTGGGCCGGCACCAATAAGATCGATCGCAACGGGTTGTTGCGGCGGGCTCTCGAACTCGAAGCTCAACAGAGCTGGAATGCCGGTACCGACACGCGTCAATCAGGAGGACTGCCATCATGAGCGTTTCACCCATTCACGCAGCGGCGGGCGAACCTGCCCACACGCGGACCGATCTGCAAGGCAAGGTCGCACTCGTCACCGGCGCGAGCCGCGGCATCGGTCGCGCGATTGCACAGACCCTCGCACGACGAGGCGCAACGCTCGCCGTGCACTACAACGCCGCGGCGGAGCAGGCGAATTCGCTGGTGACGGAGATCGTAGCCGCGGGTGGCCGCGCGTTTGCGGTCGCGGCCGATCTGTCGCGCGCCGACGGCGTGAACCTGCTGACCGGGCGTTTGCGCGAGCAACTCCAGACGCAATTCGGCCACGACAGTCTCGACATTCTCGTGAACAACGCCGGGGTCGGTTTGCGCGCAAAGATCGAAGATGTGCGCGAAGCCGACTTCGATCGCGTATTGCAGGTCAATTTCAAAGCGCCCTTCTTTCTGATCCAGAACCTGCTGCCGCATCTACGCGACGGCGGCAGAATCATCAACATCTCGTCGATGGGCACGCGCTCCGCGTATCCGGAAATGAGCGCCTATGCGCCGGCAAAAGCCGCGCTGGAAGCACTCACCTATCTGCTCGCGAGCCAGCTCGGCGAGCGCGGCATCACGGTCAATGCGGTCTTGCCGGGTGCGACCGCAACGGAATTGAACGTGCGCGCCCGCGACCCGGAACTGATCCCCGCGCTGATCGCTACCGTTGCGCTGCGCCGAGTCGGGCAACCGGACGACATCGCCGATATCGTCGCTTTCCTCGCCAGTGACGAAGGCCGCTGGATCACCGGCCAGCGTATCGATGCAAGCGGTGGGCAACGACTATGAGCGCACTGCTGACCGTCGAGAACCTCAGCATCGAGTTGCCGGCCGGCGCGGACCGTCCCTATGCGTTGAAGCAGGTTTCGTTCGAACTGCATCGCGGCGAGATTCTTTGCGTGGTCGGAGAAAGCGGTTCGGGGAAATCGATGAGCGCCAGTGCGATTCTCGGGTTGTTGCCGGAACGCGTGCGCGCGTCGTCGGGCAAAATCCTGTGGACGGAGACTGGCGGCAACGGCAAAGAACCGGTGGACCTGCTATGCATGCCGTCACGCGACTTGCGAAAATGGCGCGGTCCGAAAATCGGCCTGATCTTTCAGGAGCCGATGACCGCGTTAAACCCACTGCGTACGATCGGCGACCAGATCGCCGAAATCTTCAGAACGCATACGCGGCTTTCACGCCGGGCTATTCGCGCGAAGACCCACGACGCGCTCGACAAGGTCAACATCCCTGCCCCGGCCGAGGCTGCGCGGCGTTACCCTCATCAGCTCTCCGGCGGCCAGCGGCAACGCGCGATGATCGCGATGGCGATGGCGCTCGAACCCGAGTTGCTGATCGCCGACGAACCCACGACGGCGCTCGATGTCACGACGCAGGCGCAGATTCTTGAACTGATACACGATCTGCAACGCCGTACCGGCACGTCGGTGCTTTTCATCACGCACGATTTCGGCGTGGTAGCCGAAATCGCCGACCGCGTCGCGGTGATGCGCGACGGACAGATCGTCGAAATGGGGCCGGCCGACGCCGTGTTGAATGCGCCGACCCACTCCTACACGCGCGGCCTGATCGCAGCCGTACCGTCGCTGACACCGGCGACACGAACGATCGATACCACCGGCGCAGGCGCGCACACCACCGCGGCGCTGTCGATCGTCGGACTCTCGAAAACCTACCGCCGGCGGCACTGGCCGGGCACCGTCCCGCACGTGACCCACGCTCTGCGCGATGTGTCTCTCGATCTGCTCAAGGGCACGACGCTCGGTATCGTCGGCGAAAGCGGCTCGGGCAAATCCACGCTTGCGCGCACCATCATGCGGCTGATTGAACAGGATAGCGGACGGATCGATTTCGACGGCGTGAATATCGCCGAGCTCTCGGGCGCGGCCGACCGTGTGCACCGCAAGAAAATCCAGATGGTGTTTCAGGACCCGTTCGGGTCGCTCAATCCACGGCGGCGCGTGGGCGATATCGTGTCGCAAGGCCCGATTGCGTATGGCGCGTCGCCAGCGCAGGCTATCGAGAAGGCGCGGCAGCTCTTTGCGCTCGTGGGTCTCGCGCCGGACTCGATCCATCGCTATCCTCACGAGTTCTCCGGCGGCCAGCGACAGCGAATCGGCCTCGCGCGGGCACTCGCGCTCGACCCACAGGTTCTCGTCGCAGACGAACCTGTGTCGGCGCTCGACGTGTCGGTTCAGGCCCAGGTTCTGGCGTTGCTCGCGCGACTGAAAAGCGAGCTGGGACTGTCCATTATCTTCATCACGCACGATCTGCGCGTGGCGGCACAGTTGTGCGATCGCATCGCGGTGATGAAGGATGGCGAAGTCGTCGAATACGGGATGCCGGACGAGATATTCAACACGCCGCGGCACCGCTATACGCAGGCACTGATCGGGTCGGTGCCGGGCAAGCACTGGCGCGCTGCCATTACCGCTTAAAGCCCTGCGGGACCATGAGCGTGGGCGTGAGCGTGCTGGACGATCGTCACCAGCAGAAAGAGCAATACGAACGGATACTGCATTCGCATCCATTCTCTCGATCTGATGAACGACACGAGGATCCCCACCATGATCAGCAGAAGAATCGAGGCCCCGAACAATTGCGTGCGGGGCGCAAACAGAAGAACGGCCCCCGCGAATTCGACGATTGCGACCGACACTCTGAGCCAGTCCGGGTAACCCCATCGTTTGAACTCGGCACGGATCATCTGCGGGCCGATCAGGTTGACGATGGCCGCCGCGAGGAAAGCACAGCCAACGATCACATTGATGTATTCCATGGTTCGATAAGCGCGCTTACTGAGCCGACAGAACCGTGGACACCAACCCGGAATTGCGCCGCCGGTAGAGTGCGAGTCCGTAGACACTGAGCGCGGCCAGTGCGATCGGAATGGACACCACGGCGAACATGAACTTCGGCGCCCATTGCGCGGCGAGCATCACGCCGCCGATCATCGAACCGACGATCGAGCCCACTCGTCCCATTCCCAACGTCCACGCCACGCCGGTGGCACGTGTCGCTGTCGGATAGAAGCCGGTCGACAGGATACTCGTGCCGGTCATCGCGCCGCCTGTGCCCACACCGGTCAGGAAGAGCGCAACCAGCGCGAGTGCCGGAACGCCGGTGAGATGACCGAACGACGCAAGACAGATTGCGGCGCAGAGAAACGCGCCGGCAACCACGTACTGCGGGTTCAACCGGTCCATCAGATAACCGAGGAAGAGCGCGCCGAGGCCGTTGCCGGCCAGATACAGCGCTGTCATACGCGATGCCCGGTCGAACGGCATGCCGCTTTCCTGAATCAGGATCGTCAGCCAGTTACCGAGAAAATAGACCGCCAGTAAGGCCATGAAGCCGGTTACCCAGAGGAGCAACGTGCCGCCGCGAACGCCCGGACGCAGCAGATGGCTCACGGGGAATCCCTGCGCCGGTTCTTCGTCGAGCGTAAAAGTCGTGCCGCCCAGTGGAGTTTTCGGCTCGATGCGCTGAATGATCGCGCGCGCCTTGGATTGGCGGCCGCGTGTGAGCAGATAAGACGCCGATTCCGGCAGCCAGATGAATAGAAAGACCGACAACAACAACGGTAATACACCGCCGAGTAACAGCATCGACTGCCACCCGTAGTGGCCGATCATATGCGCGGCGACCAGGCCGCCCAGCACGCCGCCTGCCGAAATGCCGCATCCGAGCGGCGCGATCAGCGTCGAGCGCATGCGCTCAGGACTGTATTCGGCGGCCAGCGTGTAGACGTTCGGCATCGCTCCCCCGAGGCCGAGTCCCGTGACGAAACGCAGCGCGATCAGCCATCCGATCGATGACGCCTGCGACGAAAGAATACTGAACAGACCGAACAGCAGGACCGCGCAGATCAGCGTGGTCTTACGCCCAAATCGGTCCGCAGCAGGCCCGAAAAGAAACGACCCGATCGCGAGGCCAAAGAATCCCGCCCCGAAAACAGGCGCGAACTGCACCGGGCTCACGCCCAGATGTGATTTGAGAACGGGCGCGATAAAGCCGACAACGACCGTGTCATAGCCATCCAGGACCAGAATCAGGAAACAGAGAACAAGCGTCCTGATCTGGAATACGGACATCTTCCGTTCGTTGATGAACGCTTTCACCGAGATGGGTTGTGCTGCCGGCATTCTATTGCTCCTATTTGCCATTAAAACGAGTGCGTCATGCGGACCCCGAACCCCGTCAGGGTCATGCCGGTCACCGAACCCGGCCATGAATTGATCGAGCCGTTGTGTCCGGTTCCAGCCCGATTGATCAAGCGGCCGATCGCGTACAGGGTAGGACGCTGCAATTCATATCCCATGCTTCGGGCGGCAGATCACTGCTGCGAGTCCCTATGTTATCCCTAATTTCGTGCAAACGATTGCATTCAAAAATCATGGTTTACCAGCACTCCGAGCTTGGAACCTCCGTTATAAATCGCCAAAATTCCCGTTGCAGCGATTCAAACTGGTCCCGCGCGTCCCATTTTGGGGCCTTTTGACAATCGAATTCTTTGCATTTATGATGCAATCGTTTGCACGATTGGTGTCGATTAGTGGCACGACAAAATCGGCGCATCGGCAGCTAAGGCCGCGAACAATCTCGCGCCATATCGCCGGCGGCATGGGGACGCGTGACTATCGCGGTGTCCCGGATACCATGAGGTCGTTCTCGCGGCCCAGATGCAA
>NZ_JAQQBV010000026.1:0-116077 GCF_046030735.1 Paraburkholderia xenovorans
CAATGACGCTTCGCCCTTCAAACGGCGAAGCGCTTTGCCCGACGCTCGCGATCGGTCACGAAGGGACGGCGGCGCCGTCCCTTTTTTGTTGGACCGCAGGCAACGTTTGCGGCGCGCGGGCGTGAAGCAAAAAACAACCGGCAGTACACCAGGGCAGTACACCTGATTTATCACCATCTCCTATCGGCCAGACTGCAAGATGGTTCTCAAGAATCTGATCAAGGCAAGAAAAGGACACGAGCAGACGCTGTCGGATGACGCGCAGCTCGTCAGTTCGGGTTTGCTTCCCGGCTTCGAGGCGTTGCCGACGGTCTTGCTGGTGCTCGAGAAGCGCACGCTGCGCGTCGCGTTCGCGAACCCGTCGGCGGAGTCGATGCTCGAACTCTCGCGCCGGCAACTCACGCAGATGGCGTGGCCGGACATCTTCTCGAATGCGGACGAACTGGTCGCGACCATTTCCGCGATCGCCGCGCACCGTTTTCACGCGACGCATCTGGACGCCGTGCTTGAGCGTCCCGGCCATGAACCGCTGCATGTGCACGCGATCATCGGCTTTCTGGAAAGCGCGCAAGACTACGTGCTGCTGGAACTGTTCGAGAACGAGCGGCATTTGCGCAGCGACCGCGAGGAGCGCATCAACGACCTCACCGCGGTCAACAAACAACTGATCCGCAATCTCGCGCACGAGATCAAGAATCCGCTCGGCGGGATTCGCGGCGCGGCACAGTTGCTCGAATTCGAACTGGGCGAGCGCGAGCGCGATGAGTTGCGCGAGTACACCCAGGTCATCATCAAGGAATCGGACCGGCTGCAAACGCTGGTCGACCGGCTGCTCGAGCCGCATCGCCATCCGCATATCGTCGGCGACGTGAATATTCACGAAGTGTGCGAGCGCGTGCGTCAGGTGATTCTCGCGGAGTTTCCGCGCGGGCTGACGATCGAGCGCGATTACGACGTGAGCGTGCCGGATCTGCGCGGCGACAAGGAGCAACTGATCCAGGCGCTGCTGAACATCGTGCGCAATGCGGCCGAAGCGCTGCGTGAGCGCATTTCGCAAGGCGACGCGCGCATCGAATTGCGCACGCGCATTGCGCGCAAGATCACGGTATCGAAACGTTTATGTAAGCTGGCACTGGACTTGCATATCATCGACAACGGCCCGGGCATTCCGGAAGACATTCGTGACCGCATTTTCTATCCGCTGGTGTCGGGGCGCGAGGACGGTAGCGGTCTCGGTCTGACGCTCGCGCAGACCTTCGTGCAGCAACACGAAGGTCTGATCGAAGTGGAAAGCCGTCCGGGCCACACCGAGTTTCAGATTTTGCTGCCGCTCGACTGCTAACCCCGTACCTCAAGACTTCTGAACGACCTATATGAAGCCGATCTGGATAGTAGACGACGATCAATCGATTCGCTGGGTGCTCGAAAAAGCACTCGCCCGCGAAAACTTCGCGACTCGCAGCTTCGCGAACGTGCGCGAGGCTTCGGCGGCGCTCGATCACGAGAGCCCCCAAGTGCTGGTGTCCGACATCAGGATGCCCGGCGGCTCCGGCCTCGAATTGCTGCAAACCGTGCGCGACAAGGTGCCGGGTTTGCCCGTCATCATCATGACGGCGTTCTCGGACCTGGATAGCGCGGTCGCCGCATTCCAGGGCGGTGCGTTCGAATACCTCGCCAAACCGTTCGACGTCGATAAGGCGGTCGAACTGATCCGCCGCGCGGTGGACGAAAGCATGCGTGGCGAGCAGACCTGGGACGACCGGGTGGCCGAAGCACCGGAAATGCTCGGCCAGGCGCCTGCGATGCAGGACATGTTTCGCGCGATCGGCCGGCTGTCCCATTCGGCGGCCACCGTGCTCATTACCGGCGAATCAGGCACCGGGAAGGAACTGGTTGCGCGTGCGTTGCACCGACATAGCCCACGCGCGAACGGTCCTTTCATCGCGTTGAATACAGCGGCGATTCCGAAAGATCTATTGGAATCCGAACTATTCGGTCATGAGCGCGGCGCGTTCACCGGCGCGCAGGCGATGCGCCAGGGGCGTTTCGAACAGGCCGAGAACGGCACGCTGTTTCTCGACGAAATCGGCGATATGCCGTTCGATCTGCAAACGCGACTGTTGCGCGTGCTGTCGGACGGGCAGTTCTATCGCGTCGGCGGCCACAATCCGTTGCGCGCGAATGTGCGCGTGATCGCGGCGACGCACCAGAATCTGGAATCGCGTGTGCGTCAGGGCCTGTTCCGCGAGGACTTGTATCACCGACTCAACGTGATCCGCTTGCGTTTGCCGGCGTTGCGCGAGCGCAGTGAAGACATTCCGCTGCTCACGCGGCACTTTCTGCAAAAAAGCGCGCGCGATCTGGGCGTCGAGTCGAAGCGCGTATCGGAAGAGGCGCTCGCGTATCTCGCGTCGCTGCCTTTTCCGGGCAATGTGCGGCAGTTGGAGAACCTCGCGAACTGGCTGACGGTGATGGCGCCGGCGCAGACCATCGAGATCAAGGACTTGCCGCCCGACCTCGGTCCCGCGCAAGCCGGCGCTGCCGACCTGGCCGGCGGTGGCAGCGGTGTGATTGGCGCTGAAGCGGCGCTCGCCGGCAGTGCACCGGTGAATGGCGCCGGTGTCGCGACGCATTCGGCGGCGACCGGCGGTGCGGCGCTGGCGAGCACGGTCAGCGCGTGGGAAGGCGGCTTGCGCACCGAGGTCGCGCGGATGCTGCGCGAGAACGCGGCCGACGTGATGGACGAACTCGCCCGCCGTTTCGAAGCGGCGGTGATTCGCGAGGCGCTGGACTTCACTCGCGGGCGCAAGGTGGAAGCGGCGGAGCGTCTGGGCATCGGCCGCAATACGATCACGCGCAAAATTCAGGAACTCGATCTCGAGCCCTGACGTTGTTGGCGTAGGACGAGCCGGGGCGCCCGATCAAAAGTGGGCTGTCCTTGGCTGATTGGGTGCGGCAAGCGGCGCTTGCCCGCTCACAATCGTTCACAGGGCATAATCAACGCTGTTTTATTTCCACCGTTGACCATGCCTGCATCTTCCAGTTGGCCGCTTTCTCCCGATCCCTTTCTGTCGCTTGAAGTGCTCGACGACCCCGACGCGCTCGCGTGGGTCGAAGCGCAGAACGCGCGCACGCGCGCGGCATGGTGCGACAGCCCGGCGTTCGAGACGCTCAGGCAACGCCTCGCCGACGCTTATCTGCCGCGTGAACGCCCGGTCATCCCCGATCGATGGAAGGACTGGGCCTACGATCTGTGGCAGGACGAGCACAATCCACGCGGCATCTGGCGGCGCACCACCTGGGCTGCGTGGCGCAGCGGTGCGCCGGTCTGGCAGAACCTGCTCGACTTCGACGCGCTCGGCGCCGCGGAAGGCACGCCGTGGGTGGTCGCGGAACTCGACATCCTCTATCCGGACGGCGATCGCGCGCTCATCACGATGTCGCCAGGCGGCTCGGATGCGCTCGTGGTGCGCGAATTCGATCTCGTCACGCAGCGTTTCGTCGACGGCGGGTTCGCGATCGGGAAAGCGGGCAAGCACACGGCGTCGTGGATCGATCGGGACACGCTTTACGTCGGCTGGGACAACGGCCGCAAAACGCTGACGCGCTCCGGCTATCCGCGTGAAGTGCGGCGCTGGACCCGTGGCACGGCGCTCGCCGACGCGCCCGTGGTGTTCAAAGGCGAGTTCGGCGATATCGGCGTGGAAGCGCATTACGATCCGGTCGAGCGGCGTCACTCGGTGGTGAGCAGCGTCGACTTCTTCGACTCGCAGACGTACGGTCTCGACGTGGGCTCAGGTGCGTGGCGCCTGTGCGACGTGCCGCCGCACGTGGCGGTCGGCGGCTGGCACGGCTGGTTGCTGCTCGAGCCGCGTCTCGACTGGGATTGCGGCGGCGCGCGCTATCCAGGCGGCGCGTTGCTGGCGATTCGCGAGGACGCGTTCCTGCGCGGCGAGCGCGACGTGAAGCCGCTGTTCACGCCGACGCCGCTGACTTCCGCTTGCGAGTGGACGCACACGCGCAATCATCTGATCGTGTCGTACCTCGACGACGTGCAGAACAGAACGGTTCTATGGACGCCGGAGCAGGGTAGTGGTGACGCGTGGCAATGGCATCAGCGCGCTTTTCCCGTGCAAGCGGGCGTGCAGGCGGATGTCTCGCCGATCGAATCCACGCTGAACGACGAAGTGTTCGTCGACACCGACGAATATCTTCAGCCGCCGGCATACTGGCTGACCGATCTGGCGGCGGACGATCTGCGCAAGTGGGAGTTGCTCGACCGCTGGCCGACCCAGTTCGACGCGACACCGTTCGAAGTCATACGCGGCGACGCGGTATCCGCCGACGGCACGCGCGTGCCGTATACGGTGATCGGTCCGCGCGCCGCGCTGGAGTCGCCTTCGCAAGCGCGCCCCTGTCTGCTCCACGGCTATGGCGGTTTCGCGATTCCGCTGACGCCGAGCTATCTGACCGGCCCCGGTATCGGCTGGCTCGAACGCGGCGGCGTGTACGTGGTCGCGCATATTCGCGGCGGCGGCGAGTTCGGCACGTCATGGCACACGGCCGCGCAGCGCGAGCACCGGCAGCGCGCATTCGACGATTTCATCGCGGTCGCCGAAGCGTTGATCGCAAGCGGCATCACGACGGCCGCGCAGCTCGGCATCCAGGGCGGCAGCAATGGCGGTCTGCTGGTCGCGGCGTGCATGGTGCAGCGGCCCGAGTTGTTCGGCGCGGTAGTGTGCGAGGTGCCGCTGCTCGATATGAGCCGCTATCACCTGCTGCACGCGGGTGCGTCGTGGATCGACGAATACGGCGACCCCGACGACCCGGACGAAGCCCGCGCGCTGGCCGCTTATTCGCCGTATCACCACGTGTCGGCGGACGTACGCTATCCGCCGGTGCTGTTCACCACGTCGACCGCGGACGATCGCGTGCATCCCGGCCACGCGCGCAAGATGGCCGCGCGCATGCAGGCGCTGGGCGCCGGTGAAGTCTGGTATCGCGAGAACACGGAAGGCGGCCACGGCGGCTCCGATGAACTGGAGCAGGCCGAGCACGATGCAATGGTGTTCGAGTTCCTGTGGAGCCGCCTGAAGGTCTGAGCGGCTGACGTCTGAACGCCTTAGCGGAGCAGCGCGACCACCGGTGCGTGGTCCGACGGCTGCTCCCATTTGCGCGGCACCTTGTCGACGTCGCAGGACACGCACAATTCGGCCAGCGCCTTCGACAGCAGAATGTGGTCGATCCGCAGCCCCGCATTGCGGCGGAACGCCATCATCCGGTAGTCCCACCACGAGTAGATCTTTTCCGGTTGCTCGAACTGACGGAACGCGTCGAGCAGGCCGAGTCCGATCAACTGCACGAACGCGGCGCGCTCTTCGGGCGACACCAGGTTCTGGCCTTCCCACGCTTTCGGATCGTGCACGTCGCGGTCGTCCGGTGCGATGTTGTAGTCGCCGAGCAGCGCGAGTTTCGGATACAGCGCCATTTCGCTCGCAACCCAGTCGTGCAGCGCGGCGAGCCAGCGCAGCTTGTACTCGAACTTGTCGGTGCCCGGCGCCTGGCCGTTCGGGAAATACGCGGAGATGATACGCACGCCGTCGACGGTCACGGCAATCACACGTTGCTGCGGGTCTTCGAAACCGGGGATATTGCGCACCACCGTGCTTTCGTCGACGTTGATGCCGTCGCGCACCAGGATGCCGACGCCGTTATAGGTTTTCTGGCCGGCGAACCAGCTCCGGTAGCCTTTCGCTTCGAGCTCGGCGCGCGGGAATTTGTCGTCGGTCAGCTTCAGTTCCTGCAGGCACAGCACATCGGTCTGGCTGCTGTCGAGCCAGTCGATTACGTGCTGCTGGCGGACTTTGAGGGAGTTGACGTTCCAGGTGGCGATTTTCATGACGGTCTCACATTCTGCCCGGCAGTGCGTGGCGGGTATTCGGCGGGTAGCCGGTGTTGATGCGGCGGTTATTCAATAGTCCCGCATCTTATCGCGCGCGCCGGGCGGCCGTGAAAACCATACGCGCCAGCGCCGAAAATAAACCCTCGAGCGGTTCATCGCGCAGCGTATAGTGGGACCACACTCACGCGCATCGGGGAATCATCATGGCCGAACTTTATCCAGCCCTTTATAAGGACTTCGAAGTGCATCCGCTGGTCTTCTCGCGGGAGTTCGATAAGTTCGACGGCCACAAGCGCCATGCGGAAGGCTACGACGTCGCGGTGCGCGTCTGCCGGCCCGGTGCGATCAGCGGCTCGAACGCGAGCCGCGTGTTTCGTCTGGTGTTGCCGGCCACTTTCTCCGATTTCGGCGTGGCCAAACGCAGTGCGAGCCAGTACGGCGCGGACATCATCGACGGCAAGGTGGAAGGCGCAACCGTTCAGGATCTTTGAGCACTGCGTGAGCGCATCGCACGCTAAGGTCTGCGTCGTCTGAAATTATTTCGGCCGATTGTTTGACGTTTCGCGAACGTCTCTATACAATCCGTTTTCTCTGACGCGGGGTGGAGCAGTCTGGCAGCTCGTCGGGCTCATAACCCGAAGGTCATAGGTTCAAATCCTATCCCCGCAACCAAGCATTGTTGAAAGCCCGCTAGCGCAAGTTAGCGGGCTTTTTAACTTGTGCTTGTGCTTGTGCTCGTGTTTATCCAGAGATCGCCCACGCGCTTTTTTGCGCGCCACCCGCGACTTCCTTCACGCCGAATCGATCTCCCATTCCACCGCGGCCTGCGCGTGCAATGCGGTCGTGTCGAACACCGGCAATACCGAATCTTCCGGCTTGATCAGCAACGTGATTTCAGTGCAACCGAGAATCACCGCCTGCGCGTCACGCGCGGCCATTCCTTCGATGATTCGCTGATACACCGCGCGCGATTCCTCGTTCACGTTGCCGTGGCACAGTTCGTCGTAGATGATGCGATGCACGTCCGCGCGTTGTGCTTCGTCGGGAGTCAGCGTGTCGAGGCCGTAGCGCTCGCGTAAGCGTCCGGTGTAGAAAGTCTGCTCCATCGTATAGCGCGTGCCGAGCAGGCCCACACGCTCGATGCCTGCCGCGCGCAGTGCGCTGCCGGTCGGGTCGGCGATGTGCAGGAACGGTATGTCGATTGCCTGCTCGATGCTCTCGTACACGCGGTGCATCGTGTTGGTCGCGAGCAGTACCAGATCCGCGCCGCCGCGTTCGAGCTGACGCGCGGCCTCGGCCATCTGGAGGCCGAGCGCGGCCCAGTCGCCGGCGCGCTGGCACGCCTCGATCGAAGCGAAGTCGACCGTCAGCATCAGGCTGCGCGCGTTGTGATGGCCGCCAAGCCGCGCTTTCGCGTGGCGGTTCAGCAGACGGTAATACTCGGTGGACGATTCCCAGCTCATCCCGCCGATCACGCCGATGGTTTTCATGATGTTGCTTCTGAGAGTGAATCCGGAGGTCCAGTATAGGCGCGCGACCGGCGTCCACGCCGGTACGCATTGGCCGCCGCTCGCCGGTACGGCGCCTCGATAAAACGCGGCACGCTATTTCTGACGCCGATAGAATCGTCATCAATCAAAGAGCGCTCAACAGGGAGCCCCACATGGATCTGATCATCCGCCGCGCCACGCTGCCGCCGGGCGCCGCGCCACAGCATAAGCAGCCGGTCGACATCGGCATCGAAGCGGGCCGCATCGTCGCCGTCGAGCCGAATCTCGCCGCCGCCGCGCGTGACGAGATCGACGCGGCCGGCTCGCTCGTCACGCCGCCGTTCGTCGATCCGCATTTCCACATGGACGCGACGCTCTCGTACGGCTTGCCGCGCGTGAACGCGTCGGGCACGTTGCTGGAAGGCATCGCGCTATGGGGCGAGCTGAAGCCGGATCTGACCCAGCAGGCGCTGATCGAACGCGCGCTGCAATACTGCGACTGGGCGGTTGCGCGCGGCCTGCTCGCGATCCGCAGTCACGTCGACGTATGCGATCCACGTCTGCTCGCGGTCGAAGCGCTGCTCGAGGTGAAGCGCCGTGTCGCGCCGTATCTCGACTTGCAACTGGTCGCGTTTCCGCAGGACGGCGTGTTGCGCAGCGCAGGCGCATTCGACAACCTGAAGCGCGCGATCGCGATGGGCGTCGACGTGGTCGGCGGAATTCCGCATTTCGAGCGCACGATGGCCGACGGCGCGGAGTCCGTGCGCCTGTTATGCGAATACGCGGCGGAGCAGGGCTTGCGCGTCGATATGCATTGCGACGAATCGGACGACCCGATGTCGCGCCACATCGAAACGCTGGCGGCCGAAACGCACCGGCTCGGCTTGCAGGGGCGCGTGACCGGTTCGCATCTGACCTCGATGCATTCGATGGACAATTACTATGTCAGCAAGCTGCTGCCGTTGATGCGCGAGGCGGGTGTCGCCGCGATCGCGAATCCGCTGATCAACATCACGCTGCAAGGGCGCAGCGATACCTATCCGAAACGCCGCGGCATGACGCGCGTGCCGGAGATGATGGCGGCGGGCATCAATGTCGCGTTCGGCCACGATTGCGTGATGGACCCGTGGTACAGCCTCGGCTCGGGCGACATGCTCGAAGTCGCGCACATGGGTTTGCACGTCGCGCAGATGACGGGCGTCGACGGGATGCACGCGTGCTTCGACGCGGTCACGGTGAATGCCGCGCGGATTCTCGGTCTCGAAGGTTATGGCGTCGCACCGGGTTGCGCCGCGAATCTCGTGCTGCTCGACGCGCGCGATCCGATCGAAGCGATCCGTCTGCGGGCCGCGCGGCTCGCGGTGGTGAGCCGCGGCAAGGTGGTGAGCCGCGCGCCTGCCGCGCGGGCGGCGTTGTCGCTGGAAGGGCGGCCGTCGGAGGTGGACTTCAAACTGTATCGGGGGTGAGCGCGGTGTGTGGTTTATCGACGCTCGGCGCATAAGGAAAAGCCGGTGCCCGCTTACGCCAGTCACCGGCCGAAGTTCAACGCAATTTCAGCGCAAGTTCAGTACAGCTTCAACACACGATCCGTGCAACTTCAGTGCATGATCCGCGCGGCGCGCAGTCAGCGCAACGCACGATCAACGCACCTTCAATGCGCCGCGCCCGGCGCCATCCCGTTGTGACGCAGCAGCGCGTCGATATTCGGCTCGCGCCCGCGGAACGCCTTGAACGATTCCATCGCGGGACGGCTGCCGCCCACTTCCAGAATCTCCTTGCGATAACGCATGCCGGTCGCCGCGTCGAGCACGCTGCCGCTCGCGGACTGCGCCGCTTCTTCGAACGCGGCGTACGCATCGGCGGACAGCACTTCGGCCCACTTGTAGCTGTAGTAGCCGGCCGCATACCCGCCCGCGAAAATATGGCTGAACGTATTCGGCCAACGCGAGAACGCGGCTTGCGGCACCACGTGGAAGCGCTCGTTGATCTCGCTCGCGAGTTCGGTCGCGCTCTTCGTGCCGCTCGCGTCGAAGCCGGTATGCAATTGCATGTCGAACATCGAGAACACGATCTGACGCAGCGTGCCGAGACCGCTCTGGAAGTTCTTCGCGGCGAGCATCTTGTCGTACAGATCGCGCGGCAGCGGTTTGGCCGTTTCGACGTGCGAAGTCATATCGCTCAACACGTCCCACTCCCAGCAGAAGTTTTCCATGAATTGCGACGGCAGTTCGACCGCGTCCCACTCGACGCCGTTGATGCCCGACACGCCCAGCTCATCGACGCGCGTGAGCATGTGATGCAGGCCGTGGCCGAACTCGTGGAACAGCGTGATGACTTCGTCGTGCGTGAAGCAGGCCGGCTTGCCGCCGACCGGCGCGGAGAAGTTGCAGGTCAGATACGCGACCGGCGTCTGCACGCTGCCGTGCGTGTGCTTGTGACGGCCGCGCGCATCGTCCATCCACGCGCCGCCGCGTTTGCCTTCGCGTGCATACAGGTCGAGATAGAACTGCGCGACGAGGCCGCCGTCCTGATTCTCGACGCGGAAGAAGCGCACGTCCGGATGCCACACGGCCGCATCGTCGCGACGGATGCGCACGCCGAACAGCGTCTCCGTGACCTTGAAAAGGCCCTTGAAAACGGTGTCTTCCGGGAAATACTGTTTGACTTCGTTTTCCGAAAACGAATAGCGCTTCTGACGCAGACGTTCGGCCGCGAAGGTCATGTCCCACGGCTGCAGTTCGGTCATGCCGAGCTCGTTCGCGGCAAATTCGCGCAGTTCCTTCCAGTCCTGCTCGGCGTGCGGACGCGCGCGCGTGGCGAGGTCTTCGAGGAACGCCATCACCTGTGCGGGCGACTCCGCCATTTTCGGCGCCAGCGACACCTCGGCGAAGTTGTTGTATCCGAGCATCTGCGCTTCTTCCGCGCGCAGTTTCAACTGCTCGGCGAGTACGCCGGTGTTGTCCCATTCGGGCTTGCCGTTGCCGTACTGCGGACCGAGCTCGGATGCGCGCGTCACATACGCGCGGTACATCGTCTCGCGCATCGCGCGGTTTTCCGAGTACTGCATGACCGGGAAATACGACGGGAAGTGCAGCGTGAATTTGTAGCCGGTTTTGCCTTCGCGTTCGGCCGCTTCCTTCGCGGCTTCGATCACGTCTTCCGGCAGACCCGCGAGTTGCGCTTCGTCGCCGGCTGCGACGAAGTATGCATAGGCGTTGGTCGCGTCGAGCACATGATCCGAAAAGGCCTTGGACAGATTCGCCTGTTGTTCCTGCAATTCGGCGAAGCGGGGCTTCTTGTCTTCCGGCAGTTCCGCGCCCGACAGGCGGAAGTCGCGCAATGCATTGCCGAGGATTTTCTTGCGCTCGCCGGTCAGCGACGCGAAATCGCTGCTGGCGTGCAGCGCCTTGTACTTTTCATATAGCGCGAGATTCTGACCGACGCTCGACCAGAACTCGGTGACGCGCGGCAGATTGTCGCCATACGCCGCGCGCAGTTCCGGCGTGTCGGCCACCGCGTTCAGATGGCCGACGACGCTCCACGCGCGCGACAGCGGTTCGGTTGCGCGCTCGACCGGTTCGACCACGTCGGCCCACGAAGCGGGCGTGATCGGCTGGGCGGCGCGCTCGACAGCGGCGGCCGCATCGGCGAGCAGCACGTCGAGGGCGGGGGTCACGTGTTCGGGGCGGATCTCGCCAAAGCGCGGCAGGTCGGAGAAATCGAGGAGCGGATTGTCGTGAGTCGAGGGGGTAGTGGACATAAGGCTTCCTGTCTGACGCGGGTGAACGGGGAGTCGGTGCATCGACGGGCGCGCGCCGCGGCGCCCGGATAACAGTCGATATAGACATTATTGGGGCAGCGCGCGCCGATTCCAATCCGTCAGCGGACAAATTATCAGATGTGGCGGGCGCATGCGGGTAGGGCGGCCGTCCGGCAGGGAGTTCGCGGGCACCGCGCGACGCAGCGCCGCCGTTTTGTGCGTAAGCGAACGGTGAGAATTGCTGCCCTGCCGCATTGTGGAGCGTCGCCATCCACCGGCGAAGCTTTTTGTAAGAGGTGTCGATGATTCCGCTTTCGCATGCTCTATCGCGCAAGGGCAACAACTTCGACCTCGTGCGGCTCATTGCCGCCGTTGCCGTCGTGTATGGCCACTCGTATCTGCTGCAGGCGCCCGACGGCACAACCGACTGGGTCCAGAACGCACTCGGCTTCGACGGCTTCGGCGCGCTCGGCGTGTACGCGTTCTTTCTGCTGAGCGGGATTCTGGTGACCGCCAGTTTCGACCGGCAGCGCTCCGTGCCGCGTTTTGCCGCGTTGCGCATTGCGCGCCTTTGGCCGGCGGTCGCGGGCGCGTCGCTGGTCACGGTGTTCATCCTCGGGCCGCTGTTCACGACGCTGCCGCTGCGCGACTACTTCGCATCGGGGATGACGTGGGCCAACCTCGACAATTTCTCGACCATCGTGCTGAAAACCGGTTGGACTTTGCCGGGCGTGTTCGAGCACAACCGTTTCGGCATCGACGTGTGCGCGCCGCTGTGGACATTGCCGCTCGAAGTGCGCTGCTACCTGATCGTGCTGATCACCGGCATGCTGGGGCTGCTGTCGAGCCCGCGCGGCATCCTGGTCGCGGTCGCGCTGGGTGTCGCCGCGTTCGTGCTGCACGTCCACGTGCCGCATTGGCAGATCGGTTTGCGCGATTTCAGCGAAATGCCCGGCGGCTATTCGTTCTGGCCGGAGCCGTTTTTTATCCTCGGGATGCTGCTGTATGGCTGGCGCGAACACGTCGACATCAACGGATTGACGGCGCTCGCACTGGCGATGGTGTTTCTGGTGTTTCGCGACACGGCCGGCGCGCAGCCGCTGTTCTATCTCGCGTTCGTGTACAGCGTGTTGTGGATCGCGACGACGCCGCTGTTGCACCGTTTCGTGCCGCGTCACGATTACTCGTACGGGATCTATCTGTACGGTTTCATGGTGCAGCAGTGCGTCGCGAGTCTCGCGCCGCAGCGGAGCCATGTGACGGCCACGCTGGTCGCCGCGCCGTTCATCCTGCTGTGCGCGGCACTGTCGTGGCATGTCGTGGAGCGGCCGGTGCTGGCACTGTGCCGCCGGCGTCTCGCGCGTCCGCAGACGCCGCTTGCTACGGGTATCGCGACCGGCGATCCGACGGCGCGCTGAGCGGTAGCTTGCGTCGTAGCGACGAGTCGTAGCGTTGGAGGAGACTACCAAAGCAAAACCGGCGCCCTCGGGCGCCGGTTTCGATTTCAGAAGGCTTCTGTTACGCGTTCGCCGCTTCGCGCTCGGCGGCTTCGATCGTGTTGACCAGCAGCATCGTGATGGTCATCGGACCGACGCCGCCCGGCACCGGCGTGATGTAGCCGGCCACTTCCTTGACGCCCGCGAAATCGACGTCGCCGCACAGCTTGCCGGCGTCGTCGCGATTCATGCCGACGTCGATCACCGCCGCACCCGGTTTCACCATGTCGGCGGTGAGGATGTTGCGCAGACCGGTGGCGGCAACCACGACATCGGCATGACGCGTGTGCGCGGCCAGATCGCGGGTCTTGCTGTGGCAGATCGTGACAGTGGCGCCGGCTTCGAGCAGCAGCAACGCCATCGGCTTGCCGACGATGTTCGAGCGGCCGATCACTACCGCGTTCGCGCCTTGCAGCGGAATCTCGTAGGCCGCGAGCATTTTCATCACGCCGTACGGCGTGCACGGGCGAAACAGCGGCTGGCCTGTCATCAAGGCGCCGGCATTGGCGACGTGAAAACCGTCGACGTCCTTTTCCGGCGCGATCGCCTCGATCACCTTGTGGCTGTCGATATGCGGCGGCAACGGCAGTTGCACCAGAATCCCGTGGATGCGCGGGTCGCGGTTCAGTTCGTCGATGCGCGCGAGCAGGTCGGCTTCCGGCAGATCGGCCGGATAGCGGTCGAACGACGAGCCGAGACCGTTGTCATGGCAGGCCTTCACCTTGTTGCGCACATACACTTCGCTCGCCGGATTGTCGCCGACCAGCACGACCGCGAGTCCCGGCTGATGCCCACGGGCGGTGAGGGCGGCGGCGCGCGTGGCGACATCGGCGCGCAGGGTCTTGGAGAGGGCTAAGCCGTCGATCAGTTTGGCAGTCATGGTCGGTCGAGAGGGGCGGTTTGGAAAGCGGGGCAGCGCGCGCAAGCAAGGCGCAACACGCGATGGCGTTTCTCGGCGGAAACGGGTCGGTCCGTGAAAAGCGCCCGGCGCGGATCGGAGATAGGCGCCGCTGCGAAGTCCGACATTATACCGGGCCGGGATGACTCGCCCGCTGCGGATTCCGGGCCGCGAGGATGCGCGGCCCGCCGCCGCGCTTTCCCGCTACGGCTGCGTCGCCTGCCAGGAATCGTCCGGATCGAACGCCCTGATCGCGGCCGCGGTGCGCGCCGTTTGCGGCCCCAGATTCTTCTGATACACCTGCCCGTCCTGATTGACGATGAAGCTCATCACGCCGGTCTTCCCATATTCGGCGGGCGACGCGATCAGACCGAAGCCTTTACCCAGCACGCCGTTTTCGACGTAGTTCTGCGCGCCGCCCTTCGCGTGCGAACCCTGCGCGCTCAGGATCCGGTAGTGATAGCCGTGATAAGCCTCTTTCGGCAACGTGCCGTTCGGCATGGTCGCGGCGAGCGGGCCGAGCGGACTTTCGGCTTCGCCGGGCGCCGTGGCCCAGTAGAGGCCGTCGTGCTGACCCGGCGTGCTGACGAAACGCTGCGCGTAATGCCGGGTCAGGTTGCGGTAGTCGTTCTGCGCGTCCACGTAGGCCAGCGAAGTCAGAATGGCCGCGCGTTCGTTGCGGCCGATACGGCGCGTGAGCATTTCGTCCTGCGCGGCGGGCATGTCGAAACGCCAGCCATGCGCCGCCTGCACGAGCGGAATCGGCAAGGTCCAACCGTTGTCGCCGACACTCAGATGCGCGGTGGCGCGGCCTTTGCCCTGCACCGGGTCCTCGACGATCCGATGGCCCTTCGACCACGCGCCGAGAAACTCGTAGATGTCGTCCTGGCCGATGCCTTCGGTCGGAACGAAGCGGTGGAAATCGTTGCCGAGCACATGCTTGAGCGCGCTTTCGTCGTTGCGGGCAAGCGCGTCGACGAAAGCATTGGCGGCATCGTCCGCGCTCGGATACACCGCTTGCGCGTGTGCCGGGCTCGTGCCGAGCAACAGCACCGGCGCGACGAGCATCGTGCCGATGGCGCCGAGTGCAACGGCGCCGGTCAGAAAATGGGCGCGCAACGCGCCGCGTTGGAATAAGCGAATCATCAGGGGCTCCTCTCGATCGATCAACGGTTGCGGCCGAAGTGGCGTTCGCCGCCACCGCCGCCACCCAGCCTGGCGCCACCGCCACCGCCACCACCACCGCCACCGCCACCGCCGCCGCCGCCGCGTTGAATCCCGCCGCCATTGGCGCCGAGGCCGCCGGCGCGCGGCTGTCCGCCGTTCGCGCCGGGCCGGTTCGACAGCGCGGCGCGGCTCGTCTGGCCGCGCTGCAAGTCTTGCCGCGCGCCGTTGCCGTCGCCGGCGCCGCGCAACGCGTTGTCGCGATTGACGTTCTGCGCGCGGTTCTGCAAATCGGCGTTGGGCGTGCCGCCCTGATGAATGCCCTGCACGCGCTGGCTCGCGTTGCCGCTCAGATTCTGGCCCGTGCGGTTCTGCAAGGTCTGCTGTGCCTGAGCGCGAGCGGCGTCGTCGCGGCCGCGGTACGCATCGCGTTGTGCGCCGCCAGGGTTGTTGTTGACGTTGCGGTTGAAATTCGCGTTGTTGACGTTGCGATTGACGTTCGCGTTGCGGTTCCAGTTCGTCGTGTTGCTGTTGACGTCGAGCCGGTTGTTCACATTGATGTTGTTGTAACGGTTCACGTTGATGTTGACGTCATGCGTGTTCCAGTTGAAACCGCCCCACAGCGAGTTTGCCACCGCGACGCCCGCGCCGAACGCGAGGCCGGACACGAAGCCGCTCGCGATCGCATAACCGGGCGGCGGTGGCACGTACACCGGCGGATAGGCCGGATAGGGCCACGTGCCGTAGACGACCGTTGGGTTGTAAGTCGGCACATACACGACTTGCGGGTTGGCCGGCACGATCTGAATCGTGCTTTGTTCGACCACCACCTTCTGCTGCGAACTCGTCTTCAGATTGCCCGCGGCCTGCGCCTGTTTGCGCAGCCGCTGCACGGAGTCCATCACGTCGTTCGGCTGCGCGAGAAACGCATTGCCGAGTTGCCCGACCCAGTCGGGTTTCGACGCCATTGTCGCGAGCACTTGCGGAAACGCGACCAGCGATTGCACGCTGGGATCCCACGGCTCGGAAGCGACGGCCTTCACCGCGTCGTCGCCTTGCAGCTTCGAGTTGGCTTTGGACCACGCGGCCGCCGCGGCGACATCTTGCGGGAACGTCGCGGCCATCAGCACCTGCGCGAGCAGCGCATCGGGATACAGCGCGATCGGCGCGGTCAGCGAGTCGAGTTGCTGGTTCGATACTTTGGCGGGGCTTTGCGCGAACGCCGCGCCGGGCGCGGCGAGTCCGACAAGCAGCGGTGCGCCCGCGAGTGCGGCGCAAACAAGCAACACGCGCGATCGGTGTGCTCCGGATCGTTTCACGATAAATCCTCCCGGTTGCAATAGACGTGCGAAACCGATGCGCGGTGCATGCCGCATAGCTTCGGCGTGGAAAATCGAGAAGGGCGGCGCATCGCTGCGCCGTTCGCATTGAGTCGGGAGGCGATCCCGGACGATGCCGCGCATGACAAGCGCAGCACATCTGTCCTGCGAGCGTCGCGCATCGGCGATTCCTGTTAAGGAGTTCTGTGTAAATTAAGTGCCACAGCGGTGCTTGTCAATCTTGTCGGAGGAAACAGGTTGTTGCCGGCAGTAAGCGGGTGCTGATTTAGGCGTGCTGACGGACGAGCAGCGCAGTTTCTATGCGATACGCTTATATTGCAGCGCGGGAAAGAGAGAAGAGGGGCGGAGCAGACAGAGAGGCACAGCAAGGGAGGAACAGCACGACCGGACATAGTTCGATGTCCGGCCGTTTTCATGCTTCATGCGAAAAACGCCTGGCGGGGAATCTCGCCTGTGTACTTATTGCGCCTGTTGCGGCTTGTTCGACAGCGCCAGTCGCAGCAGATCGGCGACCGTATTGACGTTGAGCTTTTCCATGATGTTCGCGCGGTGCGCTTCGACCGTCTTGATGCTGATGCCGAGGTCGTCGGCGATCTGCTTGTTCAGGCGGCCGGCGATGATCCGTTCGAGCACCTGATGCTCGCGCGCGGTCAGCTTGCCCAGACGTTCCGCGGCGGCGCGCTGCTGCTGCACGCTGGTGCTTTCGCTGCGCGCCTTGTCGAGCATGCGCTCCACCAGCCGGCGCAATTCGGCTTCGTCGAACGGCTTTTCGATGAAGTCCATCGCGCCTTTTTTCATCGTCGACACCGCCATCGGCACGTCGCCGTGGCCCGTCACGAAGATGATCGGCAGCGAAGCGTTATCGGCGATCAGGCGTTCCTGCAACTCGAGCCCGCTCATGCCGGACATCCGCACATCGAGAATCAGGCAGGCGATCTGGCCCGGATGCGTGTGCGGCTGCCACGCGTCGATGAACTGCTCGGCGCTGGAGAAGCATTGCACGCGATAGCCGTTCGCCTCCAGCAGCCAGCGCAGCGAATCTCGCACGGCCTCGTCGTCGTCGACAACAAATACCGTTTCCTGTGTGGTGACTGGGCTGTTCATATCTCTCCCGTAACGGTTTGTGGTTTCGGCGCCTCTGACCCGCCGTTGCTCGGGCCGTCAGGCTCTCCAATAGGCAGACTGCAATGGAACGTGGCGCCCGTGATGTGGCCGTCAGATTCGACGTTGTTCACCACCCACAGACGACCGCGGTGCGATTCGATAATCGAACGGCAAATGTTCAGCCCCATGCCCATACCGTCGGACTTGGTGCTGTAAAACGGTTCGAACAGCCGCTCGGCGGTTGTTTCGTCGACGCCCGGCCCCTGGTCGACGACGCTGATGCAGACAAACCCGCTCTCCAGCCGCACGACCACGCGGATCACCGGATCGACCGCATTCGGACGCGCTTCGGCCATTGCTTCGGCGGCGTTCTTCAGCAGGTTGACCAGCACCTGCTCGATCAGCACCGGATCGACGTAAATCACCGGCAGCCGCGAACGCAGATCCGTGACGATGCGAATGCGCCGCTTGCGCGCCTCGAGTTCGGCGAGACCTACCGCATCTGCGACGATATCGGCGACGCGCGTGGCCTGCCGCTTCGGCTCGCTGCGCTTCACGAACTCGCGGATGCGCTTGATGATCATGCCGGCCCGCACGGCCTGTTGCGCGGTCTTTTCCAGCACCGGCAACAGATTGTCAGGTGTCGTCCGTCCGGATTTAACCAGCGCGACAGTTCCGGAGCAATAGTTATTGATCGCGGCGAGCGGCTGGTTGAGTTCGTGCGCGAGCGACGAGGCCATTTCGCCCATCGTCATCAGACGGCTGGTGAACTGCAGCTTCTCGTCCTGCTGGCGCGACAGCTCCTGCGCCTGCTTGCGGGTGGTGATGTCGGTGGCGATCTGCATCTGCGCAAGGTGGCCGTCCACCCACTGAATGTACTGGCGGCGCACTTCGAACCATTTCTGGATGCTTTGCACGTAGATTTCCTGCGCATCGGCGGTGCTTTCGGTCAACGCGGCGGCGGGCAGACCCGCATAGGTATCCACCATATCGATCGAATCCGACGACGCCTGTGCGCTATCGAACCCGCCGCCCGCCAATTCCAGATGACCGTCCGGGCGAATCCCGAACAGGTGGCGGTAATAGCGGTTCGCGAACAGCAGTTCGGCTTCGTCGGCGGCGAGCACGGAGACCGCGGCGTCGAGACTTTCCAGCACGGTGGTGAAGCGCTCGTGCGCGGCGGCGAGCTCTTCGCGCGCGCGTTTGGGCTCGGTGATGTCGGTCATCGACGACATCCAGCCGGTCTGGCGGCCCGAGCTGTCGATCAGCGGCGACACGTAGAGGCGCGCGTGGAACAGCGAACCGTCCTTGCGACGCACCCGTAATTCGAAGCCTGAAGAGGGTGCTTTGCCGCGCAGCGTCATGTCGAGCTGGCGCTGCATCTCCGGATAGGAATCGCGCGGCCAGTACGCGAACGGCGCATGCTTGCCGACCAGATCGCTTTCGTCCCAGCCGGTCATCCGGCAGAAGGCGGGATTCACGTGCGTGATGCGGCCGTGCATGTCGAGCACGCGCATGCCGATCAGCACCGAGTTTTCCATCGCGCGGCGAAAGAACGCTTCGGCGTACAGCGCCTGCTGCGCTTCGAACCGTTGCCGCGTGTGTTTCCACAAGCTCCACAGGCTCCACAACACGAAGCACGACAGGCCGGCCACCAGCCACACGAGCGTGTTGTTGGTGAAGTTGGTCATCTGCGGGAACGCGTAGACGCGCACCGAGACGCCCTGGCCCGGCGGGTCGAGCGGCAGGTCGTAGAACATGTCGCGCGGCAGGCGCGGGCGGGTCGACGTGGTGGTCAACTCGCGGTTGTTCACGTCGATGATCGAGATTTTGTATTTCGCCGACAGTTCCGGCGGAATGTCGTGCTTCAGGATGCCTTCCACCGAGAACACCGCCGCGATCGTGCCGAGGAAGTCGCGGTCGCGGTAGACCGGTGTTTGCAGCGTGATGTAGCCGTTGCCGACGTCGTCGTAGATCAGCGGCGAGTAGACCTGGCGGCGCGTGTTGCGCGCCTCGGTGAACGCGGCTTTGACCGCTTCGTCCATCTGCGCGTCGTTCGGTTTCGCGAGACGCTGGCCGAACACGGGTAGCGCGGTATTGGGCCAGCGCGGCTGCTGCGCGCTGGTGTACCAGTTCATGTAGAGGATCTCGGGATGCCCCTGCATGATGTCCGTAGTGGACACCTGGAACGAATGCGGATCGGAGTGGCCTGCGACCAGATCGCGCGCGAGCGCCTGGATCTGTTCCTGCGCGCCGGTCATCGACAGGCGGATCTGTTGCTGTGCCCACGCGACGTTACGGTAAAGCGTGTCTTCCTGCTGTTGCTGCTCGCGCCGGTTCAGGCTCCACAGAATCAGGCTCATCACGACCAGAAAAACCAGGATCGACAGGAGCGGCGTGAGCAAATAGGAGTTCGACCACCACGGTCCGTGGTGCCAGCGGGAGGACGGCGTCGAATCCGCCGAAGACCCGGCGGTGCGCGCCGAGCGTGCGAAAAGCCGTTCGGTCAACATGCGTGGCATTGTAGCGCAGCGTGTCGCTGACAAATGGCGCAAAAAAGCGCGGAAAGTACCGTTAATCGGCGCAAACTAGCTGGCGTATCCGTCGATCGGCAGTCAAATCAGGTTGCGCCGCAACAATTTTCCGCATTATGAGAAGCGATCTCGTAATTCGAAAATTTTGTTGCGTGGACGTCGGGACCCCTTTTACAATCGGCCGAAGCTGCCGCGGCCGTGCTTCGTCCGCGTCGTCTGTTCAAAGAGCGTTCCTCTATATCCAGGAGACGAGCATGTCCGCTGTACCCGACGAAGTCATGAAATATGTCGCCGCCGAAAAAGACGACGATCCCCAGGAAACCGGCGAATGGCTGGAGGCGCTGGATGGCGTGATTTCTGCTGTGGGCCCCGATCGCGCTCACTATCTGATCGAAAAGCAAATCGAATTCGCGCGCGTGCATGGCGAACATTTGCCGTTCTCCGCCAACACGCCGTACATCAACACGATTCCGGTCGCGCGCCAGGCGAAGATCCCCGGCGACCAGGACATCGAACACCGGATCCGCTCGTACACCCGCTGGAACGCCATTGCGATGGTGCTGCGCGCCGGCAAGGACACCAACGTCGGCGGCCACATCGCGTCGTTCGCTTCCGCGGCCACGCTGTACGACGTCGGCTACAACCACTTCTGGCATGCGCCGTCGGCTGAACACGGCGGCGATCTCGTGTTCGTGCAGGGCCATTCGTCGCCGGGTGTGTACTCGCGCGCGTTCCTGCTCGGCCGCCTGACCGAAAACCAGCTCGACAACTTCCGTCAGGAAGTGGGCGGCGAGGGCATCTCGTCGTATCCGCATCCGTGGCTGATGCCGGATTTCTGGCAATTCCCGACCGTCTCGATGGGTCTCGGCCCGATTATGGCGATCTATCAGGCGCGCTTCATGAAGTACATGCAGGCGCGCGGCATTGCGAAGACCGACGGCCGCAAGGTCTGGGCGTTCCTCGGCGACGGCGAAACGGACGAACCGGAATCGCTCGGCGCGATCGGCATGGCCGGCCGCGAACGCCTCGACAACCTGGTGTTCGTGATCAACTGCAACCTGCAGCGTCTCGACGGCCCGGTGCGCGGTAACGGCAAGATCATTCAGGAACTCGAAGGCGAATTCCGCGGCGCCGGCTGGAACGTGATCAAGGTCGTGTGGGGCAGCCGCTGGGATGCGCTGTTCCAGCGCGACAAGTCGGGCGCGCTGATGCGCCGGATGATGGAAGTCGTCGACGGCGAATATCAGACGTACAAGTCGGAGTCGGGCGCGTATGTTCGCGAGCACTTCTTCAACACGCCGGAACTGAAGGCGCTGGTCGCCGAATGGTCCGACGACGAAATCTGGAATCTGAACCGCGGCGGCCACGATCCGCACAAGATTTACGCGGCGTTCCAGGAAGCGTCGAATTCGCAGGGCCAGCCGACCGTCATTCTCGCGAAGACGATCAAGGGCTACGGGATGGGCGAAGCCGGCCAGGCGATGAACATCACCCACCAGCAGAAGAAGATGCAGGTGGAGCAGCTGAAGAAATTCCGCGACCAGTTCCGTCTGCCGATCGCCGACGAAGACCTCGTCAACGTGCCGTACCTGAAGTTCGAAGAAGGTTCGAAGGAACTCGAGTACATGCGTGCTCGCCGTCAGGAACTCGGCGGCTATCTGCCGGCGCGTCGCCAGAAGGCCGACTCGCTGCCGGTGCCGGCGCTCGACGTGTTCGAGCCGCTGCTGAAGGGCACGGGCGAAGGCCGTGAGATTTCCACGACGATGGCATTCGTGCGGATTCTCAACATCCTGCTGAAGGACAAGGCGCTCGGTAAGCGCATCGTGCCGATCGTGCCGGACGAGTCGCGTACCTTCGGTATGGAAGGCCTGTTCCGCCAGATCGGTATCTGGAATCAGCAAGGCCAGAAGTACGTACCGGAAGATTCCGACCAGTTGATGTTCTACCGTGAGTCGGAAACCGGTCAGATCCTGCAGGAAGGCATCAACGAAGCCGGCGGTATGGCGGACTGGATCGCGGCCGCGACGTCGTACTCGACGCACGGCGAGATCATGATCCCGTTCTACATCTTCTACTCGATGTTCGGCTTCCAGCGTATCGGCGACCTCGCATGGGCGGCGGGCGACATGCGTTCGCGCGGCTTCCTGCTGGGCGGCACCGCTGGGCGCACCACGCTGAACGGCGAAGGTCTGCAACACGAAGACGGCCACTCGCTGCTGTGGGCCGCTTCGGTGCCGAACTGCATCAGCTATGACCCGACGTTCGGTTACGAACTCGCGGTCATCATGCAGGACGGCCTGCGCCGCATGGTCGCGGATCAGGAAGACGTGTACTACTACATCACGGTGATGAACGAAAACTACGAGCACCCGGCGATTCCGCAGGGCGAAGCGGTAGCGGCCGACATCATCAAGGGTATGTACTCGTTCAAGAAAGCCGACGCCGACAAGAAGGCGCCGCGCGTTCAGTTGATGGGCGCGGGCACGATCTTCAATGAAGTGATCGCGGCTGCCGATCTTCTGAAGAACGACTGGGGCGTCGCCGCCGACCTGTGGAGCGTGCCGAGCTTCACCGAACTGGCTCGCGAAGGCCACGAAGTGCAACGCTGGAACCTGCTGCATCCGACCGAAGAGAAGAAAGTCTCGCACGTCGAGAAGCTGTTGAAGGACGCACAAGGTCCGGTCATCGCCTCGACCGACTACGTGCGCGCGCTGACCGAGCAGATCCGCGCGTTCGTGCCGCAGAAGTTCGTCGTGCTGGGCACGGATGGCTACGGCCGTTCGGACACGCGTGAAAAGCTGCGTCACTTCTTCGAAGTCGACCGCTACTGGGTCACGGTTGCCGCGTTGAATGCACTGGCAGACGAAGGCACGATCGAACGCAAGGTCGTCGCCGAGGCGCTCAAGAAGTACAACCTTGATCCCGCCAAACCCAACCCGATGACCGTCTAAGGCATCCTTCCCCGTGTGCCACGGCGTGCGCGCCCTGTCTCTGTCGATCAGGGACGGGGTGCGTGCGCGGCCCAGGAGACACTAACAATGAGTCAAGCGATCGAAGTCAAGGTGCCGGACATCGGCGATTACAAGGACATCCCTGTGATCGAGGTGCTGGTGAAGGCGGGTGATACCGTCGAGAAAGAGCAGTCGCTCGTGACGCTGGAATCCGACAAGGCGACGATGGACGTGCCGAGCTCGGCCGCCGGCGTCGTCAAGGAAGTGAAGGTCAAGGTCGGCGACAACGTGTCGGAAGGCGTGCTGATCGTCGTGCTGGAAAGTGCCGAGGGTGGTGCCGCTGCGCCGGCCCCGGCTCCGGCGCCTGCTGCTGCGCCTGCACCGGCTGCTGCACCCGCGCCGTCCGCGGCGCCTGCCGCAAGCGGTGGCGGCGTGCAGGAAGTCAAAGTGCCGGATATCGGCGACTACAAAGACATTCCCGTGATCGAAGTCTCGGTGAAGGTCGGCGATCGCGTCGAGAAAGAGCAGTCGCTGGTGACGCTCGAATCCGACAAGGCGACGATGGACGTGCCGAGCTCGGCCGCCGGCGTCGTCAAGGAAGTGAAGGTCAAGGTCGGCGATAACGTGTCGGAAGGCTCGGTGATCGTCGTGCTGGAAGCGGACGGCGGTGCTGCTGCACCGGCTCCCGCTCCGGCCGCGAAGCCGCAACCGGCGGAAAAGCCGTCGGATGCGCCGGCCACGCCGTCGCCCGCACCGGCTTCGCCGTCCGCGCTCGCGCAGGCGCCGGTGATTCAGGCTGGCGAAGGCGGCGCACGTCACGCGAGCCACGCTTCGCCGTCGGTGCGCAAGTTCGCGCGCGAACTCGGCGTCGACGTGACGCAAGTGCAGGGCACGGGTCCGAAGGGCCGCATTACGCAAGCCGACGTCACCGCGTTCATCAAGGGCGTGATGACGGGCCAGCGCGCGGCGCCAGCCGGCGCTGCCGCACCGGCCGCGGGTGGCGGCGAGCTGAATCTGCTGCCGTGGCCGAAGGTCGATTTCACCAAGTTCGGTCCGGTCGATCCGAAGCCGCTGTCGCGCATCAAGAAGATTTCGGGCGCGAACCTGCATCGCAACTGGGTCATGATCCCGCACGTCACGAACAACGACGAAGCGGACATCACCGATCTCGAAGCGCTGCGCGTGCAGTTGAACAAGGAAAACGAAAAGGCCGGCGTGAAGATCACGATGCTGGCGTTCGTGATCAAGGCGGTCGTGTCCGCGTTGAAGCAGTTCCCGACGTTCAATGCCAGCCTCGATGGCGATAACCTGGTGTTCAAGCAGTACTTCCATATCGGGTTCGCTGCGGATACGCCGAATGGGTTGGTCGTTCCGGTGATTCGCGATGCGGACAAGAAGGGTTTGATCGATATCGCGAAGGAAATGGCGGAACTGTCGAAGCTCGCGCGTGACGGCAAGCTGAAGCCGGATCAGATGCAAGGCGGGTGCTTCTCGATTTCGTCTCTGGGTGGGATTGGCGGCACTAACTTCACGCCGATTATCAATGCGCCTGAAGTCGCCATTCTCGGCTTGTCGCGCGGTGCGATGAAGCCGGTTTGGGATGGGAAGCAGTTTGTGCCCCGGCTTACTTTGCCGCTGTCGCTGTCGTATGACCATCGGGTGATCGATGGCGCTGCGGCCGCCAGGTTCAATGCTTATCTGGGTGCGATTCTTGCCGATTTTCGGCGTGTGATTCTTTGATTCTGGTGTTGCGCGGGGCGCTTGGGTTTTTTGTTAATCCGCGTCTCTTCGTTGAACCTGTTTTCATGTCGGTCTTTTAGCGTCGCCCCTGTGCGGGGCGGCACCTACTTTTCTTTGCACCCCAAGGGTACTTCCTGCGGGGCGTCTTCCAAAGAAAAGTAGGCAAAAGAAAGGCGCGTCCTTAGGCGGACAGCAAAGGATGTTCTGTCCAGGACGCTGCCAGCTTTTGGGCCGCGTTTCTTTGGGTTTGCGTGCTTCATCACGGTCAATAAGAGAAGGGGACACTATGAGTCTCGTCGAAGTAAAAGTGCCGGATATCGGTGACTTCAAAGACGTCGATGTCATCGAAGTCAATATCAAACCAGGCGATGTCATCGAGAACGAGCAGGCTCTCCTGACGCTCGAGTCCGATAAGGCCTCCATCGAAGTGCCCAGCGATACCGCCGGCACCGTCAAGGAAGTCCGCATCAAACCCGGTGACAAAGTCTCGCAAGGCGCTGTCATCGCGCTCGTCGAAACGTCGGCGGATGCGTCGGCTAAAGATGCACCGAAAGACGCACCCAAGGCGCCCGCCAAGGAAGCTGCTCCGGCGCCCGCACCCGCGGCTGCCGCCGCGCCGAAGGCCGCTGCGCCCGCTCCTCAAGCGGGTAGCTTCTCCGGTAACGCCGATATCGAGTGCGACATGCTCGTGCTCGGTTCGGGTCCCGGCGGTTACTCGGCGGCGTTTCGTTCCGCCGACCTCGGCATGAAGACCGTGCTCGTCGAACGCTATGCAACGCTCGGCGGCGTGTGTCTGAATGTCGGCTGCATTCCGTCGAAGGCGTTGCTGCACACGGCCCTCGTCATCGACGAAGCAGAAGCGCTCGGCGCGCACGGCATCACGTTCGCCAAGCCGCAGATCGATCTCGACAAACTGCGCGACTTCAAGTCCGGCGTCGTCAAGAAGCTCACCGGCGGTCTCGCCGGCATGGCCAAGGCGCGCAAGGTCGAAGTCGTGACGGGCACCGGCTCGTTCGTCGATCCGCATCACATGGAAGTGCAGACCGAAGGCGGCAAGAAAGTCGTCAGGTTCAAGCAGGCCATCATCGCCGCCGGCTCGGAAGCGGTGAAGCTGCCGTTCATTCCGCAAGATCCGCGCGTCGTCGATTCGACCGGCGCGCTCGAACTGCGTCAGATTCCGCAACGCATGCTGGTGATCGGCGGCGGCATCATCGGTCTGGAAATGGCGACCGTTTATGCGACGCTCGGCGCGAAGATCGATGTGGTCGAAATGCTCGACGGTCTGATGGCCGGCGCGGACCGCGATCTGGTCAAGGTCTGGGAGAAGTACAACAGCAAGCGTTTCGCCAACGTGATGCTGAAGACGAAGACCACCGCGGCCGAAGCCAAAGACGACGGCATCTACGTGTCGTTCGAAGGCGAAAAGGCGCCGGCCGAAGCGCAACGCTACGACCTCGTGCTGGTCGCCGTCGGCCGTACGCCGAACGGCAAGAAGATCGGCGCGGACAAGGCCGGCGTCGCGGTGACGGATCGCGGTTTCATCGACGTCGACAAGCAGATGCGCACCAACGTGCCGCACATCTTCGCGATCGGCGATATCGTCGGTCAGCCGATGCTCGCGCACAAAGCGGTGCACGAAGGTCATGTCGCCGCCGAAGCCGCACACGGCGAGAAGGCGTACTTCGACGCGCTGCAGATTCCGTCGGTGGCCTACACCGATCCGGAAGTGGCATGGGCAGGCAAGACCGAAGACCAGTTGAAGGCCGCCGGCATCAAGTACGGCAAGGCAGTGTTTCCGTGGGCCGCGTCGGGCCGCGCGATCGCCAACGGCCGCGACGAAGGCTTCACGAAGTTGCTGTTCGACGAAGAAACGCATCGCGTGATCGGTGGCGGTATCGTCGGTCTGAATGCCGGCGACCTGATCAGCGAAGTGTGTCTGGCAGTCGAGATGGGTGCGGACGCAACGGATATCGGCAAAACCATTCACCCGCATCCGACGCTCGGCGAATCGATCGGGATGGCCGCCGAATTGTATGAAGGTGTCTGTACGGATCTGCCGCCGCAGAAAAAGAAGTAAGCCAGACGGCCCGCGTGCATGCGCGCGGGTCCGACGGAACCTATGCCTGAAGCAAAAAAACGGCGCGCCCCGCAAAGGGCGCGCCGTTTTTTATACCGCAGCGGGGGAGTGCGCATTACCTCGGTGTATCACCACGCAAAAAGTTCGAAACATGCACGGAGCATGTCAGGTGGCGGGAAAAAAAATCCCGGCCTGTTCGCCGGGCAAACGATACGTCGTTCAACGTATCGGAGCGTTCGGCCAATTCAAACCGTGTGAGCGGCAACGGCACGACGCTGTTGCTTGCGGTAACGCCGGCCAGGCGTGTGAAAGCCCGGCCGGCGCGAGGTGATGCAGATGAAACTTAGACTGTCTTCTTGGCCGAGCGCGATGCTTGCGCGGCGGCTTGCGAAGCTGCCTTCGATGCGGCCGTTGCAGCTGCATTGAAGTTGCTTTCGGCGATTTCGACGGCTTGCTTGGTTGCCTTGTGAACCGTTTCGTACGTGGTGTTGGCGGCGGTGATAGCCGACTTGATCACGGCGACAGCGGTTTCCGAACCGGCCGGTGCATTCTTCGCGACGTTTTCGACGAGCGACTGAACCTTGCGGTTTTGCTCTTCGAATTGCGCTTCAGCAACGCGGGTGAACTCGCCTTGCGTTGCCGACACGATTTCGTACACATGGCGGCCATACGACAGCGCCTTTTCAGCCACGGGCTGCGCAAGGCTCGCTTGCAGGGCCAGCAGTTCTTGCGCGTCCTTCACGGACAATGCGCGTTGTGCATTTTCCTGGCTTTCCGCGAGCGTCGATTTCACGACTTGCAGGTTCAATTCGACGAGCTTTTCGACGCCTTCAAATGCTTTGGTCGTCAAGCCAAACAGCGTTTCGAAGTTGGCTTTCTGGGCTGCAGCGAATTGCTCGGGGGTCAGCAGAGTCATGGTTACGCTCCTGAATAGCGGTCTGTCTGTGCGACCGCGTTGGGTTGATGGCCAGACGCTAAAGCTCGTCCGCCCGGACTGCGATGTTTTGTGCATCGCAGCAATGGTTCCCATTTTAGGGCGGTTGAAATGAATGTCAAGTGATTTTTGTGCGACGCACAATATTAAGAAAGTGCTGATAAAACAATATGTTATGCAGGTGGCATGGCATGCGGGTGACGTCGGTAGATTTACCTTGCGCACCGAACTGGTGCGCGGCGAATCCGTATTTTTTGCCTGATTCGCAGCGTTGTTGGGGAGGTGCCCATAGAATGACGCGATCGTCGCGCCCGCGTACGCAGCGTGCGATATCGCGCATTAATTCGCGAATCGACGCGTTCCTGTGTAAACCGTAAAGTGTCACGGAACGTTAATGCGCTATGCCGGTCGAATGCGCGTTGGCGGTCTGGAGCAGGCGTTTAACACGCTGCTGCGAGCTTCCGCTAGCGCTCCGGTATGCAGGCCATGCGTTGTCCTGCTTGCATGCCGACCGTATTTCCCCTGATCAAGCTTGTCTCGAAGTTGCCGTTATGCTGGAAGGATCGTATCGAATTCTTTCATTCCGGCGGCAACAGTGGGGCAAAGCGCGTCATCGATCGTTTTTTTCGATCGATCCGCGGCACTTATTCGTGTTTTTGCGATCGGAGCTTACAAGCCGGTTTAAGGAGCGCGTATAAGTGCTTCAAATTGCTAATTTTTCGTTGTTTTACTACACTTGCGGAAACCTCTCGCCGCTCCCTACCGAACACCCATGAAAACCGACATGTTTTCGTCGCTAAAAGTGATCCACGGCGCGGCCCGCAGCACCGCTCTGTCGGTGGCCGCCTCCATGGTCATCGCGGCGGCGTTCGCCACGCCTGGCACCGCTTTTGCCGCCACGGCCACCGCCACGGCAACTGCGCCTGCGGCACCTGCCAAACCCTCCAAACGCGCGAAAGCGGCCAAAAAATCAGCCACGGCGAGTGCCGACAAAGTGTCGGGCAAGTCGTCGAAGGCGGTTAAAGGCGCTGCTGCGAAGACCGCCGCGGTCAAGACCGTGGCCGCCGCAGACGACGCTGCGCCGCGCGTCAAGCGCAAGCGCGTGACGTACACGTCGAATGGCCGTCATCGCTCGGTGGTGCGCCGCGTTGCGTACGAACCGCGTCAGCCGACGGTCGGCCAGGCTTTCGGGCTGCATGAAACGCCCGATGCGCTGATGCTGCGTTCGAGCGTCGCATACGTGATCGACCAGAACAGCGGCGAATCGCTGTTCGACAAGAACTCGCGCGCCGTGGTGCCGATCGCGTCGATCACCAAGCTGATGACCTCGATGGTGGTACTCGATTCGAAAGAGCCGATGACCGATCAGATCGAAGTCACCGACGAAGACCGCGACTACGAAAAGAACACCGGCTCGCGTTTGTCCGTGGGCTCGGTGCTCTCGCGTGAAGACATGCTGCACATCGCGCTGATGGCTTCGGAAAACCGCGCGGCCGCAGCGCTGTCGCGTTATTTCCCCGGCGGCCGCCCGGCTTTCCTCGCGGCGATGAACGCGAAAGCCAAGCAACTCGGCATGACCGACACCCACTTCGAAAACCCGACGGGTTTGACGAGCCAGAACGTGTCGAGCGCGCGTGACCTCGTGAAGATGGTCAACGCGGCGTATCAGTACCCGCTGATCCGCAAGTTCTCGACCGATCACAGCTACGAGGTGTACACCGGCAAGCGTACGCTGGCGTACAACAGCACGAACGCGCTGGTGCGCAATCCCACCTGGGACATCGGCCTGCAAAAGACCGGCTTCATCAACGAAGCAGGCGAGTGTCTCGTGATGCAGGCGACCATTCATGGCCGTCCGATGATCATGGTGCTGCTCGACTCGTCGGGTAAGTACTCGCGCTTTGCCGATGCAACACGTCTGCGTACGTGGCTCGACAACGGCGGCGATCAGGCGCGTATCACCAGTGCGGATGCCGGCGGTCCGGGCACCTGAGCGTGATGAAGTGGCCGGTCCGCGGATCGGTCGGCCGAATAAAAAAGCCTCGCAGCGGATGCGAGGCTTTTTTTCGACCCAACGCCGCCGCTTACGCGTGGTGCGAATGCGGATGCGAATGGTCCTGCGGTGTTTGCGGCCGATAGCCGAGCGATTCGGAAATCATCAGCGCGGTCTGGCTCACTTGCCCCAGCCACGAGTCCTGCAAACGATCCGCCGGGGCCGACAACGACAGACCCGCGACCAGCTTGCCGGTGTCGTCGTAGATGCCGGCTGCGATGCAACGCACGCCCAGTTCGAGCTCTTCGTTGTCGCGCGCGCAAGCCTGCTGACGCACGAGCGACAGTTCACGCTCGAGCTTGGTCAGATCCGTGATGCTGTTTTGCGTGTGGCCGGATAGGCCGGTGCGGGTGGCGTACGCACGCACGCGGGTCGATTCGTCGGCGGCGAGGAACAGCTTGCCCACCGAAGTCAGATGCAGCGGCGCGCGGCCGCCGATCGCCCGCACCACCTGCATGCCGGAGCGCTCGGAATACGCGCGCTCGATATAGACGATCTCGTCGCCCTGGCGCACCGATAGATTCACCGTCTGCCCCGTTTGCCGATGCAATTCGCGCATCGGCGTGAGCGCCGCGTCGCGCACCGACAGCCGCGCCTTCACCAGGTTGCCCAGTTCGAGCAGGCGCATACCGAGACGGTAAGTGCCCGGATCGGAGCGGTCGACGAGCCGGCACATCACCATGTCGTTCAGGATGCGGTGTGCGGTGGACGGATGCAGTTCCGTGCGGATGGCGAGTTCTTTCAGGCTGACCGGGTCGCTATGCGCAGCGAGTGCGTCGAGCAGGCGCATCATGCGTTCGATCACCTGGATCGAAGTTTTGGGATCCGGGTTCGTATCGCTCATGGGAGGAATTGGTTGACGCGTCAAACAGCGGAAATTGATTGTATCCCGTATTGTGAAAAGATGGGAAGCGGTTGGAGGGCCTATTCCAATATGCCGCGGTATTCGTCTTATGGCTTTTGGCAATTGGTATTGTGCGCCAAACAGCGGATAATCAGGCACGTTTTCCCGAAGGAGGGCTCATGCGAGTCGGATTGTTCGTTACCTGTCTGATCGACCTGATGCGTCCCGAAATCGGTTTTTCGGTCATCAAGCTGATCGAAGGCGCCGGTTTCGAGGTGGTGGTTCCACCCGCGCAAACCTGTTGCGGGCAACCCGCCTACAACTCGGGCGAGCGGCGCATTGCGCGCGATCTGGCTCAGAAAACGCTGCGCGAGTTCGAACAGTTTGACTACATCGTGGTGCCGTCGGGGTCTTGCGGCGGGATGATTCGCACGCACTACGGCGACCTGTTCGCCGACGATCCTGAAATGATGGGCCGCTTCGGCCGGCTGCGCGCCAAAGTGTTCGAGTTGACGGATTTCCTTGTCAACGTAGCCAAGGTGCAATTGCAACCGGGCGAGTTCGCCGGGCAGGTGACTTACCACGATTCCTGTTCCGGGTTGCGCGAGCTCGGTGTGAAGGCGCAGCCGCGCGCGTTGCTCAAGCAGGTGGGTGTCGCCGTGACCGAGATGAAGGACTGCGAGCACTGCTGCGGTTTTGGTGGCACCTTCGCGGTCAAGTACGGCGATATTTCCACGGCGATCGTCGACGAGAAATGCGCGAATATCGGCGCGAGCGGCGCGGGTGCGGTGGTGCTCGGCGATCTCGGCTGCATGCTGAATATCGAGGGACGTTTGCGTCGCACGGGCGACACGACCACCCGCGTGCTGCACATCGCGCAGGTGCTGGCCGGCGACGTCTGACGCTACGCCGTCAGCGTCCCATTTCACGTAGTCCGTTGCGCATTTGAGTGAACCGCACAAGGCCGCCATGCAAGTCCAAACCATGCAATTCAAGGCGCGCGCCGGTCAGAAACTCGCTGACCAGCGTCTGCAGCAGAATCTGACCAAGCTGTCGACCAAGTTCGTGTCGGCGCGTGCCGCAGCGATCACCGCGATCGACTTTCCCGCCACCCGCGCCGCGCTCAAGGAGCGTCGCAATCGGGCTCTGGACAATCTCGACGTGTGGCTCGAAACCTTCGAGCGCGAGGCGTCGCGCCGCGGTGTCACCGTGCTGTTTGCCGAAACGACGCAGGAGGCGGCGCGCCTCGTCGGCGATATCGCGCGGCGGCATGACGTGAAGAAGGTGATCAAGACCAAGTCGATGGTCACCGAGGAAATGCGCCTGAATGAAGTGCTCGGGCAGATGGGCGTGCAGTCGATCGAAACGGATCTGGGCGAATACATTTTGCAGATCAACGACAACGAGCCGCCTAGCCACATCATCGCGCCCGTGGTCCACAAGGATAAGGACGAGATTGCCGATCTGTTCGCTAAAACGCACGGAAGGCCGCGGCTCACCGAAATTACCGACATGACCCGTGAGGCGCGCGAGATGCTGCGGCCGCATTTCATGACCGCGGACATGGGCGTGACGGGCGGCAATTTCGTGGTCGCGGAAACGGGTTCGGTGGTGCTGGTTACGAACGAGGGCAACGAAGGCATGTGTACGGTGATGCCGCGTGTGCATGTGGCTGTCACCGGAATCGAAAAGGTGTTGCCGACGCTGGAGGACCTGGCGACGGCAATGCGTCTGCTTCCGCGCTCGGCAACCGGGCAGGCGACTTCCAACTACTTCTCCGTGCTGACCGGGCCGCGCGGGGAGGAGGATCAGGACGGGCCGGAGCATATGTATGTGGTGCTCGTCGACGGTGGCCGCACGGGACTGATCGGCGGTGACTTTCAGGAGATGCTGCGCTGTATCCGTTGCGGCGCGTGCATGAACCACTGTCCGGTGTATCAGAAGGTCGGCGGTCACGCATACGGCTGGGTCTATCCGGGGCCGATGGGTTCGGTGCTGACACCGAGTTATGTCGGGCTGGAGAAGGCGCTGGACCTGCCGCAAGCCGCTACGTTGTGCGGTGAGTGCAACAGCGTTTGTCCGGTGGGAATTCCGCTATCCGACCTGCTGCGCAAGCTGCGCGAAGCGCAGGTGGAGCGGCGTCTGCGGCCGTGGGGCGAGCGGGTCGGGCTCGCTGTGTGGGGTTTTCTCGCGCTGCATCCGGGCGCCTATGCGCTTTTCACCAGGCTCGTGGTTCGCGTGCTCGAGCAAATGGGCGGCCGGAACCGTTCGATTGCGAAGTTGCCGCTCGCCGGAGCCGGCTGGACGAATACGCGTGAAATGCCTGCGCCCGTTGGCCGTACGTTCCGGGAGCTTTACGCGGCGCAGCGTAGCCATATCGGCTGAAGCGGCGGGCATGGCCGTGTCGGGGTGAATCAGTGCTTGGGCGGCTTGCTGCGGTAAGCGGGGGCGATTCGCGACGCGCAGAATTTTCAGGCATTGACCCAACGGTGACGAAAGAAACTCAATGGTCCGACGGCGCGCCCGGCTGACGCCCGGGTACGCCGCGTGGCACATTAGCGCCGCCGTTGCCACGTCCGCCGCCATTCGCCTGCTGGGGCGGTGGCCCTGGCGGCGGCCCACCGGCGCCAGGGCGCGGGCCGTTTGATCCACCCGGACCGCCAGGGCCGCCCGCCGCTCCTCGCGGAGGCGGTCCGCCATTCTGGCCGCCGTTATTCGGCTGACCGTGCCAGCCACCGTTACTACCGTTACTACCATTACCGCCGTTACCCCGATTGCCGTTGTCGTAGCGATCCCGGCCATAGCCAGGATTCCCTCGGTATCCCGGGCCAGGTCCATAGTAGCGGCCGGGACCGTCGTAATAGGCCGGTCCCGAATAGCCGCCAAACCCCATATACACATTGGCTGGCGGCGCGACAGGCGCGCCGGCGGGGTAGCCGGCGTAGCCGTCATAGGCACCGCCGTAACCGTTGCTATACATTGGCGTGCCGTCCGGATAGACCGCGCAACCGCTCAATAGCGCGGCGACGGCGAGACCGACGAATGGTGCAAGGCGTGGCATGAGTACGACCGGTCGAAGATTTAATGTTTGTAAGACAACCATTATCGCTAACCGTCGCACATGCTTTGTATGTGTTTGTAAGCATTTCTTTTTCGTGCCGGAACTCGCTGTTCAGCACTATTTCGTCTGAAGCAACGCTCTATCTCATATAAGCGGGTTTTTCCCGATTGATGATTTCTATAAGATTTCGACTGGGCATAGTGGGCCACAAGCTCATGCGCCCCCCAATCGGAACGAACCACATCATGAAAAAGACAATATCGATGTACTGGCCGTTGGCCATCGTTGTGCTGCTCGCCGCGGCCACCTATTTCCACGTGTGGCGCGACGCTGCATCGCGCGCTTCGCAAGCTCCGCTTGCAGCCGACCAGTTGACCGCCGAGCTCGCGCGCGCCGTCTCGTACGGAATGATCGACGACACGTCGCCGCTGCCGGCCAAGCCGATGCGCGTAGCCACGCCCGTCCCGCTCGCGGAAGCCTCCTGAGCGCAACGCGGCGCCCGGCGCGATTCGACTCGCCTTTGTATAATCGCGGCACTTCTTTCCAACTGTCGATCCGCGCCGGTGGCGTACTCCCGAAGGCCTGCGATGAAAACCGTATCTATCTGCTTCGTCTGCCTCGGGAACATCTGTCGTTCGCCGACCGCGGAAGGCGTGATGCGCCATCTGGTCGAACAGGCGAATCTCGCGGAGCGGATTCTGATCGACTCAGCCGGCACCGGCGACTGGCATATCGGCCAACCGCCGGACGACCGCGCGCAGCAGGCGTCGCGTGGGCGCGGTTACGAATTGTCTGCGCTGCGTGGGCGGCAGATCGCGGCGGCGGATTTCGAGCGTTTCGACCTGTTGATCGCGATGGACGACAAGAACATCGCCGCGTTGCGCGAGATTTGCCCGCCTGAGCAACGCGACAAGATTCGTCTGTTGATGGAATTCGTGCCGGAAACGGACGCTCGCTGGCATGGCGCCCGCGAAGTCGTCGATCCGTATTTTGGCGGCGCGGAAGGTTTCGAGCAGGTGCTGGATCAATGCGAAGCGGCTTGTGGCGGGCTGATCGCCGTGCTTCGTCCCCAGTTGATCGCCTGAGCGTCACGAGCTATGGGCCGCCGCTTTCCGGCCTATCTCGTAATTAAGCAAATGACCCAAATCGCAGCAGGGATACTTGACTAATTCACTCATGTATTTATACTTGACAAAACTTGTCGAGAATAGCAGGTCCCACTCCATATGAGACTCACCACGAAAGGCCGTTTCGCCGTCACGGCGATGATTGACCTGGCACTGCGCCAGGAGCAGGGCCCGGTGACGCTTGCGGGTATCAGCCAGCGCCAACATATCTCCCTGTCCTACCTCGAGCAGTTGTTCGGCAAACTGCGCCGTCACGAGATCGTCGAGTCCGTGCGCGGACCGGGCGGCGGCTACAATCTCGCGCGCCGCGCTGAAGACGTGACGGTGGCCGACATCATCATCGCGGTCGACGAGCCGCTCGACGCCACCCAATGCGGCGGCAAGGGCTCGTGCGAAGGCACGAAGCAGCACGACGGTCACTGCATGACGCACGAACTGTGGTCCACGCTGAACCAGAAAATGGTCGAGTACCTGGATTCGGTCTCGCTAAAAGACCTGGTCGACCAGCAGCGTGCGCGCGAAGGCGCCCCGGCGGTGCTGCGCGACCGGCGCAACGAAGCGCCCGCCGTCGAGCCCGTGCGTGTGGCGCCGAAAGGGCCGAATTCCGTTTTCAACATGGCCGGTTCATAGGCGCGGTCCCGAGCATTCGCCGCAAGCCTGATCAGAACCCAGAAGCCAGAGCATATGACGTCCCCGGAGCAATTGATGAATAACGACACTCTCCATCTGCCCATCTACATGGACTACAGCGCGACGACGCCGATCGATCCGCGCGTGGTGGACAAGATGATTCCGTACCTGCGCGAGCAGTTCGGCAATCCCGCATCGCGCAGCCACTCGTATGGCTGGGACGCGGAGCGTGCAGTCGAAGAAGCGCGCGAGAACGTCGCCGCGCTGGTGAACGCCGATCCGCGCGAAATCATCTGGACCTCGGGCGCAACGGAGTCGGACAACCTGGCCATCAAGGGCGCCGCGCACTTCTACAAGAGCAAGGGCAAGCACATCATCACGGTGAAGACCGAGCACAAGGCCGTGCTCGACACCTGCCGCGAACTCGAGCGCGAAGGCTTTGAAGTCACGTATCTGGATGTGAAAGACGACGGTCTGATCGACCTCGACAAGTTCAAGGCCGCGCTGCGCCCGGACACGATTCTGGTGTCGGTCATGTCGGTGAACAACGAGATCGGCGTGATTCAGGACATCGAGGCGATCGGCGAGATTACCCGCGAAAAGGGCATCATTTTTCACGTCGACGCGGCGCAAGCCACCGGCAAGATCGCGATCGATCTGCAAAAGCTGAAGGTCGACCTGATGTCGTTCTCGGCGCACAAGACTTACGGCCCGAAGGGCATCGGCGCGTTGTATGTCCGCCGCAAGCCGCGTATCCGCATCGAAGCGCAGATGCACGGCGGCGGTCACGAACGCGGCATGCGTTCGGGCACGCTGGCTACACACCAGATCGTCGGTATGGGTGAAGCGTTCCGCATCGCGCGCGAAGAGATGGCGACGGAAAACGAACGTATCCGCATGCTGCGCGACCGTCTGTTGCGCGGCCTGTCGGAAATGGAAGAAACGTACGTGAACGGCGACATGGAAAAGCGTGTGCCGCACAACCTGAACATCAGCTTCAATTTCGTCGAAGGCGAATCGCTGATCATGGCGGTGAAGGATGTGGCGGTGTCGTCGGGCTCGGCGTGTACGTCGGCTTCGCTGGAACCGTCGTATGTGCTGCGCGCACTGGGTCGTAACGACGAACTCGCGCACAGCTCGATCCGCTTTACGGTTGGCCGCTTCACGACCGAGCAGGATGTCGATTACGTGATCAACCTGCTGAAGACCAAGATTTCGAAGCTGCGCGACTTGTCGCCGCTGTGGGAAATGCATCAGGACGGGATCGATATTTCGACCATCCAATGGGCAGCGCACTGACGCGCCGTCTGGACGAAGTCGAATTCATCGAATTGCAATTGCAGGTTGAAACGGATCAAGGAGTGTAATCATGGCTTATAGCGACAAGGTTCTGGACCATTACGAAAACCCGCGCAACGTCGGTTCCTTCGCGAAGGACGACGATGCAGTCGGCACCGGCATGGTCGGCGCGCCGGCCTGCGGCGACGTGATGAAGCTGCAGATTCGCGTGGGCGCGGACGGCATCATCGAAGACGCGAAGTTCAAGACGTACGGCTGCGGTTCGGCAATCGCGTCGAGCTCGCTCGTCACCGAATGGGTGAAGGGCAAGACGCTCGATCAGGCGATGTCGATCAAGAACACGCAGATCGCCGAAGAGCTCGCGCTGCCGCCGGTCAAGATCCACTGCTCGATTCTCGCGGAAGACGCGATCAAGGCAGCGGTCGCCGACTACAAGCAACGTCACGGCGAAACGGCTGCGGTCGAAGGCGACAAGCAGCACGCCTGAAGCAGCGAGCGGTTGAGTGAAGCGAAGCGGACGGAGCAGGCGTTAACGCATCGTCCGGCATGAACGATATTTGATGCAGGCAGGGTCGCGGCGGCGGCCGTCGGATGAACGACGAACGCACCGCGCAACGAGAAACGCTATGGCAATTACGTTGACCGAAAAGGCAGCACAGCACGTGCAGAAGTATCTGACTCGCCGCGGCAAGGGTGTGGGCTTGCGCGTCGGCGTGCGCACCACCGGTTGCTCGGGTTTGGCGTACAAGCTCGAGTACGTGGATGAACTCGCGCCCGAAGACGAAGTGTTCGATTGCAACGGCGTGAAGATCATTGTCGACCCGAAAAGCCTCGCGTATATCGACGGCACGGAACTCGACTTCGCGCGCGAGGGCTTGAACGAAGGCTTCAAGTTCAACAACCCGAACGTGAAGGACGAGTGCGGCTGCGGCGAATCGTTCCGCGTGTAGACCGGTTCATTTTCCGCGTGCAGCGGACCAAAGGCGGCGCGTGCCGCCTTTTTAGTTTGCCGCGCGACTTCTGTGCGTACTCCGGTGCGCTTTCTGAACGGACTCCTTTTATCCGATGGCCTCGCTGAACGACAGCCACTTCGATCTGTTCGACCTGCCGGCGCAATTCGCGCTCGACGCGGCGGCACTCGATCACGCCTACCGCACGGTGCAGGCGCAAGTGCATCCGGACCGCTTCGCCGCGGCCGGCGACGCGCAAAAACGCATCGCGATGCAGTGGGCCACGCGCACCAACGAGGCCTATCAGACGCTGCGCGATCCGTTGAAGCGCGCGACCTATCTGCTGCATCTGCGCGGCGTCGACGTCGGCGCGGAGAACAATACGGCGATGGAGCCGGCGTTCCTGATGCAGCAGATGGAGTGGCGCGAGAGCATAGAAGATGCGGCCGCGGCAAAGAACGTCGACGCGCTCGACGCGTTGCTCGGCGAACTGCGCGACGAAGAGCGCGTGCGGTTCGACAAGCTCGGCGCGTTGCTCGACAGCGGCGTGAACCAGGCGGCCGGCGAGGCCGTGCGGCAGTTGATGTTCATCGAGCGGGTGGCCGAGGAAGTCGGCACGCAGATCGAGCGGCTCGACGGCTGACGCGGCTTATCGTGCATCGCTGCGCATAGCGAGCCCTAGCATTACCCTCCAGCAACGCAAAAATTCAGGACGGGGCGAAGCGGCCCCGAGAAGATCCAGATGGCCCTACTGCAAATCTCCGAACCCGGCATGGCGCCGGCGCCCCACCAGCGGCGCCTCGCGGTCGGTATCGATCTCGGCACCACCAACTCCCTCGTCGCCGCCGTGCGCAGCGGCGTGCCCGACGTGCTGCCCGACGAGGACGGTCATGCGCTGCTGCCGTCGGTGGTGCGCTATCTGCCGAAGGGCGGCCGCCGCATCGGCCGCGCGGCCAAGGCCGAAGCCGCCAGCGACCCGCGTAATACGATCGTGTCGGTCAAGCGCTTCATGGGCCGCGGCAAGGCGGAAGTGGAGGGCGCCGAAAATGCGCCGTACGATTTTGTCGACGCGCCAGGTATGGTGCAGATCCGCACGATCGACGGCGTGAAGAGCCCGGTGGAAGTGTCGGCGGAAATTCTCGCCACGTTGCGCCAGCGCGCGGAAGACTCACTCGGCGACGAGCTGGTCGGCGCAGTCATCACGGTGCCAGCCTACTTCGACGAAGCGCAGCGTCAGGCGACCAAGGACGCCGCGCGTCTGGCCGGTCTGAACGTGCTGCGTCTGTTGAACGAGCCGACCGCGGCCGCGATCGCGTATGGGCTGGACAACGGTTCGGAAGGTCTCTACGCGGTCTACGATCTCGGCGGCGGCACGTTCGACCTGTCGATTCTGAAGCTCACGAAGGGCGTGTTCGAAGTGTTGGCGGCGGGCGGCGACTCCGCGCTCGGCGGCGACGATTTCGACCACGCGCTGTATCGCCACGTGCTCGAACAGGCCGGTATCGCGCCGCAAACGCTCGCGCCGGAAGACGTCCGCCTGCTGCTCGACAGCGTACGGGTGACCAAGGAGGCGTTGTCCGACGTGCCGCTCGCCGCCGTACGAGCGAAGCTGTCGAACGGCACACAGATCGATGTCGCGGTCGACGAGGCCGCTTTCGAGGCGATCACTCAGGCACTGGTGCAGCGTACGCTCGGTCCGACCAAAAAGGCGTTGCGCGACGCGAAGGTCACCACCAGGGAAATCAAGGGCGTGGTGCTGGTCGGCGGCGCGACCCGCATGCCGGTGATCCGGCGCGCGGTCGAGTCGTTCTTCGGCCAGCCGCCGCTCATCAATCTGGACCCGGATCAGGTCGTCGCGTTGGGCGCCGCGATCCAGGCCGATCTGCTGGCGGGCAACCGCGGCGCGGACGGTGACGACTGGCTGCTGCTCGACGTGATCCCGCTGTCGCTCGGCGTGGAAACGATGGGCGGCCTGACCGAGAAGATCATCCCGCGCAATTCGACGATTCCGGTTGCGCGCGCGCAGGATTTCACGACCTTCAAGGACGGCCAGACGGCGATGGCGATCCACGTCGTACAAGGCGAGCGTGAGCTCGTCAGCGACTGCCGTTCGCTCGCGCGTTTCGAGCTGCGCGGCATTCCGCCGATGGCTGCGGGCGCGGCGCGGATTCGCGTGACGTACCAGGTCGACGCGGACGGTCTGCTGTCCGTGTTCGCCCGCGAGCAGGGCTCGGGCGTGGAGGCGTCGGTGGTGGTCAAGCCGTCCTACGGTCTCGCCGACGACGACATCGCGAAGATGCTCGAAGACAGCTTCTCGACAGCCGAAGTCGACATGCGCGCCCGCGCGCTGCGCGAGGCGCAAGTCGAAGCGCGGCGTCTCGTCGAAGCTACCGATGCGGCGCTCGCGGCCGACGCCGAACTGCTCGACGACGCTGAGCGCGCCGAACTCGATGCGTTGCTCGCCGCGTTGCGCAATCTCGCGCAGAGCGACGACGTCGACGCGATCGAAGCCGCGACTAAAACGCTCGCCGAAGGCACCGACGAATTCGCCGCTCGCCGCATGAACAAGGGCATTCGCCGCGCGCTGGCCGGCAAGAAGCTCGACGAGATCTGAGCCCGCCGGCAATGAACCGCGCCACGTGGACTTAAAAAGTCCGCGCGGCGCCAGTAAAATGGCACGGAGCCTGTTTGCGGCTGCCGTGCCGCAGACCCAAACGGAAAATGTATGCCCCAAATCGTTGTGCTGCCCCACGTCGAACTGTGCCCGGAAGGCGCGGTGATCGACGCCGTGCCCGGCAAGAGCATCTGCGACAACCTGCTCGATCACGGCATCGAAATCGAGCACGCTTGCGAGAAGTCCTGTGCGTGCACAACCTGTCACGTGATCGTGCGTGAGGGTTTCGCCGCCTTGACGCCGTCCGAGGAAGACGAGGACGATCTGCTGGACAAGGCTTGGGGACTTGAACCGGCTTCACGGCTGTCGTGCCAGGCGATGGTGCCGGCCGAGCAGGATCTGGTCGTCGAGATCCCGCGCTACTCGATCAATCACGCGAAGGAAAACCATTAACTGGAGGATGCAGCCATGAAGTGGACCGATACGCAAGACATCGCGATGGCCCTGACTGACAAGCACCAGGACATCGATCCGCAGCAGGTGCGTTTCACCGACCTGCACCGCTGGGTGACTGAACTCGAAGGCTTCGACGACGATCCGAACCGGTCGAACGAGAAGATCCTCGAAGCGATTCAGGCTGCATGGATCGAGGATGCGGATTATTGAGTCGATGCGGCGCGTGTGATCGCGCGCGGCTTGACCAAAGAAAAAGGCGATTCCGATTTGGAATCGCCTTTTTTGCGTCTGCTTTTGCCGCTACGTGATCAGCTTGCCACCAACGTACCGTTCTGCACCTGCACGCGCTGGCCTTGCTGGAATGGCGGCGCTTCGTGATACGTGAAATAGCGCGTCTTGCCGTTTTCCATGCGCACACGCACCGAATACGACGTGGTGCTGCGAATGTGTTTTTCGACCGAGTTACCCGCCAGACCGCCGCCGAGTGCGCCGAGAATCGTCATCGCGGTACGACCGCTACCGCCGCCGAACTGATTACCAACCACACCGCCGGCTACTGCGCCGCCGACCGCGCCGATCCCGGTGCCGTGGCCTTCCTGACGCACCGCCGAGATCGCTTCGACTGTGCCGCAGGTCGAACAGTAGGCCGGTTGCTCGGGTTGCTGTGCGTATTGCGGCGCAGGCTGAGCCTGTTGTTGCTGAGCGTACTGTTGCTGTTGAGGCGCGGGGGCAGGTTGCGGCTGGGGTGCCTGTTGCTGCGCCTGCTGCTGTGCGGCTTGTACCTGTTGAGCCGACGGGCTTGCGACAGGCGCCGCCGAGTCGACGACGCCCGGCGGCGTACCAGCCTGCGCAGAGACCTGTGCGGCTTGAGTCTGATCCGTCTGCGCGCCGCTGCTCGACGCGTGCGGGAACAAGCCCGTGATGGCCGCCGTAGCCACAAGGCTCGCGACGATGACCGCGCCCGCCGCAGTGGCGATAAGCGGATGAAGACGACGTTGTTGCGTGGATTTGGTAACTGGATTGTCCATATTGGCCTCCGTCTCTAGCAGAGTCGACTGTTATTGAGATGTAGTCTCGGGCAAAACGATCCCGCGAGGGTTTCAATTTGTAACCATTTGCGGGCAATCATCGGCGCCGGACGGCGTCAAAAGGCCGCCGGGACGGGCCTCAGCCTGATCAGTTCAGCATCCGCAACACACTGCGTCGCGCGGCCGCTGCCAGTTAATGCGCACCTTTTACCGATAGTTACAAAGCGCCGGGTGCTTCCCGCGGTGTTTGCCGCCCACCCAATCAATAACGCCCGGCATGGAGCCGGGCGTTATTGATGAGCAGCAACGCATTCGCGCGGATCAGTCTTCGCGACGCAGATGCGGGAACAGGATCACGTCGCGGATGCTCGGGCTGTCGGTGAGCATCATCACCAGACGGTCGATGCCGATCCCGCAACCTCCGGCCGGCGGCATTCCGTATTCCAGCGCGCGGATGTAGTCGGCGTCATAGAACATGGCTTCTTCGTCGCCGGCGTCTTTCTGGTCGACCTGCTTCTTGAAGCGGGCCGCCTGGTCTTCCGGATCGTTCAGCTCCGAGAAGCCGTTGGCGATTTCACGGCCGGTGATGAACAGCTCGAAACGTTCGGTGATGCCGTCGAACTTGTCCGACGCGCGCGCGAGCGGCGACACTTCGATCGGGTAGTCGATGATGTACGTCGGCTCCCACAATTGCGACTCGGCGGTTTCTTCGAACAGCGCCAGTTGCAGCGCGCCGACGCCCGCGTTCAGGAACTGCGGCTGCGACGCGTCCACGCCGAACTTCTTCAATTCGGTGCGCAGGAACGCGCTGTCGGCGAGCTGTTCGTTCGTATATTGCGGTGCGTACTTCTGGATCGCCTGCGTGATCGTCAGGCGGTGGAACGGCTTGGCCAGATCCAGTTCGCGGCCCTGATAGGTGATGGTCGCGGTGCCCAGCGCGTCGATCGCCGCCTGGCGGATCAACTGCTCGGTGAAGTCCATCACCCACTGGTAATCGGTGTACGCCGCGTAGAACTCGATCATCGTGAATTCCGGATTGTGGCGCACGGACACGCCCTCATTGCGGAAGTTACGGTTGACCTCGAACACACGCTCGAAACCGCCCACCACGAGGCGCTTCAGATACAGCTCCGGCGCGATGCGCAGGAACATCTGCATATCGAGCGCGTTGTGGTGCGTGGTGAACGGCTTGGCCGCGGCGCCGCCCGGAATCGGGTGCAGCATCGGCGTTTCGACTTCCATGAAGTCGGCATCCGCCATGAACTTGCGGATCGACGAGATCGCCTTGGTGCGCGCGACGAAAGTCTTACGCGTTTCCGGCGTGACGATCAGATCGACATAGCGCTGGCGATACTTCATTTCCTGATCGGACAGGCCGTGGAACTTGTCCGGCAGCGGACGCAGCGACTTCGACAGCAGACGCAGTTCGGTGCAGCGCACCGAGAGCTCGCCCTTGTTGGTGCGGAACAGCACGCCGCGCGTGGCGACGATATCGCCCATGTCCCACTTCTTGAACGCGTCGTACGTTTCCTGGCCGACGTCGGCCGGCGTGATGAAGAACTGGATCTGACCCGACCCGTCGCGTATCGTTGCGAAGCTCGCTTTACCCATCACGCGCTTGAGCATCATGCGGCCGGCGATCGCGACTTCGAGCGGCGTTGCTTCGAGCGCTTCCTTGTCGACCTGCTCGTACTGCGTGTGCAGATCTGCGGCGTGGTGCGTGGGACGGAAGTCGTTCGGATAGGCGATGCCTTGCTCACGCAACTCGCGCAGTTTTTCGCGGCGCTCGGCGATGATCTTGTTGTCGTCCACCTCGGGCGCGGCGTTCGGTTGGGTCGGTTCGGTCATGATGTTCTGGTGTTCGGTGGTCCGCGTGAGGTGTTCCCGCGCGGGTGGCCTGCGAGTCCGTCGACAGACAGGCGTTAAAAAACAGGCATTCGAAAAGACGCGGCGCGGCAATGCGATGCATGCCGCGCCGTATGCGCTTAGACGCCCTGTTTCAGGCTCGCGCTGATGAACGGATCGAGGTCGCCGTCGAGCACGCTCTTGGTGTTGCTGATTTCGACGTTGGTGCGCAGATCCTTGATACGGCTGTTGTCCAGCACGTACGAGCGGATCTGGTGACCCCAGCCCACATCGGTCTTGCCCGCTTCAAGTTTGTCCTGCTCGGCCTGACGCTTGCGGATTTCCGCTTCGTACAGACGCGATTTCAGCATGGCCATCGCTTCGGCGCGGTTGCGGTGCTGCGAACGGTCGTTCTGACATTGCACGACGATGCCCGACGGCATGTGCGTGATCCGCACGGCCGAATCGGTCTTGTTGATGTGCTGACCGCCCGCGCCGGACGCGCGGTAGGTGTCGATCCGCAGATCGGCCGGGTTGATGTCCACTTCGATCGAGTCGTCGATCTCCGGATACACGAACACCGACGAAAACGACGTATGACGGCCGCCCGACGAATCGAACGGCGATTTGCGCACGAGGCGGTGCACGCCGGTTTCGGTGCGCAGAAAGCCGTAAGCGTATTCGCCTTCGATCTTGATCGTGGCGTTCTTGATGCCCGCGACGTCGCCTTCGGTCTGTTCCAGCACTTCGGTCTTGAAGCCCTTGCGCTCGCAGTAACGCAGGTACTGGCGCAGCAGCATCGACGCCCAGTCGCACGCTTCGGTGCCGCCGGCGCCGGCCTGGATGTCGAGGAACGCGTTGTTCGGGTCGGCCGGATTCGCGAACATCCGGCGGAATTCCATGTCGGCCACGCGCTGTTCGATGCCTTGCGCGTCGGATTCGCAGGCGACGAGGGTTTCCTCGTCGTCTTCTTCGCGGGCCATGTCGAACAGGTCCTGCGCGTCGCGCAGGTCGTTATCGAGGGCGGTGAGTTTGCCTACCGTGTCGTCGAGCAGCTTTTTTTCCCGGCCGAGGGCCTGGGCGTGCTTCGAGTCGTTCCAGACGTCCGGGTCTTCGAGTTCCCGGTTGACTTCGATTAGACGCAGTGCTTTGTCGTCGTAGTCAAAGATACCCCCGTAGCGAGTCCGCGCGCGTGCGCAGGTCCGCCAGTGAGGCTTCGATCGCGTTGAGACGTTCCGCTTCCATGTCGATTTTTTATAGCTTCGTAAAAAGGGGAAATTATAGCCGGATCCGGCCGCCCACCTCACCCCACCGCATGCTCGACAATCAACTGCACCCGCGACACCCCATTCCACGTGTCGCTCGCGAGCCGGTATGCGACGGTGGTACGCGCCGGCAGCGTATCCGTGTGGTTAAACCAGATCGCGCTGAAGCGCTGGCGTCCGCGTATCAGTTGCAGTTTCAGGTGCTTGTCCTTCACGAGCGCCTGTGAAGCAATGTCGAATTCGCCAGAAAAAACCGGCGCCGGAAAGCCCTGACCCCACACCGCCGCATCGAGCATTTCCACAAATTGCGGCGTGAAGTACGCGTCTTCGAGTTCACCGTCCGTCTCGACGGTGCGCGACAGCGCATCGTCGGAAAGCCATTCGCGCCCCACAGCCTCGAACGCTGCCGTAAAGCGCGGCACGTCGGCGGCGGCGAGAGTGAGACCCGCGGCCATCGCATGGCCGCCGAACTTGACGATCAAGCCCGGTTCCCGCTTCGAGATCAGATCGAGCGCGTCGCGCAGATGGAAGCCGGCAATCGAGCGCCCCGAACCCTTGACGAGCTGACCGCTGTCGTCGGCGAGTGCGAACGTGAATGACGGCCGGTGGAATTTCTCCTTCAACCGTCCCGCGACGATGCCGATCACGCCCTGGTGCCAGCTCGGGTTGAACAGTGTGATCGTGGTCGCGCCGTCCGGGTCGACGGCGGACAAGTCCTCCAGCGCCTGCTGTTGCATGCCGGCTTCGATCTCGCGGCGCTCGCGGTTCATCGTGTCGAGTTGCTGCGCGAGGTCCCACGCGCGGCCGATGTCGTCCGTAGTCAGGCATTCGATCCCGAGCGACATGTCCGACAGCCGCCCCGCCGCGTTCAGCCGTGGGCCGAGCGCGAAGCCGAGATCGAAACCCGACGCGTTGCGGGCGTCGCGCGCGGCGACCCGGAACAGCGCGGCGATGCCCGGTTGCAGCTTGCCTTTGCGGATCCGCTGCAAGCCTTGCGCGACGAGCACCCGGTTATTGCCATCGAGCTTGACCACGTCGGCCACCGTGCCGAGCGCGACCAGATCGAGCAGGCCGTCCAGACGCGGTTCGGGGAACGTGTCGTTAAAGGCGCCGCGCTGGCGCAATTCCGCGCGCAACGCCAGCAGCACATAAAACATCACGCCGACACCGGCGATGCATTTGCTCGGAAACGTGCAGCCAGGTTGATTCGGATTGACGATCGCGCGGGCGGCGGGCAATTCATCCCCGGGCAGGTGGTGGTCGGTGACGAGCACGTCGATACCGAGCGCGTTGGCCGCCGCCACGCCGTCGACGCTGGCGATGCCGTTGTCGACTGTGATCAGCAGATCCGGCTTGCCCGCTGCGCTCTTCGCGGCCAGCGCGACGATCTCGGGCGTGAGGCCGTAGCCGTATTCGAAGCGGTTCGGCACCAGATACTCGATCTGGCCGCCGAACATGCGTAGCCCACGCACCGCGACCGCGCAGGCGGTGGCGCCGTCGCAGTCGTAGTCGGCGACCACCAGCATGCGGCGCTTGCCCAGAATCGCATCGGCGAGTAAGCCGGCGGCGTCTTCGCAGCCCTTCAGGCCGGCCGGCGGCACGAGCCGCGCGAGACCGGTCTCGATTTCATCGGGCATGCACACGCCGCGTGCGGCGTAAAGGCGCGCGAGCACCGGATGCAGGCCGTGCCGGGTGAGGATTTCTGCGTCGACAGGGGAAGCCGCGCGCGTAACGATTCGAGTCATTCGGAAAGGCCGTTGGAAAGGCCGCTGAGCAGGCGGTAAATCATTCGATGAAAAGCGAGGCGAGCACGCGCCGCCGCCAGAATTTGCGCAGATCGCCGCGCGTGACGGCGAGCGTCACCGAGCCGGTGTCGCCGCACAACGTCAGGCCGAGTTCAATCAGTTCGCCCGACTGCAACGCCGCGAGCGCCGGTTCGAACCAGTCGGTTTGCAGGGCCGCGAACGCGTCGTTCCAGCGCGCCCAATCCTGCTCGATGTAGGGTGCGGAGAACGGATCGAGTTCGACGAGCGTGGTGCCGTTCGCGAACGAAGCATCTGCGCGGGGTTGGGCAGCGGCCTTCAATGCGGCGAACGAGGCGGGCGGCGTATCGGTCGGCAAACCCGCTGTGATCGCGAGACCGCGCGTAGCGGCAGCGTCGGACAGAACCCGCGCGAACGGGCTCGTGACGGGCTGCAACGCGCCTTGCGCATGAAACCAGATCGAATTGACGGCCGGCAGTCCGCGCGCCTCGCGCGCTTCGTTCACCGGATGCTCGAACCACGCCATCTGCACTTCGTTCTGCAACTTCATCCATGCGCGCGAACGTTCGCCGGAATGCGCTTCGTGCGGCAGCCAGATTTCGATGTTGCGGCCGCTCGCGCGCAACGGGGAGGCACCCGCCAGCGAGCCGAAACCGTCGCCCGACAGATACCAGCGCTGCGGCTTCGGCGCCTCGATGCGCACGCCGAGTTCCTCGATCAGCGGACGGGCGATCGCGAGCAACGCGGCGGCTTCCTCGTCGGACAATTCGAGCGAGGCCGGATCGATCAGCACCAGATGATCGTGCGCGATGCGCACATGCACCGGCTGTACGCATGCCCATGTCGCGCTGCCGGGATCGCCGCCGTCGGCGCGCAGCATGTACGGCGCGAGCGGCGCTTCGTCAGCGGCCGCCGCGCCACCGGATAGCCCACCTGGCAGCACGCCGAACTGCCGCGCGACCCAGCGCTCGTGCGGCAGCGTGCGCTGAAAGTCTTCACCGACCACCCGTTCGATCAGCGTCGCGCGCGCGATCAGCCGGTCGAGAGCCGGGCTGCGGATATCGTGAAGCGCGGTGGAGGCGTCCGCTGCGGCAGGCAGCGCGAAGGGCAGGAGAAGATGGAGGCGGTTGGCGTGCATGATGCTGCGCATTGTAGGGCAAAGAGCGCGGCCATTCCGGCTCGATCGGCACCGCGCGCGCGAACCGGCGTGCAACGCGGGTTCGCGCGGGGTTTGCGCGATGCGGGCGCATTGTATGGCAAACTTCGCGCTTGATTGAGGTCGGCGGCAGCGCCGTGGCGTGGACTTTGCTACGGGCCGCGGGGGCGTTGCCGGAACCATCCGGCTTGCCGCGACACCAAGGATCACGAGCTCGGGCTTTTGGCCGGCGCAACCGGTGCGCCACGGCGGTACGGCAAAGCAGTACGTCACGATAGCCGACGCCGCCCTGCGCAGCCCGAAGCCGAAGAACGCAGAAAAGGATTCGCTTGAAATTTCCCTACGAATGGCAGATCGGCTGGCGCTACACCCGCGCCGGCAAACGCACGACCGGTAACGGCTTCATTTCGTTCATCGCGCTGGTGTCGATGTCGGGCATCGCGCTCGGCGTCGCGGCGCTGATCGTCGTGTTGTCGGTGATGAACGGGTTTCAGAAAGAGGTGCGCGACCGGATGCTGTCGGTCCTCGCGCACGTCGAAATCTTTTCGCCGACCGGTTCGATGCCCAACTGGCAACTGACCGCCCAGGAAGCGCGCCAGAACAAGCAGGTGATCGGCGCGGCGCCGTATGTCGAAGCGCAGGCCCTGCTCACGCGCCAGGACGCGGTGAGCGGCGTGGCGCTGCGCGGCGTGGAGCCGTCGCTTGAGCCGGAAGTGTCCGATATCGGTAAGGAGATGAAGGGCGGCAAGCTGACCGACCTCGTGCCGGGCGACTTCGGCATCGTGCTCGGCGCGGATCTCGCCACCAACCTCGGCGTGACGGTCAACGACAAGATCACGCTGGTCGCGCCCGAAGGCACGATCACGCCGGCCGGCATGCTGCCGCGGCTCAAGCAGTTCACGGTGGTCGGCATCTTCGAGTCGGGGCATTACGAATACGACAGCACGCTCGCGCTGATCAACATCAAGGATGCGCAGGCGTTGTTCCGGCTGCCCGCGCCGACCGGCGTGCGGCTGCGCCTCACCGACATGCAGCGGGCGCCGGAGGTCGCACATGAACTGGCGCGAAGCCTGTCGGGCGACCTGTATATCCGCGACTGGACCCAGCAGAACAAGACCTGGTTCTCGGCGGTGCAGATCGAGAAGCGCATGATGTTCATCATCCTGACGCTGATCATCGCGGTGGCGGCGTTCAACCTGGTGTCGTCGCTGGTGATGACGGTGACCAACAAGCAGGCCGATATCGCGATCCTGCGCACGCTCGGCGCGCAGCCCGGCTCGATCATGAAGATCTTCGTGGTGCAGGGCGTGACGATCGGCTTCATCGGTACGGCGACCGGCGTCGCGCTCGGCTGCCTGATCGCGTGGAGCATCCCGTGGCTCGTGCCGATGATCGAACATCTGCTCGGCGTGCAGTTCCTGCCGCCGTCGGTGTACTTCATCAGCGAATTGCCGTCCGAACTGATTCCCGCGGACGTCGCGCGGATCGGCATCATCGCGTTCCTGATGTCGGCGCTGGCCACGTTGTACCCGAGCTGGCGCGGCGCCAAGGTCCGTCCGGCGGAGGCGCTGCGCTATGAATGACCGTTCCGCTACTCTTCCTATGACCTCTCAGGACACCGCGCCGCATCCCTACGTGCTGGAAGCAACCGGCATTTCCAAGTCGTTCGTGCAGGGCGGCCTGAATGTGCAGGTGCTCGACAACACGCAACTGAGCGTGCGCCGCGGCGAGAAGCTGGCGATCGTCGGCGCGTCCGGTTCCGGCAAGAGCACGCTGCTGCACGTGCTCGGCGGTCTCGACGACCCGAGCGCCGGTCATGTTTCGGTGATGGGCAAGCCGTTCACGCAATTGTCCGAGCGCGAGCGCAACGACCTGCGTAATCGCGCGCTCGGTTTTGTCTACCAATTTCATCATCTGTTGCCGGAATTCACTGCGCTCGATAACGTCGCGATGCCGCTGCGGATTCGCCGCATGACGACCGAAGCCGCGCGCCGCGAAGCGCTCGCGGTGCTGGAGCGGGTCGGCATGGGGCATCGCGCGAAGCATCGTCCGGGCGAGTTGTCGGGCGGCGAACGGCAGCGTGTGGCGATTGCCCGCGCGCTGGTCACGAAGCCCGCGTGCGTGCTGGCCGACGAACCCACCGGCAATCTCGACGGCGGCACTGCCGATACCGTGTTCAATCTGATGCTCGAACTGTCGCGCACGATGGAAACAAGTTTCGTGATCGTCACGCACGATCCGGAACTGGCGGGGCGTTGCGACCGGATCATGCGGTTGCGCGACGGTGTGCTTCACGAAGAGCGGCCGGCGCCGGTTTGAGCGGCGCTTCGTTCGCCTGAATTCGCGTTCGGGCGCTCAGGCTTACCGGCCTTCAGGCCTTCACGCCTTTAGGCCGTTAGTCGTTCAAGCCTTCACGCCGATGCCGTAACGTTGACGAGGCGCCTATGTGGATCGATACGCACTGTCATCTCGACGCCGCCGAATTCGACGCCGACCGCGACGCGGTCGCGGCGTCGGCGCGCGCGGCGGGCGTCGGCCGTATCGTGATTCCGGCGATCGGCCGCGAGAACTTCGCGGCGGTGCGCGAACTCGCGCATCGCATCGACGGCGGCGCGTACGCGCTCGGCATTCATCCGCTGTTCACGCCGGGCGCGCAGGACGGCGATCTCGACCTGCTGCGCATGGAAATCGAGGCGAGTCTGGATGATCCGCGTTTTGTCGGCATCGGCGAAATCGGGCTCGATTATTTCGTCGAAGGTCTCGACGATGCCCGTCAGCAATTCTTCTACAACGGTCAGTTGCAACTTGCTCGCGAATTCGATCTGCCGGTGATCTGCCACGTGCGCAAATCGCAGGATCAGGTGATCAAGGGGTTGCGGCGGCATCAGATTCATCGCGGCATCGCGCACGCGTTCAACGGCAGTTTTCAGCAGGCCGAGGCGTATATCGATCAGGGCATGCACCTCGGTTTCGGCGGCAATCTGACCTTCGAGCGCGCGCGGCAGATTCGCCGTCTTGCGGAGCAACTGCCGTTCGACGCGCTGGTCGTCGAAACCGACGCGCCGGATATCGCGCCTTCCTGGATTTACAGGCAGCGCAATTCGCCCGAGCAGATTCCCGCTATCGGCGCGGGTCTCGCGCAACTGCGCGGGATGAGCGTCGAAGAGACCGCCCTAGGCTCAACGGCTAATGCGCTCGCCGCGCTGCCGCGGCTCGCTGTTTCGTCTGCATAATTGACCCCGATGGTTTGAGCGGTTCGCGCCGGGCGCAGCTCACGCCCGGCGGGCTTGTGGCTGCTTGCCGCGTTTGCGTGATGCCGTCGTCCGGCGCGTGAGCGGCGGAGGGCGGATGCGGGCATGGTGGTGCGGGTTTGCGTTGGGCGTGATCGGGTTGCAGCGGCAGGCGGAGTTGCCCGGTTGGGGCGAGTGGGGCGTTTTGCTGGCGGCGGGCGGTGGTGCGCTTGTTGTGGCTGCGTGGGCGTTGGCGCGTGGGTCGATCGTCGATCCTCTTGCCGCCGATCACATGCGGGCGGACTGGACGCTCTCGCGGACGCGCGTGCGCCGCTGCGTCGGCTGGAGCGCGCTATGGCTCGCGGCTATTTGCACGGGCTTCGGCTATGCCGCATGGCGAGCGCAGACACGGCTCTCGGTCACTCTGCCGAGCGCCTGGGAAGGGCGCGATATCGAAGTCACCGGCAGCATCAAAGGCCTGCCCGCACTCGACGACAAAGGCGCCCGCTTTCTCTTCGAAATCGACACCGTAGACGCGCCGATCGAAGTGTTTCCGCACGTCATCCAACTGTCGTGGATCGCCGAGACCGCGCCGCCGCCCCGACTCGAACCGGGCGCGCGCTGGCGCCTGAGCGTGCGGCTCAAGCGGCCGCACGGCAATGCGAACTTCGGCGTGCGCGATGCGGAAGCGAACCTGCTTGCGCGCAACGTGCGCGCGACCGGCTATGTGAGCGCACCTGCTGCGGCGCTGCGTCTGCCCGGCAATGCGCAGGGCGTGAGTGTGACAGTGGATCGCTGGCGCGCCGCCTTGCGTGAGCGGATCGACGCCGTGCTCGCCGACGCGCCGCATCGCGGAATCGTAGTGGCGCTCGCGATCGGCGCGCAGGACGAAGTCAGCGCCGCCGACTGGCTGTTGATGCGCGGCACCGGCACCAGTCATCTGGTCGCGATTTCCGGGCTGCATATCGGCTTTGTCGCGGGGCTCGCGGGCTGGCTGGCGGGTGCAGTGTGGCGGCGCTCCGGGTTCGTCGGCCGCAACTGGCCGTTGCTGCTGCCCGCGCAACTCGTCGCGGTGACCGGCGGCGCGCTGTTCGCCGGCCTGCATGCCGCGCTGGCCGGCTTCAACGTGCCGGCGCAACGCGCGCTATGGATGGCAAGTGTGCTCGCGCTCGCGTTCGTCAGCGGGCGCAACCTGCCGCGCTCGGCCGTGCTTGCATGGGCGTTGGGACTCGTGCTGCTGGTCGATCCATGGGCGGTGGTGGCGGCCGGCTTCTGGCTGTCGTTCTGCGCGGTGGCAGCGATTCTTTACGCGATGTCGGGGCTGCCGCGCGTGCAGGACCATGCCCAGCATCGCGACGAGGACAGCGATAGCGGCCTCGCGATGAGCGCAAGCCGGCTTGTGCGCTGGCGGGCTTTTCTGGTGCGGCGCCTTACCGCGTTCACCGAGCGTCTGCGTGGTGCCGCGCATGTGCAATTCGCGGTGACGGTCGCGCTCGCGCCGCTCACCGTCTACTGGTTCGCGCAGATTCCGCTGATCGGCCCGCTGGCGAATGCGTTCGCGATTCCGTGGGTGAGTCTGCTGGTGACGCCCGCGGTGCTGGCCGGCGTCGCGCTGCCCATGCCATTGGACGCCTATGCGTTTCACGCCGCGCACCTTTTGCTCGACTTGCTGGCCGCGGGCTTGCGGATGGTGTCCGGCCCTGCGTGGACGCTCTGGCATTTGCCGCAACCGAACGCGTGGGCACTGGGCACGGCGGCGCTCGGCGTGCTCTGGTGTCTCGCGCCGCGCGGCTGGCCGTTGCGCTGGGCCGCGCCGCTGACGTGGCTGCCTTTGCTGCTGCCGACGTCGCCGGGTCCGCCGCATGGCAACTTCCGGCTTACCGCGCTGGACATCGGGCAGGGCACGTCGGTGCTGGTCGAGACCGCGCATCACACGCTGCTGTTCGATGCGGGTCCCGGTCCCGAATCGACCCACGCCGGCGAGCGCGTCGTCGTGCCGTTTTTGCAGGCGCGCGGCGTGAACTCGCTCGATACGCTGATCATCAGCCACGCGGATTCCGATCACGCGGGCGGCGCGCCGGCCGTGCTGGAGGCGATCGAAGTGCGTCAACTGCTGGCGGCGTTGGCGCCGTCGCATGCTTTGTGGGACGAGGCCCGGCAGCGCGGTGCCGATACGTTGCCCTGCGCGGCCGGCCAGCGCTGGCAATGGGATGGTGTCGAGTTCGCGATCCTTTGGCCGGATGCCGGACCGTTGCAAGGTAAGCCGAATGCGCATTGCTGTGTGCTGAAGGTCAGTGTGCCGGCGGCTATGCAGGCGGGCGGTGCGCAACGCCCTGTAGCCAGCGTTCAAGCAAATGCGCCGCGCATCGCCGCGTTGCTGGCCGCGGATATCGAGGCGCCCGTCGAACGCGTTCTGCTCGCGCGCGATCGCGACGCGTTGCGCGCGCAGGTGCTGGTCGTCCCGCATCACGGCAGCAAGACCTCGTCGACCGAGCCGTTCCTCGACTCTATCGAGCCGCTGATCGCGCTATTTCAGGTAGGCTATCGCAACCGTTTTCATCATCCGAATGCGGGTGTGTTCGAGCGCTACAACGCACGGCAGATCGAGCTCGCGCGCAGCGATACGGATGGCGCGGTGCGGGTTGATATCCACCCGGACGCGCCAGGCGCCGCGCTCACGCTGGAACGTTATCGCGACACCCGGCGGCGTTACTGGATGGATCGCTGACGAAGCGCCGGCCGGCCAGGCACGAGCAAAGCAAGCGAACTGAAGGTGATCGGAGAGCGCCGCAAACGGTGCAAGAAACGATACAAAAACGGCACGCAAAAATCAGCACGGAGATAGCCGCAGTTGAAAAACATCATCCATTTCTCGCACGCGAATGGCTTTCCGGCGTCGACATACCGGACGATTTTCGCCGAGCTATCCGACGACTACGAACTGCGCTCTATCGAGCGTATCGGCCACGACGCGCGTTACCCCGTTACGCAGGACTGGCCGCATCTGGTCGAGCAACTGGTCGACGACATCGGCCGTTCTTACGAGCAGCCGGTGTGGCTGGTGGGGCATTCGCTCGGTGGCTATCTGTCGTTGATGGCCGCATTGAAAAAGCCGCAGTGGGTGAGGGGCGTGGTGATGCTCGATTCGCCCGTGATCTCCGGCTGGCGCAGCAGCATGCTGCGCGTGTCGCAATGGACCGGGCTCGACGAACGGCTCTCGCCCGCGGCCGCCACCCGCACGCGCCGCACCCAATGGGCAAGCCGCGACGAAGCGTGGCGCCACTTTTATTCGAAGCCGGCGTTCGCGCGCTGGGACGAACGGATGCTCTCCGACTACATCGAGTTCGGCATTCCGCAAAGCTCGCCCGACGGCAGCCGCTCGCTCGCCTTCGACCGGCGCACCGAATATCAGATCTACAAGACTTTGCCGCACACGCTCGGCCCGCGCCTTGCGCGCGGCGCGCCGGTGCCGGTGGGTTTCATCGCCGGCACGCGGTCGAAGGAGGTGCGCCAGGCCGGGCTCGACGCCACCCGCCGCGCGACCGGCGGGCATGTCGAGTGGATCGAAGGCAGTCATTTGTATCCGATGGAAAAACCGCTCGAAACGGCGCGCGCGGTGCAACGGATGCTGCACGAACTGGAGCAGCGCGGCTGAAATCCCGACCGGTGCAGCGCGGGGGCAGGGGCGCTCGCCGGATTGCGCAATGCGCAAACGCGGCATACCCAAGATGCGGAATCGGGCGTATGAGCGGTGTGCGTCGATTGCCGCCGCGATGGGATCGGCGCGCGGACGTCGCTCGGATTTTTGCTGGGTTGAGGCCCTGCTTTACGGTATAATCCGTTTTTCCCGCGAGCATCCAGCGATGACCAAATATGTTTTCGTCACCGGCGGCGTAGTATCTTCCCTCGGCAAGGGTATTGCCGCCGCTTCCCTCGCCGCGATCCTCGAATCGCGCGGTCTTAAAGTCACCCTCCTCAAGCTCGATCCGTACATCAATGTCGACCCCGGCACGATGAGCCCGTTTCAACACGGCGAAGTGTTCGTGACGGAAGACGGAGCGGAGACCGACCTCGACCTCGGCCACTATGAGCGCTTCATCAGCACGAAGATGCGCAAGGCCAACAACTTCACCACAGGCCAGATTTACGAATCGGTGATCCGCAAGGAACGCCGCGGCGATTATCTCGGCAAGACGGTGCAGGTCATCCCGCACATCACGAATGAAATCCAGGCGTTCGTCGAACGCGGTGCGGCATCGGCCACGTGTGGCGAGCCGGACGTTGCGATCGTCGAAGTCGGCGGCACGGTGGGCGATATCGAGTCGCTGCCGTTCCTCGAGGCCGCGCGTCAGATGAGCCTGCGCATGGGCCGCAACAGCGCGTGCTTCGTGCACCTCACGCTGGTGCCCTGGGTCGCCACCGCCGGCGAACTCAAGACCAAGCCGACTCAACACAGCGTGCAGAAACTGCGCGAAATCGGTATTTCGCCGCACGTGCTGCTGTGCCGCGCCGATCGCCGCATTCCGGACGACGAGCGCGCGAAGATCTCGATGTTCTCGAACGTGCCCGAAGACGCGGTGATTTCCGTGTGGGACGCCGACAGCATCTACAAGATTCCGCAAATGCTGCACGACCAGGGTCTCGACGCGATCATCTGCGAAGAGTTGAAGCTCACGCCGCAGCCGGCCGATCTGTCGATGTGGTCGAACCTCGTCGACAAGCTCGAGAAGCCGCAGCACGAAGTCACGATCGGCATGGTCGGCAAGTATGTCGATCTGACCGAGTCGTACAAGTCGCTGATCGAGGCGCTGCGCCATGCGTCGATGCATACGTCGACGCGGGTCAACATCGAGTACATCGATTCGGAAGAGATCGAGACGCAAGGCGTCGAGAGCCTCAAGCATCTGGACGCGGTGCTCGTGCCGGGCGGCTTCGGCCGTCGCGGCACCGAGGGCAAGATCGCCGCGATCCGCTATGCGCGTGAAGCGAAGGTCCCGTATCTCGGCATCTGCCTCGGCATGCAACTCGCCGTGATCGAATTCGCGCGCGACGTGGTCGGCCTGAAAGACGCGAACAGCACCGAGTTCGATCAGGACACGCCGAACCGCGTGGTCGCGCTGATCACCGAGTGGTACGACCGCGAAGGCCGTGTCGAAAAGCGCACCGAGGAATCGGATCTGGGCGGCACGATGCGTCTCGGTTCGCAACGCTGTCCGATCAAACCCGGCACGATGGCCGAAGAGATCTACGGCAAGGACGTGAACGAACGCCACCGTCACCGTTATGAAGTCAATAACCGCCTCGTGCCCCAGCTCGAAGCCGGCGGCCTTATCATCAGCGCCCGTACCCCGAGTGAAGATCTGCCGGAAATGATGGAATTGCCGCGCAGCATGCACCCATGGTTCGTCGGCGTGCAGTTCCATCCGGAATTCACGTCCACGCCGCGTGACGGCCATCCGTTGTTCAAGTCGTTCGTCGAAGCCGCGCTTGCGCATCAGCAGTCGCGCGCCGCGATTGAAGTCGGGGAGAAAGCATGAAGCTGGGCGATTTCGAAATTGGGCTCGACAAGCCGTTTTTCCTGATCGCCGGCACCTGCGTCGTCGAATCCGAACAGATGACGATCGACGTGGCCGGCCGGTTGAAGGAGATCTGCGCGAAGTTGAACATTCCGTTCATCTACAAATCGTCGTATGACAAGGCCAATCGCAGCAGCGGCAAGTCGTTCCGCGGGCTGGGCATGGACGAAGGTTTGCGGATTCTGTCGGAAGTGAAGCGTCAGCTCGGTTTGCCGGTGCTGACGGATGTTCACGCCGAGCACGAGATCGAGCAGGTCGCGTCGGTGGTCGACGTGCTGCAAACGCCTGCTTTTCTGTGCCGTCAAACGGACTTCATCCATGCGTGCGCGCGTTCGGGCAAGCCGGTCAACATCAAGAAAGGCCAGTTTCTCGCGCCGCACGACATGAAGAACGTGATCGACAAGGCGCGTGACGCAGCGCGTGAAGCAGGTCTTTCCGAAGACCGCTTCATGGCGTGCGAACGCGGCGTGTCGTTCGGTTATAACAACCTCGTGTCGGACATGCGATCGCTTGCGATCATGCGCGAAACCCACGCACCGGTCGTGTTCGACGTCACCCACTCGGTGCAGTTGCCGGGCGGGCAGGGCACGAGCTCCGGCGGGCAGCGCGAATTCGTGCCGGTGCTGGCGCGTGCCGCGGTTGCCGTCGGCGTGTCGGGGCTGTTCATGGAAACCCATCCGAAGCCCGCCGAAGCGAAATCGGACGGTCCGAATGCGGTGCCGCTCAATCGCATGGCGGATCTGCTCGAAACGCTCGTCACGCTCGACCAGGCGGTGAAGCGCGCGCCGTTCCTCGAAAGCGATTTCAACTGATTCAGGCGTTCGCCGCATGTCATGATCGGCCCACATAATCGAACATGCCGGGCCTGGGTGACACGCGGCGAACGTACGTAATGGTCGTCGAACGCATCGGTGCAAAAGTTGTCAGCCGGGGAGACCGGTTTGTGCCAGATGCAGTGTCACAGTAAAGAATTCAACGTCATTTCTTGAGGAAACCATGAGTGCTATCGTAGATATCATCGGTCGAGAGATTCTCGATTCGCGAGGCAACCCCACCGTCGAATGCGACGTGCTGCTCGAGTCGGGCACGATGGGCCGCGCTGCGGTGCCGTCGGGTGCGTCGACGGGTTCGCGCGAAGCGATCGAACTGCGCGACGGCGAAGCCGGCCGTTACGGCGGCAAGGGTGTGCTGAAGGCCGTCGAGCACATCAACACCGAAATCTCCGAAGCGATCATGGGCCTCGACGCTTCCGAACAAGCCTTCCTCGACAAGACGCTGCTCGAACTCGACGGCACGGACAACAAGTCGCGCCTCGGCGCAAACGCGATGCTGGCGGTGTCGATGGCGGTGGCGAAGGCCGCCGCTGAAGAAGCCGGCCTGCCGCTGTACCGCTACTTCGGCGGCTCGGGCGCGATGCAACTCCCGGTGCCGATGATGAACATCGTCAACGGCGGCGCGCACGCGAACAACAGCCTGGACATCCAGGAATTCATGATCGTGCCGGTCAGCCAGCCGACTTTCCGCGAAGCACTGCGCTGCGGCGCGGAAGTGTTCCACGCGCTGAAGAAGATTCTGAGCGACCGCGGCATGAGCACCGCTGTGGGCGACGAAGGCGGCTTCGCGCCGAACTTCGGCAGCAACGACGAATGCCTGTCGACCATCCTGCAAGCGATCGAAAAAGCCGGCTACCGCGCTGGTGAAGACGTGCTGCTCGCGCTCGACTGCGCCGCAAGCGAGTTCTACCACGACGGCAAGTACCAGTTGGCGGGCGAAGGCCTGCAACTGTCGTCGACGGAATTCGCCGACTATCTGGCAAATCTGGCCGACAAGTTCCCGATCGTGTCGATCGAAGACGGCATGCACGAAAGCGACTGGGCCGGCTGGAAGACCCTGACCGACAAGCTCGGCAAGAAGGTCCAACTGGTGGGCGACGATCTGTTCGTCACCAACACGCGCATCCTGAAGGAAGGCATCGAGAAGGGCATCGCGAACTCGATCCTGATCAAGATCAATCAGATCGGCACGCTGACGGAAACCTTCGCGGCGATCGAAATGGCGAAGCGCGCCGGCTACACGGCCGTGATCTCGCACCGCTCGGGCGAAACCGAAGATTCGACGATCGCGGACATCGCGGTCGGCCTGAACGCCGGTCAGATCAAGACGGGCTCGCTGTCGCGCTCGGACCGCATCTCGAAGTACAACCAGTTGCTGCGCATCGAAGAAGACCTCGGTGATATCGCCAGCTATCCGGGCAAGTCGGCGTTCTACAATCTGCGCTAATGGCCCGGATGCCAGACCGACCGATGAGCCGGTTCTCCTTCGTTTCTGATTGACCCCGCCGCCCTGCGTATAGCGCAGGGCGGCGTGTATTTATTGTGCTTACTTCATGCGGCTTGTCACTGCTGTCCTGATCGTACTGCTGGCGTTGATCCAGTACCCGCTTTGGTGGGGACACGGCGGTTGGTTGCGCGTGCACGAGTTGCAACAGCAACTGGCGCAGCAACTGCAAAAGAACGCCGATTCGAAGCTGCGCAATGAACGCATTCAGGGTGAAGTGCAGGATTTGCAGAACGGCACGGCCGCGGTGGAAGAGCGCGCGCGTTACGAAATGGGCATGGTGAAGGACGGCGAAGTGTTCGTGCAATTCGTGTCGCCGAACCAGTCGCTGCCGAACGCGAATGCGAATACGCCGGCGGCCAATACGTCGACGCGCGGTGAGATTTCGGCCGCACCGCTGCATGTGGTGCCGAATCCGGAATCGCGCGCGAAGCCGGAGCGCAAGCACGGCGGCAAGGCGGCGGCGAAAGACAAGAAGGCGACGCACTGAGTAGTGCTAGACCGATTGCGGCGCAGTGGGCTGGCAGGATGAAAAAAAGCGCGGTGTGAATGAACTCACAACCGCGCTTTTTCTTTGGGGCAATGAACGGCGATAAGGGCGATAAGGGCGATAACGACGATAAAACGGTCCAGGCAATCACCCAATCCGCCCAGCGGCTACCACGCCCAATACGGGCTATATCCCACTCCGATTCCCGTACCCCAGCCGCGTCCCCAACCGCCGCCGTAATAACTGCCGTACACGCTGACAGGCACCGGCTGCGAGTAATACCGCGAGTAAGCCTGCGCGGCGTTTTCGGCGGCGATCGCCTGATTCTGCTCGGCCATCGTCTGACGATCGATCGCGTCGTAGCGGGCGCGTTCTTCAGGCGTCAGGGGTTGCGCGGTGGCTGCAATGCCGGACTGATCGGCTGGCAGACGGCTATAAATCGGCGACGGACCCGGCGGGTCCATCACGCAACCGGCCAGCACCGCGCTGCCGGCCACGACGGTCAGCACGCTCAACGTGCGCGTGCGATGCATCAACGAAATAGCCAACGAAACAGGAATGTTCATTTTCGATCTCCATCGGCCGGATGCGTCGAGCAGCATGGTGTGCTCGCTGCGCATCGCCAATGATTCAACCCACTATTCAACGTTACCGCGCAATCTCACCGCGTCACGCCACCGCGCCGCCCGGAACCGCGGTTCAGTGCCGCTGATCCGCCGCCGGCGTCACGCCTTGTGAGAGCGCGTTAGCGACGAAAAGTTGCGCCACGTCGACCGGATCGAACTCGTAGCGCTGATTGCAGTACTCGCAATGAATTTCGACATGGCCGCGCTCTTCGATCACGCTGTCCACTTCGTCGCGGCCCAGCATCTTCAGCATCGCGCCGACTTTCTCGCGCGAGCAAGAGCATTCGAAGCGCGCGGTTGCCGGCTCGAAATGCTGGACATTCTCCTGCCAGAAAAGGCGGCGGAAGATCGTTTCCGGTTCTTCCTTCAGCAATTCGTCTTGCGACATCGTGCCGCCGAGCGTGCATACGCGTTCCCACGTGTCGACGTCGAGATCGCCCGGATGCGGGACGATGCCGCCGTCGCCGGGCAGCTTTTGCAGCAGCATGCCGACCGCGCGCTCGGTGTTCGCCGCGAGCCACAGGCGCGTGTCGAGCTGCTCGGAGTGGTGCATGTAGTGTTCGAGCACTTCCGCCATCGACTTGAGCGGGCCGTCTTCACCCGACAGCGGCACGATACTTTGATAGGGCTGCTGGCCGGGCTGCTTGTCGCGCGGATCGAGCGTGATCACGCAACGGCCGTGGCCGCTCGCGTTGACGAGTTCGATCATGGTGGCCTCGTCGCCGATCGTGTTGCCGTTCTCGCCGGACAGCTTGGCGGTGGCGCGCATCGACAGATCCGAGCTGCACTGCACCACCAGCATCTTGACCGGGCCGTCGCCGAAAATCTGCATGATGAGCGTGCCGTCGAACTTGAGATTCGCCGACAGCAGCGCGCAGGCGGCCATCATCTCGCCGAGAATCGTCCGTACGGGCGCCGGATAATTCCGGCGCGTCAGCACTTCCTGCCAGGTATTGCGCAGCGAAACGATTTCGCCGCGCACCGGCGCCGTGCTGAACATGAATTTTTGCAACTGGTCGCTCACAACTTTTCCTCGGTCGAATGACGCGGCCGATGCCGCGTCTTGCGCGCCGCGCGCCCGGCTGATCAGCCGATGCGCACGAGCTGCGCCTTGAAATACTCGCGGCGTTCGGCGTAACTTGCCGTGCCGCGCTGCATGTTGGCGATATCCGTCTCGGTCAGTTCGCGCACCACTTTGGCGGGCGCGCCGAGAATCAGCGAATTATCGGGAAAAACCTTGCCTTCGGTGACGACGGCGCCCGCTCCGACCAGACAGTTGCGGCCGATCACCGCGCCATTCAAGACCACGGCCTGAATTCCGATCAGCGAGCCGGCCTTGATCGTGCAGCCGTGCAGCATCACCTGATGGCCGATCGTCACGTTCGGCTCGATGGTCAGCGGGAAGCCCGGGTCCGTGTGCAACACCGCGTTTTCCTGCACGTTGCTGCCCGCGCCGACGGTGATCGGTTCGTTGTCGCCGCGAATCGTCGCACCGAACCAGACGCTCGCGTTTTCCTCGAGCGTCACATTGCCGATGATAGTGGCCGAATCGGCGACGAACACGCTTTCATGGATGGTCGGGGCTGCTTCGCCGAGCTTGTAAATGGTCACAGTGTCTCCTGTTGGTCGGTCGCCGCGCGGCTCGGGTGCGCTGTGCACGTTGCCGGATGCGCGGCCCGGGCGGCATTCGCCCGCCGCTCCGGCGCCCTGGGCGCGCGAGATGGTCGAATCGAGTATTGTAAACGGTTGTGTGGTTGGGCCGCTCGGCATTGCCGTCGGCCTGCCAGGCGGTGTGCAGCGGGCAGTGATATAGCCTGTGCCGTGCCGTGTCGATTATGCCTTTTGCGTGTTGCGCGCTCTCTTGCCGATCTGGTTGCCATGATGTCCGTCGTTCCGTCTGATTCACTTGCGTCCTGCTCCGGAAGCCCCGTCAATCGTTCGAATTGCGCGCGTAGCGGAGCGCTTGCCGCTTTACGCGAAACCGACCCGGCGACCAAAGCGGCAGCGGCCCGCGCGCTTCACGCCGCGGTACTCGACGGGAGCATGGTCAACTACGCCGATCTGACGCTAATCGAGCCGGAAGGACTGCCAGGCCGTCCGCCGCGTCCCGAACTGGTCGATCCACGTCAGTTGAAACGCCGCAGCATGCAATCTCCACAGGGGCGCGCGGTGCTGTTGCACGCGCTCGCGCACATCGAATTCAACGCGATCAACCTCGCACTCGACGCCGTCTGGCGCTTTGCCGGCATGCCCGCGTCGTTCTATGTCGACTGGCTCAAAGTCGCCGCGGAAGAGGCGTATCACTTCTCGCTGTTGAGCGCCCGGCTCGCGGAATACGGCCACGCTTACGGCGACTTCCCGGCGCACGACGGCTTGTGGGACATGTGCGAGCGCACCGCCGGCGACGTACTCGCGCGCATGGCGCTCGTGCCGCGCACGCTCGAAGCGCGTGGTCTCGACGCGTCGCCGCCGATCCGCGCCCGCCTCCAGCAGGCGGGCGATCAGGCGTCGGCGGCGATTCTCAACGTGATCCTGCGCGACGAAATCGGTCACGTGCTGATCGGCAATCGCTGGTTTCGTCATCTGTGCGACGACAGCGCGCTCGATCCGCACGACGCCTATACACGTCTCGCCGCCCAGTATCACGCACCGAAATTGCGTGGTCCGTTCAATTTCGACGCACGCCGCGATGCCGGCTTCGACGAAGCCGAACTGGCCGCGCTGGTCGCGGCGGCGGGTCTCGATATGGCGGTCGGCCTGTCTGCTGAAGCCGATTCGGCGGCCGGAGCCGTGAGGATTGCCAAGCCGTCCGATCCGGCACAGCGAACGCAGCCGCCAACGTCGCCGCCAGCAACCGACTGAAGCCTTTCAACCGCCCGACCTCACGCGTCGGTCGGCTATCTCGTTATAATCGAACGACCATTCTTTTTTCGGGCGTCCGCTCATGAATACCTCTCTGTCTGAATTCGTCACCGTGCGCGGCGTGCGTCTGCATGTCCGTCGCTGGGGTCATCCGGATGCGCCCCAACTGTTCATGCTGCACGGCTGGATGGATGTGGCGGCGTCGTTCCAGTTCGTCGTCGATGCGTTGAGCGGCGACTGGCAGGTGATCGCGCCCGATATGCGCGGTTTCGGGCTGTCCGAATGGCCGGTGGCCGAGCGCGGCGGCGGCAATTACTGGATCCCGGACTATCTCGCCGACCTCGACGCGCTGCTCGACCACTACGCGCCGTCCGGCGAGGTCAATCTCGTCGGCCACAGCATGGGCGCGAACATCGTCAGCATTTACGCGGGCGTGCGGCCGGAGCGGGTACGGCGTGTGGTCGACCTCGAGGGCTTCGGGCTTGCGCCGTCGCATGCCGCGCAGGCGCCCGGCCGTCTGCGCAACTGGCTCGACGAATTGCGCGATCCGCCGCAACTGAAGCGCTACGCGTCGCTCGACGAGGTCGCCGGGCGTCTGATCAAGACCAATCCGCGGCTCGACCCGCAGCGCGCGCAGTTCCTCGCGCAGCATTGGTCGAAGCCGGACGGGGAAGGGCGCTTCATGTTGCTCGCCGATCCGGCGCACAAGCTGCGTGGCCCGACGCTGTATCGTCTGGACGAGGTAATGGCCGTGTGGCGTAAGGTGAGCGCGCGGGTGCTGCACGTCGAAGCCGCGAATTCGCCGACGCTCGCGCAGATCGCCGGCGAGATTCCGCTCGACGAATTCAAGGCGCGCTTCCAGGCGTTCCCGAACTGGCGCGAAAAGATCATCGACGAAGCCGGGCATATGGTTCATCACGACCAGCCCGAACAGGTCGCGGCGCTGATCGAGGCGTTCTGCGCCTGAACCCGGCGGAAGCGGTGGAAGCGGCCGAAGCGGCAGAAGCGCCTGAAACGGCCCAAAACCGCAAAAGCGGCGCCGGATCGGCCCGGCGGCAAGAGATAGGTCTGCGCCCGCTTACTGCGTTGCAGTAAAATGGGCCGCAGACCCTTTTCAAGACAACGATGAACGCCGACCTCCACTGTCATTCCACCGTTTCCGACGGCCAGTTCGCGCCGGCTGAAGTCGCGCGCCGCGCGCATGCGGGCGGCGTGACGTTGTGGGCGCTGACCGATCACGACGAACTGGGCGGCCAGCGCGAGGCGAGGGCCACCGCCGACGCGCTCGGCATGGCCTACCTGAGCGGCGTCGAGATTTCGGTCACGTGGGCATCGCGCACCGTGCATATCGTCGGGCTGGGCATCGATCCGACTTCGTCGGTGCTGATCGACGGCCTTGCGCGCACTCGCAGCGGCCGCGCGGCGCGCGCCGAAGCGATCGGCGAGCAACTGGCCACGCTTGGCGTCCCCGATGCCTATCAAGGCGCACTGAAGTACGTGTCCAACCCGGACATGATCTCGCGCACGCATTTCGCGCGGTTCATGGTCGAAAGCGGCTACGCGAGTTCCACACAAGATGTCTTCACGCGCTTTCTCGGCGACGGCAAAGCCGGCTACGTGCCGCACCGCTGGGCCAAACTCGCGGACGCGGTCGGCTGGATCCAGGCGGCGGGCGGCGAGGCGATCATTGCCCATCCGGGGCGTTACGCGTACTCGCCGCTGGAATTCGACGCGTTTTTCGCCGAATTCATCGATCTCGGCGGAAAGGCGATCGAAGTCGTCACGGGTAGCCATACGCCCGATCAGTACCGCGAATACGCGGATGTCGCGCGCCGCTTCGGCTTCGAGGCGTCGCGCGGCTCCGATTTTCATGCGCCCGGCGAAGGCCGCGTCGATCTCGGCACGCTGCCGCCCCTGCCTTCCGATCTGAAGCCCGTCTGGGAACGCTGGCTGTGAGCGCGCGCCGTGCCGCGGCGGCACGACCTGCGCGAACGCCGTGTTGCCGGATGCGCGCTGGGCATCCGGCGCTTTTCGTCGGACCCGGCGCGCCGCAGCCCGCCTTCACCTTAGCCACACGTCGCCACCGTTAGTCATCATGTCCCAATACTTTCGGCTTCATCCGGATAACCCGCAGCCGCGACTCGTCAAGCAGGCGGTGCAGATCATCAACGACGGCGGCGTGGTCGCGTTGCCGACCGATTCGAGCTACGCGCTCGCGTGTCATCTCGACGACAAGGATGCGGTCGAACGTCTGCGGCGGATTCGCGGCCTCGACGAGAAGCAGTTGCTGTCGCTGCTGGTGCGCGACCTGTCGGAGCTCGCCAATTTCGCGATGGTCGATAACCGGCAGTACCGGCTGATCCGATCGGTCACGCCGGGCCCGTACGTATTCGTGTTGCAGGCCACCAAGGAAGTGCCGCGGCGCCTGTCGCATCCGTCGCGCAAGACGATCGGCCTGCGGGTGCCGGAGCACGCGATCACGCTCGCGATTCTCGAGGAACTCGGCCAGCCGCTGCTCGGCTCGACGCTGATCATGCCGGGCGAGACGCAGCCGCTGAACGACCCGGAGGAAATCCGCGCGCGACTCGAAAAGCAACTGGATCTGGTGATCGATGGCGGCCCGTGCGTGTGCGAACCGTCGACGGTGATCGATCTGACCGGGCCCGAACCCGTGCTGGTGCGCCCGGGCCGCGGCTCGCTCGCGCCGTTCGGTCTCGAAGAAACGGCATGAGCGAAAGCGGACAAACGCACGCAACCGCGTTGTTACAATAGCGAGTTATGGATTCTTCCCTGATACAGACCATTGCGGTCTATGCATTGCCGGTCATTTTCGCGATCACGCTGCACGAGGCGGCGCACGGCTACGTCGCGCGCTGGCTCGGCGATAGCACTGCTTACGTGCTCGGCCGCGTCTCCGTCAATCCGATGCGGCACATCGATCCACTCGGCACGATCGCGATTCCGTTGCTGCTCTATTTCGCGACCAGCGGCGCCTTCATGTTCGGTTATGCGAAGCCGGTGCCGGTCGCCTTCGGCAACCTGCGCAATCCGCGCTGGGGTAGTCTCTGGGTGGCGGCGGCCGGACCGGCCTGCAATTTCGTGCAGGCGCTGATCTGGGGCCTGTTCGGTGTCGCGCTCGCGGTGCTGGCCGTCGAGGAACCGTTCTTCACGCGGATGGCAGCGGCGGGTGTCGGCGTGAACCTCGTGCTCGGCGTGCTGAACCTGTTTCCGCTGCCGCCGCTCGACGGCGGCCGCGTGCTGATGGCGCTGTTGCCGCCGCGGCAGGCGATCGCGCTGTCGCGCCTCGAACCGTACGGCTTTTTCATCGTGATGGCACTCGTGATGACGGGCACGCTCACGCGTTACTGGCTGAACCCGCTGGTCACGCTCGGCTACGGCGCGATCACTGCAATTCTGACTCCACTTGTTTCGCTTTTCTAAATAACCATGTTCCCAGACCGTATCTTCTCCGGCATGCGGCCCACCGGGTCGCTGCACCTCGGCCACTATCACGGCGTGCTGAAAAACTGGGTGCGGCTGCAGTCCGAATACCCGTGCTTCTTCTGTGTGGTCGACTGGCACGCGCTGACCACGCACTACGAAACGCCCGAAGTGATCGAAAAGAACGTCTGGGACGTGCTGGTCGACTGGCTCGCGTCCGGCATCGATCCGGCTCAGGCCACGCTGTTCATCCAGAGCAAGGTGCCCGAGCATGCGGAGCTCGCGCTGCTGCTCGGCATGAGCACGCCGCTCGGCTGGCTCGAACGCGTGCCGACCTACAAGGAACAGCAGGAGAAGCTGAAGGACAAGGATCTGTCCACGTACGGCTTTCTCGGCTATCCGGTGCTGATGGCGGCGGACATTCTGCTGTATCGCGGCTCGCTCGTGCCGGTCGGCGAAGACCAGGTGCCGCACGTCGAAATGACGCGTGAAATCGCGCGCCGTTTCAACTACCTTTACGGCCGCGAACCGGGCTTCGAACAGAAGGCGAACGAAGCCGCGAAGAAGCTCGGCGGCAAGCGCGCGAAGCTCTATCACGAGCTGCGCAACGCTTACCAGCAGGAAGGCAACGACGAAGCGCTCGAGCAGGCGCGGGCGATGTTGCAGGAATCGCAGAGCTTGTCGATGAGCGATCGCGAGCGTCTGTTCGGTTACCTCGAAGGGTCGCGCAAGATCATTCTGGTCGAGCCGCAGGCCATGCTGACCGAAGCGTCGCGCATGCCGGGGCTGGACGGCCAGAAGATGTCGAAGTCGTACGGCAACACGATCGGCTTGCGTGAAGACGCGGAAACGATCACGAAGAAAGTCCGCACGATGCCGACCGATCCCGCGCGCGTGCGCCGCACCGATCCGGGCGATCCGGACAAGTGCCCGGTGTGGCAACTGCACCAGGTCTACACGGACGAAGCCACGCACGAGTGGGTGCAGAAGGGCTGCCGGACCGCGGGGATCGGTTGCCTCGACTGCAAGCAGCCGGTGATCGAAGGCATTCTGCGCGAGCAGCAGCCGATGCTCGAACGTGCGCAGAAGTACATGGACGATCCGTCGCTGCTGCGCGCGATCGTCGCCGACGGTTGCGACAAGGCCCGCAAGTACGCGACGGAAACGATGCGCGACGTGCGCGAGGCAATGGGTCTGTCGTACAACTGAGCGTCTGGAGCGATCCGATGAGTGCGCCTGCCGACACCGTATCTGCTTTGCCGCACGACGGCCCGCATGGCGGCCCGTCCGCTGGCGAGCCGTCGCGCTGGGTGCGCCATTGGGCGCATCTGGTCGTGGCGGGCGGCGCGGTGCTGGACGTCGCGTCGGGAGCGGGGCGGCACGCGCGCTTTTTCGCGTCGCTGGGTCATCCGGTGACCGCGCTGGACCGCAACGCGGCCGCGCTCGAAACGCTGCGCGCCGAACCGCTCGTCACCACGATCACGGCCGATATCGAAGGCGCCGCGTGGCCGTTGGCTGCCGGCGCGAAGTTCGCTGCGGTCGTGGTCACGCACTATCTGCACCGGCCGCTTTTCCCGCAACTTCTGGCATCGCTCGCGCCCGGCGGCGTACTGGTTTACGAGACCTTCGCGCAAGGCAACGAAAGCGTCGGCAAACCGTCCAATCCGGCGTTCCTGCTCGCGCCCGGCGAGCTGCTCGAGGTCGTGCGCGGGCGTCTGCGGGTGGTCGCATTTCAGGACGGTTTTCTCGCGCAGCCGCGTCCGGCTTATGTTCAGCGGATCTGCGCAATTCTGGAGGCGGAGCGCCCGGCCGGCACCGCGCAGGCGGCACCCCCGCCTTCTTACGAGCTGGCTGGCTAATCCGCTACAATCGCGGTTTACCTGATCAAATTCATGGCGTTTCATGACTAACGGCACCCAAAGCGGCACCCAGAGCGGCAACAGCACAAGCGGCGTTCAGATTCGCGGCAGCATTCCTGCCATCATCACCCCGATGCTCGAAGACGGCAGCCTCGATCTGCCGGCGTTTCGCGCGCTGATCGACTGGCACATCGCCGAGGGCACGAACGCGCTGGTCGTGGTCGGCACGAGCGGCGAATCGGCCACGTTGTCGGTGGACGAACACGTGCTGATGGTCAAGACCGCGGTCGAGCACACGGCGGGCCGGATTCCGGTGATCGCCGGCTCGGGCGGCAATTCCACCACCGAAGCGATCGAACTCACGCAGCAGGCCAAAGACGTCGGCGCGGATGCCACGCTCCAGGTCGTGCCGTACTACAACAAGCCGACTCAGGAAGGCATCTATCGCCACTTCGCGAAGATCGCCGAAACCGTCGACTTGCCGGTGATTCTGTACAACGTGCCCGGCCGCACCGTTGCCGACATGAGCAACGAAACGATCCTGCGTTGCGCGCAGGTGCCGGGCATCATCGGCGTGAAGGAAGCGACCGGCAACATCGACCGCGCCGCGCACCTGATCAAGTCGGCGCCCGCGCATTTCGGCATCTACAGCGGCGACGATCCCACCGCGATTGCATTGATGCTGCTGGGCGGTCACGGCAATATTTCGGTCACCGCGAACGTCGCGCCGCGCGCGATGAGCGAGCTGTGCAAGGCCGCGCTCGCCGCGGACGCAAAGACTGCCCGTGAAATTCATTTGAAACTCCTGTCGCTGCATAAGAACCTGTTCATCGAATCGAATCCGATTCCGGCGAAATGGGCGTTGCAGCAACTGGGTCGTGTGCAGGGCGGAATCCGCCTGCCGCTCACGCCGCTCGACGCGCAATACCACGAAGTGGTGCGTGCCGCGCTGCGCGAAGCGGGCCTGCTGGGTTAAGCGGACTTAGTCGCCACCTCAGCGCTCAGTAAAGAAAGCCTGCCACCGGCACTCCCTTAACCGACGTCGATCCAGCCCACGTTCCCGGCACACAGAACCAGGCACCGCGTTCCAGCATCACGAAGGACCTCATGAAACGTTCCGCACTTTCCCTCCACGCAACCCGCATGGCGGCGCTGGCGCTTGCCCTCACGACGCTCGCCGGCTGTGACACGCTGAACGACTGGTTTGCTTCCGACCGCGTCAACTACAAGGGCGCTGCCAGTGCACCGCCGCTCGCCGTTCCGGGCGATCTGAGCACCACGCCGACCGATGGGCGTTACGTGGCGCCGCCGGCCAATCTGGCGCTGGGCGGCTCGCCGAAGCGCGCGGTCACCGCCGCGGGCAACAGCACCGAAGGCCAGCCGAATGCGCAGGACCCGTTCGGCATGCACATCGAACGCGATGGCGATCGCCGCTGGCTGGTGGTCGACGGCCGCACGCCGGAACAACTGTGGCCGCAGTTGCAGGAGTTCTGGCAGGAAAGCGGCTTCGCGCTGAAAACAGACGCGCCGGCCACCGGCATCATGACCACCGACTGGGCTGAAAACCGCGCGAACATTCCGGACGACTGGTTCCGCCGCACGGTCGGCAAGGTCATCGATTTCGCGTACTCGTCGGGCACGCGCGACAGCTTCCGCACGCTCGTGTCGCGTGGGCCGTCGGACACCACGGATATCTCGATCACGCACAGCGCGATGGAAGAAATCCTGACCGGCCAGGACAAGACATCGTCGCGCTGGGAAGAGCGTCCGCGCGATCCGGCGCTCGAAGCGCTGTTCCTGACCAAGCTGATGCAGAAGTTCGGTCTGACCGAAGCGCAGTCGAAGCAATTGCTGACGGATGCGCACGCCGCTACCGCGCCGGCCACGATCGATCAGAACGCGGGCGCCTCGACGCTGGATCTGCCGGAATCGTTCGACCGCGCGTGGCTGCGCGTCGGTCTCGCGCTCGACCGCACGAACTTCACCGTCGACAACCGCGATCGCGCGAAGGGCATCTACTACGTGCGTTATGCCGACTCGATGCAGGAACTGAAGAAAGAAGGCCTGTTCGGCAAGCTGTTCTACAGCGGCAATTCGGCGAAGAAACCGGGTCAGGAATTCCTCGTCAATGTTCGCTCGAAGGGCGATGCGGCGACTCAGGTCGCGGTGCTGGACGCGAGCGGGCAGTTGGATAACTCGTCCGACGCGCAGCGCATCGTGACGCTGCTGCACGCGCAACTGAACTAGGCGGCTGTGCGCTTCGCCAGTCTCGGCAGCGGCAGTGAAGGCAATGCGTTACTGGTGGAAGCGCATAGCGGCGCGACCACCACGCGCATCCTGCTCGATTGCGGCTTTTCGGCCAAGGAAGTCGAGCGGCGCCTCGCGCGGCTCGATGCGAGCGTCGAAGGTCTCGATGCGATCCTGATCACGCACGAACATAGTGACCATATCGGCAGCGCGTTGACCCTGGCGCGCAAATGGTCGATTCCGCTGTACATGAGTTGGGGCACCGCCCGCGCGGTGGGCGCCGACGAAGCCGACGTCGACCTGCAGGTGCTGTGGGGCGATGAGCCGGTGGCGATCGGCGACCTCAGCATCCTCCCTTATACCGTTCCTCACGACGCCCGCGAGCCGCTGCAATACGTGCTTTCCAATGGCGCGAGCCGGCTCGGCGTGCTGACTGACGTCGGAACGTCGACACCGCATATCAGCGCCGTGCTGAGCGGTTGCGACGCGCTGGTGCTCGAATGCAATCACGACGTGCGGATGCTGGCGGGCAGCCGCTATCCGCAATCGTTGAAGGCGCGCATCGGTGGCAATCACGGGCATCTGAACAATGAGGCGGCGGCCGAGATTCTGGCCTCGCTCGATCGCTCGCGCTTGCGCCACCTCGTGGCCGCGCATCTGAGCCAGCAGAACAATTCGCCGGAACTTGCGCGCGCTGCGATGGCCGGCGTGCTCGGTGCGGCACCCACGGAGGTGGTGGTGGCGTCGCAAGACGAGGGATTTGCGTGGCTGAGCTTGTGATGTGCCGCTGACGGGTCGCATATCGCTGCATCCGCTAGTAGCGGCGCCACAATAAAAAACGCCCGTGACGATTGCTCGTCACGGGCGTTTTTTCAGGAGGGCGGTTTTACTGCCGCGCCTCGCTCAACTTAATTGCGGTTGCCGCCGAAGATACCGAGCAGCGCAAGCAAATTGACGAACACGTTGTACAGATCCAGATAGATCGCGAGCGTGGCGGTGATGTAGTTCGTTTCACCGCCGTTCACGACGCGCTGGACGTCGAACAGCATGTAGGCCGAGAAGATCACGATGGCGAGTACCGACACCGTCAACATCAGCGCCGGCAGGTGCAGGAACACATTCGCGACCGATGCCAGCAGCAGCACGATCACGCCCATGAACAGCCACTTGCCGAGACCCGAGAAGTCGCGCTTGCTGACCGTGGCGATCGTTGCCATCGACGCGAAGATCACGCCAGTGCCACCGAAGGCGAGCATGATCAGCGATGGGCCGTTCGAAAAACCGAGCACGAAGCTCAGGATGCGCGACAGCATCAGGCCCATGAAGAACGTGAAGCCGAGCAGCACGAACACGCCAGCTGCGCTGTCTTTGGTTTTCTGGATCGCGAACATGAAGCCGAAGGCGATCGCGAAGAACGCCAGCATGCTCATGGCCGGACTGGTGGCGGCGAACAGCGAAAAACCCGTAGCCAGGCCCACCCATGCGCCCAGCACTGTCGGAATCATCGACAGCGCGAGCAGCCAGTAGGTGTTCCGTAGCACGCGGTTACGCGTTTCGACCGTGCTGACCGCGCCATTGCGGCCAAAGCTATACGGATGATCGTTCATGGTCTCTCCTTACGTCAGAAGCGTGTTGCGTGGTTGTGCAGCGCCGGCCGGGATTTTTGCCGCCAGTCGCGTTGCTGCTGTCCCTAAGATTGGCGCGGTGGCGGGGAGTTTCAATGCTCCAGAAACATCCACTCGGCCTACGCTACCAGCAATCGGGAACTCCTGCTTGGAGTCTTTCAATGCTGTAAGGGTTCAATCACAATCATACACGGGAACATGCTACAATAGCGGATTCATTTGAATCTGTAACCTCTTAATTTTTTGGAGTTTTTATGGCAATCGAACGCACCCTGTCGATTATCAAGCCGGACGCAGTGGCCAAGAACGTGATCGGTCAGATCTACACCCGCTTCGAAAACGCAGGCCTGAAGATCGTTGCCTCGCGCATGGTTCACCTGTCGCGCGCAGACGCAGAGAAATTCTACGCAGTGCACGCCGCTCGTCCGTTCTTCAAGGACCTCGTGGATTTCATGATCTCGGGCCCGGTGGTCGTGCAAGCGCTGGAAGGCGAAAACGCAATCCTGAAGCATCGCGAACTGATGGGTGCAACGGATCCGAAGAAGGCCGAGAAGGGCACGATTCGCGCTGACTTCGCAGACAGCATCGACGCTAACGCAGTGCACGGTTCGGACGCAGCGGAAACGGCAGCTGTTGAAATCGCGTTCTTCTTCCCGCAAGTGAACGTTTACTCGCGTTAAGTTGTTGGTGTCGGGCGGGCGATTCGTCGGCAATCTCCGGATTGGTCACGCGAATCCGCCCGGTTACGCCGGCAAAGTAGTAAGGTAAAAGCAGCAGGAATGGGCGCGAACGGCATTGCGTTCATGCAGCTTGTTGCATGAATGTAGTCTCGCACTGAAATGGCAGGATTCGATATGACGAGCAGTCCCACCGTCAACCTTCTCGACCTCGACGCCCAAGGGCTCGTCGCTTATTGCGACAGCCTGGGCGAGAAGCCGTTTCGCGCCAAGCAATTGCAGCGCTGGATTCACCAGTACAACGCTGCCGACTTCGACGGCATGACCGATCTCGCGAAGTCTTTGCGCGAAAAGCTCAAAGGTCGCGCAACCATCGCGATGCCCGGCATCGTCAGCGACCATATTTCGACCGACGGCACACGCAAGTGGCTGATCGACGTCGGCAACAGCAACGCAGTCGAAACCGTCTATATCCCCGAAGAAACGCGTGGCACGCTGTGCGTGTCGTCGCAGGCCGGGTGCGCGGTGAACTGCCGTTTCTGTTCGACCGGCAAACAGGGCTTCTCCCGCAATCTCAGCACCGGCGAAATCATCGGCCAGCTGCGCATGGCCGAGTTCGCGCTGCGCGCGACGCGCGGCACGGACGGCGGCCGCGCCACCGGCGGCGACGGCAAGGGGGAGCGCGTCGTCACCAACGTCGTGATGATGGGCATGGGCGAGCCGCTGCTGAATTACGACGCGGTAGTGCCCGCCATGCGCCTGATGCTCGACGACAATGCTTACGGTCTGTCGCGTCGGCGCGTCACGTTGTCCACCTCGGGCGTGGTGCCGATGATGGACCGGCTCGGCGCCGATCTGCCAGTGGCGCTCGCGGTTTCGCTGCATGCGCCGAGCGATCCGCTGCGCGACATGCTGGTGCCGCTGAACAAGAAGTACCCGCTGCGCGAATTGATGGCCGCTTGTCAGCGCTATCTGAAAGTCGCGCCGCGCGATTTCATTACCTTCGAATATTGCATGCTCGACGGCGTGAACGACAGCGAAGCGCAAGCGCGCGAATTGCTGGCTGTCACGCGCGACGTACCGTGCAAGTTCAACCTGATTCCGTTCAATCCGTTCCCCGAATCCGGGCTGTTGCGCTCGAAGCCGGAACAGATCAAACGGTTTGCACAAGTGTTGATGGACGCGGGCGTCGTCACCACGGTGCGCAAGACTCGCGGCGATGATATCGACGCTGCCTGCGGTCAGTTGGCCGGTGCGGTGCAAGACCGCACGCGCCTTGCTGAGCGCACCGGGAAGGCAGCGAAAATTATCGAGGTTCGTGCCGTGTAAGCGCGCGAAAACGGGGCGCTAACGTGTTCGGCTCAGTTCGCGCGAACATGCGAAAACGCTCCCGCTCGGCGGCAATTGAAAAGAAAGTTTGCAGAAGCGATCGGAAGCGGCACACAAGGCCGCGCATTTTGTTATAAACGGTCTGCGATTCGGGCATGGGGCTGTGGTCTCGCCGGTCGCACGAGTGAAAAAGAATCGACGCGAAAAGGATTTGGGATGAGTGAGCCGCAGCACCCGCAGCCGCAGGACACAGACGCAAACGAAGGCCATCCGGCGCCGGTCGCCCGGGCGGCTGTGCAGCCTGTCGTGCAGTCCGGCTTGACGGGTTTGGACTCCCTGGCAGCGGTGGGCGCGCGCTTGACTCAATTGCGTGAATCGAAGAACTGGACGATCGACGACGTCTCGGCGCGTCTGAAGGTGTCCGCGACCAAGTTGCGTGCGCTCGAATCGGGCGATCTCACCCATTTGCCGGACACCACGTTCGCGTTGGGCGTCGTGCGCAGCTACGCGAAGATGCTCGGCGCCGATCCCACGCCGTTCACGCAGGCTTTGCGCCGCGAAAAGGGCGTGCCGGCGCCCGATTTGTCGATGCCGGCGTCATCAGGTAAAGATTTGCCGCGCGGCAAGGTGTCGTTGTCGCTCGGCGGTAGCGGGCAGAAGAGCCGCTCGTGGTTGTGGGGCGTCGCTGCGGTGATCGTCGCAGTGATCGCGCTCGGCATGTGGCATACCAACGGCGGCGAGTCGTCGGCCTGGCTGGCGCGGCTTAAGGCTAGCGCCGGCGGTGCGACGGGTGGCGCGACCGACGCATCGGGCGCGGTGGCGGCGGCCCCGGCGGCAGGGTCCGAAACAATGGCGGAAGATGCAGCGTCCGCGCCGGACACACAGGCTGCGGCGGATAATGCGGCGTCGGCCACGCCGATGCCGGCGCCGCTCGCAACCGGCACGGCATCGGCGCCGGCAGTGACTGCCATGGCTCCGGCCGCGGTACCGGCTGCGCCGAAGGCCGGCTCGCAGGCGCAGGCCGTGGCGGCTCCGGCCGCCAGCGCGCCGGCAGTCGTGGCGAGCGCCTCGGCACCTGCTGCGGGTGAAGCGATCGTCGCGCTGAGCGTGACGCAGGACAGTTGGTTCAGCGTGCGTGGCAGGGATGGCAAGGAGGTGTTCTCCGGCCTCGTGCACGCGGGCGATACGAAGGAAGTGACGGGCGTGGCGCCGTTCAAGGTCACGGTCGGCAACAAGGCCGGTCTCGAGTCGCTTACGCTCGACGGTCAACCGGTCGATCCGGCGAAATATTCGGCAGCCAAGGGCAATGTGGCGCGCTTCGCGCTGCCTTGACATGGTGTGCGTCGCAGCCGGAAGGTTGCGGCGCTTTTTCAATTCAGGCGCTACGTCTTTGTTTAGCGCATGCGGCGTAAATGGGTTTTTCGATGCAATCCGAAGCGCAATCCCAATCCAGTAGCAAGATCGTTTCGAACGAACCGGTGTTCGGCGGCCACGCGGCGCGGCGCAAGTCGCACGCGGTCGATATCCGCTGGGGCGGTCAGCTTGTGACCGTCGGCGGCGACGCGCCGGTGCGCGTTCAGTCGATGACCAACACCGATACCGCGGACGCGATCGGCACCGCCATCCAGATCAAGGAGCTCGCGCAAGCCGGCTCGGAACTGGTGCGCATTACCGTGAACACGCCGGAAGCGGCGGCGGCCGTGCCGGCCGTGCGCGAGCAGCTCGATCGCATGGGCGTGTCGGTGCCGCTGGTCGGCGATTTTCACTACAACGGCCATCTGTTGCTGCGCGATTACCCCGCGTGCGCCGAATCGCTGTCGAAGTATCGGATCAATCCGGGCAACGTCGGCCACGGCGCGAAGCGCGACACGCAATTCGCGCAGATGATCGAAACCGCCGCGAAGTACGACAAGCCGGTGCGGATCGGCGTCAACTGGGGCAGTCTCGACCAGGATCTGCTCGCGAAGATGATGGACGAAAACGCCGCGCGCGCCACGCCGTGGGAAGCGCAAAGCGTGATGTACGAAGCGCTGATCCAGTCGGCGATCGGCTCGGCGGAACGCGCGGTCGAACTCGGCCTTCCCCGCAACAAGATCATCCTGTCGTGCAAGGTCAGCGGCGTGCAGGATCTGATCGCGGTTTATCGCGAGCTCGCGCGCCGTTGCGAATTCGCGCTGCATCTGGGTCTCACCGAAGCGGGTATGGGATCGAAGGGCATCGTCGCGTCCACGGCGGCGCTTTCGGTGCTGCTGCAGCAGGGCATCGGCGACACGATCCGTATTTCGCTGACGCCGGAACCCGGCGGCCCGCGTACCGGCGAAGTGATCGTCGGTCAGGAAATCCTGCAGACCATGGGCCTGCGTTCGTTCACGCCGATGGTGATCGCGTGCCCCGGCTGCGGTCGTACCACCAGCACGCTGTTCCAGGAACTGGCGTCGCAAATCCAGACTTATTTGCGCACGCAGATGCCCGTGTGGCGCGATCAGTATCCTGGCGTCGAGAAGATGCACGTCGCGGTAATGGGCTGCATTGTCAACGGTCCGGGCGAATCGAAGCAGGCGAATATCGGCATCAGCTTGCCGGGTTCGGGTGAGAACCCGGCCGCGCCGGTGTTCATCGACGGCGAAAAGGTCAAGACGCTGCGCGGCGACAATATCGCGCAAGAATTCCAGCAAATCGTGAGTGATTACGTCGAGCGCAGCTACGGTCGCGGTAAGGCCGGCAGCGACGCGAGCCACGCCGAAGCACTCAACTAAACCGTCAATCGAAGACAGATGACTGAACAGAAGAAAAAGCTCGACAAGCTGTCCGGCGTGAAGGGGATGAACGACATCCTTCCGCAGGAAGCCGGGCTGTGGGAATTTTTTGAAACGACCGTCAAGTCGATGCTGCGTTCGTACGGATACCAGAATATCCGTACGCCGATCATCGAGCATACGCAGTTGTTCAAGCGCGGGATCGGCGAAGTGACGGACATCGTCGAGAAAGAGATGTACAGCTTTACCGACGCGCTGAACGGCGAAAATCTGACGATGCGCCCGGAAAATACCGCGGCCGTCGTGCGCGCGACGATCGAGCACAACATGCTGTACGACGGCCCGAAGCGTCTGTGGTATATCGGCCCGATGTTCCGGCACGAGCGTCCGCAACGCGGCCGTTATCGCCAGTTCCATCAGGTCGGCGTCGAAGCGCTGGGCTTTGCCGGTCCGGATGCGGACGCTGAAATCATCATGATGTGCCAGCGTCTGTGGGACGATCTGGGCCTGATCGGCATCAAGCTCGAACTCAATTCGCTGGGTCTCGTCGAAGAGCGCGCGGCGCACCGCGTCGAATTGATCGCGTACCTCGAAAAGCACATGGACGTGCTCGACGAAGAAGCGAAGCGTCGTCTGTACACGAACCCGCTGCGCGTGCTGGATACCAAGAATCCGGCGATGCAGGAAGTCGCGCAGAACGCACCGAAGCTGATCGATTTTCTCGGCGAGGAATCGCGTGCGCACTTCGAAGGTTTGCAGCGCATTCTGAAGGCGAACAACATCCCGTTCACGATCAATCCGCGTCTCGTGCGTGGTCTCGATTATTACAATCTGACCGTGTTCGAATGGGTGACCGACAAGCTCGGCGCTCAGGGCACGGTGGCGGCCGGCGGCCGCTACGACCCGCTGATCGAACAGCTCGGCGGCAAGCCGACGGGCGCGTGCGGCTGGGCGATGGGTGTCGAACGGATCCTCGAATTGCTGAAGGAAGAGCAGCTCGTGCCGGAAGACGAAGGTTGCGACGTGTACGTGGTCCATCAGGGCGACGCGGCGCGCGAACAGGCCTTCATCATTGCCGAGCGTTTGCGCGACACGGGGCTCGACGTGATCCTGCATTGCAGCGCCGACGGTCAGACGGCCAGCTTCAAATCGCAAATGAAGCGTGCCGATGCAAGCGGTGCGGCATTCGCGGTGGTGCTCGGCGAGGACGAGATCGCGAACGGCACGGTCGGCGTCAAACCGCTGCGTGATACAGGTTCTAACGGCGGTAAAAACGAGCAACAAAACGTGCCCGCCGAAGACTTGACCGAATTTCTAATCAATGCGATGGTTGCAACCGCCGAAGAGGGCGACGACTGATCGCGATGTCGTCGGGCCGATTGGCTCGACACGCACACGTATCAAGAAAGAGGAAATCGCCGGGCGATGAGTTACCACGACGAACAAGAATCGATTGAAAGCCTGAAGGCCTGGTGGACGCAGTGGGGCAATGCGACCACGTGGGTCGTGCTGGTGGTATTGGTTGCCGCAGCCGGCTGGAACGGCTGGAATTTCTGGCAACGCCGTCAGGCCGCGGAAGCCGCGGTGCTGTACGACCAGGCGCAGCAAGCCGTGGCATCGGGCGACAAGGCGAAAATCACGCGCGTCGCCACTGACATGGAAGACAAGTTCAGCAGCACGGCTTACGCGCAAATGACCGCGCTGGGCGCCGCCAAAGCGTTGTACGCAGCGGGCGACGAAGCCGCTGCGAAGAGCCAGTTGCAATGGACCATCGATCACGCCAAGGACGACGAGTTCAAGCAGATCGCGAAGCTGCGTCTCGCTTCGCTGCTGCTCGACGACAAGGCGTACGACCAGGGTCTCGCGCTGCTCGCCGAGCCGCAGTCGGATGCCTTCAAGGGTCTCGTGGCCAATGGCCGCGGCGACCTGCTTGCCGCTCAGGGCAAGCGTGACGACGCGCGCACGGCTTACAAGCTGGCGCTCGACTCGCTGTCGACAAACGATAGCTCGGCCCGCCAGTTGATCCAGTTCAAGCTGGACGCGCTGGGCGGCTAAGCGCCGCACGCAGCGCACCGCGTGCCACGAGCAACTGCTCTCCTTTAATCCATTTCCTGAATGCTTCGTCCACCGATGAATCTGCTGAAACGTTACGCTGTGCCCGTTGCCTGTGCGATGACTGTCCTCACGATGGCGGCTTGCTCATCCACGAAAGACGACCGCCGCGTGCCGACGCCGCTCACCGAGTTCAAACCCGTACTCGACGTGCAGCAGGCGTGGAAGGCTAGTGTGGGCAAGGCGGGGCGCTATCTGTTCTCACCGGTTGCGGTCGGCAATGCGGTGTATGCGGCCGGCGCGAACGGCTCGGTCGCGAAGATCGACGCGCAAACCGGCAAGGACATCTGGCGCGTGAAGCTGCGCGACGATCTGTCGGCCGGTGTCGGCAGCGACGGTACGTTGACGGCCGTCGGCGGCCTGAAGGGCGACGTCTACGTGCTGGGCGCGGATGGCAAGCAGTTGTGGACCGCGAAGGCGCCGGGCGAAATCATTTCGCCGCCGCTGGTCGGCAACGGTCTCGTCGTCGTGCGTACGGTCGACGGCCAGATCGTCGCGTTCAACGCGCAAACCGGCGAGCAGAAGTGGAACTACCGCAACCGCGCGGTGCCGCTCAATCTGCGTGTGTCGTCGGGTATGACGTTCGCGGGCGACGCGGCCGTGCTGGCGGGTTTCCCGGGCGGCGCGTTCGCGGCGATCAATCTGCAAACCGGCGACAACTACTGGCAAACGCCGGTGTCGTATCCGAAGGGCGTGACCGAAGTGGAGCGCATCAACGACGTGACCGGTCCGCCTACGCTGGTCGGTTCGGAAACCTGCGCGGTGACGTTCCAGGGCCAGATTGGCTGCTTCGACGCGAACTCGGGTCGCGCGGTGTGGGAAAAGGCGTTCTCGAGCACGAGCGGTCTCGCGCAGGATGAAACTGCTGTCGTCGCGGCCGACGACTGGTCGGTGGTGTCGGCGTTCGACGTGAACAGCGGCGCGCCGCTGTGGAAGAACGACAAGCTGAAGAACCGAGAGCTCGGTGTGCCGTACATCCTGGGTCATGCAGCGGTGCTGGGCGACTATCAGGGTTACGTGCATTTCCTGTCGCGTGACGATGGCACGCTGGTGGCGCGCGTCAAGACTGACGGCAGCGCGATCACCGCGGCGCCGGTGCTCGCCGGCGAAACGCTGGTCGTGCAAACGAAGGACGGCGACCTGTACGGTTATCGTCCGCGTTGATATTGCCGCGCCCTTAGCTCGGGTGCGGTAAAGCGTGCAGGCCGGCTTAGCCGGCCGCACGTGTTTTTGATGGTTGAAGGTACCCAGAGTCAAGAAAAAATATTGCGCCGGACTGGCTGGTCCGGCAGTCGGATCAGAAACGGCCCACGTGGCCAGCGGTGGCTGCTTGCGGCGCCACCTTCGGCGGTAACTGAAAAGCTTCGCACCCAATGGGCGTGCGAGCCGTCGAGCAAGAAAGACTGAATCGGGCGGCCCTGTTGGCGCTGTCCATCCAGCCAAATCCCCGTCCGCCCGGGCGCGCATATTGACAGTGCATCCGGGGCTGGCCGAATTCGTGATAATTTTCGTCAAACGCTGCCCAACTGTCATGTGGCGGCCGCATGGCGTCGCTACGCGGCCGGTCGATTTCGATCCCGCGTTTCACCGTGAACAACATCTGATGAAACCCGTTATTGCCCTCGTCGGGCGCCCCAATGTGGGGAAATCCACGCTGTTCAACCGTCTCACGCGTACGCGCGATGCGCTGGTTGCCGACCTGCCCGGTCTTACCCGCGATCGTCACTATGGTGAAGGGCGCGCCGGCGACCGGCCGTATCTGGTCGTCGATACCGGCGGCTTCGAGCCGGTCGCGAAAGACGGCATCCTGCATGAGATGGCGCGACAAACCCGCCAGGCGGTCGAGGAATCGGACATCGTCGTATTCATCGTCGACGGCCGTAACGGGCTCGCGCCGCAAGACAAGTCGATCGCCGACTATCTGCGCAAGGTCGGCCGGCCGATCTTCCTCGTCGTCAACAAGGCGGAGGGGATGAAGTACACCACGGTGGCCGCCGACTTCTACGAACTCGGTCTCGGCGATCCGCGCGCGATTTCCGCGGCGCATGGCGACGGTGTCACCGAAATGATCAACGAGGCGCTCGCAGTCGCTTACGCGGGCCAGCCGGAAGAAGACGACAGCGAGAAAGAAACGCGTGGCGTGAAGATCGCGATCGTCGGCCGGCCGAACGTCGGCAAGTCGACGCTGATCAACGCGCTGGTCGGCGAAGAGCGCGTGATCGCGTTCGACATGCCGGGCACCACGCGCGATTCGATCTACGTCGACTTCGAACGCGGCGGCAAGCCGTATACGTTGATCGACACGGCCGGGTTGCGTCGTCGCGGCAAGGTGTTCGAAGCGATCGAAAAATTTTCAGTCGTGAAGACGCTGCAATCGATCTCGGACGCGAACGTCGTGATCCTGTTGCTCGACGCGCGTCAGGACATCTCGGAGCAGGACGCTCACATTGCCGGGTTCGTCGTGGAGCAGGGCCGCGCGCTGGTTGTCGGCGTGAACAAATGGGACGGCCTCGATCCGCATGTGCGCGAGCGCACCAAAGCCGATCTCGAACGCAAACTAAAATTTCTCGACTTCGCTAAATTCCACTTCATTTCCGCAGCGGAAAAGACGGGCATCGGTCCGTTGATGCGTTCGGTCGACGACGCTTACGCTGCTGCAATGGCCAAGTTGCCGACGCCGAAATTGACGCGCGCGTTGATCGATGCGGTGGAATTCCAGCAGCCGCGCCGACGCGGTCCGGTGCGGCCGAAATTGCGTTACGCGCACCAGGGCGGACAGAATCCGCCGATCATCGTGATTCACGGCAACGCGCTCGATGCGATCACGGAAACGTACAAACGCTACCTCGAAAACCGCTTCCGGGAAACTTTCAAGCTGGTGGGGACTCCATTGCGCATAGAGTTCAGATCGTCGACGAACCCTTACGCGGATAAAGGCTGAAGATCGGGCCGGGAGTCTGTTTCAAACCCGGCCTCGAACCCGGGCTGAAATCCAGCCCGAGGCCAAGGCTGAAACCCGCGTGTGTGCTGGGTTTGGCCGCTTGGGTCATGCCCTCGCGCGAAAACGAAAATCGGCTATAGTGTAGCGGTTGACGGCGGATCTCTTTTTCTTCGCCGTCAATTCAGTCAACCTGCAAAAAAATACGGAGTTTGCTATGAGCAACAAAGGGCAATTGTTACAAGACCCGTTTTTGAACGCACTGCGTAAAGAGCATGTGCCGGTGTCGATCTACCTGGTCAACGGCATCAAGCTTCAAGGGAACATCGAATCGTTCGACCAGTACGTCGTGTTGCTCCGGAATACGGTCACCCAGATGGTCTACAAGCACGCAATCTCGACTGTCGTGCCTGCCCGTCCGGTGAATTTCCACCCGGATTCCGAACAGTCCTAACCCTCGACGCGGCCGGCGTAGCGTCGCCCGTTGGCGAATACTCCCGGCCGCGTCATTTTGATACCCTCCAATTTGATCAATGCAGCGCTTGTCGGCATCGACTTCGGTAAGATCGATTTCGAAGCCAGTCTCGAAGAACTCAGCCTGCTCGCACAAAGCGCGGGCGCGAATCCTTTAGTCACCCTCACCGGGCGTCGCTCGAGTCCGGATGCGAAGATGTTCGTCGGCAGCGGCAAGGCCGAAGAGCTGCGTCTCGCGTGTGAGGCGAACGACATCGAACTCGTCATTTTCAATCACGCATTGGCTCCCGCGCAGCAGCGCAATCTGGAGCAGGCGCTTAATCGCCGCGTGATCGATCGCACCAGTCTCATTCTCGATATTTTTGCGCAACGCGCCCGCAGCCATGAAGGCAAGCTGCAGGTGGAGCTCGCGCAGTTGCAGTATCTGTCCACGCGACTTATCCGCGCATGGACCCACCTCGAGCGCCAGAAAGGCGGTATCGGTTTGCGCGGCCCGGGTGAAACGCAGCTCGAAACCGACCGCCGGTTGATCGGCGAGCGGATCAAGGCGTTGAAGACCCGGCTCGAAAAACTGCGCCGGCAGCATGGCACGCAGCGTCGTCAGCGTTCGCGCAATCAGACCCTGTCCGTGTCGCTCGTCGGTTATACGAACGCGGGCAAGTCCACGCTCTTCAATGCGCTGACGAAAGCCCAGGCGTACGCCGCCGACCAGTTGTTCGCCACGCTGGACACCACTTCACGCCGTGTCTATCTCGGTGACGAAGCGGGGCAGGTGGTGGTGTCGGATACGGTCGGATTCATTCGCGAACTGCCTCACCAACTGGTGGCGGCGTTTCGCGCCACGCTCGAAGAAACGATTCACGCCGACCTGTTGCTGCACGTGGTCGACGCATCGAGCGCCGTGCGGCTCGACCAGATCGACCAGGTGAACGAGGTGTTGCGCGCAATCGGCGCGGACACGATCCGCCAGGTGCTGGTGTTCAACAAGATCGACGCGGTGCCCGAGTTGGCGGCCCGTGGCGACGCGGTTGAGCGGGATGAGTATGGTAATATTTCGCGCGTCTTTTTGAGCGCGCGCACGGGGCAAGGGCTGGATACATTGCGCGCTGCCATCGCTGAAATCGCTACTGCCGAACCTCTTCCCGATATGCTGGTCGATCAATCGGAAGAAGACCGGTCGGCAGCACCACGCGACGACCATAAGGTCACAGAACTCGGGCACTGACCCGCTCCAATTGCACTGACCCGCTGTCTACTCTGGTGAACGAACACAGGTGAACGATTACAACGAGCGGAGTATCTGGCTGCGCATGCGCGCCATGCTTTCATTGAACGATCCGCGCTGGGGCCGGGGCGACGGCAATGGCAATGGCGAGCGTCAACGGCCTAACGAACCCAAACGTCCGCAGGGCAAAGACGGAGAAGGTCCGCCCGATCTCGACGAGATGTGGCGCGATTTCAATCGCCGTTTGAGCCGGGTGTTCGGGCGCAAGGGTGGTGGCGCGGGCGGCGGCCGCCCGGATAACGGCCGCGGTGCGCGCATCGGCGTGGGCATCGTGATCGGTGTGCTGATCGCGATCTACCTCGGCAGCGGCGTGTTCGTCGTGCAGGACGGTCAGGCCGGCGTCGTGCTGCAGTTCGGTCAATATCGATACACCGCGGGGCAGGGTGTTCACTGGCGTCTGCCGTATCCGTTCGAAACGCATGAACTCGTCAATGTCGGTCAGACCCGTCAGGTGGAGATCGGTCGCAACAACGTGGTGCGTCTCGCGAACGTGAAGGACGCGTCGATGCTCACGCGTGAAGCCGATATCGTCGACGTGCGCTTTGCCGTTCAATACCAGATCCGCAAGCCGACCGATTACCTGTTCCGCAGCGTCGATCCCGATCAGAGCGTGATGCAGGCCGCGCAAGCCGCGGTGCGCAGCATCGTGGGTACGCGCAGCACCAACGATATCCTCAATCAGGATCGCGAAACAATTCGTCAGCAACTGACCGCGTCGATCCAGCAGTCGCTGGACGAATATCAGTCCGGGCTCGCCGTGACCGGTGTGACGATCCAGAGCGTGCAGGTGCCCGATCAGGTGCAGCCCGCTTTCGACGCCGCCGCCAAGGTGCGCCAGGACAACGATCGCGCGAAGAGCGAAGCAGAGGCCTATGCGGCCGATCTGCTGCCGCGCGCGCAGGCCGACGTCGCGCATCAGGTCGACGAAGCGAAAACGTACAGCGAAAAGACCGTGGCGCAGGCGCAAGGCGATGCCGACCGCTTCAAGCAGGTCTACGCACAGTACTCGAAAGCGCCCGCTGTGATTCGCGAGCGCATGTACCTGGAAACCATGCAGCAGATCTATTCGAAGACAACCACGGTGTTCGTGGACAGCAAGAGCGGCAACAACGTACTGTATTTGCCGCTCGACAAGCTGGTCGAGCAGACCCGCCAGCGTGCCGACGCCGCGGCTGCTGCAACTGCCGCTGCTGCGGCCGGCCAGGCTTCCGGCTCCGCTGCTGCTCCCGCACCGCAAACAGCCGCCAACGGCGCCGCTGCCGTGTCCTCCGCAGCGCCGGGCGCGGGTCAGGCCGCGAGCCAGCCGGCAGCGCCCGGCGTCGCGGCCTCCGCAACGCCCGCGAGTCAGCCTGCCGCAAGCAGCGACGCGCTGCGTTCACGCGACTCCTTCCGCAGCCGTCTGCGTGAAGACGACGTTCAATAAGGAGCGCACACCATGAACAAGATCATTGCGCTCGTCGTGGCTATCGTCGTCGTGCTGTTTGCTGCGTCGTCGATGGTGTTTGTCGTCGATCAGCGGCACATGGCCGTGCTGTCGTCGCATGGCGACACCGCGCCCAGCCTGCTCGGCCCAGGCTTGCATGTAAAGCTGCCGCCGCCGTTGCAAACGCTCACGCTGGTGGATAACCGCATCCAGTCGCTCGACGCACCGGACGAAGACCGTTACGTCACGTCCGACAAAACCGATCTGCTCGCGAACCCGGTCGTCAAATACCGCGTCAGCGATCCGCTCAAACTGCTTGCCGAAACGAAGGGCGACGTGCAAAGCCTGCCGGATCGTCTCGCGCTGCTGTCGCGCAGCGCGATCGGCGATGCGTTCGCGAAGGTCACGTTGACCGATGCGCTCGCCAAACAGCAGGCCGTCGCCGACGAGGCGCGCGGTGCGATGGATAAATCCGCGGCGTCGCTCGGCGTGCAGGTGGTCGACGTGCAACTCACTCGCGTCGATTTCCCCGCGGCAATGACCGATTCGGTCTACAAGCGGATGATCGCAGCGCGCGAACAGGCTGCGGCCGACGAACGCGCGAAGGGCGCGGCGCAAGCCGACCAGATCAAGGCGGATGCGCTCGGCCAGCAACAGGCGATTCTCGCCGACGGCTACAGCCAGGCGCAGACGATCAAGGGCGAGGGCGACGCCAAGGCAGCGGAAATCGCCGCCGCGGCGTACGGCAGCGACCCGCAGTTCTACCAGTTTTACCAAAGCATGCAGGCGTACAAGAACACCTTCAAGCCGGGCGACGTGATCGTCGTCGATCCGAGCAGCGAGTTCTTCCGCTTCATGCGTAGCCCGACCGGTGGCGCAGCCCCGGACGCTCCCGCGGTACCGCGCAAACACTGACAACCGGAACGCCGCGGCACTCGCATCGCGGCCCTTTCATTCGCATGGACATAGCCGGCTCGTTACTGCTCGCGATCGCATTGATGCTGATTATCGAGGGGATGTTTCCCTTTGTGTTCCCGAGCGCCTGGCGCGACACGTTCCGTAAAATAGCGGAACGGCCCGCGCATCAGATCCGCATCGGCGGACTGATCGTGATGGTGCTCGGTTTGATCCTGCTGTTTATCGTGACCTGACAGCGCGCTTCGCAGGCGGCTGTCGCGAGGCGCAGCGCACGTTGAGCTTGCGGCCGGCTGCCGTGCTTAATGCACCGACCCGGCGCCGACCCGGCACCAAGCCCGGCATCGAGCGAGGCAGCCGTGCGGCGTGCGCAAGATGACTGCGCTGCGGCAATTCCAGCGGTAAATCTGCGGTTCTGTCCTTCCGCCCGCCGCCAGAATCGAGTCGCTGTCCGCCATTCACTTATCACTTACGGCGCCCCTGGCCGCCGTGTTCAACGTCGTAGGACTGTATCGATGTCGACCTGGTTACTTCCCGAGAATATTGCCGACGTGCTGCCGTCGGAAGCCCGCAAGATCGAAGAGTTGCGTCGTCACCTGCTGGACCGTTTCCGTTCGTACGGCTACGAAATGGTGATGCCTCCGCTGCTCGAGTACCTCGAGTCGCTGCTGACCGGCGGCGGCCACGATCTGAACCTGCGCACGTTCAAGCTCGTCGACCAGTTGTCGGGCCGCACGCTCGGTCTGCGCGCGGACATTACGCCGCAGGTCGCGCGTATCGACGCGCATCTGCTCAACCGGCAGGGCGTCACGCGTCTTTGCTACGCGGGCAATGTCGCGCATACGCGTCCGCGCGGGCTGCACGCGACGCGTGAACAGATCCAGATCGGCGCGGAAATCTATGGCCACGCCGGACTCGAAGCCGACCTGGAAATCCAGCAATTGATGCTCGACGCGCTGCGTCTGGCGGGCCTCGCTAAAGTGCGGCTCGATCTGTGCCACGCGGGCGTGCTTGCCGCGCTGATCGAAGCGGAGCCGGCGGCGGCCGACCTCGGCCAATCGCTGTACGACGCGCTCGCCGGCAAAGATGTGCCGCGTCTCGTCGAACTGACGGCGAACCTCACGCCGCTCACACGCGACGCGTTGCGCGCGCTGCCCACGCTGTACGGCGACGCCTCCGTGCTCGACGAAGCGCGCGCGCGTCTGCCGAACGTGCCGGCGATTTCCCGTGCGCTGGACGATCTCGCGTTCCTCGCCACGCAGGTGGACGGCGCCGAAGTGATGATCGACCTCGCCGATTTGCGCGGCTACGCGTACCACAGCGGTGTGATGTTCTCGGCTTATGTCGACGGCGTACCGAATGCGGTCGCCCGCGGCGGCCGTTACGACCACGTGGGCCAGGCCTACGGCCGGGCGCGCGCGGCCACCGGCTTCTCGCTCGATCTGCGTGAAGTGGCGCGCATTTCGCCGGTCGAAGCGCGCAGCAGCGCGATCCTCGCGCCGTGGCAACACGACGACGCGTTGCGCGTGAGCGTCGCCGCATTGCGCGACGCCGGCGAAGTGGTGATCCAGGCGTTGCCGGGTCACGAGCATCATCTCGACGAGTTCGCGTGCGACCGCGTGTTGGTCGAGCGCAACGGCGCGTGGGTTGTCGAAACGCGCGTCTGACCTGCATGACGAGGGCTGCGCCCGTTGCGGGCGCAGCCCTTTTTTCTGGGCGGCGCGAGCGCTGTCAGATCCCGGCACGGCTGCCTGCCGCGCTATTTCGCTATCTCCAACATAACGTGCATACCGTTGAGCGGAAACGGAAAAATTCGGAAGGTTCCGCGAACATAGGTAGAATACGTTTTTAACCAGCTTACGAAACAACATGTCTGCTAGCGCAGTGAATGTGAACCCCGGGCGTAACGTCGTCGTCGTGGGGACCCAGTGGGGTGATGAAGGCAAGGGCAAGATCGTCGACTGGCTGACGGACCACGCCCAAGGCGTCGTTCGCTTCCAGGGCGGTCACAATGCCGGTCACACGCTTATCATCGGCGGCAAGAAAACCATCTTGCGCCTGATTCCGTCGGGCATCATGCATCCCGGCGTCGCGTGCTACATCGGCAATGGCGTCGTGTTGTCGCCGGAAGCATTGTTCAAGGAAATCGGCGAGCTCGAAGCCGCCGGAGTCGACGTTCAGAATCGACTCTTCATTTCCGAAGCCACCACCCTGATCCTGCCGTACCACATCGCCATCGACCAGGGTCGCGAAGCGCGCCGTGGCGCGGGCAAGATCGGCACCACCGGCCGCGGCATCGGCCCGGCATACGAAGACAAGGTCGCACGTCGCGGCTTGCGCGTGCAGGACCTGTTCGATCCGGTCACGTTCGCCGAACGTCTGCGTGAAAACCTCGATTACCACAACTTCGTGCTGACGCAATACCTCGGCGTCGCCGCGGTCGACTTCCAGCAAACGCTCGACACGATGTTGAGCTATGCCGATCGTCTGAAGCCGATGGTGACCGACGTGTCGCGCCGTCTTTACGACGAAAACGCGGCCGGCAACAACCTGCTGTTCGAAGGCGCGCAAGGCACGCTGCTCGATATCGATCACGGCACCTATCCGTACGTCACGTCGAGCAACTGCGTGGCCGGTGCGGCCACCGCGGGCGCGGGCGTCGGTCCGCAAAAGCTGAACTACATTCTCGGCATCACCAAGGCGTATTGCACGCGTGTCGGTTCGGGCCCGTTCCCGAGCGAGCTGTACGACGCGGACAACGCCGAGCGTCAGGAAGCGATCGGTCTGGAACTGGCCAAGGTCGGCAAGGAATTCGGTTCGGTCACCGGCCGTCCGCGCCGCACGGGCTGGCTCGACGTCGCCGCGCTGCGCCGCTCGATCCAGATCAACGGCGTGTCGGGTCTGTGCATGACCAAGCTCGACGTGCTCGACGGTCTCGACGAAGTGAAGCTGTGCGTCGGCTATACGGTCGACGGCAAAGCAGTCGATCTGCTGCCGCGCGGCGCCACGGAAGTCGCGCGTTGCGAACCGGTGTACGAAACCTTCGCGGGCTGGAAGGAAAGCACCGTCGGTATCAAGGAATGGGACAAGCTGCCGGCTGCCGCGCGTGCTTATCTGTCACGCGTGCAGGAAGTCGCGGGTATTCCGATCGATATGGTGTCGACCGGTCCGGATCGTGACGAAACCATTCTGCTTCGTCATCCGTTCAAGGTTTAAGTGATGGTTCAAGGTGTGCCCATGATTGCGATGAAAGATCCGCGCAACGACGACAAGAACCTGTGGGTCGGCTGGGACGAGTATCACCGGTTGATCGAAGTACTCGCGTTGCAGGTGCACGAGTCGGGCTGGAAGTTCGACAAGATCCTGTGCCTCGCGCGTGGCGGTCTGCGCGTCGGCGATCAACTGTCGCGCATTTACGATCTGCCGCTCGCGATTCTCGCCACCAGTTCGTATCGTGAGGCGGCAGGTACGGAGCAGGGCGAACTCGACATCGCGCAATACATCACGATGACGCGCGGCGAACTGCACGGCAACGTGCTGCTCGTCGACGATCTGGTCGATTCGGGCGTGACGCTCGCCCGCGTGCAGCAGCATCTGAAAGAGCGCTATCTGGCCATTACGGCGGTGCGCTCGGCGGTGCTCTGGTACAAGGGCTGCTCGAAGGTGAAGCCCGACTATCACGTGCAGTATCTGCCCACTAACCCGTGGATTCATCAGCCGTTTGAGGAGTGGGACACGGTGCGTCCGCACAACCTCGGCGCGTGGATCAAGCGCGGCACGGCGCAGGAATCGTCAGGGAAGTAAGGTTTCGCCGCGCTGTGTGCAGCGATTCATATTCAGGATTCGTACTCAGAAAAGGAGCCCCGCCGGGCTCCTTTTTTTATGCGTGCGGAAAGCACCGCCGTGCAGCCCGAACAGCGCCGTCGCCGTTGCAACGCGTCGCGCAGCAGACGCGGTCAAATCGCAGTGCTACACTGCGCGGACCATCCACGTGGTGTATCCACAACAAGCCGGGCGGCGCTAGGCGAGCAGTTTAGAATAGCGATCGTTTTTTCCGCCCAGGGAACGGATTTCCTCGCGTTTATGACAAATAACAATCACGAGCACAAACAGCCATTGCCATCCCTCGCGCTGGCCGCGATCGGAGTGGTGTTCGGCGATATCGGCACGAGCCCGTTGTACTCGCTGAAAGAGGCATTCAGCCCTTCCCATGGCATTCCGCTAACCGACCAGTCGATTCTGGGTGTGATCTCGCTGCTGTTCTGGGCGATCGTGATCGTGGTCGGCATCAAATATGTTCTGTTCGTGATGCGCGCCGACAACAACGGCGAAGGCGGTGTGCTCGCATTGATGGCGCTCGCGTTGCGCTCTCTGGATCCCAAATCGAAAATGGCCGGCTTGCTGATGATGCTCGGCATTTTCGGCGCATGCATGTTCTATGGCGACGCGGTGATCACGCCTGCGATCTCCGTGATCTCGGCAGTCGAAGGTCTGGAGATCGCCGCCCCGAAACTGTCGCATCTCGTGCTGCCGTTGACGATGGTGATTCTCGTGCTGCTGTTCTGGATTCAGCGGCACGGCACGGCGATGGTCGGCCGCCTGTTCGGGCCGATCATGGTGGTGTGGTTCGTGGTGCTGGCAGCGCTCGGCCTGTGGCACATCCTGCAGTCGCCGAACGTGATCCGCGCGCTGAACCCGTACTACGCGTACAGCTTCATGGCCGCGCACGTTCTGCAGGCATACGTGGTGCTGGGCTCGGTCGTGCTGGTGCTGACCGGTGCCGAAGCGCTCTACGCCGACATGGGCCACTTCGGCGCAAAGCCGATCCGCATGGCCTGGTATTTTCTGGTAATGCCTTCGCTGGTGCTCAACTATTTCGGTCAGGGCGCGTTGCTGATGCACGACCCGAAGGCGATCGAAAACCCGTTCTTCCTGCTCGCGCCCGATTGGGCGTTGCTGCCGCTCGTGATTCTGTCGACGGTGGCGACCGTGATCGCTTCGCAGGCCGTGATTTCCGGCGCGTATTCGCTGACGAGCCAGGCGATCCAGCTCGGCTACGTGCCGCGCATGAAGATCCTGCACACGTCGGAACTGGCGATCGGTCAGATCTATGTGCCGGTGGTGAACTGGATGCTGCTGTTCATCATTCTGTGCATCGTGATCGCGTTCAAGAGTTCGGACAATCTCGCCGCGGCCTACGGTATCGCGGTGACCGCGACCATGGTGATCACCACGATCCTCGCGTGTGTGGTGATGGTGAACGTATGGAAGTGGAACAAGCTGCTGGTCGGGCTGATCATCGGCGTGTTCATGGTGGTCGACGTGGGCTTTTTCGGCGCCAATCTGCTGAAGGTCGAGGAGGGCGGCTGGTTGCCGCTCGGCATCGGCGCGTTGCTGTTCTTCCTGCTGATGACATGGTTCAAGGGCAGGATGATCGTCAAGGAGCGCACGGCCGCCGACGGTATTCCGCTGATGCCGTTCCTGCAGGGCCTGCTCGCGCATCCGCCGCATCGCGTGTCGGGCACGGCGATCTATCTGACCGGCAGCGACTCGCTCGTCCCCGTCAGCTTGCTGCACAACCTGAAGCACAACAAGGTGCTGCATGAGCGCACGATTTTCCTGACCTTCGTCACGCGCGACATTCCGTATGTGGACGACGCGGAACGTGTGACGGTCAAGGTTATCGACGGTGGTTTGTATCTCGTCAAGGCGTCGTACGGTTTCAACGAAACGCCGGACGTGAAGGCGGTGCTGCTGGAGGTCGGCCGCACGCACGACATGACCTTCGAGTTGATGGACACGTCGTTCTTCCTCGCGCGCGAAACGGTGGTGCCGACGCAGTTGCCGGGTATGTCGGTGTGGCGCGAACGTGTGTTCGCGTGGATGCATCAGAACGCCGCGAAGCCGACGGACTTCTTCAGCATTCCGGCGAACCGGGTGGTGGAGTTGGGGACGAAGATCGAGATCTGATTGCGCGTGAATCGCGCGTGAAAGCCCGCCTGAAATCGCGAGCGCCTCGTTTGATGCATCGAGGCGCAAAAAAGCCCACGCAATGGTGAAGTGCGTGGGCTTTTTTGTTGCGTGCTGTTCGAGTTGGCGCGTGAATCGATCACGCGCCAACGCGGCATATGCAGCGCTTACTTCTGCTTGAGCTTGGCAAACGCAGCGGCCATTGCGCCGCCTGCTTCCGGCTCGCGCGAACGCTGTTGCTGGCCGCCCCGGTTGCCGCCGCCCGGGCGGTTGAAGCCGCCACGGTCCTGCTGTGCGCCACCGCTGCGCGGGGCCGCGGACGCGCCGAACTCATCGTCCAGACGCATGGTCAGCGCGATACGCTGACGCTTCACGTCGACTTCGAGCACCTTCACCTTGACGATCTGACCGGCCTTGACGACCTCGTGCGGGTCCTTGATGAATTTCGTCGACATGGCGGACACGTGTACGAGACCGTCCTGATGCACACCGATGTCGATGAACGCGCCGAACGCCGCCACGTTCGTCACGACGCCTTCGAGCACCATGCCCGGCGTCAGATCGCTGACCTTCTCGACGCCTTCGCGGAACGTCGCTGTCTTGAACTCAGGACGCGGATCGCGGCCCGGCTTTTCGAGTTCGACCAGAATGTCGCGCACGGTCGGCAGACCGAAACGTTCGTCGACGAATTCCGCCGGCGACAGCCCGCGCAGCGCGTCGCGATTGCCGAGCACGTCACCGACATGCTTGCTGATCTTCGCGAGAATGCGTTCGACGACAGGATACGCTTCCGGGTGAACCGACGAGCGGTCGAGCGGATTCTCGCCATTGTTGATGCGCAGGAAGCCGGCGGCCTGCTCGAAGGTTTTGTCGCCGAGACGCGGCACCTTGCGCAGATGCTCGCGCGACGGGAACGGACCGTTGGCATCGCGATAATCGACGATGTTGCGCGCCAGTGTCGCGTTCAGGCCGGACACGCGTGCGAGCAGCGCGACCGACGCGGTGTTCGCATCCACGCCGACCGCATTCACGCAGTCTTCGACCACCGCGTCGAGCGAGCGGGCCAGTTCGCGCTGATTCACGTCGTGCTGGTACTGGCCGACGCCGATCGCCTTCGGCTCGATCTTCACCAGTTCCGCGAGCGGATCCTGCAAGCGGCGCGCGATCGACACGGCGCCGCGCAGCGACACGTCCATATCGGGGAACTCCTTGGCCGCGAGTTCGGAGGCCGAGTAAACCGACGCGCCCGCTTCGGACACGACGATCTTCTGCAGCTTGAATTCCGGATGACGCGCGATCAGTTCGCTCGCGAGTTTGTCCGTTTCACGCGACGCGGTGCCGTTGCCGATACTGATCAGCTCGGCCTGCGTCTGCGCGCAGATGCGCGCCAGTTTCGCGATCGAGCCGTCCCAGTCGCGGCGCGGCTCGTGCGGATAGATCACGTCGGTGGCGAGCACCTTGCCGGTCCGGTCGACCACGGCGACTTTCACGCCGGTGCGCATGCCCGGATCGAGGCCGATCACGGCCTTCGGGCCGGCAGGCGCGGCCAGCAGCAGGTCTTTCAGGTTGCGCGCGAACACGCGAATTGCTTCGTGCTCGGCTTCGTCGCGCAGCTTGGTCAGCAGTTCGTTTTCGATGTGCGGCTGCACCTTCACGCGCCAGCACCAGCGGCACACGTCCGACAGCCATTTGTCGGCCGGGCGGCTCTGATTCGCAATGCCGAAGTGGCGCGCGATCAGCGCTTCGCCCGGATGCGGCACCAGCGCGTCGAGTTCCTCGCCGAGGCCGAGCTTGACCATCAGCACGCCCGCATTGCGGCCGCGGAACAGCGCCAGCGCGCGATGCGACGGCACGGTGCGGATGGTTTCCGCGTAGTCGTAGTAATCGCGGAATTTTTCTTCTTCGGCGTTTTCCTTGCCTTCCACCACTTTCGACGACACCACGCCCTGGTTGAACAGGTAATCGCGCAGTTTGCCGAGCAACTCGGCGGTTTCGCCGAACTGCTCCGACAGGATGTCGCGCGCGCCGTCGAGCGCGGCTTTCACATCGGCGACGCCTTTCTCGGCGTCCACGTAGGCAGCGGCTTCGGTTTGCGGGTCGAGCAGCGGATTGGCCAGCAGCGCGTCGGCGAGCGGCTGGAGGCCGGCTTCGCGGGCGATCTGCGCGCGCGTGCGGCGCTTCGGCTTGTACGGGAGATACAGGTCTTCCAGCACCTGCTTGCTGTCGGCGCCTTCGATCGCGATGCGCAGTTCGTCGGTGAGCTTGCCCTGTTCGTCGATGCTGGCGATGATCGCCGCGCGCCGGTCTTCCAGTTCGCGCAGATACAGCAGACGTTCCTCGAGATTGCGCAGTTGCGTGTCGTCGAGATTGTCGGTCACTTCCTTCCGGTAGCGGGCGATGAACGGAACAGTCGCTCCTTCGTCGAGAAGTTGCACCGCGGCCGCGACCTGGCGCGGCTGGACGGACAGTTCGGCGGCGATGCGCTGTACGATCTTGAGTGCTACGGTTTCCGTCATAGGTCCTGGTGTTCCTGCTGCTCAATCAAAGGTCGCGTGCGAACGCACTCGGGAGCGCGTCCGGCCGCGCCGGACGGCGCGCCGCGACCAGGTTGCTGGAGCGGGGCATTTTGCCATAAATGCCAAAGGGCTCAACCGCAGGGTGATAGAATTTCGGGCATGTTCCGTTGACCCTCTACGACGTTGCCGATCTCCTTGTCCCTCAACCGCCTGGGCTCCCGCTTGGTCTCTCGCCTGTCACAACTGCCGCCGTTTTCATTGCGCTCACCGCTTGCTTTGCCGCTTCTTTTGCCGCCTGTTTCTCTCATCCCGGCGTCGCGGTCCCTGTTCAGGTTTGCGCTCGCGTCCTCACCGGCATCTTTGGTAGCGCGTTTCGCGTGCGTGATCGCGGCTTCGGTGGCGTTGGCCGCGCCGGCGGCCGCGCAGGAATCCGCTGCGCAACCCGGCGGCAACGCGCCGGTAGCCGCTTCGGGTGCCGCGGGTGCAATGGCCGCGGATGCGTCGGGCACGGCCACGGCCAGCGCTGAACAGGCCGACGCGCTGAACAGGTCGTTCGACGCGCGGCAAAAAACGCTCGACCAGCGCAGCGAGGAAAACAACTACCGTTACGGCGTCGCCGAGCACGACTGCTACAGCAGGTTCTTCGTGAACCACTGTCTCGGCAAGGCGCGCGACGAGATGCGCGTGGTGCAGGCGGACATCCGCAAGGAACAGCTCGCGCTCGACGGCGAACAACGCGCCGCGCGCGCCCGTCAGCGTGACGAGCAGGCCGCGCTCAAACGCGCACAGGACGAAGCCAGCGCGCCGCAGCGCGCCGCCGACGACGCGCGCAACGCGCAGGCCTACGAAGACAAGCAGCGTCAGCACCAGATCGATCAGACGCAACGTGCGGCCGAGGCGCCGCAACGCAGCGCGAACGCGCAGGCGTATCAGGACAAGCAGCGTCAGCACGCACTGGATCAGGCGCAGCGCGGGATCAGCCCGGCGCAAGCCGCCACCAACCAGCAAGCGTACGATCAGAAGCAGGGCGATTTCCAGAAGAAGCTTCAGGAAGCGCAGCAACAGGGCGCGCAGAAGGCTCAGGAGCGCGTCGAGAAGCAGCAGAGCTTCGAGAAGAAGCAGGCCGACGCGGCGCAGCACAAAGCAGACGTCGAAGCGCGGCAGAAGCAGGCGGCCGAGAAAGCCGAGCAGAAACGTCAGGAGCAGTTGCAACAGCAGCAGCAACTCGAACAGCAGAAGCAGCAACAGCAGCAGGCGCAATAGCCATTGTGTCCGTCGTGCTGGAGCGGTCTCTGGTAGGGTTGTGGGAGTGCCGTAGTCGCCGTAACGCGTTTTAGCCGGACAGCAACCTCAGGCATCGGGCCGCGCCACGCAGCCCGTGCCGCTTACGGGAGGAGGCGAGCATGCGCGATCAACATCACGTCATCACCGCGGACACACTTCGCGATCGCATTCTGCAGCTGGAATCGGAGCACAGTGGGCTCGATCGGTTGATCGAACGAATGTCGAGCGAGCCCGGCATCGACGACTTCGAGTTGCAGCGTCTGAAAAAGCGCAAACTCAAAGTCAAAGACACCATCATCTTGCTGCAATTGCAGCTCGAACCGGACGCACGCGCCTGAGTTCGCGGCCTGGCAGGCGCCGGGTCGCGCGGCGCGCACCGGAATTTGCAGGAAACGCTTGCCTTGAATTCACCGCTTGAAACTTCATCCCGTGCCGGGTCGGGCAGCGACGCTTCGCCGGCCGGCGCAGGTGCCGTCGCGCCGCGTGCGAATGCGTCGCCGCTCTCCGCGGCGCTGAATCCGCGCCGCGGCGCCGAACTCGACCAGATCTTCGCCGACAACGGCCTGCTCGCGCGGCAGATCGACGGCTATCGTTCGCGCGCGTCGCAGATCGAGATGTCGCGCGCCGTCGCCGCGGCCATGGAAGCGTCCGGCCGCGCGATGCCCGAGCCCGCGATGTTCGAGGCGCAGAAGCGTCCTGCGCGGCGTCTGCAAGGAGCGGCCGACGCGGCCGCAGAGGCGCCGGACGCCGACGAATCGAACGGACTCGACGGCAGCGAAAACACGCTGATCGTGGAGGCGGGCACGGGCACCGGGAAGACCTATGCCTATCTGGTGCCCGCGATGCTGTGGGGCGGTAAGGTGATCGTCTCTACCGGCACCAAGCACTTGCAGGACCAGCTGTTCCAGCGCGACATTCCGACCGTGCGCGATGCGCTTGCGGTGCCCGTGTCGGTCGCGATGCTCAAGGGCCGCGCGAATTACCTGTGCCATTACTACCTGCAGCGCACCGCTGACAACGGCCGCCTGCCGTCGCGTCAGGAAACGTCGTATCTGCAGGACATCATCCGCTTCGCGAAAATCACCCGTACCGGCGACAAGGCCGAACTCGCGAGTGTGCCGGAGACGGCGGCGGTGTGGTCGATGGTCACGTCCACGCGCGAGAACTGTCTCGGTCAGGAGTGCCCGCATTACAAGGAGTGCTTCGTGATGCAGGCGCGCCGCGAGGCGCAGCAGGCCGATATCGTGGTGGTCAATCACCACCTGTTTTTCGCGGACATCATGTTGCGCGACACCGGCATGGCCGAGTTGCTGCCCACCGCGAACACGATCATCTTCGACGAAGCACATCAACTGCCCGAAACCGCGACGCTGTTTTTCGGCGAGACGCTATCGACCACGCAGTTCCTCGAGCTCGCGCGCGATTCTGTCGCCGAAGGCCTCGGTCACGCGCGCGAAACGGTGGATTGGGTCAAGCTCGGCGCGACGCTGGAGCGCGCGGCGCGCGACGTGCGGCTTGCTTTCAAGGAAGACTCGGTGCGTCTGTCGATCGGCCAGCTTGCCGACGACCATCCGCTGTTCCCGGCGCTCGAAACACTCGAAACCGAACTCGATGCATTGGCGTCCGCGCTGGCCGGGCAGGCGGAGCGCGCCGAATCGATCGGCGCGTGTCTGCGCCGTGCGCGCGAGCTGCAAGGCGTGCTCGCGGGCTGGACCTCGCCGCCCACTGAAATCGAACGTGAGAAGGCCGAAGCCGCCGCTTCCGATGCGAAAGCCGAGCGCGTCGATCCAAACGAAAAAGTGCGCTGGATCGAGGTGTTCTCGCATACGGTGCAGTTGCACGAAACGCCGCTCTCGGTCGCGCCGATCTTTGCGAAGCAGCGCGCCGGCGTGCCGCGCGCATGGATCTTCACGTCGGCGACCTTGTCGGTGCGCGGCGACTTCACGCACTACGCCGCGCAAATGGGCCTGAACGCGAAACGTTCGATGACGCTGCCGAGCCCGTTCGACTATCCGACGCAAGGCTTGCTATACGTGCCGCGCAATTTGCCGCAGCCGTCCTCGCCGATGTTCACCGACGCCGTGTTCGACGCCGCGTTGCCCGCGATCGAAGCGTCCGGCGGCGGTGTGTTCATGCTGTGCACGACGCTGCGCGCGGTCGACCGGATTTCGGCCAAGCTGCGCGACACGATCGACGCACGCGGCTGGAATTACCCGTTGCTCGTGCAGGGCGACGCGAGCCGCACGGAGTTGCTGGATCGCTTCCGCGCGTACGGCAACGCGATCCTGGTGGGCAGCCAGAGTTTCTGGGAAGGGGTGGACGTGCGTGGCGATGCGCTGTCGCTGGTGGTGATCGACAAGCTGCCGTTCGCCCCGCCCGACGATCCGGTCTTGTCCGCGCGACTCGACGCGCTGACCAAGAAGGGCTTGAGTCCGTTTGCCGTGCATCAGTTGCCGCAGGCGGTCATTACGCTAAAGCAGGGCGCAGGCCGTCTGATCCGCGCTGAGACCGATCGCGGCGTGCTGATGATCTGCGACACACGTCTCGTCGACAAACCGTATGGGAAGCGTATATGGCAGAGCCTGCCGCCATTCAAACGCACACGTGAGATCGAAGTGGTGCGCGAGTTCTTCGAAGAGAAGACGGCGCAATAAATCTATTCGGTGATTACCGTTGAGGGCCGTTGAAAAAGCGGCTCCCAAAACGACAAAACGCCACGGATGTGAATCCGTGGCGTTTTGCTTTACTGACCGGGAAATCGCGATGATTTCCCGATGCAGTTTTCGCCCAGAGGCGAACCCTATGCGACAGCTTACTGGCTTGCGCCCGAAGCCGGAGCAGCAGCCGAAGCCGATGCGTCCGAAGCAGCAGCGCCAGCGTCCGAAGCAGCGGACGTAGCCGAAGCAGCAGCGTCGCTCGCAGCAGCAGCCGCACCCGAAGCAGCAGCAGCCGAATCCGAAGCTGCAGCAGCCGGTGCCGAAGCAGCAGCTGCGTCGCTAGCCGGGGCAGCGGCTTGATCGTTGCTCTTGTTGCATGCAGCCAGTGCCACAGCTGCCAACAGGGATGCTACGAGGAGGGATTTCTTCATGATCACGTCCTTTTATGGTTTAAAGGTAAGCAACAGCGCAAAATAAAACCGGTAATGTGCTCCAACACCGACCTGGGCCGCTGGTGGAGACGCTCTTTTGACGAGCTGGAATCTTCCCTACGGCTTGGGCGGAAATTATATGCACTTTCGTACTGACAATCCATAAATCCGGGGTCAATACGTTGTCTTTCTCATACAAAAAATCATAGTACGGGGTATAGCAGGCAGGCGGAGTTACGCAAGCTCGCCCACTTGTATCCAGCCCGCACAATACCACTCGTGTAGCAGTGCTGTCACCGACGAATCGTGTGAGAGTGTTACAAAGCGTTTCGCACTCATGCAGCGGTGGTCAGCGAGTTCAAACAGCCACTTTTTTGCGCCATCGAATGATGTTTCTTCTCCATTTACGAAGAAAAAACGGCGGTTGTACAACAGATTAGTCTTGCGGTCCAGTCGAATACCTGACTTCGATGCTTCATTAATGAAACGGGCTTCGTTGAGCGGCTTTTGCGGCGGATCAAAGACGACACTCGGCTTAGGTTCGCTGAGATAAGTACCAAGGAACGACGCAATATCCTGCTCATTCCATTTAATTTGAGCAAGGATCGCGCCAACCCGCTCGATTAATCCCGCGGGCAACTCGGCCGGGTGGTCGACGGCGGCCTGTTTCGGGTCGCGATACAACGCTCCCGATCGTTCCGCCGACTCACCGCGCTCGGCCAGATGGTAGAGGAACTGCGAGGTCAACTCGCTCGTGGAAGGCGCGCGAAAACCGATCGAGCAGGTCATGCATTCGCCCTCGGCGATACCGTCATGCGCAATGTGCGGCGGCAGGTAAAGCATGTCGCCTGGCTCGAGCAGCCATTCTTCTTCCGGTTCGAAATGCTGTAAAACTTTCAAAGGCAGGCCGGGTTGGAGCGTCAGATCTTTCTGCGCGCCGATGCGCCAACGGCGCTTGCCTTTGACCTGCAACAGGAAGACATCGTAAGAGTCGAAGTGCGGACCGACGCCGCCGCCGTCGGTCGCATACGAAATCATCAGATCGTCCAGACGCGCGTCCGGCACGAAGCGGAAGCGGTCGAGCAGCGCGCGCGCGCGGTCGTCGTAAAGGTCGACGCCTTGCACCAGCAGCGTCCATGCGCGCTGCTTCACGGACGGCAGTTCGTCGGCCGCGAACGGGCCGTGCTCCAGTTGCCATTTATTGCGAAAGTGCGTGATCAGGCGCGCTTCGACTTCGTCCTGATCGGCCAGTTCGAAAAACTCGTCGCGCGTGAGCGGCGACTCGACATTCGGGATCGCCTGACGAATCAGCAGCGGCTTTTTCTGCCAGTAACGGCGCATGAATTGCGACGGCGTCAGATTGCCGAGCAATGGCGTGGGCGTGTCGGGCGAGGGCGGCAGAACGGGCTGCGCGGGCAGCGCCGGCTTCGAAGCCGATGAAGGATTGCGTGCCGAAGCTGCGTCGGCCGGGTGGTCAGTGGGCCGCTTGGGCATCGTATAATGTGAGTTGTATTCTGGAGAATCGAATGAAAATCGCAAAGAACACCGTCGTGTCGGTCGCTTACAAGCTGTCGGATGCGCAGGGCAATCTGATTGAAGAAAGCGACGAGCCGATGGTCTATCTGCACGGCGGCTATGATGGCACGTTCCCCAAGATCGAGGAAGAGCTCGACGGCCACGAGGCCGGCTTCGAGACCCAGATCCAGCTGGAGCCGCAAGACGCGTTCGGCGAGTACGATCCCGATCTCGTGAAGATCGAGCCGCGCAATCGCTTTCCGGAACCGCTCGAAGTCGGCATGCAATTCGAAGGCACGCCGGAAGAAGGCGACGAAGATCTCGATTCGCTCGTCTACGTCGTGACCGACGTCGCTGAAGACAAGGTCGTGCTCGACGGCAACCACCCGCTTGCCGGCATGGCGCTGCGTTTTGCGCTGACTGTGAAAGACGTGCGTCCGGCCACGGAAGACGAAATCCAGCACGAACACGCGCATGGCGCCGACGGCCTCGAAGTCCTCGATGAAGACGACGACGAAGAGGAAGACGACAAGTCAGGGCCCACGCTGCACTGAACTCGCGGGCGCGCTGCCGGGGGCGTTGGAAGAAGCGCCCGGCGTGCGCGGCATTGTTGTCGATGCGGGCGGCGCGGACATGGCGGGCCCATAGGGTCCATTGCCTTCGCCGCTACCGGTTGCCGGGTTGTACTGCTGATCGAACGGTTGCGAGTCCGATTGCGGCTGAGCGGGCGCCGGCAGCAGTGGCGGCAACTCGGAAGCGGGCCCGAGCGCCGGCACGGCCGGCATCGAAGCAGCCGGTTCGTCATGAGGCGAAGTAAGCGGTGCGCTGGGCATCGGCATCTGTTTGGGCACGTCGCGCACACTTACGCGGAATGGCGGTTTTCTGCCGAGATCCGCTTCAATCTGAATCCACTGGTTAAGACGGTCATGCGGCGCAAGCGCGACCCGCGTGAGATTCGTCACCAAAATCCCTTTGTCGTTGCGTAGCGGCTGATCGATCGTGAAGCCGGCGCTCGCGCGCTCGTCGTCGCAATGAATCACCAGCACCGGGCCGCGGAAAACCTGCGCGAGTTTGACGAGGCTGCGCTTGAATTCCAGAAAGCCGTCGCGGCGTGTGTTGCGCGCAAAGCGCAACCACGCGAAACGGTCGGGTCTTTCGTAACGCTCCGGATCGAAGTCGCCTTGAAGCAGCACGACGATTGCTCGTGCGTCGCGCCGTTTCGCATATTCCGCCGCATGCTCGAGCCAGAATGCATTGGCGATCGCGCGGTCTTCGAACTCGCCGTTACGGCCGCCCGCGGTCAGATAGTGATTGTTCGGGCTCGGCGCGTTCAGCGCGACGAACACGGTGTCGCCGACTTGCCAGCGCACGTTCTCGCGATACGGATGAAAGCGCGACACTTCGCTTTCGCGCGTCAACGCGATCGGGTTCTGCCCCATCGAAGACTGATCGGCGAATAGCGTCTGGCGCAACAAGTCGAGCCGTTCGACCGGATCGAAGCCGCCGGCCTCGGCAGTCCCGCAATCGGCCCAGTCGTGTTGCCCCGGAATGAAAAAGAGCGCGGTGCGCGCGGTTTCGAGCACCGCGTGGCGCCGATCGTAAAGGGCATCGCGGCAGGCTTCCCTGGCGCCCTTCAGATTGCCGTCGTAGACGATGAACGACACGTTGCGCTCGCGGTTGATCGCTTCGATCAGGCGTTGCGTAGCGGCTTCGTCGGCGGTGCTTTGCATCGTGTTCGCGATCACCGCGAACGCGTAGCGCGGCGATTCGGCGTGCGCCGCCTGCGACATGACTGAAAGCGCCGACCCGAGCAGCGCGAGCGAAACAACGACGCCGGCCGCCCGCGTGCCGGCAAAACTCAGCGCCGCGCGTGGTCGGCGCGGGCGCAGCGGGAGCGCGGACGCGTCAGTGATCCGCATCCGGCGCGGCGGCCAGGTCGTGGAGCTCGTACAGCAGGTCGAGTGCTTCGCGCGGGCGCAGATCGTTCGGATCGAGCGAGCGCAGACGTTCGACGAGCGCTTGCAACGCGGGCGGCACTGCCGCTTCGGGCTTGCTGTCGCGTTCGTCGTCGGCGTCTTCGAGCAGCATCGGCAGCGGCGCGGCGAACAGATCGAGTTGCGGCGCGGGTTGCGCCGCCGATTGCTGTTCGAGATGCGCGAGGTGCTTGCGCGCCGCGCGAATCACCGCGTTCGGCACACCGGCCAGTTGCGCGACCTGCAAACCGTAGCTCTGATTCGCCGGGCCTTCGTTGACCGCGTGCAGGAACACGATGCCGTGCCCATGCTCGACTGCGGACAAATGCACGTTGGCCGCATGCGGAAACTCGGCCGGCAGTTGTGTCAGTTCGAAGTAGTGCGTGGCGAACAGCGTGTGGCAGCCGTTGTGCGACAGCAGATGCCGCGCGATTGCCCAGGCCAGCGCGAGGCCGTCGAACGTCGATGTGCCGCGGCCGATCTCGTCCATCAGCACGAGACTTTGCGGTGTCGCGTCGTTCAGGATCGCGGCCGCTTCGGTCATCTCGACCATGAAGGTCGAGCGGCCGCCGGCCAGGTCGTCGGCCGCGCCGATCCGCGTGAAGATGCGGTCGATCGGACCGAACGACGCACGCCGCGCCGGCACATAGCTGCCCACATACGCGAGCAACGCGATCAGCGCGGTTTGCCGCATGAAGGTCGATTTACCGCCCATGTTCGGGCCGGTGATCAGCAGCAGCTTGCGATCGGCGGTGAGCGTGCAGTCGTTGGCGATGAACTGCTCGACCTGTGCCTCGACGACCGGATGGCGCCCCTGCTCGATTTCGATGCCGGCGTTGGGTGAGAACGTGGGCGCGACCCAGTCGAGCGCGCGCGCGCGTTCCGCGAACGCTGCCAGCAGATCGAGCTCGGCGAGCGCCGCCGCGACGCGCTGACAATCCGGGATGAACGGCAGCAGCGCTTGCAGCAACGCGTCGTAGAGCGAACGCTCGCGGGCGAGCGCGCGTTCCTGCGCGGACAGCGCTTTGTCTTCGAACGTTTTCAGTTCCGGCGTGATGTAGCGTTCGGCGTTCTTCAAGGTCTGACGGCGGCGGTAGTCGTCCGGCACTTTGTCCGTTTGGCCGCGCGTGACTTCGATATAGAAGCCGTGCACCTTGTTGTACTCGACGCGCAGATTGCCGATGCCGGTGCGAGCACGCTCGCGCGTTTCGAGATCGATCAGGAACTGTCCGCAGTTCTCCGAAATATCCCGCAACTCGTCCAGTTCCGCGTCGTAGCCGCGCGCGATCACGCCGCCGTCGCGCACCATGGCGGCGGGCTCCTGCGCGACCGCGCGCGCGAGCAGGTCGACGCAAGCTTGCGGCGGTTCCAGCGACGCGTCGATACGCGCGAGCGAGTCCGCATTCGGCGACACGGCCGCAAGCCGCGTGCGCAGTTCAGGCAGCGCGATGAAGGTATCGCGCAGGCTCGACAGGTCGCGCGGCCGTGCCGACAGCAAAGCCAGCCGCCCAGTGATCCGTTCGATGTCGGAGATGTGCCGCAGCGCGCCGCGCAGCGAATCGACGCTCGCGTCCGGCGGCGCGTCGAGCAACGCGCCGATCGCCTGCTGACGCGCTTGCGCGAGCGCGGCTTCGCGCGGCGGATGATGCAGCCAGTGACGCAGCAGACGGCTGCCCATGGTCGTGCAGCAGGTGTCGAGCAGCGAGCACAGTGTGGGCGATTCGGTGCCGCGCAGCGTTTCGGTGAGTTCGAGATTGCGGCGGGTGGCGGGGTCGAGGCCGATATATTCGGACTCGTACTCCACCTTCAGGCTGCGCACATGGCGCAGTTGCTGGCCTTGGGTAGCTGCCGCGTACAGCAGCAGTGCGCCGGCCGCGCCGCACGCGCAGGTGAGCGAATGCGCGCCGAAGCCGTCGAGGCCGGCCACTTCGAGCTGGTCGCACAGGCGTTGCGTGCCCGACGCGATATCGAAGTGCCAGACCGGCACGCGCGTGAGGGCGCCGGCGTTCACGGGTGGGGTCCAGGTGGCGGAATCGGTGGGTGTGTCGGCCACCAGTATTTCCGCGGGACGAATCCGCTCGAGCGCGGCGGCCACCTGGTCCGGCGCGACTTCTGCGAGACGCAGGTTGCCGCTCGCCAGATTCAGCCACGCGAGGCCGACGCTGGTCGCGACGCCGCGGCGGTTGTGCGCGACGCACAGCGCCATCAGGTACACGTCGCTCTTGTCCGACAGCAGCGCGGCGTCCGTGAGCGTGCCCGGCGTGACGACGCGCACCACTTTGCGCTCGACCGGACCTTTCGACGTAGCCGGATCGCCGATCTGTTCGCAGATCGCGACGGATTCGCCGAGCTTCACCAGTTTGGCCAGATATTGCTCGACCGCGTGATGCGGAACGCCCGCCATCTTGATCGGATTGCCGGCCGACGCGCCACGCTGCGTCAAGGTCAGATCGAGCAGACGCGCGGCCTTTTCCGCGTCTTCAAAAAAGAGTTCGTAGAAGTCGCCCATCCGGTAGAACACCAGTGTGCCCGGATGATCTCCTTTGATGCGCAGGTACTGCTGCATCATCGGCGTATGTTGTGCGACCTCGGAAGCCGCTGCGGTTTGAATGCCCATCCTCGGTGTCTTCTTGCGTTAGCTGTTCAGGGCGTGAGTTTAACCTGCCGGCACCGCGCGCGGACCCTGGCCGGACGGCCAATCGCGAAAGCGAACGGCATACCGCCGCGTGCGGCGCGAAAATTTGCACGAAGGCGGCACGCAGCGCGCCAAAGCCGTCATTCCCCGACCATGTCCCGCATGTTCACCGTGCGCTCGTTCACCGCGCTGCGCCGTTTCGCGAGCCACATCATGAACGTGATGAAACTGCCGAACACGACGATGATCCACTGCGCCGGCATCTTCGCGGTCAGCAGCAGCGCGTACGCGCCGAGCATCAGCAGCACGGCCAGATTCTGGTTGAAGTTCTGCACGGCGATCGAGTGTCCGGCCGACAGCAGCGTCGCGCCGCGATGCTGCAGAATCGCGTTCATCGGCACGATGAAAAAGCCCGACAGCGCGCCGAGCAGGATCATCAGCGGATACGCGAACAGGATGTAGATCGGCAGCACGTAAGTACCGATGCGAATGCCCGCGCCCGCTGGAAACAGGTCCTTGTTGTAGAACGCCACCGCGATCGCGACAAGCCCCGTGACAATGCCGACCGGCAGCACGCGCAACGATTTGTGCAACGGAATCAGCGCGGCCGCCCCCGCCGCGCCGACCGCGATGCCGAGGCCCGTCACGCCTTGCATCACCGCGGCCTTCGAGAGCGTCAAGCCGAGGTTCACGTTGGCCCATTTGAGCACCAGCAGTTGCAGCGTGACCGCGCCGCCCCACATCAGCGTCGTGACCCACAGCGCGATCTGCGCGAGCTTGTCGGCCCACAGCACGTTGAAGCAATGATAGAAATCGCCGACCAGCTTCTTCGGTTCGCTGAGGCGGTTCGGATAGCGCGCGCCGGTGTCGGGAATGAAGATGTTGATCGCGGCGGCGATCGCATAGGTGAGCATCACCGCGAACATCGCCAGATCGGCGGACGAGCGGATCAGCGGCCAATGCGCATGCGCGACGAAGCGGTCGGCGAGCGTGCTGATCAGCGCGCCGCCGACCATCGTGCCGACGATCGTCGACAGAACGGTGGCCGATTCGAGCCACGCATTCGCCTTGACCAGTTTTTCCGCGGGCAGCAGTTCGGTGAGAATGCCGTATTTCGCCGGCGAATACGCGGCCGCGCCGAAGCCGACCACGCCGTACGCAATCATTGGATGAACGCCGCAGATCATCATCAGGCAGCCGCTCGCCTTCAGTGCGTTGGAGACGAACATCACGTGGCGCTTTTGCATCGAGTCGGCGAATGCGCCGACGAACGGTGCGAGCAGCACGTAAGAAACGGTGAAGAAAATCTGCAGAAGAGGCGTGACCCACGCGGCCGACCGGATCACCGAAAGCAGCGCGATTGCGGCGATCAGCAGTGCATTGTCCGCCAGCGACGAAATGAATTGCGCCGCAATGATTGTGTAGAAGCCTTTTTTCATGAAGCGGGTCGGAAGCTGCGCGGGTGATTCGCGCGAAGCGGGCGCGATGGAAAACGCGCGAAACACACCCGGCGTGTCGTGTCGATGCCGGCGCGGCCTCCCGCTTTGTAGCACGAACGCCGCGCGCATGCCGGTGCGCCAACGAAAAAGCGGCCGAAGCCGCTTCCTCTTGAATTTCCTGTCGGACCTGGGCCGCTCCGCGTGGCCGCATCGGACCCGGGCCGCGCTCGGCCTTACCTCAAGCCGCTTGCTGACGCGTGCGGCTGTAGCGCGACAGGATCGGGACCATCTGCGCGTACACCTTCGGATTGCCCGCGACGATTTCGCCGACGTGCAGGAAGTCCGAGTCGCCCGTGTAGTTGCCGACCAGACCGCCGGCTTCCGTAATCAGCAGGCTGCCCGCGGCGACGTCCCACGCATTCAGACCCTGTTCGAAGAAGCCGTCCATGCGGCCGGCGGCGACGTTCGCCAGATCGAGCGCGGCCGCGCCCGGACGGCGCAGGCCGGCGCAGGCTTCGGTCATTTCGGCGAACTGGCGGCCGTAGGCTTCGAGGCCGTCTTTTTCACGGAACGGGAAGCCGGTGCCGATCAGGCCGTCGGCCAGACGGTCGCGCTTGCCCACGCGAATGCGGCGGTCGTTCAGGAACGCGCCGCGGCCGCGTGAAGCGGTGAACAGGTCGTTGCGGGTGGGATCGTAGACCACGGCCTGCGTGACGATGCCCTTGTGCGCAAGCGCGATGGACACGCAGTAGTACGGGAAGCCGTGAATGAAATTGGTGGTGCCGTCGAGCGGATCGATGATCCACTGATATTCGGACTCGTTGTCCGACTTGCCGGATTCTTCGGCGAGGATCGCGTGATCGGGGTAGGCGGTCTTCAGCGTGTCGATGATTGCCGCTTCAGACGCTTTGTCGACCTCCGTGACGAAATCGTTGTGCTGTTTCTTGCTGACCTGGATCAGATCGAGGTCGAGCGACGCGCGGTTGACGATCTGGGCTGCGCGGCGCGCGGCCTTCACAGCGATATTGAGCATGGGATGCATGAGACTGGATCCTTGTGCCGGGGCAGCACGGCTGCTGACCGGTAAAAAGCGCCCTCAGACAGGCGCGGAAACAGCACGGAACGCCCGCCCGGTACAAGACACGGTGCGCATTCCGCCGACGGAGACGAATTGAATAAGAACGGGGCGACCATGCAAAGCTGGACGCGAATATCGGTATTTTACCTGAGTGGCGCATCGTTGGCGCTACCATACGCGTTCTTTAGCTTGCTCAACGCCATCGTGGACCATACCCACCATTCTTCCGATCCGACCGTCGCCGATCTGCGCGGCGGCTTCACGTCGACGCGTTTCGTGCTCGTCGAGCCGAGTCATCCGGGCAATGTCGGCGCTGCCGCGCGTGCGTTGAAGACCATGGGTTTTGCGCGTCTGGTGCTGGTGGCGCCGCGCGTGCCGCATGTGCAGAGCGACCCGGAAGCGATTGCAATGGCGAGCGGCGCGGACGACGTGCTCGCCACCGCGCACGTCGTGCCGACGCTCGCCGATGCGCTCGCCGGCGTGCACTGGTCGATCGCGCTGACCGCGCGGTTGCGCGAATACGGTCCGCCGCAATGGACGCCGCGTGCCGCCGCGGGCATCGCGCGCGACCAGGCGCTGCACGGCGAGATCGCGCTGGTGTTCGGCAACGAGCGCACCGGTTTGTCGAACGAGGATGTCGAGCGCTGCAGCGCGCTCGCGCATATTCCGGCCAATCCGGCCTATAGCTCGCTCAATCTCGCGCAGGCCGTGCAGGTGTTGGCTTATGAGTTGCGCACCGCGTATCTGACTGGCCAGGATCCTGTTTCGCAGGCTGCGCCTTCGGTAACGGCAGAGCAGGGCGAGCCGCTCGGTGCCCGCGCGGCGAGCGACGAAATCGAGAGCATGTACGCGCATCTGGAAAGCGCGCTGGTCGCGCTCGAGTTTCTCGATCCTGCCAATCCGAAAAAGCTGATGTCGCGCCTGCGGCGTCTGTTCGCGCGCTCGGGGCTGGAGCGCGAAGAGGTGAATATCGTGCGCGGCATCGCCAAGCACATTCTGCTCAAGACCCGCCGTCCTGGCGGCGACGCGTCTTAAGCGGCGGCCGGGCAAGAGCGCGGGTGCCGCACGCGCCCCACGATACCGGACGCTGACGACCTTGTCGGCAGCGTGGGCTTGCCGCAGGTTTTTCCGCGTTCGTCCTACAATCGCTCGAAACGTTCTAAGCAAAGCTGTCGATCTGCTATGCGGATACGATCGCGAGCCGTCGCGCGTGGTGTCGAGCGCCGGCGGTTTTTACATCCCCCAAACCCAGGTCCCTGTCATGTTCACGAGACTTCGCGAAGACATCGCCACGATCCGCGAGCGCGATCCCGCCGCCCGCAGCGCCTGGGAAGTCCTCACGTGTTATCCGGGTTTGCACGCGCTCGTGTTGCACCGGCTCGCGCATGCATGCTGGCGCGCGCAGCGCCGCTGGCTCGCGCGCTTCGTCTCGCAGATGGCGCGCTTCATGACCGGCATCGAAATTCATCCGGGCGCGACGCTCGGGCGGCGCGTGTTCATCGATCACGGGATGGGTGTCGTGATCGGCGAAACCGCGGAGATCGGCGACGACTGCACGATCTATCAGGGTGTGACGCTCGGCGGCACGTCGCTCACGCGCGGCGCGAAGCGTCATCCGACGCTCGAGCGCGGTGTGATCGTCGGCGCGGGGGCGAAGGTGCTCGGCGGTTTCACGATCGGCGCGGACGCGAAGATCGGTTCGAACGCGGTGGTCACCAAGCCGGTGCCGGCGCGCGGTACGGCGGTGGGTAATCCGGCGCGGATCATCGTGCCGGCGGCGGCTGCCGTGGCGGTGTCTGCGGGGGCGGCTTCCGGTGCGCCGCGCGTGAATCGGGATGCGAAAAATGACACCCAAGCCGCGCCTGAACGCAGCGCGTTCTGCGCGTATGGGATCACGCCGAATGCGGACGATCCGGTGTCGCTGGCGATCCACGGTCTGATCGACCACGCGGCGACCCAGGCGCAACGTATCGATGAAATCGTCGTCGCGCTGGAGCGGCTCGGCACGAGCCTCGAAGGTTTGCAAGGCGCCGACGCGGCGTTGCTCGATCTGCGGCGTCTGTCGGCCGCGATCGCGGGGAAAGTGGAAGGGGCCGTGGCGGAGCGTTGACGCGCCGCACACCGCTCAATCGAGCGGCAACGCCCGAATCCCTTCTGCATCGATTCGCAGATAACCGCCACGGCGCTCGCCGTGGTCGAGATCCCAATCCGGTAACACCCAACGCACGCCGTCGGGTTCGCGATGACGCGCGGGCCGATGCGTGTGCCCGTGAATCATCGTCGCGGTTTTGGTCGACTTGAACAACGCCGCAACGCCTTGACGCGTCACGTCGTACTTCGGCGACACCGGACGCGAGCGGCCTTGCTGGCTTTTCGAGCGCATCCGTTCGGCGAGTGCGTGGCGCCAGCGAAACGGCCACGCGAGGAACAGCGTCTGCGCGATACGGCCGCGCGCAAAACCGCGGAACAGTTGATAGCCGCGATCCTCGGTGCACAGCCCGTCGCCATGCGCGAGCACCACGCGCGTGCCGAACGCGGTGATCACGAACGGATCGGGCAGCCAGATCGCGCCGGCCGCTTTCATGAAGCGCTTGCCCAGTAGAAAGTCGCGGTTGCCGTGCATGATATAGAGCGCGATGCCGCGCTCGGACAGCGTGTGCAGCAGGGCCGCCATCCGCGCGACGAACGGCTCGACGAGCATGTCGTCGCCGATCCAGTACTCGAACAGATCGCCGAGAATGAAGACCGAATCCGCCTGCTCGGCGGTGACGCGGATGAAGTGCTCGAACGCGGCGACCGTGCGCGGAATCGCCTCGCTCAGATGAATATCGGAGAGGAAATAAAACGGGCGTGCGGCGTGCGGGCGTTTGCCCTCGCCAGGCACGCCCGCGGCGACGCTTCGCAGCGGCGTTTCTTGCAGCATTGAAGGTGCCTGATATCGGTTCGAACGGGTCGACGCTTCGTAAAAAACGTTAGTCGACGATCACGGCCTTTTCGATCACGACGTCGTCCACCGGCACGTCCTGATGGAAGCCCTTCGAACCCGTCTTGACCTTCTTGATCTTCTCGACGATGTCGAGGCCCTCGACCACCTTGCCGAACACCGCGTAGCCCCAGCCCTGCGGCGTCGGCGACGAGTGGTTCAGGAAGTCGTTGTCGTTCACGTTGATGAAGAATTGCGCGGTAGCCGAATGCGGGTCGTTCGTGCGAGCCATCGCGATCGAGCCGTTGACGTTCTTCAGGCCGTTGTTCGCTTCGTTGGTGATCGCTTCAGCCGTCGGCTTCTGCTTCATGCCCGGCTCGAAACCGCCGCCCTGGATCATGAAGCCGTCGATCACGCGGTGGAACACCGTGTTGTCGTAGTGGCCGGCTTTCACGTAGTTGAGAAAGTTCTCAACCGACTTCGGTGCCTTCTCAGCGTCGAGTTCGAGTTTGATGACGCCGTGGTTCGTATGCAGTTCAACCATGATGGAATCCTTTGATGAACGGGTGGATAAAAGTTGCGTTACTTGCCGACCACCGTAGCCGACTCGATCACGATCGGCTTTTGCGGCACATCGCTCATCGGGCCGCGCGTGGTGGTGGGCGTGCCCTCGATTTTCTTCACGACGTCGAGGCCGCTCGTGACCTTGCCGAACACCGCGTAGCCGTTGCCGTCCGGATTCGGATAGTCGAGGCCGGCGTTGTCGACCGTGTTGATGAAGAACTGCGCGGTGGCCGAATTCGGATCGCTGGTGCGCGCCATCGCGAGCGTGCCGACGCTGTTCTTCAGACCGTTACGGCTTTCGAGCGGAATCGGCGCGCGCGTGGGCTTCTCAGCGAAGCTCTGCGTGTAGCCGCCGCCCTGAATCATGAAGCCGCGAATCACGCGATGAAAAATCGTGCCGCTGTACTGGCCGGACTTCACGTAGTCGAGGAAGTTGGCGACGGTTTTCGGCGCTTTCTCAGGATACAACTCGACGCGAATGTCACCTTCCGTCGTCTTGAAGAGCACGGACGGATGCGCGGCCTGCGAACCGTTCTGGGCAAAGGCGGGGGCGTTTGCGATCAGGGCGGCGCTGCCGAGCGCCAACATCAACCATTTCATGAAGATCCTCAGGGTTGGAAAAAACGTATTGGCGAAAATCTGAAAATGAATTCCGGGTGCGATTCTGCTGAAGCCGGCGCAGCTTTATCTCGACGGCGCCATGTACGGCGGCATGGCGAGCGAGCCGGTCGGGCCGCCGTACTGGAAGCTCGGCGTTTCCGTCATGTTCGACGTGGCGCGCGACGTGTAATCATCCGTTGCGGCGGCGGCCTTTCTGACCGGCGTGACGGTTTTCGGCGGCGAGACGATCTTCTGGATGTCGGCGAGGCGCTGCGTGGTCGTGGCGCTCGCTTTGCCGAGACCCTGCGCGCGGCGGTACGCTTCATTGGCCATGCGCAGATACAGGTCGCCGAGATTTTCGTACGCGAGGCCGTAGCCCGGGTTCACCTTGGTGGCCGTTTCCAGTGCGGCGCGCGCTTCCGTGTACTGGCCGTGCTTTGCGTAGAGCGCAGCAAGGTTGTTGTACGGCTCGGGCAGTTCGGGGTACAACTGCGTGAGTTCGGTGAAGGCGGCGATCGCGTCGTCGTCGCGATTCAGATGGGCGAGCACGGTGGCGCGTTTGAATTTGGCCTGCGCGTCGTGCGGGTTCGATGCGATGCGCGCGTCGAGCTGGGTGAGCGATGCTTGCCAGTTCTTCTGCGTAATCGACGCGTCGATCTCGGGCGTATTGTCGCGCACGGCGGGGCCGGTGGGCATCGCGGCAGCTTTCTGCGCGTAGGCCGAGGCGCCCGGCAAGACCGTGAGAACGACGGCGCAGAATGCCGTCGCGGCGAGGGTCGCAGCGCTGCGCGCGCGGCCGCTGGAAGGTTTCATAGGCTCAGGTCTGGATGTTATACTCCGACCCATTCTAACAAAAGGTCTGCGCGTTCCGTCGAACCGCATACTGTCTTTCGCCACTCGTGGTCGTCTCCGCCATGATCGCAGCCTGAGCGCCGCACCCGGCGCACCGGTTTGCTGCTGTGCAGGTTGCAGTACAGGTCACACCCGTTGTCGGCTCGCGGGGCGCCTCTCGCACACAACACATTGCGGATCTCTTTCGGCCCACGCACCGTTCTCTATGGAATCACTGCGCATCTACAACACGCTCGCGCGTGAGAAGCAAACTTTCGTGCCGCTGCAAGAAGGCGTCGTGCGGATGTACGTCTGTGGGATGACCGTGTATGACTATTGCCACGTCGGTCATGCGCGGGTGATGGTCGTGTTCGACATCGTGCAGCGCTGGTTGCGCACGCTCGGCTACGACGTGACCTACGTGCGCAACATCACGGACATCGACGACAAGATCATCCGGCGCGCAGTCGAGAACGGCGAGACGATCAAGTCGCTGACCGATCGCTTCATCGACGCATTGCATGAAGACGCGGACGCGCTAGGCATCCAGCGTCCCGACCTCGAACCGCGCGCCACGGATTTCATTCCGCAGATGCTCGGCATGATCGAGGCGCTCGAAGCGAACGGCTACGCGTATCAGGCGGCCGACGGCGACGTGAACTACGCGGTGCGCAAGTTCAAGGGCTACGGCAAGCTGTCTGGCAAGTCGCTCGAAGATCTGCGCGCGGGCGAGCGCGTTGCCGCGAACGACGCGAAGCAGGACCCGCTCGACTTCGTGCTGTGGAAGCAGGCAAAACCCGACGAGCCGGCCGACACCGGCTGGGAGTCGAAGTACGGCCGCGGCCGTCCCGGCTGGCATATCGAATGCTCGGCAATGGGCTGCACGTTGCTCGGCGATCAGTTCGACATTCACGGCGGCGGTCAGGACCTGCAGTTTCCGCACCACGAAAACGAAATTGCACAAAGTGAAGCCGCTACCGGCCAAACCTTCGTGAATTACTGGATGCACAACGGCTACGTGCAGATCGACAATGAGAAGATGTCGAAGTCGTTGAACAACTTCTTTACGATCCGCGAAGTATTGGCGCAGTACGATGCCGAGGTCGTGCGCTTCTTCATCGCGCGCGCGCATTACCGCTCGCCGCTGAACTACAGCGACGTGCATATCGACGACGCCCGCAATGCGCTGGCGCGTCTGTACACGTCGCTGAAAGATGTCACGTCCGACGGCGCGCCGCTCGACTGGAACGAAGCGCACGCGCAGCGTTTCCAGGCGGCAATGAACGACGACTTCAACACGCCGGTCGCGGTCTCGGTGCTGTTCGAGTTGGCAACCGAAGTCAACCGCACGCGCGACCCCGCGCTGGCCCGTCAATTGCGCGAACTCGGCGCGGTGATCGGACTGCTCGGGCGCGAGCCGCGTGCATACCTGCAGCAGGCAGCGGGCGCGGCCGTCGAAGGCGCGCTCGAGCCCGCCGCGATCGAAGCGAAGATCGCCGCGCGCGTGGCCGCCAAGCAGGCGAAGGACTATGCGGCAGCAGACCGGATCCGGGCCGAATTGCTCGAGGCCGGCGTTGCACTTGAAGACAAACCCGGCGGGGCGACCGAGTGGCGGCGCGTGTGAGCGCACCTCGTTGTTCCCTCTGATCGACTCGCCAGGCAGGAGGCAGGATGGCAACGGCCACGAAGACGCCGGCTAAACGCGCCGCGTCTCAATCAACCGCAGCAGCCGCGGTCAAGTCGACACGTACGTCGGCACGCGGCGCAAGCGGTACGGTAAAGAAAGCTTCGTCGAAGTCTTCCGGGGTAGCGGCCACGACCGGCGCGAGTGCCGCAACGGGTGCCGCGACCCGTGCCGCAAAGAAGGCGGTGGCGAAGCGCGCGCTCAATGGCGCATCGGCGCCTGCGCCTGCCGCGAAGCGCGCAAAGACATCGCGTGCGAAAAGCAACGGCGTGTTGCCGGAAGCATTGAGCGGCGACGTGCAGGAACTCGCACGCGTCACCACGGAAGGGCATGAGATCGAAGTCGTGCGCAAGACGCGTGCGTCGTCGAGTACGGGTGGCGAAGCGGCCGGCGCGAGCGAAGCGGTGGTGCCGGTGCAGATCGGCGGCCTCACGCCTGAAGTCACGCGCCCCGCGTATTGGGACAAGGCGTGTGCGGACCTCGTCAAGCGCGACCGCATTCTGAAGAAACTGATTCCGAAATTCGGTCCCGTGCATCTGTTGAGTCGTGGCGATCCGTTCGTCACGCTCGCACGTTCGGTGGTCGGGCAACAGATTTCGGTTGCGTCCGCGCAGGCGGTCTGGGCGAAAGTCGAAGCGGCCTGTCCGAAGCTCGTGCCGCAGCAGTTCATCAGGCTCGGTCAGGAGAAGCTGACCGCGTGCGGGCTGTCCAAACGCAAGGCCGAGTACGTGCTCGATCTCGCGCAGCATTTCGTGTCGGGCGCGCTGCACGTCGGCAAGTGGACGTCGATGGAAGACGAGGCGGTGATCGCGGAGCTTACGCAGATTCGCGGCATCGGCCGCTGGACCGCGGAGATGTTCCTGATCTTCAATCTGTCGCGCCCCGATGTGCTGCCGCTCGACGACCTCGGCCTGATCCGCGCGATCAGCGTCAACTATTTCAGCGGCGAGCCGGTCACGCGCAGCGAAGCGCGCGAGGTCGCGGCGAACTGGGAGCCGTGGCGCACCGTCGCCACCTGGTATATGTGGCGTAGTCTGGATCCGTTGCCGGTCGACTACTGAAGAACAAGAAGCGAGGTCGTCCGCGAAACTATCGAATGCAGAAATCGATAGTTGCGAGACGGTTTTGACATCGGCGAGCGCGGTTAGAATACGCGCTGCCGGTAAGTCCAAGGATTACAACCAATGAAGACCACCTTTCTGGATTTCGAACAGCCGATCGCTGAACTCGAAGCGAAGATCGAAGAATTGCGCTTCGTGCAGGACGATTCGGCCGTCGATATTTCGGAAGAGATCGAGCGGCTGTCCAAGAAGAGTCAACAGCTCACCAAAGATCTTTACGCGAACCTGACCCCGTGGCAGGTGTCGCAAATCGCCCGTCATCCGCAACGCCCGTACACGTTCGACTACGTGAGCGAGTTGTTCACCGATTTCCACGAACTGCATGGCGACCGCAATTATGCGGACGACCTATCGATCGTCGGCGGCCTCGCGCGCTTCAACGGCCAGGCCTGCATGGTGATCGGCCATCAGAAGGGGCGCGACACGAAGGAGCGCGCGCTGCGCAACTTCGGCATGCCGCGTCCGGAAGGCTATCGCAAGGCCGAGCGTCTGATGCGTCTCGCCGAGAAGTTCGGTTTGCCGATCTTCACGTTCATCGACACGCCGGGTGCGTACCCCGGCATCGGCGCGGAAGAGCGCGGCCAGTCCGAAGCGATCGGCCGCAATCTGTATGTGATGGCCGAACTGAAAACGCCGCTGATCGCGACGATCATCGGCGAAGGCGGCTCGGGCGGCGCGCTCGCGATTGCCGTCGGCGATAGCGTGTTGATGCTGCAATTCTCGACCTATTCGGTGATCTCGCCGGAAGGCTGCGCGTCGATCCTGTGGAAGAGTGCCGCGAAGGCGCCGGAAGCAGCGGAAGCGCTCGGCCTCACCGCGCATCGTCTGAAGGCGCTCGGTCTGATCGACAAGATCGTCAACGAGCCGCTCGGCGGCGCGCATCGCGATCCGAAGGGCATGGCTGCGATGCTGCGCCGTGCGCTCGCCGATTCGCTGCGCCAGTTCCAGGGCATGAGCATCAACGACCTGCGTCAACGCCGTTTCGAACGGTTGATGTCGTACGGCAAGTTCAAGGAAACGACGCCGGGTGCGTAAGCCCGCGCGCGTTCTCTTTCGTCTTTCAGCGCGGCGCGCGCGAGCGACGTGAACCCCATCCCAGCAGATTCGCCCGCCCCCCCCCCCCCGGTTGTGGGCGGGGGGGGGGGGCCGGGCCCGGGGGCGGGGGTATAGGCC
>NZ_JAQQBV010000027.1:0-107937 GCF_046030735.1 Paraburkholderia xenovorans
GCCGCGGCAAAGAAAGTAAGTGCCGCCCCGCACAGGGGCAACGCTAATAGACCGAAAAGACAAGAAATGAAATGAAATGAAGAGGACCCCAAAAAACCCGCCGCGAGGCGCAAAAGCCCGAATGGGCAATAACAAGAGATAGCCCTCAATAACCCTTCTTTTCGACCCATCGCGCCGCAGGCAAATCAACAACAATCACCCTCACCAGCAATAAACGCAAGCAAAGCAAACCCAATGGCAACCACAACCGCAAATCAGCAAGCCGCGCCCGCCTCCCCGGGCCCTTGGAAGCGCATCATCCTGATCGCCCTCATCGCGATCGTCGCCGCAGGTGCAGCCGGCGCGGGGGTGTGGTTCTTCATGTCCAAACACGCGCCGTTCCCGGCACCCTCGGCGGATGCCACGCCGGCACTCGCTCCGGCCCCCCTGTTCTTCCCGCTCGAATCGATGACGGTCAACCTCCAGTCGGACGACGGCCAGCAACACTACCTCCGCGTCGGCCTCACCCTCAAGCTCGGCGACCTGAAAACCCAGCAGGAACTCACCGACCACATGCCGGAAGTCCGCAGCCGCATCCTGCTCGCGCTGTCGAATAAACACCCGGACGACCTCGCGCCCCTCGAAGGCAAGCGCGCGCTCGCCACCGAACTCAAGACGCTGATCGAACAGCCGACCGACAAGGGCGCCCCACCGGTCCACGTCCAGGACGTCCTGTTCACCGAATTCGTCGTGCAGTGACGCCCCAGTGAAACTGATCCGCGCTGCCATCATCAACCGCCACGGGACGCACGAGGAATAAGGAATGGGCCACGAAGAGTTCATGTCCCAGGAGGAGGTCGATGCCCTCCTCAAGGGCGTAACCGGCGAGTCCGACTCGGAAGCCGAGCAGACCGATCGTGTGGGCGTTCGCCCATACAACATCGCGACGCAGGAACGCATCGTACGCGGCCGGATGCCCGGCCTCGAAATCATCAACGACCGCTTCGCGCGTCTTCTGCGCGTCGGTATCTTCAACTTCATGCGGCGCTCGGCGGAAATCTCCGTCGGTCCGGTGAAAGTGCAGAAGTACAGCGAGTTCACCCGCAACCTGCCGATCCCGACCAACCTGAACCTGGTCCACGTGAAGCCGTTGCGCGGCACGTCGCTGTTCGTGTTCGATCCGAACCTCGTGTTCTTCGTGGTCGACAACCTGTTCGGCGGCGACGGGCGTTTTCACACCCGCGTCGAAGGCCGCGATTTCACGCAGACCGAACAGCGCATCATCAACAAGCTGCTCAACCTCGTGTTCGAGAACTACACGACGTCGTGGAAAAGCGTGCGTCCGCTGAACTTCGAATACGTGCGCTCGGAAATGCACACGCAGTTCGCCAACGTCGCCACGCCGAACGAAATCGTCATCGTCACGCAATTCTCGATCGAGTTCGGCTCGACCGGCGGCACGCTGCACATCTGCATGCCGTATTCGATGATCGAACCGATCCGCGACATTCTGTCGTCGCCGATCCAGGGCGAAGCGCTCGAAGTCGACCGTCGCTGGGTCCGCGTACTGTCGCAGCAAGTGCAGGCAGCCGAAGTGGAACTGACCGCCGATCTCGCGCAGGTGCCGGTCACGTTCGAACAGATCCTGAACATGCGCAAAGGCGATGTTCTGCCGATCAACATTCCGGAACACATCACGGCGAAAGTCGACGGCGTGCCGGTGATGGAATGCGGCTACGGAATTTTCAATGGTCAGTACGCGTTGCGGGTCCAGAAAATGGTCAGCGCAGCCGACACGATGAAGGAAGGTGGATATGAGTGACCTGAACGCAAAGACTGAGGCCGAACTGGCCGCTGCCGGCGAGCCGCAACTGGCCGCCGACGCAACCAGCGCCGAAGACGACGCGGCGATGGCCGACTGGGCCAGCGCGCTGGCCGAGCAGAACGACAACACGGAAGTCAGCGCGACCACGGCCGGCGTATTCCAGCCGCTGTCGAAAGTCGAACCGACCTCGACGCGCAACGACATCGACATGATCCTGGACATCCCCGTCCAGATGACCGTCGAACTCGGCCGCACCAAGATCGCGATCCGCAACCTGCTGCAACTCGCGCAAGGCTCGGTGGTGGAACTGGACGGCATGGCCGGCGAACCGATGGACGTGCTGGTCAACGGCTGTCTGATCGCGCAAGGTGAAGTGGTGGTGGTGAACGACAAGTTCGGGATCCGCCTGACCGACATCATCACGCCGTCCGAACGTATCCGGAAACTGAATCGATGAATCGCGTCGCCGCTCGCGCCGTACTGCGGTTTCATCACGCGTCGCGCGATGTTGTCAGGCGCACGGTATGCGCGGCGCTTGCGGCAACGGTTGCGTCCACGCTGGTGCTCGCGTCGTCAGCCGCGCACGCGGCCGACATGAACGCGGTCAATAACGCTGCGAAATTCGCATCGGGTGTCGGCGCCGGCACCGCCGTTCCGGCGCTCGGCGTCGGCGCGGTGTTGCAAACGGTCGTCGGCCTGCTGGTCGTGATCGGTCTGGTGTTCGGTTGCGCGTGGCTCGCGCGCCGCTTCGGTTTGCAGCCGGCCCATCGCGGCGGCCTCGTGAAGACGATCGGCGGCGCATCGCTCGGCGGCAAGGAGCGGGTCGCGGTGGTCGAAATCGGCGATACGTGGCTCGTGCTCGGCACGGCGCCCGGCAACGTCCGTCTGCTTCACACGATGCCGGCCGGTTCCGCCGCGCTCGACACGGCGACAGCGGGCACGCCGACATCGGCATCTCAGGCAGCGTCCACCGGTACCGCATTGCCCGGCACCTTCGGTCAGCGTTTTCGCGATGCAATGAAAGGCGAAATCGGCAAACGTTTCAACGGGCAAGGCGGCGGAGTACGGTAATGCAGTCCAGTTTTCAATCGACGCGCGCCTCGCGCTCCCTTCGCATGCCGGTCATGTTCCGCGGCGCATCGCAAGCGCTTGCGATACTGCGCCGCGTCGCCCGTATCGCACGCTCGGCCGCACCGCTCGCCGTCCCCGCGCTGATGCTCGCGCTGCCGACGCTCTCGTTCGCGCAAACCGCCGGCCTGCCGGCCTTCAACACGAGCCCGGGTCCGAACGGCGGCACCACGTATTCGCTGAGCGTGCAGACGATGCTGCTGCTCACGATGCTGTCGTTCCTGCCGGCGATGGTGCTGATGATGACGAGCTTCACGCGCATCATCATCGTGTTGTCGCTGTTGCGCCAGGCGCTCGGCACCACGACTACGCCGCCGAACCAGGTACTGGTCGGCCTCGCGCTGTTCCTCACGCTGTTCGTGATGTCGCCGGTGCTCGACAAAGCCTATAACGACGGCTACAAACCGTTCTCCGAAGGCTCGATGCCGATGGAAACGGCGGTCAACCGCGGCCTCGCGCCGTTCAAGACTTTCATGCTGCGCCAGACTCGCGAAAGCGATCTCGCGCTGTTCGCCCGCATCTCGCACGCCGCGCCGATGCAAGGTCCGGAAGACGTGCCGCTGTCGCTGCTGGTGCCGTCGTTTGTGACGAGCGAGCTGAAAACCGGCTTCCAGATCGGCTTCACGATCTTCATCCCGTTCCTGATCATCGACATGGTGGTGGCGAGCGTGCTGATGTCGATGGGGATGATGATGGTGTCGCCCGCCACCATCTCGCTGCCGTTCAAGCTGATGCTGTTCGTGCTGGTCGACGGCTGGCAATTGCTGCTCGGCTCGCTCGCGCAGAGCTTCGTCTAACCCGTAACGCTTGCCGGAACTTCGCCATGAATCAGGAATCCGTGATGACGCTCGCGCATCAGGCCATGTATGTCGGCCTGCAGCTCGCTGCCCCACTCCTGCTGGTCGCGCTGGTGGTCGGTCTGCTGGTGAGCCTGTTCCAGGCCGCCACGCAGATCAACGAAACCACGCTGTCGTTCATTCCGAAGCTGCTCGCGATCGCCATCACGATGGTGGTCGCCGGCCCGTGGATGCTCACGACCATGCTCGACTATCTGCGCCAGACGCTCACCAACATCCCGACGCTCGTCAACTGAGCGCCGCCGCGCGTCCCGCACCACCGCTCACGCCATGTTTTCCGTCACCTACGCGCAACTGAACGGCTGGCTCACCGCGTTCCTGTGGCCGTTCGTGCGAATCCTCGCGTTGATCGCCACCGCGCCCGTGCTCGGCAACCGTTCGCTGCCGGTCCGCGTGAAAGTCGGCCTCGGCGCTTTCATCACGATCATCGTCGCGCCGACGCTCGGTGCAATGCCGCAGGTCACGGTGTTCTCTTCCGACGGCGTGTGGATCATCGCCAACCAGTTCCTGATCGGCATTGCGATGGGTCTGACGATGCAGATCGTGTTTCAGGCGATCAGCGCGACCGGCGATTTCGTCGGGCTGGGCATGGGCCTCGGCTTCGCGACTTTCTTCGACTCGCAGGCGGCCAGTTCGAGCCAGGTGCTCTCGAGCTACATGAACACGATTGCGATGCTGGTCTTTCTGGTGATCGACGGCCATCTGCAGATGATCAGCGCGCTGCTGGCCACGTTCCAGTCAGTGCCGATCTCGGCGAACGTGCTCGGCGCGCCGGGCTGGCGCACGCTGGCGAATTTCGGCGGCACGGTATTCTCGGCGGGTCTGCTGCTGGCGCTGCCGGTGGTCGCGGCGCTGCTGATCACCAATCTCGCGCTCGGTATTCTGAACCGCGCCGCGCCGCAGATCGGCGTGTTCCAGATCGGCTTTCCGCTCACCATGCTGATCGGCATGCTGCTTCTGCAACTGATGATCCCGAACATGATTCCGTTCTTCATGCGTCTGTTCGACATCGGCATCGATCAGATGGGACGGGTCGCGGCGGGCTTGCGGTAACGCGTTCAAAACAGGAAGGGCGCAAGCCGGCTCACACCGGCTTGCGCCCTTCTCACGTTTTCCGGCTTTGTCGCCTAGTTCAGGTACTGGAACAGCGAGATGTTCTGAATCTTCGCGAACGCCTGCTGCGCCGCTTGCAGCGAGTTCTGCTCGAGCGTGTACTGGCTGATCGTCTTGATCATATCGGTCTGCGTCAGATTCGCGAGGTTGTTCGTATTCTGCAGCGTGTTAGTGCCGGTGACCGTCTGGATCGCCTGCACTTCCTGCTCACGTCCGCCCACCGCCGCCTGCGCGGTCGTCACGTTGTTCATCGTGTTTTCGAGCTGGGTCATGCTGGTGGTCAACGCGCTCTGATAGGTGGCCGTCGACGCACCGCCCGACAGCGGCGATTGCAGCGTGTTGATCAACTGGGTCAGGTTGGCGAACACGTCCATGCTGCCTTGCGTGGCCGGCGTCACCGAGAAGCTGTCGCCCGCATTCGGCGCGCCGCTGATGCTGACCGACTGGCCGCCGAGCGTGATCGACGAGCCGGCCGTGAACGGCTGCGGTCCGCTGGTCGTCACCGCACCGGTCGCCGGATTGGTCTGGCTGACCGTGTAAGTGGTCGACGACGTGAAGTTGATCGAGTACTTGTCCGCGTTGGTCGGATCGGTCGGGTTATTCAGGCTCACGGTGCTGATCACACCGGTGCCGGTGTTGCCGGCGGCGCCGGCCGGAACCGAACTGGTGCCGATCGGCGCGACGCTGCCGAAGATCGCGAGGCCGTTATCGCCGCTCTGGATGGTGCGCGTATCGCTGATTTGCACGCCCGGCGTACCGGTGTCGCCCGAATAGGTCACCACGCCGGCCGAATTCGTCGTGTACGGCTGCGCGGTGCTTTGATAACCGGCGAACAGGTAGTTGCCCTGCGGATCGGTGGCGTTCGCGAGCGTCAACAACTGGCTGCGCAGGCTTTGCAACTGCGTCGCGAGCGCGCCGCGGTCGCCGTCGTTCAACGAGCCGTCGCCGGCGCGCAGCACCGTCGTGTGAATCGTGTTCAGCACGTCGTTGACGCTGCCGAGCGTCGAGTCTTCCTGTTGCAGCGAAGCGAGCGCGGTGGTCTGGTTGCTCGTGTATTGCGCGAGGGTGGTTCCCGTCGAGCTCAACTGCACGGCCTGCGCCGCGCCGAGCGGATTGTCCGACGGCGTGGAAAGGCTCACGCCGCTCGAAATTTCGGCATACAACTGCGACAACTGAGCTTGCTGATCGCTCATCGTCGCGACGTTCTGGGTGAAGTACTGCGAGGTGGAGATTCGCATCGTCAATGCCTCACTGGAAGATGCCGAGTATCGTCTGGAACATGGTCTGCGCGGCCTGAATGACCTTGCTGTTCGCCTGATACAACTGTTGGTACTGAAGCAGATTGGCTGCTTCCTCGTTGATGTTCACACCCGACACCGACTGCTGCGCGGTGGTAATCTGCGTCACCAGCGAAGTCTGCGCGGTGCTCGCGGTCTGCACCTGGTTGGTCTGGTTGCCGATCTGGTTGACGTAGTTCGCGTAGGCGCCCGTCAACGTCACCGTGCCGCCCGCCAGCACCTTCGCGCTCGACAGATTCGACAACGCCAAAGCGTTGCGGCCATCGTTGCTCGCGCCGGTATTCGGGCCGATCGTGAATTTGTCACCGGCTGCGGGTGCGTTGCTGATCGTCACCGTGACGCCGTTCATGCTGCCGGCCGCGGTGTTGTTGATCGTCAGCGTCGCGCCGTTGGCCGCCGAATACGGAATGACAGGCGTGGTGCCGGTGTCGTAGGTGGTGGTGGTCGGCGGCGTGCCGGAGGTCACCGTCACCGTCGAGCCCGCCGGGAAACCGGTCAGGCCCGTGCCGTTGTACGACAGCGTGGTGGTCGCATTCGGCATCGTGTAGCCGGCCGTCACCGTGCCTTGCGTGATCGTGCCCGTGCCGGTGTTGCTCGACGCAGCCGCGCCGAGCACCGGAGCCGCGGCGGCGATCGCCGAAGGGTCGGTGGTCGCGGTGGCGAAGCTGTTCAGCGCGCCGCGCGTCGGCTCGACCGTGAACGAGTCGCCGGGACGCATCGTGCCGGTCGTCGAAAAATTCAGGCCGTTGATCGGCTGGCTCAGACTGGTGGCCGAGCCCACCACGCTACCCGTCGAGTTGTCGGTCAGCGTGTAGTTGGTGCCGTTGTAGGCCAGCGTGTAGTCGCCGGTGGTCGGTTGCGACGGATTCGCGAACGACACGTTCAGCGACGCATTGCCGGTGTTGCCGGTATTCGCGTAGACCGTCGGGCTGCCCACTGAAAATAGCGCGCCACCCTGCGCACCGGCGAGCGTGATACCGAGCCCGTTTTGCGCGTTGACCTGCGCGGCGAAGCTCACGGCGATCGCGCCGAGTTGCGCTTCGCCCGGATCGAGTGTCTGGCTGCGGAACGTCAGCAGGCCGCCGAGCGTGCCGCCGTTGATCTTGCTGTCGGGCAGGTTCTGCGGTGCGGCCGCCGGGTTAGCACCGGCCTGGCCGAGATACTGCACGGACAATTCGCTGGTGTCGCCGGACGAGGGCGCCGTGCCCAGGTTGAAGCTGTTCGTCGACGAAACGAGCGGCTGGCCGTTGCTCATGAACACGCTATAGCTGCCGTTGGTGTTCACGACATTCACGCCGACCAGTTGCGACAGATTCGACACCGCGAGGTCGCGCTGGTCGAGCAACTGGTTCGGCGGCTGGCCTTGTGCGCTCGCCTGAGTGATCTGGCCGTTCAACTGTGCGATCTGCTGCGTGTAGCTGTTGATCTGCGAAACGGTGTTGCCGAGCTGTGTGTTCACGCTCTGGCGCAACGCGTCGTATTGCTGGCCCGCGGCGTTGATCTGGTTCACGAGCGTCTGCGCACCGCTCATCGCGGTCTGGCGAGTGGCCAGGTTCGACGCGTTGTTGGCGACGTTCTGCAGACCGGTGAAATAGCTGGTGATCGCGCTGCCGACACCCGCGGTCGGCTGGCCGATCAGGTTGTTCAGTTGCGAGATCAGCGAGTTGTACGTCGACAGCGAACTGCCCGAGCTCTGCGCGTTGTTCAGCTCGGTCGTCAGATACTGGCTGTACTGGCGCGTCACGGTCGTGGTCGAGACGCCCTGCGGCAGATAACCGGAACCCGTGTACTGGCCGCCTGCTTCCGCGTAGACCGGCGTTTCGAGTGTATAGCCCGGCGTCGACGCGTTGCTGATGTTCTGGCCGGTCGTATTGAGCCCCCACTGGGCTGCGTTCAGTCCACTGAGGCCAAGATTAATGAGGTTGCTCGACATGCGTCATCCTGAAGGGCGACAGCGTAGCCATGCCGCCGCGTTACTTGAACTTCCTGTTTAACGGCCCTCAAGGGAAAAAATTGAGGGCGGCTTCGACGCGGATTGCTCAGCGCACCAGCGAGCGCCGTTTCATTTCGAGTTGCGTAATCAGCCGTTGCAGCGTGTTTTCCGCGCTGCCGGGCAGCGTCAGAAAACGGAAGCCGAGCTGATAACGCTGCGTGCCGTTCGGCAACGCGGTGGAACGGTGCGACACCAGTTGCAGATCGAGCGACAGCTTGCCGAGCGAGCCGAGCGACAGTTCGCAATCCAGCAGCCTCGTGCCCATCGGCAGTTCGGCCACGCGCTCGTCCGCAGTGCGCATGCCGACGCCGCCGAGCGACAGATCGTGCACTTCGAAGCGGAACGTGTCGCCTTCAGGGAAACGGCCGATGCACATGTACGGATCGAGGATCGGCGCGTCGACGCGAAAATACTCGCGACGCTGCACGTAAAAGAGCACCTCGGGGAAGTCCGCCTCGAACGCGGGCAGTCCTTCGAAACGGGTTTCGCGCGGCGTGTCGGTGGCGAACTCGACGCGCACGCCGTCCGGCGCGGCATGGAACTGGCAGCGCGGCGCCGACAGCAAGCCTTTGTTCTGTTCGGAGAGCGCGCCCCAATCGAACGTGAAGGTGCGTGCGCGTACGTCGACATCCAGCAGGCGCGTGACAAGCTGGCCGCCCGCGTATTGAACGGTGAGGAAATCACCTCGATTCACGAGGTTGCGCAACTGAACGCCGATTTCGAGCGGATTGCGACGACCAAAATCATGACCGCTCTCGTCTTGCGCGGCGTGCAGCTCGCCGGGCGCTTCGGTCTGCGCGTTCGACTGGTTAGTATCCATGGGCTTGCCGGTATGCATGTTCTTGCGGGCGCGTGCCCAGGGCTCCTGCCGAAGCCTTCGCGCGGTCTTGAAACCAGACCGCGGCACGCGCATTCAACCGGACATTACAGCGCTTTCCGGTATCGGGTCTAACTGATTAGCGGCAGCCGCCCGCCAAAATTTAGGGGCCGGTAATGAAATATTTCCCGCAAACGTTAAACGCCGATAAATCCGTGCGCTGAAATCCGCGTGACCGGTTGATTCACAGATCGTACGCGTACTGCACACTATGCGGCTCGACCGGCTGCCCGCAGGCAGCCGGCCTCGTCCGTCTTGTTATGCACCTGGCCCCGTCGCGTGCATGCTTTTCAAGCGGATTAAATCAACTGCGTAAATCGAACTGCTGAATCGAACCGCCGTGCGCATTAACTGCGGTTCAACCCATTTTCTGCATGATCGACATCAGTTTCTTCGCGTAATGCGGGTCGGTCGCATAACCGGCGCGCTGCATGCCGGTGGCGAAGCCGTTCACGTCATGCGCCGAATTGATCACCTGCGCGTAACGCGGATTGCCCTTGAGCAGACTCGCGTAATCCGTCATCGCTTCCTGATACGAGTCGTACGCGCGGAATTTTTCGACCACGCGCTGCGGTTTGCCGTTGATGTACTCGGTGGTGACGGTCGACACCGTCTTGCCCGTCCAGTCGCCGGTCGCCTTGATGCCGAACACGTTGTGGCTGGTCGAACCGTCGCCCTTCTTGATCTCGCTCTTGCCCCAACCCGATTCGAGCGCGGCCTGGCCGATGATGAAGCGCGCCGGAATGCCGGTCGCCGCGCTCGCGGCCTGGGCCGGCTCGGCGAGTTTGTCGACGAATGCGTCGACCTTCGGCGAACTGCCGTCGCCCTTCAACGGCGGCGTGAGCGCGCTGTTGGCCGAGTATCCCTTGCCCATCGCCAACTGGCCGTTCGCCTGCGCGTTGCCGTAAGCCTTCGCGAGCGCGTTCAGCGCGGCGGTCTGGCCTTCATCGCCGCCGCTGCCGCCGCCCAATGCGTTGGCCATGCCGGCGAGACCGCCTGCACCGCCCGCACCGCCGACCTGCATGCCCTGATTGCGCATCAGTTGCTTGATCATCGCATCGGCCACGCCGATACCCTTCTGCGACATCTGCTGCGACAACTGCTGATCCATCATCGACGTGAAGGTCGCGCTGTCGTGCGAGTCGAACGGACCGTCCTGCGGCGTCGCATCGCGCATGCTCTTCAGCATCATCTGCGTGAACACCGCGTCGAATTGCTGCGCGGCCATCTTCATGCCTGCTTGCGGCGAAGCCTTCACCTGCGCGCTCAGCTTGCCGAAGCCCTGAACGTCGAGCGCGAAGCGCTGCGTCAGGTCGTTCGCCATGCTGGCGGCATTGGCGGAGTTCGTGGAATTGGTCGTATCCGAATTCATCTGTTGTCTTCCTTAGATGATTTCCAGGTCGGCGCGCAAAGCACCCGCCGCTTTCATGGCCTGCAGGATCGACATCAGATCCGCGGGCGTCGCACCGAGGGCGTTGAGCGCCTTCACCACGTCGGCGAGATTCGCGCCGGCGCTCACCAGCTTCAGCGCGCCGTTGTCCTGCTTCAACTGGATCTGCGACTGGCGCGCCGCCACTGTCTGACCGTTCGAGAACGCACCCGGCTGGCTCACCACCGGTTGCGTGTTGATCACCACGGAAAGATTGCCGTGCGCGACCGCGCAGTTCTGCAACGTGACCATCTGGTTCATCACGATCGAGCCGGTGCGCGCGTTCAGGATCACCTTCGCGGCGGCCTGGGCCGGCTTCACGTCGAGGTTCTGCAATTGCGCCATGAACGCGACCTGCTGTTCCGGATCGGACGGCGCGTGCAGTTGAACCGTGCGGCCGTCGAGCGCCACCGCGGTGCCGCTGCCGAATGCGTTGTTGACCGCGGCAACGACGCGCTGCGTGGTGTCGTAGTCCATGTCGTTCAGATCGAGCTGCATCGTGCCCGCTTGCGACACCGAGGTCGGCACCGCGCGTTCGACGATCGCACCGCCGGTGATACGGCCCGCGGCCAGCGAGTTCACCTGCACCTTGCTGCCGTTCGCGCTCGCGCCGGCGCCGCCCACTGCGAGGTTGCCCTGGCCGAGCGCATACACCTGGCCGTCGGCGCCCTTCAGCGGCGTGAGCAGCAGCGTGCCGCCGCGCAGACTCTTGGCATTGCCGAGCGACGACACGGTCACGTCGATCGCTTCGCCGGGACGCGCGAACGGCGGCAACACCGCCGTCACCATCACCGCGGCGACGTTCTTCAACTGGATGTTCGACAGCGACGACTGCTGGTTGGTCGAGCCCGCCGCCTGGTTGTTGATCGAGATGCCGAGGTTCGCCAGCATGTTGGCGAGCGTCTGCGTAGTGAACGGTGTCTGCGTGGTCTGGTCGCCGGTGCCGTCGAGTCCGACGACGAGGCCATAGCCGATCAGCGGATTGTCGCGCACGCCCTGGATCTGCACGAGGTCCTTCAGACGCTCGGCATGCGCGGGCGTTGCCGCCGGCAGCGCGGCACACGCGAGCGCGACGACAGCCAGCGCGCGGCCGAACTGCGCGACGCGTCGAAGCAGCGCGAACGAGCGGGGGCGGATGCGGAAAAGAACGGTACGCATGATCACCACGGCGACACGTTGAGGAAGAACCGCTGCAACCAGCCCATGTTCTCGGCCTCGTTGAGATAGCCCTTCGCGGAGTATTCGATTTTTGCGTCGGCCACCTGGGTCGAGTAGACCGCGTTCAGGTTAGAGATCGTGTTCGGATTCACGACGCCGGAGAAACGCACGAATTCGTCGCCCTGGTTGATCAGCATCTGCTTTTCGCCGCTCACCATCAGGTTGCCGTTCGGCAGCACGCCCGTCACCGTGACGGTGATCGTGCCGTTGAAAGTGTTCGACGCATTCGCGCCGCCGGTGCCGTTGAATACGTTCGCGCCGGTCGCGCTCAGATTGGCCTTGCCGAACAGGCCGCCGAGGAAGCCCGCGGTCGGCACGTTGAAATTGGTGCTGCCCGAGCGATTGGCGTTGGCGCCCGACGACTTCGTCGCGTTGACGTTTTCCTGAATCACGATCGTCAGAATGTCGCCGACATTGCGCGGCCGCTGGTCTTCGAACAGCGGCCGGCCGGCATAGCCCGGGTTGAAGATCGAACCCGGCGATTGCGCTTGCGGCGGCATCGGCGGCAGCGCCGTCATCGGCTGCTGCGTGATCGGCTGCTTCGGCGCGAGGCCGCAGCCACCCAGGGCCGCGAGCAGCGTGAGCTGCACGAGCGCCTGAGCGGTGCGCGAATGAACCGGATTGCGAGTGAATTGCGACATCTTGATTACCGCCTTAGAAAACGCCGGGCCGCCCCAAGTTTTCGCGCCCCCTCTGGGAGCTGGCGCGAAGCCACAGGTTGGGGGGCCGTCTTATTGCCCAGGCCCTACGCTTTAAACCTGCATCTGCGTGAGGGTCTGCAACATCTGGTCGGAGGTCGTCACGGCCTTGCTGTTGATTTCGTACGCGCGCTGCGTCTGGATCATGTTCACCAGTTCCTGCACCACGTTCACATTCGATGCTTCCACGTAACCCTGATTCAGCGAGCCGGCGCCGTTCAGACCGGGCTGCGAGACGTTCGGCGCACCCGACGAAGCCGTTTCCGAGAACAGGTTTTCGCCCTTCGCATCCAGACCGGCCGGGTTGATGAAGGTGGCGAGCTGCATCGAGCCGAGCTGCTGGCTGTTGGTCGAACCGGCGACGGTGATCGACACCGTGCCGTCGCTGCCGATGGTCAGCGAGGTCGCGTTGTTCGGCAGCGTGATCGCCGGAATCACCTGATAGCCGCTCGACGTGACGAGCTGGCCCTGCGCGTTGGTCTGGAACGAACCGTCGCGGGTATAGGCGGTCGTGCCGTCGGGCAGTTGCACCTGGAAAAAGCCCTGGCCGTTGATCGCGACGTCTTTCGAGTTGCCGGTCTGCGTCAGGCTGCCCTGGGTGTACAGGCGCTCGGTCGCCACCTGCTGCACGCCGGTGCCGAGCTGGATACCCGACGGCAGTTCGGTTTGCTGCGTCGAATTCGCGCCCGGCTGACGGACGGTCTGATACAGCAGATCCTCGAACACCGCGCGCGAGCCCTTGAAGCCGTTGGTGCTGACGTTCGCGAGGTTGTTCGAAATCACGTCCATCTGCGCCTGTTGCGCATTCATGCCGGTGGCGGCGATGTAGAGCGAGCGATTCACTATTGTTCTCCTTGGTACCCGGGCGAAACCCGAAGCAACCGTTAGCTAAAGCTGAGCAGCTGGTTGGCGGACTGATCGTTCTTGTCGGCGTTTTCCAGCAGCTTGGTCTGCATCTGGAACTGCCGCGCATTGGTGATCATCGCGACCATTGCGCTGACCGGATTCACGTTGCTGCCTTCGAGCGAAGCCGGCGCCAGTGTGACGGTCGGATCGGCGTCGGCGGCATTGCCGTCGGCGGTGCGAAAGAGGCCGTCGTCGCCGCGCGTCATGGTTTGCGGATCCGGATTCACCAGCTTCAACTGATCGACGGTCACCACGGCCGTCGGCGGATCCCCAGGTGTCAGCGCGGACACCGTGCCGTCCTTGCCGATCGTGATCTCCGCGCCCGGCGGCACCGAAACCGGACCGCCGTTGCCGAGCACCACCTGATTGGTGGCGTTCACCAGTTGACCGTTTTCGTCGATGTGCAGATTGCCGGCGCGCGTGTAGGCCTCGTTGCCGTCGGCGGTTTGCACCGACAGCCAGCCCGGCCCTTCGATCGCCACGTCGAGCGGGTTGCCCGTCTGCTGGATCGGCCCCGGCGTGTAATCCGCGCCGGGCGTCGACGACAGCACGAAGGTACGCGTGGTGTTGTCGTTGATCGTGCTGCCGTCGCCGAACGACATCGGCACCGCACGGAAAGTCGCGAGTTGCGCGCGAAATCCGGTGGTCGATGCATTCGCCAGATTGTTGGCGACGATAGCCTGCTGTTCGAGCGCTTGCGCGCTGCCCGACATCGCGGTGTAGATCAGCCGATCCATGATGGGTTAGTCCCGGTCGCTTACAGGTTGATCAGGGTCTGGTCGACGGTCTGCTGGGTCTTGATCGTCTGCGCGTTCGCCTGATAGTTGCGTTGCGCGGTGATCAGATTCACCAGCTCGCTCGTCAGATCGACGTTCGAGTTTTCCACCGCGCCGCCTTGCAGCACGCCGTGGTTGGTCGAGCCCGGCGCCGAAATCTGCGCGACGCCCGAAGCCGAGGTCTGCTGGAATTCGTTGTTGCCGAGGTTCACGAGACCGTTCTGGTTCGAGAAGTTCGCGAGCACGATCTGACCGAGCGCGGCGGTTTGCTGATTCGAGTAGTTGCCGGTCAGCGTGCCGTCGGCGCCGATCGTGAAGCTCGTCAGCGTGCCGGCTGCGTAGCCGTCGGGCTGCAGCGAGTTCACGCCGTCCTTGCCGCCGTACTGCGTCGTGCCGGCGATGTTCAGCGTCAGGTTCTGCGGCGTCGACGAACCGTCGGTGGTCGGGATCGAGAAGTTGAAGGCGAACGGCGTGGTGGTCGCGACACCGGCGGCGTCGGTCGTGCTGAGCAGCGTGCCCGACGAGTTGAAGTTCGCGTGGCCGACCAGTTGCGCGGTGCCGGTCGACGTGCCCGCGTACACGTTCCACGTGCCGGCGGCCGTCTTCGCGAAATACATGTTGACCGTCTGCGAGCCGCCGAGCGTGTCGTAGACCGTCGTGCTGGTCGAGTAGTTGTACGTCGTCGAGCTGTTCTGGTTGAACGCCACGGGCGTCGGCGCGATCGTGTAGCTGTCGCCCGCGAGCGGCGTGCCGTTGAACGTGATCGTCTGGCCGTTGCCGAGCGAGATCGCCGTGCCGGCCGTATAAGGTGCGGCGGCGGTAGTCGTGCCGAGCGTGTTGTCCCTCACCGTGTAGGTGGGCGGCGTGGCCGTCGCGTTGAACGCCACGGTGTAGTTGTCGTTGTTCGTGCCCGACGCGGTGTTCGTGATGGTCGCGCCGGTGGTCGTCAGACCGCTGGGCGTCAGCGCGGAAGTCACGGTCGGCGTGCCGAGCATCAGCGCGTCCTGCGCGTTCAGGTTCAGGCCGGCGGCGATCTTGGTGGTGGCCTGCGGCGCGATGTTCGCGGTCGGCACGGTCAGCGGCACGGTTTGCGCGGTGTTGATGACGCCCGCGCTGTTCGCCGCATAGCCCATCAGTTGCAGGCCTTGCGCGTTGGTGATGAAACCGTTCTTGTCGAGCTGGAACACGCCGTTGCGCGAGTACACCAGCGAGCCGTTGTCCGACAGCTGGAAGAAGCCGTTGCCGTTGATCGCGACGTCGAGTGCCTGGTTGGTGGTGGTGATCGTGCCTTGCGAGAATTGCTGCTGCACTTCGGAGAGCTTCGTGCCGATGCCGACCTGATTGCCCACCGCGGTGGCCACCGAATTCGCGTACATGTCCGCGAATTGCGCCGCGCCGCTCTTGAAGCCAACCGTGTTCGCGTTGGCAATGTTGTTGCCGATCACGTCGAGATCGCTCGACGACGCCGACAAACCGCTCAAACCTTGCTGGTAACCCATGACGGTCTCCGTATCTGGAAAGTCGTAATTGACTGAATCTGAATCAGAGGATGGCGGCGACGCTGGTCAGGCCGACCGTCGTACCGTTCGACAACACGAGACCCGGCGTCCCGTTGGGCTGCATGACGACGCTTTGCACCGTGGCGCCCGCGAGCGTGGTCGCGGTGGCCTGCTGGCCGTTGATCGTGCCCACCGCGCTGACCGTGTAGGTGCCGTCGGGCAGCGGGTTGCCGGCGGAGTCGGTCGGCGTCCAGCCCACCGGAATCGTGCCGGCCGACTGCTTGCCCAAGTCCATCGTGCTGACGATCGTTCCCGCCGAGTTCTTCACGACCACCTGCAGATCGCTCACCGAGTTGGCAAGCTGCACACCGAACGCGCCGGCCTTGCCGCTCGCGACCGACACCGTGCTGCCCGGCGCGAGTACGGTCGAGCCGATCAGCAGCGCGGCCTGCGACTGCTGGCCCGCCGACATCTGCGTGGCGAGCGAGCTGAGCGTGGTGTTCAACTGGCTGATGCCCGACACCGTGTTGATCTGCGCCAGCTGCGAGGTCATCTGCGAGCTGTCCATCGGATTGGTCGGATCCTGGTTCTTCAACTGAGCGACCAGCAGTTGCAGGAAGGTGTTCTGCAGATCGGTCGCCGACGTGCCGGACGCGCTGCTGCTCGTCGAACTCGTGGAGCCCGATGCACTCTTCGTGCCGTTCATCGTATCGAGCAGCGTTTGCGAGACGTTCGTCCCGTTGCTGCCGATGGTGGTGTTGGTGGTCAAGGAGCTCTCCTCAAGATCCGATCGTGAGCGTTTTAAGCATCAGGGTTTTAGCGGTGTTCAAGGTCTCGACGTTGGCCTGGTACGAGCGCGAGGCCGAGATCATGTTGACCATTTCCTGCACCGGGTCGACGTTGGGCAGCGTCACGTAGCCGTCCGGATTGGCCGCGGGATTGCCGGGGTCGTACGCGGTCTTCATCGGCGTCGGGTCGTCGACCACGCCGGTGACCTGCACGCCGCCGATCTGCTGGCCCGAGCCCGAACGCGCGCCGCCGAGCGGGCTCACCGCGAACACGACCTGCTTGGCCTTGTACGGCTGACCGTCAGGGCCCGTCGTGCTGTCCGCGTTGGCGAGGTTGGACGCCGTCACGTTGAGCCGTTGCGACTGCGCGGACATCGCGGAGCCGGCAACACCGAAAATGTTCATTAAAGATGGCATGGTTTCCTGATTTCTCCCGTGTCGATCGGGGTCGGCGCCTGAGTGCCAACCCCCGATCCCATGCAACGCCTTTGTCCCGGCTCGAGCCGGCCCAAGTTAAGTCCCGTAGCGATTGTTCCTGCGTACTGCCTGTCTCTTGCGTGTCTCTTGCGTGCCTGTGCGCGGCGCCGGCTATTACGAGCCCGACTGGATTGCCGCCAGCATCGTTTTGATCTGCCCCGACACCATCGTCATGCCCGCTTCGAAGTGCACGGTGTTGTCCGCGAACTGCACGCGCTCGGTGTCGATGTCGACCGTGTTGCCGTCGAGCGCCGGTTGCGTCGGAATGCGGTACTGCAGGTTGCCGTAGTTGTCGGGCGTGCCGCCTGTCGGCGTCAGCGTCGTCTTGCCGGACATATGTCCGGGCGACGTCGACACCATCGACATGCCGCTCGTCACGCCGGCCGGTTGCGTCATCGCGAGCGGCGCGCTGTTCGACGCGCCGGTACCCACGGTGCCGCCGGTTTTCTTCAGCGCGCCGGCGAGCGACGAAGCGAAGTCGACATCGCGCGCCTTGTACCCGGGGGTATCGGCGTTGGCGATGTTCGACGACAGCAGTTCCTGACGGTAAGCGCGCACGTCGAGCGCTTCACGGCCAAAGGCGAAATCGGCATCGAGTTTGTCCAGCATGGAAATCTCCGGAGTAGGTTCCCGAGGCTTCCCGTGTGCGTCTCTCATGAGACTCGCGCAAAACGGGAAGACCTTTTTGCATGAGGTGCATCTTATGGGCCGAACGCAAGCGGCAATCGGACGAATAACCGGGAAAGGGGGCTTCTATTCAACGTTTGCGCAAAGGGGGCGCTCACTAGAATGCAAGGCGTACTGATGCATTCGACGGAGAAACACCATGGACCACCCCACTTCCGATCTGACGCACCGCGCGCCTCGCGCGGCGGCGGCGCATCGCGTGGGTGCGCTCGCCATGCGGCGCGGCGCGCGCCGGGCGTCCCGGCTGCTGGTTCGCTTGATCGTGAACGTGGCGGTTTGGGTCGCGGGCGGTATCGTGCTGCTGCCGCCCGTCGCGAAGGCTCAGGACGCCGGCGGTCCGATCGTGATCCCGGGTCCGGGCGAAAAGAATCCGGCGGCGCTGGCCGATCTCGCCCAACAGTTGGAAGCCGCGCCGCCGAAGCGCGTCGGCAACGCCGCGACGCTGGCCGCCGCGACCGCGCAGTCGCTGGGCCGCGGCCCGGCTTCGCGCGACACCGATCAGTTCACGCGTGCGGCCAATACGAGCGGCTCGATCGTGATTCCCGGCTCGGACGAAGCCCCCGCCGCGCCGGCGATGATCCGCACCAACTTCAAGCCGGACGCCAACGGCGTGGTGACGATTCCCGCACCCGGCAGCGCGACTGCGGCGGGTGGCGTAGCACGGGTGAACCTCGTGCCGGGCTCGCGTCAGGCGGTGCCGGTCGTGGTGACGCCCGCGCCGCAGCAGAACACCGCCGGGCAAGCGGCGCGCTCGCAGCCGGTGGCTGCCAATGCGCCCGCCAATGTGGCCGCCAGCGCGGCCGCCAGCGGCGTCAACGGTGTCGAAACGGCTTCCAGTGGCGCATCTGCGGCCGGCTTCGACAGTCTCGCGTCGCGCGGTGAACCGCCGCAGTTGGGTGCAAACGGCAAGCCCATTGCGAACCCGGCGGTCGCGGCGCCGAAAGCCGCGACCAGCGCCACCGCAGCGATGCCCACTTCCGCGCCGATGCCGATGCCCGCCACGATCGGCCGCGCTCAGGCGACACGGCCTGTCCCCGCCGCCATCGCGCAACAGAACCTGCGCCCCGCGCCGGTGGCAGCACCCGCCACGCTTCCCGGCCAGCAGGACGCCGAAGCGATCCGCGGCGCGGCGCTCGCCTTCCTGCAACAGCAATCCACCGGCCTGCCCGGCAAGGTCGAAATCACCGTCGCGCCGGCGTTCCCGCGCGGCCTCGCAGCCTGCACGATGCTCGAGCCGTTCATGCCGACCGGCGCCCGCCTGTGGGGGCGCACGACCGTCGGCGTGCGCTGTGCCGGCGAGCGGCCGTGGACCATCTATCTGCAAGCGCGCATCTCGTTGCACGCCACCTACTACCTGGCCGCCCGCGCGATGGCGCCGGGCGAAGTGCTGAGCGCCGCCGACCTCGTCGCGCGCGAAGGCGATCTGGCCGGCTTGCCGCAGGCGATCGTCACGGACCCGTCGCAGGCGATCGGCTCGGTGTCGATGGTGCGCATCGCGGGCGGGATGCCGCTGCGCGTCGACATGCTGAAGAGCGCGTCGTCGGTGTCGATCGGCCAGACGGTGCGCGTCGTCGCGGCCGGCAACGGCTTCTCGATCTCGGCCGAAGGCAGCGCGATGAACAACGCGTCGCCGGGCCAGCAGGTGCGCGTCAAGACCGCCAACGGCCAGATCATCTCTGGCATCGTCAAGGACGGTTCGACGGTGGAGATCCAGTTATGAGCCGGCTCGGCGCGCGGCTCGCCGATGTGCCGGAACGAGTGCCCAAGGGGCCGGATCGTCTTGAAAGACAAGGCAAAACCTCGAGCGATTACGCTAAAGTTTTGATCACCGGTTGCCGTTATCAGGATCAAATCGTTCAGGAAGCCAATCGTGAAAGTCGATTCCACAACCAATTCGAATCTGCCGGCGTTGAAAGACGCCTTGTCCCGCCCGCAAGCCAGCGACGCGGCGGCCGGGAACAACAACGCGCAGTCCGCGAGCACGAGCTCGACGGCCACCACCAGCGGTTCGGGCGACGCCAGCGTCAGCCTGTCGGGTCTGTCGCAGCATCTGCGCAGCCTCGCGGCGTCGGGCTCGGCCGATATCGACACGGCGCACGTCGAGTCGATCAAGCAGGCCATCAAGAACGGCTCGCTGACGATCGACTCCGGCAAGATCGCCGACGGCGTGCTGAACACGGCGCGCGAACTGTTGCAAAGCAAAACCTCGTCGACCGGCAACTGATCGACACATCGAAGTACGGTGAATTGCCGGGCGGCATTCGACCAACCCGGCTCGCGGATTGCGCGCGAGCCGTCGTGCTCAGCGAGTTGTTGAGATGAAAAACGCCCTGCTTGCCACCCTCATCGAAGAACATACGGCCGTCGAGGCGTTCGCCTCGATTCTGGCGCTCGAAACCAGGGCGCTGACCGCGTTGTCGCCGCTGGAACAATTGCCGCCGATCGTCGAGAAGAAAACCGAACTGATCGGTGTGCTCGCCAATCTCGAGACCGCGCGCGACGCGCAACTGGCCGAGATGGGGCTGCCGTCCGGCTGGTCCGGTATGGAGCTGGCGGCCAGCGCCGACGCGCGGCTCTCCGAACAGTGGTCGCTGCTGCAGAAGGCCGCTGAGCGTGCGCGGCGCACCAATACCAGCAACGGCGAACTGATCCGCATCCGGATGGACTACAACCAGCGCGCGCTGACGGCGCTGCAGGTTGCCGTGCCGCAAAAGGCCGGTTTCTACGGACCGGACGGCCGGATTCCGGCGCAAGCGACGGTGTGAGCGGTTTCAGGCTTCGATTCAGCTTCGTTTAGCTAGCGGTACAAAGCTCGCCGATCGTTTTCCCTGTTGCCAAACATAAAGGGCTCGTCTTCGACCGACGAGCCCTTTTGCTTTTCGACCATCCCCACATCGCCCTCTTTCGCCCCGTTGGCCATTCGGCCAGGTGGCGCAAATTGCCGCGCCGCGTTGAAATCACCGATTCCCCCCACTGAGGTTCCTCGCCGCTCTGGACAGCTTCCACGCTACCCGGAGCGAGCAAACGGCGAGGTCTTACCCACTAGCGAGGTTGTGTAATCGTGTGTATGATTCGAGGAATACGCAATGAACAGTACCGAGGTCGTCAAACTCATTCAAGCGGATGGCTGGCGGTTGATCCGGACATCGGGCAGTCACCATCATTTCCGCCACGCGTCAAAAGCCGGTCTCGTGACCATCCCGCATCCGAAAAAGGATCTTCCGCCCGGCACGCTGAACAGCATCCTGAAACAGGCAGGCCTGAAATGAAAAATCTGATTTTCCCCATCGCCATCGAACCGGGTGACTCGCAGCACGCGTTCGGTGTAGTGGTGCCCGATATTCCGGGCTGCCATTCGGCGGGCGATTCGTTGGAACAAGCCTACGCGAACGCGAAGGAGGCAATCGAGGCGCATCTGGACACGCTGCTCGATGAAGGACTGCCGATCCCCGAGCGTCTCACGCTTGAAGAACACCGGCGCAATCCGGACTACGCGGGCTTTGTCTGGGGGTTCGTCACCACCCGCAACATCCCGGCGTTGAAGAAAGCCGTGCGCATCAACATCTCGTTGCCCGAGGCGCTCGTGCACGATATCGACGCTTACGCGCAGGCGCGCGGCATGTCGCGTTCGGCGTTTCTCGCGCTGGCCGCCGAGCATGCAATGGCGGACGCATAAAGCGGGCTTGAAATAGCGCGGGCGCGCCGCCGCCCGAACCTCAACGCAGTTGAACCGCTCGCCGCAACCTCAGGTCGCCTCGGCGTTCGCCCAGGCCATTTCGCGCAAACGCGTGCGCAAGCGGGCCACGGCCTGGCTGTGCAACTGGCACACCCGCGATTCACTCACTTCCATCACCGCGCCGATTTCTCGCAGATTCATTCCGCGCTCGTAGTAGAGCGACATCAGCAGCTTCTCGCGTTCCGGCAAGCGGTCGATCGCTTCCACCAGCGCCGAGCGCAGGCTGTCGTCGAGTAGCGCGGACAGCGGGTCCGAATGATCGACGCAGTAACGGTCGAGAAACGGTTCGTCGTCCGCGGAACGGTCGAAGTCTTCGTAGTAGATCAACTGGCTGCCGTGCAGGTCCTGCAGCATCGACTGATATTCGTCGAGCGGCATTTGCAGATGCTCGGCGATCTCGGTTTCGCTCGCGGAGCGGCCCAGGTTCTGCTCGACCTTGTGCACCGCCGTTTCCACCTCGCGCGAGGTGCGCCGCAAGCTGCGCGGCAACCAGTCGTTGCTGCGCAATTCGTCGAGCATCGCGCCGCGAATCCGCTGGCTCGCGTAGGTCTCGAATTGCGCGCCCTGGTCTTCCTTATAGCGGCCGGCCGCATCCAGCAGCCCGATCATGCCGGCCTGGATCAGATCGTCGAGATCGACGCTCGCCGGCATCTTGGCGACAAGCTGCAAGCCGAGGCGACGCACCAGCGGTGCATACTTGGTCAGAACATCGGCTTGGGAAATCTTTCCCTGAGCGTTATACATCGTGCTCCCCTTGTCTTCGTGCCGCCTCTCAGGCGTGCTGCGCAGACGGTTGGTCGGCGTGTTGCGCCGCTGTAACTGTCGCAGGCGCCATCCAGCGCGTTTGCGACGACATCGCTGGCCGCATCGGCCAGTACTGCAACTCGGCGGCAAGGTGCCGGAAGTCTCGCGCGGCCGGTGTCGACGGAAACGCGTCGACGACACACCGCGACAACTCCTGCGCCCGCGCCGTCCGCACATCGGCGGCAATACAACCGGCGTCTTCCAGCGCCACCGCCAGATAGCGCCCCGCCACGCCGGCCAGGTTGGCAAACGCGGTATGCGCGTCTTCCACGCTGAGCACGTGATTCACCAGCACGCGGAACTGCGCGAGCGCGTGTGCATAGTGCAGGCGCTTCATGCACGCGTAGGCGTCGGTGATCGCCTGCGCGGCCACGCGCGTGACGATCATCACGTCGTGCGCCAGTATCGCGAGCGGCGACAAATGGCCTTGCGGGTCCAGTTGCGCATCGATCAGCACGATGTCGGCCGAGCCGTGCAACAGCACATCCAACTGCGCGGACGAGTGACCTTCGCGATCACTGCGCGAGGCCGTCAGCACGGAAAAGCCGAGCGCGTGACGCGCGGCGGCGTCGTCGAGGTGCATCTCGCCGCGCACCACCGCTGCGATATTGCCGGCGCCGCGCAAGCCGCCGAGCGCCGCGCCCACCGAGCGCGCGCCGAGGCATTCGTCGATCACCAGCACGTCCTTGCCCTGCTGCGCGAGCGCCGCCGCGAGATTCACCACGGTCGTCGTGCAGCCGACGCTCGCCGTGCCGCCCGTCACCGCAATCACACGCGAGCCGCTCTTCGCGAGCAGCCGCCGCAGTCCTTCCGCCTGATCGGAGATGAGCTTATCCAAAGCGCACCTCGTGCAATTCGGCCGTCGAACGCGCGGACAGCGCGGATAGCAACGCCGGAATGTCGTCGTCGTGCGGCACGAACGGCGAGTTGTCGCGCGGAATGCAGAACGCGCTCTTGATCAGGAATTTCCTCGTCGCGACATACAGGTTCTCGGGCACTTTCTGACCGGTCGACACGTAGTGCACCGGCAGCTTGTAGCGGATCACCGTATCGAGCACGCCGCCCAGATTGGTCGCTTCGTCGAGCTTGGTCAGGATGCAGCCGGCGAGCGGCTGCTGATCCGGCGCGCGCTGGTAGGCCTGCACGACTTCGTTCAACGTGTCGCCGTGGCTGGTCGCGTTGAGCAGCAACAGGCGTTGCACCGGCTGACCGGCGCGGCACAGCATCGCGATCTGCTCGGACACGAGACGGTCGCGCTGGCTCATGCCGATCGTGTCGATCAGCACGATGTGCTTGTTGCGCAATTCGGAGAGCGCGAGTTGCAGGTCGGCGCTGTCTTTCACCGCGTGCACCGACACGCCGAGAATCTTGCCGAAGATGCGCAGTTGTTCGTGGCCGCCGATCCGGTAGCTGTCGGTGGTGAGCAGCGCCACCTTGCTTGCGCCAAAGCGCATCACGCAGCGCGCGGCGAGCTTCGCGGTGGTCGTGGTCTTGCCGACGCCCGTCGGGCCCATCAGCGCGAACACGCCGCCGCGCTCCATCAGCGCGTCTTCGTCTTCCATGACCGGCAGGTTCGACTCGAGCACCGAGCGCACCCAGTCCATCCCGCCGTCCAGGTTTTCGACTTCGGCGGGCAGGTTGTCGACCATCATCTGCACGAGCTGCGCGGAGAAGCCTGCCGCGAACAGATGCTTGGTGAGCGCCGCGCGCGCCGGGTTGCGGCGCTGGCGGTCGCCCCACATGAGACCGGCGAAGTGTTCTTCCATCATGCCGCGCATCGACGACAGTTCGCTCATCACGGTGTCGTTGACCACCTGCTCCATGCGCGCCTTGATCGCTTCGGCGACCGAAGCCGGCGTGCGGCTGTCGTCGCCGACGGGTTGCGCCGCGGCATTCTTCAGCGCGGAGCGGCGGGCAGCGACCTGCGCGGCTTCGCGGGCCCATTCGGGTTTGTCGGCGGCAAACGCTGCGTGCGACGCTTGCATGCCGGGCTCGACAGCGGCGCCGAGGCCCTTGGCCATCGCGGCGGCCGGCGTCATCGCGGCAGCGCGCGCGCTGTACGCGCCCTGTTCCTGCTGTTCCGCGGCGATCCGGCGAGCATGGTCGATCAGCCACGGATTCGATTCGGCCATCGTGCGCGGCGTGTCGGCTTTCGCGGCCAGCGCGGCAGAGCCGGCCGGCACGCCTGCCGCCTTCAGCAGATCGGCACGCAGGTCGTCGGTCAGGCGGGTTGCGGCGGCGCGGGCGCTGGGCTGGTTGAGCTTGATCGGTTGCGATGCGGACGGTGCAGCGGATCCGGCTGCTTGCGCCCTGGACACGCCCGGCGATGCGGCTTTCGGTGCGGCGCCCTTGGCGGCCTTTGCTGCGCTCGACGGCGCGGCCGGGACGAGGGCGTCGTCGGCGTCGTCGGCATAGGTGGAATGGCTGCTCAGGTTTTCCGCGCCGGCTTCCGGGCTCGCGCCGAACACTGACGAAAACACATCCGGCATCCCGCTCGCATAAGGATTCGCGTGCATCGAGGGCAACGCGCGCGGTGCGGCGGACGAAGCGGACGTCGTGTGGGCGGCCAGTCCATTCGTCGACGCGAGCGCGCCGTTGCGCGGCACCTTCGGCGAGATCGCCGCCAGCTCGCTATCGGCCAGTGCGACGATCTCGACGCTGCCGTCATCCATCGTGCGATTGGACAGGACGACTGCGTCCGCGCCCAGCGCTTCACGGACGAGACGCAAAGCATCACGACTGGTAGCACCGACAAATTTACGAATGTTCAAGCTGGACCCCCGATGAGGTAAACGGACTAACGGACCGGCAACATACCGCTTCCCATTGAGACCATTATTGCGAAACCCTTCGAGTGACGATCGATGGATAAAGACGGGTAAAGGCGGGCAATTCGGGCGATGGACACGCCCTTCGATTCACACGCACGGCGGTTTGAAACAGACCGCAGTGCGGCGCCGAGCGGCGTCTTCACGCGGGCGGCATGTACTCCGCCAGTCGCTCCCAGCAGGGAAAATCACGCGCCGGAATGAAAACCGGCGCTCGAAAAGCGCCGGTTTTCATTCCGCGGGTCAACGGCCGCCAGCCGGAGTTGGCCACCCGCGTCAGCCGTGCGAGCCGATCAGGTTCACCACCTTGATGTTGCGGGTGTCCGGCACTTCGGCATACGACAGCACCTTCAACTGCGGCAGGCTGCGCCGCAGGAAGCGCGCGAGCATCGGCCGCAGCGCGTGCTGCACCAGCAACACCGGGGAGAGCCCGAGGTTCTGCTGGCGGGTCATCGCCTTCTGCGTCTCGGTGAGCAGCGTATGCGCGAGGCCCGGTTCGAGACCCGGATTCGCGCCGGTGGAAAGCGCCTGCGACAGCACGCGTTCGAGATTCGAATCGAGGCCCATCACCTGCATGTCGCCGGTGCCGGGGAACCATTGCTGCGTAATCGCGCGGCCGAGCGAGAGCCGCACGGCGGCCGTGAGATCGTGCGCGTCGGTGATCTTCGGCGTGTGTTCGGACAGCGCTTCGAGAATCGTGCGCATGTCGCGGATCGGCACGCCTTCTTCCAGCAGGTTTTGCAACACCTTTTGCAGCGTGGTGAGCGGCAGCGACTTCGGCACCAGATCGTCGACCAGCGACGGCGTGTCCTTCTGCATCCGCTCCAGCAGCGCCTGCACTTCGCGGCGGCCGAGCAGCTCGGACGCGTGCGTGACCACCAGATGGTTCAGGTGCGTCGCCACCACGGTGCTCGAATCGACCACCGTGTAGCCATACACCTGCGCCTGCTCGCGCAGATTCGTATCGATCCAGATCGCCGGCAGCCCGAACGCCGGATCTTGCGTCGGCACGCCCGGCAGCGCGGCGGACACCTGTCCCGGGTTGATCGCGAGCCACTGGCCCGGATACGCCTCGCCGACGCCCACTTCGACGCCCTTCAGCGCGATCCGGTAGCCGTTCGGCCGCAATTCGAGGTTGTCGCGGATATGGATCACCGGCGGCAGGAAGCCGATTTCCTGCGCGAACTTCTTGCGGATGCTCTTGATCCGCTTGAGCAGTTCGCCGTCCGAGTTCTTGTCGACGAGCGGAATCAGCCGGTAGCCGACCTCGAGGCCGAGCGTGTCGATCATCGTCACGTCGTCCCAGCTGGCTTCGGTGTTCTCGACCGGTGTCATCGCGGCCGGTGCGACGTCGACCAGCGCGGTGGTGTTCTTGCGGTCCTCGGCGCGTTTTTTCATCGTGCGGCCGAGCTGGATCAGACCGCCGCCGAGAATCAGAAACGCGAAATGCGGCATGCCCGGAATCAGGCCCATCAGCACGAGAATGCAGCCGGTAATCACCAGCACGCGCGGGTTCGTGAACAGCTGCCCGGTCAATTGCGTGCCGATGTCTTCGTTGGTGGCCACGCGCGACACGATCACACCCGCGGCCGTCGAGATCACCAGCGACGGGATCTGCGCGACGAGACCGTCGCCGATCGTCAGGAGCGTATAGGTCTTGCCCGCGGACGCGAAGTCCATCCCGTGCTGCACGATCCCGACGATCAGCCCGCCGACGATGTTGATCACCATGATCAGCAAGCCGGCGATCGCATCGCCGCGCACGAACTTGCTGGCACCGTCCATCGAACCGTAGAACTCGGCTTCCTGGGAGACTTCCAGACGGCGCTTGCGAGCCTGTTCTTCGTTGATGAGGCCGGCGTTCAGGTCGGCGTCGATCGCCATCTGCTTGCCGGGCATCGCGTCGAGCGTAAAGCGCGCGGACACTTCCGCGATCCGCCCCGCGCCCTTGGTGATCACCATGAAGTTGATGACCATCAAGATAACGAACACGACGATACCGACCGCGAAGTTGCCGCCCACGAGGAAGTGGCCGAACGACTCGATCACCTGGCCGGCCGCGTCCGGGCCGGTGTGGCCTTCGAGCAGCACGACCCGCGTGGACGCCACGTTCAGCGACAGGCGCAGCAACGTCGAGAACAGCAGCACGCTCGGGAACGCGGCGAAGTCGAGCGGCTTCATCGTGTACATGCTGACGAGCAGCACCATCACCGAAAGCGCGATGTTGAAGGTGAACAGCAGATCCAGCAGGAACGGCGGCAACGGCAAGATCATCATGCCGAGGATCATGCAGATCAGCACCGGCCCGGCGAGGGCGCGCAAATTGGTGCCGCTCAAGGCATCCGGCCGTCGGGACAGGAATCCGGCGCGAGCGTTCATGCGGAGGCTCCTGAAGCGTCGTCGTTAGCAGAGTTTGCGGCGGGGTTCAGCGTGTCGGCGGCTTCCTCGTTCGCCTCTTCATCCGATACGCCGCCCTTGTCGAGTTCCGCGGGCACGTCGAAGTCGGTCGGCGTGACCGGCTTTTCGCCGCCCTCGGTCTTGAAGCGTCGCAACTGATACACCCACGCGAGCACTTCGGCGACCGCGCCATACAGCGGCCCCGGAATCTCGCGGTTCAATTCGACGTTGTGATACAGCGCTCGCGCGAGCGGCGGCGCTTCCAGTAACGGCACGTTGTTCTCGGCGGCGATCTCGCGAATCCGCGCGGCCACCAGGTTCACGCCCTTGGCGACCACCTTCGGCGCGCGCATCTCGCCGTCGGTGTACTGCAGCGCGACTGCGAAGTGCGTCGGGTTGGTCACCACCACGTCGGCCTTCGGCACGTTGGTCATCATCCGGCGGCGGGCAATCGCCCGTTGCTGCGCGCGAATCCGGCCTTTCACGTGCGGATCGCCTTCGCTTTCGCGGTGTTCGCGCTTCACTTCTTCCTTCGTCATGCGCAGTTTCTTGTGGAACTGCCAGAGCTGATACGGCACGTCCAGCGCCGCGATCACGAACATGCCCGCCACCGTCATCCCGCAGCAGACCGCGATCAGATGCACGGTGTTGGCGAGCGCCAGATGCAGCGGCTGGGTCGCGAGCGCGAGAACCTCCTCGCGGCGATTCCAGATCGCCGTCCCGCCGATGAGACCCACCACCAGCGTCTTCGCGAGCGACATGCCGAGCTGGATCGGCCCGTTGATCGAAAAAATCTTGCCGAGGCCGGTGATCGGGTTGAGCCGGTTGAACTTCGGCTCGAGGCCTTTCGCGGACAATTGCCAGCCGCCCAGCGCCAGCGGCGAGAGCAGCGCGGCGGCGCCGGTAAACGCGAGAATCGGCAGCAGCGCGTAGAGGCCTTCGCGGCCCGCGGCGCCCGCGCCGATCAGCATGCGCCGGGTTTCGAACACGCTCGCGTGATCGAACGTGAACGACGCGCGCAACATCTGCTGCAAATGCTCGCCGATGCTGCTGGACATCCCCCACACGCCGAAGAATCCCGCGCTCAGCAGCGCAAACGTCGACAGCTCCCGCGAACGCACGATCTGCCCTTCCTCGCGCGCCTTCTGCAGGCGCCGGGGGGTGGCTGATTCGGTTTTTTCGAGGTCGCTGTCCTCTGCCACAAAAGCTCTCCATCCGGTGGGACGAGGCACGGCGCCTCTTTCCAGTGAGAGCGATTATTCCCGCTCGATGCAAGCGCTGATCGGCGGATAAGGGCGGAGAAAGGGGGGTATTTCGAGGGATGGAACAGGCGGCCCCGCACCTCGATGCGGGCCGCCGGCTGGCCGCGGCGCGGCTCAGCCGGCGTGCGCGCGGCTAATACCCGACGAACGGCGCCGGGCCGCCGGTCGCCGTCTGGTCGAGGCCGTAATAGACGTACCGGCCATAGAAGAACGGCAGGCCGAGATCGAAGCTGCTGTTGCCGCCGATCTGCCCGGCCAGATCGTTGAACGCGTAGTTGCCCGCGTTGCTGAACAGCGTCGCCGCGCTCAGGATGCCGATGCTGGCGGTAGCTTTCGCCCCGTTCAGTCCCACCAGATTGACGTTGCGGGTCTGCGCCGACGACGGGCAGTAAAAGCCCGGGTAATTGCTGCCGCACAGCGCGAGCGAACTGTCGGCGAAGAAATAGCCGTTCGAGCCCGAATCCAGAAACGCCTGCACTGTCGTGCCGTTATAGACGCTGTTGTTCAGATCGCCATAAGCATCGGTGGTGAAGGTCTGCGCGGCCGCGAGCTGATTGTTCGCCTGCGTGCCGATCCCGAACACCAGTGTGCCGACCGCGGACGGCGAACCGGTATTCGACACCGGCGGCATCTGCACGATCACACCGTTGTTGTCGACCGGGAAATGCGCGACCGGATTGGCGACCTGCTGTGCGAGAGGCACCGCGGTACGCGTGCAGGACGTGCCGCCCGGGCACGCGAAGTAGTTGCTGTACGTGGCAGCGGTTGCCGCGTTCGCACAGGTCGCACCGCAGTCGGTCGGCGACGTGCCGATGCCGAGAATACCGTTCGCGCCCAGATCGCTCACCGTGTTCTCCGCCGAGCCGCTGCCGCAACCGCGCGCGGGCACGGAGCTCGCGGACAGATCGCCGATGATCTGCAACGGGATGGCCGCCGTCGTCGTCTCGCCGCCGATCGACACACTGGCGTTGCGCACCGTGCCCCACGTGTAGCCGTCCGCGAAGGTCGCGCACTCGGCGAGCTGCGCGCCGCCCGTGCCGATCGTGTTGATCGGCAGCGCATTGATCAGCGAGCTGCTCAGCACGGAGCTGACCACCCGCAGCCCGAACGAGCCGGTATCCACCTGGATGTTGTTGATGGTCTGACAGTTCGCGGCCGAGCCCGGCGCGCAGATCGTTACGCTCACCGTCGGAATATTGATCACGCCCTGCACGCCCGGGCCGACCGTGATCGGCACCGTGTTGGCGGCGTTCGCGGCGATCGGCTGCTGGGTCGGGCTCGCGGGTAGCGAACCGCCGTTCAGGCCGCCCGAACTGGAGTTGTTGTCACCGCCGCCGCCACCGCCGCAAGCCGCCACCGCGGATACCAACGCCACGGCCGCTGCGGCCTGCATCCAGCCCTTGAGCTTCAAAGCAATACGCATGGTTCGCATCGTTCTGTCCTCGCGTTACTGGATGTCGGAACCGCTGACGCCGGCGGGCAACGCGGGCGGCAGCCAGGCCTGGCCGTTGAAGGCGCCCATGTGGCCGCCCGAGCGCACCACGAGGCTCGTCTGATCGACCGCAACCGGGCCACGGCCGCCGCCGCGCGCCGCGCGCACGGCTTTCACGCCGGCCACGTATTGCGGGAAGTAACTGCCGAGCAGGTCGTTCAGATCCGGCATTTGCGGACCGCGCCACGCAATGCCGAATACCGAGCCGTCCGCGGCCAGATATTCGCGCACCACGGTGCCGTTGCCGAACGTGGTCTCACGCACGGTGAAAGACGAGGAACTGGAAGAAGAGAGTGAAGCGGTGGCAGAAGCTGAAGAAGCGGCGCTGGACGCGGAACGCGCAACGCCTTGCACGACGCGTGAAGAAACCGACGCGTCGGCCGGGGGTGTCATTGGGGCGCCGCCTAGCGCCGCATGAGCGGCTGGCACGGCGATAAGCGAACAGGGCAAGGCAAACGCCGTGATGCACACGGCGCGGCGTAAACGACTCCGCATAGCAAGGCTCCTCCCGTGAAGCTGCTGCCGCCCGGTGCGCACGTCGTGCGAACCGGCCGCATGTAGGCAGATCATACGACACCGCTTTCGTCACACGGAGGAAGGCTTCTTCAACGTGTCATCGCCCTGTGCCGACCGCTCACCGGAAAGCCGCGCCGCTGCTGGTGCCCGTAGTATGCCTGTGCTTTCATGACGAAAGGAAGCGGCCACGCGCGGGCGCGTGGCTTGCTATGTGTCTGCCTTTGTACTTCCGCTCTGGAGGATTGCCGCGCACCTGGCGAGCCAGTGCCCGCGGCTCATACCCGCTTTATGCCCGCTTCAAAAACCCAGGCTCGCCAGCAGATCATCGACCTGCGACTGGTCCTGCACCACGTCCGTCTTGCCTTCCGGATTGATCTGCGGACCATTGAGCAGACCTTCCGGGCTGCCGGTCGACGACGGCTCCGCCGCCAACGCCGCCGCATTCGCCGCGAACTGCTGACGCCGCTCGAGCGCGATGTTCTCGACCAGCACGCCGAGCAACTGCTGCTCGATCAGGTACACGACGTCCGTGATCTTCTTGATGACCTGGCCGGTCAGATCCTGGAAGTCCTGCGCCAGCATGATTTCCATCAGTTGCGTATTGGTCGCGGTAGTCGCTTCGGGCACGCCGCTCAGGAACGTGCGCGTGTCCTTGATCACCGCGCGCACTTCCTCGCGCTCGATCGGCGCCTCGTACCACTTTTCCCAGCGCGCATCGAGCTCAGCCGCGTCCTGCTGCAACTGCGTCTGGATCGGCTTCGCGATGTCGATCGCCGACAGCACGCGCTCCGCCGCCTGCTCGGTCATGTTCGCGATGTACTTCAGACGATCGCGAGCGTCGGGCACGGCTTCCGCCGCACGCTCGACATGTTTGTCGAGCCCAAGCTCCCGCATCGAGTCGCGCAGCGTGCGCGTCAGTTGTCCAATGCGGGCGAGAATGCGGTCGGACGCGAAGTCGCCGCTATCGTTACCCGCTTCGGCGCCTTGCGCGTCGGTCGGCAGATTCACATCAGCTCCCAGTCTTGGCCATCTTCTCGAGAATCTTATTGAGCTTCTCGTCGAGCGTCGCGGCCGTAAACGGCTTGACGACATAACCGCTCGCGCCGGCCTGGGCCGCCGCGATGATGTTTTCCTTCTTCGATTCGGCCGTCACCATCAGCACCGGCAGGTGCGTCAGGTGCGCGTCGGCGCGGATTTCCTTGAGCATGGCCAGACCGTCGAGGTTCGGCATGTTCCAGTCGGAAATCACGAAGTCGTAAGTACCGCCACGCAGACGCGCAAGACCGGCCTGGCCGTCTTCCGCTTCGTCGACGTTCGAGTAGCCGAGCTCCTTGAGGAGGTTGCGGACGATCCGGCGCATCGTCGGAAAGTCGTCAACCACCAGAATCTTCATTCCCTTATCCATTTCATTCCCTTTGCTTGATCCATGATGCGGCGCATGACCGCCAGTTCAGTCCAACCAGTGTCGACCGGCGTTCTTACTCCGGTCCCGTGCCTGGCGCTCGCCGTCGGGCCCGCGCATCATACCCGCTGTACGCGATCACCCATCGACGACAGACGCGCCATCACACGCCGGCTCATTTCCGGCAGCGACGCAATTTCGTCCGCGGCACCCAGCGCGATCGCTTCGCGCGGCATGCCGAACACGATACAGCTCGCTTCGTCCTGCGCGAGGGTGTACGCCCCCGCTTTCTTCATATCCAGCAGTCCGGCGGCGCCGTCGCGCCCCATTCCTGTCAGGATCACACCGACCGCGTTCTTGCCCGCATGCTGCGCGGCCGAACGGAACAGCACGTCGACCGAAGGACGGTGCCGGTTCACCGGCGGCTCGTCCGACAGGTGAGCAATATAGTTCGCGCCGCTGCGGGCCAGCAACAGGTGAGCGTGGCCGGGCGCGATATACGCGTGTCCCGGCAGCACGCGTTCGCCGTGCTCTGCCTCTTTAACGGTAATCCGGCACAAACCATTGAGGCGTTGCGCAAAAGATTTTGTAAAACCGGGCGGCATGTGCTGCGCGATCAGCACGGCGGGCGCATCCGGCGGCAGCGGCACCAGCACTTCGCGGATCGCTTCGGTGCCGCCTGTCGACGCGCCGACGATGATCAGCTTCTCGGTACTGAGCAGCGGATTGTTGAACAGCGGGGCGGCGGCAGGCGCATGCGCCGCCTGCGTCGCCGCGTGCTGCACCGGCGCGGCCTGGCGCACGCGCGCGCGGGCCGCGGCGCGGACCTTGTCGGCGAGCTTTTCCGAGTAGTCGAGCATGCCGTCGCGAATGCCGACCTTCGGCTTCGTGACGAAATCGACCGCGCCGAGTTCCAGCGCGCGCAGCGTGATTTCATTGCCGCGCTCGGTCAGCGAGGACACCATCACGACCGGCATCGGCCGCAGGCGCATCAGCTTCTCGAGGAAGTCGAGACCGTCCATGCGCGGCATTTCGACGTCGAGCGTCAACACGTCCGGGTTGTGCTGCTTGATGAGATCGCGCGCGACCAGCGGGTCGGGTGCGGTCGCCACGACGGTCATGTCCGGCTGGCCGTTGATGATCTCCGTCATCAGGCTGCGGATCAGCGCCGAATCGTCGACGCACAGTACTTTGATCTTTTGCACAGCGCTCACGCCTCCTCTGTAGTTCTGGCGTTGTTTGAATTGATTGGGCGCGTGCCTGCGCCGTTCGAAAACAATTCGACCTTGGGTCTTGCGGCAGACGAAGAAAACAGCTCGACCTTCGGACGCGCGGCGGCCGGCGTGGCAAACAGTTCGACCCGTTTGCGCGCCGCCGCGAGCCGCTCGGCGCGCGCTTCCGCGCTTTGCCGCACGAGCGCCTGTTCGCGTTCGGCCACGCCCGCTTCCTGCTGCAAACGCAACTTCTTCACCATCACCTGGCCGGTGCGCGGCATGAAGGCGACCTTGCGTGGATGATTGCCCTGCAAGTCCTCGGCGACGATGCGAATCTTTTCGAGCGCCAGATAGCGGCGTACGAATTCCGAATTGCGGTCGCCGATGTTCATCGTCGTCATGCCGGCCAGCACCGCGCCGCCGCCGAACACCTTCGCTTCGAAGCGTTCGCGCCGGCCACCGGCCTTGATCAGTTCGTTGATCAGCATTTCCATCGCGTACGCGCCGTAGCGCATCGAATCCGACGCGGCCTGGCCGACGTCGGCGCCGTCGTCCGGCAGCATGAAGTGGTTCATCCCGCCGATGCCCGCGGTGCGGTCCTGAATACACGCCGCGACGCACGAGCCGAGCACGGTGACGAGGACCATGTCTTCGCTGGTGGTGTAGAACTCGTTCGGCAACAGCTTCACGCCGGGGCGCTGGAAGTGGTTGTCGAAATAAAGATTGGTCGCGATCGGCAGACGGGTGCTCATACGGTCACCCCGCCGGTCGTCGCATGACCCGTGCTGCTCGTGCTACCCACGCTGCCCGCCGCACGTGCCGGCGCGCTCGCCGTGTCGCGCGTGAGTTCGTAGACGGTCTGGCCGCGCAGCTTGAACGCCTGCGTCACATAGGTGAAGTTTTCCGAATGACCGGCGAACAGCAGGCCGCCCGATTTCATCAACGGCTCGAAGCGCGCGAGCACCTGCGCCTGCGTCGGCTTGTCGAAGTAGATCATCACGTTGCGGCAGAAGATCGCGTCGAACTGCGAGCGCAACTGGTAATCGCGGTCGGTCAGATTCAGTTGCTCGAAGCGCACCATCGCGCGCACTTCCGGGCGCACCTTGACCATGCCGGCATGCGCGCCGGTGCCCTTCAGGAAGAAGCGCTTCAGGCGCTCGGGCGACAGATGCTTCACCTGGTCGAACTGGTACATGCCGGCTTCGGCTTTGGCCAGCACCTGCGTGTCGATATCGGTGGCGAGCACCGTGGCCTGACGCGCGGCGCTGTCGCCGAGCGCTTCGATCAGCGTCATCGCGATCGAATACGGCTCCTCGCCGGTCGAGGCCGCCGAGCACCACACCGAAACCGGCTGCGCGCGGCGCGGCACGAACCCGGCGAGAATCGGGAAGTGATGCGCTTCGCGGAAAAACGCGGTCAGGTTGGTGGTCAGCGCATTGGTGAAGGCTTCCCACTCGGCCGGATCGTTTTCCGCTTCGAGCAGATCGAGGTACTGCTTGAACGTGTCGAGTCCGCGCGCTCGCAGACGGCGCGCAAGCCGGCTATACGCCATATCGCGCTTATGATCCGACAGCGAGATGCCCGCGCTGCGGTGGATCAGATCGCGGATACGAGCGAAATCCGCCGACGTGAATTCGAAATCCCGTCCTTGCTCGCCGGCTTTGACCGGCTCCGCCCTGTCAGGGCGTTGTTGTGCGCGCGTTGCCATCATCAGAGTTCCTGCCTGCAATACGAGCCATCCCGCTTTTCGCCGACGTAACCGCCATCGGCGAAAGGGATTTTTTTCGCGGGGCCGCGCTGTTGCGCGAGTACCGCTAACACGCAGTCGGCCCGCGACACGCGTTGCAAGCGTGCTTCGATGATTCGCCCCACGCGGAGCGAGATGCCGAATGACTGCATGTTGTCTGTGCCGCGTTCCTAGAACGTTTCCCAGTCCGAATCCGATCCCGCCGACGCCACGCTTGTCGCGGCCGGGCGTGCTGCGGGTTCGGATGCCGCGCGAGCGGACTTCGGTTTCAGCGCCGGCTCGACGCGTGCGGCGCGCGCTTCAGCCGCTTTTGGGGGCTGAAGCGCGGCCGGACTTTCTGCCGCCGCTGTGTTCGATGCCGCGTTCGATGCGGCTTGCGCGGCCGGATGCGCTGCGGTGTGAGCCGACGCCGCCTTGAGCGCCGGCGCTTTCCCGCCGCCGCTCCTGCGCACCGCGCTCGCATTGACGCGAGCGCTGCCATCGCCGTCGCCGGCCGCCACCTTCCACACGCCCACCACCGCCTGCAACTGCCGCGTCTGCTCTTCGAGCGACGCCGCCGCTGCCGCTGCCTGTTCGACCAGCGCGGCGTTCTGCTGCGTGACTTCGTCCATCTGCACGACCGCGCGATTCACCTGTTCGATGCCGCCCGACTGTTCTTCCGACGCCGCGCTGATCTCGCCCATGATGTCGGTCACGCGGCGCACCGCCTGCACGATCTCTTCCATCGTGGTACCCGCGCGGCCGACCAGCGCCGAGCCGCTTTGCACCTTGTCGACCGAGTCGCCGATCAATCCCTTGATTTCCTTCGCGGCGCTGGCGCTGCGCTGCGCGAGGCTGCGCACTTCGCCCGCGACCACCGCGAAGCCGCGACCCTGCTCACCGGCCCGCGCCGCTTCCACTGCGGCGTTCAGCGCCAGAATATTGGTCTGGAACGCAATCCCTTCGATCACGCCGATGATGTCGACGACCTTGTTCGAGCTGGCCGCGATGTCCTGCATCGTCGTGACGACTTCGCCGACCACCGAGCCGCCGCGCGTCGCGATGTCCGACGCGTTGACGGCCAGCTGGCTCGCCTGACGTGCGTTCTCTGCGTTCTGCCGCACGGTGCCGGTCAACTGCTCCATGCTCGACGCGGTTTCCTGCAACGAAGCGGCCTGTTGCTCGGTGCGTTGCGACAGATCGGTATTGCCCATTGCGATTTCGCGCGCGCCGGTGTCGATCGATTCGGTGCTGCTGTGAACCGCCCTCACCATCGTCGACATGCTGTCCTGCATCCGCTTGATGCCGGCGAAGAGCCGCCCGATCTCGTTGCGGCTGAACACGTCGACTCGCGCGGACAGATCGCCCGAAGCGATCCGCTCGAAGCACGCGGTCGCGTCGGCGAGCGGCTGCACGATCAGGCCGCGCAGCGCGAAGCGGATCCCCACTACCATCAGCAATGCGAGCGCGGTGACGGCCATGATCAGCGTGGTCATCGTCGAGATCTGCGCTTGCGCGCGCGCCTGCTGATCCACCGCGTTTTGCTGCAACGCGTTGACGACACCCGTGGCGGCGGTGTCGTACGCGATGAACATCGGGCTGATCTTCGTATCGGCGATTGCGTGATACGCGGCCATGTCGTTCGCGGTCAGCGCCGCGAACTCCGGATCCACGCCGTCGTGCATCAGGCTGGCCCGTTTGGCGACGACGTCGTCGAGCAGCGCCTGATCGATGCCGGTCTTCGGCGCGTCCTGATAGAGCTGCCAGCTCTGGTTGCCCTTCGTCAGCAGTTCCTGCGCGCGGTTGATCGCTTTCTTCGCTTCGTCCGCGTTGCCCGCGGCCGACAGCGTGTTGAAGCGGTCAATCGCGAGACGGGAACGCAACAGGTACGCAGACGCGTCGTCGAGCGCATGAATGGCGACCAGATCGCCACGCGAGAGCCGGTCGAGCGACCGGCTTGCGCCGTTCAAGGCGGTTAGACCAAGAGAGCCGACCACGACGGTCAGCGCCACCAGAATGACCCCCACCACCGTCAGCGATGTGCGAATCGACCACCTGCTCAGCATCTCGACGCTCCCTGTTACGAACCGACGTGCTACCTGTTGCTGCCCGTTTGCTGCCCGTTTGCTGCCCGTTTTTTACTACCTGCCCACTACCCGAACGAAGCGTGCCGTTACGCGGCGAGCGATTCGATCAGCGCCATTTCCCGGCTGGTCATCAGCTTTTCGATGTCCATCAGGATCAGCATGCGGCCGTCGACGGTGCCCAGACCCGTGAGGTACTCGGTCGTGAGGGTCGCGCCGAATTCCGGCGCCGGCATGATTTGGTCGGTGGCGAGCGTGAGCACGTCCGACACGCCGTCCACCACCATCCCGACCACGCGATGCGCGACGTTCAGGATGATCACGACGGTCTGGTGGTCGTATTCGACGCGGCCCAGATGGAATTTGATGCGCATGTCCACGATCGGCACGATGATGCCGCGCAGATTGATCACGCCTTTGATGAACTCGGGTGCATTGGCGATCCGCGTCACGTTGTCGTAGCCGCGGATTTCCTGCACTTTGAGAATATCGATGCCGTACTCTTCGGCGCCGAGCGTGAAGACGAGGAATTCCTGACCGCCGGCGTCTGCCTGCTGCGCGTCACGGCGGCCATTCGTGCCGCTCGCGTTAGCGCTCGCGTTCGCGACGCCCGAATTGATGGATTGGACTTCTGCCACGTTAGCCCCCAAACGGTTGGGATGAGTTGAGTTGAGTAAGCGTTGCCTGTACTACGTTCGCTGCGTTCATCATGCGAGGCTCATTGCGCCGTGCGCGTTGCGCGTCTCGCGGTTCAGCGCCGCCACGTCCACGATCAGCGCGACACTGCCGTCGCCGAGAATGGTCGCGGCGGAAATGCCGTGCACCTTGCGGTAGTTCGTTTCCAGATTCTTCACGACCACCTGCTGCTGTCCCACCAGCTCGTCGATCAGCATCGCAAAGCGGCGCCCTTCGGTTTGCATGATGGTGACGATGCCTTGCGTCGGTTCCCGCTTGGCGTCTTCGACGTTGAACACTTCGTGCAATGCGACGAGCGGCAGATATTCGCCGCGCACGCGCACCACGCGTTCGCCGTTGGCCACGGTGTAGATGTCTTCGGCGCGCGGTTGCAGCGACTCCATCACGAAGTTCAGCGGCAGAATGAAGATCTCGTTGCCGACCTTCACCGACATGCCGTCGAGAATCGCCAGCGTAAGCGGCAACACGATGCGCGTGGTGCTGCCCTTGCCGGCGTGCGACGTGATTTCCACGTGGCCGCCCATCGACTGGATGTTGCGCTTCACCACGTCCATGCCGACGCCGCGTCCCGAGACGTCCGTGACCTGCTCCGCCGTCGAGAAGCCCGGCAGGAAAATCAGGTTCCAGACTTCGTCGTCGGTCATGCTTTCGCTGACCTGCATGCCCTGCTTGGCCGCCTTCGCGAGAATCTTGTCGCGGCGCAGGCCCGCGCCGTCGTCGCTCACTTCGATGACGATGTTGCCGCCGTGGTGAGCCGCCGAAAGCACCAGTTGGCCGGTCGAATCCTTACCCGCCGCGCGCCGCGCTTCCACGGTTTCGATGCCGTGGTCGAGACTGTTGCGCACCAGGTGGGTCAACGGATCGATGATCCGTTCGATCAGGCTCTTGTCGAGTTCGGTCGCCTGACCGAACGTGACGAGTTCCACTTCCTTGCCGAGTTTCGCCGCCAGATCGCGCACCAGACGCGGGAAGCGGCTGAACACGTAATCCATCGGCATCATGCGGATCGACATCACCGCTTCCTGCAGATCGCGCGCGTTGCGTTCGAGCTGCGCCATCCCGTTGAACAGGCGATCGTGCAGCGCCGGATCGAAGGTGCTGGTGGTCTCGGCGAGCATCGCCTGCGTGATCACCAGTTCGCCGACCAGGTTGATCAACTGATCGACCTTTTCGACGCCGACGCGAATCGAGCTGCCTTCCGCGCCGCCGGCCGCCGCGGCCGGACGTGCGGCCTTGCGGTCCTGTTCGGCCGCGGCGGGTTGGGCCGCTGTGCCCGCGCTCGCCGCGGCAGGCGCCGCTGCGGCCGCAGCGGGTGCCGCGGCCGGTGCGTCGAACAAACCGTGCGTGTGCGCGGGGGCCGCAGTGTGGGCCGCCTGCGCCGACGATGCTGCCTGCCCCGCCGGTTCCGCGTGTGCTGCCTGCGCCGGCGACGAAACCTCAGCGTCCGGCGTTCCAGGTTCGCCTTGCTGGGAGTCGTCCGCCGGTGCGGTGCCGCGGCCGATCACGATCTGACTTTCGTCGATCACGAAACAGCATACGGCGATGATGTCGTCGGAGGTCACATCGGTCTGGAGCCACAGCGTCAGATCGCCGCCGCTCTTGACCTGCCCGACAATATTCCCCAGGTTGCCGAGCTCTTCGGCCAGCAGTTCCTGGTCCTTCTCACCCACGCCCCGTAGCGTAATTTTCAGATGGGGGCCGGCGCCATCCGCGTCGCCGGCTCCTGCGGCTTGCCCGGTCTGTGCCGGTTCGCCGTCGTTCCATTCACCCGTCGCGTCCTGCACCGCCTGGTCGACGACGTGTTCCGGCGGCGTGCCGTTCCCGGCCGCCGCCTCTGTTGCGGGTGCGGCCGGTGTTGCCGGTGCGGCCGGTGCCGCGGGCGCGGCGGCTTGCGCCGGCACACCGCCCTGGCGGCTTTCCGCATGCAACTGTTCGAGCTTCGCGCAGATCGCCTTCGCGACCGCGGCGTCCGGCTCGGCGCTCGCGCGGTAGTCGGCGAGCTGGCCCGACAACACGTCCTTGGTTTCGAGGAACGTGTCGATCATGTCCTTGCGCAGCACGAGTTCGTTGTTGCGCGCGCGGTCGAGCAGCGATTCGAGAATGTGGGTGGTTTCCGTCAGTGCGGTAAAACCGAACGTCGCCGCGCCGCCCTTGATCGAGTGCGCCGCGCGGAAAATCGCCGCGAGGTCCTCGGGGTCCGGGTGTGCGATGTCGAGATTGAGCAGCAACTGCTCCATCTGTGCGAGCAGTTCGTCCGCTTCGTCGAAAAACGTCTGATAGAACTGAGTGATGTCGAGTGTCATGCCTGGGTCACCGCGAGAGTTCCTGTCTAGGCCGGGGCTGCCGTGCCGCTGCTTCGAGAGCTTCTAAAACTGGTTTAAGGGTGGCGCTTACGCGTGGTCCGGTTCGGCCAGCGCCGCCACCAGTTCGGTCAACATGTCGGGGTCGAGTGGCTTTTCGATCCAGCCGGTCGCCCCCGCGGCCCGCGCCGCCTCCTTGAACGGCTCGCCCGATTCCGTCGTGAGGACGAGGATGGGCGTGACCTGATAAGCCGGGTTGGTGCGCAGTGCCGCGATCAGATCGAGACCGGTCTTGCCCGGCATGTGCTGATCGGTCAACACCAGATCGAACGACATCGCGAGCGCGTTCTCGAGCCCTTCGTTGCCGTCCGCCGCGAGCGTCACCTCATAGCCGGCTGTCGTCAGCGTGGCGGCGAGAATTTGCCGCATCGCCGCCGAATCGTCGATTGCCAGGATGTGCCTGATCATAAAAACCTCGCTGCACTCACGCTATGGACCGCCGGACCGTGCGCGCCCGGGAGGCGCCTGCACCGGCCGGGCGGCCGCTATCTGTTACTGGGCCGCCGGCGCCGCCGCCGGCAACTTCGGTGCAACCGTCGCCGGTTGCCCAATCTTTTGCAGCAACGGCTTGGAGCCGGCTGCGTCGTCCGACAAGGTGGTCGTCGTGGAGTCGTCGTGATCGAGCGCGTCCTCGGACTTCTTGTTCAATACGATGATGCTGATGCGGCGATTCTCCGGATCCATCGGGTCCGCCTTGTTCAGGTTCTGCGTCGACGCAAGGCCGAGCACGCGCATCACCTTCGCTTCGTCCATGCCGCCGCCGATCAGCTCCCGGCGCGACGCATTGGCGCGGTCCGCGGACAGTTCCCAATTGCTGTAGCCCTTCTCGCCGCCCGCGTATTGCGCGGCGTCGGTGTGGCCTTGCACGATGATCCGGTTCGGCACGTCGTTCAGCGTGTGGCCGATCTCGCGCAGGATGTCGCGCATGTACGGTTCGACCACGTCTTTCGCGGTGGCGAACATCGGCCGCTTCTGCGAGTCGACGATTTCGATGCGCAAGCCGGTCAGCGTCGAATCGATGCGGATCTGCTGCTTGAACTGGCGCAACACCGGGTTCGCCTCGATCGCGGCCATCAGCTTGACCTGCAGGTCGTGCAGACGCACCTGTTCGCGCCGCTCCAGCTCGCCCTGCGACTGTTTGGACGAATCGTCGTCGTTGTGCGCGACCGTGTGTTCGGCGCGGGTGATCGAACCGTCGGTGGTGCGCGTCACGCCTTGCTGGTCGGTCGAGATGTCGCGGCCGCCGCCATTGATGATGCTCGAATCCTGCGCGCTGCGATCGCCGCCCCACAGCGTGACCTTCAACGGCTGGTTGAAGTAGTCGGCGATGCCCTTCAACTGCACAGTGGAAGCCGAACTCAGCAGCCACATCAGCAGGAAGAACGCCATCATCGCGGTCATGAAGTCCGCGTACGCGAGCTTCCAGGCGCCACCGTGGTGGTTGCCCTTTTTCGGCGCGACGCGCTTGACGACAATGGCGCGGTCTTTATCCTTGCTCATCGATTCGATCCCCGGCGCCGCTTACTTGGCCTTCACACGGCGCACGTGCTCTTCCAGCTCGGCGAACGACGGGCGTTCGGTCGAAAAGAGCACCTTGCGGCCGAATTCGACGGCAATCGCCGGCGCGTAACCATTCAGGCTGGCCAGAATCGTCACCTTGATGCACTGGAACATCTTGGTCGACTCGGTCACGCGCTGTTCGGCGACGCTCGCGAGCGGGCTGATCAGCCCGTACGAAAGCAGAATCCCGAGGAAGGTGCCGACCAGCGCCTGGGCGATCATCTCGCCGAGAATCGCGGGCGGCTTGTCGGCGGAGGCCATGGTGTGCACCACGCCCATCACCGCGGCCACGATCCCGAACGCCGGCATCGCGTCGCCGACCTTGGTCAGCGCGTGCGCGGGCGCCTCGCCTTCCTGGTGGTGCGTCTCGATCTCCTCGTCCATCAGGCTTTCGATCTCGAACGCGTTCATGTTGCCGCCCACCATCAGGCGCAGGTAGTCGGTCAGGAATTCGACGATGTGCTTGTCGGCGAGGATCTTCGGATACTGGGTGAAGATCGGGCTCTTAGACGGATCGTCGATATCCGCCTCCAGCGTCAGCGTGCCTTCTTTACGCGCCTTGGCCAGCAGGACGTAGAGGAGCGCCATCAGCTCCATGTAGACGTCCTTGTTGTACTTCGCGCCCTTGAACAGGGTCGGAATGACGCGCAGTGTCGCCTTGATCGTCTTCATTCCGTTGCCGAGAATGAACGCACCGACCCCGGCGCCCACGATCATCAGCACTTCGACGGGTTGCAACAGCGCGCCAAGATGGCCGCCTTCCAGCGCGTAACCGCCGAAAACGGACAAAAGCGTCACGAGTGTTCCCACGAAAATCAGCACTGCCGAGCCCTCACAAAGAAGCGACGGTGACCGTCGTTAATCTGGTTTACGGCAACGGAGCAGAAAACTTTGGTGGAAAAGCGGCTCGTCGCTCCGGTGTAAACCAGAGGCTGGGGAATCCCGCTTCGCGCGCAGCGAACGGGCCGGGAGGCCCGAGCCGTAAGGATGCGGGCCGCGGCCCACGAGGCAGCGGCCACGCCGCGTGTCAAACCTCTAGCGCGGCAAGACTCTCGCGGGCGCGAGCGTCGGCGAATTTCTTTGTCTTACCGGCACGCGAAGGCGGCTGGCAGAGTCCGCAGATGAACGCGTGCTGCGGATCGTGCGCGTGTGCGACAAAATGTCCGCCGCAGCGGCAGCAGGCGGTCAATTGCAGCATGCCGGAGTCGAAAAAGCGCACCAGCGTCCACGCGCGGGTGAGGCTCAGCACGGGCTCGTCGTCGTGCAACTGGACATGTTCCAGATAGAGCCGGTAGCTCTTCACGATCGACTGGATCGTCGCGCAGCCGCCGTGGTCGGCCATGAAACGGTAGATGTTGTAGAACAGCGAGGAGTGAAAGTTCGGCTGCCAGGTCATGAACCAGTCGGTCGAAAAAGGCAGCATGCCCTTGGGCGGCGACACCCCTTTCAGTTCCTTGTACAGCTTGATGAGCCGGTCGCGCGACAGGCTGGTTTCTGCTTCCAGCAATTGCAGACGCGCGCCGAGTTCGATCAGTTCGATGGCGAGAGTGATTTCCCTGACTTCCAGCACAACACTTTTATAGGCCATCTATTCGCGATTCCCACGTCCTGAGCGCTTGATTGAATGTCGAGCTGCAACCGGCCATCAGTTGAGTTGCTCGACCGGCTGGCTTGCCATCAGGATCGCGGAATGCGCCTGGGCCACGGCGCTGGATTTGCCTTTGTCCGCCAGAGCGGACAGCACGGCATGGTCATCGAAACGGAAGCGGCACAACACCTGATTGGACGCGGCCAGTTTGACGGTCTGCGCCAACGACAGATTGGCGAGCACATCGGCTAGCTGGTCCGAAATCCCCATGCGAAACATGCCCATCGGCTTGTCTTCACGCAGCAGACGCTGCGCGAGCAGAAGATAAGACAGGTTGACTTCTCTTATCTCATTGAGCATTTCGCTTGTCGCGCTCATGATTCCCCCGGGTGTATCTGGCTGGTCAGGCCGTTACGGAAACGTTTGCTCGAACGCGCGCACTCAAACCGCACGAATCGGCTCGTTTCTGGTCTTGCGAGCATTGTGTCGAAAGGGGGAGCGGACGAAAATCGGACAGACACCCAGCCTGTTTGACGGATTAATCCGTCATTCGTGTAGGAGTTTTTCCTACACGATGGCTGCGAAGGGTCGATTAGTTGGGGCCGATGTGTCGTGCAATTCGCGTTTTGCGATGCACCTGGAGTATTTTTTCGGCCTGAAGCGGCTCCAGCCGGTGAGCTCCGGAAGACAGGCTGAGCGCACCTTGAGCGGTGAGCGCGAATTATAAGACGTTTTCACTTCTGCGTAATGTGCGCGTTGTAGACGCGCTCCTCGGCCATCCGGGCCCACGCCTTGCTCACGCCTTTTGCGCTCTCTCGCGCGTTTGAAAATCCCGCGACATGCCGTTCGTACGTGGCGGGAGCGTGCATTAACCGACCTGTAACACCCGATGTTTCGCGCTGTAACAACATTAAGCGTTTGAAAAATAACTCGAATTAGCTCGGCCGATCCCGATAATGAGCCTAAGGGATAACCCGATGCAGTTCGAAAACACCCCCGGGCGGCGGCTTACCGCGCCCAACCGTCCGTCAGGCTATTCGCCTCCGCTCCATTCGAGCGCTGCTGTGCGAAGCCGCTGAATCAGGAGAAAACGCATGCGAATCGCACAAATTGCGCCGTTGTACGAAGCTGTTCCGCCGAAACTTTACGGTGGCACCGAACGCGTCGTGTCGTATCTGACCGAAGCGCTGGTCGACCTCGGTCACGACGTCACGCTGTTTGCGAGCGGCGACTCGGTCACCTCTGCGAACCTCGACGCGTGCTGGCCGCGTGCGCTGCGCCTCGATCCGACGATCCGCGACGCGCTCGCCCCGCACGTGCTGATGATGGAAAAGGTGCGCAAGGTCGCGCATGAATTCGACGTACTGCACTTCCACCTCGACTACATGCCTTTCCCGCTGTTCACCACGATGGACACTCCGTTCGTGACGACGCTGCACGGCCGTCTCGACTTGCCGGAGCTGCAACCGGTGTTCGACGCGTTCTCGAACGTGCCGGTGGTATCGATCTCCGATTCGCAGCGCGCGCCGCTGCCGCAGGCAAACTGGCTGAACACGATCTACCACGGTCTGCCGGATCAGTTGCTGACGCCGCAGGCGCACAAGAAGCCGGAATATCTGGCGTTCCTCGGTCGTATCTGCCCGGAAAAGCGCGTCGATACAGCTATCAAGATCGCTGCACAAAGCGGTCTGCCGCTGAAGATCGCCGCCAAGGTGGACAAGGTCGACCAGGAATACTTCAAGCGCGAGATCGAGCCGTTGCTTTCGATGGCGCACGTGGAGTTCGTCGGCGAGATCAATGAGGCGCAGAAGCCCGAGTTTCTGTCGGGCGCGAAGGCGCTGCTGTTCCCGATCGACTGGTCGGAGCCGTTCGGCCTCGTGATGATCGAGTCGATGGCGTGCGGTACGCCGGTCATCGCGTTCAATCGCGGTTCGGTGCCGGAAGTGATCGATCACGGCGTGACGGGCTATATCGTCGAAGACGTCCAAGGCGCGGTGGCCGCGCTCCAGCGCCTGGACGAACTGTCGCGCACCGAGATTCGCGCGCAGTTCGAACGCCGCTTCAGTTCGAAGACGATGGCGCAGAATTACGTGGACGGTTATTCGGCATTGATCGAAGCGACGCGCCGCCCGATATTGCGTCAGGTTGCAGTAGGCTGAACGGAATTGATCGGCTAAAGCGCCAACAGCCAAAAATGGCGGAAGTGGCGAACGTTTTTTTCGTCTCGCCCTTTCGCTGCATGCAACGCGTTTGACGAAAATTTCCGATTCATACACGAATTCACAACAAATTGGCCTTGTGAATCGTTTGCGCGAACGGCATGTCTCGCTTAACGTCCTTGCACTACAGAAAAGCCGCCTGCGGAAGGCGGCTTTTCTATTGGCGGACTGGATGCGCTTCCATCGCGGATTGACGCTACGCGAATAAGCGCCCGAATACCGTTAAACCTTCAGTTGCCTTTCGCCAGGAAAAGGCTATTCATTCACGCGGCGGCAATCAGATAGCGTTCGCGATTCTTGCCGACAATCCACTTGGGCGGTTTGCCACGCCCGCTCCACGTATTGCCGGATTTCGGATCCTGGTACTTGGCCGGCAGCGGCGCCTTCTTGGGCGGGCGCCCGCGCTTGGCGGCCACCGCAAATCCGAGATCTTGTGCACTCAGACCGTATTCGGCGATCTTTTGGCGGATGTCAGCGACTACATTGTCGACTTCAGTGCGCCGCGCTTCTTCTGCTTGTGCCTGCAATTTGGCGATCTGAGCCTTGAGGTCTGCATATTGAGACATTTGGTTCTCCCGTTTTCTAGAACTCCATTCGCTCGCAGACTAACTGTAATTATAAAAATTCGCAATGGCCAATAATACCGATTCAGGCAAATATCCTCAGATAATTATTAAGTGTCTATGAATTGTAAAACCGGAGTTTTTTATCGAGATGTAATTGGAAAGACCGCCTGCGCATTTGACAAATTTGACAGCCGCTTTGTCCGCGTTTGCCTGGAATTGCGTGCTGGAGCGCATACGTCCGAGTTGCATTGCGCATGCTGTCCCGAGTGCCGGCTTTTTAGGATTACCAATCATGCTGCTGCAAAACGTCTCGTTGCCGAAGGGTCGCCTGTGGCCGCTGCTAGAATCCTCCGACTTCCCAGGCTCGCACAGGTATTCCCAATGAACCGTTTCCGCAGATTCCTTCGTGGCGTAGCGCTCTCGATCGGTGGCCTGGGTGGCCTGTGCTTCGCCGCAGCGGCGCTACCTGCGGCGCACGCAGCGGACGGCAACATTGAAACGCTAGTCTTCGTGCGCCATGGCGAAAAGCCCGCGCAGGGTTTCGGGCAGCTCAACTGCCAGGGGCTGAACCGCGCGCTGGCGCTGCCAGCGGTAATCGCCGCGAAATTCGGCAAGCCAGACGCGATCTACGCGCCCGATCCAGGCCAGCAGAAAGACGACGGCGGGCATCCCTATTACTACATCCGGCCGCTTGCGACGATCGAGCCGACCGCGATCCAGTTCCAGATGCCGGTGCAAACGCCTTACGGCTTCGCGCAGATCGATCAGCTCGGCTCGGCACTCGTCGCGCCGGCCAACCGTAACAAGCTGATCGTCGTCGCGTGGGAGCACAAGCTGATCGTGAAGATGGTGCGGCAGATGATGAGCGCACACGGCGGCAATGCGGCCGATGTACCCAAATGGCAAAGCGACGACTTCGACAGCATTTATATCGTTCGTCTCGACTGGCAAAACGGCACCGCGCGTGTGAGTTTTCAGCATGACCGGCAGGGCTTGAACGGACGCGCCACCGATTGCCCTTGCGCGCAATTGCCGGGCGCTGCAGCGGCGGCATCGGGTACGGCGTCCGGCGCTTCTGGAAGCCGGGCTGATTAAACGGGTAATACAGATGTAAGCCGCGATTACCCAGCGGCCGCGGATATTTCCGCGACGGCGCTCAGTGCGTGGTGATCCTACGGTAACGATCACCTCCAAAGCCTTGCGTGGTAAGGATTCGCGCCGACCTCTCAACCGCCGCGGTGGCTTGGCTCTACGCCTCGCTCGACTCCGCGCCCCTGCGACGATACTTTCAGTCCGTAACATCTGGTCGCAGTTGGGCGCGGCCGGATTGCGTAGATTGATCCTGTGCGACACACATACGTCGCTTCACAGGAGAACAACATGAAACGCATCGTCACTCATTTGCTGGTTGCTGCCGGACTCGCGGCGGGCGCATGCGGCGTCGCGCAAGCACATACGGATCTGAACATCGGCCTGTCGCTCGGCGCACCGGTCTACGCCAGTCCGGCGCCTGTCTATGCGGCCCCGCAGCCGGTCTACTACGGCAACGGCTGGGACCATCGCGGCTACTATCATCGCGACGACCATCGCTACGATCGCGGCTGGTATCACAACGATCGCCGCTGGGGTCACGACGACCGCGGCTACCAGGGCGACCGCCGGGGCGGCTGGCACGGTTGATCGTGACGCAGCTTCGCCCTGCTGACCGGCCCGCATCCGCCAACGTGGATGCGGGCCGGTTTGTTCAGGCCGTCAGTTCGTCGTCGAAAGAAAAGAGCTTGCGCAGATGATGCGCGACACCGGCTTCGAAGTTGTTGCCGATACGCGGCACGTTCGGCAGCCGCGTGATGAGATCGGGGTTCGCGTTGTTCATCATGAACGGATGGCCGGCGGTTTCCAGCAGGTCGATGTCGTTCATGTTGTCGCCGAAGGCCACGCATTGCGCCGCGTCCACACCGAGCCGTGCAAGCACGATCTGCAACGCGCGCCCTTTCGACACGTTCGCGGTCATGACTTCAAGGCAGTCCGGCAGCGAATAGGTGACGTAAAGCGCGTCGCCGAATTCACGCTCGAGATTCGCCGCGACCTGCGCGAGGTCGGCCGGCTCGCCGATGTAAAGCGCCTTCGCGATATCGACGCCGTCGTGGCCCTGCAGATCCGTCACCGCGTAGGTGAAGCCGGAATCCTGGTGAAACGCGAGCAGGTGCGGCGCCTCGCGGTCGATGAGCCACGCCTGGTCGGCGAACAGGTTCACGATCACGCGCCCATGAGCACCGACGATTTCCGGCTGCACGAGGCGTTGCACGATCGCGGGCGGCAGGTCGTCCGCGTGGATCACCGTGTTGTCCGGCGCGTGAATGCGCGCGCCATTCGACGTGATCAGATACGGGTTGATGCCGAGCACGTCACGAATGCCGGCGACGTCGCAATAGTGCCGCCCGGTCGCGATGATGAAATGCAGCCCGTCGCTTTCGAGTTTGCGCACGGTGGCGATCGTGAACGGGTCCACCTGGTGATCCGCGTTGAGCAATGTGCCGTCGAGATCCGTGGCGATGACTTTGTACATGGTGTGGGCGGCCGGGCAGCGTCAAAGCGCGTATTTTACCGTTGCCCGACGCGATCGCAGGACTGCGCCCGTCCATCCGCCGATTTTTATCCGGCAATACGAGCCGCTTCGCGTTGTGCGAGCTGCAGTCCGCCATGCGCCGAGTCGGCCAGCGGCTCGCGCAAGCGCGGCTGATAAACCTGCGGCACGTATTCGCGCAACGGCGTGCCGAGGCCGCCGCACAATGCGACCGGCAGCGTCGCCGACGGGTCGAGCGCGGCGATCATCTTGCCCACTTCGACGCCGGCCTCGCCGAGCAGACGCGCCGCGAACGGATGCGCGCGCTGCGCGATGACGATGGGTGCGAGCCGCGCGTAGGCAGTCTGATTCGCTTCGCAAAGCCAGACCACGAGGCCGTCGCGGTCATCCGCGCCGATATGGGCGAGCAGCGCGTCCACCAGTTCGTCGCGAGGCACGCGGCCGTCGAGCGCCTGTTGCGCATGTACGATCGCTCGCAGGCCGAGCCAGGCGCCGCTCGCTTCGTCGCCGGATGGATAACCGTAGCCGCTGGCAGTGCGGCATTCGCCGTCGCCGTCGAGCACGGCGGCGACGCTCCCTGTGCCGAGCGCGACGACCACCCCGTAAGCGCCCCCGTGCGCACCCAACAGTGTGGTGTACGCGTCGGTCTCTGCCACGAGGCCGGCTACCGCGGGCGCCTTGGCGTGAAATTCGGCGAGCCAGTCGCGATTATTGACGCCCGCCAACCCGCAACCGAGCACGCAACGCGACCAGTCGAGCGTCAAGCCAGCGAGCGCGAACGCATCACGGCAGCCCGCCTCGATAGACTGCCACGCTCGCTCGATGCCGAGGCCGAGCCCCGACGGTCCGCTCGCGGCCTGCGCCAGTTCGCGTCCCAGCGCGTCGCCTAGTACGACACGGGTACCGCTGCCGCCGCCGTCAATGCCGATCAGAAAGAGGTCTTGGTTCATCGAATCGAGTGGGTTCGGGTAGTGAATAACGCATAGCGTGGCAGGTCGGATTTGATTGCGCAATCGGCCGAACGGCTAGCTTGCGGCGAACAGGCATTCCGCTATGCTGGCGGGCGACATCACAACACAGGAGCATGACGTGACACAGCGATGCAACTGGGCATCGAGCGAAGCGCTCGCACAGTATCACGACACCGAGTGGGGCGTGCCCTCGCGCGACGATCGGCATCTGTTCGAGCTGCTGGTGCTGGAAGGCGCGCAGGCGGGTTTGTCGTGGTCGACGATTCTCAACAAGCGGGCCGGCTATCGTCGCGCTTTCGCCGACTTCGACATCGACACGGTGGCGCGCTTCACGCCGAAACATGTCGATGCACTGGTGCTCGACGAAAGCATCGTGCGACACCGCGGCAAGATCGAGTCCGCGGTCACCAATGCGCGGGCGGTGCAGCAGATCCAGGCCGAACACGGGTCGCTGGCCAACTTCGTGTGGTCGTTCGTCGATCAGACGCCGATCCAGAACGACTGGGCATCGTACAAACAGGCGCCGGCGTCGACGGAAATTTCGGACGCGCTCAGCAAAGCGCTGAAACGCTACGGCTGCAAGTTCGTCGGCTCGACGATCTGCTATGCGTTCATGCAGGCGGTGGGCATGGTGAACGATCACGAGACCAATTGCACGTGTCGGGCGAAATGCGCGGCACTCGGCAAGAAAGGGCGAAATCGCAAGGCGGGTTGATGCGGGAAAGGTGGAACGCGAGCGGCAGCTATCGGGAAAAGTACTCTCTACGGCTTTCGCGCGCGAGGTTCGTTATATAGCGGTATCGAGTGTAGACAGCCGCGTCGCGGCTGCGGCGAGCGGAGCCGATCACCGGACAATGTCAAACCCGTGAATTGAAGGCTATTCGCCGCCTTAGTCCGGGTTTCGTCAAATGGCGCCGGCCGGATACTGCAAGTCATGCGCTCGAACAACACAAACAACGAATAGCCGCTACGTAACGCATGGGAGACCAACCATGAAAAGCCTTAGCTTCCTGACGCATCAGGAGATTTTCGACCTGGCCGTCGGCCACCTGCTCGACCAGAAACGCGCGGCGCTGCTGCCGCGCGGCGGCGGCGCTTACCGTGGATACTGCGGCGGCTACCCGGTCGGCAACTTCATCCCCCCACGCGACTACCTGAGCGCGATGGAAGGCGTTCCAGTGCGCTATATCGGCAAAACTTCGACCGAAGTGCCGGCCTATATGGACGTGGGTGTTGCGGCACTAAAGCGGGCGCTATTGCGAGCGCGCATCAACGTATACAACCCGGCTACCGTCACGCTGCTCAGTTGTCTGCAAAACGTGCATGACGTATTCGGCACCTGGGAATGGCCTGAGCGATTGGGCTCGATCGCCGGGCAATTCAACTTGTCTGCCGAGCGGTTGAAAACCGCGGCGTAAAGGATTTGAAGAAGCTTGCAGGGACAGCCGCGCGAGCGGCCGTGAGGCACCCTCCGAGCGCCGAAGCCCAATTCCGCAAAGGCCAAAGCAAAAATCCAAACCCCAATAGCAAAACGGCGATGTGGCTTCTTTCGAAGCTCACACCGCCGTTCGGCGTGCTAGGCGCTCAATGCAGCGCGAAAAAACGTGCTTAGTGCAGCTTTTTCGGCAGCATCTGGCTGCGCAGGCGCTTGTGCAGGCGCTTCACAGCAGCAGCCTTCTTGCGCTTACGTGCCGTGGTCGGCTTTTCGTACGATTGGCGCTCACGCAGTTCAGCGATCAGGCCATTCTTTTCGATTGCGCGACGAAAGCGGCGAATCGCCACTTCGAACGGCTCGTTTTCTTTCAGAAGAATCGTCGTCATGTAATTCCTAACTCAATCACTTGATAGGGGTAAATTGCGTGGCGGATACCGCTCACGCGCCGGCCCTCCGGTCGTTTCGATTCATGGCCAGTAACAGGCAAACGCGGGTAGAAACCCGGCCAAACCACAAATGAAACGAGAGGCATAACGGCCACGGAGGCCGGAAAAGAGAGGTGGGGAGTTCACCGCGGAACGCGGACAGACGTAACGCATATGCCGCGTCTGCTGCCGTTTCGCCAACCTTTCATCAACAGAAAAACACTGACGAAACAGGCAAAGATCTCAATTCACTCCCGATGATATCAGGAAACTCTCCATCCTACCAGGGGTTTAGAGATTGCGCCAGGCCTCGCGCAATCAGGCGCTGGCGTCGTCCAGTTCACGAACGTCGGCGCCGGTAAGCATCAGATGGACTGCGGCCGCGAGGCTCTCGAGCTGGTCGACCGAGGTCGCGCTCGCAATCGGGGCCGTAACGCTGGGCCGCGCGATCAGCCACGCCAGCGCAACGGTGGCAGGCGTGCTGCCATGCCGCCTGGCGACCTGGTCGAGTGCGTCGAGGATCCGCAGGCCGCGTGCGTTCAGGTATTTCTCGACCCGGCTGCCGCGCGCCTTGTTCGCAAGATCGGCGTGCGAGCGGTATTTGCCGGACAGAAAGCCGCTTGCAAGACTGTAGTACACCACTACGCCGAGCTGATTGGCGAGCGCGACCGGTTCGATGTCGCGCTCATAGTCGGCCCTGTCGTACAGGTTGTATTCCGGTTGCAGCAACTGATATTCGGGCAGCCCGTGCTGGCGGGACACCGCGAGCGCTTCCTCGACCCGCGCGCCGCTATAGTTCGACGCGCCGATCACCCGCACCTTGCCCGCTTCGATCAGCTTCTGATACGCGCCGAGCGTTTCGGCCAGTGGCGTCGCGGTATCGTCGTCGTGGGAAAAGTAGACGTCGATGTAATCGGTTTGAAGGCGGCGCAACGAATCTTCCACCGCGGCCTGAATGTTCGCCGCCGACAGCCCCTTGCGCTGCGGATGCTTCGACACCTTGGTGGCGAGCACGATCCGGTCGCGCTTGCCGCTGCGCGCGAACCACTTGCCGATGATGGTCTCCGACTCTCCGCCCTCGTTGCCGGGCACCCACGCCGAGTAAACATCGGCGGTATCGATGAAGTCGAGCCCGGCGTCGACGAATGCATCCAGAATCGAAAACGACGTGGCTTCATCGGCGGTCCAGCCGAAAACATTACCGCCGAACATTAGCGGCGCAACCTCAATTTCCGAACGTCCAATTCTGCGTTTTTGCATGATTTCACCAGGGTTTGTCACAGAGAAAAAAGAGAATACGCCGTCTTTTGAATACCCGCCTCGCCGTCGCCGAACCAGGCTGCATGCGGCTTGCGGACGGGCGGCGCGCCACCGGCCAAGGAAAACAATTGGGTCCCTATTGCATAAAGTTCCTCAAGTTTTTTTTAGTCGGGCCGTCAACCTTCACTGAGGCGGCCAGCAATGAACGAGTGCTTCCGCCGATGCCAACGTGGCGTATTGGGCTCAAGGCTTATTTAGGAGATTTTCCATGCTCGGAATCAATAGCAACATCAACTCGCTGGTTGCACAGCAAAACCTCAATGGCTCGCAAAGCGCCCTCTCGCAAGCCATCACGCGCCTGTCGTCGGGCAAGCGTATCAACAGCGCAGCCGACGACGCAGCAGGTCTCGCGATCTCGACGCGTATGCAAACGCAGATCAACGGCCTGAACCAGGGCGTTTCGAACGCGAACGACGGCGTCTCGCTGATTCAAACGGCATCGAGCGCACTGCAATCGCTGACCGCAAGCCTGCAACGTATCAGCCAGCTCGCATCGCAAGCTGCGAACGGCACGATGTCGGCAAGCGACCAGGCCGCACTGCAGAAGGAAGTTTCGGCGCAGATCTCGGAAGTGAACCGTATCGCGTCGCAAACGCAATACAACGGCACGAACATTCTGGACGGCTCGGCAGGCAGCCTGACGTTCCAGGTCGGCGCGAACGTCGGTCAGACGATCAGCCTGGACCTGAGCCAATCGATGTCGGCAGCCAAGATCGGCGGCGGCCTGGTGTCGACGGGTCAAACGGTGGGTCAGATCGCGGTCAGCCTCGATTCGACCGGCACGTACACCAGCACGGGCGCGGCAATCACGAACGTCAACGTGCTGTCGGACGGCAAGGGCGGTTACACCTTCACCGACCAGAACAACCAGGCGATCTCGTCGGGCGCAGTGGCGAACATCTTCTCGGCCGGTACGGCATCGGGTTCGGGCACGGCAGTCACCAACCTGACGTTGAACGCAACGCTGGCGACGGCAATGGGCGCGACCGCTTCGGGCGTCGCAACCGCGTCGGTCGCTCAGATCAACGCGATCAACAACCCGCCGACGGTTTCGGGCCTCGACATCAGCACGGTCACCGGCGCGAACCAGGCACTCGTGTCGATCGCGAACGCACTGCAAACGGTCAACACGCTGCAAGCTGGCCTCGGCGCTGCACAAAACCGCTTCACCGCAATCTCGACCTCGCAACAAGCTGAGTCGACCGACCTGTCGTCGGCACAATCGCAAATCACGGACGCCAACTTCGCACAAGAAACGGCTAACCTGAGCAAGGCGCAAGTGCTGCAACAAGCTGGTATCTCGGTGTTGGCGCAAGCTAACTCGAACCCGCAGCAAGTTCTGAAGCTCCTGCAGTAAGAGCTGACGCTGTAACGGCGAAGCGCCGCGCGCGAGTGCGGCGCTTCGCCGGGTTGCAAGCGACGGGAGGCATGCCTCCCGCTGTGCATTTCCGTCCCAGACTGATGTAGCATCGCGCACCATCCAATACAGATTTCCAGACGCCCGGAGCCTCTGCAATGTCCTCAATCTCAAGCTCGTCTTCCGCCGCCAGCAACAGCGCCGCACAACAGGCCGCGCAGTCGATCATCGCCGGCTCGACCGGCAATTCGTCGCTCGACGTATCGAGCCTCGTCTCGGCACTGGTGAACTCGAAGATCGCGGGACAGGCCTCGGCTCTGACGGCACAACAAACCAAGGACACCACCACGCTGTCCGCCTTCGGCGCACTGAGCTCCGCGCTGAGCGCGTTGCAGTCGAGCGTCGCAGGCCTTGCGACTGGCAGCACGCTGTCGACCTTCGCGGCCACCGCGAGCGGCACCGGCATCACCGCCACCGCGGGCACGGGCGCGGTGGCGAACAGCTACGCCATCAGCGTGTCGCAGATCGCGAGCGCGCAGTCCTTGTCGTCGGCCGCGTTCGGCGCCACTACGCAACTCGGCACCGGCACGCTGACGATCGGCATCGGCGGCAAGTCGATGAACATCAGCGTCGACAGCAGCAACAACACGCTGGCCGGCATCGCGTCGGCGATCAACGCGAGCAACAGCAATCCCGGCGTGACGGCCACGGTCGTCACCGGCACAGACGGCGCCCACCTGGTGCTGCGCTCGTCGAACACCGGCGCGGCCAACACGATCAACGTGTCGACCAGCAACGTCACGGGCGACAACGGTCTGTCGAGCCTCGGCGTGACCTCGACCCCGAGCACGACCGGCGGCGCGTCGACCATCGTCTCCGCTAACTCGAGCAACGCGTGGACGCAGAGCGCTTCAGCCGAAGACGCGTCCTTCACGGTCGGCGGCATTGCCGCGACCAGCGCCAGCAATTCGGTCACGACCGCAATCGCGGGGGTGACGATGAATCTGACGTCCGCCGCGGTCGGCACCACGCAAACGCTGACCATCGCCGCGGACACCACCGCGGAAACCACCGCGATCAACAACTTCGTCAGCCTGTACAACACCGTCGTCACGACGATGAGCTCGCTGAGTTCCTTTACCGCCGGCGCCTCGTCGCAAGGTCCGCTGATCGGCGATTCGACGCTGCAGACGATCAAGAACGATCTCGCGTCGATCGTCGGCGGCGCGGTCGGCAAGGGCAGCACCGCCACCACGCTGGCGTCCATCGGGATCAACCTGAAAGACGATCCGGCCGACGGCACGCTGGTCGTCACGGCCAGCACGCTGAGCACGGCTTTGACGGCGAACCCGGCGACCGTCGCATCGCTGTTCAACACGACGAACGGCATCGGCGAGCAGTTGAACACCGCGATCACGAACTTCACGCAGACCGGCGGCATCATCGATACGCGCAATCAGGCGTTGAATGCCGATCTGAAGAGCGTCGCGGCACAGCAAAGCACGCTCGCGCTCTACCAGACGCAGTTGACGAACCAGTACCAGGCGCAATTCACCGCGCTGGACACGTTGATGGCGACGATGAACAACAACTCGCAGTATCTGACGGCCCTGTTCGGCGGCACCAACAGCGCGGGCGCGCTGGCCACCAACAAATAACCGAAGGAGTCGTCCGATATGAACCAGACGGAATTGGTCGAGCGCCTGCTGGCGATCACGCGCGAAATCGAACAGGCCGCGTCGCTGGCCGACTGGCAGGAAGCAGCGCGCCTCACCGAGGAACGCTCGCCCCTGCTGATGACGCTCAGCGCCGATCAGGAACCGGCTGCGCTCGAGATGATCCGCCGGATCCAGGCGATCGACGCCGCGTTGCTCGCCGACGCGGAAGTCACGCAAAACGAGTTGCATATCGAGTTCGAAGCAGCGATCGGACGCACGAAGGCCGCCAGTGAATATCAGCGTATGGCCCGCCTGTAAGCGACCCGACCTGCTTGCGGCCGTCCACTGGAAACCCGCCGGAACGCCGCACCAACCAACAATAAGAACTACGTGCCGAAGTAAGGCGCGCTCGTTCCCTCGGCCCGCCTCGTGCGGGCTTTTTTCTTGCCTGGCGGGCTCCGGCGGCCCGCTCCATACGCTAAACAGGCGGCCTTTTTACCGTCATCTCCGCGCATCGGAAACACGTGCGTCGTCGCACAATTTCCTCATAGATCATTCCGCGCTGAGACCATGACTCTCCTTTCCGAGCAGCCGCAGGCTGAAAACCTGACGCCCGAACAACAACTCGAGCAGGACATCGCGCTCGTGTTGCAAACCGCGCTGGACCATCACCACAAGGGCGAATTCGACGACGCCGAAGCGCTGTATCGGATCATTCTCGAATCGCTGCCGAACCACGCCGACGTGCAATACAACCTCGGCGTGCTGCTCACGCAGACCGCCCGCGCGGCGGACGGCGTGGCGTTTTTTCAGCAGTGCATCGGCATCAAACCGAACAACGGCCAGTACTGGGTCGGCTATATCAACGCGCTGATCGAAGCGGACCAGACCGCCGCAGCGTGGCTGGCGGTGGAATTGGCGCAGAAATTCGGCGTCAAAGGGAAGGCTGTCGACGGACTGATCGTGCGGCTGGCGAATCCGGGCAAGATCGTCACGATGACGCCGGTGGCAGTCGACACGCCGACGCCGGAAACCGGCACCGCTGCATCGGATGCATCCGACTCGCCGGCGCCGCAAGCCGCCACCCCCACCGCCGCGAAAACCAGTATCGCCGCCGGACGGCGGGTGAGCCAGCAGGAAACCACGCGTTTTACTTCGCTGTACAACCGCGGCCAGATCGCGGAAGCGGTCAAGCTCGCCCGTTCGCTCACGCAACGCTTTCCGCTCGACGGCAACACATGGCGTTGGCTCGGCATTTCACTGCACCGTCTGGGCCGCTACGACGATGCACTCGCGCCTTTGCAGAAAGCGGCCGAACTGCTGCCGGAAGAACTGGAATGCCGCGCGGTGCTAGGCGATACGTTCCGGCTCAAAGGCATGTTCAAGGACGCCACGGCAGCCTGCCGTGAAGCCCTTGCAATCAATCCGGACTATGCCGAAGCGCAGCGTATCCTCGGTATGACGCTGGTTCATCAGGGGCAGGTGGCGGAAGGTCTCGCGGCCGCGCGGCGCGCGATCGAACTCGCGCCAGACGACTCCAACGCGCACAGCACGCTCGGCGTGCTGCAACTGGACCTGGGCCTGGTTGCCGAAGCCGAGCAAAACTTCCGCGTTGCCGTCGAGAAAAACCCGAAAGACGCGATCGCCGCGGACAACCTGCTCTTCGCGCTGAGTCACAATCCCGACGTCAGTCACGACACGATCTTCGCCGAGCACCTGAAGTTCGCGCAGCATCACGAAGCGCCGGTTCGCTCGCAGTGGCCGAATCACGTCAACAAACGCACACCCGGCCGCAAGCTGAAAATCGGACTCGCCTCCGGCGACCTGTTCCGTCACGCGGTGGCGTCTTACCTGCTGCCCGTTCTCGAGCAACTGGCGCAGGATAAGAGCCTGTCGCTGCATGTGTACAGCAACCACATCCTTGAAGACGAGTTCACGCACCGGCTGCGCGCTTGCGTCGACGAATGGCACCAGATCACGGGCATGCCGGACGCGCATCTCGCGAACCGGATCCGCGATGACCGGATCGACATCCTGATCGATCTGTCGGGGCACACCGGACGCAACCGTCTTCTGACGTTCGCCCGCAAACCTGCGCCGGTTCAGGTGAGCTGGATCGGCTATCCGGCGACCACCGGTCTCAGCGCGATGGATTACTACTTCGCGGACCGGTTCTCGGTGCCTTTCGGCGAGGCCGAAGCGCAGTTCACCGAAAAAATCGTGCATCTGCCGGCCACCGCGCCGTTCAAGCCGGAAGAGGCCGCGCCGCCGGTCAATATCCTGCCGGCGATGCACAACGGCTACGTCACGTTCGGCAGCTTCAACCGGCTCAACAAACTGCGCCGCGACGTGATCGCGCTGTGGGCGGAGTTGCTGCGCGCGGTTCCGTTGTCGCGGATGTCGCTGGGCGCCATTGCGAACGACGAAGACGAACGGCTTCTGACCGGCTGGTTCGCTGACGAAGGCATCGCGTCCGAGCGCCTGATTTTCCGCCGGCGCTCGTCCATTCCGGTCTACCTGCAACAGCATTTCCAGGTCGACATCTGCCTCGACACGTTCCCATACACCGGCTCGACAACAGTGTTGAATTCGCTGTGGATGGGCGTGCCGACCCTCACCATGGCAGGCGACACCGTGCCGGGCAGAGCCGCTACCGCGTGGCTGTCGCACGCCGGCCTTGAGGCTTTTGTCGCGAAGGACAAGCAGGATTTCGTCGCAAAGGGTGTCGCGTTCGCGACGGATCTTGACGCGCTCGCAAGCCTGCGCAACAGCCTGCGCGAGCGCTGCGCGAATTCGGCCGCGTTCCGGCCGGACATGGTCGCCGCCGGCGTGTCGCGCGCGCTGCGAATCATGTGGCAACGCTGGTGCGACGGTCAGGCGCCTACTTCACTCGACGTATCGAGCGACGTAGCCGCCCACGCCGAACCATCGCCGTCGACAGAAACGGAGAACACGAAATGAACGCTGCCATACCGCTTCGCGCGATTCAGCCGCAAACCGAAGAACGGATCTACGTCACCCAGCCGCACCTTGCGCCGCTGGAAGAGTTCCTTCCGTATCTGCAGCAGATCTGGGACAGCAAGATCCTGACCAATGGCGGCCCGTTTCACCACCAGCTCGAAGCCGCATTGTGCGAATACCTCGGCGTGCGCCATCTCGCGCTGTTTTCCAACGGCACGCTCGCGCTGGTCACCGCGTTGCAGGCGCTGCGCATCACCGGTGAAGTGATCACGACGCCCTATTCGTTCGTCGCGACCGCGCACTCGCTGCTGTGGAACGGCATCAAGCCGGTGTTCGTCGACGTCGAACCGCATACGCTGAATCTCGATCCCGCGAAGATCGAAGCGGCCATCACGCCGCAAACCACGGCGATCATGCCCGTGCATTGCTACGGCAATCCGTGCGAAGTCGAAGCGATCCAGAAGATCGCCGACAACTACAACCTGAAGATAATCTACGATGCCGCGCATGCGTTCGGCGTGCAAACGGCCACGGGCAGCGTGCTCGAACACGGCGACCTCTCCGTGCTCAGCTTTCACGCCACCAAGGTCTTCAATACGTTCGAAGGCGGCGCGATCATCTGCCAGGACGCGAAAACCAAGCAACGCATCGACCACCTGAAGAACTTCGGCCACGTGGACGAAGTGACGGTCGTGGCGCCTGGCATCAACGGCAAGATGAGCGAGATCAATGCCGCGTTCGGCCTGCTGCAATTGCAGCATATCGACGAAGCACTGGCACGCCGCAAGGCAATCGACGCGACTTATCGCGCGCTGCTCAGCGACGTGCCCGGTATCCGTTGCCTGCCGCTCGGCAATCAAACAGCGGCCAATCACGCGTATTTTCCGATCCTCGTGGAACCGGAATATTCGATGAGCCGCGACGCGCTGTTTCAGAAGCTGCGCGACCACGAAATCTGGGCACGCCGTTATTTCTATCCGCTGATTTCGGAATTCCCGATGTACCGCGGGCTGCCGTCCGCGAACCGCAGCAATCTGCCGGTCGCGGCGGACGCTTCGTCGAAAGTGTTGTGCCTGCCGATCTATCCGGCGTTGTCGGACAGCAATATTGAACGGATCGTGAGCATCGTCAAAGGTCGCTGATTGTGAAGCTCGCCATCATGCAGCCGTATCTGTTTCCCTATCTGGGCTACTTTCAGTTGGTCGCGGCTGTCGATAAGTTCGTCTTTTACGACGACGTGAATTACATCAAGAACGGCTGGATCAACCGGAACCGGATCCTGCTCGGCGACAGCGTGCGCTACTTCACCGTACCGCTTGCCGGCGCAAGCCCGTCGCGCAAGATCAACGAAGTCGACGTGCAGCCGCGCGAGCAGTGGCTGCGAAAAATGCTCGAAGCGATTCGCCACGGCTATGCGAAGGCGCCCCACTATGCGCGCGTGAGCGAACTGATCGGCGACGTTCTGAATTCCACGACCACCAATGTCGCCACGCTGGCCTCGCGCAGCGTGATCGAAACCGCGCGATATCTGCAGATCGGCACGGACTTCGTGCCGTCGTCGACGCAATACAGAAACGCCGCGTTGAACGGCGTGGATCGCGTGCTCGATATCTGTACGAAGGAATGCGCGGACGCTTATGTGAACTTGCCCGGCGGTCAGGCGCTGTACGAGCGCAAGGATTTCGCCGCGCGTGGCGTCGAGCTGAGCTTCATTGAACCGAACCTGGGCGCCTATCGCCAGTTCGGCGACACATTTCATCCGGGCCTCTCGATCGTCGATGCGCTGATGTTCAACAGCGCCGATCAGGTCAAAGCGATGCTGACGGAACCGGTGCAAGCATGAACGCAGACGCTATCGGCGGCTATCTCGAACTGGAACTGTCACGCGACCGTACCGAGTTGCACCGTGACGCACTGCGCTTTCAGTCGGCGCGCGCCGCGTTGCTCGCGCTATTGCGTGCATGCCGGCCCAGCGCGATCTGGATGCCCTGGTATCTATGCGAGAGCATGGTCGAACCGGTCTTGATGGCCGGCATTCCGATCAGGCGATATGAGATCGATGCGCAGCTACGCGTAAAGTCCGTCACGCTCGCGGACGGCGAATGGCTGCTGTACGTGAACTACTTCGGCATTTCCGGCCGGAGCGTCGACGACGTGCTCGCGCGTTTTCCACGCGACCGTGTCGTGATCGACAACGCGCAGGCTTTTTTTGCGGCGCCGCGCGAGTGCGCAGCCACCGTCTACTCTCCGCGGAAATTTGTCGGCGTGCCGGATGGCGGATATCTGGTCACGAATCGCGCAGTGCCTGAACCCGCTGAAATCGACCTCACCTCGTCACAACGCTTTGCGCATTTGCTGCAACGAATCGATGCAGGCGCCGAGTCCGGCTACGCGGACTACACCACCGCCGAGGAAAGTTTGAAGCGCCAGGAGCCGAAGCGCATGTCGAGGCTCACGCAACGGATCCTGAGCAGCATCGATTACGCGGATGTTCGCGCGAGACGCGTCGCCCATTTTGCCTACCTTCACGAGAAGCTGGGCCACGACAACGCGTTTCCTGTCGAACCGGCCGACGACAACGTGCCGCTTTGCTATCCGTATCTGAACAACGCCGGCCATCTGCAAGCGAAACTGATCTCGAAGCGCATTTATACGCCGAGATACTGGCCCGAAATCGCTGCTGGCGAATCGGTGCCCGAATTCGAAGCGCAACTGGCGCGCACAACGCTCTTCCTGCCGTGCGACCAACGACTCTCATTGACACAACTGGACGAGATCGCAGAACTCGTCCTCGCCCGGTGACATCATCCATGAACACGCTTCTTACTCACCACGAAAACGAACTCGCGACGCAGGGCTGGACGGTCGTGCCGAACCTGATCGAGTCCGAACTCATCGACACGCTGAACGACGCACTCGTGCCGTCGCTCGCACTGCGCGACCGGATCCGCGTGAGCAACGGCGTGATGGAGAACTGCGAAGGCACGTCGCATCATCTGCTGGCTGACGCTCCCTGCTATGTCGAGCTGCTGTCCCGTTTCGAGAAAATGGACCCGCTGATGAAAGGCTTTTTCGAAGGCAACTACATTCTCAATTCGTACGGCGGCATCATCAACGGGTTCGATCTGAAGACCTATGCGCACAATGTGCACCGGGACATCCGGTTTCATTCGAGCACCAAGCGCTTCATGCTGAACACGCTCGTGATGCTCGACGATTTCACCGAGGACAACGGCGCGACGTACATCCTCTCCGGTTCGCATCATCGGGTCGACAGACCCGCCGACGACGATTTTTTCCCGCACGCCGCGCGTGTCACCGGTCAACGCGGTTCGCTGTTGCTGTTCGACTCGCGGATCTGGCATGCCGCCGGTTCAAATCGGACGCAGTTGCCACGAAGGGCGTTGACACTCACGTTCACCGTTCCCTCGTTCAAACAGCAGGCCGACTATCCGCGGCTCTTCGGCTACGGCAACGCGAAAGAATGCAGCCCCTACCTGCGGCAGGCGATCGGCTTCAACGCCCGAGTGCCCGCCTCGCTCGAGGAATTTTATGTTCCGCTCGAGCAGCGCACCTATCAACGTGGACAGGACTGACATCGTGAGCCGAGACTACAACGCCGAAGCCAAAGATCACGCGGATCGCCAATACAACTACGGCTTCGACTACCTGATGCATGACTACATGCTCAAGACCTTCGCGCCGTTCTTTGTGGCGGGCAAGACGCTCGAGCTGGGTTGCTTCGAAGGCAACTTCACTAAAAAACTGCTGCAGCGGTTCGCGACCGTCGAAGTGGTCGAAGCGTCGTCGGACTGCATCGCGATCGCCGCGAACAATGTGGGTGACGCCGTCAGGTTTCATCACTCGACCTTCGAGACATTCGAACCCGGCGAGCGCTACGACAACATTTTCCTGATCCATACACTCGAACATCTCGACCATTCCGTTCAGGTGCTGGGCCGCATTCGCCAGTGGCTTTCCGGGCGCGGCCGCCTGTTCGTCGCGACACCGAATGCACGCGCCGCGTCGCGGCAGATCGCGGTCGGCATGGGACTGATCAAACATGCGGCGGCGGTTACCGAGGCAGAGGCCGCACACGGTCATCGTGCGACCTATTCGCTCGATACGCTGACCGCAGATTTGCGCGCGGCCCATTTGCGACCGGTCACGCACGGCGGCGTGGTGTTCAAAGGTCTGGCGAACTTCCAGATGGACGCGGCACTGGCGGCGGGCATCATCACGAAAGAGTATCTCGACGGTTGCTTCGAACTCGGGCGCGTGTACCCGGACCTGTGTTCGAGCATCTACGTGATCTGCGAACGCGGCGACGATCTTTAAAAAAGAGCCTGTGGATATGAACAAGAAGGTCAGGGTCCTGGTCTTTCCCTGCGGTTCGGAAAACGCGGCCGAGATTCATCAGGCACTTCGCTACTCGTTGCACGTCGAGTTGTTCGGTGCGTCTAGCGTGGATGATCACGGCCGCTTCCGGTTCGAGCGTTACACCGGCGGTCTGCCGAAGATCAGCGACCCGCAGTTCGATGCCGTGTTCTCGCGACTTCTCACCGATCTCGACATCGATATGGTGTTCGCGACCCACGACACGGTGCTCGACTATCTTGCGACGCGCGCGCAGCAAATGGGCGTTGCCCTCGTGAACGGAGCGCCTGAAAGCGCGGCGATCGCGCGCCGCAAAAGCGAGACTTACCGGCTCTTCGCGGATTCGACGTGGACGCCGCGGGTGTTCTCATCGGTCGAAGAAGTGTCCGACTGGCCGATCATCGTCAAACCCGATCTGGGCCAGGGCGGTCAGGGTGTGACGCTTGTCCACACGCCGCAGCAAGCTCGCGAGGTTTTGAAGAATACGGACCACCCGATTCTGGTGGAGTACCTGCCCGGCGACGAAATAACCGTCGACTGTTTCAGCGACAGAAAACGGCGGCTCGTCTGGGCTGGCCCGCGCACGCGCGAGCGCGTGCGTGCGGGAATCACCATGCGTTCGCGCCTGCTGAAGCTGACGCCGGAAATCGACGGCATTGCGCGAGAAATCAATAACCGCGTGCGCATGCGCGGGCCGTGGTTCTTCCAGCTCAAAGCCGACCGGAACGGCCAATGGAAGCTGCTCGAAATTTCCTGCCGCGTGGCCGGCACGATGGTCGCGCAGCGCGCGGCCGGCATCAATCTGCCTTTGATGGCAGTTCAGGACTTTCTTGAGCGCGACCTGATTGCGCTGCCCAGTCCGCACGTCACGCTAGTGGAGCGCAATATCGCCACGCGCGCGTCGCTCGATTTCGAATACGACACCGTGTTCGTCGATCTCGACGACACGTTGATTCTGAACGGATTCGCCGTCCCTCAAACGATGGCGTTCCTGTATCAATCGCTCGCGGCCGGCAAGAAGATCAACCTGATTACCCGCCACAAGTTCGACGTCGCGCAAACGCTCGCGAACGCGCGCATCGACATCGGCCTGTTCGACAGGATCATCGTCGTGGCCGACGGCGAGTCGAAGGCCGACCACATGACACCGACCTCGATCTTTATCGACAATCACTTTCCCGAACGGATGGACGTCGCGAAGCGACTTCCGATTCCCGTGCTGGATGTGGATATGGTCGAATTTTTCATTCGCTAAAAGGATGTTAGGTGCATTGAACAGTCAGCGACGCCTACAAGCGTGAGCAGGCGAAGGCAACGAAATGCAGACCTGCCTTTCGCTTTGTAACGAAACACGAGGTACTAAGAAAGTTCTTCGGAAGACCGGGCAATTGCCCGGTCGCAATACGGATTCGGATTAGAGGTTCTTCAGGCCGGCGCAGGGCAAGCCGCGCCTTGAAAAACCATAACGTAAGTAGAGTGCCTATCCCACGACAGCGGAGTTTGAGGAGTACTCCATTCGGCGTATTCGCCCGACATAGTCGTGGCAGTTGTCAATTGTCCCATGCCGATCGTCGCCAGCGTAATGGAACCGACTGGGACGTTGCCATACCATTGAACCAGACTGCCGTTCTGGAACCAGTCGCCGTTCCATGCGTGTTGCGTGGTCGAATACCAGGTATTACCGGGCTGGAGGCAAACCATCTGGGTCGTAAAAGGCGTACCGCCTGGTTCATGATAAGTACTAACTTGCCAATAGCCGACCGGCGAGGTCGTGTCAGCAAAAGTGGCACTTGCGCAAGTCATTCCGATTGCGAGGGCAATTGTCAGTTTCGTCAGTATTTTCATTCGTTAATCTTCTGTTGGAGTGTCGCCCGATATGCATCGTTTGACTAGTCGAAGTGGCGAAGTCCTCATAGCGGCTACCCACTTCAACGAAGCGTAGTACGAGACACTGATCGACAAAGGATCAAATAGCGGGGAAGAACCCCATGTATTCGGTGAAGTTAATTAGCTTCAATGTCTGTTATCGTCGCAAAGTGTGGGCGTCAGTTCGGAATGACAATTCCTTCCGTGCGGTGAAGACAGCGCCACTAATACATCCGTAAAGCGTCACTCTTCATCCGAAACCTCTGTCGGGTTTGGCCGGCGTTCTGTCATTCCGCCAAAGTACCAAGTCTGGCAAAAAGTGCCCACCTCAGTCTAAAGAGCCGCCCTCATGGAAAAAACATCACCCGATTTCCTGCGCGTGCTGCGCGCGGAGCGCCAGGATCTGCTCAATCGCATGAGGCAAACGCGCTTCGAGTCGCTGAAAGAAGGCTGTAGCCATTCACAGATCATTCCGTTTGCGAGCTACTCGCCGTGGCTGGATGACGAGCCGTTTCAGGCCATCTACGGAATCGTCAAGGCATGCACGATGGTCGATATCTACCGGTGCTACGAACTGTGGCGGCTGGCCCAGCAATGCCGCGGAGTTGCGGGCGACATCGTCGAGATCGGCGTCTGGCGTGGAGGCACCGCAGCGTTGATCGCGCACGCGTTGCCCGAGAAAACAGCGCATCTGTTCGATACGTTCAGCGGCGTCGCGAAGTGCGATCCCGAGTTCGACACGCTGTATTCCGGCGGCGAGCACGCCGATACGGACGTGCAGATCGTCAGGGATCTGTTCTCTGCGGCCCGCGCGCGGTGCGATATTCACAGCGGTATTTTCCCCGACGACACGCTGGCGGCGCTGCCTGCGAAGGTGTGCCTCGCGCACATCGACGTCGACTCGTATCACTCGGTCAAACAGTCTTTCGAAGCGATCTGGCCGAACGTGCAGCCGAACGGAATCGTCGTGTTCGACGACTATGCGATCTTCGGCTGCGAAGGTGCGAATCAGGCGATCAACGAAATCGTCGCACGCCATCAGGACGGCCTGTTCATTCACAACCTGAATGGACACGCGTTGCTGATCAAGCGAGCGCCCGCCTGAGCGAATTGCCGGTGAATACCGGCGCGCGCCGATGCTCGCGCCGGTATTCACCTCACCGCCTGAACCGCCCGCCCCCACCTCCCCCAAACCGCCGTCCCTGAAACTGCTGGAACTGCCCGCTCGCCCGCGCATTGCCCAGATCGTGCCCCTGGCGCAGCGAGTCGAGCCGCTGCGTCTGACTCGCGTTCGGCTGTACCGGTTGCCAGCCGTCCGCACTGTGCTCCTGCCAGCCGCCGCCCTGCTGATGCCGGTACACATTCCCGTCGCTGCCCGCATACACGTTGCCGTTATTCCACGCGACAGCCTTGCCGGTGTCCCGATTGCCGACGACGCCCCTGGTGCCCGCTTCGTGATCGCCTGAATACGCGTTGCCGGTCACGCCGGCTTCGGCCGCACCGTATCTACCGGTCTGCGCGTTGTAACCCGCGCGCTGCCGTCCGGCCGCGTAATCGCCAGTGCCCTCGTTGCTGGCCACGCCGCCGCGCGCAGCGCCTGAGCGTCCCGTTGCGGGATTGCTGAACGAGCCTTGCCGTCCCGCTGCGTAGTTGCCGTTGTACGCGTTCTCGACCGCGCCGCGGCTCGCCTGGAAGTGCCCGCCCGTGTACGGATTGAAACCGGATGCGGCCGTGCCGGTCCAGCTATTGCCGGTCCAGCCGTTCCAGCCATTCGCATGGGTCACCGTGCCCTGCCCCCAGCGGCCGTAGATATTCGCCTGGTTGACGTTCGCGTATTGCCAGCTCCACGGGCCGCCGCCCCAATACGGTCCCCAGTAGGGCGACGCCGCGCCCCACGTCGCGCCGATCGCAAAGCCGAATGCAAAGCCCACCGTCGTGCCGAGCGCGAAACCCGCGCCATAGCCATACGTGGCCGGATAGCCGTAGTACACGTCGCCGACGTACGGCGCGTACACATAGCCGGTGCCGTACACCACGGTGCCGTCCGGGTTGACCACCACGCCGAGGTAACCCGGCGTATAGCCGACCACCACCGTATCCGGCGTCGCCGAATAAACGTGCACGTAGGTCACGTAATGCACGGGCGACGCCGCCGGGATCGTGTAGATCGCGGGCGGCACGGTATCGGCGACGCGCCACGGTCCGCCCGGCGCGCTCGCGGTGAACCAGATGCCGTTCGCGACCGCAAAGAATTGCGATGCGCCGGTCTGGATCACCGGCGTCGCCGTGTTCACCGCATACGACAGCGAAGTACCTGCAATGCCGACGAACTTCGGTACGCCGTCGTAGACCACCTTCAGCGTTGCGGTTTTGCGCGACACGGTGGCCGTCTGCGGAATGGTCGCGGCAATCGCGGCCTCTTTCGCCTGCGGCGTGCCGGGCACGGAGACGAGCGCGTTCGCGTGCGGGTCGTCCGCGGCGATCTTCGCGAAATCGGCGGGCAAACTCTTGCCGTCGACGAACGTCCACGGTCCGCTCAATGCCGCCGCGCTGAACCAGCGGCCGGACAGCAGCAGGTAATAACGGTCGTCGCGCGGCTCGACGAAGAGCGCGTGATCGGCATTGGACACGGCGAGCAGATCGACGCCCCGCACTGGTTGCAGCGCCGGCTTGCCGTTCGTCACCACGAGTTCGGCCGGCTGCGCGGCGACCACGACGTCGGGCGCCTGCGCAGGTCGCTTGCCATCGGCGGGCAGCAGCGGATCGGACTTCAGATTGGCTTGCGCGCTCTTTGCTGCGCTCACCAGCGCTTGCGACGGCGTCGCGTCCGGATGCCACGGACCGTCGAGCGACGGCGCTTCGTACCAGTACCCCGCAGCGTTCAGATGCAACGTGCCGTTCTGATCCTTGAGCAGCATCGCGCGCGTGTTGATCAGCCGTTGATAGGGCGTGCCGCCGAGCGCGCGCCAGTTCGCGTCGCCGTCGACAAGTACCAGCAGCGTCGGTCGTTCGGCGAAGATGATGTTGGGCACGTCGTTCTGCACGGCGAGGCCGGGCGCGCCGCCTTCGTGCGTGCTGGCATAGCTCGCCTGCAACTGTTCGAGCGAGGTGGTAAGTCCGTCTTTCGGAATCCGCGCCTGCAGCGCCGTTTTTACCTCGGCGGCGGCAGCGGGCGTGGCGGGCATGTCCACCTGATCGATCACGATGTCGAGCAGTTGCACGGTCGCGCTGGTCTTATCGACTTCGGCCCGTGCGACGAAATGCGCGACGCCGTAGTTCGGCGTCGCACCCTGCGCGCCGACGGCGAACGCCGCGCGGCCTTCGATATGGTTGCCTTGCCACACTTCCACCTGCGGCTGATACAGCTCGATGCGCTGTTGCGCGCTATCGAAGTCGCGTGGCCACACGGTCGGCAGCGGCTCGGCCGCGGGCCGCACGGCGGCAGCCGCGAGCGCCTGCGCGGGCGTCGCCAACGTCAGCGTCAGCGACGTGCAAACGCCGGCGAGCAACAGCAAAGATCGCTTGATGGAAGTTCTCATGACGCGCGACTCCTCCGTCGAAATCGGTAATTCGAGACCGTCGACGCGGCCGGCCCGCCCCCCCCGCAGGCAAACCGGCCGCGCATTTGCGCAACGCGGATCGTTACGGCGTCACGATGTTGAACATCGGATTGAAGCTATCCAGCATGCCGAACAACTCCGCCACCTTCTGCTGATCGCCGGCTACCTTTGCGTTGCCCGACTGCGTTTGCTTGTCGAGCGTCTGGCCGCCCATCAGCAGCGATGCGAAGTCGTCCTTGCTCGCGGTGAGCGTGGCGTCGGCGTTCGGCAGCGTCGCGTTCGGCGTGTAGATCAGCACCGAATTGCGCAACTCGATTGCGTACTTCTCGCCGTTGCCGAGATCCCAGTTAATCGTGGTGTGCTTGCCGCTCGCCTTCGGACCGTTCAGGCGAATGCCCATGTAGTCGAGCAACAGCGACGGGCTCATCGCGGCGACCGCATCCGGCGTCACCGTATTCACACCCGGCACCTTCGGCACGCCGTTGCGCAGTTCGAATGCGCTCATCAGATACTCGTTGCGCCACGTCGGATTCTCGGTCTGATAGCCGAGCTGTTCGAGCGCATCGGCTTCGAGATTGCGCGCCACCTTGTTGTCCGGATCGGCGAACACGACCTTGTTCAGCGCGGTCGCGACCCAGCGGTAATTGCCCTGCGCGAAGTCCTGTTTCGCTTTCGCGATCACCGCATCCGCGCCGCCCATGTAGCGTACGAATTCCTTCGACTCCTGCTCCGGCGGCAGCGGATGCAGGTTCGCGGGGTTCGAGTCGTACCAGCCGAGATAGCGTTGGTACACGGCCTTCGAATCGTGATTCACCGAGCCGTAATAGCCGCGGTTGTACCACTTCTTGCCGATCGTATCGGGCACCTGGATCTGCTCGCCGATCTCGGTCATCGTGTAGCCCTCGTTCGCGAGGCGCAACGACTGATCGTGGATGTACTTGAACATGTCGCGCGTGCCGGCGATATAGCTGACCACGCGCTCCTGGCCCCATGTCGGCCATTGATGCTGCGAGATCACGACGTCGGTCCTGTCGCCGTAACGCACGATCGCCTCGTTAAGCACCTTCCACCAGTTCGATGCGTCGCGCACCTGGGCGCCGCGCAGCGTGTACAGGTTGTGCAGCGTATGCGTCGTGTCTTCGGCGGTATCGAGCACCTTGAATTGCGGCATATAGATCAGCATTTCCGACGGCGCTTCCGTGCCGGGCGCCATCTGGAATTCGAACTGCACGCCGCCAATCGTGCGCGTCTCGCCGGTTTTGCTGATCGTGTCGGTCGGCGCGATCAGGCCGAGCGTGCCGAACGACGTGGTCTTGCCGAGGCCCGCATCGACCTGGCCGCGCGGGCTCGGCGGCAGGAATGCGCCGTACTGATAGAGCGTGCGTCGGCCCATCGCATTGCCGGCGAACACGTTTTCGCTGACGGCTTCGGCGAGGAAGCCTTCCGGCGCGATGATTTTCACCTTGCCGCTCTTCACGTCCGCTTCATCGACCACGCCCTTCACGCCGCCGTAGTGGTCTGCGTGACTATGCGTGTAGATCACTGCGAGCACCGGCTTCTTCGGACGATGCTGGTAGTACAGATCGAGCGCGGCGCGTGCGGCCTCCCTCGTCACCAGCACGTCGATGATGATGATGCCGTCGTCGCCTTCGACGATCGTCATGTTCGCGAGATCGAGGCCACGCACCTGGTACACGTGATCGGTGACCTTGAACAGGCCGTTGTACATGTTGAGCTGCGCGTTGCGCCACAAGCTTGGGTTCACCGTATCCGGCGCCGTGCCTTGCAGGAACTTGTACTTGTTCAGGTCCCAGCTGGTGCCGCCGTCATCGGTTTTGATGACGCCGTTCGGGATCGTCGCGATGAAGCCGCGTTGCGCGTCTTCAAAGTCCTGCTTGTCGCTGAACGGCAGTTGTTGATAAACCGCCGCGTTGTCGCGCTTCGTGAAGTCGGTGGCGTCCTTGTTCGGCACCGGGGTTTGGGATAACGCTGCGTGTGTCGTACAGAGCGCAGCAACAGCGAGCGCGACAGCGGTGAATCGCTGACCGTATTTTTGTTTTTCCATCGTCATTTCCTCAAATCAACACAACGTCGGCAAAGCGCTGCCGACCCAAAAAACACTTCTCAATCACAGCTTGTTTCGATGCGGCCACGCGTGCCGGTCGCGAGGCACTACTGGAAGGTCGCGCTCACCGACAACTCCACCGCGTTGCCCTTCGGCCGGTTGCTGACGTTGAACTCGTTGACCCAGCGCAACGACGCGGACACCGGCGTTTTCTGCACCTTCCCCGACCACGTGACCATCGGACCGATGCCGACCGAATGGCCCTGATTGCCACCGGACACGTCGGCCAGGCCGCCGCTGTCGTGACCGAGCTGCTGGATATAGCCGCCCACCACGCCCACGCCCCAGCCGTTGCCGAAGCGCTTGAGCGCGAGCAGATCGAGCACGCTGACCGGCGCGTTGTGATAGTGCGTGTCGTTATTGGGCGTGTAGAAACCGACGCCGTAGTTCAACGACAACTCGATCTCTTCTTTCGGAAAGAGCTTCGTATAGGCGACTGTCGGCGTGAAGGTCCACGTGTTCTGGCCGGCGTTCGCGAGCCGGCTCGAACTGTAGGCGCCGGTCGGCGCGTAGATCTGCACGCTGAAGGCGATGTGGTCGGTTTTGGTCAGGTGATAACCGGCGACGACCGGCGTGAAGAACAGGTCGGCGAACTGCGTGCCGTGGTCGTTCGGCAAGCGGCCGTGAAACGACGAGATATCGGTGTACTGGAGCGGCACGCCGAACGCCGACGCGAAGTTCCAGCCGCCCACCGTGATGCCCCACGTCTTCACCGCACTGAGGATCGTGTACACCGCGGTCACGTCGACGCCCGCCGTGATCGTCCCGGCGATCGGAATGCTCTTGCTCGCGCCGAGCGAGCCTTCGTAGTAGATCGTGGTCGCCGACACGATCCAGTCGCTGGTGGGCGGTACGACGCCCGCATACGGCGTGATCTGCTGGCCGGTGATCGGTCTGCCGATGCCACCTTCGGTCGCGAGCGCCTGCTGTGTCAGGCCGAGGGCGGCCGTGGTAAGAAGCGCGCCGATACTCAACCTGATGGCAAGCGTGCTGCTTGCGAATGAAAGGTCTGGGCGATTCATAGTGATCCTTATAAATAGTGCGCAATGGACTCATGCGCGGCGGAATCGTCGGCACGTTGCGCCGTAGTGCTTGGCTCGCGCTACGGCGCAATGTTCTTACGGCTCCCGCTTCACCGGCGGCGGCGTCCAGCTGCCGTCGAGCGCCGCCTGTTGCGGCCAATAGGCGCGCACGTACAGCGAAAACGCCTCATTGGCCGGCGCGGGCAGCCAGTTCGCGAGTTTGTCTTCGCCGGGGCTCGTGTTCTGCACGTAGATCGTCAGCGACCCGTCGGCGTTGAATTTGAGCCCCTTGTTCTTCGTACCGAGCGAATAACGGTTCTGCGCGTTCGGTGAGAAAAAGTGGTGCGAGTTATACAGAGTGAGCGACCAGAAGCCTTTGACCGGGGGCAACTGATCAGGAGAAAAGGTCACCGTGTAACGCGCATTGCCATCCAGACGCTGCCCGGATGCATCGGCGTCGGCGTAGAAATACTTGGTCTCGTTCGGCTTGTTCACGAAGATGTTCGACTTCGCCACCGCCGTGCGCGTGAAGTAGTCGGTGCCGAACGCCGCGCCGTTGCTGATCGTGTTCCAGTTGGCGGGCAAGCGCTTGCCGAACGTGTTGAAGTCGAAGAGCGGCGTGACCAGTTCGCGGTCGGCCTTGCCGGCTTCGTCGACGATCGCGGCCTTGAGCGCCGGGTCTTGCCGCGCCGCCGCGAGCACCGCGCGCGCCTGCGCGTACAGTGCTTCCTCGCCGCGTTGCGGCGGAGCGGCGTCGAGCACCGTCGGCAGTTCGTCCCAGAAACGCTTCGGATCGACCCAGCGGATTTCCTCCGCGTTGTCACCCGCCGAGCCGAAACTCGGCAGCTTCGACCAGTCCGTTTCCTTCACCTGGCCGTCGTATTCCGCAAGCGGATACAGGCCGATTTTGGCGATCACCGACTGCACCGCCGCGCGATCTTCCGGCGTGTCGTCCATGAAGACGCGCGGAATGAAACTGCCGACGCCCGTCGGCGAACGGAACACCTGGCGAATGCCCTTCGGCACCTGGCCGTGCCAGTCGGGACCGGCCAGCAAGTAGAAGCCCGGCCGCGTGCCGTACATCTTGCCGAGGCTCGCGAAGCCGTCGGTGCGCAGATCGACCGCCTGATACACCCAGAAGCGTTTGCCGAAGTCCGGCACCTGCACGACCACCGGCGTCTGGTTCAGATCGAGGATCGCGGAGCCGTACACGACATCCTGATTCGGGCACGCGACAAAACGCTCCTGCGGCTGGATATAGTCGCGCAGCATCGACAGATGATTGGGCGGCGCGACCGGCACGATGCCGCCGTTCAGGCCCGGCTGCGGCACCTGCTTCATCGCCAGCAGGCGGCCGTAGACGTTCACGAGCGGCCACGCCCAGAAGTAGGTCTGGCGCGCGACGAGGCGCGCGTACTCCTCCGAGATCGCGTAGCCGGCGACGGGGCCGGGTACCGACGCGGTGGCGGCTGTCGCGTGCGCGGGCTGGTTCTTTGCGAGGATCGGCGCGGCGACTGAAGCCAGTACCGCTGCCGTGACCCATGTCGCAGTTTTCTTGTGCATGTCGTTGTCCGGTTCGTCATTCATACGCGGCTCGGCGCTACTATTTGCCGAACGTCATGTTCAGGCCCGCGAAGATCGTGAACTTCGGCACGCCGGCGCCGGAATGCGCGACCGAGTACTGCGGTTCGATAAACGCGTTGTAGATCGTCGAGCCGCCCTTCCACGCCTTGCCGGCACCGAGGCCGACCGGGATGTAGTAGCTGCCGTGCTGCAAATCGAATGTCCAGATGCCGGTCGAGCGGATGTACCAGCCACCGGGCAGATTGAAAATGCCGAACGGTTGCGCGGTCAGCGACTGCGTGGTGGGCCGGCTGCTTTGTCCGGCGAACGAGTGTTGCCACTGCACCAGCGCGCCGAGCAGGCGCGCCCTGGTCGCACTCACCGCGACAGCGGCGAGACCCGCTTGCCACTTGCCGGTGCCGAGACTCGGATCGGTGGCGGTCGGCAGTGTCACAAGCGGGCCGACGCCGACCTGCACGTCGCCCTGCGACAGCAGAAAAATGTCGAACAGGTTGATGTCGCCCAGGCCGGTGTTGTAGCCGCCGCTCGGGTCGGGCCGCGTGCTGACCGGCACGGTGGCGCGGAAGATCTCCGGCACGCCGATCAGACCGTTCGGGGCAATCGGCACGGTGGGGCGCAACAGCAGGTCGTTCGTGTGGGCGCTCGCGCCGAATACGCTCGGCGTGAAGTAGTTCTGCACGTTGAACGACGCGGCTGGATTGAGCGGGTTATTGCTTTTGTTGGCTTCGTCGGCGGATGCCTGGGAAAATGCCGGAGATGACACGACCGCGGCGACGCCGAATGACGCCGCCCAAAAGATTCGCTGGATAACCATTTTCTCGCCTCGGCTACAGGTGGCCAATTAAAAAGCGAGCGCATGCCTTTGCAAATCAGCAAATAAACACAAAGAAACATCGCTCCGCTTTTTGATTAAAGCGATTCGTTTTTCAGGCACGAATTAGCCCTTCCGGAGCCGCCAGCGATCCGGATTTCTTTGAGGCGAATAAAGCGCGACTAGCTTCGACTAAGTCGAAAACGCAATGCGATCAGACAATGCGACCGGACACAGGGCTTGCATGGACGCTCCTTCAGTCAAGCAGGGACGCCGCACCAAACGAGGCATGCGGAGATGAAAAACCACGATAGGAAACTACGGTGAAACAATACTAGCAAACGTTTCTCAAAATTACAGAGATAAATTTGTAACGACACCGAAAGCTAGTTGTTTTCCGCCGCCATCGAATCGCAGGGTTAATTCATCAGGCATTGTTTAACGATTGTTGAGTGCGCCGGCTATACCCGGGCATGGAAAAAATTAACGAGCTTTATATGTCGGTGCCGATATCGGGCATTGAATTCCAGTGTCGGAAAAGCCACAAAAAGATGCTGCAACAAGCGTCGCCGCCCTTTAGACTTTCGCTCGCATTGAATCGCCCCACCATTAATGAGGATTTCATGATTCGCACGATGTACCGGTATGGCATCGCTTTGACCGTCGTGGTTCTCGCCGCTTGCACCATCATCCCGCGCCAGGAGGCGAACGGGTCGCGCGCCGATCCGGCCAGCGGCGCCGCGCTGGCGTCGTGGAACGACACGGCGAGCAAACGTTCGATCGTCGACTTCGTCACCCTGGTGACCACGCCGGAATCGAAGGACTTCATCGCGCGCGCGGATCGCATCGCCGTATTCGACAACGACGGCACGCTGTGGCCCGAGCAACCCGCGTCGGTACAACTGGTGTTCGCGTTGCAGCGCGTGAAGACGGTGGCTTCGCGGCATCCCGAATGGAAGCGGCAGGAGCCGTTCCGCTCGATCCTGAAAGGCAATCTGAAGAGCGTCGCGGCAAGCGGCGACGCCGGGTCGATGCGCGTGCTGGCCGCGGCGCATGCCGGCATGACCAGCGATCAATTCGCCGCGCTCGTGCACGAGTGGTTCGACTCGGCCAGCGACCCGCGTTTCAACCGCCCGTACACCGATCTCGCCTATCAGCCGATGCTGGAATTGCTCGCCTACCTGCGCGCTCACGGCTTCAAGACGTATCTCGTGACCGGCAACGACGTCGAGTTCGTGCGCGATCTCGCGCAACGTGTGTACGGCATTCCACCCGAGCAGGTGATCGGCAGCACCGTCAGATACAGGTACGGCCAGACGAACGGCGCGACTTCGTTGACGCGTCTCGCGCAGGTCGACACGCTCGTCGACGGCGCGGCGAAACCGCTCGCCATCGATCGCGTGATCGGGCGGCGGCCGGTGATCGCGTTCGGCAACGCCGACGGCGACGTGCCGATGCTCGAATGGACTTCCACGGGCGACGGCCCGCGCTTCGCCGCGCTGCTGCATCACACGGACGCGGAGCGCGAATATGCGTACGACCGCACGGCGAAAAGCGGCAAGCTCGACAAGGGTCTGGACGAAGCCGGCACGAAAGGCTGGCTCGTCGTCGATATGAAGAACGACTGGAAGACGGTGTTCAAGGCGGATAGCGCTGCGGCGGCTGCATCTGCCGTTGCAACGCAGGCCAGATAGCATGGACTGCACGAAAGGCCGCGCGGGCGCGGCCTTTCGTGCGTTGCTTCAGGCGTTCGAACCGAGGCCGCTCCCGCCGCTCCCGCCACTCATCGCAAGCTCAGCGGCTCAGCGTAATCACCAGATACATCGCATACAACACGCCGCACACCAGCAGCGCCCACACCGGCAACCCGCGTTCGCGCACGTTGATGCGCAGCCATGCCGCGGCGGCAAGCGTGATGACGATGCCGGTCACCACTTCGATGCGCGGCGTCCACGGCGTCAGCAAAATGCCGATCGCGGGCAGCAACGTCCCCTGAAACACCATCGCGCCGGTGATGTTGCCGAACGCGAGCGTGTCCTTGCCGCGACGGATCCACAAGATGCTGTTGACCTTCTCCGGCAACTCGGTGGCGATCGGAATGATCAGCAGCGACAGCAGCAGCGGCGAAACGCCCAGCGCCTGCGACACGCCCCGCACGCCGTGGATGAACCCTTCCGCGCCCCACACCAGCAACGCGACGGCCAGCGTCAGTTGCAATGCGATCGTCACGAGGTTGGTCGGCAGACCGACACGCGAGAGCAGCATCCTGCCGGGCGCTTCGGTGCCGTGACCGGCGTCGACGAGCTGGTCCGACGCGCGGAACGTCATCACCACATACGTGACGTACACGCCCACCAATGCAACGCTGAACGCCGCGCGCACGATCATCTGTTCGTGCGGCACGTACATCGCGGCGGCCGCCAGCACGAAGGCGCACAGAAAGTAATTCAGATCGCGTGTGAAACCGGTGCGTTCGGGCGTGACCCAGCCTTTCGCGCCACGTGAGCCAAGGATCGCGAGCGTCATCAGAAAAGTGGAAAGGGTGGAGAGCATCAGCGGCGCGCCGAGAATCGCGCCGACGCCGATCTCCTGATTGACCGCGCTGTCGGCGGTGCCACCTGCAATCGCGAGCAAAGGCACGAGCGTTTCCGGCAACGCGGTGCCGACCGCGGCGAACAGCGAGCCGGTGACGCCCTCAGAGATTTTCAGACGCTCGCCGAGATGTTCCAGCGCGTTGGTGAACAACTCGGCCGCCAACAGAATGACGAGCAGCATGACGGCGAGTTCGAACAGCAGACCGGTCATGCGCGGCTCCCGGCGAACGTGGAAAGCAGGCGGCGCAATGCGGGGTGCGAAAAGGGACGAGGCGGGGAGAAAGACGAGGTACGACGATGTTTCACAGCACAACTCCGCGGTCGGACGACGATGACGAACCAATGACGCACCGCCACTCGTCCGACCAGAACGAAGCAGTACGCCAATGGTCTCGCCAAACCGACCCGGTCGAACGCGCCATGGCCTGCAGGCCAAGTATGTTGACGCGCTCTCCTTCAATGGGTGAAGGAAGGCTACTCCCCAGTGACGGGGGCGATTCTAACGGCGCGCGCAGCTTTCAACAAGCTTTAAACGATGACGACCGGCCAGCGCGCCGCTGGTAAGATCGCTCACCGTCCATGACAGCAATGGGTCTTCAAATGAGTTATCAGAATCGCCAGTGGTTTTACGTGAAGCGGCCCGATGGACGCGTCAGCGACGAACACTACGAGTTGCGCGAAAGTGAAATCGACGACGAACTCGCGTCGAACGAGGTGTTGATCCGGGCGCATATCGTCAGCGTCGATCCGTATATCCGCATCCAGCAGCACGAACGCAATACGTATGACGTGCCGCATCCGCTTGGAATCGTGCAGCGCGCGGGGGTGGTGGGTGAAGTGGTGGCGTCGGCGAGTCCGCATTTCAAGGCCGGCGACTGGGTGTCCGCGTATAGCGGCTGGCAGTTGTATGCCAAATGCCATCACAGCGAACTGACCAGACTCGATCCCGACGCCGCGCCGGTGTCGACCGCGCTGGGTGTGCTCGGCATGCCGGGCCGCACCGCGTGGTTCGGTTTGATGGAAGCGGGCAGGCCGCGCCCTGGCGATACGCTGGTCGTGTCGGGCGCGGCAGGCGCTGTCGGCTCGCTGGTTGCGCAGTTCGGCAAACGGGCGGGCTGCCGCGTTATCGGTATCGCGGGTGGGCCGAACAAATGCGCGTTTCTGACCGACACGCTGAAGCTCGACGGCGCGGTCGATTATCGCGCGCATCGGACGCTCGAGGAGTTGCAAGCGGCGCTTCAGGCGGCGACGGATGGTGTCGATGTGTACTTCGATAACGTCGGCGGCATGGTCACTGACGCGGTGATTCCGCTCATCAAACGGCGCGCGCGGATCGTGATTTGTGGCGCGATCGCGCAATACGACGGCGGTTTGGACACGCCGGATCTGGCACCGCGCTTCCTGCAGCACATGCTGTTTCAGCGCGCGACGATCCAGGGAATTCTGGCGCGCGATTTCGTGCATCGAATGGACGAGATGCTGCGGACTGTGTCGCCATGGGTGAAGAACGGGGAAATCGTTTATCAGGAGACTTATGTGGATGGGTTCGAGGCGCTGCCGCAGGCTTTGAATAGTCTGTTTGAAGGAAAGAATCTGGGGAAGTTGCTGGTGCGGGTGTGAGCGGGAGATAAGGGCGAGCAGTCTTGAAAATGCTTGTCCATAGAAACCGGGTTGCGTGGGACGGACGGGGAACCGAGAGCGCCTCCTGCCAACTCGGAGCACCTTCCCGCAGTGCTTTCTGCGCGGCACATGAAGTACCGCACAACCGGGAGATAAACCGCGGCCGGCTGAAGCTCGCGCACCCGAAAGTCGCAGTAACGGTTCGATACGACGCTGAGATAATCGAGCGTTTCAGAGCAAGCGGCAAAGGTTGGCAAACGTGTATGAACGACGCGCTGCGCGACACGCTCAAGACGCACCAAGCACGAGGCGCTGAAGGATCTGGGAAGATGGGAAACGCTGGAGCAGAGAAACCGCTGAAAGCCTTGCGGCTATTGGTGCGCCCGGCTGGGATCGAACCAGCAACCCCTGCCTTCGGAGGGCAGTACTCTATCCATTGAGCTACGGGCGCTTCAACACGAAAGCGCGGCAACCAGAATGGATGCGGCGCCAAAGCGAGACCGGAAGGATACCCGGTTTCGACTAAACCGTCCACCGGACGGCCTGCCAGCCCGTTTCCAGCGCTTCGCGGGCCGCGCAAAGCGCCTGTCACGATGCGGGTAAACGCCTGCTGAACACCGCGCCGCGGGCCTCGCCGCCGTCGAAATCTTGCGTCTATAATCGTCCGTGGCTGATAAAGAACAAGAAGTTGCCGTCACGCTGTACCGCTCACATTCCCACGGAGACGAGACAAGCATGAGCGAAGCACCACACGGAGCCCCAATCAAAACCCCCGGGCAGCTCATTGCCGCGATCATTGCCAGTTTTGCGGTACCGATCGTCATCATCGTTCTGCTAGTGATCTACGTCGATAATTCGACCCGCACAGGCGCCGGCACAGACAGTCTTTCCGAAGCCGAGGTCACCGCCCGCATCAAACCGCTCGCCCAGGTCGACATTCGCGACGCCAATGCGCCGCGCGTCTACAAATCCGGCGAAGAGGTCTATAAAGCGGTCTGCTCGGCGTGTCACGCGTCGGGCGCCGCAGGCGCGCCGAAATTCACCAATACCGCCGACTGGGCGCCGCGCATCTCGCAAGGCTTCGACACGCTGTGGCACACGGCGCTCGCCGGCAAAGGCGCCATGCCGCCGCGCGGCGGCACCAGCCCGGACGACTATAGCGACTTCGAAATCGCCCGTGCGGTGGTTTACATGGCGAACAACTCGGGCGCGAGCTTCCCTGAACCGGCACAGCCGGCCGCGGGCGCTGCCGCCGCTTCGGGCGCGACTGCGGCAGCGACGGCAGGCGCTTCAGACGCGGGTGCCACGCAGGCCGCGGCTGCTCTTGCGGCGATGGCAAGCGTGCCGCAAGCTGCAGCGCCGGCAGCCGCTGGAACGCAAAGCGCGGATGCATCGCAAGCGGGCAAGGCGTTGTACACGCAGGTTTGCCAGGCGTGTCATGCAGCCGGCGTGCTGAACGCACCGAAATTCGGCGACAAGGAAGCCTGGGCGCCGCGCCTCAAAGAACCGATGGACACTGTCTACAACTACGCGCTGCACGGCAAGGGCGCGATGCCGCCGAAAGGCGGGTCGAATGCATCCGACGCCGACGTGAAGGCCGCCGTCGATTACATGGTGAGTTCGGTGAAATAAGCGGTTCGCGCCTGACCATTCACGCAATGCAAAAAATCCCTGCTCCGTGGCAACACGGCACAGGGATTTTTTCATGTGCGGCATTTTTGCCGGCTGGACGGCTTCGCCGATTAAACGCGTGCTCAGGTTTCGGCTGACTTCGCCGGCAAACTGAATGCTTCGGCAAAGGCGAGCGCCGGCGTGCCGTGAGCAAGCTCGCTGAAATGCGCGCGCAATTCAGCAGCCGCGAGCCACGGATAGCTCAAGCCGCTCTGCAAGGCCACAAGCAACGCACCGTCAGCGTCCGGCACGACATCCATCCGCGCGATGTGAATGTGAAAAGCCGTCACCATCGGCGTGGCATCGAACGTCCAGCGATAGGTGCCGTGACCGACACGCAGCGCGCCCGTCGCCCGCTCCCGCATCACCACGAGCCAGGGCAATGCGTCGATCACGCCGTTATCCACGGCAAGCGCATCGTCGATGTAATAGGTACGGCACTTCTCATACTGCGCACCGAAATCGCTGACGAGCGTTTTCGCAATCGCGTCCGCGCCGACCGTGCGCGCCGGAAAAGCGATATTCGACGTTGCCAGCGAAATGGTGAGCGCTGCATCCGGCGCGAAGGCCTCGGCGATACGCCCGGCGCGTGTGTTGTCTTTCGCATCGATATAGGTTTCGAGCGCGCGGCGATATGGTGCGAGCGGCGGCGTGGTCATGCGAACAGTCTCCGATTGACGCTCCCGCTCCGCGAGCGACGAGCCGCGCCACTGTAGCGCGGGCTGTCGGAAAAAACGCCGATGAACCTGACAGGCCAAGGGTCTTGATGTGCGTAAGTCATCGCAGCCACCACGAACCGCAGCGGCCAAAAACTCCCCCAATCAAGGCTTCTGCAACAACGCCTTCAGACTCGCGAGCCGGTCTTTCGGCGACATCGGCGCCTCTTCCGGCGTCGGCGGCGGTGCATCGTCGAGCAGCATCTCGGGGATGAAACGCGACGGCTCGCACACCACCGTTTCGCGCGCCCGCTTGCGCTTCTTGCACCAGTTCAGATGCAAGCTGCGCTGCGCACGCGTAATCGCGACGTACATCAGCCGGCGCTCTTCCTCGATGCGCGCGTCGTCGATCGGTTCGTCGTCGGGACCACCGCGGTGCGGCATGATGCCTTCTTCGACGCCCACCAGAAACACGTGCGGATATTCGAGCCCTTTCGACGCATGCACCGTAGAAAGCCGCACGGCATCGGGATCTTCTTCACGGCCTTCGAGCATCGACATCAGCGCGACCGTCTGGATCAGGCCGAGCAGATTCTTGCCGGTGTCGCCGAAACCGTCGGCGGTGTCGAAGCCGGTCGCTTCACTATTCTCCGAACCCGCCGCAGGTTCGGCCTTGGTCCCTTTGCGCTTCAACCATTCGATGAACTCCAGCACGTTCTGCCACTTCGCCTGCGCCTGGCGCTCGTCGAATGCGTCGTACAGATAGGCTTCGTAGTGAATCGCGTCCATCAGTTCGTCGAGCAGCGTGCCGGCGGCATCTTTCTCCGCGCGCTCGGTGAGGCGCTGCATGAAGTCGCAGAACACGCGCATCGGTTCGATCTGACGCGGCGACAAACGCGCCTCGATCCCGCCCATATACACCGCCTCGAACAGCGACACCTTCGCCTGGCCCGCGAACGAACCGAGCGCCTCGAGCGTGGTATTGCCGACGCCGCGCCGCGGCGTGGTGATCGCGCGGATGAACGCGGGGTCGTCGTTCGCGTTCGCGATCAGGCGCAGATAGGCGCAGATGTCCTTGATCTCGGCTTTGTCGAAGAACGACTGGCCGCCCGACAGCACATACGGAATTCGTTCGCGGCGCAGCACCTGTTCGAAAATGCGCGCCTGAAAATTGCCGCGATACAGGATCGCGTAATCGCGGAAATTCGTGCGCCGCTCGAACTTGTGCGCGGACAGTCGGAACACCACGGATTCGGCTTCGTGCTCTTCGTCGTTGCAAGGCGTGACGGTGATCGTGTCGCCCATCCCGTGCTCCGACCACAGCTTCTTTTCGAATAGCTTCGGGTTGTTCGCGATCACGTTGTTCGCCGCGGTGAGAATGCGCACCGTCGAGCGGTAGTTCTGCTCCAGCTTGATCAGATGCAGCTTCGGAAAATCCTTGCTGAGCTGGCCGAGATTCTCGAGCGTGGCGCCGCGCCAGCCGTAGATCGCCTGGTCGTCGTCGCCGACGGCCGTGAATGCCGCGCGCTTGCCGGCCAGCAGTTTCACCAGTTCGTACTGGCACGCGTTGGTGTCCTGATACTCGTCGATCAGCAGGTAGCGCAGCTTGTTCTGCCAGCGGTCGCGCACCTGCTCGTTCTTCTCGAAGAGCTCAGCGGGCAGACGGATCAGATCGTCGAAATCGACCGCCTGATACGCATGCAGCGTCGCCACGTAATTGCGGTAGACGATGGCGGCCTGATGTTCGTCTTCGTTCGCGGCAATCGCGATCGCCTGCTCCGGCATGATCATGCCGTTTTTCCACAGCGAGATGATCGACTGGATCTTGCGGATGAAGCCCTTATCCGTCGACCCGACCTGCTCCTGGATCATGCCGAAGCAGTCGTCCGAATCCATGATCGAGAACTGCGGTTTCAGGCCGACGTGTTCCGCTTCCTGACGCAGAATCTGCACGCCGAGCGAGTGGAACGTACACACCGTCAACTGATTGACGGGCACCTTGCGGCCTTCCTTGCCGGGCGTGGTGAGCGTCTTGCCTTCGAGCAGTTTGCCGACGCGCTCGCGCATTTCCAGCGCGGCCTTGTTCGTGAACGTGACGGCGGCGATGTGGCGCGGCTCGAAACCCTTGGCCTCGATCAGGTGCGCGATTTTCTGCGTGATCACGCGTGTCTTGCCGCTACCGGCGCCGGCGAGCACGAGACACGGACCGTCGAGATAACGGACCGCTTCACTTTGAGCGGGGTTCAGGCCTGCGGACATCGTCTGTGGATGGTGAATGCGGTTGGTGCAGCGGTGAAGCAGCGGTTGAAGGCGGCGGTCGAGGGCGTTGGGCACGAATTCGCGCGACCGAGACGCCCGGGGGCATGCTGCGCGGTGCCGGGAGCAAACGGTGCCGCCTGACGCGCCAGCCGTTCCGACTCGTCGCGTTCCGCGCGAGAGGAGCGATGTTAACATGGATAAAAGCGATGGCTGATAGACGAACGCGCGCGGCCCGAATGCTGCGAGCGGTGGCCGATCGGCACTCCCGCGCACGCGGCGTCTAATCTCCAGGCGCGACCCGATAATAGACACCGCCGACAGCCTGCCGCCGCGACATGCCACAATTGCGCTGTTGCGCGCCGCCGCCGCGGTGGCCACGCGGCGCGCCGTTTTTGCAGGAAGACACGCATGTCCGCATCGCTGAAAATTGGATTGATGGGTTACGGTTTCGCCGGCGCGACGTTTCACGCACCGGTGATCGAACACTGCGGCCGCGCGAGTGTGGCCGCGATTGCGACCAGCAAGCCCGAAAACGCGCTGGCCGACTATCCGCACGCGAAGGTCGTGGCCGATCTCGACGCACTGCTCGCGCTCGAGGAACTCGACTGCATCGTCATCGCGACCCCCAACGACACGCACTTCGACCTCGCGCGCCGCACGCTGGAAGCGGGCAAGCATGTGGTGGTCGACAAGCCGGTCACGCTCACCGCAGCCGACGCGCACACGCTGGCCAACATCGCGCTGGCGCGCAGCAAGCTGTTTATCCCGTTTCACAACCGTCGCTGGGACGGCGATTTTCTGACCGTGCGGGATCTGCTGGCCGGCGGCGAACTGGGCCGCGTCACGCAATACGAATCGCACTTCGACCGTTTCCGGCCGGAAGTCCGCCAGCGGTGGCGCGAAGAGGCTTCGCGCGGCGGCGGCCTGCTGTTCGATCTCGGACCGCACCTGATCGACCAGGCACTGGCGCTATTCGGCGCACCGGAAACCGTGTCGGCCACGGTTCGCACCCATCGCGACCAGGCGAGCGCGCCGGACTACGTGCACATCCAGTTGGGCTACGGCGCATTCGAGGTGGTGCTGCACGCCAGCGCATTGACCGCACTGGTCGCGCCGAGATTCACGATTCACGGCACGCGCGGCAGCTATGTGAAGTACGGGCTCGACACGCAGGAAGACCAGTTGAAAGCCGGACTGCGGCCGGGCGACGAAGGCTTTGGCGCGGGCAACGCGGCCGGCGCGCTGCGCCTGCTCGACGGCGCTCAGGAAGTCGAGCGCGAACTGCCGACTCGCGACGGCGATTACACCGGCTTCTATATCGCGGTGGCCGAGGCGATCCAGAACGGCGTGAAGTTTCCGGTCAGCGCACAGGACGCCGTCGACGTGATGACGATCATCGAACTGGCCGCGCGTAGTTCGGACGAAGGCATCCGCCTGCCGTTCGAACGCATTCGCTGAGTCGCTGAGTCGCCAAGTCGTTCAGATGCGCGGCGTGGAATGTCGGACTGAGCACGCGTTAGCTAACAAGTCCTGACATTCCCAACACGTACATAACGTTACAAATAACGGTGCCGCTGTGGTCAGCGGGAACCGCCGTTGACCCGTTGCTACGCAGTAGCACTACAAAACGACAACGACCTCCCGGAGAGTCCATGCCACGTATCATCCCCACGCTCACCGCATGCGCCTTGCTCAGTTCGCTCGCCGCCTGCGTGGTGGCGCCTCCGCCGGCACCGCCGCGTCCCAATCCGCAGCAGATCGCGGATCAACGCCTTCATCAGGTCGACGGCCGCGTCGATAACCTGCATCACCGCATCGACAATCACGTCAACCAAGGCTATTACCCGCCCCCGCAAGGCGGCGCGCTGCATCATCGCCTCGACGTGATCCGCCAGGAAGCTCACGACATGGCCGCGCAACACGGCGGCGGCCTGTCCGGCGACGAACAGCGTGTGCTGAATCAGGAACTCGACAACGCGGCGCACGCGATCGGCGAATAAGCGCGTCCGTTCTCACCGGCAATGCAGCGAAAAAAGCGCGGGCAGCACGTCCCGCGCTTTTTTTGACATGTGAATGGTCGCGGCGCCCACTCCCATGCGCGTCGCGGGCCTTTATTTGACAAGCCTCCGGCCGTCGCGTACATTCGCCGCACGCGTCGGGAGAGCGTGCTGGCCGCAGAAAATCGCAGGCCGCGCCGCCGAAGGGGCACACCCGCAAACTCTCAGGCAAAAGGACCGACCGCGTCGAAAAACCCGCGTCCACGCAACATCGCGACACCGGTTTTTCGCACTCTGGAGAGCGGCAGTAGCCGTCTGCGTTACGTCATTGCAGTAACGAACAGACCCGGCAAGCTGCCCACCGAAGGGGCGCGCGTTTCACCGTGATTCGGCAAGCCGGTCGCGGTGGCGCAATCTCTCAGGTATCGAGGACAGAGGGGTCATGCAGAATTAATCGCTCGCAGGCGCTTTTCGCCGCGAGGGATCGAGCCGCATGGCCTTTTTGTTTCCGTCGAGATTGCCTGAGGCCCTGATGACCGAACTCAAACACACCCCGCTCAACGCCACCCATCGTGCGCTCAATGCCCGCATGGTCGATTTCGGCGGCTGGGACATGCCTGTCAACTACGGCTCGCAAATCGACGAACATCGCGCCGTGCGCACCGACGCCGGCATGTTCGACGTGTCGCACATGTGCATGGTCGATTTCACCGGCGAAAGCGTGCGCGCCTTCTTCGAATACGCGCTCGCCAACAACGTCGCCAAACTGCAAACGCCGGGCCGCGCGCTCTATTCCTGTCTGCTGAACCCGAACGGCGGCGTGATCGACGATCTGATCGTCTATTACTTCGGCGAAGATCACTTCCGCGTGGTCGTCAACGCCGGCACCGCCGACAAAGACATCGCGTGGTTCGGCCAGCTCAATACCGAAGGCCGCTTCGGCCTGACCATCACGCCGCGCCGCGATTACGCGATCGTCGCGGTGCAGGGCCCGAATGCACGCGACAAGGTCTGGCAAACCGTGCCGGCCGTGCGCGCCGCCACCGAAGCGTTGAAGCCCTTCAACGCCACCCGCATCGAAGACACGCCGTTCGGCGAACTGACCGTCGCCCGCACCGGCTACACCGGCGAAGACGGCTTCGAAATCATCGTCCCGGCCGCTCATGTGATCGCGCTGTGGAATGCGCTGCAAGAACAAGGCGTGCGCCCGGCCGGTCTCGGCGCGCGCGATACGCTGCGCCTCGAAGCCGGCATGAATCTGTACGGCCAGGACATGGACGACACCGTATCCCCGCTGGACGCCGGCCTTGCGTGGACCGTCGATCTGAGTTCGCCCCGCGCGTTCGTCGGCAAAGACACGCTCGTGGCTGACGGCTCGCGCGCTTCGTTCGTCGGCCTGATCCTGCTGAAGGACAACGGCAAGGCAGCAGGCGTGCTGCGTGCTCACCAGAAAGTCGTCACGCCGCACGGCGAAGGCGAAATCACCAGCGGCACGTTTTCGCCGACCATGCAGGAATCGATCGCGTTTGCGCGCGTGCCGAAAGGCGTGCAGCCGGGCGACACCGTTCACGTCCAGATTCGTGACAAAAACCTTCCTGCAAGCGTGGTAAAACTGCCGTTCGTGCGCAACGGCAAAGTGCTCGCGGTTTAGGCAGCCGGCGCGCGCGTCACCACTTTTAAGTTCATACCGAATCACACCGCATAGGAGCATCCGATGAGCATCCCGGCCGATCTGAAATACACCGAATCGCACGAGTGGGTCCGCACCGAAGCGGACGGCACGCTGACGGTCGGCATCACCGACCATGCGCAGGAAGCGCTCGGCGACATCGTCTTCTTCGAAGTCCAGGAACTGGGCAAGACCGTCGCCGTCGGCGACACCGTCGCCGTCATCGAATCGGTGAAAGCCGCTTCCGATATCTACGCGCCGGTCTCGGGCGAAATCATCGAAGCGAACAGCGCCGTGACCGACACGCCGGACGGCGTCAACAGCGCGCCGTATGAAAACTGGCTCTTCAGGATCAAGCCGTCGGCAGATGCAACGCACGACCGGCTGATCGACGCCGACGCGTACTCGAAGTCGATCGGCGCCTGATTCACCTTTACGTTTAACCCGACAGGCGCGGCACTCCGGATCTCAACAACGGACCGCCGCGCCGGCAGGAACACCTCATGAAGCTCGAACACCCGGATCGTCTGATGAACCGCACTCCTCTCTCGCTCGCCGCGCTCGAAGTGCACGACGCCTTCGCCGAACGGCACATCGGCCCGGATTCGGCCGACCAGCAGGCGATGCTCGAAGCCCTCGGCTTCGCGTCGCGCGCCGCGCTGATCGACGCGGTCATTCCGAAGACGATCCGCCGCGCCGAGACGCTGCCGCTCGGCCCGTTCACGCAACCGAAGAGCGAAGCCGAAGCGCTCGCCGCGCTGCGCGAACTCGCGGACAAAAACGAGGTGTTCCGCTCGTATATCGGGCAGGGCTACTACAACGCGCACACCCCGACGGTGATCCTGCGCAACGTGCTGGAAAATCCGGCGTGGTACACCGCGTACACGCCTTACCAGCCGGAAATCTCGCAGGGTCGTCTGGAAGCGTTGCTGAACTTCCAGCAGATGATCGTCGACCTGACCGGTCTTGCGATCTCGAATGCTTCGCTGCTCGACGAAGCCACCGCCGCCGCGGAAGCGATGACGCTGCTGCAACGCGTGGGCAAGCCGAAGTCGAATGTGTTCTTCGTCGCCGACGACGTGCTGCCGCAAACCATCGAAGTGGTGAAGACGCGCGCCACGCCGGTCGGCATCGAAGTGAAAGTGGGCCCGACCGCGGAAGCCGCAAACGCGAATGCGTTCGGCGTGCTGCTGCAATACCCGGGCGTGAACGGCGACGTGCGCGACTACCGCGCGCTCGCTGAAGCGATTCATGCCGCGGGCGGCCACGTGGTGGTCGCCGCCGATCTGCTCGCGCTGACCGTGCTCACGCCGCCGGGCGAATGGGGCGCGGACGTGGCGATCGGCAATACGCAGCGTTTCGGCGTGCCGGTCGGCTTCGGCGGTCCGCATGCGGCTTATCTCGCCGTGCGCGACGAATTCAAGCGGCAGATGCCGGGGCGTCTGGTCGGCGTGACCGTCGACGCGCAGGGCAACCCCGCGCTGCGTCTCGCGCTGCAAACGCGTGAACAACATATCCGCCGCGAGAAAGCGACCTCGAACGTGTGTACCGCGCAAGCGCTGCTCGCGATCATGGCCAGCATGTACGCGGTGTATCACGGCCCGCGCGGTCTGAAGACGATCGCGCTGCGCGTGAACCGTATCGCCGCGTTGCTTGCCGAAGGCGCTAGACAGCTAGGCTATACGCTCGTCAACGAAACGTTCTTCGATACGCTCACGTTCGAAAGCGGCGCGCGGACCCAAGCCTTGCACGACGCCGCCAAAGCGAAGCGCATCAACCTGCGCCGCGTGAGCGACACGCAAGTCGGTCTGTCGATCGACGAAACCACGTCGCGCCGCGATCTGGCCGACCTGCTCGCGGTGTTCGCCGCCGCAGCCGGCGCGAAGGACGTGCCGCAAGTCGACGCGCTCGACGAAAAGCTCACGGCCGCCAACACCGCCTCGGTGCCGGCCGCGCTGGAGCGCACCAGCGCGTATCTCACGCATCACGTCTTCAACCGTCATCATTCGGAAACGGAAATGCTGCGCTATCTGCGCAGCCTGTCGGACAAGGACCTCGCGCTCGACCGCTCGATGATCCCGCTCGGCTCGTGCACGATGAAGCTGAACGCGACCTCGGAAATGCTGCCGGTCACGTGGCCCGAATTCGGTCAGATCCATCCGTTCGCGCCGGCTGAGCAAACCGTCGGCTACCGCGAAATGATCGATCAGCTCGAAGACATGCTGGTCGCGGCCACCGGCTACGCAGCCGTGTCGCTGCAACCGAATGCCGGTTCGCAAGGCGAGTACGCCGGTCTGCTGATCATCCACGCTTACCATGCGTCGCGCGGCGAAGCGCATCGCAACGTATGCCTGATTCCCGCTTCGGCGCACGGCACGAACCCGGCGTCGGCGCAAATGGCCGGCATGCAGGTCGTGGTGGTCGCGTGCGACGCGCAAGGCAACGTCGATATCGAAGACCTGAAGAAGAAAGCCGCGCAACACGCCGACAAACTCGCGGCGATCATGATCACGTATCCGTCCACGCACGGTGTGTTCGAGGCGAACGTCCGCGAAATCTGCGAGATCGTACATGCGCACGGCGGCCAGGTGTACGTGGACGGCGCGAACATGAACGCGATGGTCGGGCTGTGCGCGCCGGGTCAGTTCGGCGGCGACGTCTCGCACCTGAACCTGCACAAGACCTTCTGCATTCCGCACGGCGGCGGCGGACCGGGTGTCGGTCCGGTCGCGGTCGGCGCGCATCTCGCGCAGTTCCTGCCGAACCAGATTTCGTCGGGCTATGAGCGCGCACCGAACGGTATCGGTGCTGTGTCGGGCGCGCCGTACGGCTCCGCATCGATCCTGCCGATCTCGTGGATGTACATCGCGATGATGGGCGCGAAGAACCTCACCGCCGCCACCGAAACCGCGATTCTCAACGCGAACTACGTCGCGAACAAACTCGCGCCGCATTATCCGGTGCTGTATTCGGGCCCCGGCGGACTCGTCGCGCACGAGTGCATTCTCGATCTGCGTCCGATCAAGGAAACGAGCGGCATCACCGTCGACGACGTCGCGAAGCGCCTCGCCGACTACGGTTTCCATGCGCCGACCATGAGCTTCCCGGTGCCGGGCACGCTGATGGTCGAGCCGACCGAATCGGAATCGAAGGAAGAACTCGACCGTTTCATCGAAGCAATGATCGCGATCCGCGAGGAAATCCGCGCGGTGGAAGAAGGCCGCTCGGATCGCGAGGACAATCCGCTGAAGCACGCGCCGCACACCGCGGCGGTGGGGATCGCGAACGAGTGGAAGCATGCGTATGCGCGCGAAACCGCCGCGTATCCGCTGCCCACGCTGATCGCGAAGAAGTACTGGCCGCCGGTCGGCCGCGCGGACAACGTGTACGGCGACCGTAATCTGTTCTGCTCCTGCGTGCCGATCGCCGACTACGAGTGAAAGTGCTATCGCGCGGCGCCTGAGAAATGCATCGGCGGGCGTCGCGCGGGTCGGCGCCCCGTTCTCTCGCAGTTGTGTCGTTCATCGCCGCAAACCGCTAACATCACACACCGAATCAGCCTAACGAGGAGTTTCGCATGGCGCGAAAGGTGCGAATGATGCAAAGCCGGACCGGAACGACACAGGCCCGCAAGAGTTGGCAACACGCTTGCGCGCTCGCGCTGGCCGGCGCGGCGCTGCTGCTGCCGCTGCGCGAGGCGCGAGCCGCGATGAATTTTTGTGCGGCACCTGCGCTGCAAACGAGCGAGCGCACCAACGCCGATCCTGGCGTGAAGTTGCTCGTGAGCAATGTGCAAGCGCATCTGAACGATCAGCCGCATGCGCTGGCGAAGCTGCATACCGAGGGCACGCTGCCGCACGAGGGCATTCGCGATCAAAGCATCGAAGCGGAACGCGATCTCGATCTGTTGCGCGACGCCGCGCTCGCCTGGCGCGCAACCAGCGACGATCGTTATCTGAAGCTGGTGGACCGTTTGCTGTACGCGTGGGTCACGATCTATCAGCCGAGCTTCAATCCGATCGACGAAACGCATTTCGACGGCCTGATCCTCGCGTACGACATGACCGCGAGCGCGTTACCGGTGAAAACGCGCAACGCTTCGATGGCGTTCCTGACGAAGCTCGCGAACGGCTACATCGCGCAGATCGACGCGCAGCCGCGGCCGCTCAAGGGAACCTTCAAGAACAACTGGCAAAGCCACCGGATCAAGCTGATCGCCATGGCCGCGTTCACGCTCGACAACCGCAAGATGATCAACGCCGCGCAGCGTCTGTTCGACGAACATCTTGCCGACAATATTCAGCCGGACGGCGTGACGTTCGATTTCGGCGAGCGCGACGCGCTGCATTACGTGACCTACGATCTGCAGCCGCTCGTGACCTCCGCGCTGGCCGCGCGCCGCCACAACCGCAACTGGTTGCCGGAGAAGGGCGCGAACGGCGCGTCGCTGCAAGGCGCGCTCAACTGGCTGATTCCGTACGCGGACGGCAGCAAGACGCATGAGGAATTCGTCCGCTCGACGGTTCCGTTCGATGCCAAACGCCGCGAAGCCGGCGAGCCCGGCTATTCGGGTCAGTGGGATCCGAAGTCCGCGGCAGAACTGTTTCACCTGGCGGCGCGTCTCGACGGACGCTATACGCCGATCGCGCTGCAGCTCTCACCGACGCCGCCGGCATGGCTCGCCGTGTGTTTGCCGCTGCCGGCGCGCTAACCCAACTTCAATCAGCAGGAGCAGTAATGGCAGTCAGCGTGTTCGACCTCTTCAAAATCGGCATTGGTCCGTCCAGTTCGCATACGGTCGGACCGATGCGCGCGGCGCTGATGTTCGCGCAAGGGCTTGAACGCGATGGGCTGCTTGCTGCGACCGCATCGGTGAAAGTCGATCTGTACGGCTCGCTTGGCGCGACCGGCAAAGGCCACGGCACCGACCGCGGCGTGATGCTCGGCCTGATGGGCGACGCGCCCGATACCGTCGATCCGGACACGATCGCGCAACGGCTCGAAGCCGTGCGCGTATCGCGCAAGCTCGCGCTGCTCGGCACGCACGAGGTGCCGTTCGTGCAGAAGGAGCACATTTCGTTTTACCGCCAGGCGCTCGCCGAGCATCCGAATGGTTTGACGCTGCGCGCGTTCGACGCCGAGGGCAAGGCCTTGCGCGAGTCGACGTATCTGTCGGTGGGCGGCGGTTTTGTGGTGACGGCCGGCGCGCCGAATACGAAGGTGCTGAGCGCCGTCGATCAATTGCCGTACTCGTTTCGCAGCGGCAACGAACTGCTCGCGCTGTGCGAATCGACCGGCAAGAGCGTCGCGCAGTTGATGTGGGAAAACGAACGCGCGTGGCACACCGAAGAGGAAACGCGAACCGGTCTGCTGAAGATCTGGGACGTGATGCAATCGTGCGTATCGCGTGGTTGCGGGATCAACAATCCGGATGCCGACGGCAATCTGCCCGGGCCGTTTCAGGTGAAGCGCCGCGCGCCGCAGCTGTATCGGTCGCTATTGAATCATCCGGAGCGGGCGCTGAGCGATCCGCTGTCGATGATCGACTGGATCAACCTGTACGCGATCGCGGTGAACGAAGAGAACGCATCCGGTGGCCGCGTGGTCACCGCGCCGACCAACGGCGCGGCCGGCATCATTCCGGCAGTGCTGCATTACTACGTGCGCTTCATGCCCGGCGCGAACGAGCAGGGCGTGATCGACTTCCTGCTGACCGCTGCGGCAATCGGCATTCTATACAAGCTGAACGCGTCGATTTCGGGCGCGGAAGTGGGCTGCCAGGGTGAAGTGGGCGTCGCGTGTTCGATGGCTGCGGGTGCGCTGGCTGCCGTGATGGGCGGCACGCCGAAGCAGGTGGAGAACGCGGCCGAGATCGGCATGGAACACAACCTCGGGCTCACCTGCGACCCGGTCGGCGGAATGGTGCAGATCCCGTGCATCGAGCGCAACGCGATGGGCTCGGTCAAGGCGGTCAATGCCGCGCGCATGGCGCTGCGCGGCGACGGCACGCATTACGTGTCGCTCGATTCGGTGATCAAGACGATGATGCAAACCGGCGCGGATATGAAGACGAAGTACAAGGAGACGTCGCGCGGCGGGTTGGCGGTGAATATCGTCGAGTGTTGATGCACGTGTTTGCGATTGCGTGACGACGACGCGGGCTACGGCCCGCGTTTTCGTTTCTGCGGTGCGCTGCGCCGTGACACGGCTCGCGCGCTCGGCGTAAGCTGTCGAAGCGCTCATCGGCATCGGCGTGTGTCACAAACCGATGTGGCCCGCCCTATTGCCCCTATTGCACGACCGCACCCATCGCCCTGCCTGGAGGCCTCATCGCAATGTCGCTCGCTTCTTCTTCCACCACCCAAACCACCGGCGCGCGTCTCGTCGTCGATGCGTTGCTGACGCAGGGTGTCGAACGTGTTTTTTGCGTGCCCGGCGAGAGTTTTCTCGCGGTGCTCGATTCTCTGCACGACGAAACCGCGCGCATCCAGACCATCGTCTGTCGGCACGAAGCGGCCGCGGCCAACATGGCTGAGGCGGTCGGCAAATTGACCGGGCGTCCGGGTGTGGCGATCGTCACGCGTGGGCCGGGTGCGACGCATGCGTCGATCGGCGTACACACCGCGTTTCAGGACTCGACGCCGATGATTCTGCTGATCGGCCAGTGTGCGCGCGAGCATCTGGATCGCGAGGCCTTCCAGGAAATCGACTACCGCCGGATGTTCGGCCAGATGGCGAAGTGGGTCGCGCAGATCGACGATCCGAAGCGCATTCCCGAGTACTTGAGCCACGCGTTTCATACCGCGACGTCGGGGCGGCCGGGGCCGGTCGTGTTGTCGTTGCCGGAAGACGTGTTGAGTGACGCGTGCGAATGGGTAGCCAGTGCGCCGCGCTATCAGCGCGTGGCGGCGTCACCGTCTGCCGGGCAGATCGAACAGTTACGCGCGTTGCTGGAAGGCGCGCAACGGCCGATGGTGATCGCGGGCGGCAGCGGTTGGACACCCGATGCTTGCGCGGACCTGCAGCGCTTTGTCGAGAGCTGGCAATTGCCAGTGGGCCTCGCGTTCCGCTTCCAGGACACGCTCGACAACGAGCATCCGAACTATGCGGGCGATGTGGGTCTCGGCATCAATCCGACGCTCGCTCAACGCATTCGCGATGCGGATTTGCTTCTCACGTTCGGCCCGCGGCTAGGTGAAGCGACAACGAACGGCTACACACTGCTCGATATTCCGAAGACGAAGCAAACGCTTGTGCATGTGCATCAGGGGGCGGAGGAACTCGGTCGTGTGTATGCCGCCGATCTGCCGATTGTGTCCGGGATGCCTGAACTGGCAGCGCTGCTTGCTGCGTTGAAGCCGTTATCGGGTGAGCTGGCATGGAGTGGCACGGCTGCGGAGGCACATCAGGCGTATCTCGACTGGCGCAAGCCGCGCCAGATTCCAGGCGACGTGCAAATGGGCGAAGTGATCCAGCAGTTGCGCGCACAGCTTCCCGCCGATGCGATCCTCACGAATGGCGCGGGCAACTACGCGACGTGGCTGCATCGGCATTTCTCGTATCGGCATTTCCGTTCACAACTCGCGCCGACCAGCGGCGCGATGGGCTATGGCGTGCCGGCGGCGATCGCGGCGAAGTCGCTGTATCCGCAACGGGCTGTCGTCGCGTTAGCCGGCGATGGCTGCTTCATGATGTCCGCGCAGGAACTCGCGACGGCGATGCAGTATGACCTGCACGTGATTTTTATCGTCGTGAACAACAGCCAGTTCGGCACGATCCGGATGCACCAGGAACGGCATTATCCTGGGCGGGTGCATGGCACCGGGCTTACGAATCCGGATTTTGCGGCGTTCGCGCGGTCGTTTGGCGCGCATGGGGAAACGGTCGAGCGGACGGACGATTTTTTGCCGGCGTTGCAGCGGGCTATTGAGGCCCAATGCGCGGCTGTGATCGAGATTCGGATGCCGCAGGAGGCGAGTACGCCGGGGGCGACGCTTGAGCAGATTCGGGAACAGGGAAGGAAGTTGCGGGGAACTGCGTAAAGAAACCCCGCAAAAGCGGGGCTTCCTGACATCAAGCGAGCAGCAAAACCTTACTTCCCGCCCACGCTCTGCAACGTCGTCCACTTCCCATCGACGACCTTATACAGCGTAATCCCGCCGTTCTTCAGATCGCCCTTCGCGTCATACGCGAGGTTCGCCGAAGTCACCGCCGGCATCGACGTCTTCGCGAGCACCGGCAGGTACTTCGCCGGATCGGTCGAGTTCGCCTTCTTCATCGCGTCGAACAGTGCCATCGCGCCGTCGTAAGCGTACGGCGAGTACGTTTGCACGTCTTCGTTGAAACGCTTCTTGTATTTCGCGACGTAGTCCTTGCCGCCCGGCATTTCTTCCAGCGGCAGGCCGGCGAGCGAGGCCACCGTGCCGTTCGCCGCGTCACCCGCGATCTGCAGGAACGTCGGCGTGTGGACCATTTCGCCGCCCATCAGCGGCGCCTTGATGCCCAGTGCCTTCATCTGCTTGACCATCGGTGCCGCTTGCGAATCCGCGCCGCCGTAATAGATCAGGTCCGGTTGCACCGACTTCAGCTTGGTCAGGATCGACTTGAAGTCGACTGCCTTGTCGTTCGTGTATTCACGATCGACGATCTGGCCGCCCGCTGCCTTCGCCGCCTTCTCGAACTGATCGGCCAGACCCTGGCCGTAGGCCGTGCGGTCGTCGACGATCGCGATCTTCTTCACGCCCAGCGTCTTCACCGCGAACGTGCCGGCGACCGACCCTTGCTGCGTGTCCGACGTCATCATGCGGAAAGTCGTCTTGAAGCCTTGCTGCGTGTATTCAGGCGCCGTCGCCATCGCGATCTGGGGGATGCCCGCGTTCGCGTAAATGCGCGAAGCCGGGATCGTGGTGCCCGAGTTGAAGTGGCCGAGCATGCCCTTGATGCCGTCATCCACCAGCTTTTGTGCAACGGTCGTGCCGGTGCGCGGGTCAGCCTGGTCGTCGGCCGAATCCAGTACGAAACGGATCTGCTTGCCGCCGATCACCGGCTTGGTCGCGTTGATGTCTTCCACCGCCAGCGTGATGCCGTTCTGGAAGTCCTTGCCGTAGTGCGCCTGCGCACCCGTCATCGGACCGGCGAAACCGATCTTCACGTCTTCCGTCGATTGAGCGTTGGCCGTCCCCGCCAGCGACATCGCTGCAACCAGCGCTGCGCCTGCCAGCTGTTTCATCTTGTGTTGCATAGCTTCTCCTTGTACCAGGTGTGGATGGAGCGGTTTTTCGGGGTCGCCGGTACCGCTTCCGTTTTATTGAATTGACCGTCGAGGTTCGCTCAGCCGATCGTCATCAAATTTGCATTGCCTCCAGCTGCTGCCGTATTCACGCTGACCGAGCGTTCCGTCAACAGACGCTCGAGCGCGTAATCCTCGTCGCCGCTTTCCAGCGCGCGAGCCGCGACGCCCTGCACCGAAACAATCGGTCCCGTGCGTTTGGCGACGTCCTTCACCAGCGCGAGCAGTTCGTCGCTATCGCCTTCGAAAAGCACCGCGTCGAACGGCGTGTCGGCGCTCTTCTTCACGCTCGCATACGACTTCAACGCGGCGGGCAGTTGAGACACCAATTGTTCCCCTGCCGCGCCGTCGAACAATGCGCGATTTCCCGTAGCCAGCGCCGCCGCGAACTGCACGCGTGCACCGCTAGCCGTCGACGCGACGCACAGCACCGTGCCGCGCGCGCCCAACGTGTATGTATTGCGCTCGCCGGTGGGCCCAGACAATACCGCAGTTGCGCCCGCAAGCACATGCGACAGATAACCGTCGACGCGTGCAGCCAACACCGCTTGCTGCTCGCCGATCAACCAGTCGCGGTAAGCCGTCAGCGCAGCGGACGGATTGTCGCTGTTTTGCGACGCTTGCGGCACATCGGCAACCAGTGCATCGGCCAGCGACTTCGGCAAACCGGCCGGCCGCGTGGCCAGCAGACGTTGCAGATACAACGCGCCGCCCGCCTTCGGTCCGGTGCCCGACAAACCTTCACCGCCGAACGGCTGCACCCCGACCACCGCGCCGATCACATTGCGGTTCACATAAATATTGCCGACGTGCGCGCGGCCGATCACATGCGCGATCGTCTCGTCGATCCGCGTATGGATGCCGAGCGTCAAACCGTAGCCGGTCGCGCGAATCTGTTCGAGCAGGCGGTCGAGCTGGCTGCGGCGATAACGCACTACGTGCAGCACCGGACCGAACACTTCGCGCTTCAATTCGTCGATGCTGTCGAGTTCGATCAGCGTCGGCGGCACGAAGGTGCCTTGCGCGCAGCCTTCCGGCATCGGCAGTTGCTCGACCTTGCGGCCTTTCTCGCGCATCGCCGCGACGTGCGCGTCGATACCGCGTTTCGCGTCGACGTCGATCACCGGGCCGACGTCGATCGACAACCGGTCCGGATTGCCCACCGCGAGTTCGCGCATCGCACCGGTCAGCATTTCCAGCGTGCGGTCCGCCACATCGTCTTGCAGACAGAGAACGCGCAGCGCGGAACACCGTTGACCGGCGGAGTCGAACGACGATTGCAGCACGTCCGCCACCACCTGTTCGGCGAGCGCCGACGAGTCGACGATCATCGCGTTCTGTCCGCCGGTTTCGGCGATCAGCGGAATCGGCTTGCCTTCCGGGTCGAGGCGGTTGGACAAGGTCTTGTTGATCAGACGCGCGACTTCGGTCGAACCGGTGAACATCACTGCACGCGTACGCGGATCGGCCACCAACGCGGCGCCGACCGTTTCGCCGTTGCCCGGCAGCAGTTGCACGGCGCCCGCCGGCACGCCGGCTTCGCGCAGAATCCGCACGGCTTGCGCGGCGATCAGCGGCGTTTGCTCGGCCGGCTTCGCGAGCACGGTGTTGCCGGCGGCCAGCGCCGCGGCCACCTGGCCCATGAAAATCGCCAGCGGGAAATTCCACGGGCTGATACACACGACCGGACCAAGCGGACGGTGCGTGTCGTTCGAAAACTCGTTGCGGATTTGCGTCGAGTAATAGCGCAGGAAGTCGATCGCCTCGCGGATTTCGGCAACCGCATTCGCGAGCGACTTGCCGGCTTCACGCACCACGAGGCCCATCAGCGTATGCATCTGCGCTTCGAGCAGATCGGCGGCACGTGCGAGGCAATCGGCGCGGGCGTCGACCGGCGTCGCTTGCCAGATCGGCGCGGCGGCCACGGCGTGCGCCAGGGCGGCGCTCACGTGCTCCGGCGTCGCGTCGACCACCGTGCCGACGAGGTCGCGCTGATCGGCCGGGTTGCGCACGTCGCGAGCGACGCCCACAGCGATCTCGTTGTCCTCCAGCATCGGCGCGGCGCGCCACGGATGATGCGCGCTCGCCAGCAACGCCGACGACAGCGACGCCAGCCGATGCTCGTTCGACAGATCGAGGCCCATCGAATTGAGCCGCTCGTTGCCGTACAGATTGCGCGGCAGCGGAATCTTCGCGTGCGGCGCGCCGAGCGGAACGATCTTCGACGCTTCGTCGACCGGGTCGGCGATCAGGTCTTTGATCGCGACGGTTTCATCGGCGATGCGGTTCACGAACGACGTGTTCGCGCCGTTCTCCAGCAGACGGCGCACGAGGTACGCGAGCAGCGTTTCATGCGTGCCGACCGGCGCGTACACGCGGCACGGACGATTCAGCTTTCCAGCGGACAGCGGGCCGGTGACTTCCTCGTACAGCGGCTCGCCCATCCCGTGCAGGCACTGGAACTCGTACTGGCCGGGATAGTAGTTATTGCCCGCGAGGTGATAGATCGCCGACAGCGTGTGCGCGTTGTGCGTGGCGAACTGCGGATAGACGGCATCCGGTGCGCCGAGCAGCTTCTTCGCGCAGGCGAGGTAGGACACGTCGGTGTAGATCTTGCGCGTGTAGACCGGATAGCCTTCGAGGCCGTCCACTTGCGCGCGCTTGATTTCGGTATCCCAGTACGCGCCCTTCACGAGGCGCACCATGATCCGGTGACGGCTGCGGCGCGCCAGATCGATGATGTATTCGATCACGAACGGGCAACGCTTCTGATACGCCTGCACCACGAAACCGATGCCGTTCCAGCCGGCCAGCTCCGGATCGAAACACAGCGCTTCGAGCAGATCGAGCGAGATTTCGAGGCGGTCGGCTTCTTCCGCGTCGATGTTCAGGCCGATGTCGTAGCGGCGCGCGAGGATCGCCAGCGAACGCACGCGCGGCAGCAGTTCACTCATCGTGCGTTCCTGCTGCGAACGCGAATAGCGTGCGTGCAGCGCCGAGAGTTTGATCGAGATGCCCGGGCCTTCGTAGATGCCGCGACCGCCCGCCGCCTTGCCGATCGCGTGGATCGCCTGTTCGTACGACGCGTAGTAGCGCTGCGCGTCGGCCTCGGTAGTGGCCGCTTCGCCCAGCATGTCGTACGAGTAGCGGAAACCGCGTGCTTCGTATTTGCGGCTGTTGGCCAGCGCTTCGGAAATGTTCTCGCCCGTGACGAACTGCTCGCCCATCAGGCGCATCGCCATGTCCACGCCCTTGCGGATCAGCGGCTCGCCGCCCTTGCCGATCAGGCGCGTCAACGCCGACGACAAACCGGTTTCGCTATTGGTCGTCACCAGCTTGCCGGTGATCATCAAGCCCCAGGTCGCGGCATTGACGAACAGCGACGGCGCCTGGCCAACGTGCGATTTCCAGTCGCCCTTGCTGATCTTGTCGCGGATCAGCGCGTCGCGCGTCGCGCGATCGGGAATGCGCAGCAGCGCTTCGGCGAGGCACATCAGCGCGACGCCCTCCTGGCTCGACAGCGAAAACTCGTGGATCAGACCTTCGACGCCACCACCCGTGCTCTTGCCGCGCAGCGTTTCGACCAGCTTGCCGGCCATGGCCTGCACGTCGCCTGCGAGGTTCGCCGGCAAGCGCGCCTGACCCAGCAGGAACGGCACGCATTCCGGCTCGGGACGGCGATACGCCGCGGTAATCGCCGCGCGCAGCACCGATTGCGGCTGCACGTTTTGCGCGAACTCGAGGAACGGATGCGATGCGCCGTCTTCCTCGTGCTCGACCGTGGCGCCGTCGGCCAGATCGGCCGAACCGGTTGCGCCCGACAACTCAGGCGGCAATTGACCGTGCTCGATCTTTTCGAGGTACGCAAAAATCGCCTGCTTGATCAGCCAGTGCGGAGTGCGTTCGAGGCGGGTGGCGGCGTCTTTCAGCCGGGAACGCAGGAGGTCGTCGACCTTGACGCCAAGGGTGGTGCTAGCCATGTTTCCTTCTTCGGGATGCCAACTGAAAGCGCTGGGAAAGACTAAAAGTTGGCGAATCGTACGCCTCCAAATAAAAAGGTGCAACCATGCGTCGGGCATGGTTGCACCTATTCAAACCCCTTGTGCGGCGGGGGTTGCCGACTGACGACGTCGCACCGGCCGGCAACGGTTGCGCCTGGTGCTTTCCCTGGGCATGTTTCTTTTCGCTTTTACCCTCATCGAATCGCGCGGCGCGCCGTTATACAGATCATGGCGGTACGCGGCCACTCGGCACGCATAAAAAACGGTACGGGGTTTAGAGGACGAGCGAAATGGAAAAGTGGTTGGTGGTATTGGGCATCTGGGCGATGTGCGCGACCTGCGCGGTGCTGTTCATTCGCGGTGCGACGGGTGGGGCGGACAAGCGCGCCGCCGCCAGAAGGCAACCGCGCGCGGCATCGCGCGCATCGAGCGGCGACACGCGCGCCGCGCTGAACGATTGATGACCGGCTGCGGCTCGCACCGGCGTTGACGCGTAGTCGATCCGGCGAGGCCGCCAGATAACCGGCAATGAAGGAAAGTGTGCCGCCCGGCTCAGCCAGGCGGCAGCGGACACGCGCGCGTCAGTGTGACGGAATCGGCTGGAAGCGCACGCAGGTGTCGTCGGGGGAAACGAGCTGATCGTGCAGGCGACACAGCCGGCTTGCCGCCACGCTCGCTCCGAAGCCCGAACTGAACACGGTGAGGCCCGGAATGCTCTGCTCCAGTGAATGCCGATCGTCGGCGCGATACCGGCAGCTCGCGCAGCGCGGCTCGCACGCGGTGTCGCGTGCGTCCGCGATCGTGGCGACCCGCGCAGCGGCGCTCGTCACGAGCCCTGCCCCAGACTATTCCAGTACGGTGCGAACACGTGCGCGGACAGCGCGTAGCCGATGGCGATATTGACCACCACGCCCGCCGTGAAAGCCAGGAACGGCTTCAGACCGGTCGCCGTCAGCGAACGCAGGCGCGTGGTCAAACCGATGCTCAGAAAACAGAACGTGAACGCCCACGTGCGTAACGCGGTGATCGGCGCGACGAATTCCGGCGTGACGACCTTGCGGTAGTCGGCGAGCGAATAGTGGCTCGCGATCCACGTGACCAGCGCAGAAGCGATCACGAAACCGATCACGAACTTCGGAAAGCGCGCCCAGATTTCACCGGCGTTCGGTTTGGCCTTGACGCCGCTGTCCTGCGATTCCCAACGGGTGGTCGCGACAATCGCCAGCACGAATGCCCAGATGCCGATCCAGATGTCGCGGCCGACTACCTTCATCAGCGTGAACGCCTGCAACGACGCGTCAGGTGCGCCGGCAATCGCGCCACCCGCATGTTTCGCGAGATCGCCATAGGCTTGCGCGGCGGCGATGCCCGCGGCATCGGCGAATTCCGACGTGCCGATCCACGCGCCGGCCACCGCCGTCGACAAACCCAGCGAGCGCGACGCGAACGGCAGCACGAAGATCATCACGATCGCCCACAGCACCACCAGCGTGATCGCCACGGATGCCTGCTCGCGCTTCGCGCGCACCGCGCCGGCAATCGCGATCGCTGCCGAAACGCCGCACACCGCGCCGCCGACGCCGAGCACCGCGGCAAAACGCCGGTCGAGTCCCAACGCCTTGCCGGCGAGAAAGATCACAAAGAAGGTCACGAGCGACACGATCGTCGCCTGCCCGACCGCCACCGGCCCCGCCCACACCAGCAACGTGAACGGCAGCGTCGCGCCGAGCAGCACGATACCGACCTTGATGTAAAACTCGACGCGCAAACCCGCCGAGAACCATTCAGGCAAGCGGAACACGTTCGAGATCACGAGCCCGAGCGCCAGCGCGACGAGCGGCGGCTCCAGGTTGTACTTCGACGCATTCACCCACGCGCCCACCGTGAAGATCAGCGCCGACACGATGAACAGGATCAGAAACGCGCCGAGAAAAGCGCTGACGCGCTGCTTCAACGCGGCGAGGCTGATACCGAATAGCACGGCAAATCCGACGAACAGCGCGACATAGTTCGGCAGATGTTTGCCGAGATCCTGCGCAGCCTGTCCGACGCTCGACCATCTGGCCGGCGCAACCGCCAGCCACTTGATGCTGCTGCCCGACGCAAACAGCGCCCAGGCGATCACGATCACCAGCAGGCCGACCCATACGGCCCACCAGTCTTCCGTTGAAAAGAGACCGCCGCCGTGCGTGCTGTGTCCACTACGCCGTTCGCAGGGGGCGGCCCCGCCCGGCAGTGTCTGATTGGTATCGCTCATCGCAAAGCCCCGAAGAAGTTGAGTTGCATCGGCGCGGGAATATTGGTTTTTTGCCTGGAGATGCGCCGATTCGGCGAAATATAGGCGAGCGCGATCGCAAAACGAAACGACCATTCGCTCTATGAATATGACCGAAAGAAGTAACGCCGACGCGCGGCGCCGAGGGCGTCACATGTCGAGCGGGTCGACTTCGACGTTCCAGCGCAGCACGCCCTTCAGCGCGCGCAGTACGGGTTGCCAGGCATGCAAGGTGGCTTGCAGCGCCCCGCGCGACTGGCTCTCGATCAGCGATTGCGCGCGGTGCACGTGCATCACCTTGACGATGGTGAGCGGCACGGCGTCGTAGACGGTCACGCGTGCGGCGGCCGGAATCTCCGCGAGCGCCGCGGCGGCCTGTTGCAGGAAGGTGAGCGCGGCTTCCAGCGTGCGGCCCTCGGCGCGCAGCAACGCCTGATAGACGAACGGCGGCAGATGCGCGTCGCGCCGCTCGGCAAGCGTCGAATTGGCAAAGCCGACGTAGTCGTGCCGGCCCAGCGCGTGATACAGCGCGTGCCGCGGATAACGCGTCTGCACCAGCACTTCGCCCGGCAATCCGGCCCGCCCGGCGCGGCCGCTCACTTGCATCAGTTGCGCGAAGAGGCGCTCGCTTGCGCGGAAGTCGTGCGAGAACAATGCGGTATCGGCATTCAGCACGCCGACCAGCGACACGCGCTGGAAGTCGTGCCCCTTCGCGATCATCTGAGTGCCGACGAGGATGTCCACTTCGCCGGCGTGGACGTCGGAGAACAGCGCCTGCGCGCTGCCCTTGCGGCGCGTGCTGTCGGCGTCGATGCGCAGCACGCGCGCGCCGGGCACCGCGCTCGCGAGCGTTTCCTCGACCCGTTGCGTGCCGCGTCCCATCGGCGCGATATCGACGTTGCCGCACTCCGGGCACGAACGCGGAATGCGCGCCTCCCAGCCGCAATGGTGGCAGCGCAGCGCACGCTCGGGCTTGTGCAGCACGACGTAGGCGCTGCAACGCGGACAGCCGGCGACCCAACCGCACGCGTCGCACGAGAGTTGCGGCGCGTAACCGCGCCGGTTCAGGAACACGAGGCTTTGCTCGCCGCGCTCGAGTCTCGCCTTCAACGCGGCGATCAACGGCCCCGACAAGCCTTCCACCGAGGCGCGCCCGCGCCGCCGTTCTTCCTCGAGGTCGATCAGCCTGACGGTCGGCAGCACAGCCTCGGCAACCGCGCGACGCGACAGCGTAAGCCGCTTGTAGCGCCCCTGATCCGCCTGCCACCAGCTCTCCAGCGACGGCGTGGCCGAGCCGAGCACGACCGGCAGACCGAGTTGCTTCGCGCGATAGATCGCCAGATCGCGCGCGGAGTAACGCAAGCCTTCCTGCTGCTTGTAGGCCGGATCGTGCTCCTCGTCGACGACGATGATCGCCAGCTTCGGCAGCGACGCAAGCACCGCCAGCCGTGTGCCGAGAACGATGCGCGCGCGGCCGGTATGCGCGGCGAACCAGTTGCGCGCGCGTTCGCCTTCCGCGAGACCGCTGTGCAGCGTGACGATCGCGGCGCCTTCCAGCGCGGCGAAGCGCGCGCGGAAAGCCGCTTCGAACTGCGGCGTCAGATTGATTTCGGGGACCAGCACCAGCGCCTGCGCGTCGGGCCGCGCGGCGAGAATCTCGGCGAGCGCGCGGAGATAAACCTCGGTTTTGCCGCTGCCGGTCACGCCGTGCAGCAGGAATGGCGCAAAGCCATCGGCGTCGCGGATCGCTTCGACCGCGGCGGCCTGTTCGTCGGTCAGCGTGGGCAACTTCGGCGCGGGCGTATCTGCGGCATTGGCCGCGCCGACGACCGCCGCGGCTTCGATCACTTCGAGCTCGACCCAGCCTTCGGCGCGCCATGCGTCGAACGTCGCGACGGCTTTCGGATGGAGCGCGCGGGCGTCGGCGGGCAGCAGAAAATCGGTCTCGGCGAGCGCTTGCGCGAGTTTCCTCAACGCGCTCGCGCGGGCCGGCAACGCGTCCGGCAGCGCGGCGCGGCCCGCGGACGTCAGCGTGTAGCGCTCTTCTGGCGCGAACAGCCGCGTCCAGCGGGACGCGTCACGCAACGCTTGCGGCAGAGCGGGCAACGCGACCTCGCCAAGTCCGCGCTGATAGTAGTCAGCGGCGAACGCAACCAGCTTCAACCATTCCGCCGACACGGGCGGGCACGCGGCGCACACGCTTTCCACCGAACGCAGACGATCGGGCGGCACATCACTGTGAGCCGTGACTTCGCAGACGAGACCCACTACGTGCCGCTTGCCGAATGGCACGCTCACCAGCATGCCGGGCACAACCGGCTCAGGCGCGTCGTACCGATAGTCGAACAGAGTCGGCAGCGGATGATCCAACGCGACACGGACGAACATGTCGCTCACGCAACGGTGGAAATCAGATGAATCGGTGCGGCAAGAGGCCGCGTCGACGCGCGCCCCGGGCAGACGACAAACCGCTCGAAGTTAAAGTAAAACTTCAATTTCGGCGCTAAGTTTTGGATTCGGCTGAACAATTGCAATCGGTCCGCGTGCCTGTGGATAACTTTGTTAAGAACTTCGTCCGAATTGGCCGCAAAGCACGCAGCGACGGCCTTCTGTGGGGTTTCGCACATTCGCCCGCAATCCTCGGAAACCCTTGCCAGACAAGGCTTAGATCAAATACGCCGGGACTGCGCAAGGGCTACGCTCCGACGAAAGCTTCTACCGCGCCGCAGCGTGATAAATGTGCATAAGTCAAGTCTTGACAATCCGGGGAGTGCCATCCGGCGGCCCCTGGACTGTAATTTTCCCCTTAGACCGAGAGCCCACTTCGCCGCGTTGCAGCAAAAATGGCAACGGTTACGGTGTCATTTCGGTGCGTGAGCGCCGCTACGAATCGCGCGGCTATGGCGATGCACTTCGTCGACCAGCTCCGCAACATTCTCGGGCGGCGTGAACTGCGAAATACCGTGGCCGAGGTTGAAAACGTGGCCGGGATGATTGCCGAAGCTGTCGAGCACAGCCCGCGCTTCCATCCGGATCGACGCCGGCGGCGCAAACAGCACCGACGGATCGATATTGCCTTGCAGCGCCACCTTCGCGCCGACACGTTCGCGCGCCTGGCTCAAATTCACCGTCCAGTCGAGACCGACTGCGTCGACCCCGATATCGGCAATTTCATCGAGCCACAGACCGCCGCCCTTCGTGAACGTGATGACGGGCACTTTTTCGCCGTCGTGCTCGCGCTTCAACAAGCTCACGACCTGCTGGATGTAGTGCAGCGAAAAGCGTTGGTAGACGCCGTCCGCCAGCGCGCCGCCCCATGTGTCGAAGATCATCACGGCCTGGGCGCCCGCTTCGATCTGCGCGTTCAGATAGGCCGCGACGGCCTTCGCGTTGATCTCGAGAATCCGATGCATCAGGTCGGGCCGCGCGTACAGCATCGATTTGACGGTACGGAAATCCGACGACCCCGCGCCTTCGACCATGTAGCACGCGAGTGTCCACGGGCTGCCGGAAAAGCCGATCAGCGGCACACGTTGACGGCCTTGCGCGTCGGTGAGCGCGGTGCGGATTTCGCGCACGGCGTCGGTCACGTAGCGCAGCGTGGCGTCGATGTCCGGCACCGTGAGGCGCGCTACATCGTCTTCCGTGCGAACCGGGCGGGCGAATTTCGGCCCCTCGCCGGCGACGAACTCAAGGCCGAGGCCCATTGCGTCGGGCACGGTGAGGATGTCGGAGAAAAGTATCGCGGCGTCGAGCGGGTAGCGCTCGAGCGGTTGCAGCGTGACTTCGGTTGCGTACGCGGGATTCTTCGCGAGGCCGAGAAAACTGCCCGCGCGACCACGCGTGGCGTTGTATTCCGGCAGGTAGCGGCCAGCCTGTCGCATCAGCCAGATCGGCGTGTAGTCGGTCGGCTGGCGCAGCAGTGCGCGCAGGAAAGTGTCGTTCAGGAGTTTATGGGCCACGTTGCGTACGACTGAGGGCAAAAGGGCATTTTACCGGAGCGAGGCTCACCGCATTGCCGTTGATGCGGGCAATAACTGCGAGCCGGTTTGCCGTCCGCGTTATTTCGCTGCCAGCTCGAGCAGGATTCTGGCGCCGCGCTACCTGGCTGAACGACTAATGTTCAAGCGCAAATCGCCCGACTATGATCGGGCGGCCTGACCAAAAAATCACATAACAAAGGAGACTTCATGAATAAATCAGTACGTGCGTTGCTCGGCGCTTTGCTCGGTGTCACGGCCAGTGTTTTGATGCTCGGAGGCGCGGCCTACGGGCAGTCCAGCGCCATTCCCGCTGCCACCGCTGCGCCTTCGCGGCTCGACGAAGTCCTCTCGCGCGGCACGCTACGCGCCTGCACGACCGGTGACTACAAGCCGTACTCGTTCTATAAGCCGGACGGTCAGTTCGAAGGGATCGACATCGACATGACCGAGTCGCTCGCGAAATCGCTCGGCGTGAAGGCCGAGTTCATCAAGACCTCGTGGTCGAATCTGATGAACGATTTCGTCGCCAAATGCGATATCGCGGTGGGCGGCGTTTCGCCGACACTGGAACGCCAGAAGCGCGCGTTCTTCACGCAGGCCTATATGGTGGACGGCAAAACGCCGATCGTTCGCTGCGACGACGTCAACAAATATCAGACCGTCGCGCAAATCGACCAACCGGCCACGCGGGTGATCGTCAATCCGGGCGGTACCAACGAGCGGTTCGCGAAGCAATATTTCCAGCACGCGAATGTCACGGTGTATCCGGACAATGTGACGATCTTCAAGCAGATCCTCGCAGGCAAAGCCGATGTGATGGTGACGGACGCGTCGGAAACCTTATTGCAGCAGAAGCTGAATCCCGGCCTGTGCTCGGTTCATCCGGAGAAACCGTTTCAGTTCGGCGAAAAAGCCTGGCTGCTGCCGCGCGGCGACGTGGTGTTCCAGCAATATGTCGACCAATGGCTGCATATGGCACGCGGAACGGGTGAGTATCAGGCCATTTCGGATAGATGGCTGAAATAGCGGCATGCTCGCGAGTTTCCTTCTGATCGCAGAATGGGGGTTTGACAGACATGCCGGTTACGGCGGCGGGCGATCATTCATGTAACCTCCGCGCGTGACGGTGCCGGACGGAAATCGAACGATCGTGCCGGCTGCCGCTTTCGTGTTCTGCGGCGTGGAGGTGATATTTCCGCGTGTCACATGTTGCGTTGCATCACTCGTATTGAACGTGACGCGTCATCCTGAATACACATGACAAATGACATGTAACACGGGCGCTCGCTTCCGAAAAAGATGAATGTGCAACCATTTCATGCGGAATAGACTGAACAAATTACGCGGCGCTATGCGTCGCGAATAGCATCAATCAGGCGTATGAAATTGCCCCACAGTCATCGGTAATTTTTACGTTTAAAACGATTTAATTTGGCAATTAGTCCCGCAACGCCTTATCTGGCGGGCGTTACAACCTGAAACACTTTGTTACCGCGCTCATAGGTTAATTCGCCCACAATGCCTCGACGGTTTCAACACGGATGTGGCTGGGTGTGTGGTGTGAGCGGATACGATGCACTTGCCGGTCGGCGTAATGCCGAAGCCCTGTGAAGGGGCATCCCTGCTGGGGCCGTAGTCGACGCTGGGGCGTCGTCTCAGTTGGTTCCTACTTTGGTCTCCTCGCGCTAACCCCGTAGCGTGTGGTTTTTAGCGGGCTCCAGGCCCGCTTTTTTTTCGTCTGGTCAAACGTTTGCGCGCCCGTCGCACGGGGCTTTTGGCTCTGCGACGGTTCAGGCGGCAAACGGGTTTCCGCAAGCAAAAACGGCGTGGCGCCGCGCGGGGGGGGGGGGCCCCGGGGGGGGGGGGGTT
>NZ_JAQQBV010000028.1:0-98674 GCF_046030735.1 Paraburkholderia xenovorans
CTCGAAAGGAACCTTCATGAACCTGTTGAACCTGATCAAGATCCCGCCGGCGGTAGCGCTGGCCATAGCCGCCCTTGCGGCGTATGCGCAGCCCGTCAGCAATGCAACCAGCAACGCTTCCATGCGGACACCGGACGTAGGGGCATCAGCACCGTCCGCGAAAGCGGCGCGCGCGGCCAATCGCACGTTGTCGAAGCAGGTGCTCAAAGCGCTGGCACATACGTCTCACCTCGACCCGAGCGGTATATTCGTCAAGGCATCGGATGGTAACGTGACGTTATCTGGCACAGTCACCGATATGGCGCAGATTCCTCTCGCAGTGGAAACGGCGCGGCGGGTCGGTGGCGTAAAGTCGGTGCGCGATACGCTTCGCCTGCAGGACCAGTCATACTGACGTAAGCGACGCCTCGTTCAGATTTACGCCGTCCGGTTCGCTCGGCGCGGATGGCCAGCCCGCACATTGCAAATGCGTCGTTATAGACCCAGGTCACCATTGCGGCGACCTGGATCTGACTACTCAGGTCGCTAGCGATTCAAGTGACCGCTTCCAGCGTCGGCAAAGGCTTGCCGGTTTCCCGCTCGGGCCGCCGCTCGAGCTCTGCCACAATCAGCTCAGCCTTCTTCGATTCGCCGTGCGCCGCGAGCCAGCGCGGACTTTCGGGAATACGCCTGCGAATCACCCAGATCGCGACGGCTCCCACTGAACCGATGAGTACGACCCAGCGCCACCCATCGAGACCGAACGGTGCAAGAGGCACAAGCTGCCAGGCGAGGCATGCGATAACCGGCACCGCCAGGTAGGTGATGAACTGGTTAAAAGCAAACGCACGTCCGCGAATATGTTTAGGGACGATCTCGCTCAAATAACTGTCGATGGTCACCAGCTCGACCCCCAAGCCGATCCCGACCATGAAGCGCCAGAAGTTCAATCCGAGTGCTGTCGTCTGGAACGCCATGATCGCCGCAGACACGGTGTACCAGAGCAACGCAAACGTGAATACCGAACGCCGCCCGAATTTGTCCGCGATTGCCCCGAAGAACAGCGTGCCGACGAGCAATCCTGTGAACGCCGCTGCAATGAAGCTCGCTATGCCGCTCATGCTCAGGAAGTTCGTTGTGGTAGCCGTCAGAACACCCGATCGGATAATGCCCGGAGCAATGTAGGCGGTCGAAAACAATTCGTAGAATTCAAAGAAACCACCGAGTGAGATCAGCAGCACCAGCATCCAGACGGATCGCGACACTGGCAAGCGGTCAAGCCGAGCGCCGATCATGCCAGTGGTTTCATTCGCCTCGATTACGCGTATCTGGTCTATATCGGTCGCACCGACGGGCGATCCGATCGAATTGTGTGTCGATGACATTGGCTCCTCCATCTGTATTTTTAGCTATCCACGTCGGTTCTATGCAAGCGCGTCCGTTACGGGTGGTGCAAGCACTTCGATCAGTTCGGCGATGTCATCGAGCCGCTCCATACCCACCACAAGTTCCTCGATGCGCCGCTGGCGCGGCTTGTCGATCACGCCGTCTGTCAGCGCACGGAACTTATCGACAATGACTTCGTTCGACACGTGGTCCAGTGGACGGCCTCGCGGATGTCGCAGCAGTTGTTCTTCATGGCTGCCGTCAGTAAACGTAGTACGGATCCGCACGGCTCCGCGGGCAAGCGGGCCATCCCCGTCGAATGCCTCTTCGTGCCGGACCGTGACCTTCTTCATGAATTCCCATACATCGGCGGCGTTGACGCGCTCGGGGCTGAACTGCTTCATCAGCGCGGCGCCGTCGAGGGCTGCAATTGAGACCGCGTAGGCCATGTTCATTTGCGCGCCGATCGGGGTCAGCGGCTTGTGCGCCTGCCAGCCGCCGTGGTGGAACGACGCGCTTGCGCAATCAAGCTCGATCTTCAGTATGTCGGTTGCAGTCGTGGCGCGCTGCTGCTGGATCTCAAGCACTGCGCTAATCGGACCAAGCAGCGCGCCCATTGCGGAGTAACGCTTGATCACATATGCCTCGGTCTCCCACTTCGCGCCAAGGTTGGCCGATATCTGCGACGCGTCCGGATCGTGACCCTCGCCGAACGTCGAGAGGAAACCGCCATATTCGCGCTCGAAGACCCGTTTGATGCCGGTATATCCGCCCGCCGCCAGCGCCGCGGCATAGAGGCCGCCCCGTGACGCGAAGCCGTGATGCATGCGCTTGGACATAGCTTCGAATTGCGCCGCCATCAGTCCGCCGGATTGCGTGCCGGCTAGCCCAAGCGCATCTTCGAACGCAGCAGCGCTCAGACCGTGCAGCTTACCGGCTGCCGCAGCGCTTGCATGCGTGCCGAAGACCGCGCCCGAGTGCCAACCGCGCGACAACATCTGCGAGCCGTGCAATGCAAGGCCAACGCGAGGTCCCACTTCATAGCCGCACATCGCGGCAAGCAGGAACCGTTCGCCGGTGACCGGACCAAGCAAGCTTGCACTGGCAAAGAGCGACGGCAGCACAACCGATGCGGCATGCAGCGGCGCCAACGGATGAAAGTCGTCGAGTTCGAAACCCTGTACGAAGGTGCCGTTAAGCAGCGCCGCCGCAGGCGCGCTGACGCTTTTTCCCCACCCGATCAGGCTCGCGTTCCCACCACCTTCGAGCGCGCTTACCAGTTCCACCGCCTTTCTCGACCAGGGCAATTGCGCGCCTACGAGCGCGCACCCCAACCCGTCAAGCGTCAGGTATTTGCCGCGCTCTAGCGCCCGTTCGGGGATGTTGTCGAGCTGTACAGATGCAAGCCATGTCGCCAATTTCCCTGTCGGACCGTTCGGGTCCGTGGGGCCTGAATGAGCGGAGGTGGTGTAAGACGATTCAATTGAAGAGGCCATGCGTGACACTTCCTGAAGATAGGGGACATCGATGACGTTCGTTTACGTGACATGGGCAAAACCAGCTTCTGCGGGGAGCCAAATCTAGCATTCATTTATTTGTTGTTATATTATTATGATGACAAACTTAAAAATGAGAGAAGGGTTTACGTTAATCACTTGGCCAGACGCGATGGCGGCAGGACCGTGAACCGGTGTCTGCGGCGGATATTCATCAGGCCGACTTCTTCGCCCTGCGTCGCTGGGTGACTACACAGTCACATTAGAAGTGACCTCCTCGCCACTAACCCCATCACCCTGTCAATCTGGACTCGCCATGTCGAACCTGATTTCCTCGCTGCCGCTCGCCGGCGTTCGTGTGCTCGATCTCTCCCGTGTACTTGCCGGACCGTGGTGCGGCATGGTACTGGGCGACCTCGGCGCCGAAGTCATCAAGGTCGAGCACCCGAAACGCGGCGACGATACCCGTGATTGGGGCTTGCGAGTCGGCTCGACCGAGACTGCCTATTTCAACAGCGTCAACCGCAACAAGCGCTCGGTGAGTCTCGACCTGCAAACCGCCGACGGTCAGCAGATCGCGCGCGAGCTGGCGCAAAGGAGCGATGTCGTGATCCAGAACTTCAAGTTCGGCGGCATGGAGAAGCTGGGCCTCGGATACGAGCAACTGAAGCAGGAGCACGAGGACCTGATCTACTGCTCGATTTCCGGCTACGACCGCACTGGGCCGGAAGCTGCGCGTCCCGGCTACGATCTCGTGATTCAGGGCGAGGCCGGGTTGATGGCGCTAAACGGTGAAGCCGATCAGCCGCCTTTGAAGTTCGGCATTGCCGCCGTCGACCTGTTCACCGGGATGTATTCCGCCCAGGCGGTACTCGCAGCGCTGTTCGAGCGCCAGAAGACCGGTAAAGGACACCACATCGAAATGGCGCTGTTCGATTGCGGCCTGATGATCACCGCTTACTACGGCCTGGAAGCACTGCTCATGGGCGAGGACCCGCCGCGCTACGGCAACGCGCATCCGTCGATCGTGCCCTACGGCGTATTCGGCGCGGCCGATGGACCGCTGGTCATCACCGTCGGCAACAACGGCCAGTTCATGCGTTTCTGTCGCGAGGTAATCGAACGCCCCGATCTCGCCGAAGACGAGCGGTTCCAGACGAACATCGGTCGCGCGGCGAATCGCGAGGTTCTCATACCCGAACTCAACCGCGAGATTGCTCGGCGACCACGCCAAGTATTGCTTGCGCGCATGACTCAGGCCTGCATTCCATGTGGCGAAGTACTCGGCCTTCACGAGGCGCTCTCCTCGAAGCGTGCAAAGAATGCCGGGCTCGTGACGACACAGCCGCATCCGGAAGTCGGCAGCACGCCTGTCCTCGCTCCGCCCTATCGCTTCGACGGTACGCGCTTGCCGGTACGAAGCGCACCGCCGCAACTCGGGGAAGGCACGAAGGACGTTCTTCAGTCGCTGCTCGGGTTGTCGGACGAACGGCTCGCGCGGTTGAAGGCCGACGGTGTCGTTTGACGCTGTCTTGCGTCTCGCTGCTACGGTACGGTCCAAATCTACGCGACGGTGGTCTGTTCGGTGCCAACGTCTCAATCATTCCAAAGCTCGTCCCTGGCGAGAAAGCGCAGAAAGCGCTCGGACCCGTCGTCGATGAAGACGTGAAGTCAGCCGGAACGTCGGGCCGGAACCTCGAGAAATCTATGCCGCTTCTGAAGCAAGCCGGCGTGACGATCAACTGATCCGTATCCCTGACGCCGCACAGTTCGTGCAGGCGTCGACTATCAATTCAAGGAGATCTGCATGAAAATCCTGGTGCCAGTCAAAAGAGTGGTCGACTACAACGTGAAGGTCCGGGTGAAATCGGACGGCACGGGCGTCGACATCGCGAACGTGAAGATGTCGATGAATCCGTTCGACGAAATCGCGGTTGAAGAAGCGGTGCGTCTGCGCGAAGCGGGCGTGGCGACCGAAGTGATCGCCGTATCGGCCGGTGTGACGCAATCGCAGGAAACGCTGCGCACGGCGCTTGCAATCGGCGCGGATCGCGCGATCCTGATCGAGTCTGCCGAAGAACTGCAACCGCTGGCGGTCGCCAAGCTGCTGAAGGCGCTGGTCGACAAGGAACAGCCGCAACTGATCATCCTCGGCAAACAGGCGATCGACGACGATTCGAACCAGACCGGTCAGATGCTGGCTGCGCTGGCGAATCTGCCGCAAGCGACGTTCGCATCGAAGGTAGTCCTGGCTGACGGCAAGGCCACCGTTTCGCGCGAAGTGGATGGCGGTGCCGAAACGCTGTCGCTCACGCTGCCGGCCGTGGTCACCACCGATCTGCGCCTGAACGAGCCGCGCTACGTGACGCTACCGAACATCATGAAGGCGAAGAAGAAGCCGCTGGAAGTCGTCAAGCCGGAAGACCTGGGCGTTGACGTGACGCCGCGCCTGAAGACCTTGAAGGTTGTCGAGCCGCCGAAGCGCTCCGCTGGTGTGAAGGTGCCGGACGTGAAGACGCTGGTCGAGAAGCTGAAGACCGAAGCCAAGGTGTTGTAAGGAGACAGGGCAAATGACGAATCTGGTAATAGCAGAACACGACAACGCGTCGATCAAGGCCGCGACGCTGAACACGATTGCAGCGGCGCAGAAGATCGGCGGCGACATTCACGTGCTGGTGGCCGGGCACAACGCGCAGGCGGCGGCGGATGCGGCGGCGAAAATCGCAGGCGTTAGCAAGGTGCTGCTGGCCGACGCGCCGCAACTCGAAGCGGGTCTCGCGGAAAACGTCGAAGCGACGGTGCTGAACATCGCGAAGGACTACACGCATATCCTCGCGCCGGCCACTGCGTACGGCAAGAACATCGCGCCGCGCATCGCCGCGAAGCTGGACGTCGCGCAGATCAGCGACATCACGGCAGTGGACAGCGCCGACACGTTCGAGCGTCCGATCTATGCCGGCAACGCGATCGCAACGGTTCAATCGCACGATCCGATCAAGGTCATCACGGTGCGCTCGACCGGTTTCGACGCAGTCGCGGCAGAAGGAGGCAGCGCGACGGTCGAGAAGATCGAGGCGGCGGCAGACAGCGGCCTCTCTGCATTCGTGAGCCGTGAAGTGACGAAGCTGGACCGTCCGGAACTGACCTCGGCGAAGATCATCGTCTCGGGTGGCCGCGGTCTGGGCAACGGCGAGAACTACACCAAGGTTCTGGAGCCGCTGGCCGACAAGCTGAACGCAGCGCTGGGCGCATCGCGCGCGGCCGTCGACGCGGGCTTCGTGCCGAACGACTATCAGGTCGGCCAGACCGGCAAGATCGTCGCTCCGCAACTGTACGTGGCCGTCGGCATTTCGGGTGCGATCCAGCATCTGGCCGGGATGAAGGACTCGAAGGTGATCGTCGCGATCAACAAGGACCCGGAGGCACCGATTTTCAGCGTCGCCGATTATGGTCTGGTGGGTGATCTGTTCACGGTTGTGCCCGAACTGGCGGGCGAATTGCAGTAAGCACCATCAGCGCATCTGATCCAGTGCACTTGGGGGCCGCGACGAGCATTGGCATCACAGTCGATGTCGCGGTCGCTCTGATGAACTGGTATGCCCCACATGCCAGTTGCGCGCCCGATTCGTTCATGAAAGCGCTATTGGTTAAAGTCACGCAAGGGAATGACGATGAAGCCTACGCGCCCTGCTCCCGATTAAGGTGCCCATCCGCGCGAGCCACTTCATCCCGCACCACGTCACAGTCCAACAATGAGAGTCTCGTTCGGTTGAATATTAGTTGTCGTACTAACCATATCGTGATCAAACATGGACGATCGTGATTACCTCACGAAACCTGCTTGTCAAGGGTGCCTTCCAGCAGTTGGATTTGCTGTCGTCTGAGTGCCACGACAAAGCTGCGCTTTGCCTGCATTTTCTATCGGGCCTATGACCGCTGGAGAGATCACTTTGAATTCCTTCCCTTCTAATGTACCACTGCAGATGCCGCAGGAGACGGAAGCTACGGCTGGAAGGTAATACATCTACTCCAGATCGGCGGAAGCTGGAAAATCGCCAGCGAGTTCTATATCAGCTATCCACTTGTTAACTGAACCGGAAACCTTTGAGGGTTCGAGGTCAAAGGCCGTACGAAGATAGTACGTCAACAACAACGACTCACGAACCCAGCTGCGCCGCTGAAATGAGCGGAAGATTGCGGGGAAGAGTGACTCCCTCTGCTCTGATGTCTACTGGACTACTGCTGCCAGGCAGACGCCGCTTTCTCTGGCTCGAAGTTCCTGTCGAGAAATTCGCGAATCGCATCGAACGCAAGAAGCCGATTTTTTTCAAGCAGCACGAGGTGCGTGCCTTCGCCAATTTCTACCCATTTGCGATACGGTGTGCTTGTTAGTTCGAGGAACAGCGCCTGCGCAAGATCTATCGGCACGTCGACATCCCACTCTGCGTGCACCAACAGCACGGGAACCCGAATATCCGCCGGCTCGTAATACCTGCGGCCGGCGCGCCAGTAGTCACGGATGTCCTGGATCGGTCCGTTGCTCGCACGCAGCCGGTCGGGTGTACGGCTGCTACTCCACGGATCCTCGGCCAACGTGAAGTCAGCCCACTGATCGAACCAGCCTTCCGGTATCAGCGTTGCGCGACCCTGCTCCGGAACGGTGCTCAGCCAGCGCGCCCTGATTTCGCGCACCGGCACCAATCGGTAGGCATCGAGAGGGCCACCCGTATCGATCGGAATAGGTTTATCGCTCAACCACTGGGGCGCGAGCAATGCCAGCTTTTCGACCTTGTCCGGATGGCGGCTCGTGTACGCGGCCGCCACCGTGCCTCCCCATGACATGCCGAATACGCAAACGCGTCCGATTCCGCACCGTGCCAGCACGTAATCGATCACGATCCCGAAGTCGGATACCCCGGTATCGGTCGCCACCAAGGGAGGAGACAGGTCTGCCGGCGATTCCATTTCGGGTGGTTTGGTGGACCGACCATAGCCGCGCACGTCGAGTGCATAAACGTCGTATCCTGCCGCTGCGAGGAAGTCGAGGAACGACATGCCGTTAAACGGAACGTCATAGAGACTGCCCGACGAGAAGGTCGCTCCGTGCACCATCACTATGGTGCGAGCCGAAGAACCGCGGACCAGGTTGGCGGGGCGCTTGTTGCGCACATATAGCTCAATGCCGGCCTCGCCGGTTGGCACGCGCAACTCCTCGAAGACGAGTTCGATGCCGTTCAGAGCGTAAGTTTTTGTCATGTGTCTCATTCCTCGAGGTTCATTCGTAGCGCCACTCGAAGCGGTCGCCACGCCGTGTCACGTAGCCGACGGAGGTTTCGGCGAAGTGAGGGGTAAAAAAGAGCATCTTGCGATCCGCCGCGTGCTCGAGCGCCCATCGGCGAGACGTCTTCGCTTCGTTCTGCCACTCGCAAAAAACCGAGTTCCAGTCCGGGCGCACGACCTGCAACGGATGATGCATGACGTCCCCGCTAAACAGTGCTTCCTGTCCCGCAGAGCGTAATTCGATCGACATGTGGCCAATGCTGTGCCCTTTCGAAGGGTGGAACACGAAGTTGTCGAGGTAAGCCCCGCCGTCGTTACTGATGCGCTCCGCGTGGCCGGCCTCGATGATGGGGGCGACGCTATCTTCGTAGACGCCCAGACTTGGCACGTTGACCTGGTTGTGGCTCGCGGGGCTGCTGTAGTAGTCCTCTTCAGCGTGCGAGAAGACGTGCCGCGCGTTCATAAAGGTCGGCACCCAGCGGCCGCCGTCGAGTCGCGTGTTCCATCCGACGTGATCCACGTGCAAATGCGTATGTAGAACGAAGTCGACGTCCTCAGGTTGCACACCCGCCGCCGCCAGGCGTTTCAGATAAGGCGTTTGAAGGCGATGGAAGATCGTGTTCTGCGGCCGTTCCTTGTCGTTACCGGAACCGGTATCGATCAGGATCGTGTGTCGCCGGGTGCGGACGAGCCAGGTGTGGACACTCTGAATCAGGTTGCCCGTTGCGGCATCCATGTTGCTCGGCGTAAGCCAATGCAGATTGGGATCCAATTCTTCCGCCTCCCAATCGGGGTAAAGAAAGGACGGTGGCGCCACGTTCAACCGCATTTCTTCGATTTTGGTGACGGTCACGTCACCTATCTGATAGGTTTTGTTTGTATGAAGCATCGTCGCGTTTAATTTGGAGCGCCAAAGCTGATGAAACGGATGAGGCGGGAATGCTCGTCGAAAAATCCATCCTGCTACGTTCGTCCGTCCAGATTCCGATGACAGACTCCCGTCTTTGCAGGAGGTTTTTGACGACATTGATTACCAGGGCTGAACGGTTCCTTCATGAAAAAAAGATCCCGTGGGGCCGTCATCCGGCAACATGGCGAGCTGAACACTCGTGCGCGCACCTTCTGCAGGTGACAACGGTGCGTCGACGCCGTGCAGGTCGGTCTTGACGAAGCCAGGATGGGCGGCATTCACCTTGATAGCGGTGTCGCGCAGTTCGTAGGCGAGATGGACCGTCCACGCGTTGAGCGCAGTCTTTGAGACGTTGTACGCGGGGATCTTGAAGCTGTAGAACGTCGACGAGGGATCGACATTGGCAGCCATTGAACCGAGAATGCTCGATACATTTACGATGCGACCGGCGCTCGACTGCTTCAGAAGTGGCAGGAACGCATTCGTGACTTCAACCACGCCGAACAGGTTGGTGTCGAAGGTTTTGTGCCAGACTTCATGCGGCTGCTGCGATGGGGTCTTGTCGAACGCGTCGAGCATGACGCCCGCGTTGTTGACCAGTACGTCGAGTCTAGAATGGCGTCGTTCTACCGCGGCAACCGCGGCGACAATCGACGCTTCGTTCGTGACATCCAGAGAAAGCGCTTCCGCACTCAAGCCGTTTTCCGTAAGCTCACCCGCAGCTTGTTGCGCAGCCTGCAGGTTGCGACCGGTGACAATGACATGAAATCCTTCGCGAGCGAGCTGTCGTGCGGTTTCAAAGCCGATGCCTTTGTTAGCGCCGGTGATCACGGCAATTTTCTTCGTGATATTCGTCATAGTGGTTCTGTATTTAATCGTTAAAAAATGCGCTATGGCCTGGCCTGCCGACAGGCTGTATCGGCAGGTGCCGGCTCAGACCGCGGACAATCCATGGAGAAAGAGATTCGAGCGGGTTTCTTCGTCGGTTCCCTGCTTGAAGAGTAAAGGGCGAACTGCCCCAACTGTGAGTCGTTTGTTCCGATAGGAGGTATCGAAAATATGGACATAAAGCGGTCGGACCTGCCGTTGCTGATATCGCTGGATGCGTTGCTCACCGATCTGAATGTGACCAGGGCGGCGCGCAGGATGCACGTCAGCCAGTCGACCGTGTCCGGTCATCTGTCGCGATTGAGAGAATTGTTCCAGGATCCGTTGTTAGTTCCCTCCGAAACCGGGCGCGGTATGGCTCCGACAGAGCGCGCGCTGGAACTACGGCCTCGGCTGGCACAGGCGCTTTCGCAACTGCGTGAGGCCGTGGCGGAGGTGCGCGAGTTCAGCCCGACCTTATCGTCCAGAACGTTCGTCGCGGCTGCTAACGACAGCGTCTTCACCATTCTCGGTCTGGATGTCATGGTGGAAGTGATGCGACAGCGAAACCCCGGTTTACGCATGGCGGTCATTCCGGCTTCCGATGGCAATCTGGTAGAGCGCATGGCCAAAGGTGAAGTTGACCTTGTCCTGGGTGACATCACGAAGATGCCACCGACCCTCAAGTCCAGATTTCTGCTCAGCGACGACTTCGCTCTGGCGCAGCGGCGTTCGCATCCACGAGGCCTGCATGCGCCTGACCTCGAAGAATATTGCAGTCTGTCGCACGTCGTGGTGTCTGCGCGAGCTGATTTCTGCACCCCAGTCGACGATTTGCTTGCGACACTTGAGCGGCGCCGAAATGTGGTAGCTACGGTCCCGAACTACAACCAGGTGGCTCTAATCCTGTCGCAGACGGACGGCGTAGCCACGTTGCCGAGGCAGTTGCTACAGCGATATAGCGCTTTGGTAGATCTGGTCGAATTGCCGTTCGACATGCCGCCGTTTCGTCTCGCGATGGCCTGGCATCCCAGAGCCCAGGAGGACAAAGCAGCGGCGTGGTTTCGCAATTGTTTTCTAAGAACGAGAAAGCAGGTAACCGAGCGAAGTAGCTACGCGTAAGATGCCACGCCTATGCTATGGCTCCAGGGAAGCACGTATGAGTGAGAAACCGTCGGTTGCGATTCGGAATCAGTCGCAACTGAACCGATAACTGTCGTCGAGTTCCTGCGCCAGCACGAGGCTGCGGATGTTGGCTGTGCGTGCCGCGGTGCAGAGCGTACTCTGCCCGGCCGCCGTACGATATTCCGTCGCGTATTCCGCATTCAACACGGGCTTGTTGTTTGACGTAAATACCGTATCCCCCCCAACTCGCCCAACTCGTGGCATTGTTCATTGACGGCAAAATCGAACGACGGCTGAAGCAGACTTAGCTGGTCCACATCGTTCTTCAGAGCAACCGCGAGATTCCGAAGGTGTGCTTCGCTGGCCAGAAACGTGTTGTAGTTGTACTGGTCCTGATTCATAAGCGGAAAGCCGGTGTGGTTCGCATAGCCGTCAACGTTGTCCGGCTCAACGCCGTCGCATTTTTTCGACACAGCAAGATGCAGGCGCGCTCTCATGATCGAGCGGACGTTGTCAAACTTTAGGTGGGTTGCCCACGGACGTAGCTCAAACGCCGCGCCAATCTGCACCTAAAGTTTGCATGTAATTCCGTCTCGATCGCGCTGGCATAAGGCTTTGGCGGTAGGCGATTTCATATCAACTTTGCGTTGATCCTCTCTGGCTCATTAGAAATGTCCGGTTCCCGGCTCCGGGCCGGCGGCTGTAGCGCATGCTGCGGCATCACAGCCAGCCTGGAGCCGCACCATGAACGGACGTGGATTCATCACGATCAGCATGCACGAGCTTGAGCGCGTGAAGATCATCGAATCGGTCGTCCAGCATCGCCTGACGACCGTCCTGGCGGCCGAACGGCTGCAGCTAAGCGTGCATCAGATCAACCAACTGATGACACGACACCGCTTGCCAGATCGCCTCAACCACGCGCCTCGATCTATCACCGACTCCCGATTTTCAATATTTGTTTACATCTCCATTTCTACTCATTACAATCCACAACAACGCAAATGAGAACGGTACGCATTTACATTTAAGCATCTGTAACTCCCAGCTCGGAATCGCGGAAAGGCCTCCCTCTAACGGTCTTCCGGGATACGGGATCCGCATTTTCGTACTTCGCCCTGACACCTTATGTCCGCCCTCTTTAAGACGCGGCCGCGTTCGCTCGCGTCCGTAGCAGCCGTGTATTGCTCGAGTTTCCTGATTCCGGCCACCGCCTTCGCCCAAACGGACGCAAACACCAACGCAGCTCAGACCTCGAGCTCCGCTACCCTCCCCGCCGTGGTCGTGACATCGTCTTCCGACATGCAAGCCAAAACGGTCCCTTCGTATAAATTCACGGCGCCGTTGCTCGATACTCCCCGCTCCGTGACCGTGATCCCCGCAGAACTGATCAAGCAGACCAATGCGACGACTTTCGCCGACGCCTTGAAGACAGTCCCCGGCATCACCTTTCTCGGCGGCGACGCGGCAGCCAATCCGTCGGCGGATCGCCCGGTGATTCGCGGCTTCGAATCGCGCAACTCGATTTTCGTCGACGGCATGCGCGACGACGGCGTGCAGAACCGCGAGACCTTCGATATCGAACAGATCAACGTGATCAAGGGCCCGGATTCGGTCTACGCGGGCCGCGGCGCGGTGGGCGGCAGTATCGACATCGTCACCAAGACGCCGAAGAACGAAAATTTCGTGAACGGCAGCGTGGGCGTCGGCACGGACAGCTACAAACGCATCACACTGGACGCGAATCACAAGTTCGGCGACGACGCCGCCGTACGTTTGAACGTGCTCGGCCACGACGCGGACCAGGCGGGTCGCACGGACATCTACAGCAAGCGCTGGGGTGTCGCGCCGTCGGTGGCGTTTGGGCTGAACAGCCCGACCACGGTCACGCTGAGCTACTACCACCTGAATAGCTACGACATGCCGGACTTCAGCGTGCCGTTCCGTTCGACAGGTGGCACGCCCGCCAATGCCGATCGCGGCCAGTTCTTCGGCCTGAACAATCGTGACTACCGGCGCGGTCAGACCGACACCGGCGAAGTGCGCATCGAGCATCGTTTCGCGAACGACTGGAAGCTGAAGAACACCACCATGTTCGGCCGCTCCACGCTCGACTACATCGCCACCAATCCGCAGTTCCAGAACGCCAACACGAACGTCATCAGCCTGCAGGCGAAGAGCGGCAAATACGCGACCAACAGCGTCGCCAATCAGACCGAACTCACCGGCAAGGCCACGCTGCTCGGCATGCAGCACACGCTGACCGGCGGCGTCGAATTCAATCACGAAAAGAGCCTGTACGAAGGCTATCTGGTGAGCGACAGCGCGGGCAACAATATCCGCTCGGGCGGCCCCTGCTCCGTCGCGTACAACTGTACGACGCTGTACGGCGGCTGGAATCCAGACAACCCGTGGACCGGCAGCGTGCTGCTGAACGGCGACAAGAGCTTCCCCGGTGCGGCCACGCACACGCAGACGAACATCGCGTCGGCCTACCTGTTCGATAGCGTAAAGCTCGCCGAGCAATGGATCTTCAACGCGGGGCTGCGTTTCGATCGCTACGACGTGACCGCGATCCAGGCTGGCGCGCGCGACCTGACCAATAACTCGAATCTGTTCAGCTACCAGTTCGGCCTCGTTTTCAAGCCGGTGCAGACGGTCAGCCTGTATGCGTCGTACGGCACGTCGGCGAATCCGCCGGGCGCCAACGCGGGCATCGGCGGCGGCAACGACCAGCTCACCGCGACCAATCAGGATCTCTCGCCGGAGCGCGCGCGCAACATCGAAGTCGGCGCCAAGTGGGACGTGCTGGATCAACGGCTCTCGCTGACGTCGGCGCTGTTCCAGACCGACAAAACCAATGCGCGCGTGAGCAACGGTCTGGGCGGCACCGTCAACGCCGGCGAACAGCGCGTGCGCGGCGTCGAACTCGGCGCGGCCGGGAATCTGACCAGCAAGTGGAGCGTGTTCGCGGGCTACTCGTACCTCGACGCGATCACGATCGACGCGGGTGCCGCGAACCCGACGGCATCCGGCCTGCCGATGGTGATGGTGCCCAAGCACAACTTCACGCTGTGGACCTACTACAACGTATTGCCGAAGCTGTCGATCGGCGGCGGTGCGACGATTTCGAGTCTGACCTATGCGTCGGTCTCGGCCACGACGCGCAAATGGACGCCGGGCTATGCGCGCTTCGACGCGATGGCAACCTACCGCGTATCGAAGACCGTCGATCTGCAATTGAACGTGCAGAACATCTTCGACAAGAAGTATTTCTCGTCGGCCTACCCGATCTACGCGACGTGGGCACCGGGCCGCTCGGCGATGCTGACGCTCAATTTCTATGAGTGAAGCTCCGCGAGCTGACTGATTGAAGCTGATTTTCGACGACTGAAAAACGCTCGCTGGGCAGTCGCGGGGCAGGAATGCCGCGAGCGTTTTTTTCGTGAAGAATACCGTCGCTCTTCGAGCCATGCGCAGTTAACAGAACCGTAATTGCAGAGTCAGCACGCCGACAACCGGAATGACAAGAATGGTGACTGTGGCACCTGTCATTCATTCCAACCCGTCGGAGAATCATCATGAAACTGCTCGCTGCTTTTGCTTGTACCGTCCTGAGTCTGTCGTTCGGAGCGAATGCTTTCGCCCAGTCTTCGTCGCAGGCGCTCACGCGCGCCGACGTGCGGGCGCAACTCGCCGAAGCGCTCGCCGACGGCCTTGTGCCGACGCCGAAGGCCGACTATCCGCCGTCCGCACAAGCGATCGCGCGTAATCGCGAAATTTATGCGATCCAGCACGCGGGGGCTAGCGATGGCAGCACGAACACTGCGCAAGCCGCGCAAAGTGGCGTACCGCCGGCGTCGCACTGATCTCGTGAACGCATGAACGCACCGCGCGATTGGACAATCTTCAATTACGCGCCCGCTTTTCTGCATGCGGGGCAAACGCCGAACAGAACGAATTGCCGTGCCGTCAGCGCGAAATCATGCGTCTCCGCAATTGCTTTCTGGCGCGCCTCGATCTCGGGATCGAAGAACTCTTCGATCTGGCCGCATTCGGTGCAGACGATGTGATCGTGCGGCTTGCCTTTATTCAATTCGTAGACCATGCGACTTTCGCCGAATACCGCACTCGACAGCAGCGTCACGTCTACGAGTTGTGCGAGTAGACGATATACCGTGGCCAGACTGATATTGCGCTCGTCCCCATTGAGAAGCCGGTAGATCTGCTCAGCACTGAAGTGGTCGTGAGGATTCGCACGGAAGAAATCGAGCGCCAGTATGCGGGGATAAGTCGGTCGCAAGCCGACCCGCTCCAGGATCGTGTGAGTATGCATAGGCTGTGTCGCGGCAGAGAATCGATGATCCGGCCACCTCGCATCGGCCGCGCGCACGCGGTTTTGATCCGGTGATCGGCTGCGAGGGAGTCGGACGGCAATCGGGCACTATCGGCGATGGCTCCTTAAGAGAACCTTAAGGAAGTTCGCCGTTTTAGCGCCGGCCGCGCACGCCGTGTGCCGGGCGCGGCCGGCGGCGAAAACCGGCTGCGAGCGCTGCCTGACGTTCGCCTCCCCCGCTTGCGCAGATAACAGACTTGTAATCTACCGGACCGGGGACGGTAAGCCCTCTCCCATCACACTCCTGACATACGAAGCGCATGCCATGCGCCGTCCGTCGCCATGAACTCGACGGGCGCTTCCGTCTGCCTCTTTTCAGGAATCCGCCATGTGGATCGTTAAGCTCGCGCTGCGCCGGCCTTACACATTCGTGGTTCTCGCCGTGCTGATCCTCATCGTCGGCCCGCTAGCGATACTGCGCACGCCGACCGACATCTTTCCGAACATCGACATTCCGGTGGTCAGCATCGTCTGGTCGTATAACGGTTTTTCCGCGCAGGACATGGCGAGCCGCATCACGTCGAACTACGAGCGCGCGCTGACCTCCGACGTGGACGATATCGAGCACATCGAGTCGCAATCGCTGAACGGCGTATCCGTGGTGAAAATCTTTTTCCATCCGGGCGCCGACATCAACCGCGCGATCGCCGAAGCCGCGTCAAACTCCGCGTCGATTCTGCGCGTGTTGCCGCCGGGCACGCTGCCGCCGAACATCATCACGTACAACGCGTCGACGGTACCGATCCTGCAACTGGGGCTCTCCAGCAACACGCTATCCGAACAGCAACTCTACGACCTCGGCAACAGCCAGATCCGCACGCAACTGGCGACGGTGCAAGGCGCGTCCGTGCCGCTGCCGTTCGGCGGCAAGGTCCGTCAGATCATGATCGATATCGATCCGCGCGCGTTGCAGGCAAAAGGCCTCGCGCCGCTCGACGTGGTCAACGCCGTCAACGCGCAGAATCTGATCCTGCCGGGCGGCACCGCGAAGATCGGCACAAAGGAATACAACGTGCAGATGAACGGCAGTACCGACACCGTCGCCGCGCTGAACGATCTGCCGGTCAAAACCGTGGCCGGCGGCGTGGTGTACGTGCGCGACGTGGCCCACGTGCGCGACGGCTATGCACCGCAAACCAACATCGTGCGCAGCGACGGCAAGCGCGCGGCGCTCCTCACCATCGAAAAATCCGGCAGCACCTCGACACTCACCATCATCCAGCAGGTCAAGGCGATGCTGCCGCATATCGCCGCTGGTTTGCCGGACGCGCTGCACATTACGGCGCTGTCCGATCAGTCGGTGTTCGTCAAATCGGCGGTGGTGGGTGTGGCGCGCGAAGCGCTGATCGCCGCCTGCCTGACCGCGCTGATGATCCTGTTGTTTCTCGGCAGCTGGCGCGCGACGCTCATCATCGCGGTGTCGATTCCGCTCGCGGTATTGACTTCGCTGATCGCGCTCGCGGCGCTCGGCCAGACCATCAACATCATGACGCTCGGCGGACTCGCGCTCGCCGTGGGCATTCTCGTCGACGACGCCACCGTCGCGATCGAAAACATCACGCATCACCTGGAGAACGGCGAGCCTTTGCACGATGCGATCCTGAACGGTTCGGGCGAGATCGCGGTGCCGACTTTCGTGTCGACGCTCTCCATCTGCATCGTGTTCGTGCCGATGTTTCTGCTCTCGGGCGTGGCGCGCTATCTGTTCGTGCCGCTCGCCGAAGCGGTGGTGTTCGCGATGATCGCCTCGTACTTCTTCTCTCGCACGCTGGTCCCGACACTCGCCATGTATCTGATGCGCGCGCGCAGCAAAGCGCCAGTCATGGGCAACGGACCGATCGCGCGACTCGTGCGGTTTCAGGCGGCCTTCGAACAACGCTTCGAACGGCTGCGCGAAAGTTATCGCGGTGTGCTGGCCGCGGCGATCGCGAGTCCGCGCCGCTTCGTCGCGATTTTCCTGCTGTTGTGCGTCGGCTCGCTCGCGCTGGTGCCGTTCGCCGGCCGCGATTTCTTCCCTGCGGTCGACACGGGCGAAATCCGCCTGCATCTGCGTGCGCCCACCGGCACGCGAATCGAAGACACCGCGCGCCTCACCGACGAAGTCGAGGCCCGCGTGCGCAGTGTGATCCCGCAACAGGAACTGGCGGCGATGCTCGACAACATCGGCGTGCCGGTAAGCGGCATCAACCTGACCTACGATTCCTCGGACCCGATCGGCCCCGAAGACGCCGACGTGATGATCACGCTTGCCTCGAAACACAAGCCTACGGCTGCGTACGTCGCGACGCTGCGCAACACGCTCACCAAGGATTTTCCGAACGTGAGTTTCGCGTTCCTGCCCGCCGATATCGTCAGTCAGATTCTGAACTTCGGCCTGCCCGCGCCGATCGATATCCAGATTGTCGGCAACAAGCTCGACGCCAACCGCGTGGTCGCCGACAAACTGCTCGCGCAACTGCGCAGCGTGCGCGGTCTCGTCGACGCGCGCATCCAGCAGCCGGGAGACGCACCCGCGATCAACGTGAACGTGGACCGCACTCGCGCGATCCAGGCCGGCTTGCAGCAACGCGAGGTGTCGCAGAATCTGCTGATCGCGCTCTCCGGCAGTTCGCAGACCACGCCGAATTTCTGGCTCGATCCTAAGAACGGCGTTAGCTATCCGCTCGTCGCCATGACGCCGCAGTACGACATCGACTCGCTGCAATCGCTCGCGAATATTCCGGTGGCGTCGAGCGGCAACGCGACCACGGCCGCGGCCAATGGCGACCGTCCCGCGCCGCAAAACCTGCTCGGCGCGCTCGGCACGCTGTCGCGCGGCACGCAGCAGGCCGTCGTATCGCACTACAACGTGCAGCCGGTGCTCGATATTTTCGCGTCGGCGCAGGGCCGCGATCTCGGTGGCGTTGCCGCCGACGTGAATCATCTCGTCGATCAGATACGGCCACAGTTGCCGCCGGGCGCGTCAATCGTCGTGCGCGGCCAGGTGCAGGCGATGAACGACTCGTTCACCGGCCTCGCGAGCGGCATGGTGTTCGCGATCGCCCTCGTCTATCTACTCATGGTCGTCAATTTTCAGTCGTGGCTCGACCCGATGATTATCATCAGCGGCTTGCCCGGATCGCTCGCGGGCATCGCGTGGATGCTGTTCAGCACCGGCACCCGGCTGAGCGTACCGGCTCTGACCGGCACCATTCTGTGCATCGGCATTGCCACCGCCAACAGCATTCTCGTGATCAACACCGCGCGCGAGCTTCATCACGCCGGCCAGCCGCCCTTGCAGGCCGCGCTCGAAGCAGGTTTCAGCCGCTTCCGTCCGGTTCTGATGACCGCGCTCGCAATGCTGATCGGCATGCTGCCGATGGCGCTCGGTCTCGGCGACGGCGGCGAACAGAATGCGCCGCTCGGCCGCGCGGTGATCGGCGGTCTTGCAATCGGCACCGTCTCCACGCTGCTGTTCGTGCCGGTTGTCTACGGCATGGTGCATGCGCGGCTCGACAAGCGTCGCGCCGCCCGCCAAAGCCAACAGGAAGCCGGCGTTGCCGCCCGCACCCACTGATTCCGACGAGAGCCTTCCGATGAACGACTCCACTTTGCCGCCCGAACTCGACGAACGCACCGGGCAGTCCACGCGCGCTGCGGAAACCGCCGCGCAACAGGCCGAGCCCGCTGCCGGCCAAACTCCAATGCCGCGCCGACACCGCTGGCCGCTGGCGCTGGCCGGCGTGGCCGCCGCGCTGTTGCTCGCGGGCATCGTGCCGCGTCTCTACGCGAGCGCCGCGCTCACGCAGCAGACTCAGGCGCAAAGCGCGCTGAGCGTCGCCGTGATTACGCCGCGCGCCGCGCCGGCGGTGAACGAACTGCTGCTGCCGGGCGCGGTGACGCCGTTCGCGGAAGCCTCGATCTACGCACGCACGAGCGGCTATCTGGCGCACTGGACGAGCGATATCGGCGCGCACGTCAAAAGCGGCCAGACGCTCGCCATCATCGACGCGCCGGAACTCGACGCGCAACTGCGCCAGGCCCGCGCCGACGAAGCCACCGCCCAGGCCAATTACGACTATGCGAAAACCACCGCGCAGCGCTGGCAGGAGATGCTGAAAACGCAGTCGGTTGCACAACAGGACGCCGACGCAAAGACCAACGACATGGAAGCGCGCCGCGCGATGCTGGCGTCGGCGCAGGCAAACGTCGCCCATCTGGCCGAACTCGTGTCGTACGAAAAGATCACTGCGCCGTTCGACGGCGTGATCACCGCGCGCAACGTCGACGTCGGCGCGCTGGTGACGGCGGGCGGCACGCCCGGCACCGGCGGCATGTCGGGCGAGTTGTTTCATATCCAGCAGACCGGCGTGCTGCGCGTGTTCGTCGACGTGCCGCAGAACGACGCGCCGTACGTGATGCCGGACACCGGCGTGTATCTCACGGCGCAGCAATATCCCGGCCGGCACATTGCCGCGCGGGTCGCGCGCAGCACGGGCTCGATCGATCCGGCGAGCCGTACGATGCGTGTCGAAGTCGATGTGGACAACGGCGACGGCGCGCTGCTGCCCGGCGCCTATACGCAGGTGCATCTGGCTTTGCAATCAGCGACGCCGGCACTCGATCTGCCGGTCAGTGCGCTGCTGTTCCGTGCCAGCGGCGTGACGGTCGCGGTGGTGGACGGCAACGGCCGCACGGCGCTGAAGACCGTGCAGATCGGCCGCGATTTCGGCACGCACGTCGAGATCACCACCGGGCTCGCCGCCACCGATCGCGTGATCGATACCCCCGGCGATTCGCTCACCGCCGGACAGGCCGTGCAGATCGTGCCGGCCGCTCGTGGCTGAATGCCCGTGATCGTGAGGAACTTGCCCATGTCCCGTTTTCGTTCGCCGTTGCTCTCGCGCCGGCTTCCAATCATCTGTTCGCTTTTGGGTCCGCTTTTGCGCCAGCTTTTGCGCCGCTCATCGGTTGCCGCCCTGGTCGGCGCGCTCGCCGCCTGCTCGACCCTGCCCGCCTACCAGCGCCCCACGGCCGCCGTGCCCAGCCGGTTCGCGGGCGCGACGCCGGGCTGGGCGCAGGCCGCGCCCGCCGATGCCGCGCCGCGCGGCCCGTGGTGGACCGTCTTCGGCGATCCTGTGCTCGACCAGCTCGAAACGCGCATCGACGTGTCGAACCAGACCGTGCGCAAGGCCGTTGCGCAAGTGCAAGCGGCGCGTTCGCTAGTCGACTATCAGCGCGCCGGATTCTTCCCGACCATCAGCGTCGGCGCCGCGCAGAACCGCTCACGGACCTCGCAGAACGTCGAAGGCAAGTCGCTCGCGGGCAAGACCGTGCCCGACTATTCGGCAGGCGTCTCGGCGAGCTGGGAGCCCGATCTGTTCGGCCGCGTGCGCGACAGCGCGACGGGCGCGCAGGCCGATGCCGACGCGAGCGCCGCGGATCTCGAAGCGGTACGTCTGTCGATGAGCGCCGATCTCGCCGTCGACTACTTCTCTCTGCGTTCACTCGACACGCAGAAAAAGCTGCTCGACGACAGCGTGAACGCCTACGCCGCTGCGCTGAAGCTGCTGCAACAGCAACTGAAGGACGGCGCGATCGACGCCTCGGCAGTCGCGCAGGCCACCACGCAACTCGAAGCGACGCGCACGCAGGACACCGACATCGACGTGAGCCGAGCGCAGATGCAGCACGCCATCGCGACGCTGGTGGGCGAACCGGCGTCGAGCTTCAGTCTGCCGCCGGACGGCCCGGCAATTGCGCCACCGGCTATTCCCGTCGGCCTGCCGTCGCAATTGCTCGAGCGGCGGCCCGATATCGCCGCCGCCGAACGGCGCGTGGCGGCTGCCAACGCGCAAATCGGCGTCGCGCACGCGGCGTTTTTCCCGGACCTCGTGCTGTCCGCGAGCGCCGGGCTGGAAAGTAGCTTCTTCGCGCCGTGGCTCACCGCGCCGAGCCTGTTCTGGTCGATTGGGCCGCAACTCGTCGGCACCCTGTTCGACGGCGGCAAGCGCACCGCAACGCTGCACGGCGCGACCGCGCAATACGACGGCGCGGTTGCGGATTATCGGCAGTCGGTGCTAGTGGCGTTCCAGCAGGTCGAGGACAACCTGTCCGCGCTGAACTCGCTCGCCGACGAAGCCGTCAGCCAGCAGCGCGCAAGCCGCGCCGCCGAACTGGCGCTGCGCCTCACGACGAACCGCTTCAACGCGGGCGCGGTCAGCTATCTCGATGTAGTGACCGCGCAGACCATCGCGCTGACGAACGAGCGCACGGCGGAGCAGATCGCGGCGCGCAGACTGGAAGCGAGCGTGTTGTTGATGAAGGCGCTGGGGGGCACATGGCATGACGCCGGAACTGACGCCACAACCGCGGCCGCAACACAAGGGCGGGAAGCAACACAGCCGGACGCCGCCGCACCTGTTACGCGGCGCGCCGGAACGTGAGAATAAAGCGCGTGCTCTGCGCGTCGCTTTCGGCGCGCACCGCGCCGCCGTGCAAATCCATGATCGTGCGCACGATGGCGAGGCCGAGCCCCGTCGAACCGGTCGAACCTTGCGACAAACCCGCCGAGGGCAACGCGCTGCGCGACGGGTCGATGCGGTAGAAACGGTCGAAGATGCGTTCGAGATGTTCGGCGGCGATCGGCTGCCCCTCGTTCGACACCGTGACCCTCACTTCATCGCCGCTCGCGCCGGCATCCAGCGAGATCTCGCCGCCGCGCGACGTGTAGCGGATCGCGTTGGCGAGCAGATTGCTCACGGCGCGCCTGAACAATTCCAGGTCGGCGGTGAGCGACGCGGCGCCGCTCACGCGGATCGCGACCTGCGCGTCTTCGGCGATGCCTTCGAAGTAGTCCGCGATATGCGTCAATTCCTGAGCGGCATCGAATTCACGCATGTGTTTGACGAACTGTGGATGTTCGGCGCGTGCGAGAAATAGCACGTTTTCGATCATGCGCGACAGGCGATCGCACTCTTCCAGATTCGACTCGATCAGCGCCTCGTATTCGTCCACCGCACGCGGCCGGGCGAGCGCCACTTCGGCCGCGCCGCGCATGTTGCCGAGCGGCGTGCGCATATCGTGCGCCAGATCGGCGGTGAAACGCGATAGCCGCTGAAATCCCGATTCGACGCGCTCCAGCATCGCGTTCAATGCGCTCACCAACGCGGTGAGTTCGCTCGGCACGCGCGTCACTGAGATGCGCGTATTCAGGCGGTTGACCGTGACCAGGCTCGCGCTCGCGGCGATATCGCGCAAAGGTTTGAGCGCCGCGCGGATCAGCAGGTAACTCAGCAGAATCGCAAGCAGCACGCCGGCCGCGCCCGCGAGGTTGAGTTCGTCGCGGTAACGGTCCAGCAGGCGCCAGCGGTCGCTCATGTTGCGCGCGATCAGTACGCTGGCCGTGGTGCCGTCGCGCAACCGCACGTCGGCCAGAATGCCGCGAATGGGCGCGCCGTTGCGGCCAGTCCATTCGCCGATCGCCGTTTCGGTGATGCGCGCCGCCTCCGGAACGCGTCCCAGCCGCGGCAGTTCCGAAAGCGCGGCGACGCCGGCCGGCGCGCTGCTTTCGCGGGCTTCGCTCGCCTCGTCGGCGGCGTTGCCTGAAGCAATGTTCTCCACGGGTTCCGCGCGTTCGGCGCTCTCGACTACAGCGGACGACGACGCGAACACTTCGGCGGCATTGTGTTCGATCACCCGTTTGCCGTCCGGGCCAAACACTTCCATCGACATCGCCTCGTTGCCGAGCACGGTGCTGATGAGCCGGTCGCCGTGCTCGCGGATGCCCGGCGCCGCGTCCAGTTCCTGGCCGAGCCGACGCGCATGGCGAGCGGCCAGCACGATGTCCAGGTTATCCTGGGTCTTGATCTGCCGCTCGAGCGCGAGATAGAGATAACTGCCGACCATCACGAACACCGCCAGCGTGGTCACGCCGAACGCGACGGCGAGCGTCGCGGCGAGCGAGCGGCCGCGCATCAACCCGCGTCCTTCACTTCGAGCACGTAGCCGACGCCGCGCACGGTGTGAATCAGTTTGACCGGAAAGTTGTCGTCGATCTTGGTGCGCAGCCGGCGGATCGCCACTTCGACGACATTGGTGTCGCTGTCGAAATTCATGTCCCACACATAGGATGCGATCTGCGTGCGGCTCAGCACTTCGCCCTGGCGGCGCGCCAGCAGTTGCAGCAACGAGAACTCGCGCGGCGTGAGATCGATGCGCGTACCGGCACGCTTCACGCGCCGGCGATTGACGTCCATTTCCAGATCGCCGACCTTGATGAGTTCGCTTTCGCGCGGCGGCCCACGGCGCGCCAGCGTGCGCACCCGCGCGAGCAGCTCGACGAACGCGAAGGGCTTGACAAGGTAGTCGTCCGCGCCGAGTTCGAGACCGCGAACCCGGTCGTCGATGTCGTCGCGCGCGGTGAGAAACAGCACGGGTGTGGTACGGCTGCCGCGCAGCGTCTTGAGGATCGTCCAGCCGTCCATGCCCGGCAGCATCACGTCGAGCACGATCACGTCGTACTCTTCCTCCTGCGCGAGAATCAACCCTTGCGGACCATCGTTCGCAACGTCGACCGCGTAGCCCGATTCTTCGAGGCCTTTTCTCAGGTAGGCCGATGTTTTCAGCTCGTCCTCGATCACCAGGATCCGCATTTTGACGCTCCGCGTTGCATTGACCTGCAAATCATACCGGCAAGCGCGGTGCGTCGTGATTACGATCCGGTAATGTCACACGTGAACGGCGCTCTCGCAGGCGGAGAGCCCGAACACCGAAGCCCTCAAGCCCGGACGGCCTTCGTTATTGCACAGCGACAGTTCGAGCTGATGCCGCTCGGCAATGCGCGCGACGATTGCGAGCCCCAGCCCACTGCCCTCACCCTGCGCGTCCTCGCCGCGATAGAAACGGTCGAAAACCCGCGCGATCTCGGCTTCCGGAATGCCCGCGCCGGTGTCCACCACGTCGAAGCCGACATGCTCGCCTGAACGCCGCAGAATAACGTCGACACGCCCGCCGTGCGGTGTATGGCGAATCGCGTTGTCGACCAGATTGCCGAGCAGGACGCTCATCGCATGCGGTTCGGCCAGCACCGTGTAGGCATCCGGGTCGCCGCGCGCGCCTTCGCATTCGAGCCCGAGATCGATCGCCTTCGTTTCCGCGAGCAGCGAAAGGTCTCCCACCACCTGCTCGCCGATCCGCCGCAAGCTCGTCGGCGCCATCGACGTCATCGGATGCGCGTCCTCATGTGCCAGCGTCAACAATTGCTGTACGAGGTGGATGATACGGTTCACGCGCCCCTCGACCCGCTCCAGCGTTTGCCCTTCCCCCTTCAGCGAGCCGTCGCGGGAGGCCGCCTGCAACTGCAATTTCAGCGCCGCGAGCGGCGAGCGCAGTTCATGCGCGGCGTCGGCGATAAAGACGCGCTGCGTCTGCGAGGCTTCGCCGAGACGATGCAGCAGATCGTTGAGTGCTTCGACGAGCGGCTTGAGTTCGACCGGTACGTCGCCGTCCAGCCGCAAGGGTTCGAGCGAGTGGATCGAGCGCGTGGACAGCGCCCGCGAAATGCCGCCGATCGGCGCGAGCCCGCGCGCGACCACCAGCAGCACGAGGATGATCGTCACTGGCACCAGTACGGCGAGCGGCCATAGCGTATGCACGGCCAGGTGCAGCGCAAGGTCTTCTCTGACGGAAACAGGCTGCGCGACCTGGATATAGCGTTCGGGCTTCTGCAGCCCGAACGCGCGCCAATGCAGTTCGCCGCGTTCCACCGTACTGAAGCCCGGCGACTGGCGCGACAACAGCGGTGCCTGCATCGAGTGATAGATCAGCTTGCCGGCATGGTCCCAGATTTCGATGACGATGCGGTCGTCGGCCAGATCGCCGAGATCGGGACTCCGATGTTCACCCTCGCCGGCGCCCGCGAGATTCGACGGCAACGAGAGCGCGACAGTGCGCAATTCATAGTCGAACAGTTCGCTCGCTTCGAGGCGAGCCGTGTGAAAAATGCCGTACGCGGCGACGATCGAGGCGGCCGCCAGGCCGAAAATCAGCCAGCCGAGCAGCCAGCGGCGAATCGACGTCATCCACACCTCTTCAACCGGTACCCCACGCCACGAACGGTCACCACCTGCTCCGCGCCGATCTTGCGGCGCAGGCTGTGAACGTGCACTTCGATCGTGTTGCTGCCGACTTCCTCGCCCCAACCGTACAGCTTCTCTTCGAGTTCGGCCTTGGTGAACACACGCGTGGGCTCTTCGATCAGCGCCTGTAGCAACGCGAATTCGCGCGGCACCAGCGGCAGCGGCACGCCGTCTTTGGTGACTTCGTGCGCCGCCGGGTCGAGCGTGAGTTCGCCGTGCGCGTACACCGGCTGCTTCTGGCCGGTGCGCCGCCGCAACAATGCGCGCACGCGCGCGGCCAGTTCGTCGAGGTCGAAGGGTTTGATCAGATAATCGTCAGCGCCCGTGTCGAGGCCGCGAATGCGCTCGTCAATGGCGTCGCGCGCGGTCAGGATGATGACGGGCGCCGCGCCGCCGTTCTTGCGGTACGCGTTGAGCACGGCGATGCCGTCTTTCTTCGGCAAGCCCAGATCGAGCAGCACGAGATCATAGACGCCGTTATCGAGCGACAACTCCGCGGCACGGCCGTCCTCGGCCCAGTCGACAGCATAGCCGGCGCGACGCATCGCGCCGAGCACGGTCTCCGCGATCATGTCGTCGTCTTCGACCAGCAACAACCGCATGGCGCCTCCTCTGTTCAGTTTGCCGGCATTGTCCGCCGGGCAAGCTTAACGTTTCCTTAGGCAAAGCTGAAGCGACGCCGAGGGAATGCTTAATTGGAAGTTAAGCATTCCCTAAGCATCCGCTTAGCAGAATCGGCACCTGATTCGCGTCCGCCCTTCGCGGCTCGCGCACCCTCTTCGCTCAGGAGCCGGATTTTGCCCGCTTTTCACGCCGCTGTTGCGGCCCCTATCGCGCTGCGCCAGCGCCTGCTCGTACCGGTCTGCGCGGTGCTGCTCGCCGGCTGCACGTGGTATCACCGCGAGCCGCTCGCGCCGCAGGATACCTCGACCTCGGCGCGCTCGCTCGAACGCATCCGTATCGATACGGCGAGCATGCCGCTGCCCGAACTGGCCGCACACCGCTTCGACCCCGCCGACGGCCTCGACATCGACGAGGTCGCGATGCTCGCGGTGGCGAACAATCCCGAGCTCAAGCTGACGCGCGACGACCTCGGTATCGCGCGCGCCCAGGCATACTCCGCGGGCTTGCTGCCCGACCCGCAACTCAGCGTATCGAGCGATTATCCAGGCCAATCGGGCACCACGCGCGCATTTAATTATGGTTTGAGTATCGACGTGATGGCGATCGTGCTGCGCAGCGCCAACCAGCAGTCCGCCGACGCCACCGTCGCGAAGACCGATCTCGGCTTGCTCTGGCAGGAATGGCAGACCGTCGCGCAGGCGCGCCAACTGTTCATCAAGACGCGTTTCCAGCAGGACACGCTGCCGCTGCTGCAAGATCAACTCGAACTTTCGCGCACGCGTTACGAGCGGATGGCCGAAGCGCGCCGCGACGGCAATCTGACCGACGATACGCTGAGCGCCGCGCTCACCGCATATAGCGACGCGCGCAAGCAGTACACCGACGCTCAACGCGCCGCCGAACAGACCCATCATGATCTGAATGCGCTACTGGGTTTGTCTCCGGACGTGCAATTGCCACTGCAAGCGCCTGCCGCCGACGAAGCCGATTCGCCCGAACCCAGCGACGCCATCCTCGACTCGGCACTGGCAAAGCTCGCCCAACGCCGCCCCGATCTGATCGCGTTGCAAGCCGGCTACGAAGCGCAGGAGCAGAAGTACCGTGCCGCGATTCTCAGTCAGTTTCCGAGTCTTTCCGTCGGCTTCGTACGCGCGCGAGACACGTCGAATATCTACACCAGCGGCTTCCAGGTCAATCTCAGCCTGCCGATTTTCAACCGCAACCAGGGCAACGTCGCGATCGAAAAAGCGACCCGTCAACGGCTGCGCGACGAATACCAGTCGCGCGTCAATCAGGCTTATGCGGACGTCGCGCATTTGCGCGCGGACAATGCGATCCTCGCGCGGCAATTGCAGCAGGCCGAGGCTGCGCTGCCCGATGTCGACGTCGCCGCGCAACATGCGGCCTCGGCTTACGCTGAACATAACCTCGCACTCGGCGCGTATACCGACGCGCAAAGCGCATCGCTCGTCAAACGCATCGACGTCGCCACACTGCGCGAGTCGCTTGCCGAACAACGCGTCGGTTTGCAGGCGCTGCTCGGCAGTGCGATTCCCGACGCCTTCTCTCCCGCTCAGAACTTCATCGACACTCATGCGAAATGATCACATTGCGGCGCGGCAACCCCGCGTCACGGCCCTTGTTGTTGCGTTTTCGCTGGCGGCGATGTGCGCCGCGCCGATACACGCCGCACCGGCGGCCACCGATACCGCCGACAAAACCGTCGTCGCCGTGCAAACCGTGCGCGTGCAGCGCGGCTCGATCGCGCAGCCGGTGCGGACGTACGGTATCGTCGCGGCGTCCGCGTCGAATCTCACTACCGTGAATCTGCGGTACGTCGCGCGAATCGTGCAGATGCGTGTGCAGGCCGGCCAAAGCGTGACGCGCGGCACACCGCTCTTCGTCGTGCAGGCCGATCCCGCCGCCGTGCTCGCGGCGACGCAGGCGAAGAGCGCGCTCACGCTCGCGCAAGGCGAACTGGCGCGCACGCAATCGCTATTCGACCAAGGGCTCGCCACACAATCGCAACTCGCCACCGCGAAGAAAGCCGTCGACGACGCCCGGCAGGCGCTGGCCGCGCAAAACGAGGACGGCGTGACGAACGGCAACAAGACCATCGTCGCGCCGCTCGACGGCGTCGTGCTGCAAGTGTCGGCGGCTCAGGGCGATCAGGTGCAGCCGGGCGCCCCGATCCTGCAACTGGCGGGCGGCAATGGGCGTGACGCCCGCGCCAATGTCGTGCTCGGTGTCGAGCCGTCCGAGGCCGTCGCGATTCACGCCGGAGACACCGTCACGCTGCGCGGCCTGTCCACTTCGCTCGCGAAGGCGGCGGTGGAAGGCCGCGTGGTGCTGGTCGGCGCAGCGGTCGATCAGCAGAGCCAGTTGGTGAACGTCGGCGCGAACGTGCCGCTCGGCCAGAGCGCGTTTATTCCCGGCACACGCGTGGCGGCCGACATCGCAACGCGCGACGGCATGCATTGGATCGTGCCGCGCGCCGCTGTTCTGAAAGACGACCAAGGCGCCTATGTATTCCAGATCACGCGGCAGAACAAGGCGCGTCGCATCGCCGTGGTCATGCAGGTCGAAAACGGCGACCGCTATGGCGTAGAAGGCCCGATCGATGCCGCGCAAGGGCTCGTCGTCAGCGGCAACTACGAATTGAAGGACGGCATGGCGGTGCAGGTCAGCGGAGGCGCGCCGCGATGAATTTCGGTCAATGGATGCAGAAGCATCGCCGTTCGCTGCTGTTCGTGATCGCGCTGCTGGCGATCGCGGGCGCGCTGACCGCGTTCCGTCTGCCGATCTCGCTGTTCCCGAACGTCGCGTTTCCGCGCGCGGTGGTCTCGCTCGATGCAGGCGACCGCCCCGCCGAACAGATGGCCACGCTCGTTACGATGCCGGTCGAGGAAGCGTTGCGGCGCGTGCCGAACGTGCGCGACGTCGAATCGAAAACGAGCCGGGGCGCCGCGGAAATCTCGATCAATTTCGACTGGGGCACCGACATGGCGCAAGCCACGTTGCAGGCGCAATCCGCGATCAGCGAGATTCTCGCGACGCTGCCGCAAAGCACGTCGATGCAGGTGCGGCGCATGGACCCCACCGTGTTTCCGGTGCTGGCCTACAGTCTCACGTCGAAGCGGCAATCGCTGTCGGCACTGCGCGATCTCGCGCAATTCCAGATGCGGCCGCTGCTTTCGTCGGTGGAAGGCGTGGCGCGCGTCGACGTGACGGGCGGCGCTCAGGACGAGCTCGAGGTCGCGATCGATCCGCAGCGTCTCGCCGCGTACAAGCTCTCGCTCGCGGACGTGTCGAAGGCGATCGGCGCGAGCAACGTGCTGATGGCTAACGGCCGCATCGAGGACCACGACAAGCTGTATCTCGTGATCGCCAACACCCCCATCACACGGCTCGACGAATTGCGCAACGTCGTGGTGTCGGCGAGCGGCGCGGCGCAAATCCGTCTCGGCGAGATTGCGACAGTGCGCGCGGGCGTCGTGCCGCAATGGATGCGCGTGACCGCCGACGGTCAGGACGCCGTGCTGCTCAACGTCTATCAGCAGCCGGGCGCGAACAGCGTGGCGATGGCCAACGCGATTCGCACGAAGCTCGCCGAATTCCAGCCGCAAATGCCGGCCGGCGTCCAATTGTCGAACTGGTACGACCAGAGCGAACTGGTGATCGCGTCCGCCACCAGCGTGCGTGACGCGATCATGATCGGCATAGTGCTGGCCGCTTTCACGCTGTTCGCTTTTCTGCGCAACTGGAAGATCACTGCCATCGCCGTCGCGCTGGTGCCGGTGGTGATGGCCGCGACCATCCTGCTGCTCGACGTGTTCGGCATGGGCTTCAACATCATGACGCTCGGCGGCATGGCGGCTGCTGTCGGCCTCGTGATCGACGACGCCATCGTGATGATCGAGCACATCGTGCGGCGCATGCGCGAAGGCGGCGCACGCGCGTTTCATGGCCGCGTGATGGCCGCAGCGCTCGAATTCACACGGCCGCTCGCGGGTTCGTCGGCGGCGACGCTGATCATTTTCGTGCCGCTCGCGTTTCTGTCCGGCGTCACCGGCGCGTTCTTCAAGGCGCTGTCGGTCACGATGGCTAGCGCGTTGTTCATTTCGTTTCTCGTGACGTGGCTCGCGGTGCCGATTCTGTGCGACCGCTGGCTGAAGCCGGCAGATGCCGAGGAACACAAGGAAACCCGTTTCGCCGCGTGGATGAACCGGCGCTACCGCGTGCTGGTGGAGCGCGTTGCGGCGCGCCCCGTGCTCGTATTGCTGGGCATCGTGCCGCTGATCCTGGTTGCCGCATTTGCCTTCACGCGGGTGGGCAGCGGCTTCATGCCGGGGATGGACGAAGGCGGCTTCGTACTCGACTATCACACCGAACCGGGTACCTCGGTGACGGAAACCAACCGGCTGATGAAACAGATCGAGGCGATCGTACGCGCGAATCCGAACGTCGCGACCTACTCGCGCCGCACCGGCGCCGGCCTTGGCGGCGACCTGAACGAACCCAACAAAGGCGACTTCTTCGTGCGCCTGAAATGGGGTAAGCGCGAACCGATCGACACCGTGATGGAGGAAATCCGCTCGAAGGTCGAAACGCAGGTACCGGGCGTGAGCATCGAACTCGCGCAATTGATGGAGGACCTGATCGGCGACCTGACCGCCGTGCCGCAGCCCGTGCAGATCAAGATCTATTCCGACGACCAGAACACGCTCGACACCACCGCCCGCAAGGTCGCCGCGCGAATCGGCAAGATTCAGGGCGTAGTGGACGTCAACGACGGCATCAATCCGGCCGGCGACGCGCTCGAATTGCCTATCCGCCCCGAGGCTGCAGCGGCCGAAGGCATGGACCCTCAATCGATCGCGCAGGCCGTGACCGACATGGTGGAAGGCAGCGTCGCCACGCAATTCCAGAGCGGGCCGAAAACGGTCGGCGTGCGTGTGCGGGTGGCGGGCGCGGCGCAACTGACCGATACGCAACTGGGGCAATTGCAGATTCGCGCGCCGGACGGGCATCTGTTCGCATTGAACCGCGTCGCCGATCGGGTGGCGGTGACCGGCCAGCCCGAAATCAGCCGCGACAATCTCAAGCGCATGGTGGCCGTGACCGCACGCATCGACGGCCGCGATCTAGGCTCGACGATCGCCGACGTGCAGAAGGCCATGAGCGACAGGAGCCTGTTGCCTACCGGCGTGTACTACGAACTGGGCGGCTTGTATCAACAGCAGCAGATCGCCTTCAAGGGATTGCTGACGGTGTTCGGTGCGGCGATTGCGTTGGTGTTCGGCTTGCTGCTGTTTCTCTACGAGCGCTTTCGCGTCGCATTGGCGGTGATGGCGATGCCTTTGCTCGCTGCCGGCGCAGTATTCATCGGCTTGTGGATCACCGGGATCGAACTGAACATCTCCGCGATGATGGGGATGACGATGATTATCGGCATCGTGACCGAGGTGGCGATTTTCTACGTGTCGGAGCTACAGGGGCTCGTGCGGGATGACGGGATGGCGTTCGAAGAAGCGCTGCTTGCCGCCGGACGTAACCGGTTGAGGCCCATCGCGATGACTACGATTGCAGCGATCCTAGCGTTGTTGCCGTTGGCTTTTGCGCTTGGACAAGGGTCTGCGATGCAGCAGCCGCTTGCGGTGGCCATCATTTCCGGTCTGGTCGTGCAGTTGCCGTTGGTGCTCGTTCTGCTGCCGGTTCTGCTTAAACTGTTGATGAAGCGGGCTATTTAACCCGAACAATCCGCAGCGGACTTTCATGTCTGCCGAAAGTCCGCCTCACCCGGCTAGCGACATCGTTCGATTACCTCTCGCATCGTTTCGGTCGCCAATGCCAGAAAAGCCTCGATAATCGGATTGGTGTGCTGCAATTGCGGGCAAACGGTAAACCCGCGAAACATCACATCGGGTGAAAACGGCCGGAACACGATTCGCTCCGGGTTCGCGTCCAGCGTGGCAAGCGGGTTGACAATGCCGATCCCCAAGCCGCGCGACACCATCGCGCAAATCGTCGCACCATAGGGCGTTTCGATCGTCGGCACCTGATTCGCTTCTGCCTGGCGCAGTACACGGTCGAGCGACGAACGCGTGTCGTCGGCATAGGACGGCAGGATCAAACTCTGATCGCGCAAATCGCGCGCGCGGATCTGCTTGCGCGCGGCAAGCGGATGCGCGGCGGGCAGCGCGCAGACGCCCGGTAGCCGATAGAGCTCGGCGCTGGTGACGCCGAACGCATCCGGCGTGGTGGTGGCGAAACCGATATCGCAGGAGGCCGCCGACGCCCAGCGCTGGATCGTCCCTTCACTGCGCATTTCCAGCGACACCGCAGTGCGCGGATACGCCGCGAGAAAGCGCTCGAGCACCGTCGGCACGAACGACAACGCGAGCACCGGCGCAGCCACGAGCCGCAAACGTCCGGTGCCGAGCTGGCGAATCTCGCGGGCCGAGTGCACGAGTTTCTCCAGCCCGACGAAGCTCCGATCCACCTCGCGATAGAACGCGCTGCCCGAATCCGTGGCCTGTATCCGGCCGCCGTTACGGGTGAACAACGCGAGGCCGGTCGACTCCTCCAGCTCGGCAATCAGACGGCTAATGCTGGGCTGCGACGTGCCGAGTTCCTCGGCCGCAGCCGTCATCGATCCGCGCAACATCACCAGCCTGAATGCCTCGATTTGCCGCTGATTCACCTTGTCCACCCTGCCGGTTACGACAACATGCCGTTCAGCATGCCATATCAAAAATGAATGGCAGGCGTTTTTGTCCGTATTTGACCGGATAAACGACGCAAATCTACACTGGGTCGCAACAGTCACCCGCGAGATTCCATGCGACCCGACGCACTCCTTTTTCACGACGATTTCAAGCTCGCCCCCTACTGGTGGGACGCGGCGCCGCCCGAAACGGCGCGCGAGCCGTTGCCCGAGCGGGTCGATCTGGCGATCGTCGGCAGCGGTTACTGCGGTCTGTCGGCGGCCGCGGAAGCTGCCCGCCAAGGCGCGAGCGCCGCCGTGCTCGATGCCGCGGAAATCGGCGCGGGCGGCAGCACGCGTAGCGGCGGGATGGTGTCGAGCGGGCAAAAGCTCGCGCTGACCAACGCGATTCGCGGCGTCTCCCCTGACCGGCTGAGCCGCCTGATGCGCGAATCGATGGCGAGTTTCGAGTACCTGCAACAGATCATCGCCGACGAAGCGCTCGACGCCGATCTGCAGATCACCGGCCGCTTCTTCGGCGCCTTCACGCAAGGGCATTTCGAGCATCTGCGCAAACAGGGCGATCTGCTGCACGAAAAAACCGGCGTCACGGTGCACGTGATTCCTCGTGCAGACCAGCGTGCGCTGATCGGCTCGGATTATTACTACGGCGGCATTCTTGTCGACGAATACGGCGGCCTGCATACGGCCAAATATCATCGCGCGCTGCGACAGCTTGCACGGCGACGCGGCGCGAGTCTGCATTCGCACGCCGCAGTGGAGCGAATCGAGCGGCACGCTGCGGGCTTTCATGTGCACACTGCTCGCGGCCGCATCGACGCGAAACAGGTGCTGATCGCCACCAACGGTTACACCGGTCCGCTGCTGCCGTTCCTCGCGCGCCGCGTGCTGCCGGTGGCGAGTTACCAGATCGCGACCGAGCCGCTACCCGCCGGACTGATGGCCGCGCTCAACCCTGGCCGCAGAATGATCAGCGACTCGAAACGCAATCTGTTTTACACGCGGCCCTCGCCGGACGGCACGCGCATGATCTTCGGCTCGCGGCCGGCCATTCGCGAAGTGAGCGAACGCGAAGCCGCGCGCATTCTGTACGCGAAGATGATCGAGCTTTGGCCTGCCCTGCGCGACGTGCGCATCACGCACGCATGGAAGGGCTACGTGGCGATGACCGGCGACCGGCTTGCGCATATCGGCGTGCACGACGGCATTTACCACGCGCTGGGTTGCAATGGCAATGGCGTCGCGCTGATGAGCTATCTCGGGCAGCGCGTCGCGCGGCATCTGCTCGGCGTCGACGCCGCGCCGGGCGCATTCGGCGAAGGCGCATTCCCAGTCAGCGCGGCGGGCATCGCGAGCCGCTGGGCCGTGCCGGTCGGCACCGCACTTTATCAACTCGACGATCTGTGGGACGGCCGCGCACGTGCCGCGCTGTCATGAAGCACGTCACTGTCAACCCGGAGCCGCTGATGATTTCGCTGCAGAACGTGTCGAAATGGTATGGCAACCATCAGGTGCTGAGCGATTGCTCGGCACGCATCGAGGCGGGGGAAGTCGTGGTGATCTGCGGACCGTCCGGCTCCGGCAAATCGACGCTGATCAAGACCGTCAATGGACTCGAACCCGTTCAGCAAGGCGCGATCGTGGCGGCGGGCATCGCCGTGGCCGGTCAATCGTCCACGCTGAAAAAGACCGCGCTCGCCGAGCTGAGAACGCGCGTCGGCATGGTGTTCCAGCAGTTCGAACTGTTTCCACATCTCACCGTCCGCCAGAACCTGATGCTCGCGCAAACCCGCGTGTTGAGGAGAAGCCGTGATGAAGCCGCCGACAAGGCACGCATGCTTTTACAACGCGTGGGCATGCGCGCTCACGAGGACAAGTTTCCGTCGCAACTTTCGGGCGGCCAGCAACAACGCGTCGCCATTGCGCGAGCGCTTTCGATGGACCCGGTCGCGATGCTGTTCGACGAGCCCACTTCCGCGCTCGATCCGGAAATGGTGAACGAAGTGCTCGACGTGATGACCGAACTCGCGCAGGAAGGCATGACGATGCTTTGCGTCACCCACGAAATGGGTTTCGCGAGGCGCGTGGCCGATCGCGTGGTGTTCATGGATCAAGGCGTCATCGTCGAGGACGGCACGAAGGACGCATTCTTCGACCGTCCGCGCTCGGCGCGTGCACGCGATTTTCTCTCCAGGATCTTGCACTGATTTCCCCGCCCTCCTCTTTCACCCGTGGTCTCTTCGTCGGAGCAAACATCATGCGCTTTCGCCAATTCCTGAGTCTCGTTGCGATAGTCGTTCCGCTATCGCTCGCAGCCGCCGCCCCCGCGTTTGCCGAAGACGTGGGCACCTTGACTCCCGGCAAACTGGTTGCCGGCGTGGATGCGAACAACAAGCCGTATTCGTACATCGACAACGGCACGATGACCGGCTTCGACGTCGAACTGCTGCGCGCGATTGCCGGCAAACTCGGCCTGAGCACCGATTTCCGCGCGCAAGACTTTAGCGGCCTGCTGCCGAGCGTGGCGAATCAGCAGATCGATCTGGCCGCCGGATCGATCTCGATCACCAAGGACCGCCTGAAGATGGTCGACTTCTCCGAGGGCTACCTGACCGGCCTGCTCAGCGTCGCGACCTTGCCCGACAGCCCGATCTCGAGCGATCTGGCGTCGGTGAAGGGCAAACGGATCGGCGTGATACAGGGCACCATCGAAGACACGTACTCGGACAGCTATCTGCCCGGCGCGCAGATCGTGCGCTTTCCGAATCTGAACGCGGGCTTCCTGTCGCTACGCTCGAAGTACATCGACGGCTATTTCGTCGACAAAACCCTCGTGGCGGGTCTGCAGAGCAAATACCCACAAATGAACATTGCCGACAAGCTGGATATTTCCGCGGTGAATCTGCCGGCCGGCTTTCCGGTCCGCAAAGGCAACACGAAGCTCGAAGCCGCGTTGAACAGGACGCTCAACGAACTGGTCGCCGACGGTACGTGGCTCAAGCTCTACCAGAAATTCCATCCGGGCTATCCGACGCCGACCAGCCTGCCGCCGTACACCATGAAGAGCGGCAGTTGAGCGTACGATTCAACCGGACGTTGAGTGGACGAGGCGGCAACGCGTTTGCCGCCGACGCATAGACTGGAGCGCGTCATGAATGCATTCCTGCAGAACTTTCTCGACTGGCCCTTGCTGATCGGCTCGCTGCCGTCGTTGCTGTGTACCGGCCTCGTCAATACGCTGGTGCTGTCGGTGTTCTCGACGCTGTTCGGAATTGTCGCGGGCATGGTGCTCGCGTTGATGGCGGTGTCGCATACGCGTTGGCTGATGCTGCCCGCGCAGGTGTTCATCGACGTGTTTCGCGGGCTGCCCGCCGCGCTGGTCATTCTGCTGGTGGGCCAGGGTCTGGCGCCGGTGGGTCTGGCGATCTTCGGGCCCAATCCCTACCCGCTCGCCATCGTCGCGCTGGGCCTGATTTCGTCGGCCTATATCGCGGAGATTTTCCGCTCGGGGATTCAAAGCGTCGGGCGCGGCCAACTCTCCGCGTGTCAGGCCTTAGGGATGACGTATTGGAGCAGCATGCGTCACGTCATCGTGCCGCAGGGCATCCGGCGCATTCTGCCGGCGCTCGCCAATCAGTTCATTTCGATCGTGAAGGATTCGAGCCTCGTCTACTTTCTCGGGCTGCTCACGTCGCAGCGCGATCTGTTCACGATCGGGCAGAACACCTCGGTGAACGTCGCCAATCTGTCGCCGCTGGTGGCTGCCGGCGCAGTCTATCTGCTGATTACCGTGCCGTTGACGCACACGATCAATCACATCGACCGCTGGACCAATCGCTTCGCGAATCCCCGTCAAGGCGGCACGGGCCGCAAACAGCGAAAGGCGCAGGCAGCCGATGCCGAAACAGCTAACGCAAGCATTGCCAAACAACCTCAATAACCGCTATCCGCAGAGCACCAGACAATATGGGACCACTAGTCGACACCGTCGCCGACGACACGAGCGTACCCGCAGAAGTGGATGTCGTCGTGATCGGCGGCGGGATTATCGGCGTAAGCACGGCGCTGTCTCTCAGCAATAAGGGCTTGCGCGTGGCGCTCTGCGAGAAAGGCCATATCGCGGGCGAGCAGTCCAGCCGCAACTGGGGATGGGTTCGCGTCACGCACCGCGACATGCGCGAGTTCGAACTGAGCATCGAAAGCCTGAAGCTGTGGCGCAAGATCGATGCAACGCTCGGCATCGAAACCGGCTTCAACCAGTGCGGCATCCTGTACATGACCGAAGACGACAAGGTCATGGAAGATCATCGCACCTGGCTGGAAAACGCTCGGGGCGTGGCGGGCCATGCGTTCGATACGCGTCTGGTGGATTCGAAAGAGGTCGCCGCGTTGCTGCCCGGCGCGACCCGAGCATTCAAGGGCGGTTTATATACGCCCGGCGACGGCCGCGCCGAGCCGCAAAAGGCTGCGCCTGCCATCGCCAATGCGTTGCGCAAACGCGGCGTCAAGATTCTCACGCCCTGTGCCGCGCGCGGCATCGAAACCAGCGGCGGACGGGTCAGCGCGGTCGTCACCGAGCATGGCACGATTCGTTGTCAGAGCGTGGTGGTGGCGGGCGGCGCGTGGTCGCGGCTGTTCTGCGGCAATCTCGATGTCGATCTGCCGCAACTGCTTGTGCGTGCATCGGTCCTGCGTACGGAACCGATCGCGGGCGGTCCCACATGCAGCGCCAGCAATAAGCGTTTCGCGTTTCGTAAGCGCGCGGACGGTGGTTATACCGTGGCATACGGTTTTCGCACCTACAGCGATCTGACGCCCGACAGTTTCCGCCTGTTCTTCAAATACATCGAGGCGTTGAAGAGCCAGTTGGGTTCGCTGCGGATCGGCATCGGCGCGCGCTTTTTCGATGAATTGCGTCGTCCGCGTCATTGGGCACTCGATCGGCCCACCGTTTTCGAACAGGCCCGCACGCTCGATCCCGAGCCGATCGCCGCCTATGTAGACGGCGGCCTGCACGAGTTCATCAAGGTGTTTCCGCACCTGGCCGGCGCGCGTATCGCGCAGCGTTGGGCAGGCTATATGGATGTCACGCCGGACGCCATTCCCGTGATCTCCGGCGTGGACACCGTGCCGGGACTCTTTATCGGCACGGGTTTTTCGGGCCACGGTTTCGGCATCGGCCCGGCGGCCGGCCAACTGATGGCGGACCTCGTCACCAACGACACGCCGCTCGTGAATCCGCACGCATTTCGTCTGAACCGCTTCAGCGACGGCACGAAAATCGTGATCGACGCGGGCTTCTAGGGAGCAGCCATGCAAAAGGTGGCGATGATTTCCGGCGCGAGTCGCGGCATCGGCCTTGCGATCGCGAGAGAACTGGCGCGGCGCGGCTATCGTTTGTCGTTGGGGGTACGCGATCCGGCATTGCTCGCGAACCCGTTCGACGCGTTCGTCTGCGCTTACGAAGCGCGTGATCCGCAGGCGGGACGCCGCTGGGTGGCGGCGACTGTCGAGGCGTTCGGCCGCATCGATGTGTTGATCAGCAATGCGGGCATCTGCAAATTCATCGGTCTCGAAGACGGCACCGACGAGATGCTCGAAGAAACGCTCGACATCAACGTGAAGGCGCCGTTCCGGCTGATTCAAGCGGCGTTGCCTCATTTGCGCCGCGCCGGCGACGCGCGCGTGGTGCAGATCGCGTCGTTGTCGGGCAAGCGCGTGAAGAATCTCAACGCCGGCTATCAGATGTCGAAGCATGCGGTGATCGCGCTCAATCACGCGGTCAGGCGCGCGGGCTGGGACGACGGCATTCGTGCAACCGCGATCTGCCCTGGGTTCGTGAACACGGACATGGCCGTGGGAATCGCCGACCTGGCGCCCGACGACATGACCCAACCGGAAGACCTCGCACGCATTGTCGCGAACACGATCGAACTGCCGAACTCGGCGAGCGTCGCGGAAATCCTCGTCAATTGCCGGCACGAGGATCTCTTCTAGCAACCCAAACAGAGGTGCTACTACCGATGCGCGACTACGCCTGAGCGGATATCGGATGCAGGAAGGCGTCCTGACAGATCAGACGCCAAGCACGCGGCGAGCTTCGATTTCGGCCAGCTCCAGCGCTTGCGCGGAAATCGACATCGGCCGGCCGCAGCCACGTCCGGTGACTTGCTGAATCTCCTTGCCGCGACGTGTCGTCGTCACGCGTAGCGCGCCTTTGAACATGCCGCCCGGCGCGGGAAACACACAAGCCTCGACAGTCACGCTTCCCTTCGTTTGTTTGAATGCCATACATCCTCCAGCCATTCCGATGATTTTTGTGGCTAATGCCAGCCACAAACTATACGGAGGACAGCATTACGACCGCGAAACGATTGCCCGTGATGATATAAAAAACGTAATAAATTTCACGGCACGCGGGCCGGCCGCCCCCTCCCCTTGACGGGCTGACTGCCACGAGGAAATTCGGAATTCATATGTCCAACGCATTGTTTTTTTGATCAGCATTACATTTGCTGATATAACAATTGCGGCAATACTGCGCGGAATTCACTCCCGGGACAGGAATTCACGATGAACCTGCATCACCTCGAACATTTTCTCGCCCTGGTCGAAACGGGCTCTTTCAGCCGGGCGTCGGAAGCGCTTCATCTCACGCAGCCGGCGTTGAGCCGTAGCATTCAGATGCTCGAACAGGAACTCGGCACGCGCTTGATCGATCGCATCGGCAAGCGCAATGAGCTCACGCCATTCGGCGTGGTGGTGGCGGAGCGTGCGCGCAGGATCGTGTCGGAGGCGGCGGATCTGAAACACACCGCGCAGTTGCTCATGCAGGGCGACGGCGGCACGATCCGCCTCGGCCTGGGATCAGCGCCCAACGCGATGTTCGCAGGACCGTTGCTGTCGTACATGCTGCGTCAGTATCCAGGCGTCGGCGTTCATCTGTCGACAGGCAGCCCCGACGCACAACTGGCGGCTTTACGGGAACGCACGTTCGACGCGCTGCTCGTGCATTCACGCGCCATTCATCCGCAGGAGGATCTGCACATCCAGTTGCTCGGCGGCGTACAGTCCGGTTTCATGTGCCGGCGCGGTCACCCGTTGTCGAAACGCCGTCGCGTGGAATTCGCCGAAATCGCGCGGTATCCGGTTCTTTCAACCATGTTGAGCGACGAAGTCTCGCGCGCGCTGATCGAACGCTTCGGGCCGGTCGCCTATCCGGCGCGCTTCCTGCGCGCATCGTCGGACTCCGTGGCGGCCTTGATCGAGGCCGTGCTGACAACCGATGCAGTCTTCCTCGGTGTGCTTGCAACGGCGCGCGCATGGTTGGACAGCGGCGATATCTCGATCGTGCGGCTCGATCTGCCGCTCGAAGCCGACGCGCAGTATGCATTCATCACGCTGGAAGGACGCACGGAGTCTCCGATGCTGGAAACGGTTCGGCAGTTCTGTGTCGATCTCGCACTCGACGAAGCGAAACAGACACATGCCGCGCGAAATACGCATGGTGGTCATTAATTTTTTGGTGTCGAGCCGCACAACTACCCTTTCGTCCACTCCACCAGTTTCGCGATGGTATTCATATTGCGTGCCGTTCCCTCAGTCGCGCCGGGAATCTTGAGCTTCGAGTGCGCGATCCCTTGCCTGTAGTGCACATAAATCTCGCGTTTACCTACAGCAAGTTCCTCCGCCTGCTGACCGCTCACGTCCGACAGGACATCAGCCGCCGGCGGCGCATCGAGAAAAATCGCCACCGTTCGATTCGGCGCAGCGTCCTTGAAGGGATTTGCGCTCAGTACCGCAGCCAATTCGGCACCGGTACGGACAAGAACGCCGACGCGCTTGCCGGCATACGCTTCGAGACTGCGCTCGAGTTTTGCCTTGACCTTCGCTTCAGCCAGTTTGCTGTCGAACACGACATTGCCGCTCGCGATATAGGTGCGCACATTGGAAAAGCCAATCGATTCGCACATGGCGCGAAGTTCGGCCATCGGCAGCTTGCCGGTGCCGCCGACGTTGACGGCCCTCAAGAAAGCAGCATAAGCGCTCATACCGCCTCTCTCACTGCACGCACGGCGGTGCCGTAGCACAGTACCTCGGTGATCCCCGCGGCAATTTCAGTCGCGTCGTAACGCATGCCGACAATCGCGTTCGCGCCCAGCGTATCGGCCTCGCGCATCATGCGCTCGAACGCGTCTTCCCGAGCCCTTTCGCAAAGCGACGTATACAGCGTGATATTGCCGCCGAACAAGGTTTGCAAGGACGCACCAATCGATCCCACGACCGATCGGGATCGAACGATAATGCCCCGCGCCACACCCAGCGAACGCTCTGTGCGATAGCCCGGAATGTCGAACGCGGTCGTTACCATGCTGCGATCTATCATCGATACCTCGGCATTGTGTAAGCGCGTCAGGGGCCAAACCGCCCCTGACGCAGACACCGATGATATCGCGAGCGCCGAACCCCCGGCGTCGAACGCTAGAACGCGTGCTTCATCCCAATCCGCACGTCCGTCTGCGTATTCGACGACGAAGGCGTGAAGCTATAGCCAATCACCGCATTCACACCGTCCGAGGCCCGCAGATAGTCGCCGGAAATATAAACATCCGTGCGCTTCGACAAAAGATAATGCAGCCCGAGCGATCCCTGATTCCAGTGATTGCCCTCGAAGCTCGTGTGCTGATAGCCGCCATACAGTGCGAGTGCCGGCGTGAAGTTGTACGACGCTCCGCCTTCATACACCTGCATATGGGAAGTCTGGCCGAAGCCCTTGATCGTCGTATACGTGAAATCGCCGGTCAGCATCAGCTTGCCGATCGTGTACGCGGCGCCGACCGCGAAAGCGCCCTGCTTGTCGACCGGAAACGACGACGAACTGTACAGATCGGTCACCGCGCCGGTGGTCGGATTGACCGAAACCGTCGGCTGACCGAGGAAAGTATGCGTGCCGATCATCGCGTACGGATCGAAAGCATAGATCCCAAACGGGTTGTTCAACTGCGTATACGCCGCGCCCATATTGAACGGACCGTGATCGTAATGCGCGCCCACGCTCCATGCGCTTTTCTGATGGAAGTCGCCGGCCGTATTGCCGAACGAGTACATACCGCCGAACGTGAAGCCGGCAAAATCGCTGGAGAGGAACTTGATCGAGTTCGGCAAACGGTCGCCGTTCATACGGTCGAAGTCGCCCTGGTGAATCGCATAACCGCTCGCCCACGCGGAGATGTTGTACAGAAAGACGAACTCTTCGGTCATGTCGAGCTGGTTGCCGAGCGAGAGCGTCCCCCACGAATTCTTGATACCGACGTAAGCCTGGCGGCCGAACTCGGCGCCACCGAACGCATACTGACCATTACCCAGGTGAAAGCCCGACTCGAGTACGAACACCGTCTGCAAGCCGCCGCCGAGATCCTCGACGCCCTTGAAGCCGATCCGGTTGCCGTATGAAATACCGTCGTCGAACTTGAATTGATGTGCGCCGCCTGCGTTATTCACATAGGTGATGCCGGCGTCGAGTATCCCGTACAGGGTGACACTGCTTTGCGCGTGGACCGCCGCCGGCGCGAATGCTGCGCTTGCCGCGAGGGCGAGTCCCGAAAGGCTGACGGCATTGCTCTTCTTCATCTGCTTTTCCCCTGCTCTTTGCCTGCTTATTTCGTTGGATAAAGCGGTCCCTGCCGTGCTTGTTTTGCAATGCACAGCGCTTCTCGCATGACGGGCAGTTCGAAACCGGTTGGGACTGATTGAAACCGACTGCAACAGACTGACGCTCGCTTCGATGCCGGCAAACCCTTAGGCGTGCCTGCATCGACGGGTCAAGAATAAGGGTCCAGATTTACGGGGATTCGACCGGAAGCGACATGAATCTGTCGCGGTGCGACCTCATAGTTAGGATTGCCGGTTTTATTCATTTTCGCAACCCGATCAACCACAAAGGCACATTACTTCACCCAGCTATCCACCCGGTCGCCATGCGCACTGATCCACGCGTCGGCTGCGGCTGTCGGCTTTTCGCCGTTTTGCGTCGCCAGCATCACGCTGTCGATCTCGCCTGGCTTCCACTGAAACCTCTTCAGGAACGCAACGACCGGCGGCGCCTTCTTCGCCAGATCCGGATTCACGACGCTATCCACGTGCTCCGATTCGCCGAACACTTTCTTCGGATCGTCGAGAAATTTGAGTTTGTACTTTGCAAACATCCAGTGCGGTTTCCAGCCCGTCACGATGATCGGCTTGCTCGCCGCTTCCGAACGCGCCAGCTCCGCTGTCATCGCGCTACCTGAACTCGGCATCAGTTGATAGTCGAGACCGTAGGCTTTGATCGCCTCGCCGGTCTTCTGCATCACGCCCGCGCCGGCATCGATCCCGACGATGCGCGAACCGAATTCCGCTTTCTTCGCTTCGAGATCGCCGACGGTGGTGACATCCGAGTTTTCCGGCACGATCAGGCCGATCTTGGCGTCATTGAAGTTCGGGCCGAGGTCGACCACCTTCTCCTTGAAGTTGTTCCAGTACGCGCCGTGCGTAACCGGCAGCCACGCGGACAGCGTCGCGTCGAGATCGCCGCGCGCCACGCCCTGCCACATCACGCCCGCCGCCACCGGCACGAGCTGGACCTGATACCCAAGGCGCTTTTCGATCACGCGCGCGGCCACATTCGAAGTCGCGACGCTATCGTCCCAGCCTTCCACGTAGCCGATCTTGATGGTCGGTTTCGTATCGGCCGATACTCCCACGCTGCCTGCCGTGAGCGCTGCGCTCATCGCGCTCAATACCAGTATCTTTTTGATCAGTCTCATCGCCAGTTCTCCCGTTCGCCGTCAAGAAACAACCCATTGAGCATTTAGAATCGCCAGCCAGAAATGCCGGGTAGCGTTGTTTTACGACATGCAATTGTCCGAGCGCGACCTCGCGCGCGTGGCTCTCGTCTTACTTATCGACGACAAGATCCGAGAGCGGCTTGCTGCAACACAACAAGACCATCCCCTGATCGATTTCGCGTTGACGAATCCCGCCCGCGTGTTTCATCGCGACCTCGCCGGACACGAGCTTGACCTTGCAGGTACCGCACATGCCCTGCGTGCAGGAAGCCGGCAGACGTACCCCGGCTTTCTTCGCCGCGTCGAGTACATGCTGGCCGCCGCCGCATTCGATCTCGCGATTGCTGCGCGCGAAACTGACTTTGAACTTCGTTTCCGTATCGACAGGAAGCGGAACTGGAATCTTATCCGCTACAGGTTCAGGTGCGAATCCGATTGCCTGCTCGCGCGCTTCGACAAAGCTCTCCGAGCGCTGCAACGCCTGCGCCACATGCGCAGTAGTCAATTGCGCATGCACTTCGCTGACCGTTTCGAACGAGAAGCTTTCCTCGTGATAATGGCTGCGGTCGAAGCCGCCTTCCTCCAGCAGATTGCGTACGGCCTGCATATAAGGCCCCGGCCCGCACGTGAAAATTTCCCGGTCGAGAAAATCCGGTGCAATCAGCTTCAGCAAAGGCAGCGTCAGAAAACCCGTGACGCCCGGCCAATTGGTGCGCGCGCCGACCCGTTCGCACACAAACGCGGTGCGGAAATGGGACTGGTTCGAAGCGATCAGATCGAGTTCACGCGCAAAGATAATGTCGTCAGGCGTTCGCGCGCTATGCACGAATACGATGTCGCTATCTTCGCCGAGTTCATGATGCGCGCGGCTCATCGACATCAGCGGCGTAATACCCGACCCTGCCGACAGAAACAGAAACTTGCGCGCCGGATGCCGCGCGCACGTGAACTCGCCGGACGGTCCAAGCACGCGCACCTGCATGCCCGCGTGCAGATTGTCGTGCAGCCAGTTCGACACCTTGCCGCCCGGCACGCGCTTCACCGTAATGGCAATCGTATGCGGACGCGTCGGCGGCGACGAGATCGTATAGCAGCGATTCACCGATTCGCCGTCGATCTCGAGTTCGAGCGTAATGAACTGCCCCGGCTCGAACACGAAAGCCCGCTCGGACGGCGCACGAAAGAAAAAGCTCTTCACATCGTGCGTTTCCTGACGAACCTGGCAGCACACCAGCGTTTCGTCGGCGTCGCTGTCCCAGCGTGCCGGCAACGCTTCCCAGAATCGCGGCCGCGTCACGCGGCTTGAAGCGCGATGTGAATCCGACTCGGGGCTGACTTCAAACGTCGCCTGATCGCGCATCATTGTTTTCTCCGCTCCTGGTTGCGGTATCGCGCTCAGCGCTTGAATGACACGACTTTCTCGCCGTGCGAAACCGGCGTGTCATCGGCATCGTTGATTTGAGGCGCATTGCCATAGTCGGCAATACGGCCGATGTACCATTCGCAGAACTTCTCGACGAGCCCTTCGGTGAACGGCGAATACGGGCCCGGCTCATAAGCGCTGCTGTTCGCGCCGCGTTGCGAGTATTCGACGAGCGCGCGGTCCTGATCATTCGTTGCGCGCCAGACGGCCGTCAGATTATTGACGTCGTAATCGATCCCTTCGCGAGCGTCTTGATGTACCAGCCATTTCGTGCGGACCAGCGTTTTACCGGCCGACAGCGGAATCACCGAGAAACTGACGATATGGTCGCTCATGAAGTGATGCCACGAATTCGGCTGCGTCCAGAACGACAAACCGCCGAGATCGGCCTGCTCGAAGCCGCCGAGCAATTTTTTCGACGCCACCTTCGCATCGAGCGTTTGCGATTCGCCGTCGCGATCGAGCGGTAAGCGCTGCGTGCGAAAACCCGTCACCAGATCGGCCAGACGCTCGATCTCCGCGGACGGCAACTTCATCGCTTCCCACTGCGCGGTACGGCGTGCAACGGTCGATTCGAACGCAGCCATCCCTTCTTCGTTGGCCGGCGTGCGTTGATAGCCGAAGCCGTATTCATACAGCGAAATCGTCAGCTCGGGATGGTTCGCGACGCAGTGATAGCACTCGCGATTGTTCTCCATCGTCAGCTTCCAGTTGCCTTCCTCGATGATGTCGATCGAGGCCGCGATCTTGCAGTTGGTCAGAGCATGCGGCAGCAGATACGGCTCCATCGCTTCTCGCACCACCGCGAAATCGGCAGGCGGCGTTTCAGCCAGACAGATGAAAATGAGGCCCGCCAGATTCTCCACATGCACGGATTTCAGACTGTGTTTGCAGCGGTCGAACTGATCGCCCATATGTTCGGCGAACATCAGATCGCCGTTCAGGTTGTACGTCCAGCTGTGATACGGGCAGACGATATTGCCGAGCGAGCCTTTGTCCGTATTGCACAGACGCGCGCCGCGATGGCGGCAGACGTTATGAAACGCCCGTACCTGCATGTCGTCGTCGCGCACGATCAGGATCGAATCGTGGCCGAGTTCGACGGTGATGTAATCGCCCGGTTCGGGCACGTCCGGCTCGACGGCGACCTGAATCCAGTGCTTGCGGAAAATCGCCTCCATATCGAGCGCGAAAATATCCTCGCTCGTATAGAACGGCGCTTCCAGTGTGTAATTCTTTTTGCGGCGTTCGATCATCGCGCGAACGTCTGCCGAAACTTTCATGGTGTGCTCCGTTGCATGTCACGTCTGGCGTCGCGCCAGGCCCTCCTGGTCGCGTGCTGGCCCGAACCGGAAATCAGTAATCCACGAGTTGATGCTCGCGCAAATACGCCAGAATCACTTGTGCTTTTTCGACGGAACTCCCTTCAATTACGACGCTGCCACCGCGGCTCTCAGTCGTGGTCGCAGACAGCATGCGAGCGTGGCCAGAGCGCTTCTCGGCGGCCGCAAGGCGCACGGGTTTCGCGCTCGCCGGGCGGCTCGTCCACGCGAGGTCGTCGGGATTGCCCGCGGCCTGCGTGACGACCGCGCGGATCGTGCCTTCGCGCAATCTTGCGTACGCATAGCTCGGCGTGGTGTTCGCGAGCGGATGCACCGCGATCAGCGCGGGCAACTTGACCTCGACGCGGCGGCGCAGACCCTTCGGCATGAATTGCCGGACTTCCGCGCAGCCGTCGCGTAGCGTCAGATCCACCGCCGCGCCCACCAGCGGCACGTTCAACGCATTCGCCACGCGGTACGGCAACATGCCGCTGTCAAACGCGCCTTCCGCGCGCGTGCCGGTCAACACCAGGTCGTAGCCCTTCAGACGAGCGGCGAGCGGCGCGGCTGCATCGGCCTGTAATTCGGGCGTCGACGGGATATGAAGCACTTCCACGCTGCGCGCGCCGAGTGCGAGATATTCGTTGAGCGCGGGGTTCGACGGATCGCCCGCGTGCAGCACGTCGAGCGTCGCGCTGTGCGTTTTCGCAAGCGCGAGCGCTATCGTCAACGCGGCGGCATCGTTGCGGCTGTAGCGCGCCGTGCCGCTCACCGGATGGCGTCCGACGGAAACCAGAACGGCTATCTTCATACGAGCGCTCCTTCGGCAAGAGCCGCGGAATTCAGCAACGCCGCGCCGGTGCCGCGCGCGCTACGCGCCGCGGCCGCCGCTTCGTTCAGCGCCGCGATAGTTTCCTGCGTGTCGGCGATCACGGTCAGGTTCGCGCGCTTCGCGATCGGCGCGCTGGCATCCAGGTTCACCGCGATCACGTGGCGGCAATCCTTGATCCCTTGCAAATGCTGAACCGCGCCGGAAATGCCGAACGCGATATACACGCTCGCCTCGACGGTTTTGCCGGTCGCGCCGATCTGCTTGTCGCGAGCGAACTTGCCGTCGTCGACGGCAACGCGGCTCGCGCCGATTGCTGCGCCCAAAGTACTCGCGAGACGCTCGAACGCAGCGACGTCGCTCACGCCATTGCCCGCCGATACGATGAAGTCCGCCTCTTCCAGCGCGACTTGAGCCGCGTCGATCTCTTCGATGCCGAGATCACGCACGACCCCTTGTGACGAGACCGGCGCACCGTCGAAGCGCCACACCACTTGCTCGCCCGCGCCGACAAACGGCAATGTCGGATCGACGGCATTCGGCGCGAGCAATACGACTTCCGGCAATGCACGCACTGCGAATACGCTATTGGCCTTCACATAAGACGCTACATGCGCCGCATCGAGCTCGACCACATGCGTTGCGACGCTCGCGTTCACAGCCGCCGCATAGCGTCGGCCGAGATCGCCGTCGCCCGTCGCGTTATCGGGCAGGAAGACATGGACAGGCGCATAAGCCGCGACGCAGGCGGCGAGCGCGTTGAGTTCATCGAGCGGCGCAAAGGCGCGGCGATCGAACATCGGCAGTTCGATCAGCTTGTCGGCACCGAGAAGCGCAGCGTTGTCCGTGAATTCGCCGAACACCACCAGCACGACTTCGGTTTGTGCATCCGCGATCAGCGCTGCCGCGGCGAGCGTCTGACGCGCGTGGTCGTCTAATGCGCCACGGTCCGCATGCGCGGCCACCAGTAAAGCGCGCTGAGCGGCAACCGTCGTGCGGCGCGGCTTCGGCTGCTCGCGGTGCGACACGCCGTGCGTCGACATTGACATCGCGCCGGTCGAGTCCGTCACGCCGAGCGTGATGCGCTTCAATCCATCCGCCGTGATCGTGAACGGCCGGCGCGGTTCGATTCGTTTGAACGTGTTCATCGCATTACTCCAGCGCCGCCGCAACCAGTTCGGCAACGTCGAGCACTTCCGGACGCGGACCGACCACGCCTTCGAGCATCGCCGTGCAATTCGGGCAACCCACCGCGACGATCTCGGCGCCGATCCCGCGGGCGTCGTCGATACGGATATCCGGAATGCGCGTCTTGCCGGGGATATCGGTCAGCGGCGCACCGCCGCCGCCACCGCAACAACGTCCGCGCATGCCGTTGCGCTCCATTTCCACCACCTTGATACCGATGCTTTTCAACAGACGTCGCGGCGCTTCCGTTTCACCGTTATAGCGGCCCAGATAGCACGGGTCGTGATACGTGATCTTGCGGTCCGCAAACGCGGCCACCGCTTTCGGCGAGAGCTTGCCGCCCGCCACCAGTTCTTCGATCAGCGCCGTGTGATGCTGCACTTCGTAGAAGCCGCCGAGCGCGCGGTACTCGTTGCGCAGGCTGTGCAGCACATGGGGATCGGCAGTCACGATCTTGCGGAACGCGTACTGCGAAAGCGTGCCGATCAGTTTGCCCGCGAGCTGCTGGAAGGTGGCTTCGTCGCCGAGACGCCGGGCCGTGTCGCCGGTATCGGTCTCAACGCCGCCGAGCACCGCGTAATCGATACCCGCGCGGTTGAGCACCTTGACCAGAGCACGCAACGTGCGTTGATAGCGCATGTCGAACGCGCCTTCGCCGGCGATCAGCAGCACGTCTACCGGACGTCCCGGCTGCGCGACCTGCACCTGCAGATCGACGGCCCAGTCGTAACGCGCGCCGACGTCATAACCGTTCACGCTGCCGGTCTCGCGGAGATTCGCGAGCGTGATCGGGCCTTTACCCGGCACGCTGCCTTCGACCAACGTCTGATTGCGCCGCATATCGACAATCGCGTCGACGTGCTCGATCAGCATCGGACACTCCTGCACGCACGCGCGGCACGTGGTGCAGGACCACAGCGTGTCCGCTTCGATCAGACTGGAGATCAGCGGCTTGCCCGGCGCGCCGCCGTGTTGGCCGAGCGGAATGCCAGGCGTCGGACTGCCCGCGTAAGCTTCATCCGTACCGCCGACCATCCCCGTGACGAGGTCCTGAATCAGTTTCTTCGGATTGAGCGGCTGACCGGCCGCGAACGCGGGGCATGCCGCTTCGCACTTGCCGCACTGCACGCAGGCGTCGAAACTGAGCAACTGGTTCCAGCGAAACTCCACCGGCTTGCCGACGCCGTATTCTTTCGCGTCGAGCACCGGTGTTTTCAGCGCGGTCGGCGGCACAACGTCATTGTCGTGACGCTCGGCAAAACGCTCCTGACGCGGATGAAACGCGAGATGCAGCAAGCCGGCGAGCGCATGCTTCATCGGACCGCCACGCGCCGCGCCGAACGTCATCGTGAAAGCGCCCGCGGCGATCAGCAACGCGACGATGATCGCGAGTGCGCCGGACATAGCCGCGGCAGGCAGTGCGATGAACAGCGCGAGACCCAACGCGAACGATCCGAGCAGCAACGGCAGATGATCCCACGGGCCGCGCGAGAGCCGTGCCGGCACCGCTTTCGCGCCATGCCGGCGGCGCCATACGAACACCGCGCCCACCAGCATCACGAGTGCGGCCAGAAAGATCAGCTTGTCGAGCCACGGCGAGTAGATCGCAAGACCATAGTTGACGAACACCAGCGCCATCGCGAGGATCGCTCCGCCGGCAGTCGCGACATGGGTCTTCGCGATGTACGGATCGCGCGCCACCACGTGATGCAGATCCACGAAATAGCGCTTGGGAATGGCGAGCAGATTGGTCCAGCCGTATGCGCCCGCAGCCGTCGCGCGCCCTTCGCGCCAATACGCGGCGCGTCGGGCGAGCGCGAACGCGAGGCCGGCCACCGACAACCACAGCAGGACGGTGATGACAAACACGGGGCTCATCGTCAGAAATCCTTGCAAAGGCGCAGCGCGTCGTAGATCGCGCCATGGATGTTGTGCATCGAAATGCAATCGCCGACGCGAAACAGCAGGAAGCGGCCGTTGCCCAGTTCTTCGCTCAATGAAGGCTGCGGTTCCGAAGCGAACAGCTTGTGCACGTCCACTTGCCCGCGATTCAGCGACTCCGGCTTGAGCTTCCAGTACAGTTCGTCGTTCGGCGTGCTGCCGTTCTCGATCACCACCTGATCGACCGCACGCTCTTCCTGTTCTTCGGTGTACTCGTTGCGGATCACGGCGATCTTCTTGCCGTCTTCTTCGTATACCTTGTCGAGCCAGTAATTCGGCGTGTGGATCACGCCTTGCGCGTACAGGCGTCGATAGAAAATCGGGAACGTGGTGCCGCCGACGTCGTCGGCCACTTTCACGTCGGGCGTCACGATCTCGACGTTCGAGCCGCGGCTCGACATGAAATCGGCGACACCCGCACCGGCATGCGTGCTGACGCCGTCGTACACCAGCACGTTCTTGCCCGGCTCGACCTTGCCCGACAGCACGTCCCACGAACTGACCGCGAGCCCTTCTTCGACACCCCACGCGGCCACTTGCGACGTGAACGACGAACCGCCGGTCGCGAGCACGACGATGTCCGGCTTCTCGGCCATGATCGTTTTGTCGTCGGCGGCGACGCCAAGGCGGCGATCCACGCCGAGCCGCTTCGTCTCCATGTCGAACCAGCGCACGATGCCCGCCATCTGTTCGCGTTGCGGCGCCTTCGCGGCAATCATGATCTGGCCGCCCACGTGGTCGTTCTTCTCGAACAGCACGACGTCATGGCCACGCGATTTCGCGACGCGCGCCGCTTCGAGTCCGGCGGGACCCGCGCCGACCACGACCACTTTGCGCTTCGGCCCGCGCGTTTTCGCGATCACGTGCGGCATGGTTTCTTCACGCGAGGTCGCCGCGTTCTGCACGCACAACACGTCCAGTCCGTTGTACTGGCGGTCGATACAATAATTCGCGCCGACGCATTGCTTGATCTCGTCTTCGCGACCGTCGCGAATCTTGACCACCATATGCGGGTCGGCGATCTGCGCACGCGTCATACCGACCAGATCGACCATCCCGCTGGCGAGCAAACGTTCGGCCTGACCTGCATCGCGAATGCTTTGCGCGTGCATCACCGGCAGCTTCACCACCGACCTGATGCCGGCCGCGAGATGCACGAACGGCTCGGGCGGCAGCGCCATCGGCGGCATGCAGTTGGCGAGCGTGTTGTGCGTATCCGCACCCGAACCGATCACGCCGAGGTAGTCGATCAAACCGGTTTCGCTCATTGCCTGAGCGATTTCTTTCAACTGCTCGTGATCGAGACCATCTTCATGGAACTCGTCGCCGCACATGCGCAGCCCGACGCAGAAGTCCGGACCTACTGCTTCGCGCACCGCTTTCAACACTTCTGTGCCGAAACGCAGGCGGTTTTCCAGTGAACCGCCCCATTCGTCGGTCCGGAAGTTGGTGCGCGGGCTCCAGAACTGATCGATCAGATGCTGGTGTGCGGCCGAGATTTCGACCCCGTCCATACCCGCATCTTTCACACGCTTTGCCGCCGCGGCGAAATCGGTAATGATCCGGCGAATCTCTTCTACTTCGATGATCTTCGCATTGCCACGATGCACCGGTTCTCGCACACCGGAGGGCGACATCAGATGCGGCCAGTGCTCGCCATGAAACGCCGAACGGCGGCCCATGTGAGTGGCCTGAATCATGATCTTCGCGCCGTGCCGATGCATCGCTTCGGCAAGCCGCGCGAGCGGATCGATGATCCTGTCGGTCGACAGATTCACCGACTTCCACCAGCCTTGCGGACTATCGATCGACACCGGGCTCGACCCGCCGCACACCGCAAGGCCGACGCCGCCCTTCGCCTTCTCCTCGTAATAGCGGATATAACGGTCGCCGGGCAAGCCGCCCGGTTCCGCATAGACCTCCGCATGCGCGGTACTGACGATACGGTTGCGCAGAGTCAGCTTGTTGAGCGTGAGAGGCTTGAACAGGTTCGGGTAACGCATCGCGATCGACCTCGGAATGGATTGCTGTGTGCTGTGTTACGACGCGAGCGGCGACACTTCGAATACGCAGTGGTCGTGGCCTTCCGCCGCGCAACGCGCTTCCTTCGATTGCGACGGCGGCCCCTTGCGAGTCGCATCGGGAGCGGTATCGTTGACCCAGTCCATCGCGCCCGCGAACCAGCCGGCGAACATGTAGCAAAGCTTGCCTTCCTTGCCCGGCTGCGCGAGTACAAACGACGAGTTGTGCAATTCGATGCGCGCGCGCGAACTGGCGGGATCGGCTTCAGTGATCGTGAAGAGGCCCCAGCCGCGTTGCGACAGGCGGTTCAGGTAATGCTCGAACACGGCCATGCCAGCAATGCCGTGCTGCTTCGCTTCCTTGTCGCACCAGAAATACGCGGACTTGTAGCCGGCTTTGTAGAGAATCTCGGCGTACGTGTCGATGCCGAGCGCTTCTTCGACCGCCGTGTGGTTGTTGGTGAAGAAGTGGCGCGGCACGTACAGCATCGGCAGCGCGTCGGTGGTCCAGACGCCAGTGTTCGGATCGACGTCGATCGGCAGTTGGGGTTGCATGGGGAGACTCCGTTTTTTATGAGGGTGTTTCTTTTCAGACTTCAGGCACGCGGCTCAAACCTTCCACACTTCGCCGAACACCCGTACCCAGTTTTCGCCCATGATCTTCCTGATACGCGTCTCGCTCCAGCCGGCACGTTCCATCGCGGCCGTCAGATTCGGAAACTCGCCGATCGTGCGAATGCCTTCCGGATTCACCACCTTGCCGAAGTTCGTCAACTGACGATAACGGCCCTTGTCATGCGTGATCCAGTCGAAGAACTCGGTGCTGTAGCCCTGCGTGAAGTCCGTACCGATGCCGACCTGGTCTTCGCCGATCAGATTCACGACGTATTCGATCGCCTCGATATAGTCTTCAACGGTGGCGTCCGGACCGCGCTTCAGGAACGGCGCGAACATCGTCACGCCGACGAAACCGCCCGCATCGGCGATCTCTTTCAGTTGCTCGTCGCTCTTGTTGCGCGGATGCTCTTTCAGACCCGACGGGCAGCAATGCGAATAGCACACTGGCTTTTTTGATGCCGCAATTGCTTCCGATGAAGTCTTGCCGCCCACATGCGACAGATCGACCATGATGCCGACGCGATTCATTTCCTGAATCACTTCGCGGCCGTAACCGGACAGGCCGCCGTCGCGTTCATAACAACCGGTGCCGACCAGGTTCTGCGTGTTGTAGCAAAGCTGCACCACGTTCACGCCGAGGTCTTTGAATGCCTCGATATAGCCGAGGTTGTCCTCGAATGCATGCGCGTTCTGGAAGCCGAAAATGATGCCGGTCTTGTTCTCTTTCTTCGCGCGGAAGATATCGTCGGTGGTGCGCACGAGCGTCAGAATCTCGCCGTATTCGCGGATCTGCTGCTTCATTTCGGCAATGTTGTCGACGGTCTTCTGGAAGCTTTCCCACACCGACACCGTGCAGTTCACCGCGGTCACGCCGCCCTTCCTCATGTCTTCGAACACCGAGCGCTCGAACTTCGAAATGTTCAAACCGTCGATGATGATGCTGTTGTCGTGCAGAGTACTCATCGTGTGCTCCAGGCGTGCCTAGTAGATGGGAAAGCGTTCGCACAGCGCGAAAATCTCGCGGCGCACGCGTTGTTCGGTAGCGGGATCGCCTTCCGGGTGATCGCGCAACGCATCGAATACCTCGACGATCAACCGGCCCACTTCGCGGAATTCACCGAGGCCGAAACCGCGCGTCGTGCCGGCGGGTGTGCCGAGGCGAATGCCGGAAGTGACCGTCGGCTTTTCGGTGTCGAACGGAATGCCGTTCTTGTTGCAGGTGATGCCGGCGCGTTCCAGCGCCTGCTCGACCTGATTGCCCTTGAGACCTTTCGGACGCAAATCGACCAGCAGCAGATGGTTGTCGGTGCCGCCCGTCACCAGGTCGACGCCGCCCGCTTTCAGTACTTCTCCCAGTGCTTTTGCATTCGCGAGCACATTGTCGATATAAGTCTTGAAACCGGGTTGCAGCGCCTCACCGAACGCAACCGCCTTGCCGGCGATCACATGCATCAGCGGACCGCCTTGCAAGCCCGGAAATACCGCCGAATTGATTTTCTTCGCGATGTCTTCGTCATTCGTCAGTACAAAACCGCCGCGTGGGCCGCGCAAAGTTTTATGAGTAGTGGACGTCACCACATGCGCATACTCGACAGGATTCTGGTGACGGCCCGCCGCAATCACGCCGGCGATATGCGCCATGTCCACCATCAGTTTCGCGCCCACGCCATCGGCGATCGCGCGCAGCCGGGCGAAATCCAACGCCCGCGGATAAGCCGAGAAACCGGCAATCAGCAGAGCCGGCTTGTGCTGCTGCGCAAGTTCCTCGATCTGCTCGTAATCGATCAGCAGCGTGTCGCGATTCACCCCGTATTGCACCGCGTTGAACCATTTGCCGGAGAGCGCCGGCTTCGCGCCGTGGGTCAGATGGCCGCCCGCGTCGAGCGACATGCCGAGCACCGTATCGCCCGGCTTCAGCAGCGCGAGCATCACTGCGCCATTGGCCTGCGCGCCGGAATGCGGTTGCACATTTGCAAATTTCGCGTTGAATAGTTGCTTGATGCGATCCAGTGCGAGCGTTTCGATCACGTCCGCATATTCGCAGCCGCCGTAATAGCGCTTGCCCGGATATCCTTCCGCATATTTGTTGGTCAGCACCGAGCCCTGCGCTTCGAGCACTGCGCGCGACACGATGTTTTCCGACGCGATCAACTCGACTTGCGATTGCTGACGCTCGAGCTCTTTCAAAATTGCGCTGCGCACCGCCGCGTCGCGACTCGCCAGCGGTTCTTCGAAGAAAGGATTCGGGTTCGACATGGAAGGTCCGTGAGTTCAGGAAAGAGGCTTTTGCATGGGCTGCCGGTAAGGCCAGGAGCGGCGCTGAGGCTTTGCCGCTACCGTCTGCATTGCGTTCTATTCTTGACTCTCGGCCCGTACGCCAATTTACGAATTCAGACGCGTTCTTTACCTTTTCCGCCATGCACGACCTTTTTCCACAAGTCGGCGGATGGCGACCGCTTTGCCCTTTGGCGATTTGCTGCACTGCGGCTGAACTTCGTGCGCTGTTCGGGTGCGTGTCGCTTCGCTTCGGAGCGCCGTTCTGGTGCCTTTTTGTTTAGCTATCCAACGCGTTCGACACGCAACCGAGGGTTTAGCCTGATGGCACGGTAGTTGCGCTAGTCCTCAAAATTGCAGGAGTCGCCGCTCCCCACGGCGACGCGACATTACAGATTCGAAGGAATCATTCCTCCCATGTCCACCGATCGCACTGCGTCGCTGTCGCACTTCGCATTCATGCCGGTTCCGAACTTCACGATGATCGCGTTCACCAACGCAATCGAAGTCCTCCGGATGGCGAACTACCTGACAGGACAAACGCTTTACCGCTGGTCGATCGTGAGTCCCGAAGGCGGACCGGTAACAGCGAGCAACGGACTCTCCGTCGACACCGGACCGGTCGAATGCGTGGGCCAACCGGATATCGTGTTCGTGGTCGGCGGCATCGACGTGCAACGCGCTACCAGCGCCGCCCATCTTTCCGCGCTACGCCGCTTCGCCCGCATGGGCAGCGTGCTCGGCAGCCTGTGCACCGGCACCTACGCGCTGGCGCGCGCCGGTCTGCTGGCCGGCTACGCGTGTGCGATTCACTGGGAGAACATGTCGGCGCTGAAAGAAGAGTTTCCCGACACGCGTTTTCTGAAAGAACTGTTCGTGATCGATCGCGACCGCGTTACATGCACGGGCGGCGTCGCGCCGCTCGACATGATGCTGAACCTGATCGCACCGCGCGTCGGCACCGCGCGGGTTACGCAGATCGCCGAGCAGTTCATCGTCGAACATGTGCGCGATACGAGCGCGCAACAGAAAATGCCGCTGGTCGCGCGGCTCGGTTCAGCCAACAAGTCGCTGTTCGAAGTGATCTCGCTGATGGAGAACAACATCGAGGAGCCGTTGTCGCGCGAAGAACTTTCGCGACTCGCCGGCATGTCGCAGCGGCAATTGCAACGTCTGTTCCGCGAGCATCTCGGGATGACGCCGACGCACTACTATCTGACGCTGCGTCTGCGCCGTGCGCGTGAGTTGCTGCTGCAAACCGATATGTCGATCATGCATATCACGATGGCCTGCGGCTTCCAGTCGGCCTGTCATTTCTCGAAGAGTTATCGCGACGCGTTCGGCACCGCGCCGACGCGAGAACGCCGCAAGCAGGCGCCTTCGCTCGCGGCGGTCGCGCCGGTGATGGCGGCGTAATACTGGCTTAGTGGTGGTCTGACAGCGCAAGTAGCAGCGGGATCCGATGGCAATCAGCCAATCGGTCCCGTCGTTTTACTTCAAGCCGCGTCAGGTCACTTCACGCCTACTCAAGCCGCCTTCAACAACCCATGCGGATCGAGCACGAACTTCTTCGGCGCGCCGCCATCGAATTGCCGATAACCTTCGGGCGCTTCATCGAGCGACACCACCGTCACATTGACGATATCCGCGATCGGCAAACGATCCCACAAGATCGCCTGCATCAGGTTGTGGTTGTACTTCATCACCGGCGTTTGCCCGGTGTGGAACGAATGCGACTTGGCCCAGCCGAGACCGAAGCGGATGCTCAAACTGCCCTTGCGCGCCGCCGCATCCGTCGAACCCGGATCGTCGGTCACGTAGAGTCCCGGAATGCCGATTGCGCCCGCGGCCCGCGTGATTTCCATCAGCGAATTGAGCACGGTGGCGGGCGCCTCCTCTTGCGCGCCGCTGCTGCCGTGGCCGTGTGCTTCGAAGCCGACGCAGTCCACCGCGCAATCCACTTCCGGTTTGCCGAGAATCTGTTCGATCTGTTCGCCGAGCGTCGCGTCTTTCGACAGATCGATAGTCTGGAAACCCATCTTGCGCGCATGCGCAAGACGCGCCTCGTTCATATCGCCGACGATCGTGCACGCCGCGCCCAGCAAGCGCGCCGACGCGGCCGCCGCCATCCCGACCGGTCCCGCACCGGCGATATACACGGTCGCGCCCGGTTTGACGCCGGCCATCACCGCACCGTGATAACCGGTCGGCAGAATGTCGGACAGGCAGGTCAGATCGCGGATCTTCGACATCGCCTGCGCGCGGTCCGGGAATTTCAGCAGATTGAAGTCGGCGTACGGCACCAGCACGTATTCGGCCTGGCCGCCGATCCAGCCGCCCATGTCCACGTAGCCATACGCGCCGCCCGCGCGTGACGGATTCACGTTCAGGCACACGCCAGTGTGCTGCGCCTTGCAGGTCGGACAACGACCGCACGCGACGTTGAACGGCACCGAAACCAGATCGCCGATCTTCAGCGTTTCGACGTCGCGGCCGATCTCGATCACTTCGCCGGTAATTTCGTGGCCGAGCACGAGACCGACTTCAGCGGTCGTACGGCCGCGCACCATGTGCTGATCGGAGCCGCAAATATTCGTGCTGACCACCTTCAGGATCACACCGTGGCCGATCGCGCGGCCACTCGGATCGACCATCTTCGGATAGTCGATTGACTGCACTTCCACCTTGCCTTGTCCCACGTATACGACGCCGCGATTGCTGCTCATTGGCTTGTCTCCATGTCTTGTGAGCGGCGCGCCCGACAATGCCGGAGGGCCTCGCGCGCACCGTGTAACGAGCGTAGCGCCCGCTGCTGCAAAAGACCTGGGTCGAACGCGACGTTGGTTTGGCTGGAACCGACATGCTGTGCGCGAGCCTTTTTTCTTGATTGACCATTCAATATAAAAAAACTACCATGACCACTCGATTCCAACCCGCCCCCTGTCAGCCCCTAACCGCACCATGCCCAAACTCGGAATGCGCGAAATCCGCCGCGCGCAACTGATCGACGCCACGCTGCTGACCATCGATCAAACCGGCCTCGCCGGCGCCACGCTCGCGTCCGTCGCGCAGCGCGCGAGCATTTCCACCGGCATCGTCAGCCACTATTTCGGCGACAAGGACGGTCTGCTCGAAGCCACCATGCGCCACGTGCTGCGCGATCTATGGCAGGCCACGTCGCGGCGGCGGCGCGCCGCAAAGGCCGATCCGCGATCGAAACTGCGCGCAGTGGTCGCCGCGAATTTCGACGCCGGGCAGACCAGCGGACCCGTCATGAAAACCTGGCTCGCGTTCTGGTCGGAAAGCATGCACAAGCCGTCACTGCGCCGGCTGCAATACGTGAACACGCGCCGTCTGAATTCGAATTTGTGCGCGGATTTTTCGAAGGTGCTGCCGCGCCCGGCCGCGCGGCGCGCGGCCAGCGGCCTCGCCGCGCTAATCGACGGACTCTGGCTGCGCGGCGCACTCGGGGGCGAACCGTTCGACACCAAAGCGGCACTGCGCACGGCCAACGACTACATCGACATGGTCCTCGAAGCCCGCGGTTGAACTGCACGCGGACCACTGAATCTCTCTGACACAAAGGAGTACGGCCATGCCCGCATTCGCAACGCAACGTCTCTACATAGGCGGCGCCTACGTCGACGCGACAGGCGGAGAGACCTTCGAGACCTACGACCCCGCCACCGGCGAAACGCTCGCCACCGTGCAACAGGCATCCGCTGCCGACGTCGACCGTGCGGTGCAATCGGCACGCGCAGGTCAGCGCGAATGGGCCGCGCTCACTGCGATGCAGCGTTCGCGCATCCTGCGCCGCGCGGTCGATTTGCTGCGCGAGCGCAACGACGAACTCGCGGAACTCGAAACGCGCGACACCGGCAAGCCGGTTGCGGAAACGCGGGCCGTCGACATCGTCACCGGCGCGGACGTGATCGAGTACTACGCGGGCCTCACCACCGCGATCGAAGGCCAGCAGATTCCGTTGCGGCCGTCGTCGTTCGTGTACACGCGGCGCGAGCCGCTCGGCGTCTGCGCGGGCATCGGCGCATGGAATTACCCGATCCAGATCGCCTGCTGGAAATCGGCGCCGGCACTCGCCGCCGGCAACGCGATGATCTTCAAGCCGAGCGAAATCACACCGCTGTCGGCGCTGAAACTCGCGGAGATCTATACCGAGGCCGGCGTGCCGGCAGGTGTGTTCAATGTCGTGCAGGGCGGCGGCAGTGTCGGCGCGATGCTGGCCGCGCATCCGGGCATCGAGAAAATTTCGTTCACCGGCGGCGTCGAAACGGGCAAGAAGGTGATGTCGCTCGCGGGCGCGTCGTCGCTGAAGGAAGTGACGATGGAACTCGGCGGCAAGTCCCCCTTGCTGGTATTCGACGACGCCAACCTCGAACGCGCGGCCGACATCGCGATGAGCGCCAACTTCTTCAGCTCGGGCCAGGTGTGCACCAACGGCACGCGGGTCTTCGTGCAGCGCGGCGTGCTCGAACGCTTCGAAACGCTGGTGCAGGAGCGGGTGAAGCGGATTCGCGTCGGCGCGCCGACGGAAGCACAAACCAATTTCGGCCCGCTAGTCAGCGCGGCGCAATTGCAGAAGGTGCTGAGCTACATCGAAAGCGGCATTCAGGAAGGCGCGCGTTTGCTCGCGGGCGGCAAGCGCCTGACCGACGGTCATTTCGGCCGCGGCCAATACGTCGAGCCGACGGTCTTCACTGCTTGCGACGACAGCATGCGCATCGTGCGCGAAGAAATCTTCGGGCCGGTGATGAGCATCCTGGTTTTCGACAGCGAAGACGAAGCCATCGCGCGCGCGAACCATACCGCTTACGGACTCGCCGCGGGCGTCGTCACCGAGAATCTATCGCGCGCGCATCGCGTGATTCATCGGCTCGAAGCCGGCATCTGCTGGATCAATACGTGGGGCGAATCGCCGGCGGAAATGCCGGTGGGCGGATACAAGCAATCGGGCGTGGGCCGCGAAAACGGCATCACGACGCTTGAGCACTACACGCGCATCAAATCCGTGCAGGTCGAACTCGGCCCGTATCAACCGGTTTTCTGAGGAGAACGGCGATGGCCTCGAACGAATACGACTACATCATCGTCGGCGCGGGTTCGGCGGGCAATGTGCTTGCTTCGCGTCTGACCGAAGACGCGGACGTGAGCGTGCTGCTGCTCGAAGCAGGCGGCCCGGACTACCGTTTCGACTTCCGCACGCAGATGCCCGCCGCGCTCGCCTATCCGTTGCAAGGGCGCCGCTACAACTGGGCGTACGAGACCGACCCCGAGCCGCACATGAACAACCGCCGCATGGAGTGCGGACGCGGCAAGGGCCTGGGCGGCTCGTCGCTGATCAACGGCATGTGCTACATCCGCGGCAATGCACTCGATTACGACGGCTGGGCCGCACGAAAAGGCCTTGAAAACTGGACCTATCTGGATTGCCTGCCCTACTTCCGCAAAGCGGAAACACGCGACATCGGCGCGAATCCGTATCACGGCGGCGACGGCCCGGTGCATGTGACCACCAGCAAGCCCGGCAACAACCCGTTGTTCGCGGCGATGGTGGAAGCCGGCGTGCAAGCAGGCTTTCCACGTACCGACGATCTGAACGGCTACCAGCAGGAAGGCTTCGGCCCGATGGACCGCACGGTCACGCCGCACGGCAGGCGCGCGAGTACGGCGCGCGGCTATCTGGATCGCGCGAAGACGCGCGCGAACCTCACGATCGTCACGCATGCGCTCAGCGATCGCGTGTTGTTCTCGGGCAAGCGGGCGATCGGCGTCGCCTATCTGCATCATGGCGCACAAGTCACGGCTCACGCGCGCCGCGAGGTGCTGGTGTGCAGCGGCGCGATCGCTTCGCCGCAATTGCTGCAACGCTCGGGTGTAGGACGATCGAGTTGGCTGCGCGAACTGGACGTACCGCTCGTGCACGATCTGCCGGGCGTCGGCGAAAACCTGCAGGATCATCTGGAGATGTATATCCAGTACGAGTGCAAGGAACCCGTTTCGCTATATCCGGCACTGCAATGGTGGAATCAGCCCGGCATCGGACTCGAGTGGATGCTCAAAGGCACCGGGATCGGTGCGAGCAATCAGTTCGAAGCAGGCGGTTTCATCCGCACTCGCGACGACGATCCGTGGCCGAACATCCAGTATCACTTTCTGCCGGTCGCGATCAATTACAACGGCTCGAATGCGATCAAAATGCACGGCTTCCAGGCGCACGTCGGTTCAATGCGCTCGCCGAGCCGCGGCCGCGTGAAGCTCACGTCGCGTGATCCGGCCGCGCATCCGGGCATTCTGTTCAACTACATGGCCGATCCACTCGACTGGCGCGAATTCCGCGACGCGATCCGTATCACGCGCGAGATCATGCAGCAGCCGGCGCTCGATCGTTATCGCGGGCGCGAGCTGAATCCGGGCGCGGAACTACGCTCGGACGAACAACTCGACAGCTTCGTACGCAATCGCGCGGAGACCGCGTTTCATCCTTCGTGCTCGTGCAAGATGGGCTATGACGAGATGGCCGTGGTCGATAGCGAAGGACGCGTACATGGTATGGACGGGCTTCGCGTGGTCGATGCGTCGATCATGCCGCAGATCACCACCGGCAATCTGAACGCACCGACCATCATGCTGGCGGAGAAGATCGCCGATCGGATTCGTGGGCGTGAGGCGCTGGCGCGAGTGGAGACGCCGTACTTCGTGGCGAACGGGGTGGTTTCGAGGAAGCGGGACGTGGCAGCGGTCTGAACCGCATTTTCCGAGTGCTCACGCAAAAGCGGCAAAACGGTTTTCTTGCGAGACAAAGCAGACTGATATATGATATGTATATATCAACATGGAGGTACGCATGAGCCGAATTCTCATTGATTTGCCCGATGCTCAGGTCGAGGAATTGGCTGTACTCGTTGAGGCGGAGCAACGCCCTCGGGCCGCAGTGATTCGCGACGCGATTGAAGCATACATTTCATTGCATAAACGCGCGCGCGGAACCGAGGTTTTCGGGCTATGGAAAACCAGGAAGATTGACGGTCTTGAATATCAGCAGGAACTTCGCTCAGAATGGTAAACGCACTTTTCGACACAAATATTCTGATCGACTATCTCGGCGGCATTAGCGCTGCGAAGAAAGAGCTGGCACGTTACAAACGCAGAGCCATTAGCACAATTACCTGGATGGAAATCCTTGTCGGTACTCCAGCAGAGGACGAGGATGCAATTCGTGGATGGCTTGGTTCGTTTGAAGTAATTGGACTCGACAGCGCAATTGCAAACCGTGCTGTCGAGATTCGCAAGGAAAGACGCATTCGTCTGCCAGACGCCATCGTCTGGGCGTCAGCGCAAGAAAACTCCCTGCTGCTCGTTTCGCGCAATACTAAAGACTTCCCTGCAAACGAACCGGGTGTGCGCGTTCCCTACAAGATCTAACGCGTGTAACAGCCCTCTGGCAGAACGGACTATAGCGGCAGTTATTTGTGAGCACCTGGAACCATGCGCAGAATCAATGCGTTTTCAGTAGACGTCGACATAAATCGCCGACATAGAAGAAATACGTCATCTGGATGGAACGGGGGCGTCGCGTGAAATCGCGTCAGGCCCGCAGCCGCGAACGCGCGGTATCCGCGATGCGCGCGAGCGCATCCGCACTCAGCCGCGCGGCGATTTTCTGAACGTATTCGTGATGACGCGCTTGCAGCGGCGCGCCGAGTTGTTGCGCGAGCAGATAACGGATCAGCGCGATGCGCCGGTGCCGCAGCGCGATGCTTTGCTCGAGCAACGCGAGTGCCGCATGCGCATCGCCTTGCTGGCATGCGCGTTCGGTGAGACGCGCGGTGGCGAGACGAGTCGAGGTCATATCAAGCGAGACCTGCAACAGCTGAACGAGCCGCGCGCGACACACCGGCACACGGCTCGCTCAGCCATCACGACATCAGCGGCTCGGCCGCATCGAGCATGATCTTCACGAAGTAGTCGGCGAAGCTGCGGCGCACGACGATATCGAAGCTATCCGCGCCGGTCGGCACCAGCGTCATCGACGCCTTGAAATAATGGCTCTGCGCACACTGCCCGACACCGAACAGCTTCGGATGCAGATCCAGCGGACAGCCACGCGCCAGCACTTCGCGAGTTCGCGTGCCGCTGATATCGAGCACCGTATAGCCGCTGCCGATATCCACCACCGACGCGAACACGCCCACGAACGCGGCACCTAGTCGGGCCTGCAGCGGCGCGCTGCGCGACGCGTCGTGCGCCGCTGCCGAGCGCACCAGCCATTCGTCCGGCCCGAGCCACAGCATGTCGTAGCCGTTGCCTTGCACGATCGTGTTCGGCTTCTCCGGCGCACGGCCGCCGAGCACGCTTTCCACCGCCTGCACGAAAGCGGCATCGCGCGTATCGCCGCGCACGTTCACGAGCTCCAGAAACGGCCGCTCGTTCAGACGAAACGCGGCTGAGGCCGTCGCCTGATGCTTCTTCAGCAGCGCATCCGCACCGACCAGCGGCGACTCCTGCCACACGCCCGTTTGCTGGCCGACCGCGCGCTCCACCACCGACGGCGTCCCTCTCGTTTCATTCCACATGTTGACGTGCTCCTTCGCTGTCGTAGAACACCGAACTGGTGACCTTCGCTGCAATCTGTTTGCCGCTCGCGAGCGGAATCGTGACCGTTTCGCCGATCTTGTCGAGACCGCCCTTCACGACGGCCATCGCGATCGAGCGCTTCAGGATCGGGCTGTAATAGCTCGACGTGACGTGGCCGAGCATCGGCGCCGTGTCGCCCTGGAACGGACCGGCGACGATCTGCGAGCCCTCGGGAATCACGAACGAAGGATCGTCCGCGAGCAGCCCGACCAGTTGCTTGCGTCCGGCTTTTGCGGTGTCCGAGCGCGTCAACGAACGCTTGCCGAGAAAGTCTTTCGACTTCGCGACCAGCCCGCCCATGCCGACGTCGTGCGGCGTCATCGAACCGTCGGTGTCCTGCCCGACGATGATGTAGCCCTTCTCGGCACGCAGCACGTGCATAGTTTCCGTGCCGTACGGCGTGATGTCGAATTCCGCGCCGGCCGCCATCAACGCTTCCCATACCGCGCGTCCGACATTCGCGGGCACGTTGACTTCATAAGCGAGTTCGCCGGAGAAGCTGATGCGCATCACGCGCGAGGCCGCGCCCGCCACCGTGCCTTCGCGATAACTCATGAACGGAAACGCGGCGTTCGCGAAGTCGATGTCGTGGCAAACCTTTTGCAGCACCTTGCGGCTGTTCGGCCCCACCACGGCGAAGGTCGCCCAATGATCGGTGACCGATGCGAGCCGCACGCGCATATCCGGCCATTCGGTTTGCAGCCAGCGTTCGAGCCACGTCAGCACGCGCGCCGCGCCGCCGGTGGTGGTGGTCATCATGTAATGCTGATCGGCGAGGCGCACGGTCACGCCGTCGTCGAAGATCATGCCGTTTTCGTCGAGCATCAATCCGTAGCGGCATTTGCCGACTTCCAGCTTGCTCCACGGATTCGTGTAGACCCAGTTCAGCAGCTTCGCCGAATCGGGGCCCTGAATATCGATCTTGCCGAGCGTCGATGCGTCGAGTATGCCGACGCTCGTGCGCACCGCCAGCGATTCGCGCGCCACCGCGGCGTGTAGATCTTCGCCGGGTTTCGGGAAGTACCACGGGCGCTTCCAGTTGCCGACGTCCTCGAAAGCCGCGCCGTTTTCGACGTGCCATTCATGCACCGCCGTCTTGCGCACCGGATCGAGAAACTCGCCGAGCTCGCGCCCCGCGAACGTGCCGAAAGTGACCGGCGTGTAGTTCGGGCGGAACGTGGTCGTGCCGGTTTCGGGAATCGTCTTGCCCAACGCCTGCGCGAGAATCGCCATGCCGTTGATGTTGCCGAGCTTGCCCTGATCGGTGCCGAAGCCCATCGCGGTATAGCGCTTCACGTGCTCGACCGATTCGAAGCCTTCGCGTGCGGCAAGAAAAATATCGGCTGCGGACACGTCGTTCTGGAAGTCGACAAACTGTTTCGGGCCGCGCGCGGCAAGTTCGCGTCCGCCGACGAGCCACAACGGCTGCATCTTCGTTTCCGCGATTTCGACCACCTGCACCGGATTCGGCCGCGAAACGATATGGCCGGCGGCGCGCGCCGCCTCCACACCCGCATCGACCGCGAAACGGATGCCCCGGCCCAGCGTGAAATCGCCCGCGCACGCGCCGACGCTGGTCTCAGCCTGCATCGCCTTGCCCGGCACGAAACAGGCTTTGTCGTCGTGCCAATGCGCCTTGCCGCCCGACTGCGCGAACAGATGCAGCACCGGGCTCCAGCCGCCGGACATCGCGAGCAGATCGCAGGCCACATCGGCCTGCTTCGCACCGACCTGTCCGTTCGAATACGACGCCACCTCCACCGACGCCACCCGCAACTTGCCGCGCGCCGCCGTCACCACGGCGCCGTTCATCACCTTGACGCCGTGGCGGCGCGCGAGCGCGGGCAACGTGCCCTTCGATTCGCTCGCACGCGGATCGACCACGGTCACCTGCGCGCCGGCCGACTTCAGATCCAGCGCACATTGATAACCGTCGTCGTTGTTCGTGAACACCACCGCATTGCGGCCCGGCAGCACCGCATAACGATGCAGATAAGTCGACACCGCCGACGCCAGCATCACGCCAGGCAGATCGTTGTTGCCGAACACGATCGGCCGTTCGTGCGCGCCGGTCGCGAGAATCACGCGTTTCGTGCGGATCTTCCACATCAGCTCGCGCGTGCCCTTGCGCTGCGTGACCGGCAAATGCTCGGTGAGACGCTGCGTGACCGTCACGAGGTTATGGTCCTGATAGCCGAACGCCGTGCTGCGCGACAGGATCTTCACGTCGGGCATCTGGCGCAGTTCGTCCTCGATCTTGTGCACCCATTGCAGCGCCGGCTTGCCGTCGATATCCGTGCGGCACGACAGCAGCGAGCCGCCGAGCTCCGGCTGATCGTCGACCAGCGTCACGCGCGCGCCGGACAACGCCGCCGCGTGCGCGGCCGCGAGACCCGTCGGGCCGCCGCCGACCACCAGCACGTCGCAATGCGCAAAGCACTTGTCGTAGCGGTCCGCGTCGGTTTGCTCGGGCGCCTTGCCGAGACCCGCTGCGTCGCGAATCACTTCTTCGTACTTCGGCCAGAACTTGCGCGGCCACATGAAAGTCTTGTAGTAGAAACCGGCCGGAATGAAACGCGCAATCTTCTGATTGACCGCCATCCGGTCTTTCTCGATGCTCGGCTTCGCATTCACGCTGGTCGCCACGAGCCCCTGATACAACTCGATCTCCGTCGCGCGCGCATTCGGCACCGTGTATGCGCCGGTTTCGAGTTGCACGACCGCATTCGGTTCTTCCACGCCCGCCGTCACGATGCCGCGCGGCCGGTGATATTTCCAGCTACGCGCGACGAAATGCACGCCGTTGGCGAGCAACGCGGAGGCCAGCGTGTCGCCCTGATAGCCCTGGTATCGGCGGCCGTTGAACGTGAACGTCAGCACGATCGCGCGGTTGATGCGGCCGCCGCCGGGGAGTCGGTCTGTCTGGCTCATGCTGTTTTACCCTCTGGTGCGTTGCTCTCGTTGCTGTCCAGCGCGAGTTGTGGACGCTCGAACGTCTCGTAACCCTGAATTTCATAGCTCACCGTGTCGCGCTGCGCCTTGAACCAGCGGCGGCAGCCTTGCGCATGCAGCCATTGTTCGCGCTGCACGCCGCGCGGGTTCTTGCGCATGAACAGGTAATCGCCCCATTCCTTATCGGTGAGTTGCTCGGTGTCGAGCGGGCGCGCGATATCCGCTTCGCCGCCGCAGGAGAATTCGGTTTCGGCGCGCGGCCCGCACCATGGGCATTCGATCAGCAGCATTGTTTTTCCCGTGCGTAAGCGTTAATGGGCGACGGCGGCAGCGCCGTGTTCGTCGATCAGATGGCCGGTATAGAAACGATCCAGCGAGAACGGCGCGTTCAATGGATGCGGTTCGTCCTTCGCGATGGTGTGCGCGTAGGCCCAGCCCGATCCCGGCGTCGCCTTGAAGCCGCCCGTACCCCAACCGCAATTGAAATAGAGGCCCTTCACGTCGGTCTTGCTGATGATCGGGCATGCATCGGGCGATACGTCGACGATGCCGCCCCACTGCCGGTTCATCCGCACGCGGGAAAACACCGGGAACATTTCGACGATCGCCTCGAGCGTGCCCTCGATGATCTGGAAACTGCCGCGCTGACCGAAGCCCGTGTATTGATCGACACCCGCGCCGATCACCAGATCGCCCTTGTCGGACTGGCTGATATACGCGTGCACCGCGTTCGACATCACCACGGTATTGACGACCGGTTTGATCGGCTCCGACACCAGCGCTTGCAACGGATGGCTCTCCAGCGGCAGGCGCACGCCGGCCATATCGGCGAGCGTGGACGTATTGCCCGCCGCGACGATCGCCACTTTCTTCGCCTTGATGAAACCCTTCGTGGTGTCCACGCCGGTGACCTGAGCGCCGTCGCGGCGAATCCCGACGACCTGGCAGTTCTGCACGATATCCACGCCGGCCTGATCCGCGCCGCGCGCGAAACCCCACGCCACCGCGTCGTGCCGCGCGACACCGCCGCGCCGCTGAATCGACGCGCCGAGCACCGGATAACGGCTATTCAGATTGATGGTCGGCTCGATTTCCTTGATTTGCGCGGGCGTGAGGAACTCGGCATCCACGCCGTTCAGCCGGTTCGCATTCACACGCCGCTCGGTGTCGCGCACGTCCTGCAGCGTGTGCGCGAGATTCATCACGCCGCGCTGGCTGAACATCACGTTGTAGTTCAGATCCTGCGACAAGCCTTCCCACAGCTTCATCGCCTTTTCGTAGAGCGCGGCCGATTCGTCCCACAGGTAGTTCGACCGCACGATCGTCGTATTGCGCGCGGTATTGCCGCCGCCGATCCAGCCTTTCTCCAGCACTGCGATATTGCGCACGCCATGCTCTTTCGCGAGGTAATACGCGGTGGCGAGACCATGCCCGCCGCCGCCGACGATCACGACATCGTATTCACGCTTCGGCTCGGGGCTCTTCCACTGACGCTCCCAGTTCTCGTGATACGACATCCCGTTGCGCAGCAGGCTGAATATCGAATAGCGGCTCATCGTTGGTCCTTGATTGTTACTCGGGCACTGTCAGCATTCGATGACGTTCACGGCCAGTCCGCCGCGCGACGTCTCCTTGTATTTGGTCTTCATGTCCGCGCCGGTTTCGCGCATCGTCTTGATGACGTTGTCGAGCGACACGTAGTGCTGACCGTCGCCCTTCATCGCCATGCGCGCGGCGTTCAGCGCCTTGATCGCGCCCATCGCGTTGCGCTCGATGCAGGGGATCTGCACGAGTCCGCCGACCGGATCGCAGGTCATCCCGAGGTTGTGTTCCATGCCGATCTCGGCGGCGTTCTCGACTTGCGTCGGCGTGCCGCCCATGACCGCGGCGAGCGCGGCGGCGGCCATCGAGCAGGCAACGCCCACTTCGCCCTGACAACCCACTTCGGCGCCCGAGATCGATGCAGTTTCCTTGTAGATGATCCCGATCGCCGCGGCAGTCAGCAGGAAGGTCACGATCCCTTCGTCGTTCGATGCATGCATGAACTTCACGTAGTAATGCAGCACCGCCGGAATCACGCCCGCCGCACCGTTGGTCGGCGCAGTGACCACGCGGCCGCCGGCCGCGTTCTCTTCGTTGACGGCCATGGCGTACAGGTTGACCCAGTCGAGCATCGACAGCGGATCGCGCAGCGACTCTTCGGAACGCGAGCGCAATTGCGCGCACAGGTCGGCGGCGCGGCGCTTCACATGCATCGGGCCCGGCAGTTCGCCGCGCACCTTGCAACCGCGTTCGACACACGCCGACATCGTGCGCCAGATGGCCAGCAGACCGTCGCGCACTTCCTGTTCGGAACGCGCCGCGCATTCGTTCTTCAGCGCGACCTGCGCGATCGACAAACCCGTTTCGCGGCACACGCGCATCAGATCGTCGCCGGTGCGAAACGGATGCGGCACGTCGCCGCCCGCGCGCAGGCCGTTGACGCGATCGCCGTCGCGATTGACGACAAAGCCGCCGCCGATCGAGTAATACTCCTTCTCCACCAGCAGTTGACCGTTTTCATCGAACGCCTGAAAACGCATCCCGTTCGGATGCACGATGCCCGAACCCGGTGCGCCCGGCATCAGCTTGCGAAAAAAGCCGAGTTGCTCGCGCTCGTCGAATTTCACCGGATGCTTGCCGAGCAGCATTAGTTGCTTCGTCGCGCGAATCGCGTCGAGGCGCGGCTCGACGATGTCCGGGTCGATCAGATCGGGCAGATTGCCTTCGAGGCCGAGCAGCACCGCTTTATCCGTGCCGTGACCCTTGCCGGTCGCGCCGAGCGAGCCGAACAGTTCGACCTTCACGCGGCGCACGAAACCGAGCAGATTCGCGTCTTCGATATGCGAGGCGAAGCGGCAGGCGGCGATCATCGGTCCGACCGTATGCGAGCTCGAAGGACCGATACCGATCTTGAACAGATCGAAAACGCTGACGTTCATGGTGTGCCTTATGCGTTGCCATAGCGAGGTTGCCGGGTTCGGCGTCCACTCGCCGCTCAACTAGCCCCTATTGCACCGCACGCCAAATTGGACCGATAGAATAAAAACGGCATCGCGCTGGGATAGTGGCGTCAATAGTGGCGTGAAGCGCACCGGGCGCAAAGTGCCAAGGCGGATTTGCGAAGACTTCTGACGCATTTGCGACAGGCGCACCGCTTGCGGCTGGCGATGCTGGTGCCAGTGCTATCCTTGTTTCAACCTTGATTCCCTGGCTCGCCGCGTGCATGAATTCCGCTGAAACGCTCCCCCTACAATCGATCGACGGCACCTCGAAGCAGCGCATCCGCTTCGGGATCATCCTGCTGCCGAATTTCACGCTGACCGCGTTCTCGGGTTTCGTCGACCTGTTGCGCCTGTCCGCGGACGAAGGTGACTTCAGCAAACCGGTGCGTTGTTCGTGGAGCGTGATAGGGGAAACCCTCGCTCCGGTGCGCGCGAGTTGCGGGATCCAGATCACGCCGTGGGAAACCTTCGACCACGCCGAACCGTTCGACTACGTGGTGGTGGTCGGCGGCCTGCTGCATTCGGGACCGGCCGCGAACGACGCAACGCTCGCGTTCATCCGCCGCGCCGCCGCCACCAATGCAACGCTGGTCGGCATGTGCACCGGCGTGTTCTCGCTGATGCGTGCCGGCGTACTGGAAGGTCACCGGATTTGCGTGAGCTGGTTTCACTACTGGGATTTCATCGAACGCTTTCCTGCGGTGAACGAGGAAGCGCTGGTCGCGGACCGGCTGTTCGTGATCGACCGGCGGCGCATTACCTGCTCGGGCGGCCGGGCGTCGATCGACGTGGCCGCGGCGATTCTGCTGCGTCACTTCGAAACCGCCACCGTGCAGAAGGCGCTGCGCATTCTGCTGGTCGACGACATGCAGAAGGGCAACGCACCGCAACCGCATCCGCCCGGTCTCGCGCCGGCCGCGCATCCGAAGGTGAAGCGCGCGATTCTGCTAATGGAGCAGCACGTGGGGCGTTCGCTGCCGCTCGATGAACTGGCGCGCAGGCTCGATCTGTCGCCGCGTCAACTCGAGCGGCTTTTCAAGGCGCAAACCGGTAAGGCGCCGCAGGCTTACGCGAAGCAGGTTCGCTTGCGCACGGCCGCATGGCTGCTGACGAGTTCGGATAAGACGGTCGCGGATATCGCGTCGAGTTGCGGGTTTTCCGATGCGTCGCATCTGGGCCGCGAATTCCGCAAGCAGTTCGGCTTGCCGCCGATGATGTACCGCGAGCAGCGCGGCACAGCCGCCGAAGCGGAAGACGGCGCGGGGTACGACGAAACTTTTCCGGGCCGGGCTCAGGCGATCTGAGCCCGTTTTTTTAACGCCTCGATGCAATGCTTTATTGCCCCGCCGCCACGTACGCCTTCACTGCCGGCAAGCCGTCCTTGCCGTCGAACGTCTTCACGCCCGCGAGCCATTTGTCGAGCACGGCCGGGTTCGCCTTCAACCACTCGCGCGCCGCCTTGTTCGGATCGGTCTTGTTCATGATCGGCAGCATCACGTGGTTTTCGATGTCGGTCGTGAAGTGCAGATTCGCCACCAGCTTCGCGACATTCGGGCAACGCGCCGAGTAATCGGTCGGCGTGACGGTCAGCACTCGGGCTTCACCGTAGTTCGGGCCGAATACGTCGTCGCCGCCGGTCAGATAGTCGATCTTCATCTGCACGTTCATCGGATGCGGTTCCCAGCCGAGAAACACGATCGGCTTCTTCTCGCGAATCGCGCGATTCACCTCGACCAGCATGCCCGCTTCGCTCGATTCGACCAGCTTGAATTTGCCGAGACCGTACTGATTGCTGTCGATCATCTTCTTGATCAACGCATTGCCGTCGTTACCCGGTTCGATACCGTAGATCTTGCCGTCGAGCTTGTCGTAGTTCTTCGCGATATCCGCGAACGATTTGATGCCGGCCTGATACGCGTAGTCCGGCACGGCCAGCGTGTATTTCGCGCCGGTCAGATTCGGCGTGGGCAGCACCGCGATCTGACCGCTTTTCTTGAACGGGTCGATCATCGGGTCCATCGTGGGCGACCAGTAGCCGAGGAATACGTCGATCTGTTTGCTCTTCACGCCGGCAAACGTGATCGGCACCGAGGCGATCGTCTTGGTCGGCTTGTAGCCGAGCCCTTCGAGCACGGTCGAAGCCAGCCCGGTCGTCGCCGCAATGTCGGTCCAGCCGACGTCGGCGAACCGCACGTCGCGGCAGGTGGCGGGTTCGGCGGCAAACACCGTCGATATCGACAGCGCGCACAACGGCGCGGCCCACAAACGTTTCATGGCATTCCCTCAGGGTGATTGATGCTGGACTGGTTCGATATCTAACGGGACACTAAGCCGACAGGCGCCGCTCGACACTCGGCGCGTGGCCGAATTGCGCGCGATAAGCCTTGCTGAAATGACACGGCGAATGAAAACCGCACACCGCGGTGACGCGCGCAATCGACGCATCCGTATTCCGCAGCAACTCACGCGCGCGGCGCAAACGCAGCGTGAGGTAGTAATGCGTCGGCGACACGCTCAGGAACATCTTGAACATGCGCTGCAAATGACGTTGCGACAGATGCACGAGGCGGGCCAGTTCATCGAGCGACAACGGCTCCTCGATATTCGCCTCCATCAGCCGCACTACTTCGATCAGCTCCGCGCGCGAGAAGCCGACCCGTGCGTCGACGGGAATGTGCTGGTAGTCGGTCGACCCGCGAATCCGCTCGACGATGAACTGCTCCGACACCTGCGCGGCCACCGCGTGGCCGAGACGCATGCTCACGAGATTGAGCATCAGGTCGAGCGGCGCGGTGCCGCCGGTGCAGGTCAAACGGTCGCGATCGATCACGAACAGCTCGTCGGCGAAACGTACATGCGGATAGCTCTTGTGCAACGGCGACATGTCTTCCCAATGCACGGTGCAGCGATAGCCGTCGAGCAAACCGGCGGCGAGCAATGCATACGGTCCCGTGCAAATGCCGCCGAGCGGAACGCCGCGCGCGGCCACGTCGCGCAACAACGCGATCACCGTATCGTCGACATAATCGCGCACGTGCCAGCCGGCGCAGACGATCAGCACATCGGGCACACCGGCCTGCGCGAGCGTCACGGTCGGCTTCACGGTGATGCCGTTGCTGGCGCGCGCCGGCTCGCCGTCCGGCGTGATCACCGACCACGTGTAGTGCTGCGCGCGGCCGACGTAGTTAGCCATGCGTAACACTTCGACCGCACTCGTGAACGCGATCATCGAGAAATTCGGCAGCGTCAGGAAGCCGACGTGCGCGAGCCCGGACAGCGGCGACTCCGCGGGCGTCACGACATTGGGAAACGCGTCGCGCTTCATGGGCGGCTCAGCCGTGTTGCGCCGCCGGCTCGCGGCGCACTCTCATCATGCTGCGCAAGCCCGACAGCAAAGGTGCGCGCGCCATGCCCGGCGCCCGGCCGAAGCTTTCCGTGATGCGGTCGAGAATGATCGCGAGCATCACCACGGACAGTCCGCTTTCGAAACCAAGTCCGATATCGAGCCGCTGGATACTCGCCAGCACGTCGTTGCCGAGACCGCCCGCGCCGACCATCGACGCGATGATCACCATCGACAAGGCCATCATGATGGTCTGATTCACGCCGGTCATGATCGACGGCAGCGCGTTCGGAAACTGCACCTTGTAGAGCAGTTGCCACGGCGTGCAGCCGAACGCCTGACCGGCTTCGACGATTTCGCGATTCACATGCTTGATGCCGAGCGACGTGAGACGCACTGCCGGCGGCATCGCGAAGATCACGGTGGACAAAATCCCAGGCACGCGGCCGAGACCGAACAGCATCGCGGCCGGAATCAGGTACACGAAGGCCGGCATGGTCTGCATCAGGTCGAGTACCGGACGCACCACCATTTCGACGTAACGGCTCTTCGCGGTCCAGATGCCGAGCGGCACGCCGAGCAGCAAACTGATCACCGTCGACGACAACGTCAACCCGAGCGTGATCACCATCTGATCCCAGAAGCCGGTACCGTAGATCAGCAGCATCGCGAGCAACGTGAACAGCGCGAAACGCCAGCCCACCCGCCACAACCCGATGCCGACAAAAAACGCCATCAGCGCCCACATCGGCACCGCTTGCAGACCGTGCTCGACCAGTGCGGCGAAGCTCTCGATCACCTTGCCGATCGAGTCGAAGGTTTTCGCGTCGTGGTCGAGCAGGTAGTGAACGCCGTGATCGACCCAGGCGCCAAGTGGAATGACTTCAGACATGGGAACTCCGATGGCGCGTGAGAACGTTCAGCACGTTCGTCTTGTTGACCGACCCGCAATACGAGCCGTCCGCCTCGACGACCGGCAGCGGTGCGCGGCTCGCCACCACGCGTTCGACGACATCGTCGAGCGGCGTGGTGCGCCGGATGCACTCGATCTGGTTGAGTTGCGGCGAAGCGCTGCCGAGCGCATCACGGCACACGAAGCCGCGAATCTTGCGCTCGCCGTCGAGCACGAACGCGTAGTCGGCGCTGCCGTTCAACGTTGCGGCGACGCTCGACGCGTCGATCCGCGCCGAATGCGCGATCAGCGGCACCGCGTCGGTCTGCATCAGATCGCCGGCGGTCAGATAGCGGCTCGTATCGATTCCTTCGAAGAACGCCCGCACATAATCGTCGGCGGGATTCGTGATGATTTGCTGCGGCGTGCCGATCTGCACCACGCGGCCCCCTTCCATGATCGCGATCCGCGTGCCGATGCGCATCGCCTCTTCCAGATCGTGCGACACGAACAGGATGGTGCGCTGCTGTTCGCGTTGCAGATCCAGCAGCACGTTCTGCATTTCCTTGCGCTTTAATGGATCGAGCGCGGAGAACGCTTCGTCCATGATCATCAGCGAAGGATTGACCGCCAGCGCCCGCGCAAGACCCACGCGCTGCTGCATGCCGCCCGACAGTTGCGCCGGCAGCTTCCCGGCGAACGGCGCGAGACCGACCTGTTCGAGCACCGCCATCGCGCGCTTCTCGCGCTCTTTCCTGCCCATGCCCGCCACTTCCAGACCGAACGCGGCGTTCGACAGCACGGTGCGTTGCGGCATCAGCGCGAAGGACTGAAACACCATGCTCATGTCCTTGCGGCGCAGCGCCGTCAACGCCGAGCGTGGCACGCTGGCTACGTCGCGGCCGTCGATCAGCACCTTGCCGGCCGTCGGCTCGACCAGACGATTGATCAGGCGAATCAGCGTCGACTTGCCGGAGCCCGACAGGCCCATCAGCACGAAGATTTCGCCTTCCTTGACTTCGAACGACACGTTGTGAACGCCGACAATCTGACCGGTGCGCGCGAATACTTCTTCTTTGGTTGCGCCGCCTGCCAGCATGCCGATCGCCTGCTTCGGGTTAGTGCCGAACACCTTGCACAGCCCTTCGACCACGACCTTCGGGGAATTCATTGAATGCTCTCCTATGTCGACTGGAGTGAGCGCAAAAAGCACCGACTCCGGTCCCATGCAAGATGGTTTCTGCTGCGGCGAACGTCTGTCCGCGCTGTGCATACATAGTTGCCAGAAAAAAGTACGGCTAGCCGACTATTTGCGACAACCACCTGTGGAAATACGACACCTCTATCGCGCGCGGCGTGGCCGCCGACGGCGAAAGGCATAGGGGACAAGGGTTTGGCGGGTGCCGCTAAGGCTGGCTCAGCGTGTCGCGCGAGAACAAGTCGGGGAATCCGGCAGGACGAACGCTGTTTGGCGGAATGTAAGGCGCGAGTGCGGCATCGCAGCATGCGGGTCCCGCTTCATACGCTACGCGGTGTGGCGGAATGGTGGCGGATTCGGTGGCAGAATCGACCGCCGATTCGACAGCCGATTCGCACAAACGAAAAAAGCCGGCGGCGCTTTGCAAGCCCGCCGGCATTCATCGACGTTGTGCCGCAACGATTGCGTTACTGGCTCGCGCCCGCGCCGATCCCGGCTTTCTTCTGCGCGTTTTGCAGATTGGTCGGGTAGTTCGGATCGTTTCTCGACGGCTGATAACCCGCGTCCTCGAGTTTCTTCAGCTCCGCGTTTTTCTTCGCGCGAGCCTGCTTGCGTGCCGCCTTGCGCTGCGCCTTGGTCGGCTTCGCGGTGGTGCTCGCATCGGGCTGAGCCGTGGCCGCGTCGCTGGCGCCCTGAGCAGCGGCGAGAGGAATATTGCCCGCGACCAGCGCGGTGACTGCAAGCCCAAGCACGACCTGTTTGAAGGCAAAGAACTTCATATCGGTTATCCCCTTCGGATAGTTGGCAATGGTGTCGAAGTCTTTCTGCAAAAGCTTTGTAGATGACGGCGAAGCACGTGCGATGCCCGGCTGATGACTCGCCGCATACAGCTTACAGGCAAACGGCGCCGTTACGCAGCGTGTCTTTATCGCCGGTCAGCGTGACGCGGCCGCGCGCGCGGCATCTTCCTCCTGCAACTTCCGCCACAGAATTTTGCCGCTGCCCGACTTCGGCAACGATGCGACGAACTCGACGATGCGCGGCGCCTTGTACGCGGCCATCTGCTCGTGGGCCCAGTCGATGATCTCCTGTTCGCTGATCTTGCCGGCGTGCGCTGCGGCAGGCACCACCAGCGCCTTCACGGTTTCGCCGCGCTTCGCGTCCTTCACGCCGATCACGCACACTTCCTGAATGGCCGGATGCCGGTACATCAGCGCCTCGACTTCAGCGGGCCAGACCTTATAGCCCGATGCGTTGATCATCCGTTTGAGTCGATCGGTCATGAAGAAATAGCCTTCTTCGTCGATATGACCGAGATCGCCGGTGCGCAGAAAACGCTTGCCGTCCAGTTCGACGAACGCGTCCTGCGTGCCTGTCGGATCGCGCCAGTAGCCCTGCATCACCTGCGGCGCATTGACGACGATCTCGCCGGTCTCGCCCGCAGACAGTTCCTCGAGCGTAGCCGGGTCGATCACGCGCGAGTCCACGTCGAACACAGGAATGCCGAGACATTGCGGCTTGGGGCGATGCGGCGGATTGATGTGCGTGGCGGCGATCGTCTCCGACATCCCATAGCCTTCGACGTAATCGAGGCCGGTCAGCGCCTTCAGCTTTCGGGCGATCGCATCGGGCATCGCCGCGCCGCCGCCGCGCGCGCCCTTCAGACTCGACAGATCGTATTCGGCGAGTTTCGGATTCGACAGGAAATCGACCATCATCGCGGTGATCGACTGCCATGCCGTCACGCGATATTTCTGCATGCATAACGCCGCCGCATCGCGATCCCAGCGCGGCAGCACGACGATCGTCGCGCCCGAGAACATCGCGCTGTTCATCCCGCCTTGCATGCCGGTCACGTGAAAGAGCGGCAGCACGGACAGATAAACCCCGTCGGCGGGCGATGCAAACCACACGCAACCGCCGAGCAGCGTGCTCATCACGCTGCGATGCGTGTGCATGCAGCCCTTCGGTTTGCCCGTGGTACCGGACGTGTACGGCATCACGCACAGGTCGTCGGGACCGGCGGTGAGCGGTCCCGGCGCAAGATGCCGTTCGAGCACCTCCTGCCACGCCGTGACGCCGGGGATAGTGAAGGTTTTGCGCGGTGCGGCGACGAACTCCGGCACGTCGATCGGGGACGGCCGTTTCAGATAATCGCTATACGTCGCGACGATCGCGTGTTCGATGCCCTGCCCCGGCCCATTGCCGACCAGTGGTTCGACGTTCGCGAACAGACACTGCGGCGCGATGATCGTGGTCGCCCCGCTGTCTTCCACATAGTGACGCAACTCGGTGGTCATGTTCATCGGATTGACCGGCACCACCACCGCGTTGGCACGCAGGATCCCGTAGTAAGCGACGATCCATTGCGGGCTGTTCTGCATATAGAGCAGCACGCGGTCGCCGGCTTTCACATGGCACGCCTGCTGCAAGAATCCGGCGACGCGCTCGGCTTCGTCCTTGAAGTCGGCGAACGTGAGCGGCGTGTCGTAGAAAATGATGAACGGCTTGTTCGGAAAGCGGGCCGCCGAGACCTCAGCGTTATGGAAGATATTCGTCTCGGGCAGTGTCAGATGCCGCGGCGCCTGCGGCGGCCAATGCGGATGATGGCGTTCGTTCATATGTGTCTCCTGCGTCCTGCTTATACGGTATCCGCACTGGTTTTTGCCAACGTGCGAACGTGCAGCGTCACGCGATGATCGCGCCGCCATCCACTGCGAAATACTGGCCCGTGACGTGGCGCGACGCTTCGCTCGCGAGAAACACCACCGAGCCTTTCAGGTCTTCGTCGCCGCCGAGACGTTGCAGCGGCGTGCGCGACACGATGTCGTCTTCGAGCTTGCCGAGCAGCCCCGCCGACATCTTCGACGGAAAGAAGCCCGGGCAGATCGCATTCACGTTGATGTTGTACTTGCCCCATTCCGCAGCGAGCGCGCGCGTGAAATTGATCGCCGCGGCCTTCGACGTGTTGTACGCAATCGTATTCATGCCGGCCGGCGAACCTTTGAGCCCCGCCACCGACGCGATGTTGACGATCTTGCCGGCGCGGCGCGCAATCATGCTGCGCTTGCCGACTTCGCGTGCGAGAAAGAACGGCGCGTTGACGTTCAGGTTCATCACCTTGTGCCACGCCTGATCGGGATAGTCTTCGGCCGGCGCGCCCCACGTGGCGCCCGCGTTGTTGACGAGAATATCGATGCGGCCATGCCGGTCCAGCACTTCGCCGACGAGATCGGGAATACCCTCGAAGCGCTGCAGGTCGTTGACGATGGTCTGCACCTCGATGCCGAGGCTTTGCAGATGGGCTTTCGCTTCAGCGAGTTCGTCGGCCTTGCGCGCGGTGATCGCGACGCTGCACCCCATTTCGCCGAGTGCTTCGGCCATTTGCAGGCCGAGCCCGCGTGAGCCGCCGGTGATCAAGGCAAGCTTGCCGTCGAGTTGAAACAGGTCTTTCACGGACATGTGGCGTCTCCTCCAGATTGTTCTGCGGTGCAGATCGATAGTCCAGATTTTTAGCCATCATACGTGCCGCAATTCAGCATGTAAATAAAAGCACGCTCATTCACTTTCAAGCTTGCGGTGTTGTCAGGCACGCTCTTTCGGCGGCGCGACGACCGGGCTGAACACGTACACCAGCGTGCCGATCGCAAGCGGCGCAACGGTCACCGCAAACAGTGCCGCGTAGATATTCGGAGCGGACCCATGCGCGTGCTTCGCCGTCTCCGCGATCCAGCCGAAGCAACTGCTCGCGAGCGCAATGCCGAGAAACACGAAGCTGTTGAGCAGCCCGAGGCCAAGCCCGAGCCGTCGCGGCGCGAGGATCGCGCGCGCCTGCGACATCACCAGCGGATGAATCGAGCCGACCGAGAACAGCACACAGATCAACGCGACGCTAATGGCCCAGCTACGCCCCGGAACCAGTGCGAGCACCAGCGCCGCAATCGTGCCGGCGATCAGCCATAGCAGCGAAATGCGCTTGGGCGCCCAGAACCGGACGACCACCGGAATGCAAAACGACGCGCCAATGGCGACGAGGCTCGTCACCGTCATTGCGTTGCCGCGTGCGATCACGTCGAAGCCGAACACATCGGCGAGATACGGGCCGCCCCACGACGTGCGAAACGTGCTGCCCACCGACAGCGCGAGGCACGCCGGCATCAAGGTCCACAAGCCGCCGGCCCGCTTCTGCGCGCCATCCGCCTGTTGCGATGCAGCGAGCGCTTGCCGATGCGCGTCGGCATCGCGCCGCTTCACGAAACACGCGACGCCAAGCGTCGCGCACAACATCGCGACCGACGCCGTGACCATCACGGGACGCCAGCCGAAGCTCGCGGTCGCGTGACTCAGCGGAAAGGCGGCGAGCAACGCGCCGGCCATGCCGATCGCGCTCGCGGTCGTGACGGCGCGCACGTTGCGGGTGCCGTGGCCGCTATGCAGCACGTAGTTGAGCAGGCCCATGAAGATCGGCGCGCAACCGAGGCCGATGCCGGCTTGCGCGACGAGCGCGATCAGCGGATCGCGGGTGAGCGCGAGCAAACCCGCGCAAAGGCCGCCGATGCCCATCAGCAGCGCCGTCGGACCGCGCACGCCGTAGCGGTCGAACATCATGCCGACCGGCAGTTGCGCAAGCGCGAACACGAGGAAGAACGAGCCGGCGAACCAGCCGAACATCTGCGGCGAGAAGTGGAAATCGCCGATCAGCTGGGTGGCGATCACGGCGATATAGCTGCGGAAAAACTGGCTCAATACGTAGCTGAAGGTCAACGCCCACAAGCCGTAATCGAGCGACGACCGCTCCGCATGCGAGTGAGTTGGCAGGAGTGAATCCCGTACGCCATCGGACATCTGTCGTGCGCCTTGGATGATCGAAGCCGACATGATAGGCGAAGCGCCACGTGCACGGTCTGGTCAGTTTTTTCAACACCAGAGCGTTTGCTGGAGTATTGTTTAAGCGCGCTGGGCGCTTCACAACGTCACTCTTCTACAAGACAGGGGGCTCCCGGCGGGCGGCGAAGTGCTCGCAGGCGCGTGGTTTTTTGCATGCAACGATGCGACATCAACTTTTCGAGGAATGGAGAAAACGTGAAAACAGTCAATCTTTTGAAGGCGCTCGGCATTGCGTTGTGTGTGGCGACGGCGTCCAGCGCCTATGCCCAGGCGAGCGACACGTCCGCGGCGCCGGATGCGGCCATGTCTGCACCCAGCCCGAAAACGGTGAAAAAGACGGACCGCAAGCTCGGTCTGGATGTACGCAAGGCTTTGTCGAAAGCGCAGGGTTTTGACGTGTCGAACGTGTTTGTCCGGGCCCGCGGCGGCGCGGTGGTGATCACCGGCTCGGTGCCCGACGGTGCGCAGATTCCGCAAGCGGAACAAGTGGCGAAGGGCGTGCCTGGCGTGAAGTCGGTCAGCAACAAACTGACGATCGGCACGCAAGGCGGCGGAGGCTAAGTCTTCGCCCGGTATAGGAGGCGCGCCGCGGTAAACCTGTTTGCCGCGGCGCGCTCTGTTTTCGGTCAGCGCCTGATTCATCCGGCCGCGCTCGCGTCGCGGCCTGAACGTGCTTATCCGACCCAATGCCCCGGCACCCACTCCCAATGGTTGCCTTCCCAACGATAGTGGCCCTTCACCCAGTGATAACCGGGCGCGGGCGCAACCGGCACGACTTCGACGCGCGGCGCGGGTTCGGCCGGACGAACCGGTTCGACGACGCAAGCGGACAGCAATGCCGCGCACAGGCCGGCCAGTGAGACAGCATACAGAGTCGAGCTGAGTTTCATTTTTCCTCTTCGGTGTTGGGTTGCAGGCGAACTGCAATCGGTGGGTTTGCGCGGGTTCGTGCGCGGCGGTGCGGCCATCGTCATGCGTGCACGAGTGCTGTCAGCGGCTTCGCTGCCGTCTTGCCGAACAGCGCGACGGCCGTCCGCCCGGGATCCAGCCCAAGGGATTCGCTCGCAACGCCCGCGATCAATGCATCGAGCGACGCGGTCGGTTTCAGATCGCGCGCTTCGTATAGATCGGCCGGCTTCAGACCCGGCCAGTCGGCCATCACGCGGCCGCCCGCCACCGCCCCGCCGAACACCATCGCCACCGAGCCCGTGCCGTGATCGGTGCCGCCCGTGCCGTTCGCGGCCGCAGTGCGGCCGAACTCCGTCGCCACCAGCACCGTCGTCTTGCTCCATTGCGCACCCATGCCGTCGCGCAACGCGGCGATCATCGTGTCGAGCGCCTTCAACTGGTTGGCGAGACGCGGGTTCTGCGCGGTATGCGTGTCCCAGCCGCCGGTTTCGATCATCGCGATGCGCGGGCCGTCTTCGCGCGACAGAAAACCCGCCGCGAGTTTGCCGACGCTCGCCGGATCCTGACGCGCGCCGGCATCGCCGGCGAGACCGCGCGCGGTCATCGCCGACTCCCACAGCGGCCGCAGTTGCGCGTCCTGGTCGTACAGTTGCGAGACGCGCGTAAGCAGGTCGTCGGGCGCCTGCGGCAGGCCGGACGGCGCGTACGACGTCACCGCCGCCGGGCCGCGCAACGCCATCGGCACCGTCGGCGCAAACGCGATCGCGTTGTCGCGCGTGGCGGGCAATTGCGCGACGAGCCGGTTCAGCCAGCCGTCTTTCATCTGATAAGGCGCGGTGCCCCCGGTCTCCAGCACGTTCTGGCCGTCGAAATGCGAGCGGTCGCGATACGGCGACGCGACCGCGTGCACGAACAGCGCCTCGTGCTTCGCGTACATCGCGGCCGTTTGGGTCAGCGCCGGATGCAGCGCGAAGGTGCCGTCGAGGCGGGTCGCGTTCGCCGTATCGATCGCGAGCGCGCCGCGCAACGTCGCATACGCGGGTTCCGCGTACGGCACGACGATGTTCAGGCCGTCCGCCGCGCCGCGCTGGATCACGAACACGAAGCGACGGTCCGTGGCGACACTCGCGAACGCGATGCGCGGCGCTATCAGCATGGCGCCGGCGCCGGCAGCGGCGACGCTCAGAAACTTGCGACGGGAAAGCATGGCGTTCATCTCCGTTGAAAATCCGGCGAAACCAGCAGCAGCGCGATCGCGGTCGACGCGCTTTCGGCGCGCGACACTGCGGTGGCCGTCGGCGCGCTGAGCGAACCGGCGAGCAATGTGTTGCCGAGCGAGCGCGCATCGAGCCGGTCGCCGACCCGCGACGCAAAGCGCTGCGCCACTTCGACGCGACGCACGAGCGCATCGGGCGCGGCCCAGCTCGCGGCAATGTCGTCGTAGCCGGCGGGCGAACCCGGGCGCCACACCGGTTGCCCGAGTTGCGTGAGAATCGGCGCGCTCTGCAGATTGCCCAGGTCCTGCCAGCCGAGTCCGCGCATCGACGAAATGGTCCACTCCCACGGCGTCTTGAACTTGACGGCAGTTGGCGACCACGCTTGCGGCGTGTCGAGCAACGCCCGGTACACGGTGCGCAGATCGCCGCCGCTGCGTTCGAATGCGCTCGCAAGGCGCTCGCTCACCTCGGGCGGCGGATTGTCGGCGACGAAATGACGAGCCAGCTTGCCGCCGATATGCTGCGCGGTCGCGGGTGCGTGCGCGAAATCGTGCAGGATCGCGAGCGCCTGTTCTTCGCCGGGCTGGTCGTAGCGGCGGCCCATGATCGTGCGCGAACCCGGCTCGTGCAGCGCGGCGCGGAACACGAAGGTGCCGGGCGCGGCGTTGTCCGCTTGCAGCGCCGCGCGGGCGGCGGCGTTGCGTGCGTTCGCCGCGTTTGCGTTTGCGGGATTGGCGGCGAGACTCCAGCCGGTCAGTGCGCGCGCGAATTCTGTGACGTCATCCTGGCTATAGCCGCTGCGCACGCCGAGCGTATGAAGCTCCATGATCTCGCGCGCGAGGTTCTCGTTCAGCCCGCGTTTGCGCTCGGGATTGCGCTGCGCCGCGCGCATGGCGGCCGCACTGTCGGGGCCCACGGAACGTGTCTGATCGAGAAAGATCTGCATCGCCGGATGACGTTCGACGGCCACCAGCATGTCTTCGAAACGGCCCAGCACATGCGGGCGGATCGCTTCCGCTTCGAACGAGCCGGCCAGCGCGGCAACGCCCTGTTTTTCGATGGAAACGGCGAAATGATTCGACCAGAAATGCACGAGGCGTTCGATGAACGGCGTCGGCGTGGTCAGTGCGCTCGCGACTCGTGCATTCACCGAAGCGCGGTACATGTCGACGCTTTCCGCGCGAATTGCCTTTCGTTCGACCTGCCTGGCAGTTTGGGCGGTGGATTGCGCCGTGGCTTGAGTCGTCGCCTGAGTCGTGGATTGCGAATCGGTTCGCTGGGCCGAGGTGCCGCTCGCACCCTGCGGGTTGAGCGGAGCCTGCTGCTCCTGCTGAAACTGCATGCGCTGCTGCGCGAGTTCGGTCGACACCGTCACCGAATCGGGCTGATTCGCCCATGCGGCAGGCCGCGGCTGATACTGATCGAACTGCGCGAGCAGCCACCCTTTCGGATCCGCGGGCGGCGAATCGTCGGCACGGGCGCCAAGGCCGAAGCGATTGAGCGCGATCGCCGCGGCGTTCATATTCGGTGAGTTGGCCATTCCGTCCTCTGCGACGTTGATAAGCTTTAAACGGCCCACTCGCTGCAATCCGTCGCCTGCGCGAAAAAAATTCTATCCGCCGGATGCTCCGCTCGATGGCTGTTTCGTCGCGGCGCTTGCTGCGCTGTTGCCGACACCACTCGCTGCGCTGTTCGACGCCGGCAATCTGTTTTTCAGCGTACCCGGCGGCTCGCGCCACTCTCCCCGCACCCGCAGACTATCGGCGAACTCGATCCGCTCCTCGGACGTAAGCGTCTCCGCAAAATCGGCCACATTGGTTTCCACCAATGCCCGCAAATTGCTGTCGGCAGTACGGGTTCGCTCGAGCGCGCGATCGAGCGCCGTGCGATCCAGTTGCGGCGCGGCAAGCAGACGCAACACTTCGCGGCGACCTGCGCGCGCGTCGCGAGCGAATCCACGCCCATCGCGGCGAGCATCCTTCAGCGCGTCGGCGAATTCCTTCTGACGATCGACCGACAAAGGCGTGGCCGCAAAGCGCAACGCGCGCTGCTGCGCTTCGGTCGCCGCGTCGCGTGCGGCAAACCACTGATAAGCTCCGCCGGCAATCCCGCCCAGCAAAAACACATTGACCGCCAGCGACGCCACCAGCACGAATTTCCACGACCGGCTGCTCATTCACCGCTCCAATCGGTGGACGCGCCACCGAAGCTCGACGTTAAGTAAGAGGATTCGTGCGCATCCGGCGCATGCGCCGTCAGCACGAAGAAGGACACAGCAAGCGCGCCCGCGAAGCCGCCCAGCAAACCGACGCCCGCCACCGCCGCGCCCGACCACCATAAACGCGTGCGCGGCGCGACCGGCTTGCGCACCGGCGCACTGCCGACGACCCGCTGCTGCAACGCGAGGCTCGGCGGCGCGACCTTGTCGGCGGCGAGCCAATCATCGATCGCGGCGGCATCCGCGAGCAGCGCGTCGGCTTCCGCGCGATGCACTAGCGCCCATGTCTCTGCGGCAATGCGTTCCCCGTCCGGCCAGCGATGCGGATCGGCACCGTAGGCTTCGACGATCTGCTGGAATCTTTCAGGTGTCATGATCTGTCCTTGTCAACAACGCTGCCGACGAGTTGCGCGCGCAAATTACGCCGCGCGCGGGCCAGCAGACTTTCCAACGCCTCGACCGTGATACCCATCAAGGCAGCCGCGTCGTGGTTCGACATCTCCTGGTAATAGTTGAGCACCAGCGCCTCGCGCTGCCGCGCAGGCAACGCGGCGAGCGCATCGCGCACCCGCTGGTCCTGCGCGCGGGCTTCGAGCCTGGCGTCGGGCAGCGCGGCGGGATCGACCTCGTCGGGCAGCTCCGCGTGCGGATCTTCGCGGCGTCCGCGCAGCCGGTCATAGCAGAGATTGAGCGCGACACGGTGCACCCACGTGTCGAACTTCGCCTCGCCTTCGCGCCAGCGCGACGCCTGTTTCCAGATGCGCACGAACACTTCCTGTGCGACGTCCTCGGCTTCCATCCGGTCTCCCAGCATGCGCGTGGCGAGCGCGAGCAGACGCGGCAGCTTGCGCGCGACGAGCGAGCGCACGGCCGCCGGATCCTGCCGGCCGACCTGCGCCAGCAGTTCCGCGTCGGGATCGCGCTCGCTCAAGGCGCGCGACTCCACCGTGAGGCGGATCGCATCATGAGTTGCATGTGCTTCAATTGCCGCCGCTCCGTGGCTGTGATGCCGGCATCGCGCTCATCGAGTGCTGTGCGCACCGGTCCGGCCGATGCGCATCGACGCGTGAAGAATGGAAACGCATCGTGCTGCGCGATCAATATATGACGACCGGATGATAGTAAGCCGGCCGCGCCGGGTAAACAACACAGCCGGCGAGCGTCGCCGCCAGCAAAACGATCAGAAGCGCTTTCATCGAAAAAAACCGTCCGGTTATGCGAGTGTCGTGCACCGGACGCGATCGCGCCCGGCTCTTACGGTTGTCGGGTTGTCGAGACGACTCAGGCCCAGTGACCTTCGACCCAACGCCAGTTCGGCCCGTGCTGCACCCAATGCCCCGGCACCCAGTGATAACCGACGCGCACCGCCTGCCAGTGACCCGGCGCCCACACGTAGCTGCCATGCACCCAGCGCCAGTGGCCGCGATCCCATTCGTAACCGGCACGCGGCACCGGTACGACTTCGACACGCGGCGGCGGCGGCGCGATCGACGCCGGTGCGATCACGACGGGCGGCGGCGCGACGATCACGGCTTGCGCGAAAGCGGGTGCGGCTGTCAACGATGCGGCAGCGGACAATGCCGCGACGAACAACGCGCCGCTAACGCGGCGCGAGAAAGACGATGTCATGTTGTTTTCTTCCGGTGGGTCAGCGGAACCCGAAGCGGCTCCGTTCTTCTTTAACGCGGCTGCATCAACAATCCGTCGCTCAGAGATGTAACGGAATGAAAATTCGGCGCGTGCGGTATGCTTTGCGATTGCCCACCTTCCCCACGACCTAACCGATGTCCGATTTCCCCTTCGACGCCGTTCTCTTCGACTGCGACGGCGTGCTCGTCGACTCCGAACCCATCACGAATCGCGTGCTGAACGAAATGCTCGGCGAGCTTGGCTGGCATTTGAGCGTCGAAGAAACCATGCGCATTTTTGTCGGCAAGGCGGTCAGGGACGAACGCGCGCTGATCGAAGCGCGCACCGGCTTTGCGATCACGGCCGACTGGCTCGCGCAATTTCGCGCGCGCCGCAACGCCGCGCTGGATCTCGAACTGGTCGCCATTCCCGGCGCGCCGTCGGCCGTGCGCGCGCTGCATGCGGCACTCGATGCGCGCATTGCGGTCGCGTCAGGCGCCGACCGGATCAAGGTGGAATTGCAACTCGTGAAGGCCGGCATTCTCGACTGCTTCGACCAACGCATTTTCAGCGGACATGAAACGCCGCGCAACAAGCCGTTTCCGGATGTCTATCTGGCCGCGGCGGCCGGACTCGGCGTCGATGCGCGGCGGTGCGCGGTCATCGACGATACGGTGACCGGCGTGACGGCGGGCGTCGCGGCCGGCGCCACCGTGTTCGGCTATTGCCCGGTGGAACTGGGCCACAGCAGCGCCACCGCGTTGCATGGCGCGGGCGCGGTTTATGTGTTTCGCGACATGGCCGAACTGCCCGCGCTGCTCGCGGACTGGCGCGGCGTGGCGCAGTAACGGCAAACCCGCGAGAACCGCGGGCTTGCTCTACCAACTCTACCCGCTCTCCCCGCTTTACTCGAACGCCGGGTCGATCGGAATGCGGTAGCCCACGGCCAGGCGATTCGTTTCGTTGGCCATGCCGACCACCGCCATCAGTTCGCCGAACATTTCTTCGGTCATGCCGGCGCGGCGCGCCGCGGCGGTGTGGCTGGCCACGCAGTAGCCGCAGTTGTTCGTCACGCTGATCGCCACGTACAGCAATTCCTTCACCAGCGGATCGAGCGCGCCCGGCGCCATCACGTCCTTCAGGCTGTCCCACGTGCGCGCGAGCGTCGGCGGATGGTTGGCGATGAATTTCCAGAAATTGTTGACGTCGTCCACCTGACGCGTTTGTTTGATGTCGTCGTACACGGCCTGGACTTCCGGCGACGCTACGGGATATTCGACTGCCTTCAACTGACTCATCACCGCTCCTTTTGCTTGCTGACCGAATGCTCGAACGGCATGCGCGACCACGCATGCGAGCGGCTATTGTGCACATAAAAAAACCCCGCAAGACTTTCATCTTGCGGGGTTCGTCCGGAAACCGGTTGGGTTTTCCGTTTAGCGGGACATCATGTTCATGCTGACGTTATGCATGACCCACAGCGTGCCGCCGACCACGATCACCGCGGTCAGCACCGTGAAGGCGAAAGCCGTCACGTTCCAGCGCTGCGCCGACGACGTATTCATGTGCAGGAAGAACACCAGATGCACGACGATCTGCACCAGCGCGAGACCCGCGATCGCGAGCAACGCGTTCTCGCCGGTCAGCACGCCGTTCATCACGAGGCCGAATGCGGCGACCGTCAGAATGACCGACAGAATGAAACCCGTCGCATAGCTGCCGAGGCTGCCGTGGCTTTCGCCCGAGTGTTCCGAATGTCCGTTATGGCTATGGTCCATTTAGATCACGCTCGCAAGATAGACAAAGGTGAAGACGCCGATCCACACGACGTCCAGAAAGTGCCAGAAAAGGCTCAGGCACGTCAGGCGAATCATGTCGCGCTCGGTCAGATCCTTGTGACCCAGCACTTGCACCGAGAGCACCACCATCCAGATCAGGCCGCACGTCACGTGCAGGCCGTGCGTGCCGACCAGCGTGAAGAACGACGACAGGAACGCGCTGCGTTGCGGGCCTGCGCCTTCCGCGATCAGATGCGAGAACTCGCGCAGTTCCAGCACGAGGAACGCCAGACCGAGCAGGAACGTGACCGCGAGCCAGAACAGCAGCACGCCCTTCCTGTTTTTGTGCGCGCCCAGCATCGCAAAACCGTACGTGATACTGCTCAGCAGCAGCATCGTGGTTTCGAGCGCGACGCCCGGAATCTCGAACAGATCCTTGCCGCTCGGACCACCGGCGAACTGGTGGCTCATCACCGCGAACACTGCGAACAGCGACGCGAAGATGATGCAGTCGGTCATCAGGTATAGCCAGAAGCCGAATACCGAATGCGACGGCGGATGATCGGCGTGATGCGCATCGTGCTGATGCGAGCCGGCCGTAAGCGTGTTATTTGACATCAATCCACCTCCAACGCGACCTGCGCACCGGCGCCGGAGCGTTTCTCTTCAATCGCCGCGACCGTGGCGGCCGGAATGTAAAAGCCTTCGTTCTTCTGCCAGCTGTAGACGATCACGGTACCGATCGCGCCAACCAGGCCGACGATCGCGAGCCACCAGATATGCCAGACAGCGGCAAAGCCGAGCACCAGCGAGAACACCGCCACGACCAGACCCGCCGACGTGTTCGACGGCATGTGAATGTCGCTATACACCGGCTTCGGCTGATTCTTGCGCGACTTCATTTCAGCGAATGCGTCAAGCTGGCGCACGTCCGGAATGATCGCGAAGTTGTACGACGCCGGCGGCGAGCTCGTTGCCCATTCCAGCGTGTGAGCGTCCCACGGATCGCCGTTGACGTCGCGATTTTGCGGCAGATTGCGGTCGCGAATACTGACCACCAGTTGCAGCACCTGGAAGGCAATACCAATCGCGATCAGCACCGCGCCGACCCACGCGAACATCAGCCACGGATGCCAATCCGGGTTGTCATAGTGGTTGATACGACGCGTCATGCCCATGAAGCCGAGCACGTACAGCGGCGTGAACGCAACCCAGAAACCGATCTGCCAGAACCAGAACGACGCCTTGCCCAGCTTCTCGTTCAGCTTGAAACCGAACGCCTTCGGGAACCAGTAGTTGAAGCCGGCCAGGTAGCCGAACAGCACGCCACCGATGATCACGTTGTGGAAGTGAGCGATCAGGAACAGGCTGTTGTGCAGCACGAAGTCCGCACCCGGGATCGCCATCATCACGCCGGTCATGCCGCCGATCGTGAACGTGACCATGAAGCCGAGCGTCCACAGAATCGGCGTGGTGAACTCCAGACGCCCCTTGTAGATCGTGAACAGCCAGTTGAACACTTTCACGCCGGTCGGAATCGCGATCACCATCGTTGCAATACCGAAGAACGCATTGACGTCCGCGCCCGAGCCCATCGTGAAGAAGTGATGCAGCCACACGAGGAACGACAGCACCATGATCGCGCACGTCGCCCACACCATCGTCTTGTAGCCGAACAGCGGCTTCTTCGCGAAGGTCGCCACGACTTCCGAGAAAATACCGAACGCCGGCAGGATCAGGATGTACACCTCGGGGTGACCCCATGCCCAGATCAGGTTCAGGTACAGCATCGCGTTGCCGCCGGCATCGTTCGAGAAGAAGTGCATGCCGAGGTAACGGTCAAGACCCAGCAGCGCGAGCGTGACGGTCAGGATCGGGAACGCCGCCATGATCAGCACGTTCGTGCACAGCGCGGTCCACGTGAACACCGGCATCTTCATGAACGTCATGCCGGGCGCGCGCATCTTCACGATCGTCACGAAGAAGTTCACGCCGGTCAGCAAGGTTCCGATACCGGAGAGCTGCAGACTCCACAGGTAATAGTCGACCCCGACACCCGGACTGAACTGCAGCTCGGACAACGGCGGATAAGCGAGCCAACCCGTTTGCGCGAATTCACCGATCACGAGCGAAATGTTGATCAGGATCGCACTGATCGCGGTCATCCAGAAACTCAGCGAATTGAGGAACGGGAACGCGACGTCGCGGGCACCGATCTGCAGCGGCACGATGATGTTCATCAGGCCGACCATGAACGCCATCGCCATGAAGAAAATCATGATGACGCCGTGCGCGGTGAAGATCTGGTCGTAATGGTGCGGCGGCAGGAAGCCTGGTGCGTTATACGACAGCGCAAGCTGGGTACGCATCATGATTGCGTCCGCGAAGCCGCGGAACAGCATGATCAGCGCGACCACGATATACATCACGCCGAGCTTCTTGTGGTCGACCGACGTGAGCCATTCGGTCCACAGATAACGCCACTTGCCGAAATAGGTGATCAGACCCAGAACCAGTGCACCGCCGATGGCGATCCCGGCGGCCGTCACCATGATGATCGGCTCGTGGTAGGGAATGGAGTCTAGTGAGAGTTTTCCGAACATGCGTTACCCCTTACCCTGTGGCGCACAGTTAGCGTCTTTCATGTTGTCGATGACGTTACCGTTGTTGTACCGGGCAATGATGTTGTGAAAGAGCTTCGGATCGACCGACGAGAAATACTTGACGGGATCCTTCTCGCTCGGCGCCGACACCGCGTGATAGCGGTCCATGCTGAGGTTGTCCGACGAAGCGCGCACTTTCGCAACCCACGCGTTGAACTCTTCAGGTGTCGAAGCGATCGCGCGGAACTTCATGTCCGAGAAACCCTTGCCGCTGAAATTCGCCGCGGTGCCCGCATAATTGCCGGCTTCGTCGGCGATCAGGTGCAGACGCGTCTGCATGCCTGCCATCGCGTAGATCTGACCGCCCAGTTGCGGAATGAAGAACGAGTTCATCACCGTGTCGGACGTGATCGTGAAGTTCACCGGCGTGCCGACCGGGAACGCGAGCTGGTTCACCGAAGCGATGCCGAGGTCCGGATAGATGAACAGCCACTTCCAGTCGAGCGCGACGACTTCGACGTTGATCGGCTTGACCTGCGACTCGAGCGGCTTGTACGGATCGAGTTCATGCGTGGTCTTCCACGTCAGTACGGCGAGGAACAGAATGATCAGCGTCGGAATCGTCCAGATGGCGATTTCGATACCGGTCGAATGCACCCAGCCCGGACGGTAATCGGCGTTCTTGTTCGACGCGCGATAGCGCCAGGCGAACAGCAACGTCAGTGCGATGACCGGAATGACCACGATCAGCATGGCCCAGGTCGAGGTGGCGATCAGATCGCGTTCGGCCAGACCCACACTTCCCTTCGGATTCAGAATATCGAGGTTGCTGCAACCCGAAAGCAACAACGCGAGGGCGATAGACAGGAAACTTATCGACCCACGTAGAGTCTTTCCTTTCATATCCATTGCCTTTTATTTACGACTTCAACGAACGTCATTACACCGCTCTCCATTAGTAAGCGCTCGCATGGTAGGGGCACGTCATGGCGCAATAAACCCTCGTTTCAGCAAAGATCTATTGCGCCGCAGCACGTGCGACACGTTGCCGCACACCCATGTGCAGCCTGGGTGCCGTCATGTTCCTTCGGCGAGCGCGCGCATCATACATTCCCTTGAAGCAGGCGTAAATGTGCGGCGCGACCAGAATGGCGGCGCCGCAACACGCGAACGTCAAGGACATGGTCCGAATCGGCAGCACGCCCCGGCATGCGCAACATTCCGTAAGGAATGCTGCACCTGCGCGGCGCGCCTCTCGCCTCTCCGGCATCAGCCCGGCGAGCGCGTCGCGACCACCGCGGCGGGCGCTGCCGCCTGCATGTGCTCGCCGCCATCGGCCGGCACGGAATCGCCCGGATGACCCGTGCGTTCCGATTGAGCCAACAGCACGCCGACCGACGGGTCGATCGCATCCGTGAACGGCTTCGGATTGAGACCGATCGCGAGCACCAGCAAAGCCATTGCGCCGAGCAGTGCGAATTCGCGCTTGCTCACGTCCTTCAGATTCGCAACACGCGCGTTGGCGATCGCGCCGAAAATCACGCGTTTGTACATCCACAACGTGTACGAGGCGCTCAGAACCAGCGTCGTCGCGGCCATCGCGCCGATCCAGAAGTTGAAGCGAATCGCGCCCATCAGCACCATGAATTCGCCGACGAAACCCGACGTGCCCGGCAAGCCGATGTTCGCCATCGAGAACAGCATCACGAACGCGGCAAAGCGCGGCATCGTATTGGCGACGCCGCCGTATTCGGAGATCGAAGCGGTTTTCGTGCGGTCGTAGAGCATGCCCGTGCACAACAGCATCGCGCCGGACACCACGCCGTACGACAGCATCTGCACGATCGCGCCGGCCTGGCCGATGCGGTTGAAGACGAACAGACCGAGCGTGACAAGGCCCATGTGCGCGACCGTCGAGTACGCGAGCAATCGGCGCATGTCGGTTTGCACGAGCGCGAGCAGGCTCGAATAGATCACCGCGACGAGCGACAGCGTGATCATCATCGGCGCGAAGAAGTGGCTCGCCTGCGGTGCGATCGGCAACGCGAAACGCAGCAGACCGTAGCCGCCCAGCTTCAGCATGCCGATCATCACAGCGGCGCCGGTCGGGCCGTCGAGGTGGACGTCCGGCAGCCACGTGTGCAGCGGCCACATCGGCACTTTCACGCCGAACGCCGCGAGGAAGCCGAGGAAAACCAGCATTTGCGCCCAGGTGCCCAGATGCGTTTCACGCCACAGCGAGAGATCGAAGCTGTGCGTCTGGCTGTACAGGTACAGCATCGACATCAGCATCATCAGCGAACCGAGGAGGGACACGAAGAAGAACTTCACCGCCGCATAGCGACGATTCGCATTGCCCCACGTGCCGATCAGCAGGTACAGCGGAATCAGCGTCGCTTCAAACGCGATGAAGAACAGCATGCCGTCCATCGACGTGAATACGCCCTGCATGAAACCGGACAGCATCAGGAACGCGCCGTAGTACTGCGCGGTGCGTTGCGTGATCGACTCCCACGACGCGACCACGATGATGATCGTGGTGAGCGCGGTCAGTGCGACGAGCCACAGCGAAATCCCGTCCACGCCCACATGCCACGCGATGTCAAACGTCGGCGACCAGCGCGCGTTCTCGACGAATTGCATCGACGTCACGTCGTTGCGGAAATTCGATACGAGCGGAATGACGGGCAGAAAACCGGCGACGGCACCGATCAACGCGAGCCATCGGGTGCGACTACGTGCCGCGTCGGATCCGGCTCGCAAAACCACCAGGCCAGCGACAATAGGAATCCAGATGAGGAGGCTAAGAAGCGGAGGCAGTGACATGTGCTCTGTAGAAACCTGAAGTACAAAACGCCGCATCAATGCCTTCGAATTGAAGGCATCGAAATGGATACGTAAGTTTTTTATTTCGATGAAATCGACGGAAAAACGGCGGTTGCCGCCTCGCGTTTACCCGCAGTCGAATTATCAAGGGTGGGAGATTACCAAGATAAGAATACTTTTGCAGCGCAACAACGCTGCAACGCCCTTAACAATGCATTATTGCCACATTCGCGCTTGCGAAATGGATAAAAATGTGCGTTTGCACAAAGTCGTTGATGTAGGCAATTTGAAGGGTTTTTTGGCTGCAAAAGAGCGACAATCGCGCACCGTTAGCAGATTTTCACGAATGCCGTGTTGCGTGCTTTGGCACCTGGGAACGGATCATGCTCGCAGCGCATGGTTCGAACGTCCCGATTTCCTGCTTTCGGCAGAAATTTGCGCCGTCGAGCACAAAAAAATATTTTTGATCTGCTCCCGGAAGAAAGCAGTGCGCAGGCAGCGAACGGCATTCCTTCACCGATCGCAACATGTCGCCCGATGTTGTAATGAAACGCGCACAAGTCGCCTGCGAGCCTTACAGATCGCGAATATACTTCGGCGATTCAGAGGCCGGCGCCGGCCGCATCGGGTCGATCGCGCAACGGCGCCCCGACTCGCTCCTCGCCACACTTATCGGATCCCGCATGGTGTTTCGTGATGACAGCGCTACGCCCGCGCTCGAGTGCCGCGCGCTCAGCAAGACGTATGGCAGCGGCCGCATCGTGCTCGCGCAACTCGATTTCACGCTGAGGCCAGGCGAATTCGTCGCGATCATGGGCGACTCGGGCGTCGGCAAATCCACGCTGCTGAATCTGATTGCCGGACTCGACAGCGCGGACAGCGGCGACGTGATCATCGACGGCAACCCGGTTTCTCAACTGGACGACAATGCGGCAACCCGTCTGCGCCGGCAAAAACTGGGCTTCGTGTTTCAGGCGTTTCACGTGCTGCCCCATTTGACGCTCGCGCAGAACGTCGCGCTGCCGCTGCTGTTGAACGATCTGCCGGCCAGCGGCGCGCTCGACATGCTGGCGGCCGTCGGTCTCGGTGGGCGCGGCGACGATTTTCCGCGGCAACTGTCCGGCGGCGAATTGCAACGCGTCGCGATTGCGCGCGCGTTGGTGCATCGGCCGAAACTGATTCTCGCCGACGAACCGACCGGCAATCTCGATCCCGATACCGCGCACGACGTGCTCGGCCTGTTTCGCACGCAGAGCAAGGCGACCGGCGCGGCCACGATCATGGTCACGCACTCGGAGGCTGCCGCGGCCGTCGCCGACCGTATCCTGATCCTGAACGACGGCGGTTTGCACGCATCGTCCGCGGCGCAGGCGGCGAATGCCGCGGCGGCCGGCGCACGCGCCCACGATCGATCGACCACGCGTTCGGCTCATGACGCGAGCTGATCCCAGCCCGCGATGGCGCACACGCGGCCATCGCGTACTCACTCGCTGGCTGTTGGGCGCCGAATGGCGCAGTCATCGCGGACGCGCACTGGTTGCAATTGCAACGATCGCGCTCGGCGTGGCGCTCGGTTACGCCGTGCAGTTGATCAACAGCGCGGCGTTCAACGAATTCTCCGCGGCGGCCCGCAGCCTCTCCGGCCAGGCCGATCTGCAGGTGCGCGGCGCGCAACCGCTGTTCGACGAAGCACTTTACCCTCGTCTGTCGACCGAGCCCGGCGTCGCGCTCGCAAGCCCGGTGCTCTCCCTCGACGTCACCGTGCCGGATCGCAGCGCGCCGCTGCCGGTGCTCGGCATCGACGTCTTCAAGGCAAGCCGCATCGCGCCCGATCTGATCGGCGTGCCCGCGCCGGAGCGACCGTTCGATACGCTCGCGAGCGACACGGTGTTTCTGTCTCCTGCGGCACAAGCGTGGCTGAACGTGACAATCGGCGACCACGTGGCGTTGCGCAGCGGCACCGCAATCGTGCAATTGCGCGTGGCCGGCGGCCTCGTGAGGGCGCGTCCCGGCCAGCGTCTCGCGGTGATGGATATCGCCGCCGCACAGTGGAAATTCGGCCGCGTCGGCAAGCTTTCCCGTCTCGATGTGCAACTCGAACGCGGCGTCGACCGGGAACGCTTCAAGCGCCAATTGCAGGCCCGCCTCGGCAGCGCGTGGGTGATCGCCGAAACGAGCGATGCAGAGAGCCGCACCGATCGTCTGTCCCGCGCTTATCGAATCAATATGAACGTGCTTGCGCTGGTGGCGCTGTTCACCGGTGCGTTCCTCGTTTTTTCGACGCAGGCACTCGGGGTCGTGCGACGCCGCGCGCAATTCGCGATGCTGCGCGTATTGGGGCTGACGCGCGCTCAATTGCTGCGTCAGATCCTGATGGAAGGCGCGTTGCTCGGGCTGCTCGGCTCGCTCGCCGGACTTACGCTCGGTTATGGATTGGCGGGCGGCGCGCTGCGCTTTTTCGGCAGCGACCTGGGCGGTGGCTACTTTCCCGGCGTGCAGCCGCAAGTCGGCTTCGAACCGCTCGCCACCGTGATCTTTCTGCTGCTGGGGACGACCGTTGCGATACTCGGCAGCCTCGCGCCCGCACTGGAAGCCGCTCGCGCGCGGCCTGCGGCGGCGCTCAAGGCCGGCGCCGAAGAAGGCGCGCTGGCGCGGCTCGCCACGCCGTGGCCCGCGCTGGCGTGCCTGCTGATCGCCGCGGCGCTCACGCAATTGCCGCCGCTGTTCGATGCCCCCATTGGCGGCTATCTCGCGGTTGCGCTGTTGCTGATCGGCGGAATCGCGCTCATGCCGCGCGTAACCGCTGCGATCTTCGGTGCGGCGAGCCGCGTGCTGGGAGCACGACGCCGCGCCGGCGCCGCGAGTACGCTCGCGTTGGCGCGGCTCGCGAACGCGCCGGGGCACGCTTCGATTGCAATGGGTGGCGTATTGTCGAGCTTCGCGCTGATCGTCGCGATGGCGATCATGGTGGCGAGCTTCCGCGTGTCTGTAGAAGACTGGCTCGGCCATCTGCTTTCCGCCGATCTTTACGTTCGCGTTGCGCCGAACGGCGACACCGGCGGCTTGCGGCCCGACGAGCAAACGCTGCTCGCGCACGTGCCCGGCATCGAAACCGCCGCGTTCGCGCGCACCTCGCATATCACGCTCGATCCCGCGCGGCCTGATATCGCGGTGCTTGCACGCGAAATCGATGCAGCCGATCCCGGCGCCAACCTTCAGATGACCGGTCCTGTTCTGAGTCTCGCCGATCTACATGCCGATGAAACACCTATTTGGGTATCCGAAGCAATGGTCGATTTGTATGGCTACAGGCTCGGTCAACGCGTGCGCTTGCCGCTCGGCGGCGGCGAGCACGAGTTTGTCGTCGCGGGCGTGTGGCGCGACTATGTCCGGCAAACCGGTGCGATCCAGATACGGCTTGCCGATTACCGACGCCTGAGCGCCGATACCAGCGCGACCGATGTGGCCGTCACCGCGCGACCAGGCGTGAAGATCGAGAACGTGATTGCAGGACTGCGGGCGCTGCCGTTCGGCGCGTCGCTCGATATGTCGCAACCGGGCGAGATTCGCGCGCGCACGTTGGTCGTCTTCGATCGAAGCTTCGCCGTGACCTATCTTCTGGAGGCGGTCGCGATCGTGATCGGCCTGTTCGGGGTCGCCGCGACGTTCTCCGCGCAGACACTCGCGCGCGCCCGTGAGTTCGGCATGTTGAGGCACGTGGGCGTAACCCGCTCGCAGGTTCTCGCGATCCTCGCGCTCGAAGGCGGCATGCTCACCGCGTGCGGCATCGCGCTGGGTTTCGTGCTCGGATTCGCGATCAGCCTGATCCTGGTGTTCGTCGTCAATCCGCAGTCGTTTCACTGGAGCATGTCGCTACACGTTCCGTGGACGTTGCTCGGCACCATCGCGCTAGTCATGCTGGCGTCGTCGTGTTCGACCGCGGTAATTGCGGGTCGCGGCGCCGTTTCCGTCGATGCGGTGCGCGCCGTGAAGGAGGATTGGTGATGGGTTTGCACTTGTTATCGAGCGAGCCCGTGGGCGAATTGTCGCGCATGGCTTCGACGCGTGGTGCGTACTCGCGTTTGCAGCGGCTTCATCGCGCGGCGAGTGCATTGGTTTGCGCAGGTGGATTTGTTGCGCTGATAGCCGCGCCAGTGTTCGCCGCGCCACCGGATTTCGCCGCCGTCACGCCAGACCATCCGATCGTTCTTCCGCGCGACAGCGGCGCGCATCCCGCTTTTCGTACCGAGTGGTGGTACGCAACCGGCTGGCTCACTACACCGGACAATCAACCGCTCGGGTTTCAGATTACCTTCTTCCGCTCGGCCACCGGGCACGACCCCGCCGATCCGAGCGCGTTCGCGCCTTCGCAATTGATCATTGCGCACGCAGCGCTGAGCGACCCCGCTGTGGGGCACCTGACGCACGATCAACGCATTGCACGCGAGGGCTTCGGTCTCGCATACGCCAGGCCGGACAATACCGACGTCAAACTCGATGCGTGGAAAATCGTCCGTGCCGCCGACGGCCACTACGACGTCACAGCCGATGCCGGCAATTTCGCACTACATCTCGCACTGACACCGACGCAAGCGCCGCTGGTTCAGGGCGAGCATGGATATTCGCGCAAAGGTCCGCATCCTGAACAGGCGAGCTATTACTACAGCGAGCCGCATCTGCGCGTGACGGGTAGCGTAGTACGGCCGGCGTCCGCGGGCTCGAAGGGTGAAACCGCGATCAGCGGCGTGGCCTGGCTCGATCACGAATGGTCGAGCACGTTGCTCGATAGCGATGCAGTCGGTTGGGACTGGCTCGGCGCGAACCTCGACGATGGCTCGGCGCTGATGGCCTTCAAAGTACGCGCTCGCGATGGACGCGCAATGTGGGCGCATGCCGCGCTACGCAATCCCGCGGGTACGGTGACGACATTCGGTCCCGATCAGGTGAGCTTCACGCCGGTACGCAGCTGGCGCTCGTCTCGCACGAACGCGTCTTACCCTGTTTCGATGACGGTCAAAACCGGTTCGCTGACGTGGCGACTCGATCCATTGATGGACGATCAGGAACTCGACTCGACACAATCGACTGGCGCCGTGTATTGGGAAGGTGCGGTACGAGTGAGTCGCGATGGAATGAATGTTGGGCGGGCTTATCTGGAACTGACCGGATATGCGAA
>NZ_JAQQBV010000029.1:0-94838 GCF_046030735.1 Paraburkholderia xenovorans
GGTGCAGCGGCGGTCCGGTTGATCGTTCGGCCCTAATCCCTTGATGACCTTGCCGCTCAGCGAACCGCTGCCGTCGTCGGCGATTTGCACGAGTGCTTTGGGCTGGCCGGTGTTGTCGTCGATGGTTTGCCAGGTGCCGACCGGCGTGCCGGTTTGCGCGATCGCGGTGACGGCACCGGCGAGCAGTACGCCCGCGAGCGCCGCCTGTTTGGCCGTGCGAAGCGCAGCGGCGCGAGCGCGCTGAGTGAATCGAGTGACTTGCAGCATTGTCTTCCTCCTTGATAAAAGACGGCGCGATCTTGGTCGCGCGATGTGTTATGGGTCTGCGCAGAATACGTGAAAGCGCGCGTGCCGTTTGATAGTGGAACCTCTAATCAGCCCGCGGCACTTCCATCGATCAGTTGAGCTGGTACGAGAACGTCGCGTTCACACGCGGGCTGCGCGACGCGCTTTCCACCGGTGCGTCGCCGACCGGCTTGGCCACCGATAAATCGATGCTGTAGTACTTCGCGTCCGAAATGCGGAAGCCGAATGCAATCGACGAGAGCTTCGAAGGCGACGGCGTGCCGGCATGCAGATAGACGCGCGCCATGTCGAACGACACATAAGGCGTGAACGTGCGCAGATACGTGAAGCCCGGCGTGAACGCGCGGTTGACCTCGAAGGTCGCGCCCCAGCCCGAGTCGCCCGATGCTTCGCCAGGCTGGTAGCCGAGCGCGAAACGCTGCGCGCCGAACGAGATCTGTTCGGATGTGGGCAGCGAAACCGCGCTGTACTGGCCCGTCATCGATACCGACGTGCCGATCTTCAGCGGCCACTCGTTGGTTTGCGAAAAGCTCGCGCCGGTGCGCACGAAATTGATCGACGCCGGATTGGTTTGCACGAAGCCGGGCACATTCGAGTCGCCGCCTTTCGACGCGCCGAGAATATCGAAGGCCTTCGCGACGTTGAAACTCGCGCGCCGCACCTGGCCGGTTTGCACGCTCGTGTAGTCGGCCTGCAATTGCAGCACGCGTACTTGCGAGTGCAAGCCGATCTGCGCGCCGGTGGTGGTCGCGTTATAGCGGTCTTCGTCGTGCGACGCGTAGACCGACGCCGTGCCGAGCAGGCTGCGTTCGTTGCTCAGCAGGATCGGATAGGAGAGCGAGCCGCCGATCTTGTCGTTGATCACCGTGCGCTGCACGGAAGAGGGTAGGCCCGGATTGTCGGTCGGATTGCCGCGATAATGCGATGCGTCGATCTTCGCGATCAAACCGTTGCTGCCGATCGGCACTGCGCCGTGCGCGGCGAGATAGGTGACGTTGTCGCGCCCTTTCGGCAGCAGCGCCGATACGCTCAACTGTTCGCCGAGCGCGGTCAGTCCGTTCTCGGTTGCGGTCAGCAGGCCTTGCACGCCGGGATGATTGAAGTCGATGCCGGTGCTGACGTCGAACGGTTTGCGATCCACATTCAGCTCGAGCGTGGTCGCGCCGTCGGTGTTCTGCGGCGGCGGCACGTTGGCCGCGACCTTCACGCCGGGCAACAGGCCCAGCACGTTGATGTAGCGCTCGAAGGTCGCGCGTCGCAGCGGCCGGTCGGCGACGATGTGGTCCGCGATCGCGCGGATCTTGTCCTCGACCGCGCCCGCCTTGCCGGTCACCTTGACCGCCGACACGTAGCCTTCGACCACCGTCACGCGCACCACGCCGTCTTCGAAAGTCTGCGCGGGAACGAACGCGAACGACAGCGCGTAGCCGCGATCCTGATACAGCTTCGTGACGCCGTTGGCGACCTGGATCAGATCGCCGATCGTGATGTCCTTGCCGACCAGCGGCGTGAAGCGTTGCGCGACTTCGTCGAACGGAATGGACTTCACGCCCTCGACCTGCACGCGCGAAGGCGTCAGATGGCGGGCGAGCAGTTCCTGAAGTTGGGGCGCTTGCGACTCGACCTGAACGGTCACGTTGGGCCCTTTGTCGGGCGCCTTGATCTGCGGCAGCGAATCCATCGGATTGCCGCCTACCGCTGCGCCGCCGGGGCGCGCTTGTGCTCGTGCGTCGATTTGCAGGCTGCTCGCCGCAATGGCTGCGAGCACCAGGGTCCATTTACTGCCATACCCGAGTTTCATCGGATTTTCCTCGTATGCCGTTCTTGTCTTGCGGGCGCGCCGCCTGGCCGGGCTGGTCGCGATCGCTTATGTGTGGCTCGACGCATACTGCCATGCTTGCATGTATTACGTCACGTGCTCTCGTGGGCTTGAGCTTCGACAGCAAAAGCGCGGCACACGTGATGTTGCGAACTGCATATGCGTGCGGCATAAGCGCCCGCATCGGTGTATCGATGCGAGCGCTTGCCGGCGCGCCGTCGTCAGACGGGTTATGCGGACTACTTATGGCTTACCGGCAGCAGACCGCCGACCAGCGAGGTCAGGCCGCCCGCCGCGTTGCCCGAACCGCTGGTCGAACCGGCCGCCGACGTGAGCGTGCCGGTCAACGAACCGACCAGTGCCGTCACCGGCGCGAGCGGGTTGGCGCTGCCGCCCGAGGCGCCGCCGGCGAGGCCCGGGAGGGCGCCGGTCAGGCTCGACAACGGATTCGACGCGCTACCCGTGCCACCCAGTATCGAGGTCAGGCCCGACAGCGGCGAGCCGCCTAACGCCGAGGTCACGCCGGACAACGGCGTGCCGCCCAGTGCCGAGGTCAAGCCCGACAACGGTGTGCCGCCGAGCAGCGTCGTCACCGAGCCGAGCGGGTTGTTGCCGAGGCCCAGGCTTGCCAGCGAGTTCTGCAGCGGGCTGAGCGGATTGCCGTTGGCGGGCGGTCCATTCTGGACGACCACCGTCGTGCTGCCGACAAGGCTCGTGATCAAACCGGGAATCGGATTCGCGCCATTCGGGCCATTCGGATTGACGAGGCCGCCCGCATTTGTAACCGTGTTGCCGAGCGAGCCGACCAGCGTGCCGAGATCGGCGCCGACCGGATTGTTGGTCGCGGTGCCGACCTGCTTGCCGGCCGAGCTCAACGCGCCGCCGACCTGGCCGAGCAGGCCGCCGAGCGGTGCGCCGAGACCGGTCTGCGTGCCGATCGTCTGCGTGACGAGGCCGGCGGTCTGCACGATCGGCGTGATCGCGGTGCTGATCGGTTGCGTGATCTGTTGTACCGGTGCGGACGCGAGCGAGTTGCCGAGCGTCGTGCCGCCGGCGTTCAACGCGCCCGCGGCGGTCGAGAGAACGGACGACAGCGGCGTGGTGAGCGGCGACAGCGGCGCGAGATTGCCGCTGCCGAGTCCGCCAACCGCGGTGCTCAGGCCTTGCACGACACCGCTCGTCGAACTGACGACCGAGCCGAGTCTCGCCACGGTCGTGCCGACCGGATTGGCCGTCGTGCCGGTCTGGCCGAGGCCGGTGCTCACCGCGTCGGCGAGCGAGTTCAGCGTGCCGCTCGTGCTCGACACCGCGTTGCCGAGACCTTGCGTGACCTGCGGGCTGAGACCCGGGATCGTGGTCGAGGCGATTGTTTTGCCGAGGTCGGTGGTGGTTTGCGCGGCGGTGGTGGCGACGCCGGTGGTGCCTGTCGTCGCGACGGGCGTGGTGCCGCCGCCGCCCGAGCCCGACCCGCTGCCGCTACCGGTGCCTGCGCTCGGCGGCGCGCTGACGGTGCTGCCGCCACACGCCGCGAGCAAGCCGGCGACTGCAACGGCGACCAACGGTGCGCGCAACGACGATACGGTCGCGCACGCCGCATGGAGAGTAAAAAAACGTTGACTGGACATGGTGTGCTCCTCTCTGTCTTCTGGATGTCGTGTGCGGTGGTCGCCGCGCGCGGGTGCAACGGGTTGAGCGGTTCGGCTCAGGTCAGGGCAGGAGCGGAACACGGCTGGCGGGCCGCGTTCCGGCTGCGGGTTACTGCGCTTGCTACGGTCGAGTCGATGGTTGCGGCGACATCGATTACTTCTTCGTCAGACCGCCGAGCAGTCCGCCGACGAGCGAAGTCACCGGTGCGAGCGGGTTGTTGGCGGTGCCTTTGCCGCTCGTGCCCGACAACGACAGACCGGCGGCCGGGCTGTTCGACGCGGTGCTGGTCGCGGCCGCGGCAGCCGTGTTGCCGATGCCGCCGAGCGCGCCGGTGACGGTCGTGAGCAGGCCGGTCACCGGTGCGAGCGGGCTGTTGCTGCCGCCGGTCGCGCTGCTCAGACCGCCGGTGACGGCGGTGAGCAGGCCGGTGACCGGTGCAAGCGGGCCGGCGCCCGACGATGTGCCGCCTGCCGCGCCAGTCAGGCCGCCGAGTGCGCTGGTGAGCGGCGCGAGCGGGCCGCCGCTGGTGCCGCCGCTCAGGCCGCCTGTGAGGCCGCCCGTGAGGCCGCCGAGCACGTTGGTGAGCGGCGCGAGCGGGCTGCCGCTGGTGCCGCCGCTCAGGCCGCCCGTGAGGCCGCCGAGTGCGCCGGTGAGCGGTGCGAGCGGATTGCCGCCGTTGCCGCCGGTCAACAGACCGCCTACCGATGCGACCGTCGTGCCGGTCGCGCTGACCGTTTGACCAAGCGCGGTGGTGACCGGGTTGTTGCCGCCGCCTGCTGCGCCGAGCAGCGTGCCGGCCTTGCCGAGTCCGCCGCCGACTGTCGACAGCAGCGTGTTGAGCGGCGCGCCCAGGCCGGTGGTGTTGCCGACGGTTTGCGTGGTTGCCGCGACCATCGACGTGATCGGTGTGATCGCCGTGCTGAGGGTCTGCGTGATCTGTTGGACCGGGCCGGTCGAGAGCGCGGTGGTGAGCGTGCTGCCGCCGTTCGTGACCGCGCCGCCGAGCGTGCTGACGAGTCCGCCGACCGGCGTCGTGATCGCTGCCAGCGGCGCGAGCGGGCCGCTGCCGAGACTCGTCACGAGGCTGCCTGCGTCCGTCACCGCGTTGCCGACATGACCGACCACGCCGCCGACGCTCGAGACTGTCGTGCCGAGTGCATTGCCGCCGGTGCCGAGTTGACCCAGGCCTTGAGTCACGCCGTTACCGAGCGTCGAGACCGCGGCGCCGACCTGCTGAACGACGCCGCCGGCAGCTTGCGTGGTTTGCGGGCTGACGCCCGGCAGCGTTTGCGAGCCGATCACCGTGCCGATGCCCGAGACCGTCTTGCCGACTCCGTCGATCACACCGCCGCCATTGCCGACGACCGTGCCCAATGCATTCGCGACCGGCGTCGTGCCGCCTCCCGAGGTGCCGCCCGAGGTGCCGCCCGACGTGCCACCCGATGTCGAGCCGCCGCCGGAACTCGAGCCGCCGCCTGGATTGTTGTTGCCCGTGGTGGTGTTGGAGCCGCCCGAACCGCCGGAGCCCATCGAACCGCTGCCGCTGCTGCTACCGGTGCTGAGCGTGCCGCCGGCCGAGTTGCTGCCGCTGCCGCCGGTGCCGGAACTCAGGGTTCCGGAGCCTCCGCAGGCGGCAAGAGAAAGCAGGGCGGCTACGCTAGCCGCGATCAGGGTTGCCCGTACTGTGGTGTTGGTCGTTTGAATGTTCATGTCGCCCTCGTTTCGCATCTGTAGTTAGGTGGTGCTGCGTGCCTATCTCTGCACGACCCGTGCCATTTCACTCGGGCACTGCGCAGATTTTTTCGGGCGTCACGCGGCAAGCCTTGTGCGACATGGCATTGCGGGCGATTGATGGAGGAGTCGCTCAATCAGAACGGGTGTTGGAAACGGATTTGGTCAATCGTTTGCGCGGGTCGCGTAACGTAACGAGCCGGGCGCGCCGTTACGACGAACGGCGTAACGCACTCGCAGCGACGCGCTAATTTCGCTTGAAACGTTCTGTTCAAACAGATAATTAGTGCAGCGAATCTAACTCATGGTTATTCCTATGTGCTGCAACGCACTGACGGCCGTTAACCTGAGTGACGAGGTAAAACGCATAGCGTGTCGAGGTCCGGGCAGCGGAGAATTGCTTAAATAAGATTGTTCGGCTATAAAACCCGGAAGCATGAGTGATTGACGTTGGAGGTGCGTTATCGAACAGACAGCTAACAGTCATCCGTTTTATTGAAGCCGGCTGCAAGCCAGTGTTATCGCAGCGCAACAGGAAGGGCCAGGATTGAGAGACCAACGGCTCGTTTCGCTGAGAAATACCGGCGTTCGAAGCAGCACGTAACACGCAAAAAATTAAGTTCCGAGGGTTCAAAATGAAAAAGTTCACACTGCGCTTCCTGAGAGAAAACAAGGGCGTCACGGCCATCGAATACGGTCTGATCGCGGGGTTGATCGTTGTTATCATCGCTGCGTCGGTGACCAACATCGGCACTGGGCTCAGAACGGTGTTCACGAATGTCGTCACAGCGATCACGCCGGCGGCACCCGCAGCATAAGAAGCAGCCCTAAACGCCCCGCAAAGAGAATGGCGCTGCCGCGTCTTTCCTCTTTGCGGCGTCTTTTAGAGCACGGCCAATCTGTCTAATGCGAATTGCATTGAAATTCGCACGGCGTTGCTTCGTCTGTCGAGTGCGAAATGGATGAATTCGTTGGCATTTTTTTATTTATTTTCTGGTGCGGAGTCGTTGCGATATGCGACTGCCGCAGCCGGCGTATTCCCAATTCAATCGTGATTGCCGGACTCGTGACGGCATTCGCTTGCGCATTCGTCGAATGCGGTCCTTTTGGTATTTCGTTCGCGCGAGCGGGATTGGGCGTGCTCGTCGGCCTGCTCGCATTGATGCCTTTTTTCGCGCTTGGCGTGATGGGCGCGGCCGACGTCAAAGTTTTCGCGGTGCTCGGTGCGTGGTGCGGGATGAATGCGTTGCTCGGCTTGTGGATGGCGGCGAGTCTCGCGGCGGGCATCCATGCGGCATGGTTGCTGATCACTACGCGCACCCGGCTCTCCGTCTTCGGTCATCGTGAGGGAGCGACTTTCGAATTGGCGGGCAAGGCTTCCACGCCTTATGCAGCTTGTCTGACGGTCGCCGCGTGCGGGTGGCTTGCGCTGCATGCGCTGCCCGGCGGTCTGCAATGAAGTCGCGCACGCCCCAGCGCACGCACGGACGCAACGTGCGGCGCGTTAGCCCGCGCGCGATGCGTGGATCCACCGCGGTCGAGTTCGCGCTCGTGTTCCCGTTGTTCTTTGTGATCATGTACGCGATCGTGACCTTCAGTCTGATCTTCGTCGCGCAGCAGAACCTGACGCTCGCGGCCGAAGAGGGCGCGCGCGCCGCATTGAACTGGCAGAGCAGCACTTCCCTGCAAAACGCGCTCGATAACCGCGGTCAGGCCGCATGCACGGCCGCGACCCAGATGGCCACGGCATTCGTCGCGCGAGCCATGACGTGCACGCCGACATCGGCGCCTTGTGGCAACGGCATGCAATGCATCAACGTAGCACTGAGCTACAACTACAGCAGCAACCCCTTCGTGCCGAGTTTGCCGATCATGAACGTGGCACTGCCGGCCACGCTGCAAAGCAACGCAACCGTACAACTCAACCCGGAGAATGTTCAGTGATGTGTGCGCCGGCCTTCAACCCGTCTTTCCGCTGCTGCGCGCATGAACGCCCGCGCGGTGAGGCCTTGTTCAACCGACGCTGCGAGTCGTCATGCCGAATCTGACCAAAATTCTTGCGGGCGTGCTGATCGCGGTCGCGTTGTTGCTCGGCGTATTCGCGTGGACGCTGTCGCGCCGGCCGGCGCCGGTTGCGGTCACGGCTGCGTCGCAGGCGACTTTCCCGGTGGTGGTGGCCGCGCATCCTTTGCAGGCAGGTAAGGCGATCACCGTCGACGCGTTGCGCGTGCAGTCGTTGCCGATCAATCCGAATGGCGCGTTCACCGATCCTGCGCAACTGGCCGGCCGTATTCCGAACACCGACATCGGCGTGGACTCGCCGGTGCTGGAATTGCAACTGTCGTCGGGGCTCGCCGAGCGTGTCGAACCGGGCGAGCGTGCGCTGGCCGTGCGGGTCGACGAAGGCAATGCGGTCGGCAACCGGTTGCGGCCGGGCAATTTCGTCGACGTGTTCTTTACGCTCAAGCGTGACGGCGCGCTCGGCAATGGCGGCGAAGTCGATCAGAGCCAGGCGCGCCTGTTGATGTCGAAAGTACGTGTGCTCGCATTCGGCAACGCGACCACGAGCAACGACACCAGCGGCGATCCGAACGGCATGGTGCGTACGGCGGTGCTGGCGGTGCCGGTCGCAGACGTGGACCGGCTGACGCTGGCCGAAACCTCCGGCCGTCTGATCTTCGCGCTGCGCAATCCGAAGGATGCCGAAGTGGTCGATCAGAGCGTGCTGCCGGTTTATCCCGGCGTGTTGAAGACGGCCGCGCGCGCAGGGGCGAGCGAGCCGTTGCTGGATTCGACGCGCGCCGCCGCGGGCGTGTCGCTCGACGCATTGTCGGGTAGCTCGGGATCGGCCGGCGCCGGCATGCGCGTGCCGCCGGTGCCGCACATGCCGTTGCCGACGCGCGTCGCGAGCAACACCAACAGCACAAAAAGCAGTATCGAAGTGATACGGGGTGGGCGCGCCGAAACGGTCGCCCGATAAGCAGTTTCAGGGAGCGGGCGGCCAGACGCGTCCATAATTACATGAAAAAACGGATCTTTGTTTTTGGGAAAGCGGCATGCCTCGGCATGGCGTTGCTGGCCGTATCGGTGGCGACTGACGCGGCGGATCCGCGGGTGCAGCGGGGCCATGCGGCTGCCGGATCGGTGCCGGTCCAGAACGCGTTGCCGACTACGCAGACCATCGACCTGACGGTCGGCGCGCAGCAATCGCTCGCCGCCGGTCACACGTTGCAGCGTGTCGCGATCGGCGATCCGGCGGTGGCCGATGTGCTGGTCATCAAGGGCGAAAAGCGCGGAGGCGTGCTGCTGGTCGGCAAGTCGGCCGGCACGACGAATCTGATGCTGTGGGAGCGCGATCGCGACGCGCCGCTCAGCTACACGGTCAATGTGATCGCGGCGTCCGCGGCCACGCTGCTGGGTTCCGACACGCCCAGCGTCAAGGTGCTCGGCGGCACGGCGGTCGTGTCCGGCAACGCCGCGACGATGGAGGCGCACCAGCGCGCGGTCGTCGTGGCGGAAGGCTCGCTCGCCAAGGACAGCGCGGGCAAGGACGGCGCGTCGGCGAAGGATGGCGCGGTGTTCGACACCTCGACGGTCGACACGCGCTCGGTCGTGCAGGTCGAAGTGCGTGTAGTCGAGTTCAGCCGCTCGGTGCTCAAACAGGTCGGCTTCAATTTCTTCAGCCAGCGCAACGGCTTCGCGTTCGGCTCGATCGGGCCGAACGGCGCGACGTCGGTCACGGTGCCGCAGAAAGGCTTCGTTCCGAACTCGAGTGCGACCGTGGGCCCGGCGATCGCCTCGCCAATGGCGTCGGCCTTCAATCTCGTGTTCGGCTCGGCGACCAAGGGCCTGTTCGCCGACTTGAGCCTGATGGAAAGCAACAACCTCGCGCGGATTCTCGCCGAACCGACGCTGGTCGCCTTGTCCGGGCAGAGCGCGAGCTTCCTCGCGGGCGGCGAAATTCCGGTGCCGGTGCCGCAGGGATTGGGCACGACGTCGATCGTCTACAAGCCCTACGGTATCGGGCTCACGTTGACGCCTACCGTGCTGAGCCCGCAGCGTATCGCGCTGAAAGTCGCGCCGGAAGCGAGCCAGCTCGACTTCACGAACGCGGTGACGATCAGCGGCGTGTCGGTGCCCGCGATCACCACGCGGCGCGCGGACACCACCGTCGAACTCGGCGACGGCGAGAGCTTCGTGATCGGCGGGTTGATCGACCGCGAGACCGCGTCGAACGTGTCGAAGGTGCCGTTCCTCGGGGACCTGCCGATCATCGGCACCTTCTTCAAGCAGTTGAGCTACCAGCAGAACGAGAAGGAGCTGGTGATCATCGTGACGCCGCACCTTGTGTCGCCGGTTGCGAAGGGCGCGCCGCTGCCGTCGACGCCGGGCGAGCAGTCCGAGCAGCGTAACGCCCCGGTCTGGCGCTCGCTGCTGGGCGGCGTGGCGGCCGGCGATGCCGTGCCGGGATTTTCGAAGTGATGCCGGGTGCGCCGTTGCGGCGCGCCGGGCGAGTGGGGTGAGCCAGCCCGCGTGCAACCTGCGCGCGCCTGCTGGCAAGCGGTACGACGCGGCGGCTCCTGAGCCGATGCCGCAAGAGGATGTCCAACATGAACGCGAGAACGCATTCATTGACTGAACGAGCAGTCACCGATTACTTCGTGTTTGCGTCGCTGGCCGACGCGCACGTGCATTGGCTCGCCGATACGCTGGTCGGCGCCGGTGTGGTCGAGTCGGCCACGCTCGATCCGTCGATGCTGATGCAGCGCATCGCGACGCTGAATCCGTCGCTGGTATTCGTCGACTTTTCGGGCGGCCACGCCGCTGCTGCGAGCGCGGCCGCGAGCGCCGTGCGCACCGCCTATCCGGGCATGCAGATCGTCGCGCTCGGTTCGCTCGCCGAGCCCGAAAGCGCGTTGGCGGCGTTGCGCGCCGGCGTGCGCGATTTCATCGATTTTTCCGCGCCGACGGAAGACGCGCTGCGCATCACGCGCCAGGTGCTCGACAATCTGGTCGAGCCGGTCAGCCGTCATGGCCACGTCACCGCATTGCTGGGTGCGCGCATCGGCATGGGCGTGAGCACGCTGGCCGCGAATCTCTCTGTCATGCTGCAAAGGCGCGATGTCGCGCAGGGGCGGCAAACGGCGTTGCTCGATCTCGGCTTGCCGGCGGGCGACGGTTCGCTTCTTCTCAATACACGCAGCGAATTCAACTTCGTCGAAGCCGTACGCAATCTGCGCCGCTTCGATCAGACCTTCGTCCATACCGCGCTGTCGCACCACACGAGCGGTCTCGCGCTCACCGCGTTGCCGCCGAATCTCGCCGATATGCGCGAGGTGTCGTATTCGTCGTCGATCGGCTTGCTGAACCGGTTGCGAGCATTCTTCGACCAGCAGATCGTCGACCTCGGCGGCTTCGCCAACAGCGAGTTCATCGCGCACGTCGTGCAGGCCGCCGACGAAACCTGGCTGCTGTGCGATCAGGGCGTCGCGTCGATCGTATCGGCGGTCGGCGTGCTCGACGCGCTGCGCGAAGAGGGCGTCGACACGGCGAACGTGCGCTTGATCGTCAACAAGTTCGACGCCGACCTCGGCCTCGCCGCCGCGCAGATCGCGCAGCGGCTGGAAATTCCGCTGCTGGGCACGCTGCCGGACCGGCGCGTCGCGCTTGGCCAGGCGGTCAACCAGGGGCACTTGCTGTCCGACACGGCGGCGCGCGATCCGTATGTGCGCGCGCTCGAACCGCTGATCGAGCGGCTCGGCGGCGCTGCCGTGCAAGCAGGCGGCAAATCGGCGCTCGGCGCGCTCAAGCGCTTCATCCCAACTTCTAACAAGCGGTCATAGACGATGGCAAAAGAAATCGAATTTGCCGACGACGCGCCCTCGTTCGCGCATAGCCAGCAGTTCCAGGACATCAAGAACGCGGCACACGAGCATCTGCTCACGCGTATCGAGGAACTCGGCTCGGAGTTCGGCCGCTGGTCGCGTAACGCGATCAACCAGTTCGTCGATCTGGAAATGGACAGCTTCGTGCGGCTGCGCCGGATCCCGATCAACGAGAGCGAAGTGCGGCTGATCGCGGAAGCGCTCACCAAGGAGCTCGCGGGCTTCGGGCCGATCGAGGATCTGCTCGCCGATCCGGCCGTCGAAGATATTCTGATCAACGGCTACAACGACGTCTACGTGTCGCGCCACGGCATTCTGACGCGCATCCAGGTGCGTTTCGCCGACAACGCGCATCTGCTGCGAATCGTGCGGCGGATTCTCGCGCCGATCGGCCGGCGTCTGGACGAATCGAATCCGATGGTCGACGCGCGTTTGCCGAACGGCGGCCGCGTGAACGTGGTGATCGAACCGCTGTCGATCGACGGGCCGATCGTCTCGATCCGCAAGTTCCGCAAGGACCCGATGCGGCCGGACGATCTGCTCGCCAACGGCACGTACAACCCGGAGATCGGCGCGCTGCTCGAAGCGGCCGTGGCCGCGCGCTGCAACGTGCTGGTGTCGGGCGGCACGAGCTCGGGCAAGACTTCGCTGCTGAACGCACTGGCGTTTCACATCCCCGAAGGGGAGCGTGTCGTGACGATCGAGGACACGGCCGAACTGTCGCTGAATCACCCGCACGTGGTGCGGCTCGAAAGCCGGCCAGGCGGCTTCGACGGCGCGGGCGTCGTGTCGATTCGCGATCTGTTGCGCAACACGTTGCGGATGCGGCCGGACCGCATCATCGTCGGCGAAGTGCGGGGCGGCGAAGTGCTCGAAATGCTGCAGGCGATGAACACCGGCCACGACGGTTCGATGGGCACCGTGCACGCGAGCTCGCCGCGCGAATGTTTGTACCGCCTTGAAATGCTCGCGGGTTTTGCGGGCTTCCAGGGGACCGAATCGAGCTTGCGCCGTCAGATCGCCAACGCGATCGACTTCATCGTGCAGATCGGCCGGCTCTCGAACGGCCGCCGGCGGATTCTGTCGATCACCGAAGTCACGGGGCTGTCGGACAACATCATCGCGACGCAGGAGCTGTATCGCTACGAGCCGGTGTTGACCGCCGAAGGCGATGAACTCGACAACTGGGTGTCGCTCGGCATTCATCCGCATTCGCCGAAACTCGCGCGTTTCCGCCAGGCGTTGGGCGGTGCCGAGCCGGGCAATGCGTTCGGTAACGCGGGCTTCGGCGGCAGCGGTGGCGGAGGGTTCGGCGGCGGCTTCGGAGGCGGCGGTGGTAGCGGCGGCTTCGGTGGAGGCTTCAATGTCTAGTGTGGTGCTGGTCTTCGCGGCGCTCGCGCTGATGTGCGCGGCGGGAGCGTTGCTGTTGTGGCAACGCGGCGCGCAGCGCAAAGGCCAGGCCAGTGTCGAGCGGTATATCGATAGCCGGATGGCGGCTGCGCCTGCCGCGGGCGTCGCCATGACCGCGGGCATGGCGGCGAACCAGGCGGGTGCGGCGGGTTCGGCGGCCAGTGCGCGTGCGGCGTCCGCGCGGGCCGCGGCGGGCGCTGCCGTGATCGCGCCGCAAGAGCCGCCCGCCAATGCGGACTGGCTGGTTCGCGTGCGCTATCACCAGGCGCGCGCAAGCTTCATGCTGCGGCACATGATGGCTCGCGCCGGTTTTGCCAACGCAAAGGGGCCAGCGGCGATCTCCGTCGCGCTCGTGCTGTTGCTGACGCTGTGGGCCGCTGCGGTAGGCGGCGCGCTCGCCGCGGCCGCAGCGCTATTCACGTGCACGATGGTCCTGTATTTCCTGCTGTCGATACGCATCAACAAGCGGCGGCAACTGATCGTGCGGCAATTGCCGTCGTTTCTCGACGGCATCGTGCGTCTGATTACGCTCGGCAACAGCGTGCCGGCCGCGTTCCAGTCCGCGTTGCAGAGTACCGAAGCCCCGCTGCGCGAATGTCTCGACTATGTGTCGCGGATGCTGCGAACCGGCATCGAAGTCGATCGCGCGCTTTATCAGGTCGCGGTGATTTACGGCGTGCGCGAACTCGAACTGGTGGGCTCCGTGCTGCGTCTGTCCGTCAAATACGGCGGCCGTGCCGACGTGATGCTCGATCGCATGTCGTCCTTCATGCGCGATATGGAACAGGCGGAGCGCGAACTGGTCGCGATGTCGGCGGAAACGAAGCTGTCGTCGTGGATCTTGGCGGCATTGCCGATCGGCATCGGCGGTTTTCTGATCCTGTCCAATCCTTCCTATTTCTCGACCATGTGGTTCGACCCGACAGGCCGGCAACTGGTCTATCTGGCGTTCGTGCTGCAGGTGGTCGGCGCCTGGTCGCTGCATCGTCTCGCGAAGCTGAGGACATGACGATGGAAGCCCATCAATTCGCCGCACTCGCGCTCGCTATCGCAGCGTTCGCGTTGCTGCTGCTCGCCGGTCTCGTGCTGGCGCGCGTGGCGGCCGCGCGGCGCAGCGATCGCACGCTCAAGCAGGCGCTCGACGAACGCGCGCTACAGACCGCGGCGCTCGCGGCCGCGGCCGCGCGAGGCGCGCACGCTGCGCAAAACGATCCGGCCGGCGCGAAGACGGCGGCGCGGCAGATCAGGGCGACCGGTTTCAAAGGACTCCTCGAGCGCTTTGCGCATATGGGGATTCGCTGGCTCGACACGCCGTTGGGCCGCCTGATCGTCGCCGAAGAGGATCGCCGCCTGCTGGAGCAGTGCGGCTTCGTCGATACGCGCACGCGGGGCATGTTTCTGGTGGCGCGGTTGCTGTGCGCGCTGGGGTTTCCGTTGCTGGCGGCCATCTTCGCGCAGGGTCATATCGACGGTCCGCGCTATGTGATGTTGCTGGTCATCGCGATGACGGCGGGCTTCATGCTGCCGAAGATCGTGTTGACCCGGCGCGCCGCGAAACGCCGCATGGGTGTGGTCGACGAACTGCCGCTGCTGGTGGATCTGCTGCGTCTGTTGCAGGGCGTGGGTTTGTCGCTCGATCAAAGCTTGCAGGTGATGGTCAACGATTTTCGCAGCGTATTGCCGGTGCTTTCCAGCGAGCTCGAAATCGCGCAGCGCCAGTTCGCCACGGGCCGCACGCGCGAGCAATCGCTGAACCGACTGGCGTCGAGTTACGACAACGAGGATTTGCGCGCGATCGTGCGTCTGCTGGTGCAGGTCGACCGGCATGGCGGCGCCGTGCAGGAACCGCTCAAGCAGTTCGGCGACCGGCTGCGCGAAACGCGTCGGGCGATGCTGCGCGAACGGATCGGCCGTCTCGCGGTGAAGATGACCGGCGTGATGATCGTCACGCTGCTGCCGGCGTTGTTGATCGTGACGGCAGGCCCTGGTGTGCTGGCGGTCACGCATTCGCTCGGCTCGATGCATCGGTAAGGATTTTTGCAATGACTCACTCGCTATCAATCGAATCTCTGACGCGCTTGCGCCGACCCACTCAGCGCTGCGTGGCCGCGCTCGCTACGCTCGCGTTGCTTGGCGCGTGTGCGTCGAAGGACCTGAACGGCTATGGCGTCGGACCGCAAGCGGAGCGGGCGGCGATGGCGCAGCAGGCCAATCGCGATCCCGCGCCCGATACGCCGGGCATGTACCTCGGCCTGATCGACCAGATGCAGTCGCAGGGGCTTTATTTCGCGTCGCTCGCGCATATCGATGCGTACGACAAGCAGTACGGCGCGAGTCCCGACACGATTCTGCTGCGTGCCGACGCGCTGCGCATGACGGGGCAGCCGGAAGCCGCGGCGAGCGCTTACGGGCAATTGCTGAAGACACCGCTGGCGGCGCGCGGCCATCGGGGTCTCGGTCTGATTGCGGGCGGCGCGGGTGATTTCGCACGGGCGGCGCAGGAGTTGGATCAGGCGGCGCAACTCACGCCGACCGACGCGGTGACCTTGTCCGATCTCGGTTACGCGCGCTTGCGCAATGGCGATGTGAACGGCGCACGGGTGCCGTTGATGAAGGCGGTCGAACTCGACCAGAAGAATACGAAGATCGTCAGCAACGTCGCGCTTTACCTGCTCGCGAGCGGCGAGCCGGCGCAGGCACTGGCGGTGATGAATCAGTTGAAGCTGACGCCGGACGTGCGCGCGGCGATTCGCGGCGATGCGGCGAAAGTCGCGGCGGCTGAGCGCGGCCAGGCGCGCGCGCAGCCGTCACGACCGACGCTGGGGCAGAGCAGCGCCGGCACGGTCGCGAGCGTGCAGGGCGTCGAACCGGCGCCGCGCCTGTTGCAGCGTTTTGCGCAGTGACCGGTGGGGCAAACAGGGGAATGGACATGAACAATAAGACGAGCGGGCGGAACTGGGCGGGGTCGATGCTGTGCGTCGGCGTGTTGATGGGTGGGGGCACCGTAGCCGGTGCGCAGACGACGGATGAAGCGCCACGCCAGGTCGATGCGAGCGAAGTCGGACATTCGACCCGTGCTTGGCTCGACCTGCAAAGCAGCAACAAGGAAGCCGCGCCGGCGGTCCCGATGCTGGGTGCGGAAGCCGGACTGGCGTACCGGCGCTATCTGGAATCGTTCAAGAGCAAGATTCCCGATCTCTACGGCTCCACGCTGAACAATTCGGGCGGCAGCGTTGGCGGTGGCGGCTCTGGCGGCGGCTCCAGTTCGGGTGGGGGCGGGTACTGATATGGTCCGGCGTCGATCGTCCACCGCCGTTGCGGTTCCCCATCCGCGCGCGCCCGGCGTGCGCGGGCGGCTTGCGTCGATGCGAGCCGGGCGGCGTGAGCGCGGCGCGATCGCGGTGCTGGCGGCGATCTGGGTGAGCGTGGCGATTGCGGCGCTCGGGGCCTTGGACATCGGTCACGCGTATTTCGAACGCCGGCAGTTGCAGCGCACGGCGGATCTGGCGGCGATGGCGGCCGTGCAGGTGATCAGCACCGCGGGCGCTTGCGCGAACGCGGGCACGGCCGCCCGGCAGAATGCGACGGCCAACGGCTTCACTGTCGGCAACGGCGCGACGCTCACCACCACCTGCGGACGCTGGGACACGAGCGCCGCCGCCCGCTTCAGCACGACGGGTAATCCGCTCAATGCGGTGCAGGTGCAGGTCAGCCAGGCGTTGCCTTATTTCTTCATGGTGGGACCGACGCGCAACGTCAGCGCGACCGCGACCGCGTATGCATCGAATATCGACGCCTTTTCGCTCGGCACCGGCATCGCCACGATCAACACGCAGCAGTCGGCGTTGCTGAACGCGATTCTCGGCGGGCTGTTGAAAACCAGTGTGTCGCTCAGCGTGGGCGACACGCAGAGTCTCGCGAGTGCCCATATCAAGCTGCAGGACCTGATGGTGGCGCTCAACGCGTCGACGATGCAGGGGCTGCTCAACACCACGGTGAGCTATCAGACGCTGATGCTGGCGATGGTGACGGCCTTGCAAAAGGGCGGCGACACGATCAACGCGGCGATTCTGCAAACGCTGGCGGTGACCATTCCCGGCGGCCAGAACATCACGATAGGAGACGGTGGTCAATCGGCTCCCGGCCTGCTGGCGCTCGGCCTCGCCAATCCGAACGCCGCGGCGACCGCCACCATCAACGCGTTCGACGCGTTGATGGTGGCCGCGCAGATCGCGAGGAGCAGCCCTGACGGCACGCAGGCGAAGGCGCCGGTGATCAACGCGTCGGTCGGGTTGGCCGGCATCGCCGCCATTTCGCTGCAGGTTATCAATCCGCCGGTGCTGGCGGTGGGCGAGGGCGGCACGACCACGGTCAATGGCGTCAGTCAGGCGCGGACGACGGCGCGCACGGCGGTGGTCAACGCGAGTGTGACGCTGCTGCCGGTGCTGCTGCCGAGTTTGCCGCCAGTCGGCATTCCGCCGCTGGTGTCGGCGACGATATCGGCACTGAGTACACCGCTGGTGGTGAGTGTGGCTGTCGCACAGGGCACCGCCTCGTTGACCTCGGTCGACTGCGAAAACACCAAGGCAGCGACCAATGCGGCGATTCTGGTGACGCCGGGCATCGCTAAACTCTGCATCGCCGGCGATGCGTCGTGTACCGCGCCGGTCAATGTGGCGTCGATTACGGCGACGCTGCTCGGTATCACCCTGAAGGTCGCGAATGTGACAATAAACGCGATCCCGCTGCCCTTGGGTCCCGCGCCCACCACGCTGGTTTTCAACGGCTCGTCCGGCAGCTTCGACTCGACCCAGACCGTCAACTCCAATGCGGTGGGGAGCGCTGCCTCGGTGATGACTTCGACATTGCTCGCCAACCTGCCCAATACGCTTCAGGTGTCGCTTCTGAATAATTCGATCGACATCTCCACTCTCCTCACGCCGATTCTTTTGCTTGTAGGGCCGGCCCTGACGGCATTGCTCCAGCCGGTCTTCGCGCTGCTCGACGCGATCGTCGTTCCAACCCTTTCGTTGCTGGGCGTGCAGGTCGGCACCGCCACGGTCCACAACATGTCGCTCACCTGCGGCGTTTCGCAACTGGTCAACTAGCCTATCCAAGATGAGAACCACCACCAAAATCGAGGAACTCGATATCTACGTCTGGGAAGGCAAGGCCGACATCGTCGACCGGGTCGCGCGTTGCATGGCGAGCTTCGACGTCGAAGTGATCCGCGCGGACGATATCGCGATTTCGCCGGAACGGACCGCGCTGCGCCCGTCGCTCGCGATCATCAGCGTGTCGGTGATCGACAGCGGCGCGCTCCTGATGCGCGACTGGCAGGCGGCGCACGGCATTCCGGTCGTGTGGGTCGGCGCGGCGCCGCGCGACCACGATCCGGCGACGTACCCGTCCGACTACTCGCACATCCTGCCGCTCGATTTCACCTGCGCCGAATTGCGCGGGATGGTGATGAAGCTCGTGTTGCAACTGCGCGCGCACAGCGCGAAGACGCACGAGTCGGACACGATGATCGCCAACTCGGAATGCATGCAGGCGCTGCTGCACGAAGTCGACACCTTCGCCGACTGCGACACCAGCGTGCTCGTGCATGGCGAGACCGGCGTCGGCAAGGAACGCATCGCGCAACTGCTGCACGAAAAACATACCCGCTACGGCCAGGGTCCGTTCGTCGCGGTGAACTGCGGCGCGATTCCGGATGGCCTGTTCGAATCGCTGTTCTTCGGTCACTCGAAGGGTTCGTTCACCGGTGCGGTGGTCGCGCACAAGGGCTACTTCGAGCAGGCCGACGGCGGCACGCTGTTCCTCGACGAAATCGGCGACTTGCCGCTCTATCAGCAGGTCAAGCTGCTGCGCGTGCTGGAAGACAGCGCGGTCACCCGGATCGGCTCGGCGACGCCGGTGAAGCTCGACTTCCGGCTGGTGGCGGCCACCAACAAGCATCTGCCGCAGTTAGTGAAGGAGGGCACGTTTCGCGCCGATCTTTACTACCGGCTTGCGGTGATCGAGTTGAAGATCCCGTCGCTGGAAGAGCGCGGCGCGGTCGACAAGATCGCGATCTTCAAGGCGTTCATCGCGCAGATCGTCGGCGCGGAACGTTTGTCGGCGCTGCCGGATCTGCCGTACTGGCTCGCCGACGCGGTCGCCGATACCTACTTCCCCGGCAACGTGCGCGAGCTGCGCAACCTCGCCGAGCGGATCGGCGTGACGGTGCGCCAGATCGGCGCGTGGGACGCGGCGCGCCTGCAACGGCTGCTGGCCCTCGCGCGCACCAGCCAGCCGGTGCCGGCCGAGAGCGCGGCCGAAGTGCTGGTGGACCGCAGCAAATGGGACATGGCGGAGCGCAACCGCGTGCTCGCCGCGCTCGACGCAAACGGTTGGCGCCGGCAGGACACGGCGCTCTATCTGGGCATCAGCCGTAAGGTTCTGTGGGAAAAGATGCGCAAGTATCAAATTTTTGACGAAGAGCCCGAAACACGCGAAAGTGAGTAATAATGAGACGGTTGTACTAAAACAAAAACTGTTCAAGCAGGATTTACATGGACCACAAGTCGAAACTACGACAGATTGCCCTGGCCGCATTCATCGCGATGGGGGCCGTGCAGGGCGTGAACGCGCAGGCTCTGCAGGATAGCGGAGCGAGCGCTGGCGTTGTTTCCCAGCCGGGCGCGACGACCGCGTTGCCGGCCAATTCACAGGCTCCGCAAGTGCAGACCGGTGCGCTGACCACGGACGAAGCGAAGCAGTCCGCGGCGGGCAATGTCGCGGAATTGCAGCAGATGATCCACGGTTCGGATCTGAGCGAACTGCGTACGACCTACAACGGCAGCTACGGCGCGAGTCTCCTGTTCTACGGCAAGGAGATGACGTACTACGTTGCGTTGTTCCAGCAGAAGAACTTCTGGCGCGTCATCAAGACTCAGGACGCTGCCCGCGCGGACATGATCTATAAGGATTTTGTGCGTCAGACCTTGCAACTGTCGGACGTCGAGATTCGTCGCACGCAACTGGAAGCGCAGAAGGCGTTCACCGAGCGGATGATCGCGTTGTCGCAGGATCGCGCGAACCGTTTGCAGGCCGACATCGACGTCGCGCGCCAGCAGCAGAGCATCGTCGCGACGCAGCAGCAGCAAACGCGTGCCGAAGCAACGGCGCTCGCGCAGCAGAAAGCCAGCGCGCAAGACCAGTTGCGCGCCGCGCAGCGCCAGGTTCGCGAGTTGCAACGTCAACTGGAAAGCGGGCTGCCGTCGCACTGAGTCCGTTTGATCGACTCGATGAATTGAATGGGGCACAGGGCGCGTCGTCGCCCGGCCCCGTTGTCACTTAGGCGTGTCGCTTCCTGCGGCGAGCCTGTCCGTCTGTTTCCGCAGCACACCATCCCACTTCTTTCACGCAGACGAACCGCGCGACGTATGCCCGGTCAATGCCGCTTCTTGTTCGCTGCCGGCGCATCGGTCGCGGGCTTTTGCGTGCTCTTCGACTGGTGCGGCGCGGGATGGTCGACCGGGTCGACCGCGATCGGATCGCTTGCGGGGAAGTTTTCCATCAACGCTTCGTCGAGGCGGCTGTCGACGCCGGCGGTCGGGTCGACGGTTTTGTCATCGGCTGCATGCGGCTTTTGCTTGGACATGGCAACGCTCCACAACGCAAGGGATCGGTTGTTCAGCATAGACCAAAGCCGATGGTGACGTCGCTGGCGTGACATTTACGTGGGGCTTGGTGGTCAGGGGCCGCCTCCAGCTAACAAAAATTAAATTCAACACGCATCAAATCGTTCTTCGGGTGTCGCTACAAAGACACTGAAGCACGCGCCGACCGCATGCGCCGGCCATCGCGAGCCCGTGAAATCGAGCTCAAAAGGAAGCGACAACCAGCCGGGTGATGCGGTAGCCGAGCAGATGACGAGGCAGTTGAACGGGTGGTCGACGACAAGGCAGCGGAAAACATGGACCCGAAGAACCGTGCACGTGCGCAGCGCTACAACGCCTCACATGTGGTGGAAGCGGAACTGGAACACCTGGATTGGGCGACACGGCAACCGGCGCAGCGCATGCTGAACGCCGTCTATTGGCGGCGCCGCGTACTGGCGGTCAAATGTGGATTCGAGCTGACGGAGCAGCAGGTGATGCGGGTGGAGAAGATTTTGCAGCGGCTCGGCGCTCCGGCGGAGTAGCGAGCCGCTGCATGCAGTGCTTATTCGGTGCTGCCGCCATTACCACTGCTGCCGCCGCCGTGATGGCCGCCGCCATGGTTGCCGCCGTCACCGCCCGTGCCGAACAGGCGCCGGCGGCGTGTGACGACCACCGGGCCGTCGGAAGAGCCGCTGCGCTCGGACGACGACGAAGCCGGCCGTTCGGACGAGGACTGCGCGCCATACGACTCGCGCGGTTCACGTGGTTCACGCGGCTCGCGATGGTCGCGTGGTTCACGCGAGCCGTGCGGGCCGCGCGTGGTGTGCTCGCCATGCGAAGGACGCCCGGCGCGCGGCGCGGGGCGCGTGCCCGTGTCGAGCTGGATCGTCGAGATCGCGCGCTTGTAGATGCCTTGCAGGCCGACAGGCGTGCGCAGCATCACCAGATACTGATCGAACGACTCGATGCACCCTGTCAGGCGAATGCCGTTGACGAGGTAGATCTCGACGCGCTTTCGTTCCTTGCGCGCAGCATTCATGAAGTCGTTTTGCGGATGCGATTCTGCAGAAGCCATGGACAATTCAGGTTAGAAAGACGGTTGTTCGCCGCGATTCTACCCTGTGTGGGGGCAGAACGCGTGGGCGGGCGAACTGCGTCCACTATAACGGCTTGCGCGGACATAAGCATCTGATAACGCCTGGCTGTAACGTTGAGTTACGAATCTGCCGACGAATGATGCGTTCTGCGGTCCTGCCTGCACGGTTTGCCGCGCGGCTGGCGGAAAAGATGGCGGAAGAAAGAGACGCGCGCGTGGAATAAAGCCGCGTCGGTTTGCGTTCAATCAGCATGGCAGCGCATTTCGCGTATGCCGATCGGCGCCTTGCCGGCATCTGCCGAGGCTGGACGTCATCAGGAGACTCCACATGAAAGCATCCCGCATCCTTTCCGCCGTCCTCATGCTCTGCGCGCTCGCGCTGGGTTCGCTCGCGACCACCGCCTGCACGTCGGGAACCGACGGCGGCGCGTCCGCCACCAGCGGCGGCAGTGGCAGTAGCGGCGGCTATTGAGCATTCGCGTACCGGGTGAATTTCGAAGCGGAAGTGATTTCGTGGCTCCCGCAGTTGCGCCGCTATGCGCGCGCACTGACGGGCGACCGCGCGTGGGCCGACGACCTCGTGCAGGATACGGCGGAGCGTGCGCTCGCGCGCTGGTCCGCGTTCCGGCCGAACAGCAACTTGCGCGCGTGGTTATTGACGATCCTGCGGCATCTGTACATCGATCAGTTGCGCGGGCGCCGCGAAATTGCCGTCGACGAAGAAAGCGCGCCGTGGCGCACGCTCGAGGCGCCGCATGGCGAAGTCGACGGTCTGGTGCTGCGCGATCTGCAGCGGGCGCTATATTGTCTGCCGCTCGAGCAACGCGAAGTGCTGTTGCTCGTCTGTGTGGAGGAACTGACTTACCAGGAGGCGTCGAGCGCGCTCGGCGTGCCGATCGGCACGGTGATGTCGCGGCTGTCGCGCGCGCGTGAGCACGTGCGCGTGCTGCTGACGGAGGGGCCGGCCGACGGATCGGCGCGCAAGACCCAGCCGCTGAAAGTAGTGAGAAATCCGTGATGAATAACGACGACCACGATTCCAGCTTGCCCGAAGGGCTCGATCTGCGAGCGCTGTCGGCGTTCGTCGACGGCGAACTGACGCCCGCCGGGCGCGCCGCGGTCGAGGCACAACTCGAACAGCATCCGCAAGCCGCAGCGCGGGTGGCGGCGTGGCGCGCGCAGAAAGCGGCGCTGCGGGCGTTGTGCGGCGCGCCGCTTCTGCCGCAAGGGGCTGCGTATGAAGATAGGCGCGGCAGCCATCCCGCGGTCGCTTCAGATGATGAACCGGCCTTCATCGTGGTGCGCCGGACGAGGCCGTGGTGGCAACGCGCCGGTCTCGCGGCAAGCTGGCTTGCGCTCGGCGCGGGACTCGCGCTGGCGCTCGGCCCGCTCGCGCCGCGTCTGACGGGCGGCGCGTGGAACGGCCTCGGCGGTCAGCCGATGAACTTCGCGCAGCGCGCCGACATCGCCTATGCGGTGTATACGCCCGAGCAGCGCCATCCGGTGGAAGTGGCCGCGAGCGAAGAAGAGCATCTGATCAACTGGCTGTCGAAACGGCTGAACCGGAAATTGTCGGTGCCGTCGTTGCAGGAGTATGGGTACTCACTGGTGGGCGGGCGTCTGCTGCCGGGAGAAGCGGGACCGGCCGCGCAGTTCATGTACGAGAATCGCAGCGGCGCGCGTCTCACGCTCTACATCACCGGCATCTCGCGCGACGAAACCGCGTTCCGTCTGTTTCGCGACGGCAACCGCCGCACGTTCTACTGGGTCAGCGACGGCATGGGCTACGCGCTGTCGGGGCCGATCGCGGAAGGCAAACTGCGCTCGATTGCAGTGGATGTGTGCAGCGCGCTTGGAGGGAAGCCGGAAGCGTGGCAGTAGTGCGAGTTGCGGCCGGATTCGCACCTGAACCGGCGCGGAAACACGTAGTAACAGAAATGTCCGGTGCTCAGGTGCGGCCGGCGGAATAGCGTCGCGTAGCGCATCGTTTACTTGCAGCAGGACCTTGCAGTTGAGATACCGACAGAGGCTCGACTGCAAGTCCGGGCGAGGCAAACCGACGGGGCCTTCACGGCGCCGGCACGCTGCCCGCGTGTCGCAAAGCCGGAGCGTCGAGGCAGTTCATCATGTTTACTTTTCATCGATTCAGCGCGGGGCTAGGCGTCGGCCTGGGTGGTCTGCTCGTGTGTGCCGGTTGCGCGGCGCAAGTCAACGCCAATACGGACGACGCCGACGTCGCCACTGCGGCTGCCGTTGCGCAGCCGAACGACTCGCCGACGTGCCGCCTCGTTGCGGGGCAGGCGGAAATCGACGGCGTCATGCAACCGGTCACTGGCCGCGCGTGTCTGCAGCCGGACGGTTCGTGGCAGATCGTCGAGGGCGATGAAGGCGCGCAGGCGTTGGCGCCCGCGCCGGTCTACTACTACGATCCATGGTTCTGGGGACCGCCGGTGGCGTTCGTCGGCGGCGTATCGTTCGTGTTTGTCGACCGCTTCCATCATTTTCATCGTATGGATCATGTGCGCTACTCGCGCGGTTCGTACGGGATGGGCATCGGCGGACATGGCGGTTGGCACGGCGCGGGCGCGATGCCGCACGGCGGCGGTGGAATGCACCGATAAGTTCGCGCGACCCCACATGACCGATGCCGAACGCAATCGCTCACGCGCCATCGCCGTAAAGGAGATACTTTGACCCGCAGCTTGCCGCCGAAACTTTCCGCCGCGTCATTCGACGAGGCGCTCGCCGCATGGCGCGCGATCGTCGGCGACGCGCACGTGGTGACCTCGGCAGCGGGGCTTGCCGCGTATCTCGATCCGTTCGCGCCGGGCGAGCGCGAAGCGTTTGCGGCATCGGCCGCGCTGTTGCCCGCATCCGTCGACGAGATTCGTGCCGTGCTACGGATTGCCAATCAATTCCGCATTCCGCTATGGACGGTCTCCACCGGCCGCAACTTCGCGTATGGTGGCGCGGCGCCGCGTCTGCCGGGGTCGGTGGTGCTCGATCTGCAACGGATGAACCGCATCATCGAAGTGAACGAGTCGCTCGCGTATGCGCTCGTTGAGCCGGGTGTCACGTACTTCGATCTGTACGCGCATCTGCGCGACAAGGGCTACCGTTTGTGGGTCGATCCGCCGGCGGCGGGGTGGGGCAGTGTGGTCGGCAATACGCTCGAGCGCGGTTTCGGCTATACCGACTACGGCGATCATGCGGCGCAGCAGTGCGGAATGGAAGTGGTGCTGGCCAACGGCGACGTGTTGCGTACGGGCATGGGCGGCATCGACATCGGCACGGCGTGGCAGTTGTATCAGCCAGGTTATGGACCGTCGTTCGATTCGATGTTCATGCAGTCGAACTACGGGATCGTCACGAAACTCGGCGTGTGGCTGATGCCGGCGCCGCCCGCGTATCTGCTCGGCGAAATCCAGTTCCAGCATGAAGAGGATCTCGAAGCGATCGTGGAGATGCTGCGTCCGCTGCGTCTCGACGGCACGATCCGCAATCACGCGGTGATCGAAGGCGGTCTGCGCCGGGCCGCAGGTTTGTCGGCGCGAGCGCAGTGGTACGAGGGCACAGGCGCGATGCCCGAGTCGGCCGTCGCGGCGATGCTCGACAAGCTGAACGTCGGCCGCTGGAATCTGCATTTCGCGCTATACGGCACGCCTGAACTGATCGACGCGCGTTACGCGATCGTGCAGCGTGCGTTCGCGCGCGTGCCGCAAGCGCGGCTCTCGGCCACGCGCTATAACGGCGACGCGCAACCCGTGGCGGGCGGCGATCGCAATCTCGCGGGCATTCCGGCGATGAGCGCGTTTCGCATGCTCGACTGGCGTGGCGGCGCGGGGGCGCACGTGGATTTCGCGCCGGTGTGCCCGGCCACCGGACGCGACGCGCTGCGCCAATACACGATGGTGAAGACCCGCGCCGCGGAATACGGCTTCGATTACTACGGCGGTTTTACGGCGGGCGCGCGGCATCTGCATCACATCTTCGCGGCGATTTTCGATCGCGACGACGCAAACCAGGTCGAGCAGGCCGGTGCATTGCTGCGCGCTCTGATGAGCGATGCGCGCGCGGCGGGTTACGGCGAATATCGCGCGCATCTCGCGTACATGGATTTTGCCGCGGCTCAATACAGTTTCAACGACGGCGCGTTGCTACGTCTTTCGGAAACGATCAAGGACGCACTCGACCCGAACGGCATCCTCGCGCCGGGCAAGCAGGGTATCTGGCCGGCGGCGTGGCGCGATCGTCGCGGCTATACCTGAGCATGGGATGAAAGCATGGATCGTCGCACGTTCATGACGGCAGGCGCGTGGTGCCCGGTGGCGGCGGCCGGCGTGAGCGGTGTCTGGCCGTGGCTCGCGCAAGCGGCCGTCGAGCCCGGCACGATAGCGGTAGTCGATACGACGCTCGCGCGCGGCGCGGAGTTCGCGCGGCACCTCGCACGCATGAACGTACCCGTACTGGACACCGGCGACGATATCGGCACGCTGTGGTACGCGACGCTCGCGCCGCGTCTTGCGCAAACGCCTGCATCGCTGATCGGCCTCACGCGCGCTTCCGATTATTTCGTGCTCAGACAGCTCGCGACACGCGGCGGCCTGATGATCGAACACAGCCGCGAACGCAGCGTTGACGCGGCGTTCGTACTGACGCCGCGCCGTGTTCGTTAGAACTTGTACTCCGCGTTCTTCGGATCGAACGTGGCGTCGTCGAAGGTCTTCGGCGTGATGGTTTCAAAAACGATCTTCTCGAAGATCTTGCCGTCGTTGTCGTAAGACTCGACGGTGCGGAAATACGGATGCCGCAGATCGAGTCCGAGCGTTTCCTTCTTCGCGTAGAACTGGGGCTGGCCGGTGGGCGTTTCGAATGTGAACGCGACGACGCGCACGCCGTCGATGGTTCTGACTTCCACCTGGGTCGAGCGCGGCAAACCGGCTTCGATGTATTTCTTGCCTTCGGCAAGATACTGATTCGCGATGTACTCGGTGCCCAGATCGCGTATCTGATGGTTCGATTGCGCACGCGCCAGCGAGCCGTTCAGCGAGGTCCACAGCGGCAATACGTTGAGCAGGCCGCCGAGGTGGCCGTACATTTCGTCGGTGCGTCTGGATTCGTCGTAGATGACTTCCTGGCCCGCGTGCGCGCCGTCAGGCAGCCATTTCGCGTAGATTCGCAGCGGATCGCGCGCGATCCGCACCAGCATGTGATCGGCTTTGTCGGGCCACTGGCCGTGAATGCGTTCCGAACGCGCCATCGTGAACTCGTAGGACGCGTAGCCGTTCGGCCCTTCCTTGATATAGCGGGGCAGCGCAAGCGGATCGAGCGACTTGAAGAGCGCGACGAGCTGGTCGTCCTCGAGCTTCGCCATCGCGCCGCTCTGTTGCGCGCTGCGCAGCCACTTCACCTGCTGGTCCAGCGTGAGCTTGCCGACCTGCGACGACGGCGTGGCCGGCGGCGCCTTGGCCGCGCTGGCGGCGTCGAGCGGGGGCGGGGTGTCGTCGTTCTGCGCGAATGCCGGGGGTGTTACGAACGCGGCTGCGAGCGCGCCGATCAGCATGGCTTGCGACAGCCGCTTGCGGTCGAGGTACATGAAGCCCGGCCTATGCAGCAAACGGCGCGAGTGTGCGGACATGCTGTGCTTCATGAAGCTCTCCGAAAGGTGACGGCGCGGCGCGCCCTGCCTCTCAGGCAGACTTTTGCTTCGCGAGTTCCTCATCGCGCAGCGCGCGGCGCAGAATTTTGCCGACATTGGTTTGCGGCAGCTCGTCGCGGAACTCGACGAGCTTCGGCACCTTGTAGCCGGTCAGGTTCTTGCGGCAATGCGCGATCACCTGTTCCGCGCTCAGCGACGGATTGCGCCTCACGACGAACACCTTCACGCGCTCGCCTTGCGCCTCGTCGGGCACGCCGATTGCCGCGACTTCGCGCACGTCCGGATGCATCGCGATCACGTCTTCGATTTCGTTCGGATACACGTTGAAACCCGACACGAGGATCATGTCCTTCTTGCGATCGATCAGACGCATGAAGCCGCGCGAATCCATTACGCCGATGTCGCCGGTGGCGAGCCAGCCGTCGTCATCGATCACCTTGGCGGTTTCCTCCGGACGATTCCAGTAGCCTTTCATCACCTGCGGACCCTTCACGCACAGTTCGCCCGCTTCGCCGATGTTCGCCCACGTGCCGTCGTCCTTCCTGAAGCGCACTTGCGTGGATGGCGCGGGCAGGCCGATCGATCCTTCGAAGTCGCGCAGATTGGCGAGGTCGACCGGATTCATCGACACGATCGGCGAGCATTCGGTGAGCCCGTAGCCCTCGATGATCGGCTTGCCGGTGACGGCCTTGAAGCGTTCGGCGACCGACTTCTGCGTCGCCATGCCGCCGGCCATTGCGAGCTTCAGGTTCGAGAAGTCGCGCTTGCGGAATTCTTCGTTGTCGAGAAACGCGTTGTAAAGCGTGTTGACCGCGGTAATGCCGGTGAATGTCTCGTGACGGATGATCATCATCACGCGCTTCATGTCGCGCGGATTGGCGATCAGGATGTTGCGCCCGCCGAGCCCCATGAAGATCAGCGCGTTCACCGTCAGCGAATAGATGTGATAGAGCGGCAGCGGCGTGAGCACGGTTTCGATGTCGCCGTTCAACTGGCCCTCGGACCACGCCTTCGCCTGCAGCAGATTCGCGATGATGTTCTTGTGCGTGAGCATCGCGCCTTTCGCCACGCCGGTCGTGCCGCCGGTGTATTGCAGGAACGCGATGTCGTCACGGCTTGCGCGCACCGGCGTCAACGGGCGCGTGTAGCCGATTGCGAGCGCTTCGAGGATCGGCACCGCTTGCGGCAAACGGTACGCGGGCACCATTTTCTTCACGTGGCGCAGCATGAAGTTGAGCAGGCGTCCTTTCAGGTTCAGACCGTCGGCGAGCAGATCGCCGAGACCCGTGACGATCACGTTCTGCACCTTGGTGCCCGGCAGCGCGTCTTCGACAGTCTTCGCGAAGTTCTCGAACACGATGATGGTTTGCGCGCCGCTGTCCTTCAACTGATGCGCGAGTTCGCGCACCGTGTAGAGCGGATTCACGTTGACCACCACCGCGCCCGCTTTCAGCACGCCGAATAGCGAGACCGGATACTGGAACGTGTTCGGCAACATGATCGCGACACGTTCGCCGGGCTTCACGCCGATGTTCTGCAGGTACGCGGCGAACGCGGTCGCTTTGCGGCCCAGTTCGCCGTAGGTCAGGTTGGCCCCCACGCTCACGTATGCGACGCGCTCGCGGAATTTTTCGATGCATTCGTCGAAGAATTGCACGATCGATTCGTATTGCGTGACGTCGATTTCATGCGGGACGTCGAGAGGGTACGCGTTGTACCAGATGCCGTCGGTGTTCGGCGCGTGAGGCGCCGCTGACGCATGGGGCTCGCTGGCGGGCGACAGTGGGGCTTGCGTGGGCTCGGTCATCGGTCGTCTCCTGAAGCGGTGGCTTCGATTGTTTATGTGCTGGTTCCGCGGTGGTCAAAACAGCAGCCGGTAAAACGTTGAAGCGAGTGCCGCCGCGCCGGCGCGGCTCAGCGTTCCAGAATCGCGACGACACCCTGGCCGCCCGCCGCGCAGATCGAGATCAAACCTCGCGCCGTGCCGGCCGGTTTGTCGAGTTGCGCGAGGAGCTTCGCCAGTCCCGCGACGATCCGCCCACCGGTTGCGGCAAACGGATGGCCGGTGGCGAGCGAACTGCCGTTCACGTTCAGCTTCGAACGGTCGATCGCGCCGAGCGGGCCGTTCAGGTCGAGTTGCGTGCGGCAATACTCGTCATCCTGCCACGCCGCGAGCGTGCACAACACCTGTGCGGCGAAAGCTTCGTGAATTTCGTAGAAATCGAAGTCCTGCAGCGTCAGGCCGGCACGCGCGAGCATGCGCGGCACCGCATAGGCTGGCGCCATCAGCAGGCCTTCTTTCTTGTCGAAGAAGTCGACCGCGGCGGTTTCCGACCAGCTCAGATAAGCCAGCACCGGCAACCCGCGTTCGGCCGCCCATGCTTCGCTTGCGAGCAGCACGGCGGAGGCGCCGTCGGTCAACGGCGTCGAGTTGCCGGCGCTCAGCGTGCCGGCATCGCGGTCGAACACCGGCTTCAGGCCGGCGAGCTTTTCGAGGGTGAGATCCGCGCGCAGGTTGTTGTCGCGCGCGAGGCCGCGATACGGCGTCATCAGATCGTTGACGAAGCCGCGCGCGTAAGCGTCGGTGAGCTTGCGGTGGCTCTCGAACGCGAGCACGTCCTGCGCTTCGCGCGAGATGTTCCAGCGCTTGGCCATCAGTTCGCAATGCTCGCCCATAGACAATCCGGTGCGCGGCTCGCCGTTGCGCGGCAGCAGCGGCTTGAAAAACATCCCCGGACGCAGCTTGCTCAGCGCGCCGACACGCTGGCCCGTGCTCTTGCCGCGATTCGCTTCGAGCAGGATCTTGCGCATGCGTTCGTTGACGCCGATCGGCGCGTCCGAGGTCGTATCCACACCGCCCGCGATGCCCACTTCGATCTGTCCGAGCGCGATCTTGTTGGCGACCAGGATCGCCGCTTCGAGACCGGTGCCGCAGGCCTGCTGCACGTCGTAAGCGGGTGTTTCCTTCGCCAGCGTGGTGGAGAGCACCGATTCGCGCGTCAGATTGAAATCGCGTGAATGCTTGATCACGGCGCCGGCCGCGACTTCGCCGAGACGCAGGCCGTGCAGGTCGTAGCGGTCGATCAGCCCTTGCAGCGTGAAGGTCAGCATGTCCTGATTCGACGCGGTCGCGTACGCGGTGTTCGAGCGGGCAAACGGAATCCGGTTGCCGCCGACGATGGCGACGCGGCGCACGGCGGGCAGCGGGTTGGACATGCTCGTCTCCTGGGTCGTGAGGTCGGTGATTGCGGTCATTGCAGCTTCCAGCGCATGCGGGCGCGCAGATGCGGTTTTTCTCCGCCGATATCGCGCACTTCGATATCGCGTTCGATCAGCGATGACGACGCGCTCCACAGCGAGACTTCGCCGGGCAGCAGCATCGGCAGTTTGAATTCGGCGCTGAGCGTGGCTTCGGCGAGCGGCTTTGGCGGTTGCAGCGCGGCCGCGGCACGCGCGAGCGTCCACATGCCGTGGGCGATCGCGCGCGGAAAGCCGAATACCTTCGCCGACAGTGCAGTGAGGTGAATCGGGTTGTAGTCGCCGGAAACTTTCGCGTAGTCGCGCCCCAGTTGCGACGGCAACTGCCAGCGCGCGATGCGTTGCAGCGGATCGGAGCCCGGTTCGAGCGGATCGAGCACACTGCCGCTCGCCGTCACGCCGCGTTTCAGATAGACGCTGTCGCCGTCCCACACGGCCTCGCCGCGCCGGTACATGCGTGTGTGCAGCACGAACGCCTGGCCTTTGTCGTGACGCAACAGCGCGCCGAATTCGACTTCGACGCGCAACATGTCCTTGTACGCGAGCGGCCGGCGCAACCGCACGTGATTGGCCAGATGCACGAGTCCGAGCGCCGGCCACGGAAACGCGGGGTCGGTCAGCATCAGCAGATGCAGCGGAAACGCGAGCAGATGCGGATAGGTGAGCGGCACGCCGTGCTCGGGGATGAAGCCGCACACGCGCGCATAGCGCCAGATCGAGCCGGGGTCGAGCGCGACCGCGGGGCGCACGAGGCGCAGCGCCGGCAGTTGCGTATCGCGCCCGCGCTTGACGAGGCCCGACAACGCGCGCGCATACAGCTTGCCCGGCGCGGGCAACGGCTCGACGACGACGGTTCTCGGTCGCGCGGCGTCAGGCCGCGCCGCATCGGGGCGGGGCACGCCGAACTCAGGACCTTCTCCGAACGGCTCGCCCATGCTCATGCTCCGATCAGACTTTGACCGCACACGCGCACGATCTGGCCGCTCACGCCGGCCGAGCCCGGATGCGCGAGCCACGCGATGGTCTGCGCGACGTCGACCGGCTGGCCGCCCTGGCTCATCGAATTCATCCGGCGGCCGGCTTCGCGAATGGTCAGCGGAATCTTCGCGGTCATCTGCGTTTCGATGAAGCCGGGCGCGACCGCGTTGATCGTGATGCCGCGCGTGCGCAGAAGCGGCGCCATGCTCTGCACGCGGCCGATCACGCCGGCTTTCGACGTCGCGTAATTGGTCTGGCCGAGATTGCCCGCGATGCCGCTGATCGATGACACGGCGACGATGCGCCCGCCGTCGCGCACAATGCCGGCGGCGAGCAGCGCGTCGTCGATCCGCTCCTGCGCGGAAAGATTGATGTCGATGACGTTTTGCCACGCGGCGTCGGTCATCTTCGCGATGGTTTTGTCTTTGGTGATGCCCGCGTTGTGCACGACGATATCGACGCCGAGTTCATCGAGCGCCGCGGCGATCTGTGCGGGCGCTTCGGGCGCGGCGATGTCGAACGCGAGGGCGGTGCCGTTCAACTGGCGGACGGTCGCATCGAGTGCATCGCTCGCCGACGGAATGTCGATGCCGATCACGTGCGCGCCTTCGGCTGCAAGCACGCCCGCGATCGCCGCGCCGATGCCGCGCGCCGCGCCGGTGACCACCGCGCGTTTGCCGGCGAGCGGTTGCTGCCAGTCGAAGGCCGGCTTTTCCGTCTGCACGCTTGCGGCAATCCGTACGACCTGGCCCGATACATAGGCCGAACGCGGCGACAGAAAGAACCGCAGCGTCGCATCCAGCGCGCTCTCCGCGCCTGCTTCGACATACACGAGATTCGCGGTGATGCCGCGCCGCGCTTCCTTGCCGAGCGAACGGGTGAGGCCTTCGAGCGCGCGTTGCGCGGTCCACTGGCGCGGATTCGCGCATCGCTCGGGCGTGCGGCCGAGCACGACGATGCGCCCGCATTTGCCGAGCGAGCGCAGCGTATCGTGAAAGAACGCATGCAGCGGTTCGAGCTGGCTGCTGTCTTCGATTCCGCTCGCGTCGAACAGCAGCGCGGCGAGCTTGCCCGGCGAGCCGGAATCGGCGGCCTCGAAACGGCCGGTCATCAGACCGTGCCGATTCGCGAGCGGCACCCACGGCGCCGCGCTTTCATGCGCGACGCTGGTCACGCCGATACTCGCGACCAGATTCGCGAGTGCATCCAGCAACTGCGGTTCGCGTGCCGCGCCGATCGCCACCAGCCCGTCGAACTCGGGACGGTCCGCGCGATAGCGGCGCAGCACCTCGGGCTGTGGCAGGCCGAGCGAGCGCGCGAGGCGCGCGCCGAACGGCGAGTTGACGAAATTCAGGTAAGAGTCGTTCATGTCGTTGCCTGCTCCGCTGACCACGCTCCGAGGTAAGCCCTGTTGGGGTTCATTAAGGGCCTATAGGATCTGCGTCAGTGTGCACTGAGTTGGGCCGCTTGAGTGTGTCTCAGCGGCATGTCTTTTTTGCGAGTTCACGCCGCGAGTTCGAGCGCCTTGTCGAGCGCCTCCTTGCGCTTCTGCAAACCGGCGAGCATGTCGAAGTCCGCGGGGAAATCGTCGACCTTCACGACCTGCGCGCCATAACGCGCGTAGTCTTCCAGCACGCGCCGATCGTCGGCGTCGAGCAGGCCTTTCTGCTCGGCCTCGTCGGTCCACGCGGCCAGTTGCGGCAAGCTTTGCGGCAGCGGCGAGAGCAGGCCCTGCTTGACCGCGTCGCGCAGTTTCTGGTCGATCTGCGTGAAGCGCGGATTCAGTTCGAACACCAGCTCGCCGTAACCGAGCGCGTCGACGTCCGGATGCGGAACGTAGGAATCCGATACGAGCCGGTTGCGCGCGGCGCCAGGCGTTTGCATCAGTTCGGCGATCCCGGTGCCAAGCTGGTCCGAAGGTTCGCGATACGGCAGCCCGAACGGAAACGCTAGCACACGCACGAGGCCGGCCGCGAAACGGTTCGGATAGTTCGCGAGCACGCCGTCGAGCGCGTGCTGTGCGCGGTACAGCGAATCTTCGACGCCCCAGCGCACCAGCGGCAGATCTTCCGGCTGACGACCTTCGTCTTCGAAACGCTTAAGTGTTGCGGAGATCAGGTAGAGCTGCGAGAGCACGTCGCCGAGACGCCCGGAAATCCGTTCGCGCCGCTTCAGATCGCCGCCGAGCACGAACATCGAAACGTCGGCGAGCAACGCGAACGCGGTGGAGACGCGAGTGGCCGCGCGATAGTACGCATGCAGCGGCGCATGCGCGGCCTGCGGTCTCGCGATGAACGCACCGCCCGTGATCCCGTAGACGAAGCTGCGCACCACGTTCGACAGCGTGAAGCTGACGTGGCCGAAGAACGCTTCGTCGAAATCGCGCAGCGCCTTCGCGCGATCGGTTTCGCGCGTCGCGGCCATTTCCTTCAGCACGTACGGATGGCAGCGAATCGCGCCCTGGCCGAAGATGATCAGGCAGCGCGTCAGAATGTTCGCGCCTTCCACCGTGATCGCGATCGGCACCTGCTGATAGGCGCGCGCGAGAAAGTTCGACGGCCCCATGCAGATGCCCTTGCCGGCGGCGATATCCATCCCGTCGTTGATGACCATGCGCGCGCGTTCGGTGATGTGATACTTCGCGATCGCCGAAATCACCGACGGCTTTTCGCCGAGGTCCACCGCGTGCGCGGACAAACGGCGCGCCGCGTCCATCACATACAGGTTGCCGCCCATCCGGCCGAGCGCTTCCTGCACGCCCTCGAATTTGCCGACGGGGGTGCGGAACTGGCGGCGAATCGCCGCATACGCGCCGGTGCCGCGCACGGCGATCTTCGCCATCCCGACGTTCGACGACGGCAGCGAAATCGCGCGGCCGGCCGCGAGGCACTCCATCAGCATGCGCCAGCCGTTGCCGACCTGCGCGCGACCGCCGATCACCCAGTCGAGCGGAATGAACACGTCCTTGCCCGAATTCGGGCCGTTCTGGAACACCGCGTTGAGCGGCCAATGGCGGCGGCCGATGTTCACGCCCGGATGGTCGGTCGGAATCAGCGCGCAGGTGATGCCCGGTTCGTCTTCCGTGCCGAGCAGATGGTCCGGGTCGAGCGCGCGGAACGCGAGACCGAGCACGGTCGCGATCGGCCCGAGCGTGATGTAGCGCTTGTCCCACGTCACGCGAAAGCCCAGCGTTTCGCGACCCTCGTGAATACCCTTGCAGACGATGCCGACGTCCGGAATCGCCGCCGCATCCGAACCCGCGTACGGGCTCGTCAACGCGAAGCAGGGGATTTCGTCGCCGCGCGCGAGCCGCGGCAGATAGTGGTTCTTCTGTTCTTCGGTGCCGTAGTGCATCAGCAATTCGGCGGGGCCGAGCGAGTTCGGCACCATCACCGAAACAGCGGCCGCCGAACAGCGCGTGGCGAGCTTCATGATGACCTGCGAATGCGCGTACGCGGAGAACTGCTTGCCGCCGTACTGTTTCGGAATGATCATGCCGAGAAAGCCGCTTTGCTTGATGTACTGCCAGGTTGCCGGCGACAGGTCCTGCCACACCACGGTGGTTTCCCAGTCGTTCGCGAGATCGCATAGATGCTCGCATTCGACGTCGAGGAAGGACTGTTCTTCGGCGGTCAACGTGGCCGGCCCGTAGCCGAGCAGCGTGTCCCAGTGCGGGCGGCCGGAAAACAGTTCGGCGTCCCACCAGACGGTGCCGGCTTCGATCGCGTCGCGCTCGGTCGGCGACATCTCCGGCAGGATCTTGCGGAAGATATCGAGCACCGGTTTCGCGAGCCACGCGCGGCGCAGCGGCTTGAGCGTCAGCACGAGAGCAGGCAGCACGAACACGACAGCGAGGATCGTGGTCGCCACCGGACCCGCAGCGCCGCTGACATGCGCGGCCGCCACCCAGACGATCATGAAAGCGAGCCACCAGGACGCGCGGGCCTGGACATAGGTGAGCGCCAGAGCGGCGATGACGAGCACAAGGATGAACCACGGCATGACGTTTCCTCCTGTTTCGATGGTGCGTGCGAATGCATCCACGGGGCGCGGACGGCTCGCGTTCTGTCGATCTTCATTGGCGGTTCTGCTTCGCCGTGTGCTGCGGGGCGCTGTCGGGCCGCGCGACCCAGTCACGTTTGCATCGTGCCTGTCTGCTGTTCGACAGCGGCACGGCGCTTAGGTGCGCGACCTGGACGTGCTGCTCGGGTCGGTTGTTTTCATGATGTTTCGGTCTGCTGTGTATCCGGTGTTTCGGGTTGCCTGTCGCTGCTTATCGTTAGTGCGGCGCGGCGCTCTCACGCGAAATCCGCAACGCACGTTTCGTTCCCGGTTGTGCGCGGACGGCCCGAGTGGGCGCCGTCTGCTTCAGGCCGCGTTTCACATAGCGTTTTGACGCCGGGTTTTATGCTGTGCCCTGCAACGAGTGCTGCCACGAACTCGCCTCGATGTCGCCGCCGCCGCGGCGCTCGCCGTCGGAGTTCGCCGAGTCCGTCGGTGCCGCGCCGGACGTCTGCTGCGGGGTGCCGGCCGCCTGTGCCGCGCTCTGTACCGGACAGTCCACACCGCCCTCGGTGGCGTCGCCCAGCACGGCGGCGAACGTCGCGAGTTGCGAGCCGTCGGGCAGCGGCGCCTTGAGTGCCGCGACCATCAGCGACGCGAGACGTGCGATCAGTTGCAGATCGTTCATCGACTTGCCTTGCGAGAACTCCGAAATGAGGCTGTCGGTATCGGTGCCGGCCAGCACGCCCGATAGCGCGCCGATCGCGAAGTGCAGACGCCAGCCGAGTTCCTCGCGCGGCAGATGCGGCAGCGCGCGCTGGAACGCGTCGAAAAAGCGCACCGCCACCGACGCATAGTGCCCATTCAGAAAGTCGCGAATGAACGCGGACGGATCGGTATAAGCGCGCCCGAGCAAACGCAAAAACGCCTTGCCGCCGACGCGCGGATCACGCGATAGCCGCAATGCCGGAATGAACATCGCGCCGAGCACATGCTCGCAGGTCAGGCGCGCGCCGAGCATTTCGTCGAAGCGGTCGAGCAGTTTGACCCGCTCCTGGTTGAGCCGGTCGAGCCGGCGCGACAACATCGAATGAATCAGCGATTCCTTGCTGCCGAAGTGATAGTTGACTGCCGCCAGATTGACTTCGGCGCGCGAAGTGATCTGGCGCAAAGACATGGCCTCATAGCCGCATTCGATGAAGAGCGTTTCGGCGGCGTCGAGGATGCGGGATTTCGTGTCGCCGGCATGCCGGCCTGTTGTGCGAACTGCCATGTTGCGTCTCCCAGTTGCCGGGCGTCCGGCCCGCAAACAAGCGATTCAAATGTCGATTTGAAACAGCCGTTTTTTTCAAGATAAAGAAAGTGTGGATAGCGATCAAGGGGTGTCTGTCGATTAACTCCTCTAGAAGACCTGACGAGGGTCTGCTCCCAAAGGCGCGCGTTGCGTCAAAAACGCGCGGAAATAAAAAAGGCCGTTCCGATGGAAATCGGAACGGCCTCGTATTGCTTGCTACCTGTGTTTGGCCCTGCGTGCTGCTTTTTATTCGCGTCGCCGACGCGTGCGGTTCGAGCCGCCTGTGTAGCTATTGTGCACGATAACGCGCCGGCGAAATAGCTGTTTAGTTCGAACGCTTAAAGCTGGGCGGCCACCTGTTTCGCCGACTGCGTCATATCGATGCCGCGACGTTCGCGGCTAAACGGAATCAACACCGCAATCATCACGGCCACGATGCCGATCACCACCGCCATGATCAACGCGTAGTTGTTGCCGTGCGCTTCCGCGGCGCTCGCCTGCAACGGTCCGTTCACGGATGCGATCAGATTGCCGAGTTGATACACGAGACCCGGGAAGGTCGCGCGAATCTCATCGGGCGAGATCTCGTTCAAGTGCACCGGGATCACACCCCACGCGCCTTGCACGGAGATCTGCATCAGAAACGCGCCGACCGCGAGCAGGACCGGCGTGGACGAGAACGCCCACAGCGGCAGCACCGGCAACGCTATCAACGCGGCGATGAAGATCGCGCGCTTGCGACCGATCCGCTCCGAGATCCAGCCGAAGAACAGACCGCCGATCATCGCGCCCACGTTCAGCGTGATCGTGATCAACGACACCGTGTGCGCATCGAACTGATGCTGCACCCGCAGGAAGGTCGGATACAGATCCTGCGAGCCGTGCGAGAAGAAGTTGAACGCGGTCATCAGCACGATCGCGTAGAGCGACAGGCCGATGTTCTGTTTCAGCGTGGCGATCAGACCTGGACGCGTTTTCTTTTCGAGCGTCTTGAACGCGGGCGACTCCGGCACATGGGCACGCACGTACAGCACGAGCAGCGCCGGCAACACGCCGACAAAAAACATCCCGCGCCAGCCGATGTACTGATAGAACACGCCGAACACCACCGACGCGAGCAGATAGCCGCTCGGATAGCCGGCCTGCAACAGACCCGAGACGATGCCGCGCGATTTCGGCGGCACGGTTTCCATCGTCAGTGCGCCGCCTACGCCCCATTCGCCGCCCATCGCGATACCGAACAGCGCGCGCAGCACGAGCAGGGTGGTCAGGTTCGGCGAGAAGCCGGACAGCAGTTCGAGCAGCGAGAAGCACGCGATGTTGACCATCAGCGTGGGGCGTCGGCCGTATTTGTCCGCGAGCCAGCCGAAAATCAGCGCGCCGACCGGCCGCATCATCAGCGTCAACATGATGCCGAAGGCAACCGCAGGGATTTTCGTATTGAATTCCGCCGCGATATCTTTCAATACGAACACCATTAGAAAGAAATCGAATGCGTCCAGCGTCCAGCCGAGATACGCGGCGATCGTGACGTTTCTCTGTTCCCGTGTCCAGCTCATTGATTGTTCTCCTGAGTCTCCAATAACCCGCTTTCGACGACGGGCCGCTCCGTAACCCCGTGCGCCCCATGCTGCGGGCTTCGAGCGAGTGTACGCCGACTGTTAAACGCTTGCATGAATGAAGCCGCGTTTATCCGTGTTAATCCCGAGAGCAAATATCGTGCTTAATATCAATGCATGGTTTATGTATGGTTAATGTAATTATCGTATTTAATATGTGGGGAATTTAGACGGTTATCTGTAATGTGTATTTAATACCTGGGCAATCTGATTTCCGGTCGGTTTGACTGTCGAGATTTTTCGTGTCGGCGGGTTGAAATCGCGCGAACATAAGCCAGCTCGGCGCCTACTGGATATATGCGTAATTCGTATCAGTCGAACAGAAAAATCAATTGGACTCATGTTGCGACGCGCCATAACATGGCGCTTATCTCATTAACACCCGCCAGGTCGACGCGTCATGTCAGTCAAGTCCATCACTTCCGCACCCGTGCGCCGCGAACGCAGTCCGCTGCAGGCGCTCGTCGTCGTCACGCTGTTGACGGGGCTCGGCGCGGGTCTCGGCGGCATGTTGCTCGCGTTGCTGCTGCACGGCATTCAGCACCTCGCATTCGGTTATAGCGCGGCGCATCTGGTTAGCAGCGAGAGTTTCCTGCAAGGCGTCAGCGGCGCATCGCCCGAGCGGCGCGTGATCGTGCTGACGATCTGCGGTCTCGTCGCGGGACTCGGCTGGTGGTTGCTGTATCGCTTTGGAAAGCCGCTGGTCAGCATTCGCCAGGCCGTGAAGTCCGACGATCCACGCATGCCAATGCTGAGCACGACCGTGCATGCGGTACTGCAGATCGTCACCGTCGCACTCGGCTCGCCGCTCGGCCGCGAAGTCGCGCCGCGCGAGATCGGCTCGGCGCTCGCCGGTTGGTTGTCGCGCCGCGCGGGACTGTCGGTGGCGGACAGCCGGGTCATGGTGGCGTGCGGTGCGGGCGCGGGTCTCGCGGCGGTGTACAACGTGCCGCTCGGCGGCGCGGTGTTCGTACTCGAAGTGCTGCTCGGCACCTTCGGCTGGAAGGCGCTCGTGCCGGCGGTCGCGACTTCGGCGGTGGCCGCGCTGGTCGCACAGGCGGGCCTCGGCAACGAGCATCAGTACCTGGTGCCGTCGCTGACGCTCAATGCGTCGCTCGTGGTGTGGGCGGTAGTGTGCGGGCCGGTATTCGGCGTCGCGGCATGGGCCTTCACGGCGCTGACGAAGCATGCACGCGCTCAGGCGCCGAAAGATTGGCGTCTGCCGGTGCTGTCGCTGCTGAACTTCGCGATCATCGGCGTGCTGGCGATGCATTTCCCGCAGTTGCTCGGCAACGGCAAAGGGCCGGCGGGCCTCGCGTTCGACGGCGGCCTGAGCCTGAGCCTCGCGGCGATGCTACTGGTTCTGAAGGTCGTGATCACGGCGAGCAGTCTGCGCGCCGGCGCCGAAGGCGGTTTGCTCACGCCCGGACTCGCGAACGGCGCGTTGCTCGCGATCGTGCTCGGCGGGTTGTGGAGCATGTTGTGGCCGGGCGCGTCGCTGGGCGCGTTTGCGATCGTCGGCGCGGCGGCGTTTCTCGCGGCTTCGATGCAGATGCCGATTACGGCCGTGGTGCTGGTGTTCGAATTCACCCGCGTGAGTCACGACTTCCTGATTCCGGTTCTGTTCGCGGTCGGCGGAGCGATGCTGGCGTATCAGGCTTGCGTGAAGTGGGTTCCCGCGTTGCAGGCCAGCCTGGGTCTGAGCTGGAGTGGGGCGAGCAAGGCTCGCTGACAGCGTGGGGACCATCTGAGCGTTCGCGGCGGGCGGGGGCGTTCATGCGCGAACGGCGCGGCCTCGTTTCGACGGATTCGGTTTGCTCTGCGCGGCATTCTCGTCCGTTACACGATGAGGACCGTCCGACGCGCGCGCGATCAACTCCGGCGTCCACACCTCTTGCAGATCCTTCGGCGATTTGCCCGCAAAGCGTTCGAGCAGCATTTCCGCCATCCGCTTGCCGGCACGGTGCGTTTCGGCCGTAAAGGTCGTGAGCGCCGGCTGGACGTAGCGGCCGATCGGATGATTGTCGCCGCCGATAACACCCACGTCGCGGCCCGGCACCTTGCCGGTTTCCGCGATGCCGCGCAATACGCCCAGCGCGATCAGGTCATGGCCGCACACGATGGCGGTGGGCGGGTCGGGCAGTTCGAGAAGGCGCCGGGCGGCATCCGCGCCGCCTTCTTCGGAAATCGCGGCTTCGACACAGAGGGCCTTGTCGAATTTGATGCCGGCGGCGCGCAATGCGTCCGCATATCCCTGATGTTCGAGGTGGCTGAACATCAGATACTCGGGGGCATGGACGAGCGCAATCCGCCGATGCCCCAGCGCGATGAAGCGCGCACAACCGGCGCGGCCCACCACGCGATGATCGATATCGACATAGGGGAAATCGTCGGAGGTCTCGCTTCTGCCGAAGGCGACAAACGGAATGTCGTTATCGAGCAGGTAGGCAATGCGTTCGTCCTGCCGACGCGTGCGCCCGAACAGCAGCGCATCGACGCGCTGGCGTTCTATCAGGCGCTTGAACACGTCGAGCTCCGCCTCCACGCTTCGTGCGGAAGCGACGATGACCTGGTAGCCGCTGTTGTCCAGCGCATCGTTTACGCCCATCAACATGTCGAGAAAGAACGGATGCGCGAATGACGTTTGCGGCGCCGACACGACGAACGCGATCGTGTCGGCCGATTGCCGGCGCAAGCGGCGCGCGGCCGGGTCCGGGGAAAAGCCGTGCTGTTCCGCTGCTTCCAGTACGCGCTTGCGGGTCGCGGGACTGACGTCCTCGCGGCCATTCAGCGCTTTCGACACCGTGCTGATCGACAGCTTGAGCATGGCTGCAAATTCGTGAATGTTCATTGCGCTTTTCTCTGGGTTCGCTGGGGATCGAAAACGATTTTCGACATTCTACGCGACCGTCCGGCGACTTCAGGAATTGGGAGGAGAGCGGCCGATTTCACGGCTCTGGTTTGCGTGCCTTGAATTTTCGTTGGTACACGGCTATGCTGTTATCGAAATCGTTTTCGATCAATCCTCGTGATGTCCGTGCTGAGAAGCCTGGCGACCGCTATGACCTTTTCACTTTCAACCGTCCGTAACGAACGTCTGGATCCGCTAGAGATCGTCCGCCTGCGGGGACTCGCGATCGCCAATATGGAAGATGCCAGCCTTTGGCGGTGGTTTTCGCTGCTGCTGCAAGACTCGCGCATAAGGTGGTGCGTTGCCCACGGCAGTTGGCTGGTGTCGGTCGACCATCGGCATGTGGCGACCGAAGCGACCTTCGATGAGGCAATGCGCGCCGCGAAGGCCCGAGTGGAAAAGCCAGGAAAACGGCGCTGAGTCGCCGGTTCAAACGCAGCGATGCCGCTCGCGCAAACGCTACATCTTCTCGGTCCATTTTCTTGTCAGTTCCAGTCGCTCGAAGCGATCGATCAATGCCTGCGTGAATACGCGAATTTTCGCGGGCTGGTGCCGGCGGCTCTGGTACGCGAGATTGATCGTCAGGCGCGGCAGTTGCCAGTCGTTCAATATCGGCACGAGCCGTCCTGCGACGATTTCGTCGTGGATGATGTAGAGCGGCTGGATTACGATGCCCATGCCGGCCCTGCCCGCGGCGCAGATCACCTGGCCTTCGTTCGAATCGAGCGCGCTGACGATCGGAACGTCGCGTGTCTCGGCGTCTCGCGAAAGATGCAGTACGTACGGGTCGACCGCGAGGTCGTACACCAGCATCCGGTGACGCGCGAGATCTTCCGGCGTTTTCGGGCGGCCGTGCTTCGCCAGATAGCCTGGAGACGCCGCGAGAACCCGCCGGGTTTCCGCAAGCCGTCTGACCGTGATGCCTGAATCGCCTTCGTGCTCGCGCGTGCGGATCGCGACGTCGATGCCGGCTTCGATGAAATCGGGGTAACGGTTGGCCGCGACGATCTCCACCGATAGTTCGGGATACTGTTCATTGAATTCGGGCAGCCACGGCGCGAGCTGCATCATCGCGAACGATACGGAGCTGGTCACGCGCAACGTGCCGCGCGGATTTACCGTGGCGTCGCCGGCGGCCGCGTCTGCCTCGGCCATCTCCGCAAGAATCGCCACGCAGCGACGGTGATATTCGCGTCCGGCGTCGGTCAGCCACAACCGCCGGGTCGTGCGTTCGATCAGGCGCGCGCCGAGGCGGTCCTCGAGCGCCGCGAGCGTGCGGCTGGCCGCCGCGTTGGACATGTCGAGACGCTCGGCGGCCTTCGACAGGCTCCCTGTTTCAGCCGTCAGAACAAAAAAATGAATCTGGGTCCATCGGTCCATGCCGGGATTCTTCCGCTGGGTGGAAATATCATTTCACTATAGCGTGTTTTTTTCCTCCCGCATGGCGCTTAACATTCGACAATCAAAAATGGCATAACGCCTATGTTCCGGAGACCCACGATGCGCAATATCAGCGAAGACACCATTACCCAGGCGGTACTCGCGTCCATGGACGGCTGCGGCGATAAACGGCTGCATCGGATCATGACGAGCCTCGTGCAGCACCTGCACGCGTTCGCCCGCGATGTCGAACTGACCGAGCAGGAATGGTTTCACGCCATCCAGTTCCTGACCGACGTCGGTCACATCACCGACGACAAACGGCAGGAATTCGTGCTGCTGTCGGACACGCTCGGTCTGTCGATGCTGGTCACGACCCAGAACAATCGCAAGCCCGCCGTGTGCACCGAGGCGACGGTGCTGGGGCCTTTCTTCGTCGACGGCGCGCCGCTGTTCGAAAACGGCGCCGATCTGTCGAACGGCGCGCCGGGTTCGCCGTGCTTCGTGAGTGGCCGCGTGCGCGGTGTGGACGGCGAGCCGGTGGTGGGCGCGTGGGTCGATGTGTGGCAGTCGGATGAAGACGGTTACTACGATGTGCAGAAAGTCACGGACGCAGTCGGCGACATGACGCACAGTGCCCGCGGCAAGGTCTGCACGCAAGCGGACGGCAGTTTCCACTTTCGCTCGATTCTGGCCGAGGCTTATCCGATCCCTTACGACGGCCCGGTCGGCCGGATGCTCGATGCGCTCGGCCGGCATCCGTGGCGGCCCGCGCATCTGCATTTCTGGATCAAGGCGCAAGGCTATGAGCCGCTCATTACGCACGTGTTTCGCGCCGGCGATCAATACCTCGATTCCGATTCCGTGTTCGGCGTTCGCTCGAAACTGATCGTCGAATGGGTCGGGCACGAGCCGGGCATTGCTCCGGACGGCACGCCGATGGATATTCCGTTCCACACGCTCGATTACGACTTTGTTCTCAACCCGACCGGGAGTGACGCATGATTCGCCATATCGTGATGTGGCGGGTTCGCGGCGATACGCCGGAAGAAAAGGCCGCGTCGCGGCAACTCGTCAAGAAAAGTTTCGAGGGCCTGCGCGGACGGATTCCCGGCATGACGCATCTGGAGATCGGGCTCGATTCGAGCGCGGTGGATTATGCGTGCGATGTCGTACTCGTGACGGATTTCGAATCGCAGCAGGCGCTCGACAACTATGCTCAGCATCCCGAACATTTAAGGGTGAAGCAGGTGCTGGGCGATGTCCGGATTGCCCGCTTTCAGGTCGATTATCAGGTCGACTATCAGGTCGACGCCAATACGCAACGTCAGGATTCCACGCATGCCCCTACATGATTTCGTCTACAACGCGCGGCCCGCTCGTGTCGTATTCGGCGCCGGCAGTTTGCAGCATCTCGAACGCGAAGTACTGAATCTGAACGCCCAGCGCGCGTTGATTCTCTGCACGCCGCAGCAGCGCGATATCGGTGAAGCGCTTGCCGCGCGGCTCGGCTCGCGCGCGGTCGGCATTTTCGATCGCGCCGCGATGCATGTGCCGATGGCGCTCGCGATCGAAGCGCGCGAACAGGCGGCCGCGTTGGGCGCGGACTGTGCGATTGCGGTGGGCGGCGGCTCGACGATCGGGCTCGGTAAAGCCATTGCATTGGAATCGGGTTTGCCGATCCTGGCCGTGCCGACGACTTACGCCGGCAGCGAAATGACGCCGATTTACGGTCTGACTGAAAACAGCCTGAAGCGAACCGGGACCGACCTGCGGGTTCTGCCGCGCACCGTTATCTACGATCCCGAACTGACCGTTTCGCTGCCGGTCGATCTGTCGGTCACGAGCGCGATCAATGCGATCGCGCACGCGGCCGAAGGTCTCTATGCGCGCGACACCAACCCGGTGATGAATCTGATGGCGGAAGAGGGTATCGCGGCGATCGCGCGTGCGTTGCCCGGTGTCGTTGCGGATTCGGGCGATCTGCACGCGCGCGCTGACGCACTGTATGGCGCGTGGCTGTGTGGAACCGTGCTCGGCAATGTGGGCATGGCATTGCACCACAAGCTGTGTCATACGCTCGGCGGCAGTTTCAACCTGCCGCATGCGCAGACTCATACGATCGTGCTGCCGCACGCGCTTGCCTATAACGACAAGGCCGCGCCGGACGCGATGCGCAGAATCGCGCGTGCGGTCGGTCATGACAATGCGGCGCTGGGTGTCTACGAACTCGCGCGCGCCAATGGTGCGCCGCTCGGACTGAAGGACATCGGGATGGACGGTGCGCAACTCGATCGCGCGGCGGAACTGGCGTGCGCGAATCCTTACTGGAATCCGCGTGCTGTCGAATATGCGGCGATTCGTGCGCTTCTTCAGGATGCTTTCGATGGCGTTGCGCCGCGTGTTTAACGTCGTGCAGAAGTAAAAGCCGGTTCTCATGAAAACGGCGCAAAGCCATGCTTTGCGCCGCTTTTTTATCGTGCCGCTTCTCGCTCTCGCTCTCACTCTCGCCGCGTCGCAATCATCGCGGGCAGCTTCCTGCGCGACAGTACGATCAGCATCGTCGCTGAAAGCAGCGCGGGAACGGCCGCCGCGATGAACAGCCTGGAAGACGACCAGTGCAACTCCATCAGAATGCCCGCAGCTATCGGACCGACGATCGATCCCGCGCGTCCGATCCCGAGGCTCCATCCCACGCCGGTCGCGCGCAGCGTGGTCGGATAGAGCGTGGCCGACAGCGTGTTATTGGCCGGCTGCCCGCCGACGATGCCGAAGCCGCTAATCGTCACGAACACCAGCAACAGCAGAAACGACGCATGGGCGCTCTGGCCGATCGCCGCGATCGACAATGCGGCGATCAGGTAACACGGCACCAGCACGCGGGAGAAGCCCCAGCGATCGATCATCGGACCCATCGCGATGGTGCCCGCTACGCCGCCGATTTGCAGCAGCGTTCCGGCAATGGCCGCGCTCGACACGTCGTAGCCGGCGTCGGTGGCAATCGTCGGCAGCCAGTTCGCGAGGAAAAACAGATCGAGCAGATTCAGGAAATTGATGCCCCAGAGCAGCAGCGTCGTGGCCGCGCGGCCCGACGCAAAAAGCGCGCGGACCGGCGCACCTTGATGAGTCGATTCATGAACACGATAGCGGTGGTTTCCGTATGCGTCGATAGACGGATCGATTTTGTTCAGGCAGAACGCGACCTGATGCAGATCGCGCCCACGCAACGCGAGAAACTGCATCGACTCGGGCAGAAACGTGAGCATCGCCAGCGCCACCAGCAGCGGAACGATGCCGCCCGATACGAACACCGCCTGCCAACCCCACAGCGGAATTACCGCAGCCGAAACGACGCCGCCGAAAACGGCGCCGCCGGTGAAGCCGCACGATACCCACATCATCAACGTGACGCGTTTGCGCGCCGGACTGTATTCGCTGACGAGAGAGATCGCGTTTCCCATGATCCCGCCCATACCGAGGCCGGTAATGAAGCGCAGAATCAACAGTTGCGGCAGCGTGGACGCGAGCGATGTAGCGAGCATGCACAACGACAGAAACGCGGTCGCGCCGATCAGTACGGGCCGGCGGCCGATCCGGTCGGCGACCGGCCCAAGCACCAGCGAGCCGATCAGCATGCCGATCAGGCTGGTGCCGAACACCGGCCCCATCGCGGAGCGCGATACGCCCAGCGCATGCATCACGGACGGCGCGACGAAACCCATCGCCTGTACGTCGAATCCATCCATCACGACCGACAGCCCGATCAGGATCATTATTCCGATCTGGAAGCGGCCGATCGGCCGGCGGTCGATTACCGCCGAAATATCGATGGCATCGTCAGATCCGACGGGGACGACATTTCCGTCGAGTCGCTCAGCGTTCATACAGGCTCCCGGTGAACAGCGCGCCGTTGCGTTCGGCGATGCTACCTGTTATTTCAGGCCGAACAGACGGCGTGCGTTGTCGCGTCCGATCTTGCGACGGTCGTTCTCGCTGATTTCGCAGCGATCGAACCAGCCCGCCGCATCTTCGTGTTTCTCGAAAGGATAGTCGACGGAGTACATGATCCGGTCGCTGCCGACTTCCAGCATCGTCGACAGCAATGTCGGCGTGCGGAAATTGCCGCTTGTCGTGATGTACACGTTTTCGCGCAGATAGTTGCCGATCTCGCGCTCGCACGGCATGCCGCGCCGGCCTTTGCGCAGGATATGGTCGATGCGCCAGACGTTGAAGGGAATGCCCTCGCCGAAGTGGCCGAGAATCATCTGGAGTGCCGGGTGGCGGTCGAACAGGCCGCCCGACATCAGCCGCAGCGCGTGCGCGGCCGTTTCGACGGCGAACGCCCATGTCGGTCCGGTCAGCCACGGGCGGTCGTCGTAAATCGGCTCGCGGCTCGCGAGCGGATCGCGCGGATGCATATAGAACGGTTTGCCGAGCGCCGCGGCGTGGGCCCAGAAGTCGTTGAACTGCGGCGCGTCATAGTAGACAACCGTTTGCTCGTCGCCGACCTGCGAGAAACCGTTGACGAGAAAGCCATGAAAGCCGAGCTCGGCAACGCAGCGCTCGAGTTCGCGCGCGGCCGCTTCCGGGTCTTGCATCGGCAATGCGGCAAAACCGCCGAAGCGGGTGGGGTGCCGCTGAATCTGCTCGGCAAGAATGTCGTTCGCATGCCGTGCAACGTCGATCGCCCGGCCGACATCGGGAATGGACTGCACAGCCGGCGAATTCAACGACAGGATCGACAGTTCGGTGCCCCATTGATCCATCTGGTCCAGGCGTTGATTCTCGAAGTCCAGCAGGTTGCTGCGCAGGTGCGTCCACATCTCCGGGCGTGCATAGACTTGCGAATCGGCAATCGTCAGGTCGATTGCGAAGTGTTCTTCCAATGCAATTTTGTCTTTCATTTCAGGTACTCCGACGAGGGTGAGAGGCAACGCCCAAGCGTGGCAGTTGCGCTGTTTTGTCCGTATATATTTGAAAAATCAATTAAGTCGAGCCGAGTATATGCTTGATTTATCAAACATGAAGTCGGGAATACCCTGGCATGAAACGGGTTCCTTGCGACACGTTGTGGCGGCCACGCTCCGGAGCGATATACTTGAAACTGCAACTACATTCGAACCCCGGATTTTTCAGGCAAACCGAACATGGCCAAACGAACTGAGGCAGCGATCAAGGTCGACCATGATCTCGAAGCGGCAATTCCCTATCTGGTTGCGCGAACCGGTAGCCGCATGGGCAACGCATTTGCGAAGGCGCTGAAGCCCTACGGCTTGAGCCTGACGGAGTGGCGCGTTTGCGCTTCGCTCGGACATACGCCGCACCAGCGTCTGTCCGAGCTGGTGGTGACGGCCTGCGTCGACATGTCGGCGCTTTCCCGCATCGTCGACCGGCTGGTTGCGCAAGGGCTGGTGTTCCGTCAGAAGAACGAAGAGGACGGACGGGCGATCCGCCTGTCGCTGACCGCGGACGGCGCACGCCTGACGCAGGAGATCGTGCCGCTCGCCGAGCACTACGAGGTGGTGGCGGTGAACTGCTTTACGAAGTCCGAGATCAAGGTGCTGCGCGATCTGCTCAACCGTTTATACGAGAATGTCGCTCCGCTCGCGTGATCTTCGCGTCTTCGTGCCGTTCACATGCGGAGGTCGGATACCGGCATAAGCTTTTCTCAAATGCTTCCTTGGTTTGATGGGGTCGTTTCGCTAGACTCAGGTTGATTAATCAACCATAGTCAACCGTCCCGCTATCGCTGGGACGGTGTTGCCGGACCGCCCGCAATGAACCTCGCCTCTTTCCCGACCTATCCGACAGACGGTTCGACGTCGCCACAACAAGGTCATTCGAAAAGACTTGGAATCGGCTGCTCGGTTGCGCTTCACGCGTCCGCTCTGGCCGCATTAATCCTGCTTGCGCAGCACAAGCCCGAGGCGCCGCCGGTCGAGAAAACGATTCGGCTCACGCTGGTTGCGCCTGCTCAGGAGCCGCAGCCTGTGCCCGCGCCGAACAAGCCCGTAGCAGTGCCGACGCCGAGCCAGCCGCGCAGCATCAGTCCGCCGCCTCGCCGCATCGCGCCGCCGAAGCCCGCGCATGTCGAGAAGCCTGCTGTGGCGGCGGTTGCGCCGCCACAGCAGGCGGCCGAACCGCAGCAGGACGCCGCTGCGCCGCAGCCGGCAGCGCCGGTGCAGTCGGCGCCACCCGCGCCGCCCGCACCCCCGGCAGTGGTCGGCATGAGCGGTATTCCCACCGATTACGTCAATCAGGTCTATGCGCGCATCAACGCGCAGGCCGTCAACCATTACCCGCGCGCCGCGCGAGTACGGCAGTTGCAGGGCCGCGTGCGCTACACGCTGACGATGAGCCCCGACGGCCGCCTGCTCGATTGCCGTTTGCAGTCGTCGGGCGAACCGATACTCGATCAGGCCGCGGAAGACGCGATTCGCGCGGCAGCGCCGTTTCCAAAGCTACCTGATCTGGGCGGTGCGACCTATCAGTTGACGGGCGTCATCGCGTACACGATTGCCGATTGATCGTTATTAGCAGCTTTTCTCTGGAGGAAATTCGAATGAACGTAGCGAATCTGTCGGGGCAGCTGTCTCCGTGGAATCTGTTCCTGCACGCCGACATCGTCGTGAAGGCCATCATCGTTTTGCTGGCGCTCGCATCGGTCGTGAGCTGGGCCGTGATCGGCGACAAACTGATCCGCTTCGGCAAGCTCAAGCGCCAGGCCGACCAATGGTTGCGCGTCTTGCAGAACCGTCACCCGCTCGCGAAGCTGTCGGCTGAAACGGCTCGACAGCCGGCCGATCCATTCTCGCGCATCTATCGTGCGGTGCTCAACGAGTGGGATGAAAGCCACGCACAAGGCGTGGTGAACGACGCGCGCGGCAGCGACGGACTCAAGGACCGCCTTGGCCGCGTCGCGCAACTGGCGACCGGAGTCGAACTGGAGACGGCGCAACGTGGGCTGAGCCTGCTGGCGACGATCGGTTCGGTGAGCCCGTTCGTGGGCTTGTTCGGCACGGTGTGGGGGATCATTCACGCATTCCAGGGTATTGCGGCATCGAACAATACGAGCCTCTCGGTGGTCGCGCCGGGGATCGCCGAAGCGTTGTTCGCGACGGCGCTGGGCCTCGTCGCCGCGATTCCGGCCGTGATCGCATACAACCGCGCGAGCGGCGAATTGAACAGTTATGCGAATCGTCTTGGGACCTTGACCGGCGTGGTCGAGATTCAACTGGCGCGCCTCGTGGATGCAGGGCAGTCGACGATCGGTTCCGACGACGAACCACGCACACCGAAAGCGACGAATCAAACCGCGACGGCACGCTCGCACGACACGGCTGTGGGTCTTTCGGCTCAGGTGGGTTGACCATGGCCGTCAACCTCGGTTCGCGCAACACGCGTAACGCTTACGGCAACGCGGTCGTCGCCGCACCGGTGAGCGAGATCAACGTCACGCCGCTGGTCGATGTGATGCTCGTGCTGCTGATCGTATTCATGGTCGCGGCGCCGCTGATGACCTCGGGCGTCAAGGTCGACCTGCCGACCAGTCAGGCGCAGCCGCTCAAGGAAGAGCATGCGCCCATTCAGGTCTCGTTGACCGGCGACGGAAAAGTGTTCGTCGATAAAACGGAAGTCAGTGCGGCATCGCTGGGTCAAACGCTGGATAGCGCGGCAGGCGGGGACAAGTCGCGCGAGATCGATTTGCATGGCGACAAAGCGTTGTCGTACGGCAGCGTGATTCGCACGATGGGTTCGATCAGCGACGCCGGCTTCTCGAAGATAGCGCTCGTTTCAGAGCCGCCGAAGAGCAACTGACAAATAGTTCAGGAAATTCATGTCAGCGTATTTTGACGACGCTCACCGGCGCGGGGTGAAGCGATTGCAAGCCAGTTTCACGGGCCGCTCGGAATGGCCCACCTGGCTGGTGCTGGTGACAGTGTATGGGGGGTGGGGCGGCACACTCGTGCTGCTCGGTGCCGGCGCGATTCGCTTGCCGACCGCGACAGTATTGCTCGTCGTGCTGTGTGCGTGGTACATGTCCGTGCAGCACGAATTGCTGCATGGACACCCGACGCGCTCCGTCCGCGTGAACAAGCTACTCGGTTATGCGCCGCTTGCCGTCTGGTATCCGTATACGTTGTATCGCGACAGCCATCTGCGGCATCACCAGGATGAGGACCTCACGGTGCCGGGCATCGATCCGGAGAGCAACTATGTCAGCGCGGAGCATTGGGCGCGGATGCCGCCCTGGCAGCGTTTGCTGTGGCGTGCGCGCAAGACGCTGTCAGGGCGTCTGCTTGTCGGCCCGCCGATAGCCGTGTTCGGCATCGTCATGGACACGCTGCGCGAATGGCGCTCAGGCGATTACCGGTACGTACCCATGTGGCTGGCGCACGGCACACTGGTTGGCGTGATGCTGTTCGCGATACAGCGGTGGACCGGCATGCCCGCCTGGTACTACCTTCTGGTCGTATCGTGGCCGGCGCAGTCTCTCGCGATGGTGCGTTCGCTGTACGAGCACAAGGCCGCGCCGACCAGCAGCGCGCGCATCGTGATCAACGAGGCCGGCCCGCTGATGCGACTGCTCTATCTGAACAACAACTATCACCTGGTGCACCACGATCTGCCGGCTTTGTCGTGGTATCAACTGCCCACCGTCTATGCGATGCGTCGCGCCGAATATATCGAGAAATGCGAGGGATTCAGAATGACGGGTGGCTATGGAGAATTGCTGTCCCTCTACGCGTTTCGCACAACCGACGCGGTGGTGCATCCGTACGCCGGAGAAGCGGCGCCGTCTGAAATGAATCAGCGATAACTCGCTTGCCCTGAAAATTCGAAGCGCGGGGCGGGGTGCCACAGGTTCACCGCGGTCGCGATCTGGTCGCCGACCCAGGCACGCTGCCACAGCACGAGACAAGGATCGCCGTTTTCCATTTGCAGACGGCGGCGCATGGGTACGTTCGGCACCTGCGCGGAAATCTTGAATTCGACGCGCTGCACCGGCGCCACCAGAATCATGTAACTGCCCGGCGTCTGTTTCGTGAAGTCCTGGCTGAGATAGTGCGGAAAGAGTTTCGGATGCACATAGCGGTCTTCGTACTGGATCGGCACGCCGTCTTCGAAATGCACGATTCGCGAGTGATAGACCTGTTTGGATGTACATCGCAGCGAGGTCAACGCGGCGGGCTCGTCGGTCGGATCGAGGCTGAGCACCTTCGCTGAATAGCGGCGCCCGCGGCTGCGAATTTCTTCGTCGATGCTGAGAATTTCGGCCAGCGTGGATTCGTGGCGCGGCGTGGCGACAAAAGTGCCGGTACCTTGCCTGCGGGTCACGAGTCCGGAATTCGCGAGTTCACGTAACGCACGCGCCACTGTCATGCGCGCGACGCCGAACTGCTTGGCGAGTTCGTTCTCCGATGAGATCAGATCGCCGGGTTTCCACGCGCCGGTGGTGATGCATTCGCGGACATAGCTCTTGATCTGTTCGTAGACAGGCGCGGTTTTCAGGTCGACGGTTGCTTCGATGCGAGTCTTGATCTCGGATTCCCGGTAGCCGGGTGGTCGTCGCGATTCCATTGCGCGTGAGCCTTGGTCGAAGTGAAGTTCTTGAATGGATGTTGACCTGCGCATAACCCTGATGGATCACGCTGCGCGCAGCACGTGAACTGGCGAACAGCGGCAGGTTGAATTCCGCAATTCTACTGCGTCGTTCCGATCCTCGCTCGATACTCCGATTGCCGGAACAGGTAGGCGTACGCGATAGCAGCACCCGGGAATAAAAGAAAATCCTTAGCATGAAATGTTGATTCGGCCAGGTTCGATGCATTGGTATGATCGACTTGATTAATCAAGTTGGCGTGCGTCGCCGGCTTGCCAGGCGATAGCTTGATTTCAACACTTGAAACGTGATGCAAGTCCGACGGGCAACTGAGGCGGGGGCTGTTCCTCATGCGCGTGGAAAGCGAAGATTGGTGTCACACAAAACCCTACTCTCAATGAGCGACTCACTGCATCCCTACGACGTTTTTATCGAACCCAGTTTCCGCCGGGTCAAGGTGATTTTCGCGGGGCAGACACTGGTCGACACGCGCGACGCGTTGCTGGTCCATGAGCGCGGACATGTGCCGGTGTATTACGTTCCTGTCGAACAGGTGCGCGACGATCTGCTGCATCCATCGGATACCACGACAAACTGTCCGGGCAAGGGCGACGCGCGGTACTGGGACCTGAAATACGGCGAGCACTGGTCGGAGAACGCGGTGTGGCGTTACACGCGCCCGAGCACCGATGTCGGCGAGCGGCTGACGGACTACTACGCGTTTGACTGGCGCGCGGTCGACGTCTGGTACGAGGAAGATGAAGAGCTGTTCTCGCATTCGCACGCACGCGATCCGTACAAGCGTATCGATGCGCTGGCGAGCAGCCGCCATGTGCGCGTGATTGTGGACGACGTGGTGGTCGCGGATTCGCATCATCCGATCGTGGTGTTCGAGACGGGCGTGCCGGCGCTTTACTACCTGCCGTTGCAGGACGTGCGCACCGATCTGCTCGAGCCCACGCGAACGGTCACGCATTGTCCTTATAAAGGGGCCGCGCGTTACTGGTCGATCTCCATCGACGGCCGCACGCGCCAGGACGTGGTCTGGACGTATTCGTCGCCGTTCACGGAGATGTCGAAAATCGCCGGACTGCTGGCGTTTTTCCCCGAGCGGGTCGATCGCTTCGAGGTCGACGGTGAGCCGCTCGACGTCGGCGAGTGGAATTTTTCAGTACTCGATTACCTGAATCGCGGCCGCTTCTACGGTTCGAAACCAACGCCGTAGCGATCTGACCAGGCGGCCTGCCGCCAGAACCTTTTCCGGATTCGTCTTCCTTCGGGCGCCTTCATCGCAGCGCACCCGACGGACTTTTGCGCGCGGTCGTTTCTCAGCGAGCGCCGGTGCGTCGACGGTTGTCGTTTTAGTTGAAAACTAACTTGAAAATATAAAGAGGGGAATTACCGTGTTATCTGAAGTCACTCGCATGCGGCCATTGCCGCTGATGATCGTTGCCGCGCTGGCCTCGATGGCCGCACTCCCAGCGCTATCCGCGCATGCCCAGGAAGCCGCACCGTCGACGACGAAACCTGCGGACCAGGACAGCAGCGGCACTGTGGCGCTGCCGCAGGTCAATGTGGTCGGCAAGTCGTTGCCTACCGATCTTTCTCGCGCGTATAAAGGCGGTCAGGTCGCGAAGGGCGCGCAACTCGGCTTGCTCGGCAATACCGACGTGCACGATGCGCCGTTCAACGTGATCAGCTACACCGCGCAGACGATCGCGGATCAGCAGGCACGCAATCTCGCCGACGTGGTCGCGAACGATCCGTCGGTGCGGATGAACGATCCGGGCGGCAGCATTTCGGATGACTTTGCGATTCGCGGTTTCTCGGTGCCCAGCAACGACGTCGCATTGAACGGTCTCTATGGGATCGCGCCGAAATGGCGCGTGCCGACTGAAATTCTCGAACGCGTCGAAGTGATCAAGGGGCCGACTGCGATGCTGACCGGCGCGTCGCCGAACGGCAGCGTGGGCGGCGGCATCAATGTGATTACGAAGCGCGCGACCGACACGCCGGTCACCAGTATCACCGAGAGTTATCAATCGGACTCGCAGTTCGAAACGCATGTCGACGTGGGCCGCCGTTTCGGCGACAACAATCAGTTCGGATTCCGTGCCAACGGCGTATTCAGCAACGGCAACACGGCGGTGAATAGCCAGTCGGACCGCCGCGAAGTCGGCTCGATCGCACTCGACTATCGTGGCGACCGTCTGCGCGCATCGTTCGACTACCTGAAGCAGATCGACCACCAGGACGCGCCGAACCGCTGGATGGCGTTCGCGACGCCGATCATTCCGACCGCGCCGCGCTCGTCGACCAATTATCTTCCGGACGGCTATGCGAACGAGCGTGACGGTTCGCTGCTCGCGCACGTCGAATATGACATCCTGGACAACACGACGGTCTACGCGAGTGTAGGCGGCGCGCGCCGGCAAGGCGACGAGCGGGTGGGCGATCCGGTCAACGCGCAACCGAACGGCGATTTCACGTCGGCCTATTACAACCGCAAGGCGGCCACCTCGGTGAATACCGCGGAGATCGGCGCGCACACGCAATTCGACACCGGGCCGATCCACCATACCGTGTCGATCAGCGGTTCGACCTACACGGAAAAAGACTGGCTCACCGTCGTGCCGGGCGAAGCGATTACGTCGAATCTGTACGACGTGGTGTCGCCGCCGCTGCCCACCACGGCCGCGGGCGACCCGTTGCCGCTGTCGAAAGTCATGCTGAAAAGCGTGGGTCTCGCCGATACGTTGTCGTTCGCGCACGATCGCGTGTTGCTGACGCTCGGCGGCCGCTACCAGGAGGTCGGCGTGCGCAACTACGATGCGAGCGGCGCTACGTCGAGCGGCTACGACAAGCATGCGGCCACGCCGATGGCGGGGATCGTGTTCAAGGTCACGCCGGGTGTCTCGGTCTACGCGAATTACATTCAGGGGCTCGGGCTCGGCAATATCGCGCCGAGCACGGCGGCGAACCAGGGCCAGGTGTTCGCGCCGGCGAAATCGGAGCAGTACGAGACCGGGGTGAAGTGGGACGTGGGCAACTTCACGACCACCGCGAGCGTGTTCCAGATCACGCAACCGGGCGGCATCACCGATCCGGTCACCAACATCTATAGCCTGAGCGGCGACGAACGGCATCGCGGTTTCGAATGGAGCGTATTCGGCCAGGTGTATCGAGGCGTGCGACTGCTCGGCGGCGTGTCGTATATCCAGGCATTGCTGACCAATACCGCGGGCGGCGTCGATGCGAACAATGTCGCGCCGGGTGTGCCGCGAGTGCTGGCGAATCTCGGCGCCGAGTGGGATACGCCGTGGGTGCCGGGCCTGACGTTGACGGCCCGCACGATCTACACCGGTTCGCAATATGTCGATTCCGCCAACACGCAGAAGCTCGCGAGTTCGACACGCTTCGATCTGGGCGCGCGCTACAAGACGGTCATCGCGAGCGAGCACGTGACGTTCAGGGCGAGCGTCGACAACGTGTTCAATCGTTCTTACTGGGCAGGTGTGTACAGCGGCGGCGGTTTCGTCTATCTGAGCTCACCGCGCACGGTGCGCCTGTCGGCCACGGTCGATTTCTGATCTTCTGATTCTGCTTGTCATGCACGATTTCACAGGGGCATTCCAATGAAAAAGCAGGACCATCCGACACGGGACAACGGCGCTCCGCATGGGATGACTCGCCGCACAGCCTTGCGCCGCATTGCACAGACCGGTGCGTCGGCCTTCGCATTGAGCGGCGGCTCGTGGCTCGCGCCGGGCAGCGCGCAGGCCGCGGCGCCGAAGCCCGGTGCGACGATTCGCGTCGCGTCGCTCACGCCGGTCGCCGCAATCGAGCCCGTGCACCTGACCGATCCGTACGCCGTCCTGCTGATCAATCAGACGGGAGAGTATCTGCTCAACGACGATCCGGCACGCGGGCTCGTGCCTTCGCTCGCTGAAACATGGCGCGCGAATGCGGATGCGACCGTGTGGGTGTTCACGATCCGGCGCGGCGTCAAGTTCCATGACGGGCAAACCCTCACCGCCCGCGACGTGGTCGCGACATTCAGCCGTCTCGCCGATCCGGCTAGCGGATCAGCGGCACTGTCGTCGTTCAAAGGCGTGTTGTCGAAGCAGAACATTCGCGCGGTGGATGATTACACCGTCGAATTTCGCCTCGATAGTGCAAATGGCAATTTTCCGTACTACGTCTCGTCGGATACGTACAACGCGATCATTCTGCCGGCGAACTACGCGGGCAATTACGAACGGACCTTCATCGGTACGGGGCCGTTCCGGCTCGAAAAGTACGCACCGGACAGGGCGAGCTTCGTGCGCAATCCTGATTACTGGGGTGTCAAGGCGCTGCCTGCGCGCATCGAGTTCACGTTCTACGCGGATGCCGCCGCGGTGAGTCTTGCGTTGCTCGGGCGGCAGGTCGATCTGGTGCCGGGCGTCAGCCCCGCGAACACGCGGCTATTCGCCCGCGATCCGAGCATCAGGATTAGCCGGCTGCCGTCCACGCAGCACGACCAGGTTCATATGCGAACCGACCAGGGGCCGTTCAAGGACAAACGCGTGAGGCGCGCACTGGCGTTGTCGATCGATCGCCCGCGGATCGTCACGGGCTTGCTCAACGGCTATGCCAGTGTCGGCAACGATCACCCGTTCTCACCGATGTACCCGTCGAGCGATCGCACGGTCACGCAACGCACCCAGGATTTGCGCGAGGCGCGGCGTCTGCTGGCGGAGGCCAACGTGCCGAACGGCTTCAAGGTCACGTTGACGACCGAAAAGCTCGGCGACATTCCGGAATTCGCGGTGCTGTTGCAAAACTCGGCGCGGCAGATCGGCATCGATATCGATCTGAAGATCGAAGACCAGGGCTTGTATTACGGCAGCGCGACGTTCGGCAAATCGGACTGGCTCGATTCGACACTCGGTATCACGGACTACGGGCATCGCGGCGTGCCGAACCTCGTGCTCAATGCGCCGCTGAAAACCGGTGGCGCGTGGAATGCCGCGCATTTCGCGAACCCCGCCTACGACAAGCTCGCGCTCGCGTACGCAGCCGCTGCCGATCTGGCGAGTCAGCGCGAGGTGGCGGGCAAGATCTCGCGGCTGCTGCTCGACGAGACGCCGCTGATCATCGGCACCTATCGCGACGCGTTGACTGCCAGCGTGAGCAATCTTGCCGGCGTGCAGTTCGCGGCGATTCCGCAATTGCTACTCGATAAAGCTTACTTTGCTTGACCACGGGCGTCGTGCGAATCCGCGCGGCGCGCCTATTTTCCACTTGGAGGCATCAATGAGTTCCCCCCTTTCGCAATTCGATCTGTACATCGAGCCGAGTCCGCGACGTGTGCGAGTCGAGTTCGGCGGCGAAGTGATCGCGCAGACGCAGCAGGCATTGCTGGTTCACGAGCGCGGACAACTGCCGGTTTACTATTTCCCGGCCGACAGCGTGCGCACCGAACTGCTGCGCGCAACGGATCAGAAGACGCAATGCTCGCGCAAAGGCGCGGCCAGCTACTGGCATATCGAGGCCGGCGGCCGTCATGCGGCCAACGCGGTGTGGCGCTATGCGGAGCCTTCGACCGAAGCGGGCGAAGCGCTGAAGGAGTATTACGCGTTCGACTGGAAGTCGGTCGACGCGTGGTTCGAAGAAGAAGAGGAACTGTTCCAGCATCCGCATGCGCGCGATCCGTACAAGCGTGTCGATGCGATTTCCAGCAGCCGTCACGTGAAAGTGTGGATCGACGACGAAGTGATCGCCGAAAGCAGCAATGCGGTAGCCGTGTTCGAAACGGGTCTGCCGACACGCTATTACCTGCCGTTGCAGGATATCCGCACCCGTCTGCTCGTGCTCAGCACGCGGCTCACTACATGTCCGTACAAAGGCCAGGCGCGTTACTGGTCCGCGAAGATCGGCGACAAGCTGCATGAAGACGTGGTCTGGTCGTATCCGACGCCGATTCGCGAGATTCCGAAGATTGCCGGGCTGCTGTCGTTTTATCAGGAACGCGTGACGCGCTTCGAGGTGGACGGCAAGGTGATCGCGAATGAGGCGTGGCACCGTTCGGTACTCGACTTCTTCAATCACGGCACGTTCTATCGCGCCTGATCGCACCTGATAGAGCATGAGCAGGCCGACGTCGCGCGAGACGCGTCGGCCTGCTTTTTTCAGGCTTGCTGCTGCACCGTGTGACGACCGCTTACGCGTGCGATCACATCGAGCGCGTCGTCGATGCGGTTGCCTTGCCACGCAATGTGCTGGTCGGGACGAATCAGCGTGAGCGTAGCGGGGTAGCGCGCGCGGGCTGAATCGACCGGTAACGACAGCACGCTGAGCGGCACGCCGGCTTGCGCGGCTGCATCGGTCAGACGGGCGAGCGCCGCGGGATCCGCGCCGAGGTCGAGCAGCGTGAAACCCGGGCCGAGGCGGTCATAAAGCGCGCTGCCATCGTCGAGCCAGAAATGGGGCGCGCGGTGTCCGGGATGCGCGAGCGGCGTGTAATCGGTTTCGCTCCACGCGGGTGCGTCCGTGCCGTCGCTCAACACGACGGGCGATGCGTCGTAACGCTGGTCGAGCACGATGCCGTCGATGTTCCACTCCGCATAGGTCAGTTGGTACAGCGATTCGCCGCGGCGTTTGCGTTGCGCTTCGTCGTCACGGCCACGCGAGTCGTGTGTTTCGTGTGTTTCATGCGGCGCTTGCCCGTCGCTGACGCGGATCGATGCGGCGGCCGCCGCGAGCGCGCGGCTATTTTCCAGCGCGCAACGCGAGACCGTTTCGCCGATCGGGCGGCGCTCGAGGTCGTAGCTGTCGAGCAGCGCTTCGCCTCCCCATCCCTGCAGCGAGGCGGCAATCTTCCAGCCCAGATTGACGGCGTCGGCCATCCCGACGTTCATGTTGTGGCCGCCGGTCGGCGGGCACACGTGCGCGGCGTCGCCAGCGAGGAAAAACCGGCCGGCGCGATAGTGCCGCGCGACACGTGTGAGCACCAGATACGAAGACTGGCTGATGACCGTGATCGGCGCCGGCGCACCGAGCAACGTCTGTGCGCGTGCGGTGATTTCTTCGGCGCTCGGCACATGATCGCCCTGCACCGAGATGCCGAAGCCCCAATGCTCGTCATCCGGAATGCTGATGATGCTCGACGCTTGCGGGTTGAACACGGCCAGCATGCCGAGCGAGTCGTAAGCGGAGGAGCGGGTGAGATCGGCGATCCGGTAACCGTCGCTGCGCACGACATAGCTCATGTTGCGGCACAGCGGTGCGTCGCCGGCGCGCGCGATGCCGGCGCTGCTGCGTACCAGACTGCCGGGGCCGTCGCAGCCCACCAGATAGGTCGACGAGATCGTATGGGGCGTGCCGTCCGGCGCACGGAGCGTGGCCGATGCGCGTTCTTCGTCCTGTGCGACGGAGAGCACTTCCCATCCCAGCAGAAGCCGCGCGCCGAGTTCGAGCGCGCGGCGATGCAGGATGCGGGTCAGAACCGGCTGCGGCACGCTCAACGACGGCTCAGCGGCAAGCTCGTGCGATTCGTCGACATGACGGCCGTAGCGCAGCGGGAAAGCGCCCAGCGGCGGCGCCAACAGCGTTTCGGCGATCACGAGCCGCTGATGCGGGGCGCGCGTTGTCCACGCATGCTCGCGTACCGCGTCGCTGATACCCCAGCGGCGATAGTGCTCGAGCGTGCGCATGTTGTTGGCGCGCGCTTTCGGATGCCCGTCGAGAACCGCAGCGCTTTTTTCGACGACGACCACATCGACGCCGCGCAAGCGCAACTCGATGGCGAGGCCCGAGCCGATCGGGCCGCCGCCGACGATCAACACAGGGGTGTGGTCGGGCACGACGGAAGAATACGTAGAGGACATGGATCAGATAGGGGGTTGGTGACAGCGGATCGCCTGTCCCGACGCGAGCCGGCGCAGCAACGGCGCTTCATGCTCGCAGCGGGACACGGCGTGCGGACATTGCGCGCGGTACGCGCAGCCTGCGACGGTCGAGGGCGTGGAGGCCACCGCAATAGCCGGCGCAAAAACGGCCGCCTGAACGGCGTCCGGACGCGCCTGCGTCGCATCGAGCAGAGCGCGCGTATAAGGATGCTGCACATCGCCGAACACCTGGTCGGCGGTGCCCGTTTGGACCACCTCGCCGCGATACAGCACGACGATGCGGTCGGCGACATAGCGCACGACGTTGAGGTCGTGCGAGATGAACAGGTACGCGGTGTGTTCGGCGCGCTGCTGTTCGACCAGCAGATTCAGGATCGCGGCCTGCACCGATGCATCCAGCGCCGAGGTCGGTTCGTCGCAGATCACGAGACCTGGCCGGCCTGCGAACGCGCGGGCAATCGCGGCGCGCTGACGCAAACCGCCCGACAATCTGGCCGGTTTCGAAGCGAGATGCGCGGCGCTCAGACGAAAGCGCGTGCCGATCGCGTCGACTTCGTGCTGGCGTTGAGGTGCGGTCATCGTGGTGAACAGCTTCAGCGCGCGGTCGATCAGGCTGCCGACCCGATGCGCGCGATTCAACGCGGAGCCAGGGTCCTGAAACACCATTTGCAGTGCGCGATGCGCGTGCTTGCCGCGACGTCGAACCTTGAATTCCAGCGGCGCGCCAGCGAGTTCGATGCGCGATCCGCTATCCGGCTCGACGAGGCCGGCGATGATGCGCGCGAGCGTGGACTTGCCGCTGCCCGATTCGCCGATCAAACCGAGCGTTTCGCCTGCGCAGAGCGAGAAGCTCACGTCGCGCAGCGCGGCGACGGAGCGCCCCTTCGACGAATAGGTTTTCGAAAGATGTTCGACGACCAGCAGCGGCGCGGCCTGTGCATGGCCGGCGTCGCTGGAACGCGGCGCGGGCAGCGGGCGCGATTCGATCGTCGCCGTGTCACGTGTTACGTCGCGTGGATGATGACAATACACGACGTGCGAGCCGTCGCGTTGCGGCAACGGCGTGTGCGTTTCGCACTGTTTGTCGGCGTGCGCGCAGCGTGCGGCGAATGCGCAACCGTGTTGCGCGACCGAAGCCGGCGGGCCGCCCGCAAGACTGGCAAGAGGACCGTCTTGTTTGGTGCGGCCGGCACCTGGCAGACATTCGAGCAATCCGATCGTGTACGGATGCCGCGGCCGGTCGAGCAGCGCCGTGGTATGGGCTTCCTCGACGAGTGTGCCTGCATACAGCACGCCGATGCGGTCGCACAGTTTGCGAATCGCGCTCAGGTTATGGCTGATCAGCAGCACAGCGATGCCTAGCTTCGCGCGCAGCGACGCGATCAGCGCGAGCACTTCGGCTTCGACCGATGCGTCGAGCCCGGTGGTCGGTTCGTCGAGGATCAGCAACGAAGGGCGGCAAGCGAGCGCCATCGCGATCACGACGCGCTGCTGCATGCCGCCTGACAACTGGTGCGGATAGCTGCGCATCGCGCGCGCCGGGTCGGCGATCTGCACGCGTTCGAGCATCCGGTGGGCGGCCTGTTCGGGCGACGTGTCGCGCAGAGTTGCCGCACGGAACGCTTCGATCAACTGGCGGCCGATCGTCATCGTCGGGTTCAGCGCCTGCGACGGGTCCTGGTAGACCATCGCCATCGCGGAGCTGCGCAACCGGCGCAACTGCCGCTTCGACGCATTGAGCACATCATGTTCGCCGAGCGCGATCGAGCCGCCCGCGACGCGGCCGTTTTCCGGCAGATAGCGCTCGATGGCGAACGCGACTGTCGATTTACCGCTGCCGGATTCACCGACCATTCCGTAGATTTCGCCCGGTGCGATGCGCAGACTCAAATCGCGGATCACGGTTCGTTCGATTCCGCGTACCGTGTAGCGGATTTCCAGCCCGTCGATGGTGAGCGCGGGCAACACAAGCTGGTTCGGTAGGCGCGCGTTCATTCGCCGAGCGCCTTGCGAAGCGCGTCGGTCAGCAGGTGCGTGCCGATCACGAGCGACGCGGTAGCGAGCGCGTCGAACACCACCGTCCACCACATGCCGCCGATCAGCAGCGGATAATTTTCGGCGATCGCGAGTCCCCAGTCGGGTGAAGGCGGCTGGATGCCGAATCCGAGAAAGCTCAACGTCGCGGCCGAGAATACCGCATAGCCGAGCCGCAGCGTCGCCTCGACCAGCAGAACCGGCGCGATGTTCGGCAGAATTTCGACGAGCAGGATGCGCGGCACGGACTCGCCGCGCATCTCGGCGGCCGCGACATAATCGAGCCGGGTTTCGCCGCGCGCGGCGGTGCGCACGCTGCGCGCGATCATCGGCGCGAACGCGAACGCTATGACGCAGATCACCGTGCCGACGCTGCTGCCTAACGCGGAGAGCGCGACCAGCGCCATGATCGTCAGAGGCATTGCCATGATCGAGTCGAACAGGCGGTTCAACGTCCGGTCGACCCAGCCGCCGAAGTAAGCTGCTATCAGGCCGAGCACGCTGCCTATCGCGGTCGCGAGAAGCGTGACGAGCGGCGCGACCACGAGGATGTCCTTTGCGCCGGAAAGTACTCGGGAGAACTGATCGCGGCCGAGCTGATCGGTGCCGAACCAGTGTTGCGCGGACGGCGGTGCGAGGCTGTTCGACATGTCGTCGGCGAGCGGATCGAACGGCACGATATGCGCGCTGAACAGCGCGCAGAAGATCCAGAAGCCGAGGATCGCCGCACCGGCGACGAACGCCGGCGATCTGCCGAGTCGCGCGAGCAGATGATCGCGCGCGAAAGTCAACGTCAAGGCGCTCATGGTGTCTCCGTGTCGTGGTGTGGATCGAAGCGGCGCGCGACGAGGTCGCCCAGTAGCGAGCCGATCGCGTAGAGCGCGCCGATTACGAGCACACCGCCTTGCAGAACGGGAAAGTCGCGCGTCTTGGCCGCATGCAGGATCAGACTGCCGATACCCGGATAGCGGAACAGCGCTTCGATCGCGACGAGGCCGCCGATCAGATAACCCAGTTGCGAGCCGAGCACCGTCAGCGCGGGCGGTAGCGCGTTGCGCAATACGTGGCGCCAGATCACCGTAGGCCAGGAGAGTCCCTTGAGTACCGCGGTGCGCGTGTAATGGCTTTGCAGCGCTTGCAACGTGCTGGTGCGCGTCATTCTCGACAGGTAGCCGAACATGCCGAACCCAAGTGGCAACGCGGGCAGAATGAGTTGATGCAGACGTGTCGCGAGCGGCGTGTCGGGCGAGACATCGGCGAAGATCGGGAACCAGTGCAGCCAGATGCCCAACGTCAGGATCAGCACGATGCTCCATACGAATTCCGGCACCACCGAAAGCGTGATGCCGATCACGTTGGATACCCAGTCGAATACTTTCCCGGCACGCAACGCAGCAACAATCCCGACGACGATGCCGATCGGCATCAGCGTCACGCATGCGAACGCGGCGAGTTCGACAGAACGGGCGAGGGCGCCCGACAACACGGCGGCCACCGGGCGATTCAGCACCAGCGAGGTACCCAGGTCTCCGCGTAGCGCATGGCCGAGCCAGTCGACATACTGAACCGCGATGGGGCGGTCCGCGCCGAGTTGATGATTGAGCGCGGCGATCGCGCGTGGATCGGCCAGTGGGCCGAGGATCGCGCGTCCGACGTTGCCCGGCAGCAATTGGCCGCCCACGAAAGCAAATAGCGTCAGCAGCCAGAGCGTTACCGCGGTAGAGAAGAGCCGTGTGCCGACGAAACGTATAAATGGAAGACTCATGGTCGAGACATCGGACGCAACGCTGCTCGAAAGGCCGTACGCAGCACGTTGCCTTCCTTTGAGGAGCCGTTGTGATTGTGTGTTTGTCGAGGAGCGCGAAAGCTCCGCCCCGTCACTTGTATACTCAAGTGAGTTTAACGGGCGCCGATGGGCGCGCTAAGCGATTAATTCTTCGATGCTTATGAGGGGCGGACAGAATTGACGCTCGCGCGCTTGGCGCGACGCGCTGCCTGGGAGGCGTCTGGAATGCCGCGCGCCGTCGGCGATTGGATGACCGGCGGCGCGTGTTTTCTGCTACGGGACTTGCGATAGATACGAAAGTCAGCCGAGCTGCGCGTAGCCGAGCGCACGCGCTTCGTTTTCGAGTTGATCGATCCGCTCGTAGTCGGTCATCGACAAAGTGGAAAAGCCCTGCAAACGCAGTCGTTTTGCGCGTTCGGGCCGCATCGCCAGCGCTTCGTTCAACGCGTTGCGCAGCGCTTCAATGGTCGCTTGCGGCACCGTGCGCGATGCGATCAAAGGCAAACCCGGCGACGCCGCCGTCATGCCGATCTGACGCACGTGCTGCGCCAGTTCCGGCAAATCGTCGCAGACGAAAGCGAACGTCACGCAATCGATCGCGGCGACATCCGCGCGATCTTCTATCACGGCTCGCAACGAGCCCAGATGTGAGCCGGTCTTGACGACACTGCCGAAAAATACGCCGTCGCGAGCCAGTGGCGCCACCGCGTGCCGAAGCACGTTCATCCCGCTATTCGAGTCGTTCTGATTGAAGGCGGCGCGTGCGCCGCGGCAAGCGGTGAGCGTCTCGAACGGCGCGTCTTTTCGTGTCACGAGGACACTCGAATAATTCGCGCCGTCGCAACCCGGCGCTGTAAAACGCGGCGTGGCGACTAACTGAACGTGCTCTTGCACACCGTGCGTCAAAGGATAACCGCAGGTCTGCGAGAGCAGCAGGTCGGGCCGCCGCCACAACTCGTGCAGGTCCTCGTTCGGCTCTGCGATGCGGCAGGCCGGATCGACAAGGTTGAGGACATCACCGAGCCAGTCGCGCCATTCGAGTGCGAGAGCAGGTGATACGTTGTACATCGGCAGGGAGGCGGTCCAGTTCATGGCGCGATTCTCGCATACCCGATGTTCGCTCGTGGGAGCGCCCCGTTGAGCGACATGCTCCAGACCGGTGTTTACCCGCACACGCCCAGGCTGTCTCAATCGACCCCGGCTGGATGGGCATTCCGCAAACGCTTATGCAGCCTGATATCCGCCGTTGCGGCGCCGCAGCACGCTACACGAGAAAAACGAAAACGATTTCGAAATTATTTTGACGCATCTTGAATTCGTCGATAAGCGTTGATATTGTTCATCGAAACCGTTTTCGAAATACTTGTGAGGACCGTATGAACAGTGAAGAAATTGAATTGCTCCGGGCGACGACGCGCAGGTTTGTCCGTACGCGCCTCGTCCCGTTGGAGGAGCAGATCGAAGCAGCGGACGACGTCGACCACGACCTGCTTGCCCAGTTGCGTTCCGAAGTGGCGGCACTCGGTTTGTATGGTTTCAATCTGCCGGAATCGATCGGAGGTCCGGGGCTCAGCGCAGCAGCCAAGTTGGCGATTCTCGAGGAAATGACCTATACGTCGGTTCCTTTGAGCGAAGTGTTCGGCCATCTTCCGCTGTCCCTCGGGCGATGTAATGCCGAGCAGCGCGCACGCCTGCTGCCCGATTTCCTGTCCGGGGAAAAAATCCTGACCTACGCTTTGACTGAACCCGATGCGGGTTCGGATCTGAGCAACCTGCGCACGCGTGCGACGAAAACCGATGGGGGCTGGCTCCTGACAGGCAGCAAACATTTCATTTCGCATGCGGAAACGTCGGACTACATCATCGTGCTCGCGGTGACGGATGCATCCGCATCGCTCAAGCGCAAGTTGACGACGTTCATCGTCGAGCGCAGCAATCCGGGCATCGTCGGGATGACGCGCTACAAGAAGATGGGGTGGCGCGGCTACCACCTCAATGGCTTTTCGCTGGAGAACTGTTTTGTTCCGGACGCGGACGTGCTCGGCGAACCGGGCGACGGTTTCATGAGCATGATGGAGTCGATCAACCACGACCGGATTCTTTCCGCGTGCCGTTCGACCAGCCTCGCCGGTCGTGCTCACGCGATGTCGTGCGATTACGCGAAAGAGCGTTCGGCGTTCGGCACGCGACTGGCGAATCATCAGGCGATTCAATTTATGGTCGCGGACAACGACGTCGAAATCGAAGCCGCCCGGTTGCTGATCCGACGCGCGGCCGAACTCGTCGAGGCCGACGTTCCCGAGGCGCGCATCGCGACCGCGCGAGCCAAGTTGTATGCGAGCGAAATGGGTTGCCGTGTCGCGGACCGCGCACTGCAAATCTTCGGCGGCATGGGCTACATGTGCGAACTTCCGATTGAACGCTTCTACCGCGACGCGCGGGCATTCCGCATCGGAGAAGGCACGTCGGAAATGCAGCGTCTGCAAATCGCGCGAAATGCGCTGTCCGATTAAAAGAGAACGTAAAGCCGCTATGTTGCAAAACCCGTCTCCTTCGAATGCATCGACCGCCGACCAGGCGTCGAATTCATTCTTGCCACGCGGTGGCCCATCCGAAACGCCGGCGTCGATCCGGGCGTTCGGCGATCTTTTGTCCTTCACGCCGGAACTGCCGGTTTGTCACTTCGGGGAACAGTCGTTCAGCCGTGGGGAACTCGCAGCGGCCGCGGCCGCTGCGGCGAACAGCCTGTTGTCCGCTGGTTTCAAGTCCGGCGATGTACTCGCGGTGTGGCTTCCGGATAGTCCCGCCTGGTTGCAACTGCTGTTTGCGGCCGCTGCAATCGGTGTGATCGTCGTGCCGGTGAGCACGCGCTACCGGCTCGCGGAAGCCGACCATACGATCCAGCAGAGCCGCGCGAAAGGGCTGGTTGTCCCCACCCGTTTTCTCGACTACGACTATCAGGCCGCCGCGCACACGCTCGAGTCGGACAACCCGGCGCTCGACTATGTACTGAACGTCGATATCGACGCCGGGTTTATCCGCACCGGCGATTCGAAGCCGCAGCTCCTGGCAGGGGCGTCGCTGCAGAGCCCGTTCATCACATTCAGCACTTCCGGCACGACAGGTCACCCGAAACTTGCGCTGCATACGCAGGCAGGTATCGCCAACCATGCACGCAACGTAGCGCGTGAACTGGAAGTTCTACCGGGCGACGTGATGTTGTGCGCGCTGCCGTTGTACGGCGTTCTGGGTTTCGTTCAGGCGCTGGCGGCGATTGCGGCAGGCGCGGCATGCGTGCTGATGCCCGTTTTCAAGGGCGAAGACGCCGCCCGCGCAATCGAGGCACACGGGGTCACGCACAGCTTCGGTTCAGACGGACTCTTCGACAGGATTTTCGATGCGACCGGTTACTCGCTGGCTTCATGGCGACGTGGCGGCTTCACCGAGTTTGCCGGCCTTGGACCTGCGATCTGCAAGAAGGCCGAGCAGGAGTTGAATCTGTTGCTCACCGGTTTGTACGGGATGTCGGAGTGTCTCGCGCTGACAGTGACGCGCTATCCGCATGACGACCCTCGGGTACGGGCACTGGGCGGCGGCTCGCCGGTGTCGCCGGAGATCCGCCTGCGGGTACTGGACGTCGATAGCGGCCTCGAAGTCGAAGACGGCGAGAAAGGCGAACTGCAAATCTCCGGCTACAACGTAATGACCGGCTATTTGCACAACGAAGCCGCGACCGCGAGCGCTTTCACGCCCGATGGCTGGTTCAGAACCGGCGACCTCGTGCAGCGTACCGCCGACGGTTTCATCTATCTGGCGCGACTCAACGACGGTTTGCGCCTCAGCGGCTATCTCGTGGATCCTTCGGAGATCGAACACTTCCTGAACCGGCATGAAGGGGTGATCGGCGCGCAGGTGGTGGCGGTCAAAAAGCCCGGAGTGGGGGACGTCGCGGTCGCTTTCGTACGGACAACCGATGCGGCTCTTGCGGAAGCGGATCTGCTTGCCTATTGCAAGGCAGGCATATCGAACTACAAGGTGCCGAAGCGGATTGTCTTCGTGGATGAGTTTCCCGAGAAAGCCGGTCCCAACGGCGTGAAGATTCTGAAGACCAGGCTGCGCGAAATGGCTGCGGCCGAGTTATCCCTTTGAACGAAGCGGGCACGAAGAAGGATTCGAAATAATGAAAGACGCACAAGTGAAGTCCGATATTGCATGGGCGAACCCGTCGAAGGTCGTCGTGCATGGGTTGGATCTGTGTCATGACATCGTCGGCAAGATCGATTTCGGTCAGATGACGTTCCTGCAATTGTTCGGTCGTCTGCCGGATACGCGCGAGTTGCGGATGTTCAACGCAATGATGGTGATTCTCGTCGAACACGGGATCACGCCATCGTCGCTCGCCACGCGGTTTACCTATTGCGGCGCGCCGGAATCGGTGCAGGCCGCGGTCGCCGCCGGATTGCTCGGATTGGGTTCGGTTTTCGTGGGCTCGCTCGACAACGCAGCCAGGCTGCTGCAGGAGACGATCCCTGCCAATACGTCGTTGCCGGACCCGCAGGCGAAGGCCGTCGAGATCGTCACGAGCTACCGGGCTCGCAAGGAAATCATTCCGGGCATCGGACATCCTTTCCATAAGCCGATCGATCCGCGCAGCGTAGCGTTGTTCGACGTCGCAAAGGAGACCGGCTATTACGGCCCCTACGTCGAATTGATGGACGCGCTCGGCAAGGAAGCCACGCGCCAGGCAGGGCGGCCGTTGCCGCTCAACGTGACCGGTGCGATGGCTGCCGTCGCGTCGGAAATGGGGATTCCCTGGAAGATCTGTCGCGGACTCGCGGTTGCCGCGCGGGCCGTCGGACTCGTGGGACACATTCTCGAAGAGATGCGTCAACCGATGGCGGAGACGCTCTATCTGCGAATCGAGCACGAGGCGACGCAGCATATGCATGAGGGGCAAAGCTGATGTCGGCTCCGGAATCGTCGTTGCCGGGTCGGTCCGAAGCGCGAGGGCGACAGCTTTTGCGCGAGCGCGCGGCATGCGAATTCTGGACCCGCGAAAAGCTCCGTAACGCGGACACCGATCAGTTCCGGCATATCAACAATGCGGCGATCGCGACGCTTTTCGAAGCGGCCCGGATGGAGATTCTGGAGCACGACTCGCTCAAGGCGTCGATGGCCGGCAGGAACGTGGTCGTGGCTCATCTATCGATCGACTTTCTCAAGGAGCTTTATTTTCCGGGAACCGTCGAGATCGGCTCGGCCACGCTCGACGTGGGGCGTACTTCGTTTCAACTGTTGCAGGGTCTATTCATCGGATCTGAATGTGTGGCGTCGGCTCGGGCAACCTGCGTTGTTCTCGACACGCAGCGAGGTGTGCCGACGCTCGTTCCGGAGCCGGTGCGAAGTCATTTGCTCAAGGGCCGTGCCGATGAAAACGCGTCGGTCGGCGGCAGAATCTAGAGGTCAACGTATGCCTACGAATTTTTCGAAAGTGTTGTTCGAGATGCGCGGCGATATTGCCGTCATTACTTTGAACGACCCGGATCGCCGCAATGCGCTGTCGCGGCAGATCGTCAGTGAAGTATCCAGCGCGCTGGAACTCAGCGCCTCGGCCGCGGCGCGAGCGATTGTGATTGCAGCGAATGGACCCGCGTTCTGTGCTGGCGCAAATATCGACGATCTGAAAGACGGCTGGATGGAACGCACCGATCCTCTGACCGACCCTGCATTGCTATTCAGGCGATTAGTGGAAGAGCCGCGTGTTGTGATCGCGGCTGTTCAGGGGGCGGCATTGGGCGGCGGGTTCGAGCTCTCCCTGTCATGCGATCTCGTCGTTGCGGCGGAATCCGCGTGGTTTGCGTTGCCGGAAGTCTCGCGCGGCGTGATCCCGAATACCGGCCTTGCGCTGCTGCAACGGATCGTGGGTTCCAGAGTCGCGCTCGAACTGATTGCGAGCGGCCGGCGAGTCGGCAACGAAGAGGGCGTGTCGCGAGGTCTGATCAACGCGGTCGTTGCGCGGGAGGCGGTGGTCGATAAAGCAGTTGCGTGGGCGCATGAACTCGTCGCAAAGGCGCCGCCCGGCGCGCTTTCAGCCGCTAAACGGCACCTGCACGCGCACGCCGGATATGACTGGACGCGAGTACAGCAGTCGGTGACCGACGTTCCGCGTGCCGAATGGCAGGAAGGTCTCGACGCTTTCACCGAAAAGCGCGATACGGATTTCGAGCCGTTCTGGCGCGCATTGGCAAACCAGAGTTAAGACACGTGAAGAAGGAGTCGTACATGATCATCGATTTGCATGCGCACGCGCTCAATGAACGTTTCATCGCCGATCTGGCGAAAAAGCCAGTGGCGGGACTCCGGTCCGAGCGTGACAGCGAAGGGCTTTATATCATCCGTCGCGCGGGTGACGACCGCAAGAGCACGTTAGACCCGCATCTGTTCAATCTGGAGCATCGGCTCGACAGTCTCAAGCGTCGTGACGTCGGGCTTCAGTTGTTCGGGCCGCCGCCTTTCATGCTGGCGTGGCCGGGCGGCGCGTCCAGCGTCGAACTGGTCCGGGCGCTAAACAAGGCCGCGCTGGAAACCGCCGCCGAGTCGGAAGGGCGCATGGAGCCGCTGGCGGCTTTGGCGCTGGGCGAGCCCGAGCTGGCGGTCGCCGAGCTCGAATACGCGGTGCATGAACAGGGTTTCCGCGGCGTCATGATGCCGAGTACCGCGGGCGGAAAGCCGCTCGACGGCCCTGAGTTCGCCGGACTTTTCGCCACCATCGAACGACTCGGCCTGATCGTCTTCATGCATCCGACCTCGGCGGTACTGTCGGATCGTTTCGGCATGTATGGCGTGCACGTTCTCGTCGGCTGGCCGTTCGAGACGACGCTGGCCGTCACGCGCCTGATCTTCAACGGCGTGCTGGAGCGTCACCCCGCGCTCAAGCTGGTGCTGGCGCACGGCGGCGGCAACCTGGTCTATCTGCGCGGCCGGCTGGATTCCGCTTACGAAGCCACGGGCTGGGAGGCGGATCCGTATTTCCGGCAACATATTTCGCAGAAGCCGAGCGCCTATCTCGACAGGCTCTATTACGACACCTGCGCGCTGAGCGAGGACAGCAACCGTTTTACGATTCAGACGATGGGCGCGGATCGCGTCGTTTTCGGCAGCGACTATCCGTTCGATATCGGCGATCCGGAAGGCAAGCGTTCGGTGCCGGTGATCGACGGTTTGCCGGCGGTCGACCGCGAGCTCGTCTGTCATCTGAATGCGGAGAGGCTGCTCGCGGACGCCGGACGGCAGCGGTAAGCGGCGGCTGATTTCGCGGGAAATCAGCCAGGCCACATTTATTCGTACAACTACTCAGGGAGACAGTCTTGATAGAACACATCACGACACAGAAAGCGCCTTTGCCGAAGGGACACTACGCACAGGCGACGAAAGCGAATGGATTTGTTTTCGTGTCAGGGCAGTTGCCGTTCACGGCAGACGGTAATGCCGTCCTCCCCGAAGGACTGGACGCGCAGGTTCGGCAGACGCTTTCGAATCTACGCGAGGTGCTGTTGGCGGCGCAGACGTCGATCGGGAAGCTTGTCAGCGTGCAGATCTACGTGTCCGATATCGAAACCTGGCCGCGCGTGAACGAGTTGTACCGGGAATTCGTGGGCGATCCGGCGCCGGCGCGAACCGTCGTGCCGTGTGCGCGGCTCCACTACGGCGCGCACATCGAGATCAGCGCGATCGCGCTGTGCGGCGACGAACTATCGAGCGGTATCTAACGCGCCTTCCAAGGAGGTATTCGAAATGCGAATGTTTGACTGGTACCGCGTCGCCACGCCAGTGGAGCGGCGAACGTTCTGGGGGTGTTTTTGCGGCTGGACGCTGGACAGCTTCGATAACCAGATTCTGGCTTTCCTGTTGCCGACGTTGATGGCAGCGTGGCATTTCTCCAAATCCGAAGCGGGTTTGATCGCAACCTCTTCGCTGCTGGCTGCAGCGGTCGGCGGGTGGGTCTCGGGTATTTTGAGCGACCGTCACGGGCGGGTGCGCGTGCTGACATGGTCGATCATCTGGTTCACCGGGTTCAGCATCGTCGCCGGACTGACCAACTCGTATGGGCAGTTGCTGGTGGTGCGAGCGCTGCAAGGCCTCGGTTTCGGTGCGGAATGGGCGGTCGGCGCCGCGCTGATGGCGGAAGTCATCAATCCCGCTCATCGCGGCAAGGCGCTCGGCCTCGTGCAGAGCGGCTTCTCGGTTGGCTGGGCGCTGGCTTCGGTCATCACGGGGCTGCTGCTCGCGTATATGCCGAGCTGGATCGCGTGGAGATCGGCCTTCTGGGTCGGCGTGCTTCCCGCGCTCATCGTGCTGATGATCCGTCGATATATTCCCGAGCCGGAATTGTTCACGAAGATGCAGGAAGAGACGAACGGTGCGGTCGTCGCCACCTGGCGCTCGGCTTTGCGGCGAGATGTCCGGCGCGCGAGCATTCTCGCCGCGCTGCTCGTCACCGGGCTCCAGGCGAGCAGTTTTGCGATTGCGATCTGGTTGCCCACCATGCTGGTGCAGGTTCGGCATTTGCCCGTATCGACCGTCGCCGTGATGGCGTTGATGATGAGCGGCGGCTCGTTTGTCGGCCAGGTGAGCTTTGCGTATCTGAACGACTATTTTGGCCGTCGATTTACGGCAATGACGTATTGCCTGTTCGCGGCTTCGTTGACCGCGTGCTACCTGTTCATTCCTATGGAGCCGTGGATGCTCGCCATACTGGGCTTTCCTGTCGGCGTTGCGGTGAACGGCGCATTCGCCGGTGTCGGGCCGATGTTGTCCGAGTTGTTTCCAACAGCCATCCGCACGACCTGCATGGGATTTTCGTACAACGCCGGGAAGTCGTGTGGTGCATTGAGTGTCGCGGTGGTCGGCGTTGTCGCCGAGCACATCGGCCTGACGAACTCGATCGCACTGTTCTGTTTCATCGGATACATCTGTGCGCTGCTTGCGTTGACGCTGTTGCCGGAGACGCGAGGCCGCGATCTGAAGAAGATTGCCTTTGCCGTCGAAGAGGATGACATCGGCGATCGCTCTCCGATCAAACAACTCGGTTCGTGACCCCGAGCGCGATCAATCAGGCAGCAAGCTTTTCGTGAAGGAGAACATCTTGAAGATAGTGGTAGCAGTCAAACGAGTGGTCGATTACAACGTGAAGGTTCGCGCGAAGAGCGACGGAAGCGGTCCGGAGTTGGCGAACGTGAAAATGTCGCTGAATCCGTTTGACGAGATTGCCGTGGAAGAAGCGGTTCGCCTGAAGGAAGCGGGCGACGCAGCAGAGGTCGTCGTGATTTCGTGCGGGCCGTCATCGTGTCAGGAGACGTTGCGCACCGCCCTGGCCATGGGCGCGGACCGCGCGATTCTCGTGGAAACGGAGAAAGAGTTGCAACCGCTGGCGGTGGCCAAGCTCATCAAGGCCGTCTTCGAGCGCGAGGCAGCGGACCTCGTGATACTCGGCAAGCAGGCGATCGACGACGATTGCAACCAGACCGGACAAATGCTGGCCGCGTTGGCCGAACTGCCGCAGGCGACGTTCGCTTCAAAAGTGACGATTTCCCGTGAGCAGATCGATGTGACGCGTGAAATCGACGGTGGCCTCGAGATGCTGTCGCTTCGTTTGCCGGCGGTCGTTACAACCGATCTGCGCCTGAACGAACCTCGCTACGTGACACTGCCGAACATCATGAAGGCGAAAAAGAAGCCGCTGGAAGTCCTGACGCCGGAAACACTCGGCGTCGACGTTGCGCCGCGGCTCAAGACCCTGCGCGTGATCGACCCGCCTAAACGGGCCGCCGGTGTGAAATTGCCGGATGTGAAAGCGTTGCTCGAAAAACTGAAGAGCGAAAGCAAGGTAATTTAAGGAAGGCGAAGAGATGACAATTCTGGTAATCGGTGAACATGACAACACGTCGATCAAACCCGCGACGCTGAGCACGATCGCCGCGGCGCAGCAGATCGGCGCGGAGATCGACCTGCTCATCGCCGGGAGCAATGTGCAGGAGATCGCGGTATCGGCGTCCAGCATTGCGGGCATTCGACGCATCCTGGTAGCCGACGCGGTCCATCTCGCCGACGGACTCGCAGAGAATCTCGAGGCGACGGTCATGCAATTGGCGCACCACTACCGCCACGTTTTTGCGCCGGCAACGGCATTCGGAAAGAACGTTGCGCCGCGTATCGCAGCCAGACTGGATGTCGCGCAGATTAGCGAAGTGACTGCGGTGGAGGCGCACGACACGTTTCAACGGCCCATTTACGCAGGGAGCGTGCTCGCGTCAGTGCAGTCGATGGATGCGCAGATCGTCGTGACTGTTCGCGCCACCGCGTTCGATCCGGTTGCGGCAACGGGGGGGCATGCGGAAATCGAACAGATCGCCGTCCCGCCGGAGCGCGGTGTTTCCAGATTCGTCGGCCGGCAAGTGACCGAGCTGGACCGCCCCGAACTGACTGCCGCGCGCATTGTGGTGTCGGGCGGCCGCGGTTTGGGCAGCGGCGAGAACTATCAGACAGTACTCGCACCGTTGGCGGACAAATTGGGCGCGGCGCTCGGCGCGTCGCGCGCAGCGGTCGACGCAGGTTTTGTGTCCAACGATTATCAGGTCGGGCAGACGGGAAAAATCGTTGCGCCCGAACTCTATCTGGCGATCGGTATTTCCGGCGCGATTCAACATCTGGCCGGGATGAAAGACAGCAAAGTGATCGTCGCAATCAACAAGGATGCCGAAGCGCCGATCTTCGGCGTGGCTGACTACGGGCTGGTCGGCGATCTGTTTACGGTCGTGCCGGAATTGACGCAAGCAGTGTGAGGTTGGAGTCTGCGGGGGAGGCCGTCGAGCTGACGTTGCGCCGGTCTGCGAAGATGCAATGCGAACGCGGCCATCCGAAAGGCGGCATGGTGGCGCTCGGCGTAATGAGCGCGTGCTCGCCAACGGCGGGCTGGTTGCCGTGTTCGACAGCGTCATCATGGGGCTGTCGACACGGGTAATGAAAGTTTGGGACGATGCCGCGCCGCGTACTCGCGGTTCGGGCATTGCTGGTAGGCGCGATCGATGAAGTTATAGAATCTGTCTATTTCATGCCTCTGCTCCCAAGCCACTGAACGAATGCCCAAGCCGACCAAATCAGAAATCAATGCGGACATCGTCGACTGTGCCGCGGCCCTGTTCGCCCGCCACGGTTTCGACCACACGTCGCTTCAACAGATAGCGGACGCCGTCAACTACTCGAAGGCCGGGTTGCTGCATCATTTCCCGAGCAAGCTGGCTATTTATGCGGCGGCAATCGACACCGTGCGCGCGCATATGCAGACGTTGCTTGCGAGCGTGAAAGACATTCCGGTGGGTATCGAGCGGGATCGCGCGATCATCGAAGACGCGGTGCAGTTCACTTATGAATGGCCGGGCGTGTCCGCGCTGTCCAACCGTATCGCCGACAGCGAGCCGGACGGCGATCCGCAACTGGTCGAGATCGGTATGATTCTTTACGAAGCGCTGGGCATCGATTTGAAGAACCTCAGCGAGGAGCGCATCGTGCGCGTGACGAGTGCGTTTTCCGGACTCGGCATCACGGCGATGCAGGCAGTACGTGCTGACCGGAAACGCGAATGGCGCCCTCATATCATCCGCGCGGCGATGAATGCGCTCGGTCATAAAGCGCGCTAGCCCCGCGGGAAGATTAACGCCGCCGCTCGACCCGCATCAACACGACGAACAACGTGCCGCCAACGAGCGCCGTGACGACGCCGATCGGCAGGTCTTCCGGCGCGATCAGCGTGCGTGCCGCGACGTCGGCCCAGATCAGCAGAATGGCGCCGCTCAACGCCGAGACCGGTAAGAGCCGTCCGTGTTCGGAACTCACCAGCGGCCGGCAGAAGTGCGGCGTGACGAGCCCGATGAAGCCGATCGAGCCGCTAACCGCCACCATCGCGCTGGTCACGAGCGAACTAACAAGAAACACTTCACGCCTCATTCTCGCGACTGACACGCCGAGCGACACGGCAGCCAGATCGCCGGTCATCAGCGCATTCAGTTCGCGGCGTCGCCCGATCAGTACGATGGCGCCCAGCAGTGCAATGACCGCCGGCACGACGAGCAGGTTCCAGCGTGCGAGCCCGAGACCGCCGAGCGTCCAGAAAAGTACCGATGCCGCCGCGCGTTGATCGCCGAGATAGAGCAGCAGGTTCGCCGCGGCGAGCATCACGAACGATACGGCAACGCCGGACAGCAGCAGCCGGTCCGAATCGAGCCGGCCGTGCCGATGCGCCAGCGTGATGACTATCGCGGTGGCGGCGAGCGCGCCCATGAACGCGAGCAGCGATAACGTGAACGGTCCGAAAACCGCGCCGAGAAACAGCGTCGCGGCTACCGCGCCGAGCGTCGCGCCCGCGCTCACACCGAGCAGATGCGGATCGGCGAGCCGGTTCGCGGTGACCGCCTGAAGCGCAACGCCGACCATCGCGAGGGACGCGCCTACAATGCCCGCCAGCAACACGCGCGGCAGACGGATCAGCCACACGATCGTGTCCTGCGACGCGCTCCAGGTATGCGCTGCATGCCCGACGTGCATGGCGTCCAGCAGATGCGCGAGCACGATGCGAGCCGTCAGACCCGGCGCGATGGACGTGGGCCCGAGCCCCGTGGCCAGAACGATCGACACCACGAGCGCCACGCACAACCCGGCGACGACGAGCGCGAGCGACGTCCGCATCACTTCGCGAACGCGTCGGGATGGAGGCCGCGCGCGATCGTCTCGACTGCGTCGACGTTGCGCACGCCGGGCGTCGCGGCGTCGTACGGAATCACGATGAAGCGGCGCGCGCGGATCGCGTCGAGCTGCCGCAACGCGGGCTGATCGAGCAGGAACGCGATTTTCTGCGCGGCCGTGACCGCGCCGTAGTCGACGATCACAATCGCTTGCGGATTGCGCTCGACGACGCTTTCCCAACTGACGCGAGTCCAGCTCTGGGACACATCGTCCATCACGTTGCGGCCGCCCGCGGCCTCGATCAGCGCGTTCGGCATCGCGAGCTTGCCGGCGGTGAAGGGCTTGTCCTCGCCGCTGTCGTAGACGAACGTGCGCACCGCCGGCGTCTTGCCGCCGATGCGTTGTGTGAGCGCGGTCAGCCGGTTGCGCATGTCGTCGATGAGCGAAGCGGCGCGCGGCTCGACATCGAAAATGCGCGCGAGATTGCGCAGGTCCGAATAGACGTCGGCGAACGAAGCGGGGCCGCGTGACATCACATGAGCGCACGATTCGCTCAGCTCATACACGTTGATGCCGAGCGGTGCGAGCGTCGCGGGCGTCACCGGGCCGCCGACGCTCATCCCGTAGTTCCAGCCGGCAAAGTAAAAATCCGCGCCCGCATCGACCAGCACTTCCACCGACGGATACTGGTTCGCCAGTTCCGGCAAACCCTGCAATTCGCGGCGCAATTCCGGGTTGCCGGTCTTCCAGCCGCTCACGCCGGTGAAGCCGGCCATCTTCGGTTTGAGTCCGAGCGCAAGCATCATCTCGGTGAGGTTCACGTCGTTGCTGACCGCGTGTGCCGGTGCGCGTTCGAACGTCACCGCGCGATTGCAGCTTTGCACCGTGACCGGATAATGCGCGGCGCGCGCCTGGCTCGCCAGCAGCGCGAGGACCGCGCCTAAAAGAAAAAGGATTTTTTTCATATTGGATGAATGAGTGTGATACGCGGACGCGATGACACCGGATGCCGGTCGACGATCGCCTCGACTTCGAAAACGTCCCGCAGCATGGCGGCGCTCAACACCTGTTCCGGCGTGCCGTGCGCGACGATCGCGCCGCTCGCGATCACATACAGCCGATCGCAGAACGCGGCCGCGAGATTCAGATCGTGAATCGTGGCGAGCGTGGTGAGCTTCTGCCGTTTCACGAGCGTCAGCAGATCGATCTGATGACGCAGGTCGAGGTGGTTGGTCGGTTCGTCGAGCATCAGTACCGACGGTTGTTGTGCCAACGCGCGCGCGAGCAGCGTGCGCTGCTTTTCGCCGCCGGACAGCGTGGCGAACGCACGCTCGCGCGCGTGCCACATGTCGACGTCGCGCAATGCAGCGGCCACGATCGCGGCGTCTTCGGCCGTGTCGCCGTCGAGCAGATGTTTGTGCGGCGTGCGGCCCATGCGCGCGATCTGCTCGACGGTGAGGCCGAAGTCGTCGGGCAACTCCTGCAGCAGCACCGCGATGCGTTGCGCGGCCCAGCGTGGCGCGGCGCCCCACACGTCGTTCTGATCGAGCGCGACCGAACCCGCCAGCGGCTTCGAGAAACGAAACGCGCAGCGCAACAGGCTGGTCTTGCCGCTGCCGTTTGGCCCGATCAGCCCGACGAATTCGCCGCGCGCGGCATCGAGTGTGATGTCGCGCAGCAGATGCGCCTCCTCATGCCGCCGCCGTTGCTCGGGCGACCAGCTCAGTGCGTGAATGTGGAGGCCGCAGGACATCGCTCAATAGCTCATGGTGGCGACGATTTCCGCTGAGCGTGCCGGCCCGAGCAGCCACTCGCTGGGCGTTTCGGAGGTCACGGCATAGACGCGGTTCGTCAGGTTACGCAGGTAGAGCGCGAGATTCACGTGTCGCGCGACCTGCCATTGTGCCGACGCATCGAACACCGTGTACGACGGGATCGGCGCGGTGTTCGCATTATCGCCGTAGCGGCGTCCGACGTAGCGCACGCCGGAGCCGACCACGATGCTCGCGTTCGGTGAATAGGTCAGCCACAGGTTCGCGGTCTGCTGCGGGATGTTGCTCGGCACGTTGCCGTCGCGGGACACCGCTACGCCGTTCTCGGTTTCGTCGAAGTTGTCGAAGCGCGCGCGCAGCAGTGCCGCGTTTGCTTCGATCGAGAAGCCGTAGCCGAGCCGCAACGTGCCCGACCATTCGATCCCGCGCGACGACTGCTGGCCCACCTGTTCCTGCACGGCGGGATTGAGCGGGTCGGGCGTCAACAGATTCTTCTTCACGATCTGGTACACCGCGAGCGTCCAGAAGCCGCGGCCGCCGGGCAGTTCCTGCTTCAGGCCGGCTTCGAGCTGTTGCCCGGTCGCGAGGCTGAAGGCCGTCTGCGCCTGCGACAGCGAGATCACCGAGCCCACGCTGTCCGCGCCGCGCGTGTACTGGCCGTACACCGACATCGACGGACTCAACTGATACACGAGACCCAGCCGCCAGCCGACGTTCGACAGCGTCTCGCCGAACGTCACGCTGGTGGCGAGCTGGTCGCGCGAGAAATTGATGTGGTCGTAGCGGATGCCGCCCACCGCCGACAGCCGCGAGGTCAGATCGAAGCGGTCTTCGGCGAATAGCGCAACCTGGCGCGTGCGGGTGTGGAACTCGGGCGCGGTCGGATCTGGGCTATCGAATACGCCCGGATTGAAGTTGTCCGCGTTGACCACCGACGAGCCGTCGAACGGCGTATTGCTGTCGCGACGGAACGTGATCTGATTGGCTTCGGTGCCGACCACCAGCCGGTTCGCATGACCCCACGCGCTGCCGTCGATGGCGGCGTCGAGCCGGTTGCCGATCTGCCGCTCGTGATGAATGATCTCGATGTAATCGCTGCGCGTCACGTCGCGCGTCGACGGATCGAGCGAATACGTTTCGCTGTCGCGATAGTGGCGATTGGTCGTCAGGTAGTAGAGCTGATCGTGGATCGTGATGCCGCTGGTGGCGCGATAGACGGTGGACAGACGTGTCGACTGGTCGAGATATTCGATCAGCGGATTGCCGACGTTGTAATTCCTGTAGCGCAACGACGGATCGAGCGAACCGTTGCTCAACGGCGTGCCGAGGTAAGTGGCCGGCAACTGGCGGCCGTAATCGTAATCGAGCGTGAACGACAGGCGCGGCGAGACGTCGAGCTTCAGCGCGCCGCCTAGCGCCGTGGTGTGCGAGTAGCCGCGATCGACCCAGCCGTTGCTGCGGTTGTCGCTGATATAGAAACGGTAGGACAGCATCGGGCCGAGCGCGCCGGTCGTATCGAACGCGACGCGCTTCTGGCCTTCAGTGCCTACGCCGAGTTGCAGCGTGGTCGCGTAGTCGCGTTGCGGGCGCTTCGGCACGACGTTCACCACGCCGCCGATCGCGCCTTCGCCGTACAGCACCGAAGCGGGGCCGCGCAGTACGTCGATGCGTTCGACCGACCACGTGTCGAACGGGAACGTCATCGTGCCCGCGCCGGGGTAGAGACGCGTGCCGTCGTAGAGCGTCATCACGGATTCCTGGCCGCTGAAGCCGCGCACGGTGAGCGCGGTGCCGCCGTTGCCCGGCGCGCCGTCGCTCGTGAAGCCGGTGGCGCGCGTCACCGCATCCGTCACGCTCCGATCGCCGCGCGCGGCGATCTGCTTCGCGGTCACGGTCTCGACGCTCGCGGGCGTGTCGAGGCCCGACAGACCGAGGCGCGAACCGGCGCCCGTCGGCGTGGACAGCGGCGCGGTGTCGAGCGTGTTCGTCGCGTTGACGGCGACGGCGGGCAGCACGGCGTCGTCCGCGAAAGCCGGTGCTACGCCGACGAGGCAAAGCGTGGCGAGCGCCGCGTGTTTCGGTCGATGCCAGCCGTTAGGCCGCTGTTTGAGCGGCGTGAATTTTCGAATTGATCCCATTCCCGTTCTCGATGGCTTCTGAAGGAAGTCACCTTTTCCCTGTTGTTTTATGAGGTTTTTATGCAGACGTGCGGTTGCCTCGGCGAAAAGCGCCGATAGGTTGAGGCGTTGCAGTGCGGGGTCAGCGGCGCGTGAGCGGCCGGTGAAAGAGGCAGGATCGGACGGGAAGTCGCGAATTACGTGTAGCGGTGGTCATGCTGGATTCTCCTGGGGTCTCGCGCCCCAAAGCAAATGATGGGAACGCAACGTTCAGGTCTGACTTCCGGTCGGCGAAGGACCGGTCACAGTGGCGCGACCGCGCTGGAATTGCACCAGCTTCCGAATGTTGCGAGCGCGCATTTTACGTCCGAAATCGGCTGTAAGGGGGCTCGTTGATATGATCGTAGCGCGATGGCAAACAGAGCGACCGGTCTTGGCTCGCTTTTAAAGCGCCGCTGGTATGGACGCGAAATAATCGCGGTGTTTTTTTATCTCGTCGTTCCGGTGCTGGCCTGTTACCGGTCGAGACCGTGGAGGCCTGCTTCGGATGCAAGCATGAGGCGGTCTCCGTTTCGGCTAGGAATCCGATGAATCAACGGGTGCCTTAGCGGCCTCGGCAGTCTCTGCAGCAGGCCCAGTTTCGCCGAATGCATCACGAGCTTGTCCAGTCGTACGGCGGCCTGATTCGATGTGATCTCTCATCAACATCGCCGCGGCGATCAGATTGCCCGCGTCGATCGCATCGAGAATCGCGAGATGCTCGACGGCGTCCTGGCGCCGCGGTTCGCGCGCGCGCTCCTGTCGATAGTCGACAAGACGTCGCATCCGGTGAATCCGGCGGACAGCCTGGGCAACGAACCGGTTTGCCGACCACTTCGCGACTGTTTCGTGAAAATCGCTGTTGGCGTCGAATAACTCGATGGGACTCATCGACAGATAGCCGCCGTCGACGATGCGTTGCTGATGCTTTCGAAGGCGGGCCAGTTCCGCAGCGTCGAATTTGAACTGGGGTGCCAGCAAGCCGGTCGGTTCGACTGCTTCGCGGAAGACATAGCTTTCTTCGTACGCTTGCAACGAATCGATCATGGGCAGGAATTGCCATGCACGACCCACCGTGCGCTCTATCCAGCCCTCTTCCTGCATGGTTGAGAAGACACGCAGGATCGCTGTTCGCGGTGCATCGTAACGGCGAATCAATTCGGCCTCGGTGACGATTTCCGGCAGCAGATGCGCTAATCGATCGCGGGCTATCTGCAAATAAAGCGTGTCGCTTGTTGCAACGAACAACTCTGGCGCGACGTCCTCGATTTCATGGGCCGGCCGCGCCATCGAATATCCGCGATTGGCGTCGTACCTGACGATGCCCCGTTCCTGCAGATGGCGAAGTGCGGCATTGACCGGAGAGCGGGACGTGCCGATCTGGGTTGCCAGCGCGGATTCCACCAACCGGTCGCCGGTAGCAAGGTTCTCCTTTCGTGTGATCGCAACGATCTCACGTGCCACGCGTTGCTGCATGGAAGTCAGTGATGTAGCGGGTAGCTCGGTCATGTTATTGCCAAATGCCGTTAGGAACAGGAGGCCGCGCGCATGTCGCCGGCTCGACCCGTGATTCTATGCCTGAGAGGTTTGATACGGCCGTTCCGCCGGTTCATCCAATGCGCGGGGACATCCTGCGTCCATATGCAGTGCATTCGCCCGTTCCAAGTTTTGTGAACACCAAAATATTGTACTTTATAAGCACAAAAATCAATATAGATCGACTGCCGGAAGATGCTCCAGGAAAGAAGGCAGGTAGCAGTCTCTGCAAGAGTAAACCCTATATTTATTGAATAAGTTATTGATTGTATGAAAATTAGTTTGGTTGGATTTAATGAAATTCCCGTGGGTCGGTTTTTTGAGCGCTTGACAATCGACTTTTCAAAAGTCAATCTGAACCCTGGGTTCGGGATACAGTTTGGTATCCTCGATGTAGCCTCACCAGTTTGGCTGTCCAAGGGTCTAAAAAATGTTTCACATCACTGATGAACTGATCGACCAATGCGTAACGGCAGAGGACGCGCAGACGATATTGCTGGATGCGTTCCAGGCATTCGGTCGCGGAGATGCCGCTATGCAGACCCGGATGCGCACCGCAGCCTCGGGCATCAAGCTATCGACGTTGGGGGCTGTGATCCCGACTCAAGACGTGGCCGGCGCGAAGGTCTACACCACGGTCGACGGTCAGTTTTCGTTTGTCATCGTTCTGTTTTCGGCCGCCGATGGCCGCCCGCTGGCAACACTGCAGGCCGGGGCGATCACGCGGTTGAGAACCGCGGCCTGTTCCGTACTTGCCGCCAAACGGTACGCGTCACCCAGGGCATCGGCACTGGCGCTCTTCGGCGCTGGAACACAGGGACGTCAGCATGCCATCCAGTTCTGCAAGGCGTTTCCGATCAAGGAGATCCTGATGCACGATCCGTTTGCTTCGCCTGAAAGCGCCCAGTTGCTATCGAAAGAATGTGGAGCTCGGGTGCAGGTCGTTCCCCCTCAGGAGGCAATCGAACAGGCCGATATCGTCGTGACGGCATCCCGATCGCCAACACCTCTTTTTTCAGGCGAATGGCTCAGGCCAAAGGCCTTTGTCGCGGCAATCGGATCCAGCCTTCCCGATACCCGCGAACTCGACGATATCGCACTGCTACGAGCGGCACGCGTCGTGGTCGAGTGGAAGCCGCAGTCCATGATCGAAGCTGGCGATATCGTGCTCGCTTCTCCTGAAGCGCTTCCCGCGGACAAGGTAATCGAGCTTTCTCAGGCGCTCCTTACCGACACGGAAGGAGATCGGAACGACGGAATCGTCATTTACAAGTCGGTCGGCGTAGGTCTGGAAGATATCGCGCTCGCGGGACTTGCCTATCGGCGAATCGCGAACGATCGGGCTCGCCGGCAGAACAGTTGAAACGGACCCTACACCACAAGACGCGCTGGATGTGCTTGCGATATAAGCCCACCGGATCGGCTATCAAGGACGCATGAGCTCGAATAACCGGACGTCGAAGTATGGAATGCTTCCATTCGCCCAGGCCTTGCTGCCGCCAATCTCGTGGCGACATGGGCACGGCCGCATCGTCTGGACGGCTCAGCACATGCAGCGAATCGGTCGCGTCATAAACCGGTTCGCTGCGCAACGACACAGTAGTACCTCAAAACATAAGCGAACATCGCGGAGACAATCATGAAGCGCCATCGTCTTTCGACATACATTCTGTTAGGGCTTGTCCTCGGTGTGATAGTGGGATATTTCGTCAACGTGAATGTCCCTTCCGGTCCTCAGAACAAGGAGATTGCCGAGGGTTTCAACATCGTAGCCGACGCCTTTCTTCGTCTGATCAAGATGGTTATCGCCCCGCTGGTTTTTAGCGGCATCGTCACGGGCATGGCTAACAGCGACGGTCCGAAGGAGCTTGGGCGCATAGGTGGTAAAGCGATGGCATGGTTCTTCATCGCGTCTGTCATGTCGCTCGGTTTGGGGATGGCGCTGTCGAATCTTTATGGTCTCGGCGTTGGCGTCCATATGCCGCAATCGTCGGCGGGTGCGGTCGAATTCAACAACGCTGCCTTCAGTCTGAAGACGATGGTGGCGAAAATCGTGCCGCAAAGCGTAGTGCTTGCAATGGCGCAAAACGAGATCATGGCGATCCTGCTCTTTGCCGTTTTCTTCGGATTTGGACTTTCTGCCGTCTGCAAACAGAACCAATCGAACGCCCTTACTCAGGCGTTGGACGACGTCTTTCATGTGATGCTCAAGATTGCGCGCTACGTCATGTATGCCGCGCCTGTCGGCGTATTCGCCGCAGTGGCCGCAGCGATCAGTCAACACGGTATCGGCGTGCTGCTTGTCTATGGCAGGTTTGTCGGCGGTGTTTACAGTGGCTTTTTCCTGTTGTGCTGCACGGTCGTTCTTGCGGGATACGTTTTTCTTGGCAAGCGCGTTTTCCAGCTGATCGCTTCGCTTCGGGAGCCTCTGCTCGTGGGCTTCTCGACGGCCAGCAGCGAAGCAGCCCTGCCAAAGATGCTCGAACGACTGACGAATTTCGGTGTTCCGAGAAAGGTCAGCACGTTCGTCCTGCCGCTAGCGTACTCGTTCAATCTGGATGGGGCGATGATGTATCAGGCCTTCGCCACGATCTTCCTCGTGCAGGCCTATCACCTTGACGTCAGTTTGGGTCAGCAATTGGGCATGCTGATGGTGATGCTGATCGCGAGCAAAGGAAGCGCCGGCGTGCCGCGCGGTTCATTGGTTATCCTGACGGCGATGCTTCCCACCTTCGGCATTCCTGTCGAGGGAGTGGTTCTCCTGCTCGCAGTCGATGTATTCGTCGATATGGGACGTACGGTGACCAATCTGATCGGCAACGGCGTTGCAACGGCCGCTTTGGCGCACTGGGAAGGAAAACGCTCGCAAGCGGGAATGACCGAGGGCCTCGCGGCGCCGGCTGGCGTCGATATCGCCCAGCCCGCGCTTGAGCACGGCACCCCGAACGGTGCGGTAATCAACGAAGGGTCCGTGGGTTGAGCACGTGGCGATTCCAATCTCGCACATCGAAGTGCCTGGTCCGCGCGACCGGTCGGCCGGGCTATATCACGGTCTCTTTGAACACTCAGTAATCTGGTTTTGACCGGGATAGAGCAGTCCCGCCAATAAGATCGTCTACGCGTCGTCGGGCATTCGTGCGCGGAGGGGCGTTGCGATGTCGCGACCATCGCGGAGGTTGTGTGAAAAATCTTCTTGTCTCAACTTTAATTTTCGCGTTGTTTGCAAGCTCGAGTCATGCTTGCACGACGATCATCGTGGGAAAGGCTGCCAGCGCTGATGGCTCGATCATCGTCGGGAGGAACGTGGATGCGCCCAATGCGGCTGACTGGGCCTCCAACTTTGTATATCACCCTCCGGGAGAGGGCGGATACGTCGTCCAAAGCGTGCTCGAGAACCAGTTTTCCTATCAGATGCCTTTGCATGTACTCGGATACAGCGGTTTCCCGCAACCCAATACCGGCGATCTTAGCTTTGAAGAGGCAGGGTTCAATGATGCGGGGGTAGGTATTTCCGCGACGGAGACGATCTTCAGTAACGCGAGGACCCTCGCGGTGGATCCGTATAACAAGAAGACTGGGGTGGTCGAGGAAATCATTCCCAGTGTCGTTCTACCGCAGATCAGGTCGGCACGAGAGGGCGTGAAGCTTTTGGGGAAGCTCATTGAAACCTATGGCTCCGGCGAAGGTTTCGGCGTGGCATTTGTCGACAAAGACGAGGCGTGGTATCTCGAGAATGCGGGCGGCCACCAATGGCTCGCGGCTCGAATTCCAGACAACGCTTATTTTGTTTCGGCAAACCAGTCCCGACTCGGCGAAGCGGACTTGAGCGATAGCGATCACTTCCTGTCCTCGCCCAATCTCGTGCGGTTCGCAGAAGAGAATGGGCTGTTTGATCCGCAATCATCGTCAAGTTTCAGTTTTAGAAAAGTGTTTGGAAAGGATGAGGCGGGCGATGCCGACTACAACTACTCAAGGGTAGGCTATCTCCAGGGCAAGTACACGTCCGGGCTTTCGAATAAAAAATATGAATCCAACAGTTTTCCCACGTTCGTAAAGCCGGATAGAAAAATTTCGATCGCCGACGTCCGCGACAGCCTGCGTTCTTACAATGCGGGAACGGAAAACGATCCATATTCTGGAAAAAACTCCAATGTCCAGGTCCGGCCTATCTCCGTATACCGGGCTTATCAGTCACATATCATGCAGGTGAGATCCCATTTCCCTGAACAGATTGCCAACGTTCAGTATCTGGATCTTGGAATGACTGCCTTGGGAATATATGTGCCGTTCTATCAGGGCGCTACGATTCCGGATAGTTATCGCCATGCATCGATTGCGATCGATAGTAATTCCGCAGCATGGAAATATCGAAAAGTTCAATTGCTTGCCATGCAGGATTTTCAGCGATACGAGCCCATGGTGAGATCGACCTACGATCGGTTGGAGCAAGAAATTCTCGTGAGACAAAGAAAATTTGAAGAAGACTACAAGGTGATGGTCGGAAACAACCCGCGACAGGCGCAAGCGCTATTGGACGAATTTACGAGGCAGAACGTCAACGATGCGTTTGCGGCGTCCAGCGAGCTGGAGAAAAAAATCATGAACGATATGTCGATTCAGGTGTACAGGAAGTACCGATTCCGGGGCGCCTGAGGAAGGCGGCCTATTCACATCTGACAAGGTCCGCGACCAGGAGGTCTGGCGGTCGCGACGTCCAAATGTGACCGAACCCGCCGGTCGCTGAAGTCTCCGGCACGCATGGTCTGCAATCGGCCGAAAAAATTCTTGACAACATCTTCCACGACGCCCAATATGGAATCCTGTATCCCGAATTCGAGATTCGCGTAGCGTGTCTATCGACGTGGTTCGGGATGTCGGCGCACGTAAGTTCATTTCTCATGCGCTCAGGAAAAGCGGGAATAGCAGACTTTGCGACCGGCAAATTGTGGCTGGCGCCAGTTCGTCATTAAATGACTGCGAACCGTCGGTGGCAGTGAAATCGGTGCTAAATATCAGCGCCAGATATAAATGGAGACAGTAGTGAGACGGCATCGGTTATCACATTTCATCCTGATCGCTTTGGTACTCGGCATACTGGTCGGCACCATCGCGCATTCGGCGTTGCCAGCTGGCCCGGAAAATGAAGAGGTAGCAGGTTATCTCGGCGTGTTGGCTGAGATTTTCTTACGTCTTATAAAAATGATCATCGCGCCGCTAGTATTTGCCGGGATCGTAAGCGGCATGGTCAGTAGTGATAGTCCCGCGGAAGTGGGACGAATAGGCGCCAGATCGCTGATCTGGTTTCTGGCGGCATCGATTTTTTCGCTGGTGCTCGGGCTCGTCCTGGCAAATCTGTATGGAATTGGCAATTCGGTGCTTATTCCCCGGAGTTCCGGGGGCGCCGAAATCAATACGGCGGCATTCAGTCTCAAGAATCTGATTACCCATATTGTTCCGCAAAGCGCGGTTCTCGCGATGTCGCAAAATGACATCATTGCGATTCTGGTATTCGCGTTGTTTTTTGGCTTTGCATTGTCGGCGATCTGTAAAACCGAACCGATGGCAATGACGCTGGCGCAGGCTCTCGAGGGGGTCTTTAAAGTCATGCTCAGGGTCACGCGTTACGTCATGTATTTCGCTCCGGTCGGTGTTTTTGCCGCAGTCGCTTCGGCCGTCACCCTCCAGGGAATCGGCGTCCTGACTATCTACGGCAAGTTCATCGGTGGGGTCTACAGCGGCCTGATCCTGCTTTCGGTTTTTCTGGTTGCGGCGGGGTTTGCCGCATTGGGCCGGCCGGTATTCCGTCTGCTTGGCCTCATTCGTGAACCGATGCTGGTGGGCTTCTCGACTTCGAGCAGCGAGGCAGCATTCCCGAAAATGATCGAGCAACTGGAGAAGTTTGGCGTTCCCGGCAAAGTGAGCACCTTCGTGCTGCCGCTCGCGTATTCCTTCAATGCGGACGGCTTGATGATGTACCAGGCCTTCGCGACGGTGTTTTTGCTGCAGGCCTATCACATCCACGTCTCGTTCATGCAGCAACTGGGAATGTTGTTCGTGATGCTGATCGCAAGCAAGGGCGCTGCCGGTGTTCCACGAGCATCGCTGGTTGTCGTCGCCGCGACACTTCCGACCTTTGGCATTCCGATTGAAGGCGTGGCTTTTCTGCTCGCCGCCGATACCTTCATCGATATGGGCAGAACCGTCGTCAATCTTGTTGGTAACGGTATTGCCGCGGCAGTCGTTTCAAAGTGGGAAATGAAGCGTGCGCGTGCCGACTCGAAACCCGCGGCAAGAGATGCGCTCGGTATTGCGGCAACCGCGATACCTCAGCGCGACGGAAATGGCAGTCATTTGTAAACTGAAAAAACCGGATGACATGAATGAAAAGCATCCGGTCGAAATGAAAGGCGACATAGTCATGAACGGTCTTCGTCAGATACGAGCTGCTTACGTTCGTGGTGGAACGAGTCGGGCGCTTCTCTTCCGCAAGCAGGATTTGCCTCGCGACCAGGATGAATGGGGTGCCATCTTCGCCAGCGCGCTAGGCAGTCCCGATCAGTCAGGACGCCAGTTGGACGGTCTGGGCGGGGGGATTTCCTCGCTGTCGAAAGTGGCCGTGGTTTCGCCGTCGCATCACGACGGATGTGATGTCGACTATCACTTCTTTCAGGTCGAGCCGCAGAGCGGTCGAGTTCAGACTTTGGCGAATTGCGGGAACATATCGTCGGCTGTCGGCCCGTTCGCGTTAGCCAACGGTTGGGCCAGATCCGGTTCACCGACCTCGGTGGCGATTTATAACGTCAATTCAGGCAAACGGATCGTTTCGACATTTGCATCCTTTCCGTCCGAAGAAGACTTCATTGCTATTGACGGTGTGCCGGGTAAGGCTCCTGCTATCAGTCTGTCGTTCGTCGAACCGGGCGGGTCCGTGGTCGGATCTCTGTTCCCCACGGGGAGGCGCCGCGACGTTATCGATACTTATGAGTACGGGCCGCTAGCGCTCACGCTGATCGATGCGACCGTACCAACCGTCATCGTCGAGGCATCCAGTCTCGGACTATCCGGTGACGAAGCGCCCAACGTGCTCGCGGCACGAATCGATCTCGAACCGCTGCGAATCGAGTGTGGGCTGCGCATGCAGCTCACGCGTAACCGGGCCGAGCTGCAAACGGATCTCGCGAATATTCCCGACATCGTGATGATCAGTCCGGCGCGCGAAAGCGGAATCCAGGCGCGATTTTATTCGAGCGGAGGAATGCATCGCGCGGCACCGGTCACATCGAGTATCGCGCTTGCCTGTGCGTGCCACATAGACGGCACCGTAGCGCATGGACTGGTTGCGGAGCAGCAACGACCGGACGACGGCTGGTGGCGCATACACCACCCGGCAGGAGAGATGGCCGTGCATGTCGCGGGAGATGGCGCGACGGCAGACATCGACGCCGCCACCGTATTCCGGACGTCAAGGCTCCTGATGGAGGGGAATATAATCCTTCCGGTCAATTTCTGAGTCTTCTATCCATGAATACTACTTTGGACGTACCGGCCGCGCTCAGCAAGAGTGCGCACATGTTCGATCAGGTGCATGACCATCTGTGGGAGTTGATCATCAAGGGTGATATCAAGCCCGGTGATCGCCTGAAAGATACGGAGTGGGCCGGAAAGTTGGGGTTGAGTCGCACTCCCGTGCGGGAAGCAATGCGCAAGTTGCAACAGGAGGGAGTCCTCCTGCCGCTTTCCGCCGGCGGCTACCAGGTGAAATCCGTCAGCAACAAGGATCTGGAGGAGCTCTACACCTGTCGTGCGGCACTTGAAAAGTTAGCGACTATGGAAGCCTCCCGGCGCATCGACAAACAGCAGTGTCAGGCGCTCATGCAGACCGTCGAACTTGCCGACAAGGCGATTCTGAAAAAGCAGTTCGACACGGCGTTCAGACTCAACAGCGATTTCCATAAAGCGGTCTTCGAAATCGCCGACAACAGTCATCTGGCTTTTCTGCTCGAATCGATCAGCAAGCTGGTGCTTTTTTATCGGTCTGCGCTACTCAACAGGGTGAAGTCCACGCCGGAATTGGCTGAAGCTTATATCGCCAGATTGACCGCCAAGCAGGAAGCCCATCGTGCCATCGTGCGGGCTATGGCGAGCGGAGAGCACGACGAGGCTGGCGAACTCATGCATGCGCATGTTCTGGCCAGTATTAAGGAATTGGCAACTTAAACAAGACGCAATCACGGAGCAAACTGTGGCTGAAGAACGTATCAAAGTGTGGGGACGATTGAATTCCGCAAACGTACAGAAGGTACTCTGGTGCCTTGCTGATCTCGGACTCCGCTTTGAGTTCTCGCCCACAGGTGGTGAACATGGTGGCGTTGACAGTCAGGCTTTTCGAAAGCTGAATCCGAATGGATTAGTGCCTGTTATCGAAGATAACGATATCGTTCTTTGGGAATCCAACGTAATCGTCCGCTATCTTTTCAGGCGCTATGCGCCTCGAACCGCGTACCACGAAGATCCGGTTCGACAGGCGCTCGATGAGCGGTGGTCCGATTGGTATGGCACGGAGCTCGGTGTGCATATGACTGCATTGTGGGGCTTCGTGAAGCGTGGCCGCCCACTGCCGGCAGAGGCATTTGAGCGCCATCGTTCACGCGCTATGGCGCTTTGGGGCATCCTTGATCAGGCTCTGGATGGTGTCCAGTCGATAGGCGGGACCGAACTTTCTACAAGCGACTACGTCCTTGGACCCGCTTTGCATCGATGGATCAATTTGGATATTCCTCGGGACGCGACGCCACGACTTTCGAAGTGGTACTCGACGTTGTGCGAGCGACCCGCATACCGGCAGTACGTTGTTAACGCACCTTATTAGGCGAAAGATGATTACCCTCGACAGATTCGATAGCACGGAGAAACTCAGCAAAGCGGTCGCGGCAGGCTCGCTCGTTTTCGTATCGGGACAGGTTCCCGATAATGCGGAAGCAAGCGCCTACGATCAAACGCGAGAGGCCATGGACAAGGTGGAAAAATACCTGGTTAAAGGCGGTTCTGCCAGGTCGGAAATGATCTTTGCGATCCTCTTTGTTAAAGACCTTGCCAACCTGGAAGAGATCAATCGGGCGTGGAGCGGCTGGCTGCCGGAAGGTTGTGCGCCCGCGAGAGCTTGCGTGGAGGCAACGCCCGCGTCCTCCCAGTACGCTCTTCAAGTCTGTGCCGTTGGTCAGCGAATTCACAAGGTCTGATCATGCCAACCCCGAAACCTTACTCCGATGCTGTTTCCCGAGACGGGTGGATTTACCTGTCCGGCAAGACGGGTGCCGTATCGGACGGTACGCTACCGGAAGACTTCGCGCTGCAGTCTGTGCAGGCGATGCTGAATGTCCGGGACGCTTTGCTAGCCGCGAAGGCGTCGCTCTCCGATGTGGTTAAAGTCACGGTTTTTTTGACCAGCATGGACGACTACAGCGAGTTTAACGAGATTTACGTGCAGTTCTTTCCGGAGACGAAACCGGCACGTTCCTGTGTCGCGGTTTCCGGACTACCTCGCGGCGCAAAAGTGGAAGTTGAAGCAGTGGCTTTCATCGATGGACCTGCTGGCCGCGAATCGGTCAATTGAGACAAAGAAGTTCTATAGGAACATCGCTTCTTCTGCAAGCGACGAAGGGACGAGGCGCGAGATCTAGTCTTGCGCCCGCATATTTACTTCCACCATCAAGAACGTGAATTCAATTTCTCAGCGTGGCCCTTCGGTCTTCCGCACGGCGCGGCTGGTTTTTCAGTGTGCAGCCATTATTGGCGTAATGGCGGGTCCCATTGAGGCAATGGCTCAGCCGAATATTTCAGGTCCATCCTGGTTCCTTGTCGACGGCGAATCCGGGCAGGTGCTGGCGGAACACAATGCAGACACACCGCGCCAGCCTGCTTCGTTGACAAAGCTGATGACCGCATATCTTGTCCTGGGTGCTTTAAAGCAGGGCACGTTGCGATGGGACGAGCAGGTCACAGTATCGGCGGAAGACGTCAGGCAGGTGGGCAAGGATGAATCGCGAATGTATCTGGTACCCGGTCAGAAAGCCTACGTACGCGATCTCGTTCGCGGTCTCATCGTGGCATCCGCTAACGATGCCGCACTGGTGCTCGCGCACAGAGTGGGCGGGAGTATTTCGGAATTCGAAGTGTCAATGAACGACATGGCACGACACCTCGGCATGACGGAAAGCCACTTTGCCACGCCGTCCGGGGTGACCACGCCCGGAAACTATTCGACAGCACACGACCTTGCCACGCTTTCAATCCGTTTAACCGCCGATTTTCCCGAGTACTATCAATTTTCATCCCAGCAGCATTTTTCATACGGCAGCTTCAGCAAGAGAAATAAAAATTGGCTTCTCTCTTCTGATCCGTCTGTGGACGGTCTTAAGACCGGACGCACACAAGCCGCGGGCTGGTGTATCGTTGCAACCGCCAGGCGCAATCAAGCGGATCCTTCGCTAGAGCGAAGAGTATTTGCGGTTGTGATGGATTCGCCGAGCTCCGCTCAAAGAATTGCTGATGCGCATCGTTTGATTGAATACGCGTACGGTTCTTTCAAGGATTTTCCGTCAAAATTGGGGCACGGTATCGTCACTCGACCTTCTGGTCAGATTGCTCAAGAGTGACGCCGCCCATGAGAAGGCGAGTATCGCCATTCGAGACGAGCGGCGGTAACAGGTTTGCGTGATCAGGTGACTGGTGCGGAACCACATCGGCTAGGGCTGCCTATCCGGAAGCCGAATGCGTGCCGCTCCTATCGTGTCGCTGCTCAGGCTTCCTGACTCATCACGTGTTCGCCAACGTCTTCCTGAATAGATTCGAGGTAGCGCTGGGCATCGAGGGCGGCCATACAGCCCGTACCCGCGCTCGTGATCGCCTGGCGGTAGACGTGGTCCTGCACGTCGCCCGCGGCGAACACGCCCGGCACGCTGGTCGCGGTGGCAAAACCGTTCAGGCCGCCACGGGTGACGATGTAGCCGTTTTTCATCTCCAGTTGGTTCGCAAATATTTCCGTATTCGGCTTGTGCCCGATCGCGACGAACACACCTTGCAATCCGAGGTCGGTACTCGCGCCGGTTTGCGTGTGCTTGATGCGTAGACCGGTCACACCCGATTGATCACCTTTCACCTCTTCCAGTGTGTGATTCCATTTGATCTCGACGATGCCTTCTTTTTCTTTCGCCAGCAGCCGGTCAATCAGGATTGGCTCAGCGCGGAATTTGTCCCGGCGGTGAATGACGGTTATCTTCTTCGCGATTGCGCAGAGATAAAGCGCCTCCTCAACGGCCGTGTTGCCTCCACCGATAACGGCGACCTCCTGATCCTTGTAGAAGAACCCGTCGCAGGTGGCGCAGCCCGATACGCCTCGCCCCATGAATGCTTCTTCCGACGGCAACCCAAGATATTGTGCTGAGGCGCCGGTGGCGATAATCAACGAATCGCAGGTGTACTCGCCGGTGTCGCCGGTCAGGCGGATCGGTTTCTCGTCCAGTCTGGCTGTATGGATGTGGTCGAAGATGATTTCAGTGTTGAAGCGCCGGGCATGATCCAGAAAGCGCGCCATCAACTCAGGGCCTTGCACGCCGCGAGCATCCGCAGGCCAGTTTTCGACGTCGGTTGTCGTCGTCAACTGGCCGCCCTGTGTGAGACCCGTGATAAGGACTGGCGAAAGATTCGCGCGTGCTGCATAGACCGCTGCGGTATAGCCGGCAGGGCCGGAGCCTAGAATCAGGACCTTGGCGTGTCTGGTGGAGGATGCTGGCATGATCGAAATCCGTGAAATGCGCCCGGTGCACCCGTGTGAAACCGGGCGACCCTGGCGGAGAGATAAATGAAAACAAAGCCGGTGGACAATGCGTTGTGGCAGAGGATCTGCCTGCTGGTTTGTGTGCTCGTCAAACGCATCGGTGCCTGGCTCGGGTCACGGCGCGCTGATTCAGCAAGTTCTTTCGCCAAGCGCGCCGCAGCCGAAAGATCGCCCGCATCTGCACGGGCGTCAGGGCAATCCTGGGCATGCCCAGGAACTTATTGCCAGAGCGCCTGAGGCATCGGCAATCCATCGAATTTGGTCGGGTCAATCCGACCGTGCGCGTTACTCATTTCGGCGCCCACTACCGAGTCGAGTTGCCGGGCATGTTGAGCCGTGTGCCATGTGTTGCGCTCGATGACCTGCTCGGCATCCTGTTCGCCATAGTAGGTTTCAATGCGGAATGCGCACGTCTTGTCGTGTTGATCCGCCCACCAGGTGTCGAGGCGCTCGATGACACTGTCGGCATAACCGAGTACGTCGGAGACGGTTTTCAGGTGATCGAAGATGGCGTCACTGACGTCGCGCGTGTCTTTGAGGCCATGCTGGACGGCCTGGAGAAACGCATCGGGAATCTGGAAAATGTGATAGGTGAGTTCGCAAAGTGCACGCTGCTGGCGTCCGGGGTATGCCGGTTGCTCGAGGCGCTCTTGCGGGATTTGCGCAATGAGGCCGCGCGCTGTCACGAGTACATATCTCCAGCGCTCCATTAGCTCTGCAACCGGCAGCCTGGTGTGATTCAGAGTCTTGCCGACAAAAGTTGCGATGTCGGCCAACGACTGCGCCATGTTGATTTTTTCGCCTCGAATGATGACCGGCACACTGCGGATGCCGCGTCTT
>NZ_JAQQBV010000030.1:0-91268 GCF_046030735.1 Paraburkholderia xenovorans
ACGTAGCGCGACGCTGTCAGCGGTTTCGGCAACCTGATTGAGTTCGTGTGACGGCAAAGCAAGCTCCTGTGCGGCAATGAGACGAATCGGCCAAGCGCTTCAGGAGGCGGACATAAAAAAACCCGCCTCGTGGGGCGGGTTGATTTTTTACTGCTATCAGACGCGCGCTAACCCACCATTCGATGAATGGTGATAATAATCAGCGCAATACGGATGTCGAGGCAGTTCATGCAGGCGATCATCGTTGACTGGCCAGCCTTTGTCAATGCCTGTTCGCCTGCTGCGTCGCCGAGGGTCGCACCGAAACCAGAACGAAAGGAACTGAAAGTGCGCCGCAAAATTCAGGGTTGTCGCGCGTCGACGACACGCAATCCGGCCGACGGTGCAACGGTTTCGCGTCGTGCGCTCAACACCCGCTCGCGCAGAAACAGTTCGAACTGCTTGATGATCGCCTCGCGCGCAGCGTGCGAAAACAGCGCGTGATCGACTTTGCCGACCACATTCGCGCGAACGTGCTTTAGCTTGCCGAGTTCGCAGCCGTCTCGTCCGAAATGAATCTCCAACTCGTCGCGGCCTTCGTCCAGAGGACCGTACATCAGCGACGTGTGCACGCCCTTGCGATCCAGCGCTACCACGAACCGGCGCACCGTGCTCCGCGGCGTCGACCGGCCTAGCAACTGCTCGCATACCGCGCCGACGCGTACTCCGATTCGCGCCAGCACACGCCGCACGATCTCGGTCGTAATCGCCGTGCCGTTCGCGCGCCCGGTCAACAGACGCAACCATTTGCGCGGATCGCGCATCGCCAGCCGGTAGACCCCGCTCGATGCGACGTTGCGCGCACCGGGCCGGCTCGCCGCGCCGCCCCACACGAAGAACGGCAGATTCACCGCCGCACAGCCGACCACCGCCGGATGCGCAAGCGCCGTATGCATCGCCACATACGCGCCCGTGCAGACACCGAACATCACCGTCTTCGCATGCCCGTTCGAGCCCAGCCAGTCGACGCCAAGCTTTGCATCGGCGACAGCGGGCCCGGCATACACCATGTCGAGGGTTTGCGAATCGCTACGGCGCACGCTGTCGCCGAGACCACCGAGATCCATCCGTAGCGACGCCATGCCCAGCGCCGCGAGACGCCGCGCGAGCAGCACGGCGACCCGCCCGTCGCCCACGCGATGCACGCCGCCCGTGTTGACGAACAGCACCGCGGGCGCGCCTTCGAGCGCGCGCGTCGGCCGGCAGTAGATACCCACATGGCGGCCGCCGCCGAATACGACGGGCGTCTCGTGGCCGTCGGCGAAATCGATCCGCGCGCTCGCATCGCCTGCGAGGATTTTCGCTTCGGGTTCGGTTGCGGCAAGCGTGCTCACGCCGAGCCATTCGAGCATGCCATCGAACGCATTGCGCGGCGGCACGCTGTAGTGCGGGTCGATCAGAAACTTGCTGTATTCGCTGAAAACCTGCAGGTCCGCTTGCGCGTCCAATGCCTGGTAATGCGTGACCAATCGCTTGACGCGCGCGCTCTCGCCGAGATCCTGAATCAGCACGCGCCGCGCGGGACGTTGGGTACACCGTATGAGATCGACCGCGGCAAGCGACTCGAGCGTGTCGGGATAGAGACGGAACCCATATGCTCCCACCGTCTGCGCGACTTCGGCATCGCGGCTGCCTTCGAGACCGGCTTGCGTGCCGAGCCAGCTTTGATACGCGAGGTCCAGTTCGCGGATGGCGTGCTTGCCCGACGTAGCCGGCGCGAGCAGCACGAGATTGTCGACGCCGCCCAGTTCGTCGGCGGCGAGCGCGGCGAGTGTTGCGCCAAGTCGCAGACCGCAGAGCGTCAGACGGGTCACGCCCGTTTGCGCGCGCAGCAGGCCGGCCGCGGCCTTGATGCTGTCGACCCACGCGCTCAGGCGCTGCGGGTCTGCCTCATTGCCGCTCGAATCGCCCGCGCCCGGATAATCGAAGCGCATCGTGGGGACGCCGCGCGCCGCCAGCGCTTCGGCCAGTTCGCGCCATCCGCGATGGACGCACAACGCGTCATAACCGAACGGACTGCACAGCACGACACCCATGTCGGACGGCGTGCTTGCCGGCTGATGCAGCCAGCCAAAACAGCCTTCGACAATCACCGGCCGCATCGTGGAAGAATTCGTCATCATCGGTCGTCGCGACGCGCGTTCAGCTTCGCTGCTCAAGCATCTCTACCGGTACGATTTGCGCAATCACGCCGGCAAGCGCATCGATGCTCTGGAACAGATCGTGAGTGATCAGATCGCCCGGAATCTCGATGTCGAAATGATCTTCGATCGCCATCATCACCCGCACGGTACCGAGCGACGAAAGCCCTGCCGCATAGAGATCGTCCCGATCGCCCAACGAATCGACCGGCACGTCGAGACATGCGGTTTCCTGCAGAATACGGCGCACATGATGTTTCATTTGATTCCCCGGTTATCGAACTGACACACGCCAACAATCAGCCATCCGAAGCATATTTTTATCGAATTCAGATGACCACGTCGCCGCTGACGCAGTGCTGCGCGAGCGTTTTTTTGTCGATTTTTCCATTCACGTTGAGCGGCAACGCGTCGAGCTCCACAATGCGTTGCGGCACCGCGTACACCGGCAGGCGTTGACGGCACGCTTGCAGAATCTGCTCCGCATCGCGCCGCGCACGGGTCACGAAAGCGATCAGGCCGCCGGCGCGACCCGCATCGTCGACAGGCCATGCGATCACCGCGCACAACGCCGCGTGACTGCATTCCTGCACGACGTACTCGACTTCTTCGAGCTCGATCCGGTTGCCGCGAATCTTGACCTGCGTGTCGAGCCGGCCCTGAAACACGAGGTGCCCGTCGGGCGCTTCGCGCGCCGCATCCGCGCTGCGATACCAGCGCTGCGACCCTGTGCCCGGATAGGTTCTCGCGACGAAACGGCAATTACCCGGTTCGTCGGGCGACAGATAGCCTACCGCCACCTGCGGGCCGCCGATCAGCAACTCGCCGCTTTCGCCCCGTGCGACCGGTTCGAGTTCGGCATCGACGATCAGAAGCTCCGTGCCCGGCAAAGCGCTGCCGAGCGGCATTACCGCGTGGCGTGCGTCGTCGAGGAATTCACGCGTCACTTCGAACGCGGCGCAGCCCACGGTCGCTTCGGTGGGCCCATACAGGTTGATCACGCGGCTGTTCGGCGCGGCGCGCAGCCACGCATCTACGACGGCGCGCGACAACGGCTCGCCGCCGAACACCGTCAGTTGCAGACTCGGAAATTCGCCGGCCGGCAGCTTGCGGAATTGCTGCATGAACCCCGCGACCGAAGGCACGCTGTTCCAATGCGTGATCGCGTGCTGCCGGATGAAGGCCGCGTTGTAGATCGGTTCGACGGTTTTCGGCACATACAGGCAGCCGCCGTTCGCCCAGCACACGAACATGTCGTGCACGGAGGGATCGAAGGTCAACTCGCAGAACTGTACGTAGCGCGCGCCAGGCAGTCTGTCGATGCGGGAGAGTTGCGCGCTCACGTAAGCGCGTGCATTCGCGTGCGAGATCGGCACGCCTTTGGGTGCGCCGGTCGAACCCGACGTGAACAGGATGTAGGCGAAATCAGCAGACGCGCGCAAGGCAACGTCACGCATCGGCGGTGTTGCTTCGAGTGCCACGTCAGACAGCTTCGCGAGCACACTGGCCGGCGTCGTCGGCGCGGCGTGATCCACGAGATCGGTTTCATCCGCGTCGTCGAGCAGGACAATCCGCGGGCATTCATCGAGCAGTTGCACCACTTCGTCGAGCAAGCGCGCGCAACGGCGATCGACCAGTAACAGCGATGCGCCCGCCTGCCCGATCACTGCGGCGATCCGCGCGGCAGGCACATTCGGATTGAGCGGCACATACGCGCATCCCGCTTCGAGAATGCCGAGCAGTCCCGCATACGCCGCAACGCTGCGATGCGCGAACAGCAGGCAACGTGCGGCGCCGCCCGCGGGCAGCGCGGCCGTCACGCCACGGGCGACCCGATGGGCCCGCGCGGCGATCTCGTCGTAGCTGTACAGGTGTTCGTCGACCCAAAGCGCGGGACTGTCCGGCTCACGCGCGGCGGTGTCGAAGAAAAAGGAATCCAGCATTCGCGGCCTCGCACCAGGTGGGCATGACTGGAAACAGCGGGCATCGCGTCAATTCGTCGAGCGGACGCGCGCTGCGGCCAGGCATGCCAAAGCACGCTGCCGGCATCGGACGGCCCGACGGCGCGCTGGGTTGTCGCAAAGAGATTTGATGCACGGATCCGCGGACGACAACTGTCCTCTCAGGCAGAGCCGCCCGAGGAAACCGTCAGCAGTTGGTAAGGATCATAGGTTCTGGCGACGCACCTATATGTGCGATACCGCTCTCACCAGACGAATCGGAAGCGGAGGCGCCGCCCGCCGGGCGCGGGATGAAGCGGCCCCTCCATGGCGGCAACGCGTTAGTTACGCATGCCGCTCTGCTTCTTGAACGCGCTCAGAATGCGCTGCTCGAGTGAGTTGTAGTCGCCGCCGAAATGATGATCGCCGCCCGTGCGAATCACGTCGACGCCGGTTCGGGTCAAGGACGGGCACAACGTGTCCTTCTCGTTTTCGCCGTAGAAGCATTGCACGATTGCGGGCGGCACACGGCTCAACTCAGGCTGCACCTTCAAGGCCTTGTCGCTTGCCGGCAGACCGAGCCAACCGCCGACACGAATCTGGAAATCGGCATCCGGCGCGAAACCGAGCAGCGCGATCAGCGAGACTTTCGCACGCAGCGCGTCGGGCAGGCGGTTGTACGCGAACGGCATCACGTCGGCGCCGAACGAATAGCCGATCAGCGCGATATGCTCGGCGTGCCAGCGCGCGCCGTAGGTTTGCATCACGCGCGCGAGGTCGCGGCTGGTCTGCGCGGGCGGCTTCTCACTCCAGAAATAGCGCAGGCTGTCCCAGCCGACCACCGACACGCCGTCTTTCTGCAACGCCTGCGCGATGGTCTTGTCGAGATCGCGCCAGCCGCCGTCGCCGGAAATCACGATCGCCATCAGCCCGTTCGGATGCGCGGCCGGCAATTCAATCAAAGGCAGATCGGACACGTCGTCGTCGCGCATCGACACGCTCTGCAAATGCGGCGTGATCAGCGCGACGAGTCGCGTGCGATCCGCGTTACCTGTCGTAGCCTTTTCGACGAAGCCCGGCACCTTGTCGCGAATCACCGTCGGGTCCGGCGGACACGGCTGAAAACGCGGATCGAGATCGCGTTGTGCATCCACGGATACGGCGCCCGCGATCGTATTCGACGGCGCCTGTTCGAGTACGTGCATCGCGAGCGTCGCGCCCTGCCCGGTCCCGGCGACGATCGGCGCGAAATAGCGGCTCGATTGCGCTTGCCGTTCGAGCTGGTGGCTCAACGCTTCGGCGTCGCCGACCAGCTTGTGACAGGCCTCTTTCTTCTGCGTCAGATTGGCCGCGTAGCGCGCCGTATCCACGCCGACCACCATCGCGCCGGATTTCGCGAGCGCATCCGCGCTCTGCTGGTCCGCCGCGCTCCAGCCGGAGTCTTGCGAGTACAGCACGACGAAACCGCGCAACGGCCCCACCGGCTGGGTCACCGCAACGTCGCCGTAGCGGCCGCCGGGCACGGTGTTCGTGCTGGAGCCGGCCGCAGCCGTAACGGTCGCGCTGCAAACCGCGCTGCAAAAAACCAGGCTCGCCGCTGCGGCGAGCCGTAAAAACGGATGCAATGTCATGAACGCCGGCCTCCCGCCAGCAATGACAGGTCGGCGAGCGTGAAGAACACGCCGACCGAACCCGACGCCGCGAGATAGCGCGGCTCCCAATGCGGCTGGAACTTGCTCTTGAAAGCGCGCAGTCCGCGGAAGTTATAGAAGCGGCCGCCGAAGCGCCACACGATGCCGGCCAACCGATGCCAGCGCGACGCGAGCGGCGTCGGCTGCATGCCGGAAAGCGGCGCGATGCCGAGACTGAGCGAGCGGAACCCCGCCTGCTTCAGATGCAGCGCCAGTTGCGTGAACAGATACTCCATCGCATACGACGACGCGCTCTCCACATGACGCATCACGCCGACCGTCGCTTCGGTGTTCAGATCGGTCGTCATGAACGTGACGAACGCGACCGGCTCGCCGTTCTGGCGCACCAGCATCACCGATTGCGCGGCGAGGTAATCGTCGGTGAAAGCCGCTACGGAGAAGCTCTTTTCGCGCGCGTCGCGGCTGCCCAGCCAACCGTCGGAAATCTGCCGCAACGTATCGAGCGACGCCGGCACCTGCGCCTGATCGATCACTTCGACCGTGAAGCCGTCGCGCTCGCCGCGCTTGAGCGCATAACGCAGATGCGCGCGGTGCGAACCCTTGAGATCGAATTCGTCGAGCGCGACGTGCGCTTCTTCGCCGAGCTTCATCAGCGTAAGGCCCGCGTCGAGATACAGCGGCAACGCGTTCGCGCGCACCTGATAGAACGCCGCGCGGCCGCCGTGCGTGTGCGCAAGCGCGACGAATTTGCCGATCAGCCCGGCCCACTCTTCACGCGGCCCCACCGGATCGTGCAGCGCGGCCCAGGTGCGGCCGTACTTCGCGTACATCAGGAACGCTTCGCGCGACTCCGAAAACAGGAAGCTCTTGTCGCCCATCAACGCGAGACCGGCGTCGCTGCGTTCCTGCGCGCGCACGATGCGCGCCGCGTCCAGCAGATCTTCGGCAGCCGGTTTGACGAAGCGGCCGGGTGCCGGGCGCAGCAGTTGCCAGAACGCGAACGTCGCGGCGAACAGGCTCGCCGCAAGGGTCGCGCGCAATGCCCGCGGCGCCCGCTCGTCGAACGCGAATTGCCACCACAGGTCGCGCGTGTACGGCACGTCACGGAACGCGAACAGCATCACCCACACGGCCAGCATCAGCACCATCGCCACCGACACCAGCCAGCCCGCGGTAAAACGCTCGGCGAACAGCGACGAGTGACGGTTGAAGCGGCCGCGCGTGGACAACAGCAACGCGATCAGCATGCCGAGCACGCCGGCTTCGACGAACGCGAGACCCTTGGTCAGCGACAACGCGAGACTCAGCACCGCGAGCAGCAAGGTCATCCACCACGCGGCGTCGAGACGGCGCAGCAAGCCTCGCGCGACGAACAGCAGCAGCACGCCGAGCACGCTGCACAGCATCTGCGAGCTTTCCAGCACCCACAGCGGCAGCACGTGGCGCAATAGATGGATGCGGTGCCAGAAGGCCGGCGTCGCGCTGGAAATCACCAGCATGCCGCCCACCACGAACGTGACGAGGCTCAGGAACAGCGGCGCGAGCTTCGTCACACGCGCCGCGTGCCGCAACGGCAAACGGCTTTTCAGCGCGCGGCCTTCGAAACCAGCCAGCAGGCCCGCCGACACGATCAACGGCACACCGAAGTAAATCGCGCGATACGCGAGCAGCGCCGCGACCATTTCGTGCGTGTGCACGCTGCCGTTCAACGTGAACACCATCGCCGCCTCGAATACGCCGACTCCACCCGGCGTGTGACCGATCATGCCGAGCAGCATTGCGGCTGCATACACGGTGATGAAAGTCACGAAGCTGACATTCGCGTGCGGCAGCAGCGCCCACAATGCGAGACCGGCGGCCACCACGTCGAGCACCGCGAGCGCCACCTGCTCGAGCAGATCGCGGCGTGCCGGAATATCGAACGAGAGCCACTGCCAGCGCGTGCGAATCGGCCGCGTGTCGCGGCGGCAAGCGGCGGCCACACAGACGAGCGCGGCGAGCAGCGCCGCGCCGATCAGGCCGAGCGTGAGCGCGTCGAGATGCAGCATGCGCGCGAGCGGATCGGCGGCGCACACCATGCCGAGCGCGGTCATCAGCACCAGCGCGAGTGCCAGCGACACGCTTGTGAACACCGTCATCCGGCCAATTTGCGCCGGCGTGACGCTCGCCACACTGTAGACGCGCGCGCGCACCGCGCCGCCGGTCAACGCGCCGAAGCCAGTCGCGTTGCCGAGCGCCGAGCCCGCGGTCGCGCCGATCCACAATGCCGCGCGCGGCACGACGGCGCCCAGATAGCGCAGTCCGACCGCGTCGCGGCCGACGAGCGCGACATAGCTGAGCGCGGTCGCGCCGAGCGCCGCGCTCCACTCGCCGGCCGTCAGACGACGCAACTGGTGCATCACCGAACGGTAGTCGACCGCTTGCGACAGATGTTGCATGACGAGCAGCAGCAGCCCGCAGATCCCGAGTGCGAGCAATGGCGAGAGGATGCCCCGGCGGCCAAGCGCTTTCGATGCACGTTCGTACAGCGCGCCCAGCTGGTCGAATTTATTGTTGGTTCGGTGGAACATGGTCAATGCGGGCCTTGCGTAGTGCTGTCGTGACGACGGGTCGTCTGTCACGGCGTCGCCCAGCTTCGGCGATTACGAATGGATAACGGCAAACTGTTGAAAAGGTTGACAGGTGTAGGGAATTTGCAGGGTTTATCCGAGGCGTGCGGCGCTATTGCATTCACCGCGTCGCGCGATTGGATGGGGTACGCGCAGTACGTCGCGGTACGTTGCGTTGCTGCACGCGCATGTGCAAAGCGGTCGGTATCGACGATGACACGGGCCAGGATCGACTGTTTTCGTGCCTGGCCGGCGGGGGGAGGAGTTTAAACGCTAATCGCAGGCAGCGAGAAGAAAATGCAGTTTCAGCGCGAATATCTGCCCGGCTTTCGTGCCCCGTTTTAAAAACGCGTTCACGAGTCAAGCTTTTGATTTGCGCGCCGTAATCGAGAGTTATGGAAGGCGCAATTCGCTGCCTTCACTGCGTAACCCGATCACGTCAGCGCGTGTAGATCGCCGTTACGCGATGTTCACCGCTCGATGGAGAACGATCATGGCAGAACAGGATTGGCTGATGGCAGGAATCTATCTGGTCGGCTTGGTGGCCAGCGCTTTGTTGATGAGCGCGCTGTCCGCGCGAGCGACGAAGATGCAGCGCCCCGCGGTATCGCGTGTACGAGAGCGTGAATAAGCGGCCAAACGGCCAAACGGCCGGGCGTCGCGAGCCCAGAAAAACAGACGGCCGCAGAGGCCGTCCTTTAACTCATACACGCGATAACGAACGCCCAACTGCCCTACCCGGCGTCGCTCGCGCGTGCGCGCCGCTTAATACGGGCGGCGGTGTGCTTCAGCGATGATCGCGCAGGTTTGCAGGTGCACGTTCAACGCGTGCAGGGCCAGTGCGCGCAGCTTGCCGAAAAACGTGGTGCTGGTGGCGATCGCGGCGCGGGAGGTGGCGGTGCTGGTTGCGGTGTTCATGATGGGGCTCCTGTATAGGGTTTATACCTAGGCAATAACCCGATTATAGCCCTCTCGTGCCGCACTGCAACATATATCAATAAAGTCTGTGCGCATTGCGCGACGGTCGTGTCCGCAGACTGCGTAATCTCAAAAAGGGCTGGAACGGAATTGTCCGCGGGTCATTCCTATGAACCATCCGCACCGTGCGGGTGCAATAATGCCCCCTTTACTCAGCGACCGATCGCCGCAGCTCGTTCATGACGACCGCCCAGCAGAAAGCCCTGATTGCGCCCCTCATCGTCGCCTGTGCGATGTTCATGGAAAGTGTCGATGCCAACGTGATCGTCACCGCTTTGCCGGCGATGGCACGCGATTTCGCGCGCGATCCGGTCACGCTGAAGATCGCCGTGACGAGCTATGTGCTGGGGCTCGGCGTGTTCATCCCCGTGTGCGGCTGGCTCGCGGACCGGTTCGGCGCACGCACCGTGTTTCGCACCGCGATCGGCATTTTCGTGGCCGGCTCGCTGCTGTGCGCGGCGTCGAATTCGCTCGCGACCTTCACGCTCGCGCGCTTCGTCCAGGGCGTCGGCGGCGCGATGATGGTGCCGGTCGGGCGAATCATCATTTTCCGCGTGGTTCATAAAACCGATTTCATCCGCGCGATGAATTATCTGAGCGTGCCCGCAATGGCCGGGCCGGCCGCGGGTCCGCTACTCGGCGGCTTCATCACCACTTACCTGCATTGGCGCCTGATCTTTTTCATCAACGTGCCGATCGGCATTCTCGGCATCTATCTGACCAATCGCTACATCGCCAATACGCGCGAGCCGGATCCCGGGCCGCTCGACTGGATCGGCTTCCTGCTGTCGGCCGCGGGCGCGGTGTTGCTGCTGCTCGGGTTGTCGCTGGTGGGGGGCGAGCTGATCGGCAATAGCGACGCGTTCGGCATGTGCGCACTCGGCGCCGTGCTGCTCGTGATCTACGTGATCTACGCGCAGCGCGTGAAGCTGCCCCTGCTCGATCTGCGTTTCCTGAAGGTGCCGACGTTTCAGGCAAGCGTGCTCGGCGGTTCGCTGTTTCGCATCGGCCTCGGCGCGCTGCCGTTTCTGTTGCCGCTGATGCTGCAGGAAGGTCACGGGATGAGTGCGTTCGAATCCGGGTTGATCACCTGCGCGTCCGCGTTCGGCGGCATGTTCATGCGGACCATCGCGTCGAGCGTGCTGCATCGGTTCGGCTTTCGCTCGGTGCTGGTCGCGAACGCCGCGCTGTCGGGGATTGCGATTGCGGCGTGCGGATTGTTTTTTCCCGGTACGCCGACGTGGATCATCTGGGTCGTCGTGTTGCTCGGCGGCTTTTTCCCGGCACTGCAATTCACGAGTCTGAACTCGCTGACGTACGCCGAAATCGCGAGCCGCGACGTGGGCCGCGCGACGAGTCTCGGCAGCGTCGTTCAGCAGATGTCGCTCGGTCTCGGTGTGACGATCGGCGGGATCGTGCTGCAGATCTCGCGCGTATTGAACGGGCACCCGGCCCTCATGTGGTCGGATTTCTGGCCGGCGTTCCTCGTGGTCGGACTGTGTTCGTTCGCGTCGATTCCGGTCACGCTGCGCATGCCGCGCGGCGCTGGCGAAGAGATTTCGCGCGGCGGACGCGGCTAGAACCTCGCGTCATCCGGTCGCCCAGGCGGTGAGCGTATCGCCGAAGCCGCCGCGGGCGCGGACCGCCGCGCGCGCGCTGGTGATCACGCGCGGTGCGGCGCTCCATGCGATGCGCGCGCCGGACGCGATCAGCCGGTCGACCAGCGCGACATCTTCACTGCACGTGAGCGGCGGAAAGCCGCCGGCGCGCCGATATGCTTCGGCGGATACACCGAGGTTCGCGCCGTGGATATGCCGATGCCCGTCCGCATCGACGTAAGTCTTGCGGAAATATTCGCGCACGCTGTGCGGATGCGCGGTCCAGTCCCATTCGTCGACGGCAATCGAACCGCACACCGCATCCGAGTCGAGCGACAACTGCGCGACCAGCCACGTGGGCGACACGCGGCTGTCGGCATCGGTGAACGCGAGCCAGCGGGCGCCGTCGGCGAGCAATATATCGGCGCCCATCGCGCGCGCGATGCCCACGTTGCGCGCCTTCGACGCGAGCGTTTCCACGCCATAGGCTCGCGCGATCGCGCCGGAAAAGTCCGTGCAGGCATCGAGCACCACGACGATCCGCACCGCCTCGCCGGCGAGATCGGCGTGCCGCGACGCTTCAATCAGCGCGGCGAGGCACGGCGCGAGCAGCGCCTCTTCGTTGTGCGCGGGAACGATCACGCCGATCATAGAAGCCCCTCGCGCTGCGCGACCGAGCGGGCATCGCGCGACCACACATCGATCAGCAGATCGGCTTCGTCATGATGCGCGAGACGCGACAGACCGCAACGCACATCGAACAGCGCGTGCGCGGTGTCGGCCGATTCGAGCGCTTCGGCGAACGGGCGCCGCCAGTGACAGGCGAGCAGCGTGCCGTCCGGCGTCAGCGACGCGCTGATGCGCGCGGCCAGCGTTTCGAGGTCTATTGCATCGAGGTAGTAAGCGAATTCGCTGATGACGATCAGATCGAACGGCCCCGTGTCGCTCGGCCAGTCGCGCGGCACCGTGCGTTGCTCGACGCTCACGTGCGGCAGATCGGCCACGCGTGCACGCGCGAGACGTACGGCCGTTTCGTGCAGATCGGCAGCGAGCAAACGATCGCAACGCTGCGCGAGCGCCGCCGTCAGTTCGCCGTTCGCGCAACCGGGCTCGAACGCATTGCGATAACGCGGACGCGGCAACAAGGCCAGCGTCAGCGAACGCTTTCTGCGCTCATACCAGCCGTCACGCAGATGCCACGGGTCGTCGCTCTTTTCGTAGAGTTCGTTGATGTACACCACGGCGGAGGTCATGTCGGCAGCCCTCCCGTGCATCGCATCAAAGTGGCCACAGCGCACCTCCGCTATGGGAATCGGTCTGGGTCGTTGCGTTGACAATCAGTTCGCCGAGGCCGGCGAGATCGCGTTCGGCATGGCTTTGCCGCAGGAACACGGGCAGATCCGCGAGCAATCGCGCGAAGCGCGCGTCGCGGCACAACGGACCGGCGCCTAGCGTGCGAGTGGCATGGCTCATCACCGCGCCCGCCGCTTCTTCGACGACGAGGCGTGCGCGCATGCACGCGCGTTGCGCATCGGCTCGAGGATCGGCGTCGATGTGCGCGGCAGTTTCGCGTAACACCGCGGCGGCGCCCGACAAGGCCACCTCGACGGCGCCGAGATGCGCAAGACGATGCGCGTCCGCACGCTGTGCCGAGGCGTCGCGCAACATGCGACCGACGTGCGCGGCCGCGCCATACCAGCATGCCGCAATGCCCGCGCCGCCGTGCCAGAAACCGGGCCGCCGCACGTAGGCATGAGCGCCGCCTATCAGTGTGGCGGGCGTGTGATCGAATAAAACGTCCGCACTCGCTGTCGCCTGCATGCCCACGGCCTGCCATTTCGACGCATCGATTGAGACCGACGGATGATCCATCGCGACCGCTGCGAGCACCGGTTGGTCGTCGAGCCAGGCGGTGACGAGTGCATGGCTCACGACCGCCGCGCCCGAACACCACGCTTTTGTGCCATTCAGATGCAATGTCTGCGCGATGTCGCGGGCTGGGCTTGCGGCATCCTCCGCGATGGCTTGCACGCGCGCATCGGGGGGCTCGGCGGCCCAAACCGCCCAGCGGCTTTCCGCAGGCGGTGTGGGGGCACGCAGCTCGGCGAGGATCGCGAGCGCATCGGTATGGCCTTCGAACAGTTTCACGAGCCCGAGATCGCGTGCGGCTACCGCTGCGAGGGAGCGCCAGCGCGTCAACGTCTGCCCTTGCCCCGGCAGCGGCATGAACGGCGCGCGGTCGTAGCCGTGCTCGATCAGCGCACGCAGCACGTCGCCGAGCGCAGCGGGGTCGTGCGCGGCGAACTGCGTGTCGCACAGGAAATGGTCAAGCGCTGTAGTGGCAGGCGCGGTGGCTTGCGCCGATTGCTCCGCGCGGCTCGCGGCCACGTCGGTCGCGCAAGCGTCGCGTCGGTCCGGCGACCGCGTGCTGACGCTGGCCGCACGATCACGCATATCGAACATCGAGCCTCCCTGAAGTTGTTCGATCCAGGCCAGCGGGCTTTCAATAGCCGCTGCGCCTGCAAACGACCTCAGCAAGCGGCGTGCCGCAGGGATGGGGGTGTTAGATCAGGGAGGGGGTGGGTGGGATTAAACGGTCGCGTCATCTCCGCGTGCACTGCTTTACCTGACTGCGCTGTTTTCTTTGATGTACATCATGGCTGTTACTGTTCCACCGCTACCGCCGAGAGGATTCTGAACTTTGTATTCGTGCTTCATAGTCGAAAAAGACAGCCGCACGCTTTCATGACAAGTCGAACTGTTCACCAGCGGTGCAACGTGCGTGATGATCACGTCATACAGTGTGATTCGCGAAAACTCGTGAGGAACGCCGCCGGCCTTGCGCATCGTGAGCACGGCCTGATCGATATGTTTGCCAGTGAAACAGAATTTTGCGAGGTTCGGGCTAGCGCGATCAAACTCATGGATAAATGAAAGATCCGACACAGTAGCTTTACCCGCGCCGCCGCCTGAGCCTGAAAGCATGGTCGAATTTTGCGAAACGTTCCAGGCCCACGAAAGTACGTCGATTTCCTCCTGGTGGTTCGCATCCCGTGATTCGCCGGCAATACCATTTATTTTTATAAAAATATCTTGCATAAAACCCTCTATTTCGACCAGAAATTTCTTTGCTAATGAAGCAAGCCAATCAGCCCGCTAAACCCGGCGCCGACCTGCGGCCCCATGGCGAGCCCTCCCATTATCAAGACCGCGGGGGCCTGTCCAAGTGCAAGCTCGATCATCCTCGCAGAAAACATGGGGGCGATCACCGCTGCCTCGAGAAAAATTGGATCAATCCCGAGAAACATAACGGTAAATCCGGCTGCGGAAATCAATGCGCCACCAGCCTCAATGTATAACGCGACGCCCTGAATATCGCCAAGAGACAACTCACGCGCTTTAAATGTTTCGGTTATGAATACTTTGCCGACGCTGAAAAAAGACGTCGAAGATCCGGTACCAGACAAGTCGTAATTTCTGACCAACGTATCGGGGACACTAATTTCGGTCAGACTTGCGCCGATCGAAAAACCACTCCCCAACCCACCGTAATGCAAGTGATGGACTTTATTATCCGGATCCCTGAGAGCGATCATGCCGCCTGAAGCCGCGGCAGCACCTATGCCAATGCTGACGCTCGCGCTTGTATCAAAAGACCAGCCACTCACCCTGAAATGTCCCATTTGCTTTTTTTTCGTTTCGATGCAGGTTTATGGAAAATATTCCACAGGATCACCAATGGAATCGCAACCAGAATCGGAATTAACACGATAGCCCACGCCCAGATGGCTCCGGTTCGGTTAATCGTTGCACTGGTTCTTGGCGAACTCTCCCAATAAAGTACTTGCACCTGATCTCCCACCCTATAGCCGCCAACCCATCCCCCTTGCGGATATGAAACGCGCTCGCCACTACGGGCTATAAACTCAATTTGCGGATGACTCCCGCCGGCATTGAGCGCGACAACGCGCCCCGACGCCTCAACTGCTGTATTAAGAAAATTCTTTGTTTCTCTGACAGAAATGGCCAAACCGATCAAACAGCCAATCCAGATCATCGAAAAAATAATCGCCTTAAAACGTCGTATCAGTAATTTATCGGTCACTGGCATGGTACGAGAGCGCTTTTAAATTTCGGGCCGTTCACCGCATCAATAGCGATGCGTGTAAAGGTAGCAGATTACCGACGCTTGATGTTTTTGGGATATGCGTTAGTTTTCTGAGCAGAAGATTGCCAACCGCGAGCGCACAGTTTCAAAAGAGCTAATCTGCGCCAGCCGCGCGATTGAGCATCGGCAGCTGGTTCGCGCGCCCCCCCTTACCGCTGCCGCCGCGCCTCCGCATCCGCCAACAACGCTTCGAGCAACGCGAACTCCACCGGCTTCACCAGATGCGCATGAAAGCCCGCCGCCTGAGTACGCTCACGATCGCTCGACTGCCCAAAGCCGGTCATCGCCGCAAACAGCGTGTCTTTCAGCGCAGGCATTTCACGCAGCGCCGCGATCGTTGCGTAACCATCCATCTTCGGCATCGCGATGTCGATCACCGCGAGGTGCGGCGCGACACGCGGCGCAAGCTCGACGGCCTGCATGCCGTCATAAGCGATGCGCACGTCGTGGCCCTTGAGTTCGAGCAGCATCGCGAGACTGTCGGCGGAGTCGCGGTTGTCGTCGACGAGCAGGATGCGCAGCGGCGTTCCCGCGCCCGCCGCGAGCTCCGCCTGATCGTCCGCGCCCGCGGAAGGCGCGGCAGCGAGCGGCAAACTGAGCGTGAACGCACTACCGAGTCCGAGGCCGTCGCTGGTCGCGATGATGCTGCCGCCGTGCATCTCCAGCAACGATTTGCATAGCGTCAGACCAATGCCAAGACCGCCTTCGACCGGCTCCTGCCCCTGCTTCTCCTGCGCGAACAACTCGAAAATCGCGTCGAGCGAGCCTACGGGGATGCCGCGGCCGAAGTCGCGCACTTCCAGTACCGCCATGTTGTGATCGATCCGGCCTGACAGCTCGATGCGCTCCCCGACCGGCGAGAACTTCGACGCGTTGTGCAGCAGGTTCTGCAACACCTGCACGAGCCGCGTCATGTCGCCGACCACCACCAGCGGATTGGCCGGCATGAATACGCTGACGCTCTGCTCGCGCGCGTCGGTGAAAGGCCGCGCGGCTTCGATCGCGCGCACCAGCACTTCGCCGAGGTCGATGTGCGCGATACGCAGTTCGACCTTGTCGGACATGATGCGGCCCACGTCGAGCAGATCGTCGACGAGACGCGTGAGATGCGTGACCTGGCGATCGATCAGATCGCGTGAACGCGACAGCGTCGGACTCAGGCCGGATTCGAGGTGCATTACACCGATCGCGTTGCGCACCGGCGCGAGTGGATTGCGCAACTCGTGTGCAAGCGTCGCGAGAAACCTGCGCATGCGTTCGCCCGAGCGTTCGAGCTCTTCGCGCTCGCGACGCTCCGACAGATCGCGCGTGACCTTCGCGAAGCCGCGTAGCCGGTTCGATTCGTCGTGCACAGCCGTGATGTTGACGTTGGCCCAGAAGGTGGTGCCGTCCTTGCGCACGCGCCAGCCTTCGTCCTCGACGCGGCCGAGCTGGCGGGCGATCGCCAGCTCCCGGGCGGGTTTGCCCGCAGCCGCCTCTTCAGGCAGATAGAAGCGCGAAAAATGCTGCCCGACGATCTCCTCGCGCGTATAGCCTTTGATGCGCGCGGCGCCCGCGTTCCAGCTGATCACGAACCCATCCGGATCGAGCATGAAGATCGCGTAGTCTTTCACGCAGTCGACCAGCAGACGGAAGCGCTCCTCGCTTTGCCGCAACGCTTCGAGGTATTCGCGTTGCACGGTCAGATCGCGCGTGATCTTGGCGAAGCCGGTCAGGATGCCGGCGCTGTCGCGAATCGAGGTGATCACGACGTTCGACCAGAACGTGGTGCCGTCTTTGCGCACGCGCCAGCCTTCGTCCTCGAAGCGGCCGGTAAGCGACGCCTGCTGCAATTCGTAGGTCGGCCAACCGCGCGCGACGGCCTCCGCGGTGTAGAAACGCGAGAAGTGCTCGCCGATGATTTCGTGCGGCGCGTAGCCGTTCAACTTCTGCGCGCCGTTATTCCAGCTGACGACACGGCCGGTGGCGTCGAGCAGGAAGATCGCGTAGTCGCTGATCGACTGCACCAGCGACTCGTAGTCGACGGCGACGGGGGCATCCGGCGACGGCACGGGAAGCGCAGGCGATGCATCGGCTGGCTCGCCGTTCTGGCCCGCGGGTTGGTCGTTAAGCTGGTTCATGTCTGGGTATCGAATTGCTCCGTCCAAAAGCATACACCGCGCTTGCCGTTTCGCCGCACGCATTGCAAACCTTTGACACGTCGGCCCGCGCCGTGAGGCCGTTCGTAATGCGTTCGCGAGGACCGGGCCCCTGCTTTGCTACGCGTTAATCACCTCTATCGAAAACCAGGAGCCTCAATTGAACAAGGCGTTGAACAAGGCGTTGAACAAAGCATTCACCACTCTCGCTCTCGCGTCGGCGCTCGCGTGGGTCCAAACGGCCGCGCATGCCGAAGGCTGCACGAAAGGCGCCGTCGTGGGCGGCGTCACGGGCCATGTTGCGGGCGATCATGGTGTAGCAGGCGCCGCGGCGGGTTGCGCGATCGGCCATCATGAAGCGAAGAAGAAAGACAAGGCCGCGAGCGAGGCAGCCGCGAGTCAGGCCGCGGGCAAATAAGCGGACAAACAGGTCGACACGAAAAACCCGGCTGCACGATAGCTGCACGAGATATCGATCGCGGCCGGGCCTTTGCGCTATTCGGAACAGAAGACGGAGCGCGGCGTCACTCCGTCGCCGCGACCTTCTCAGCGAGCTTTGCGTCGTAACTGGAATGCACGTGCACGCGCTTCTTCTCCGGATACGCGTACGCATACGCTTTTCGCAGCGCCAGCGACGCCTCATGAAATCCGGACAGGATGAGCTTCTGCTTGTTCGGATAGTTGGCAATATCGCCGACCGCGAAAATTCCCGGCCGCGAGCTTTCGTAGTACGACGTATCCACGTCCACCCGTCCGCCGTGAATCGACACATTCCATTGCGCGATCGGACCGAGATCGGCAACCAGCCCGTACAACACGACAAGCTGCTCGGTGGCGAGTTGAGTCTCGCCTTCGATATGGCGCAACGTGACCGATTTCAAGCCGCCGTCTTCGACGCCCAAACCCGCGATCGCGCCGACAACAAAGTCCATCTCGCCCGCTTCGACCGCGCGCCGCATCGATTCGACACTCGAATCCGCACCGCTGAAACCATTGCGCCGATGCACCAGCGTCACCCGTTTCGCGACCTTGCGCAGCGCGAGTGCCCAGTCGAGCGCCGAGTCGCCGCCGCCTGCCACGACGACGGTCTTGTCCGCGAAATCGGCAAGGCGCGGCACGCTGTAATGCACGTGCCGCGACTCCAACGGCACCGCTTCGGCAAGCGCGAGTTTCTGCGGCACGAACGCGCCGTTTCCGGCGGCGAGCAGAATCGCCGCCACGTCGAATACCAGGCCCTTATCGGTGCGCACGGTCCAGCGCCCGTCGTCGCGCTGTTCGACCGACTCCACCCGTTGCTCGAGATGGATCGGCACGTCGAACGGCCTGCATTGCGCGATCAGACGCTCGACCAGTTCGCGCGCGGTGCACGACGGGATCGCGGGAATGTCGTAGATCGGCTTGTCCGGATAAAGCTCGGTGCACTGTCCGCCGACCTTGCCGAGCGCATCGACGATCTGGCAGGACAGGCCGATCACGCCGGCCTCGAAAGCGGCGAACAGGCCTACTGGGCCCGCGCCGACGATCAGGACATCGGAGCGGATCGGCAGTGAGGATGGGGAAGCATCGGACGTCATGCGCGGTCTCTATGTGTGAATCGACGACCCACCATACCGAATCGTCGGAAACCCGGCAACGATGCCATTACAGATCATAAGGACGCTCCCGGCGGCGTTCTTTCAGCAAGATGCCTGGAACGCCGCTTGCCGTTCCACCTTGAACGCCGCGGTCACTTCACTCAACTGGCGCGCCTGATCCGCGAGCGAATTCGCGGTCGCCGCGCTTTCTTCGACGAGCGCGGCATTGTGTTGCGTCACTTCATCCATCTGCGTGACGGCGAGGCTCACCTGCTTGATGCCCTCGCTTTGCTCCTTCGACGCCGCCGCAATTTCGCCGACGATCCTGGCCACGCGCCCAATCGCCGCCTCGACTTCCTGCATCGTGTCGCCGGCCTGATCGACGAGCCCCGCGCCGCTCTCGACGCGCGACGTCGACTCCGCAATCAGCGCGCCGATTTCCTTCGCGGCAGCAGCTGAACGCTGCGCGAGACTGCGCACCTCGCCCGCGACGACCGCGAAGCCGCGCCCTTCTTCACCGGCGCGCGCGGCTTCGACGGCCGCATTCAGCGCGAGAATATTGGTCTGGAACGCGATGCCTTCGATCGCGCCGATGATGCCGGTCATCTTCGACGAACCCGCGTGAATCACGCGCATCGTCTCGACCATGCTGCCGACAGAACTGCGTCCGCGTGCGGCCATCTCCGATGCACGCCGCGCCAGTTCGCTCGCGTGGTGCGCATTCTCGGCGTTCAACTGCACAGTCGACGTGAGCTGCTCCATCGCCGCCGCGGTTTCTTCGAGCGACGCCGCCTGCTCTTCGGTACGTTGCGACAGATCGAGATTGCCGGCGGCGATCTGCTGCGTGGACGATGCGATCGAATGCGAACCCGTGCGCACCGTGGTGACAGTAGCGCGCAGCTTGTCCTGCATCGACGCGACGCCGCGCAGCAGCGTCGCCATTTCGTCGTTCGAGCGGATCGGCACGCGGGTGGTCAACTCGCCGGCGGCGATCGCGTCGAACTGGCGCAGCGCGTCGTTGAGCGGCCCCATGATCGCGCGACGCAACGTGCGCCAACTGATGAACGCGACGGTCAGTCCCACCAGAATGCTGGCCGCGCACGCAATCAACAGCGTGTGAAACAGCGCGGCCGAACGCGCGTCGGCGTCGCTCGCCTGCTGGTTCAGATATGCCTCCAGCGCGCCCTGGCTCGTGTTCATCGTCGTGTACAGGCCGATCAGATGATTCGCGCGGTTCTCGTCCATCCAGCTCGAGTCGCCGCTGCGGATCGCGTCGATCAGTTTGTCGATCGCGTCGCGGCGCACGGCGGTCCGTTTCGCGTCGAGGTCGTCGGTGAGGCTTTGCAGTTCGGGGGTTTTCGGCAACTCGCGGAACGTGGTCCACCACTTGTCGGAATCGGCGAGCAGCGTGCGGGCGCGCTCCAGTTGCGCGGCCAGTTGCGGCGAATGCGGGTTGCTCATCGCCCAGTCGAGCCCGAAGCGCGCACGCGACATCGCCGTGCCGGATTTGCCGAGCGCCACCACCGACGCGAAATGCACCGCATAAGCCTCGCGCTGCGCGTTGTTGCTTTCGTCCATCCCGAGAATGCCGAGCGCGCCGGTCGCGATCAGCAGCACGCCGAGAAACGCGATGGTGATCGCGATGCGCAGATTGATGGTCAGGTTTTTGGTCATCGTGGTTTCTGGTCGCCGTCCCGTTCTTCTGAATCGGTTCATTGTTCCTCTTATGGAACAATGAACCGTATATGGAAAGTATAACGACGACCTTCCACCGGCAAAAAATAAAAATTCACGCGACGACGCAAACGCACAACACCGCACACACGTCATGCAATCGGAAGACAGGCGGCGTTCCGCCGGTGGTCGGCTACAAAATCGTTAAATAGATTCAATTTATGGAACTATAAGAAAACAACATTATTTTTATAGCAGCGCGCTTCGTATAGTCGAGCCCTGTTCAAATACGCCGCCCGTTCGGCACTCTTCTTCCCGCTACTGGACCACGATGAAACTACTCAAGTTCGCCCCTCTCGCGATCGTCGGCGCGCTTTCCAGCGCCGCCCATGCGCAAAGCAGCGTGACGCTGTACGGCCTGATTTCGGCGGGGGTCGGCTATGCGACGAACCAGGGTGGCAAAAACGCGTGGCAGGCGCTGTCGGGCACGAATCAGAATCCGCGCTGGGGCTTGAAAGGCATCGAAGACCTGGGCGGCGGCAACACCGCGATCTTCCAGCTGGAAAACGGCTTCAACGTGATGAGCGGCACCGCGTCGCAAAACGGCCGCGAATTCGGCCGTCAGGCGTACGTGGGTCTCGCCAGCAAGAAGTACGGCACGCTGACCTTCGGCCGTCAGTACGACACGGTGCACGACTATGTGGGCCCCGTGATCATCGCGAGCAACGGCGTGAACATCGGCGACAACGACAACGGCTATAACGACATCCGCGTACAGAACGCGGTGAAGTACGTGACGCCCGAATATCGCGGCCTGAAGGCGACAGCCGAATACGGCTTCAGCAACGCAACCGGTTTTGCCAACAACAACGCGTACAGCTTCGGCGTCGGCTACGACAACGGCCCGCTGAAATGGAGCGCGGTGTACGCGCAGTACAACAACCCGTATAGCCCGACCAACCAGGACGGCGCGATCTCGAACGACTACGCTTCGCCGCTGCTGATCTTTTCGAAGAGCGCGGTGCATCCGAGCGCATATGCGAGCAAGCAACGGATCTTCGGCACCGGCGGGTTCTACACGATCGGCCCCGCGCAGTTCGCAGCGCTCTTCACCGACGTGCACTACGATTATCTCGACGGCTCGCACCTGCATCTGCAGAACTACAACCTGAACCTGAACTACCATGTGACGCCCGCGCTGATTCTCGGCGCAGCCTATGCGTTCACCGACGGCAAGTACGACGTGATCAACACGAGCCCCAAATGGCACCAGGTCAACCTGCAGGCCGATTACTTCCTGTCGAAGCGCACCGACGTCGCGCTGACGGTGATCGCACAGCAAGCCGCCGGCGACGCGCAACACGCGCAGATCTTCGCGTACGCGCGCTCGACCGGCATCCGCCAGATGATCACGACGCTCGGCATGCGCCACGTGTTCTAACCATGACGATGAAATCCTTCGAACAAACTGACGATCGCCGTGCATTTTTGCGCACGGCAATGGGTGTGGCCGCAAGCGCTTCGCTGTGGCCGATGATGGCCGGCGCGGCGAGTAATGCAAGCACAAACGCAAGCGCAGGCACAAGCACGACCGGTACGGCAAGCGGCGCCAGCGCCGCCGCGACGGCATCGGCAGGCGAACGCCGGAGCGTGATCATCGACTGCGATCCGGGCCAGGACGACGCGATCGCGATCCTGTTCGCGCTCGGCGCGAGCGATCGCCTCGACGTGCGCGCGATCACCGCCGTCGCGGGCAATGTGCCGCTCGATCTCACCGAACGCAACGCGCGCATCGTGCGCGATTGGGCCGGGCGCACGCAAACGCTGCCGGTCTATGCCGGCTGCCCGCGTCCGCTGATGCGCGAACTGATCACCGCCGCCAATGTGCACGGTAAGACCGGGCTCGAAGGCGTGCCGCTGCACGAACCGCTGGCGCCGCTCGCGCCACAGCATGCGGTCGCGTTTCTGATCGACACGTTGCGCGCGGCGCCGCCGCATAGCGTGACCTTGTGCGCACTCGGGCCGCTGACCAACCTCGCCACCGCGCTCACCGAAGCGCCGGAGATTCGCAACGGCATCCGCGAAATCGTGCTGATGGGCGGCGCGTTTTTCGAGCGCGGCAACATCACGCCCGCGGCGGAATTCAATATCTACGTCGACCCGCAGGCCGCGCAAATCGTCTTCACGAGCGGCGTGCCGATCGTCGTGCTGCCGCGCGACGTCGCCGTGAAAGCGGCGATCACGCCGGCGCGCATCGCGCCGATCCGCGCGCTCGGCAATCGTTGCGGCACGCTGGTCGCCGACATCATGGCGGCTGAAGTCGCGTATCAGAAGGGCCGCCGCGGCGTCGAAGAAGCGCCGATGTACGACCCGAGCGCGACCGGCTATCTGATCGACCCGTCGCTTTTCAAAGGACGCGAGGTCAACGTGATGGTCGAGACCGTCGGCGAATGGACGCTCGGCGAAACGGTGGTGGACTGGAGCGGCCATAGTGGCCGCAAGCCGAACGCGACGTGGATTACCGAAGTCGACGCCGACGGTTTCTACGCCGCGCTGCGCGCCCGGCTCGCCACGCTGCCGTGAACGCGGGCTTCATGGCCGGCTTCATAGCCGATCTCATGGCCGATCTCATGGCCGATCTCATGGCCGCCCCATCGTCGGATCGGCGCTCAGATATGCGCGACGATCCACTCGCGGCACGCGCGCACGTGCGGGCCGCGATCGTCGGCGGCCAGAGAAATCAGCGCGATCGAACGCGCGACGCGCGGTTTGTCCAGACGCAGCGCGATCAGCTCCGCGTCGTGCAGATGCATCGCGTAGAGACTCGGCAGCACCGCGATCGCGAGACGGTTGCGCACCAGTTCGTACAGCGGCTCGGTGTACTCGACACGGTACGCGACGTTCAGTTGCAAGCCCTCTGCTCCGCCGGTGCGTTGCAACGCGTCGCTGACGCTGCCGCGCACGAACGCCGCGAGATCGTGGCCGACCAGCTTCGCCCACGCGAGACTCTTCTTGCGCGCGAGCGGATCGTCGCGCCGCAGGACGACGACGAGTTCGTCTTCGAACAGGTCCTGATAGCGCAATGCGGCGTCGCGCCCCGTGCCGGCCGCGAGCGCCTCGGGCTCATGCACGCCGACGCCGAGGTCGACCGCGCTCTCGCGCACCGCGTCGAGCAATGCGGTGTTGGGCATGTCGCTCAGCGTGAAGCGCAGCGACGGCTGTTTGGCCCGCAACGCCGCGAGCGCAGGCAACAGGCGCGCCGCGGCCGAAGGAATCAGGCCGATCCGCACCGTCTGCACGCGTTCGGCGAACGTGCTTGCCATGTCGTCGAAGGTGCCGCGCGCCTGGTTGAGCAGACGTTCGGCGAGCGGCAGCACGCTCGCGCCCGCGTGCGTGAGCGTCAAGCGGTGCGCGGAACGCGCGAACAGCGGACCGCCGAGCAGGAACTCGATCTGGCGGATCGCCGCAGTGAGCGCGGGCTGCGTCAATGCGAGCGATTGCGCTGCCTGGGTGAAGCTGCGTGCATGCGCGAGCGTCACGAAGTACTGGATTTGCCGCAACGTGAGCGCGGGCAGCAAGGACGAACGATCGGTCATGGAGAGCAAGGCGTCGGCGCAATGCGCAGCAGTATAAATGGCGTGATTACAGGATGAAGCAATTGATCAATAACGAATCTTCGATGACGCGTGAGCAAAACCCCGCACATGCGGAACATGCAACGCCGGCCGGCTGGCTCGAGCGGCGTTTCGCGCTCGCCGAGCGCAAAACCGGTGTGCGCACCGAAACCATCGCCGGCATCACGTCGTTTCTCGCGGCGGCGTATCTGCTGGTGGTCATCCCTTCACTGCTCGCGAGCGGCGGCATGGATCGCGGTGCGGCCACCACGGCGACGATCCTCGTCTTCGTGCTGAGCACCGTGTTGATGGCGCTGTATGCGAACCTGCCGTTTCTGGTCGGCCCCGGCATCGGCGGCTCGGTGATTCTCGGCATCACGCTCGCGGGCGAACATGTCGCGTGGCAAACGGGCCTCGGCATCGCGTTCGTGTCCGGCGTGCTGTTCCTGATCCTGACTTTGCTGGGCGCGCGCAGTCTCGTGGTGCGGCTGATTCCCGCGCAGATCAAGCTCGGCCTCGGCGCGTCGATCGGGCTCTTCATCGCGGTGCTCGGTTTCCGTAACGCCGGCATGGTGATCGCGAACGCGAAGACCAATGCGCTTGCGCTCGGCGACTTCTCGCGACCCGGCACGCTGGTGGCGCTGATCGGCCTCGGCACGGCTGTCGTGCTGCAAGGACGCCGCGTGCCCGGCGCGATCCTGTGGGCGATTCTGATCGCCGCGGGCGCGGGCGTGCCGCTCGGCGTCACGCATCTGCCCACGTCGTTCCTCGCGTGGCCGCACAGCATCGCACCCGTCGCGTTCAAGCTCGACATCCTGAGTGCGTTGAGCGTCGCGTCGATTCCGTATCTGTTCGTGTTCTTCGCCGCCGAGTTTTTCTCGACGCTCGGCACCACGCTCGCGGTCGGCGCGAAAGCCAATCTGCTCGACGAGAACGCGAATCTGCCGAACATCAACCGGCCGTTCCTCGTCGACTCGATTGCCGCTACGCTCGGCCCGGTGTTCGGCATTCCGGCGCTCACCGCGCTGGTGGAATCGGCCGCGGGCGTCGAAGCCGGCGGACGCACCGGACTTTCGTCGCTCGCCGCTGCGGCGATGTTCGCGCTGATGCTGCTGTTCGTGCCCGTTGCGCTCGCGATTCCAAAGGAAGCGACCGCGCCCGCGCTGATCCTGATCGGCCTGTCGATGTTCAGCACGATCCGCCACGCCCGCTTCGACGATTTCACCGACTCGCTGCCGGTGCTCTCGATGGTTCTGCTCACGCTGATGTCGAACAGTTTCGGCACCGGCATCGCGGGCGGCCTGCTCTGCTATGTGCTCGTCAAGCTGCTGGCCGGACGTTTGCGCGACGTGCCGTGGGGCCTGTACGTGCTGGCCGTGCCGCTCGGTTACTACTTCTACACGGTGGTCAAACCGCATTGAGTCGTACGCTTTCGAATTTGCAGAACTTGCGGAACTTGCAATCGCACTAACTCGCACTAACGAGCTTCATGCACTACCCAGAACGATACTGATATGAAAGAGACATCCGGCAACGTGCCCGCTTCGCGCCTCGGCATCACACTGAGCGACGCGCAACGCGCTTTCTTCACCGCTCTGCCGAAGGTCGAGCTGCATTGCCACCTGCTGGGCGCAGTGCGCCACGACACGTTCGTCGCACTGGCCGAAAAGAGCCGCGCGCCGATCAGCCGCGAAGAAATCGACGCGTTTTATACACGTGGCGAAAAACCCGTCGGCGTGCTGCGTGTACTGCGCGCACTCGACGAACACCTGCTGACGCACGCCGACGACCTGCATCGCATCACGTACGAATATCTCGCCGATGCTTCCGCGCACCACGTACGTCATAGCGAATTCTTCTGGAATCCTACGGGTACCGTGCGGGTGTCGAAGATTCCGTATGCGGATGCGCAGGCGGCGATCGTCACGGCGATTCGCGACGCCGCACGCGACTTCCGCATCAGCGCACGACTGATTCCGAGCATCGACCGCGAAGCCGATCCGGACGAAGCAGTCGCGCTGGTCGAGTGGATGAGCGCGCATCGTGCGGAGGAAGTCGCGGGACTCGGCATCGACTACCGCGAAAACGACCGGCCGCCCGAGCTGTTCTGGAAGGCGTACCGCAATGCGCGCAACGCGGGTTTCAAGACCACCGCGCATGCCGGCGAATTCGGCATGCCGTGGCGCAACGTGGAAACCGCCGTCGACCTGCTGCAATGCGACCGCATCGATCACGGCTATACGATTGTCGACAACCCGCAACTGGCGGCTCGCTATGCAGAGCGCGGCATCGTCTTTACGGTCGTGCCGACCAACTCCTACTATCTGCGCACGCTCGCGCCCGACGTATGGGCCGAACAGCATCCGCTGCGGCGCATGCCGGAGCTCGGTCTGAAAATCCATCCGAATACCGACGACCCGACGCTGCACAAAGTCACGCCGAGCGAAGCCTGGCAATTGATGTACAGCCACTTCGGCTTCAGCGTGGCCGAGTTGCGGCAATTCATGATGAACGGGATCGACGGCGCGTGGGTCGACGACACCACGCGCGCGTCATGGCGTGCGGCGTGGGGTGCGGAGTTCGACGCACTGGCTCAAGCCTGCTGCTGACGCCGCCGGAAACTCGCCACCTTGTGGCGATTGCCGCACACGGCGATGCTGCACCAGCGGCGCCGAGCAATGCGCCGGGTTTCAGTCGCGCGTGCCTCGCTGCACGCCCTTCTTCATGCAGATGCTGGCGGGCGAGCCAGCGCAGCACGTCAGCGTCGCTTTGCCAAAGGTCGACGGGGCCGCCGTCCTGCTGCACGACGGTATTGAGAAGATCGAGCGCCGGATGGTCGCCGTAGAACTCCGGGTCGACCGGCGCGACGCCTGAACCACACCGCTATTCGCCGATCCACGAGCCGCGCAAATCGCTGTCGTGCAGCAATTGCAGCAGCGTGCCCGCCGGCCGGCTCAGTCGCCTCGCTGCGAGCGCAATGAATTCCACCGATGGCAAGCTCGGCAAACTGACCGCATTCAGCGGCGGCGCGAGCCCGCGCGCGGCCAGATACTGCGGACGCACGGTGATGCCCAACCCACCGCGCGCAGCCGCGATACAACCCGAGTGACTGCTGCTCGTACACACCACCTGCCAGCTGAACCCCGCTTCGGCGAGCGCGTCCAGCACGACCGCGCGCGTCACGCTCGGCTCGGCGACGAGGATCAAAGGCAGCGGCTGCGAAAGATCGACACGCGTCCCCGTGCGCGCCAGCCACTCGAGGCGTCCAGTGAAGAGCGGCACGCCGCGGCGATCGCCGAGCCGCCGCTTGCCGACCAGCAGATCGATCGACCCGGCGTCGAGCAGTTCGTACAGCTTGCCCGTCATACCGATCGTGATTTCCAGTTCGACGTCCGGATGGGCGTCGCGAAAGGCCGCCAGCACCGTGGGCAGCGGCCCGAGCGCGATATCGTCCGACGAACCGAGCCGCACGCGCCCTTTCAGGCGCGGCCCGCGAAACTGCGATTCGGCCCGCGCGAGCGCCTGCAGGATCACGCTCGCGTGCGCGAGCATCGCCTCGCCGTCCGGGGTCATCGCGAGCGAATGGGTGTCGCGCACGAACAGACGCCGGCCGACGCTCTCTTCGAGACGGCGGATGTGTTCGCTGACGCTCGATTGCGTGAGATCGAGCTGACGCCCCGCCTCGGTGAAGCTATGACAGGACGCGACCGTCGCGAAGGTTTTGAGCCAGATGGGATTGAGCATGGCGCCATTGTCGCGCTGCTTATCGGCAAAGTCGATAACAGTCAGAGCCCTTAGCGGGGTTCCCGATTGACCGCGATGACAATATCATGACGGCATCCCCAACGAATGCCCCGCGCCCCGCCGCCGTCTCCTCGCGTACTTCACGGCTGAAGTATCGCAAGCACCGAACCGGACGCCGCCGCCTGCTGAAAATGACCAAGGATTCCGCCCACACCGCGCTGCTCTGGATCGTCGCCGCCGGTTTCTTCATGCAGTCGCTCGACACGACCATCGTCAACACGGCGTTGCCGTCGATCGCGCACAGCCTGCATGTCGCACCGCTCGCGATGCAGCCGATCGTGGTCGCGTACACGCTGACCATGGCAATGCTCACGCCCGCTTCGGGCTGGCTCGCCGACCGCTTCGGCACGCGGCGCGTCTATTTCGTCGCCATTTTGATCTTCGTGCTCGGCTCGATCTGCTGCGCGAGCGCCCATACACTCGGTCAACTGGTGATGGCGCGGGTGCTGCAAGGGCTAGGCGGCTCGATGCTGCTGCCGATCGGACGGCTCGCGGTATTGCGCAGCGTCTCCGGCGAACAATACGTGGCGGCGCTGGCGTTCATTTCGGTGGCCGGCCAGTTGGGGCCGATCGCCGGGCCGACGCTCGGCGGCTGGTTCGTCGAGGCGGCCACGTGGCACTGGATTTTTCTGATCAATGTGCCGATCGGCGCGGTCGGACTGTACGCAGTGCAGCGCTATTTGCCCGCGCATGGTGAAACTCAGGCGCCGCCGTTCGACTTCATCGGCTGCGCGATGCTGTCGCTGTGCATGATCGCGTTTTCGCTCGCCGTCGATTCGCCGGTGGAGACGCATCGCGTCGCGTGGTCGGCGGGACTGTTCGCGCTCGCCGTGGTCAGCGCGCTCGCTTATATTCCGCACGCAAAACGCCGCCGCAATCCGTTGTTCAAACTGTCGCTGTTCAGCGAGCCGAATTTCAGCGTCGGCCTGATCGGCAATCTGGTGTGCCGGATCGGTTCGAGCGCCGTGCCCTTTCTCGTGCCTTTGCTGCTGCAATTGCAACTGGGCTATTCGCCGCTGCATTCCGGGCTGATGATGCTGCCCGCGGCGCTTGCCGGCACCGTCGCTAAACGCTGGATCGCGCCGCTCGTGCGCCGTTACGGCTACGACGCGTTCCTGCTCGTCAACACGGTGATCGTCGGCTCGGCGATCGTTGCGTTCGCACTGATTACGCGCGGCACGCCGCTCGTCGTCGAGATCGCGATTCTCGCGGTATTCGGCGCGGCCAACTCGATGCAGTTCGCGGCGATGAACAGCGTCACGCTCAAAGGGCTCTCGCATGAAGATGCGGGTAGCGGCAACAGCCTGTTTTCGATGGTGCAGATGCTCGCGATCGGTCTCGGCGTATCGATCGGCGGCGGCCTCGTGAATCTGTTCTCCGCGCAGTGGGGTTCGCCCGCGCTCGGCTTCCGGCTGAGCTTCGCGTGCGTCGGCGTAATCACGCTGATCTCAGCGTGGATCTTCCGTCATCTCGACGAAGCGCCGCCCGCCCGCGCAGCGAGCGGGCAGACGGCGCAAGGCGCGGGACGCTGAGTTAAAGCGCTGCTCGTCAATCCGCATCCGGCAAGCGAATCCCCGACAACGCCTCGCAGGCTTCGATCAGTCGTTCCTGCACGGCGACGTCATGCACGGCCGGATGCGTGCGTTGCGGCTTCATGTGATAGAAGTATTCGCCGCTGACGGTCGCGGCGGGTTCGTCGCTGACCGCGAGCCACACCTGGGTTTTCGGCGCCGCCTGCAAATCATCGGGCGCACCGGCTCCCCCCATCTTCGTCGCGACCCAACCCGGCTCCAACGCATTCGACAACACCCGCGGCCAGCGGCGCGCGATTGCAAACGCGAGCAGCACGTCGTGCAGTTTCGAGTCCGAATAGGCCGCCGTACCCTGCCACGCTCGCTGTTCCCAGGTCAGATCGTCGAGGCTCGCGTCGCCGTCGAGATGCAGCTTCGAACTGAGATAGACGAGACGTTTGGGCTGTGCGATCAAAGCCGTCAGCACATAAGGCGAGAGCGTATTGACCGCGAATACATGCGGCAAACCGTCGACGGTCGCAATCCGGCGCGGCTCCTGATAGCCGACCGCCGCGTTGTGAATCACCGCGTCGAAATGGCCGAGCTGGTTCACCTGTTCGGCGACGTCGACGGTCGCCGCAATGCTGGACAAGTCCCCCACTACTACGGCTTCGGCGCCAGGCACCGCTTGCAGCGCCTGTTCGGCGCGCTCGGCGTTGCGCCCATGCAAAACCACCCGATGGCCGGCATCGACCAGAAGACGGGCGGCCATCTGGCCGAGTCCGTCGGCGGAACCGGTAATAAAAACACGCGACATGATGGCGATCTCCATAAAAGCCGTCGATATGCCAGATGCATGACGGAAACCGTATGGTGTCAATGAATCCGGCGACTTCGCTCACATTAGCGTCGATTGCGCGCTTGACGCGAGAGCGTTTCTGTCATTCTGCTTATGACCACATGTCATCGATCGACGCATCCGGATGGCGTTTGCGCACGGAAAGGCCTGCGTTCGAACGGGTTTTCGCGTTAGCATGCGATGCATGAAATCCACGAAAGGGGCAGATCATCATGCCATTTGATGAACGCATGCTGAATGGCATGGGGGTGTTGACGGCGATCGTCGACTGCGGCAGTTTCGCGGCGGCGGGCGAAGCGCTCGACATGTCGCAGTCGGGCGTGAGCCGTTCGGTCGCGCGACTCGAGGCACGGCTGGGCATCCGCCTTTTCGACCGCACCACGCGCTCGGTGACGCTAACCGACGAAGGCCGGCGTTTTTACGAGCAGATCGTGCCGTTGCTCGGCGGCCTGGAGGAAGCGGCGGCTTCGGCGGCGCAAGGGGCAACGGCCGTGCGCGGACGTTTGCGGGTGAACATGGACCCGTTCTTCTCGCGTCTCGTGCTGGGGCCGCGGTTGGGAAGCTTTGTCGACAAGCATCCGGACTTGCAGCTTGAAATGATCACGCGCGATCAGCTGGGCGACATGGTTGGGGAAGGTTTCGATCTCGCGATCCGTTTCGGCGAGCCGCCGGTTTCGACGCTGATTGCGCGCAAGTTGCTGGACACGCGGATTCTGACCGTGGCTGCGCCGTCGTATCTGAAGAAATATGGCCATCCGGTGACGCCGACCGACCTCGAATCGGGTAAGCACGTGTGCATCAAGTTTCGCGACCCGCAGACCGGCTACCCATTTAGCTGGGAGTTTCATCGTAGCCGCAAGACGATCGTAATCGCGCCGCAGGGACGCTTGACCGTCAACGATGTCGGCACATTGCATAGCGTGTGCGTCGCGGGCCAGGGGGTCGCGCAGATTCTTGCGCTTGGCGCCGAGGGCTTGCTGGCCAATGGGAAGCTCGTCGAGTTGTTTCCCGACTGGGGGGATGAGTTGTATCCGTTGTACGCGCTCTACCCTTCGCGGCATCATCCGCCCGCGAAAGTACGGGCGTTTTTTGATTTCATTGTTTCGGTGACCGGCGGCGCGATCGGTTAGGCCCGGACCACCATTCCTCTCTGAACCCACCGTCCGCCTTGGCCTTTGACAGCAGAATGCGCATATAAAACGCGCGGATAGTATCACTTCGACGCTCACGACCGTCATATCCTCCGGCATATCAAACCAATACGGAGACGGTCATGGCGTTAGTCATCGAAGATTTGCCGAGCGCTATCCGCGCGGCCAAAAAGGAACTGCGCGCTCAGTTGCCGAACTACCGGGAGGCGTTCACGGAACTGGAAGCCGCGATCGTCGCCGAGGCGAAACGGATCGTGGCACAGCGGGAGCGCGGCGAGAACGTCATTCCCGAGATCCAGTTTTCCGACATCGCCGAAGGCCGCGTTAGCGCCGAGCAGATTGCGCTCGTCAAATCGCGCGGCGCCTGCGTGATCCGACAGGTTTTCCCGCGCACGCTCGTGGAGAGTTGGGATCACGACATCGCCGATTACGTCGAACGCAATAACCTCGACAAGCGCCTCGAAAGCCGCGCCGAAGACAAATACTTCGGCCAACTCGCATCCAGCAAACCGCAAATTTACGGAGTGTACTGGTCAAAGCCGCAGGTGCTGGCCCGCGAGTCGGCGTCGTTGACCGATGCGCGCGTGTTCCTGAACCGGCTGTGGCGCAACGAAAGCGAAGGCCGCGTGCACTTCGACCCGGATCGCGTACCCGCCTACGCGGACCGTATGCGCCGCCGGCCGCCAGGATCGGCGTCGCTCGGCTTGTCGCCGCATTGCGACGGCGGCTCCGTCGAGCGCTGGATCGAAGCCAATTTCAGGAAGGTCTACCGCCACGTGTTCGCCGGCAAATGGCGTGACTACGATCCGTTCGATGCCGCTTTTCGGCCCGATGTTCAGGAGATCGAATCGCCGGCGGTATGCTCGATGTTCCGCACTTTCCAGGGCTGGACTGCATTGACGCCGCAAGGGCCCGGCGACGGCACGCTGCAGATCGTTCCGATCGCCAATTCGATGGCGTATATCCTGCTGCGCGCGCTGCAGGACGACATTGCCGACGACGACCTCTGCGGTGCAATGCCTGGACGCGCACTTTCGATCAGGCCGGAATTTCATGCACCGCTGTTCGACGCGCTGTCGTCGATTCCTCAAATGGAAGCGGGCGATACCGTCTTCTGGCACGCCGACGTCATCCATGCGGTCGAAGACGAACACAACGGCGCGGGCTACAGCAATGTGATGTACATCGCCTCCGCGCCCGGCTGCGACAAAAACGATGTGTACCTGAAGCGCCAGTTACCGAGCTTTCTGACGGGCGAAAGTCCCCCCGACTTTCCGGCCGACAACTTCGAGGTCGATTTCACCGGGCGCGCCACGGCGAACGACCTGACTCCGACCGGTAAAGCGCAGCTTGGATTTGACCTGTAGTTCGACACAAGACGTTTTGCACGCGCATGAAAGCGCATGACCTGCGTTCACCTCGTGTGAACGCGGCATGCAATCAATAAATAAAACCGGAGACTGCAATGAAACGATCAATGACATCGATTGCGACGGCAATGACGCTGCTCGTGGCGGGAACGCATGCTGCGTTGGGCGCCGAACAGATTTCAGTCCTGCACTGGTGGACCTCGGGCGGCGAATCGAAGGCGATCCGGGTGCTGAAGGACGACATGGATAAGCAAGGCTATGTGTGGAAAGACTTCGCGGTGGCCGGAGGAGCGGGTGCGGCGGCCATGACCGCGCTGAAGACGCAGGTCATGTCAGGTAATGCGCCGTCTGCTGCACAGATCAAGGGGCCGTCGATACGGGAATGGGCCGATCAGGGCGTGCTGGTCGATATCGACAAAGCCGCTACCGACTGGAAAGCCCAACTGCCGGCGCAAGTCAGCAAGACCATGCAGGCAAACGGCCACTACATGGCCGCGCCTTTCTCCGTACACCGAATCAACTGGCTGTGGATCAATAAAGCCGACCTCGATAAAGTCGGCGGTAAGCCGCCTGCCACCTGGCCGGAGTTCTTCGCGCTCGCGGACAAGTTTCGCGCGGCCGGCATGACTCCTGTCGCTCGCGGCGGCCAGCCGTGGCAGGACATGACCATCTGGGAGACGGTTGCGCTTTCTCAGGGCGCGGATTTCTATCGCAAGGCCATGGTCGATCTCGACCAGAAAACATTGACCTCGCCCCAGATGTTGCAGGTGTTCCAGATTGTCCGAAAGATCCAGGGCTACTTCGACAAAAGCTCGACCGGTCGCGACTGGAATCTCGCAACCGCCATGGTCATCAACGGTTCGGGCGGGATGCAGTTCATGGGCGACTGGGCGAAAGGCGAGTTCGCGAATGCGAACAAACAGGCGGACGTGGACTATATCTGCGCGGCCGCGCCGGGTACGTCGAACGCCTTCACCTACACAGTGGATTCGTTTGTGTTCTTCCAGCAGAACGGCAAAAAGGAAGCGACGCCCGGACAGCTTGCGTTGGCCAAAACGATCATGTCCCCCGGCTTCCAGGAGCAGTTCAGCCTGTACAAAGGTTCGATTCCGGTCAGACAGGATGTTTCAATGAGCAAGTTCGACAACTGCGCGAAGAAATCATTCGCTGCCGAGCAAGCCGCGATCAAATCCAATTCGTTCTTTCCGTCGTTGGCCTTCGGGGATCTTCAGCCGTCAGCCACGGCGGGCGCGATTAGCGATGTCGTCACCCACTTCATGAACTCGAACGAGGATCCGCAAGAAGCCGTGCGCAAAGTGGCTGCGGCCGCCAAGGTCAAGTAATGCAGGTTATTTCCGCACTATCACATAAGCGGTCGGAACATCTCTTCCATGTCTCCAGCATGTGAACTTAGCTCGCCTGTCTTCTGGGCGAGCCTTTTTTCGTTGACGCATTCGCTGACACGTTCGCTGGCCCAGCGACTTCTGGACAAAACAGATCCATGCATACCATTGACCGATGGACGCTGAAGTGGGAGCACGGCGAAGCGACGGTCCAGTCGCTCGGCGCGATGCTCGGGCCTGTGCGGTTTGATCTCGGCGGCGGCAAAAGCGTGTCGCCGCTTTACGTCGCCCCGTGGAAAGACGACGCGCGCTGGCCGGGAATGATGCGAGCCTTGCGCGGCGAGTGGCCGTGTCTGCCGTTTGGCACGGTGAACGCCCCCGAAGGTCTGCCGCCAGGATTCGAGCCGCGGCACCCTTCCGACGACTGCAATCATGGCTACGGATCGAACAACTTCTGGCAACTCGTAGACCGTACTTCGCACTCACTCAGCCTGCGCATCGATTACCCGGAAGATGGAGAAATCGAGCGTGTGGAGCGCGTCATCAAAGTCGATCCAGACGCAGCGGCGCTGGACATTTCGCTGACGGTTCACGCCCGGCGCGAAATCGTCTTGCCCTTTGCGCTCCATCCTACGTTCGCGGTCCCGGTCGAGGGCGTTGAGATTATTGGTTGCCCTCATCAGGGAATACATAGCTACCCTGCTCCTGTCGAGCCGGGCGTGTCGAAAGTCCTGGCGAATCGCACGGCCGCCTCTCCAAGTGCTCTGCCAACTGAAACCGGGCCGCTGGATGCGACACATCTGCCGTTGACGGCAGCAACCGAAGAAATCGTCCAGATCGCAGGCTGCGAGCCGCCGTTCGTCTTGAGATACCCAGCAAGCGGCGCCGACGTTTTACTCGACTGGAACACGGAAGAGCTTCCGGATGCGTTGCTGTGGATCAGCAACGGCGGCCGCAAACACGAACCGTGGTGCGGGAAAAACTTTGCACTCGGCGTTGAACCGGCAAACAGCTTCTTCGACCTCGGGCGCGTCGTGGTCCCGCCCCGGAATCATCCGCTCGCAGAACGCTCGGGATTGCGGTTTCTCGTCGAAACACCGCGCACCATTCGATATCGGATTTCCGCTCGGCCCATATAAGTTGGAACGCGATCGCCGAGCTGCGGTGGGCGTGCGTTCGAGATGCGCGGCGAACCCGCAAATCAGGGTCTTTCCGTCTGGTGTCGCGCTGACTTTGTGGCACTCTTCATACTACTGCGTCGTTCCACCTCACTCTTATAGTACGTGTTGCCATGCGAGCGGTCTTTGTCAAGATTGTGCCTAATGATGGAGCGTCCTGGGCATTTGAACATCGTCAGTTGCCCGATGGAATTCCGTTCGAGTGGCACTACCATCCGGAATACGAACTCACGCTGACGCTGAACAGCCTGGGGCATCGGTACATAGGCAGCGATGTGGACGTGTACACCGACGGAGACCTGGTGCTCGTCGGACCCTGTCTGCCCCATAGCTGGTGTTCGCAGGAGCCGCTTGACAAAGATGCGCCCCATGTCGCGCTGGTCATCAAGTTCAGCGAGCAATGGGCTCGAAGCCTCGTCGCCCTCCTGCCCGAACTGTCAGGCATAGAAGCATTGTTCTCGGCAGCGGCGGCGCAAGGGGTTTGCTTCGGCGACAAGACCCGTTCGATCGTTCGACCGTTGATCGAGTCCATGCCGGACGCGTCGCCGTCACAGCGACTGCTGCTCCTGATGGAAGTGCTACTGACGATATGCAGGGATACCGACGCACTGGTGCTGGCGAACACGCCTGTGGTCAGCGCACGGACGCAGCCGGACGACCCACGGATCACCCGGGTGCTCGAACATCTCCACGCGCACTATACGGAGCGGCTTATCGTTTCCGATGTGGCCGATCTTGCCTGCGTCAGCGTCTCTGCGTTTCACCGGATGTTCAATCGGCACACCTGCACCACTTTCACCGACTATATCGTGCGGCTGCGCTTAGGGCGGGCCTGCGCGCTATTGCTGCACGCCGACCGGAAAATTGCGGATATCGCGGTGGAATGTGGTTATTCAAACCTATCCTTGTTCAATCGCCAATTCGCACGAGTCAAGGGAGAGTCGCCCAGCCAGTTCCGCAAGCGCCATCGGGAATTGATCGGCGCGACGCGCCGCCCCGGCACCCGCTCGAAGCATTGACCGGATTTCACGTTGTTTCAATGAGAACACACCATGTCCAATATCCGCTGGGCGCTCATCGGCGCCAGCACCATCGCCGACGAGTGGATGGTCAACGCTATCCGCTCACAACCGGATGGCGTCATCGAAACGATCGTGAGCGGGAGTGCCGAGCGCGCCCGTGAGTTCGCACAGAAGCACGGCATTCCGTCTTTTTCAACGGATCTCGCCGCCGTCCTCGCCGACCCCGCTATTGACGCCGTTTATATCAGCAGTACCAATGAAAAACATCTGACGCAGGTACTGGCCGCGGCGAACGCTCATAAACACGTGCTGTGCGAAAAGCCGTTGGCGCTCGCGCCCGACGATGCCGGGCAGATGATCGAAGCCTGCGCCGCGCAGCGGGTCGTGCTGGGCACGAACCATCATCTGCGTTGTGCGGCGTCGCATCGGAAAATACGGGAGCTCGTGACGGGCGGTGCGCTGGGAACGCCGCTCTATGCGCGCGTTTTTCATGCGGTTTCCTTGCCACCGCATCTGCGCGGCTGGCGCGTCGAGAGCCCGGATGCAGGAGGCGGTGTCATCCTGGACATTTCAGTCCACGACGTCGACACGTTACGCTTCATTCTGGACGACGAACCGGTTGAAGCCAGCGCGATGACGTCTTCAGGAACACTGGGCGGCGCCGGTCTTGCCGATGGCGTGATGGGGATCATCCGCTTCAGGAAAGGCGTGCTCGCGCAGATCCACGATGCGTTCACGGTTCCGTATGCATCGACCGGTCTCGAAGTTCACGGCACGACCGGCTCCCTGTTTGCGCGCGACGTGATGACCCAGCGCGCAGTCGGCGAAGTGTCGTTGCGCACCGCAAGCGGCACCGAGACTTTCGACATCGCGCATGGCGATCTGTACGTGACGTCCGTGGCGGAATTTCATCGCGCGATCAACGACGGACAGGCGCCCGCGGCAACCGGTGCGGACGGCTATCGTTCGCTCGTCACCGCCCTCGCCCTCACGAAGTCGGCCGAAACCGGGGAGCATGTCCGCGTCGCGTCCCAGTTTGGGCGCTAGCCGCGTCGGGGCGACAAGTCGACGGAAACAGGCGCATGCGCGGTGGACATACCGGGCCTGCGCCTTGCTGCAATGACAGTGTCCTCAAACCACGGAGCACGTCATGAGCGCCACCAAGGAAACCACCGCAACCGATCCGACGGATATCGAACATCCGCAACCGGCCACACATAGCGACAACGAAAAAAGCAAGCTGCCCGAGCGCCACGATGAAGGGCGCGATCAATCGCCCGCGGACCGACCCGGCAAGCAACCCGGCGAGGGTGAACCGTCAGTGAGCTGAAATATTTAAACGCTAGCCTAGAAGCGGCTTTGCTGCGTTTTCGCAGCAAAGCCGCGCAATTTTTCCCCTTCACACCCCTTTCAGAGCCAGAGCATTTTTTTCCGATTTATTACCCATTATTTTTTTCTTTCAATGGACTATTTTCCCGCTTGCAGCGACGTGTGCGCCAAGCGAACCAGCTGCCGCCCCTCAACAGATAAAAAAGGCGTAGCTCATGTCCATCTCCTCTGCTTCCTCGAATACCCCAAGGGTCTCCATTTGCCTGCCCACCTGCAATCGTCCTGATCTGCTGGTGGAATGCATCGACTCGTGCCTCGCGCAAAGTTATGGCAACCTGGAAATCGTGATCGGCGACGACTCGAAAGACGCGCGCACCGAGCAGTTGATCACGGCACGCTACGCGAACGAGCCGCGCGTGCGTTATGAAAGGAACCAGCCGCCGCTCGGCCAGGCACGCAATGTCGCGAGCCTGTTCGAGCGCGCGCTGGGCGACAAGATCCTGCTGATTCACGACGACGATCTGCTCACCACCGACGGCGTCGAAAAGCTCGTGTCGCTGTGGGCGCTTCATCCGCAACTCGATGCGGTCTTCGCCGATCAATACGAAGCCGACCACACAGGCGCAATCGATTCCGAAGCCAGCGCGCGCCTGAACGCCGCGTTTAGACGCACGAAAGACGCCGAAGGTCTGCAGCCGTTGCCGGGCCGAACCGGCCTGATCCAGATGTTTCCGAACAACGGCTGGATGGCCGACGCCGCGCTGGTGAAGCGGATCGGCTACACGGACCAGTACGGGATGTGCTGCGATTTCGTCTTCGGCACCGAACTGTGTCTCGCCGCGCGCAATGTGTTCTATCTGCACGAGTACGTGTCGGTGTATCGGAAGACCGCGACCTCGATCTCGCACAGCACGCGCGGAACCACGGTGGCCGCGACGGTCAGCGCGTATGGCTTCGTGAAGGCGCTGACATTGCCCGCGCAACTGGAGCCGTCACGCAGGCTCGCATTGCGTCGGCTCGCGCCGATCGTCGTGTCCGTTCATGCGAGAAACCAGCAGCCGCTCGCCGGTCTGAAGATCGCGTTCGGCCATCTGTTCGCGTACCACTACGGCTTCAGCAAGCGCTTCTATTTCCACCTGCTGATGCTCGCGCGCGCGGCCTTCGCGACGCGCCATGGCGCTGCGGTGGCGGCCGTGGTGGCGGCCGCGCCCTCGGTGGTCGCCGAGCCCGCCGCGGCCGTGACGGAACTCGTCAATGACCTCGTAGGCGACCGGTCGGAGTTGATCTAGGTTTTTACGTCGTCAGTCGTTGGGGAGCGCTTGCGCGGCAGCAGGCGCACGTGTCTGCCCGACCTGCTTGCGCCGCGTCAACGCAAAGCTCGCGATGCGATCGAGCGCGGTGCACAGCACCAGATAGATGAAGCCGACGAACAGAAATATCTGCGCGGGATAGATCATCAGGCGGTTGCTGACCTGCGTCGCGACAAACGACAATTCGCCGACGCCGACGATATACGCGAGCGACGTGTCCTTCACCAGCGACACCCATTGATTCACGAACGACGGCGCCATGATCCGCATCGCCTGCGGCAGCAGCACGTAGCGCAGCGTTTGCATCCGCGTGAGACCGAGCGACAGCCCGGCTTGCCACTGCGCGTCGCCGACCGCGCGAATCCCCGCATGCACCGAATGCGCGAGATACGCGCCGCCGATCAGCGAAAGCGCGCAGACCACCGTCGCGAGTCCCGGCACGTCGACATGGAACAGCATCGGCAGCAGGAAATACGTCCAGAAAATCAGCATCAGCACCGGGATCGCACGAAAGAAGCCGATCACGAACAGCAACGGTACGCGAGCGATGCGGCCTGCCATCGCGAGCGCAATCCCACCCCCAACGCCGAGCACCGCCGAAGCCAACGCCGAGCACACGGCAAGCACCAGCGTCAACGCAGCGCCGCCGAGCGGTCCTTGCGGAAACGCGCCGACCAGCAGATACGGCAGGTTATTGGCGATCAGTGTCCACGTCATGTTCAGCGCCTCGCCAAAGAACGGTCACGCGCATGCGCGAGCGTGTGCGAGACAGCTTCGATCAATGCAACGGCGAGGATATACAGCACCGTCGCGACGCCGAACGCCTCGAAGGTCTTGAAGGTTTCGGTCTCCACCTGACGCGACGCATACGACAATTCGGCGAGGCCGATCGCCATTGTCAGCGCGGTGTTTTTCACGAGGTTCATGTACTGTCCGAACAGCGGCGGCAACGAAATGCGCACCGCCTGCGGCAACACGATATGTCGGAACGCCTGCAACGGCGTGAGACCGAGCGCCGCGGCCGCATGATGCTGCCCCACCGGCACGCCGCGCAATCCCGCCTGAAACTCTTCGGCGATGAAGGCCGCCGTGTAGCAGGTCAACCCGACCCACCCCGCGACGAACTCGAACGAAGGCCAGCGCAGCGCGATCGCGCCGAGTTGCACGCTATGCGGCGTGTTCAACCACTGCATCAGCGCATCGGGCATCAGCGTCGCCGCGCCGAAGTACCAGAAGAACAGTTGCACGAGCAACGGCGTATTGCGAAACGCGGTCACGTACGCAGTCGTCGCGTGACGCAGCGGACGATAGCGCGCGTGGCGTGCTATCGCCAGCACGAAGCCGAGCGCCGTGGCCGCACAGGCGACCGTCAACGAAAGGCCGAGCGTCACGCCGAAGCCTTGCCATAACCACATCAGATACTTTGGAGCGAGCCACGCCTGCATCTTTCAACCTGCAACTTGTCCGGATAAAAACGCCGACGGGCACGCTGCCGGCGTGCCCGTTTCTTTGCTTGCGTCAACGTCAACGTCAACGACGCAAAGTCTGGAGCGTCGAGACGCTCAGGTCTTGTCGCCGATTTTGAAAATGCGCGCGAGCGGCGTTTTCGTTTGCGGACCGAACCAGCGGTCGTAAATCTTCGCGGCCGAACCGTCGGCTTCGAGGCCCTTCAGCGTGTCGTTCACGAAACTGACGAGACGCGTCTCGCCCTTCGGAATCCCCACGCCCATGTAGTCGTTCGAGATCGTGAACGCCGGGATTTCGTAGTTCTGCTTGTCCGGCACGTTGGCGAGCAGACCGACCAGCTTCGGACCGTCCTGCGTGATCGCCTGGACGTTGCCGGCACGCAAGGCCGCGAAGGCGAACGGCGTGTCGTCGTACGCGACGATCGTCGCTTGCGGGAATTTCTCGCGCACCGTGATTTCGTTCGTGGTGCCCTTGTCGGCGCCCACGCGAAGGCTGTTGATCTGATCCGCCGACTTCAGCACACCCTTCTTCGCGAGGAACTGCTGGCCCGACGAGAAATACGGAATGCTGAAATCGACCTGCTTCGCGCGCTCGTCGGTGATCGTGAAGTTGGCGAGCACCAGATCCACTTTCTTCGACGTCAGGAACGGAATGCGGTTGGCCGGGTTGGTCGGTTGCAATTCGAGCTTCACGCCGAGCTTGTCGGCAAGCGCCTTCGCATAGTCGACATCCAGACCGACGATGTGGTTGCTCGTCGAATCGACGTAACCGAACGGCGGATTGCTGTCGAACGTGGCGACGCGCAGCACGCCGGCTTTCTTGATGTCGTCGAGACGATCGGCATGCGCGAGGCCGGATACCGTCAGCGTCAGGCCCATGACCAAGGCGGCGAGTGTTTTCGATTTCATTTTTATGAACCTCTTTTGTGTTGGAGCGTGTGCCGATACCTGTGCGGGTGCTTCGGTGTTTTTCATCCGCCACCGCGCATGGTCGCCACCTTAGCAGCGGCAACGCCACCGACGAACCAAGAAATGTTCCTGTAATAAGCGGGTTTTCTGCTAAGCATCCGCTGATTAGCAAACGCGTATTTGTCGCTTGGTGCAGCGCGCGTCGCTGACTACGATGGTCTCGTACCGTCATCAGCCCGGAGGTGATTCGCCATGTCCGACAGTGCCTGTTTCAAGCCGCGTGTGATTGAACCGGTAGCCGTCAATCAGCCCGAAGGACTGGGGCTCGCTGTGGAGTTGTGGCTCGCGCATCCTGTCGAAGGGATCACGGGGCGCGCCGTGCAGATTCACTTGCGCAGCAGCGCGAAGATGGCGCAGGCCGAGGCGCTGCGCGATCTGCTGCATGCGTTGGGCACGGAGATCGTGGTAGCGTGAAATGAACGGCAAAAAAAACGGCGGCCGGGTTATCCGTGCCGCCGCTTTCGTATCAGCGAAGATTTGCGTCTGCTATCACGGCTCGTGACGCAGATACCCTTCTTTCGACGGATCGCGCATACGCAGCGAGACAAGGCCCGCGATCGCGCACAGCGCCGTGACGTACCAGTAGAACGTGGACTCGCTGCCCACCGACTTCAGCCACAACGCGACGTATTCGGCCGAGCCGCCGAAGATCGCGTTGGCCACCGCATACGACAGGCCCACGCCGAGCGCGCGCACTTCCGGCGGGAACATCTCGGCCTTGATCAGGCCGCTGATCGACGTATAGAAGCTGACGATCGCGAGCGCCACCACGACCAGCCCGAATGCCGCGTACGGGCTCGTCACGTCTTTCAGCGCGTGCAGCAGGGGCACCGTGCCGATCGTCGCGAAGAAGCCGAAGAACAGCATCGAACGACGCCGGCCGATACGGTCCGACAACGCGCCGAACGCCGGCTGCATCACCATGTAGACGAACAGCGCCGCAGTCATCACGTTGCTGGCCGTCTTCGCATGCATGCCGGCCGTGTTGACCAGGTACTTCTGCATGTAGGTGGTGAACGTGTAGAAGATCAGCGAGCCGCCGGCCGTGAAACCGAGCACGGTCATGAACGCGGTCTTGTGCTGCCACAGGCCGCGCAGCGTACCGGCCTCCTTGCGCTGACGCGTGGCGGCGGTGGTGGTTTCGTCGAGCGATTTGCGCAGGTAGAGCGCGATCAACGCCGCCAGCGCACCGATCACGAACGGCACGCGCCAGCCCCACGCTTTCAGCTCTTCGTTAGAGAGTGTTTGTTGCAGGATCACGAGCACCAGCAGCGCGCACAACTGGCCGCCGATCAGCGTCACGTACTGGAACGACGCGAAAAAGCCACGGCGACCCTTCAGCGCGACTTCACTCATGTAGGTTGCGCTGGTGCCGTACTCGCCACCCACCGACAACCCCTGGAACAACCGCGCGACCAGCAGCAACGCCGGCGCGAGCGCGCCGATCTGCGCGTAGGTGGGCAGCACGGCAATCACGAGCGAGCCGCCGCACATCATGAACACGGAGACCATCATCGCGGTGCGGCGGCCGCGTTTGTCCGCGAGACGCCCGAAGAACCAGCCGCCGATCGGCCGCATCAGAAAGCCCGCCGCGAAAACGCCGGCGGTGTTGAGCAACTGCGTGGTGGGATTGCCGCTCGGGAAAAACGCCGGCGCGAAATACAGCGCGCAGAACGAATACACGTAGAAGTCGAACCACTCTACCAGGTTGCCCGAAGAAGCGCCGACGATCGCAAAGATGCGGCGCCGGGTGTCGTGGGCCGAGGCCACGGTTTGGTCGGTCAGGTCGGTCATGCTCTTTCCTTGTCTTGAATGGTGATAGCGGTCGAAGCGCCGCTTTCTCCACGCGCGTCAGACAGTGTCGGTTGCGCGTGCGCGGATTTTACAGAATTGCAAGGAAGAGATGGGGGTTTGTTGGTTGAAGATGGGGGTGAGCGGAGGATGCTATAGAGGCACCGCATCGCTTAAAGCTTGTCGGCTTTCAGTGCGTACCAGTCTGCACATTGCTGCTTGATCAATGCATTGACACTGTCCACGCTGGCGATCAAATCGTCGACCGCTTTGACCGACGGAGGGGGAGCGGGAGATTCATAAATTTTCTCGTTGCGTTGCCGTGCGGCATATTCGATTTCGGAGCGATCGTCGATATCGAGGTCCGGCTTGACGTGATCGAGCAGCGTTCCAATCACCTTGACCCGATGCCCCTCCCCGCCGCTGGGCGCGAGACCGTAAATATAGATAAAGCCGACTGCTAGCGCGTGCACCGCTTCGTATGCATTCGCATAGCGGACGATGGGCGGATGCCTGTCATCCTTGGCTGCTTGCAGAAACGACGCAGCGTTGCGCCGGAACTGCACGGCGTTTGCGGCAGTGAACGGCGTTTTACGGACAAAACCGGCATTGAGCATGCCGGTCAATTTTTCAGTCGGCGACAGTGGGAACATCGAGCATGATTTTCGGACCTTGATCGATCGACTCTAGCACGGGATCCGAGCGCCGCTTTTGCTCCCACTCATGCTCTGGATACACATTGACGTGGATTTCCCGCCCGAGCGCAGCACCCGCTGCGTCGAGTTCGCGCTGCACCCGCCCTGGACGCGCGCTCCCGATCACCATGACGTCGATATCGCTGGCAGGACCTGCTGTCCCGGCCGCCATCGAGCCGAATATAAAAGCATGGCTGATTGTGTCGCCGAGGACAGCCAGAGCGCGCTCGATCGGCTCCTTGACACCAAAACTCTTTACCGCGATCTGCCGCAGCTCTGGGTAAAGAGGGTGTTGAGTGTTCGCCTGATAGAGCGCGCGGCCACCGGAACGCTGGCTGATCACTGCACCTGCAAGTAACTTCGCGACAAAATCCTGAGTGGAACTGCGGCCGCCGCCGCTCAACTCGAATAACTCGGTCAACGAATAGTCGCGCTCCGGGTTCAGGAAAAATGCGCCCAGAATGCGCTGCTGTTTCGGCGTGAGAAGAAAATCTGCGAGCATGAAAATACCTCTTTTCGGTACTTTGTTACCGGAAATCGGTATTCGCACTCAAATACCGAAAAACGGTAAAATAGTACCGCTTTCCGGTAATCCGCGCAACGAGCGATCCCCGACGGAGCTTCGACAAAAAAGGCCAGCTCAAAAGCTGGCCTTTTCCTCACATCGATCGCCGTGCGCCGCTACACCCGCACCGCCGGCGGCACATACCGGCATTCGTAGCGCTTCCTCACGGTCCCGTTTTCGTCGACGCTCTCCAGATACACATCGAACTGCCACAAGCGCGCCATGTGCTTGAGCACTTCTTCGCTGTCGCCGGACAGATGCCGGTTGTCGCTCATGAAATGCCGCAGCGTCAGACTGCGGTCGCCACGCGTATTCACCGACCACACCTGGATGTTCGGCTCACGGTGATGCATGTCGTACTGCCGCGACAACGCCTGGCGCACGTACTGATAGCCGCTGTCGTCGTGAATCGCCGAGACTTCGAGCGAATCGCGCATGTCGTCGTCGAGCACCGAGAAGAGGCGCATTTCCCGGATCAGATGCGGCGACAGATACTGCGCGACGAAACTCTCGTCCTTGAAATTGCGCATTGCGTAGTGCAGCGCCGGCAACCACGGGCTGCCCGCGAGTTCGGGAAACCACTTGCGGTCTTCCTCTGTGGGCGCTTCGCAGATGCGGCGAATATCGCTCATCATCGAAAAACCGAGCGCGTACGGATTGATGCCGCTGTAGTACGGTTTCGTGACCGGCGGCTGGTAGACCACATTGCTGTGCGAATGGAGGAACTCCATCATGAAGCCGTCTTCCAGCTTGCCCTGGTTGTACATCGTGTTCAGCAACGTGTAGTGCCAGAACGTCGCCCAGCCTTCGTTCATCACCTGGGTCTGGCGCTGCGGATAGAAATACTGGCCGACCTTGCGCACGATGCGGATGACTTCCCGCTCCCACGGCTCGAGCAGCGGCGCATTTTTCTCCGCGAAGTACAGCAGATTCTCCTGCGGCTCCGGCGGATAGCGTTCCTCGATTTCCTCCGGCAACGGCGTATGCCGGGTCGGCAACGTCCGCCACAACTCGTTCACCTGCGATTGCAGATACGCTTCACGTTCGCGGCGTGCGGCGAATTCTTTTTCCAGCGACAACTTCTGCGGTCGCTTGTAACGGTCCACGCCGTAATTCATCAGCGCGTGGCAGGAATCGAGCAATTCCTCCACCCGGTCGAGCCCGAAGCGCTCCTCGCATTCGGCGATGTAATTCTTCGCGTAGACGAGGTAATCGATGATCGCGTGCGCATCCGTCCAAAGCTTGAACAGATAGTTGCCCTTGAAAAAAGAGTTATGCCCGTAGGCCGCGTGCGCGATGACGAGCGCCTGCATCGTCATCGTGTTCTCTTCCATCAGATACGCGATACAGGGATTCGAATTGATGACGATCTCGTACGCGAGCCCCATCTGCCCGCGACGGTAGCTTTTTTCGGTGGAAAGAAAGTGTTTGCCGAACGACCAGTGACGGTAATTCACCGGCATGCCGACGGACGCGTACGCGTCCATCATCTGTTCGGCGCTGATGAGTTCGAGCTGGATCGGATATACGTCGAGTTCATATTGCTCTGCAACACGGGCAATATGTGAGTCGTACTCTTCGATCAATTCGAAGGTCCAGTCGGACGGACACGGCAGAGGCCGTCTATCGGCTACGTTCATACGGACTTCCCTTTGCCCGGCAGCGGGCGTTCCGGTGTGTCCCCGTGCTGCAGCGGTGTCGACTGCTCCGGCTGCGGCGGCGCCAGCATGGTCCGCCCCGGCCTCGGCATGCCCCGACTGTTGCTGCTGCGGCACGCCTTTCCCACGCTCCGGCTGATCGCCGCGCGCTTCGTCGTGCAGGTGTTTTGTCATGAAGACGCCACCTGCTTTTCAAACAACTCATGAAACACCGGGTAGATGTCAGCCGCGGTCTCGACCTTCTTCATCGCCATCTGCGGCCGGCTCAATGCCAGTTGCGCATATTCGAGCCACAGGTTCTGCTCTTCGGGCGTGACCTGAATATACGCAAAATAGCGCACCTTCTCGAGAATGTCATCCGCGAGTATCTTGCGGCACTTGGGTGAGTCGTCTGTCCAGTTGTCGCCGTCCGAAGCCTGTGCGCCGTAAATATTCCATTCAGTCGGCGAATAGCGCTCGTCCATCACCTTCTGCATCAGTTCGAGCGCGCTCGACACCACCGTGCCGCCGCTTTCTGTCGAGTGGAAGAACGTGTCTTCATCGACCTCTTCGGCGCGGGTGTGGTGACGAATGAATACGACTTCGATCTTTTCGTAATTCCGCTTCAGGAACAGATACAACAGGATGAAAAAGCGCTTGGCGAGATCCTTGCGCTGCTCGTCCATCGAACCGGACACATCCATCAGACAGAACATCACCGCCTGGCTCGACGGCGTAGGCTGCTTGACCCGATTCACATAGCGCAGATCGAACGGATCGATGAACGGAATCCGCCAGATGCGTCCACGCAAATGATGGATTTCCTCTTCGAGCAGTTTGATCTCTTCGCGGCGATCGTCGGGATCGGCCTTCATGACCTCGAGTTGCCGCTCCATCTCGTGCAACTGGTTGACGAGCGGCGCGCCGAGCGCGATGCGCCGGCCGAGCGCGCTGCGCAGCGAGCGGACCACGTCGATATTGTTCGGCGTGCCTTCGGCCGCCCAGCCGGCGCGAATGCTTTTCCACGTGGGCACGGCCATCAGATGGGTTTTGACGAGACGCGGCAGTTCGAGGTCGTCGAAGAAATACTGCATGAATTCTTCCCGGCTCAGCTCGAACACGAAGTCGTCCTGCCCCTCGCCCTCGTTGCTGGCCTGATTGCCCCCGCCTCCGCCGCCGCCCCCTTGCGGGCGCTGGATCTTGTCGCCGCGGATGTAGTCCGAATTGCCCGGATGCACCATTTCGCGCTTACCGCCGGGGCCGTGCCGGAACGACGGCTCGGCGATGTCCTTGCGCGGAATCGTGATGCTCTGGGTGTTCTGGATGTCTTTGATGCTGCGATCGCGCACCGCCTCCGAAACGGCGCGACGAATGTAGTTTTTTACGCGACGTAAAAAGCGCTCGCGATTCGCAATGCTCTTGTTCTTGCCCGCTAACCTGCGGTCGATGATTTGATGAAGCACGCCCGGCCTCCTATGTCGGTCAGAGTTAGCGCTTCAGCGCCTACTCTGCCCCCATGCAGAGCATGTCGGCCGGAGTGGGCACCTGGCCGCCCGCTCCCACCCCACACCCGCACCAATTTCCGGTGCGCGAAACGCACGTCGCATAGGCATGTCCGCAAATGCGACGCTACGTCCATGCAACTTGCGTCTCGCAAGGTGCCCGTGCGGTCGGACCGCGCGGGCGGCACACAGTGCGTGTCATGACGACTTGCGCACGCGCAGATACCAGTCACACAGCAAGCGCACCTGCTTCGGCGTATAGCCCTTCGTCACCATACGATTGACGAAGTCTTCGTGCTTGCGTTGTTCTTCCGCCGACCCCTTGGCGTTGAACGAAATCACCGGCAGCAGTTCCTCCGTGTTCGAGAACATCTTCTTCTCGATCACCACGCGCAGCTTCTCGTAGCTCACCCACGCCGGATTTTTTCCGCCATTGGCAGCACGTGCTCGCAGCACGAAGTTCACGATCTCGTTGCGGAAGTCCTTCGGATTGCTGATACCCGCCGGCTTCTCGATTTTCTCCAGTTCGGCGTTCAGCGCCGCGCGATCGAAACTCTCGCCGGTGTCGTGGTCGCGGAATTCCTGATCCTGAATCCAGAAGTCCGCGTACGTCACATAGCGATCGAAGATGTTCTGACCGTACTCGGAATACGACTCCAGATACGCGGTCTGAATCTCCTTGCCGATAAACTCGGCATAGCGCGACGCGAGCACGTCCTTGATGAACGACAGATACTTCTGCTCGGTTTCCGGTGGGAACTGCTCGCGCTCGATCTGCTGCTCGAGCACGTACATCAGATGCACCGGATTGGCCGCGACTTCCGTCGAATCGAAGTTGAACACGCGCGACAGGATCTTGAACGCGAAGCGGGTCGACACACCGGTCATCCCTTCATCGACGCCCGCGAAATCGCGATACTCCTGATACGACTTCGCTTTCGGATCGGTGTCCTTCAGATTCTCGCCGTCGTACACCTGCATCTTCGAGAACAGGCTGGAATTCTCCGGCTCCTGCAAGCGCGTGAGCACCGACATCTGCGCCATCATCTTCAGCGTGCCGGGCGCGCACACCGCATTCGCGAGCGACGAGTTACGCAGCAGCTTCTCGTAGATCTTGATCTCTTCGCCGTAGCGCAGGCAGTACGGCACCTTCACGACGAAGATCCGGTCGAGCAGCGCTTCGTTGTTGCGGTTGTTGCGGAACGCCTTCCATTCCGACTCGTTCGAGTGAGCGAGAATCACGCCGTCGAACGGGATCGCACCGAAGCCTTCCGTGCCCTTGAAGTTGCCTTCCTGGGTCGCGGTAAGCAGCGGGTGCAGCACCTTGATCGGCGCCTTGAACATTTCGACGAACTCGAGCAAGCCCTGATTCGCGAGACACAGGCCGCCTGAATAACTGTAGGCGTCCGCATCGTCTTGCGCGTACTGTTCGAGCTTGCGGATGTCGACCTTGCCGACCAGCGACGAGATGTCCTGATTGTTCTCGTCGCCCGGCTCGGTTTTGGCGATACCGATCTGGCGAAGAATCGACGGGTAGCGGCGCACCACGCGGAACTTGCGGATATCGCCGTTGTATTCGTGCAGGCGTTTGACCGCCCACGGGCTCAGGATGCTTTTCAGGTAGCGGCGTGGAATGCCGTATTGTTCTTCGAGGATCGGACCGTCCTCGTCGTAATCGAACAGACCGAGAGGCGACTCGTTCACCGGCGAGCCCTTGATCGCGTAGAACGGCACGCGTTCCATCAGCTGTTTCAAGCGTTCCGCGATCGACGATTTACCGCCGCCGACCGGGCCCAACAGATACAGAATCTGTTTCTTTTCTTCAAGCCCCTGGGCCGAGTGCCGGAAGTACGCGACCACCTGCTCGATCACGTCTTCCATTCCGTAGAACTCACGGAATGCGGGGTATACCTTGATGACCTTGTTCGCGAAGATGCGCGACGTGCGCGGATCGTTGCGAGTGTCGACCTGTTCAGGTTCTCCGATCGCCGTCAACATGCGTTCGCCAGCCGTAGCGTACGCGGCGGGATTGTCTTTGCAGAGCGCGAGATACTCCTCGAGCGAGAGTTCATCTTCTCGCGTTTTCTCGAAGCGGGTCGCGAAACTGCTGTAGATATCCATGCTACCTCCTCGCCGAAGTCTAGACCGATGTCGTGCGCGGCGCGCTATTCGGAAACGACATCGCTCGAATTCATCCTAAACCCTTTTAAATTTTTTTTCCATGAACTACGTTGCGAAAATCGCGCCGTACCCGCATCCCAACAATTCCTCACTTGGAAACACAGATTCGGTCACCTACAATCTTGCGCTCGAATCGACGTGTTCATCGTGAAGCCATGCTTCATTGCACAGACCGTCCGATGCATCGGACGATCTCCACGCCGGCGCGTCTTCCTATGCGCACATCGCGCACATTTCGCTGCAATCCGTGGGGACGTCACGCGTTTTTCGCCTGGGCCCCGTTTCTTCCATAACGCACCGCACATCGATTGGGTCTACACAAAAACGTGCGTGTTACATGTTCGTTCACATCATGTGTTCGTTCGCGCACGCTTGCATCGACTGCGTTGCATCGACTGATGCGCGATACTCGCGTGCATCGCACAAGCGGTTCGTCCACGCGATCGTACTTTTGTTCCACATCGTCATGACTTGCACCGACCTATGTTTCGCCGTTCGTATTAACCGCGTCGCCGACAGGGTCAGTCACATTCATCACTGAATAACGGCCCGATCGTGCGGCGCTTCAATAGGTGTATACGGCGACGCACACACAGCAGATGCGACAAATGTAAAACGGCCGCCCGAAGGCAGCCGCTTTACATTCACGCCGACATCGACGTTGACATTCAACGCATGAGTTACGCGCCATTACATTCCCGCACACATTCGCGCGCTCATGTCAGTTCAATTTCCACTTCTCCGAGACCGTCGAAATGGCCGCGCACGATGCCCGGCTTGTCCACATTGTGACCGCCGAGATAACTGCCGGTGGTGATGGTCCATTCCGGCTCGATGGTAATGCCCATCGCGGCGCAATGGTTCACGAACCACACCAGCAGTTCACGCGGATCGCCGGCCGGATTGCCGGTGACTTCCGGCACCAGCGAGCGGCCGTCCAGCGTGAGTTCCAGTTCCGGTGACACGAAATCGAATCCGCGTGCGATGCCCGCATAGGCGACCGCATGGCCGGTGATCAGCGCGCCGTTGTTCTGCAGGTCCGCCAGTTGCGCGAGCGGCGCGACGTTCGGCCACTCAGCGAAGCGGCTATCGACGATCTCGATGGCCGGCAACACTACACCGACCTTCGACAGCACTTCGTCGCGTGCATAGGCGCGCCCGCGCGGCTCGATCGCCTCGCTGAAACGAAACGCGATCTCGAGTTCCACGAGCACACGGAAAAAGGCGCTGCGTGCGGCGCGCGCCGGCGAGTTCAGCACCAGCGACGCGGGAATCGGCGCGCCTGCGGCTTCCGCGCCGGGCGCCTTCGCACCGACCTTCCAGCCGCCGGTGCCCGCGCCGAATTCCGCGATCACGGCTTGCTGGATCGCGTACGCATTGGCCGCGTCGGGCGGCAGGCTGTCGGGGGCTGGCACATCGATCGGGCGATGCTCCCGGCGTGCGGCGACGAGGCGGTGCGCGAGGTCGGATGGCGTCATGTCGGTCCTTTATGGCTGGCGCGTTGAGCGGTTGATTGCAGCGCGGGGTTGAAGGTTGCGCCCGTCAATGTACCGGATCGCGACGGCCACCAGGGCATCGGCTGCATTCCTTGCGATTACTTAACGCGCGGAGGATGAAAAAAGACCGCGGTTGCCTGCGCAATCGCGGTCTTTATTTCTGCTGCATCGGCCTGTGTCGGCAGCGACCGGTCTGTGGGGCTGCCGGGAACGAATGTTGCAACGTGCAGGCCGATGCGATCGCGCATCGCGTTGCTGTCGTCGCACGTGAAACGCGGCGACGCTTCGGCGCGTGCGTCAATAACGCTCGCGCGGAGTGGGATGAGCGTGTCGTCGCGTTGCGCCGCGTTGTTCCGCGGCGGCAACGGTGGCAATGCTGGCCACGATAACGCTCAGAACGTTTCCCAATCCTGCTCGCCGCCCGCGCTTACCGGCGCTTTGAGCGGCGCCTTCACCGACGTCGCAGCGACGGCCGGCGCCGCAGCATGGGCCACGGCGGGCGCTTTCGCAGCAGAAGCGGCAGCCGCCGCGCGCGGTGCCGAGGCCGGCGACTTGCGCAGCGCCGTCGAACGCACCGGCGCCGCCGCGCGCCTCGGCGCCGTCACCGCCGGCGCCTTGTAGCCACTTTCTTCGAGCTGGAACACCGCCACCGCAGTGCGCAGCTTGCCTGCCTGATCTTCGAGCGACGACGCCGCAGCAGCCGCCTCTTCCACCAATGCGGCGTTCTGTTGCGTGACCTCGTCCATCTGCGTGACCGCGCGCGCCACCTGATCGATGCCGCTGCTCTGCTCTTCCGAGGCCGCCGCGATTTCGCCCATGATGTCGGTCACACGCTGCACCGCGCCGATGATCTCGGTCATCGTGCGGCCGGCTTCGTCGACCAGCGCCGAGCCGGACTGCACACGCTCGACCGACGTGTCGATCAGCTCCTTGATTTCCTTGGCCGCCGCGGACGAGCGTTGCGCAAGACTGCGCACTTCACCCGCGACAACCGCAAAGCCGCGTCCTTCCTCGCCGGCCCGCGCCGCTTCCACGGCCGCGTTCAACGCGAGGATATTGGTCTGGAACGCAATCCCTTCGATGATCGAAATGATGTCGGCGATCTTTGCCGAACTCTGATTGATGTCGCCCATCGTGCCGACTACCTGGCCGACCACCGCGCTGCCCCGGTTGGCGATCTCCGACGCGTTGGCCGCCAGCGAGCTCGCCTGGCGGGCGTTGTCGGCGTTCTGCTTGACCGTGCCGGTCAGCTCTTCCATGCTCGACGCGGTTTCCTGCAAGGCCGACGCCTGCTCTTCCGTGCGCGAGGACAGATCGATATTGCCGGCCGCGATCTGACGCGTCGCGGTCGCAATCGACTCGCTGCCGCCGCGCACCGTGCGCACCGTTTCGGTGAGACTGCGCTGCATTTTGGCGATGCCTTCGAGCAACTGCCCCATTTCGTCGCGCGAGGTAATCGCGACCGGACGGCGCAGATCGCCGGCGGCAATCGCATCGAAGTGACCGAGCGCTTCGTCGAGCGGCCGGGAAATCGCGCGGCTCAGCGTCAGATAGGACAGCACGGCAGCGATCACGCCCAGCAACAAGGCGCCGAGACTGACCGCGCGGAACGTCGCGAAGCTGCTTTGCGCCGAGTCGAAACCCTCGGCGGCGGACGTGAACTGGTACTTGCGCAATGCGTCGTCGGCGTCGGACAGTTCGGTGTAGGTGACCTGCAGGCGCTTCGCGCCATCGATGACTTTCGTCTGGTCGTTGGCGGCCACGATCGCAGCGAATGCGTCCATTTGCTGATGCAGCACATCACGTTTGGCGATGACCACTTGTGCGAGCCGGTCCTCGTCGGCCTCGCGCGGCAAATCCATGTACTTTTTCCACCACGAGTCCGACAGAGTGCGCATCGCACGCGCACGGTCGAGCGACCCGGCGGAGTCCGGCGTGCCGGCCTGGAAAGCCGCGCGGTCGAGCGACAGACGCTCGCGCGCCGCATACAGTTCCGAGTTGCCGATATCGACGGCGCTCGGCATTTCGTTGGCGTAAGTCTCGCGATAGGCTTCGTTCGAACGGCTCATGCCGAACAATCCGAATACGCCGGTCGCGACCAGCAACGCGGCGAGAAAAGCCATCGTGAGGCCAATCCGCGCCTTGATCGTGATGCCCTTGTTCAACATGCTTGGTCCTGTGCGTAACAAATGAGAGGCTGCGTTCGCAGCGCGGGATGTAACGTGCGGCGTCTGCGTTAGTCGGCGCTTTTGGGTGCGGCGCTCTAAATTTGTTTACGGCACAAGATCAAGGGACTTGAAGGATTTAAATTGTATGAAGAATGCGTGATGTAAGAAATTGGAAGAACTACGGCGGCCTCTGGTTGATGCAGAGGGCATCAAAAAACAATGCGGGGCGCATTTTCGCGCGACGGTGACGGCTTCGTCACCGGGCGAATTGATTGAAGTTGCGGGAAGTTGTAGAGGTTATTGCGACAATCTGGCGTGGATTCGTCTGCAAAAACGCCGGCCGAGCTCAGGCCGAGATCAGTCCAGGGCGGCCAGTTCGGCGCGCGTCGGAATCGACGGCTGGGCGCCGGCACGCGTGACGGAAAGCGCCGCAGCGCGTTGCGCGAAGCGGATCGCCGAGTCGACGCTCGCGCCCTGCGCGAGTTGCGCGGCGAAGCCGCCGATGAACGTGTCGCCCGCCGCGGTCGTGTCCACGGCTTCGACCTTCGGCGCGTCGTAAAGCGCGGCGGCGGCGCCTTCGAGCGCCGCGTACACGCCGCGCGGACCCAGCGTGACCAGCACATTGCGCGCGCCCGCGGCGCGCAGCGCGGCAGCGGCCTTGTCCGCGTCCTCGGGCGTGGCGACCGGCAAACCGGTCAGCGTCGCCGCTTCAAGTTCATTGGGAATCAGATAGTCGATCAGCGGCAGCCAGTCGGCGGGCAGCGGGCCGGTGGCGGGCGCCGGATTCAGGATCACGGTCTTGCCGAGGCGACGGCCCGCGGCGAGCGCCGCGCGCACCGTTTCCGGCGGTGTTTCGAGCTGGCAGATTACGACGTCGGCAGAAGCCAGCAAGGCTTCGTGACGCGTGAGCGTGGCCGGCGTGACTTCGCCGTTGCTGCCCGCGACGATCACGATCGCGTTCTGACTCGCATCGTCGACGACGATCAGCGCGACGCCGGTCGCCTCCTTGCCGGTTTCGACGGCGGTGCAGTCGATTCCTTCCGCTTCGAGCCCGGCGCGCAATTGCGCGCCGTTGCCGTCCGCGCCGACACAGCCGAGCATCGACACCTGCGCGCCAAGGCGCGCAGCCGCGACCGCCTGGTTGCCGCCCTTGCCGCCCGCAACCTGAGCAAACGTGCGGCCGGCCAGCGTCTCGCCGGGATGCGGCAGGCGCGGCGCGCGCGCCACGAGGTCCATGTTCAGACTGCCGACCACCGCGACACGTCCACGCGTTTCATTGCTTGCCACTGGCTTCTCCTCTATTGCCGCTGCTTCGCGCTAGTGCTTAGCGCCGATGCTTGTGACCGATCGCTCCAAGCCAACGCTTGTCGCCAACATCTCCCGCCGATCGCTCCCACCGACGCTTTTCGCCAATACCTCCCGCCGATCCCCCGACTCAAGCCGCGAGATCGCGCTTCGCCACACCCGCCCACGTCGACGTGGATTCGCGCACGATCAGCCGCGGCGACACCACGCGCCGACGGCCCGGCGCGTGCGTATTGTTACCCGTCGCGGTGCCGGCAATCCGTTCGATCAGCGTCTGCGCGGCCATATCGCCGAGCGCGCGCACCGACTGCCCGACCGTCGACAGCGCCGGATAAGTGAAGCGCCCCAGTTCGATATCGTCGAAGCCGATGATCGAGCAATCGCGCGGCACGCTGATATTGCGTTCGGCCGCGGCGCGCAGCGCACCGATGCCCATCATGTCGTTGCCCGCGAAAATCGCCGACGGCTTCACCGTGTCGAACAACTGACCGGCCGCACGATGGCCGCCCGTCCCCGAAAAATCGCTTTCGACGATCGCGCCGGCCGGAATCTCGATCCCGCGCTCGGTCATCGCGCGGATGAAACCGTGCACGCGCATCGCGCTGACCGCGGTCTCGACCGGCCCGGTGATGCAGCCGATCCGCACGTGCCCCAGTTCCAGCAGATGCCGCGTGGCGAGATAGCCGCCCTTCTCGTGGTCGATCTGCACGAGATCCGCGCTGAGACCTTCGATATTCCGGTCGACGATCACGAGCGGCTCGCGGGCGTCGGCCAGTGCCTGCGCGAGTACCGCATCGTCGCCGGCGGACGCGACGATCAACCCGTCGATCCGCTTTTCCTGCAACACGCGCAAGTAGTTGCGCTGCTTGGCCGGATCGTCGTCCGAATTGCAGAAAAACACGCAGTAGCCGTTGCGCGAGCAACCGTCCTCGATGCCGCGCGCCAGTTCCGCGAAATACGGATTGGTGCTGTTCGGCACCACGAGGCCGATCGTCGCGGTCGCCTTCGCCTTCAGCGAGCGGGCCACCGCGGACGGCACGTAATGAAGCTGGCGAATCGCGTGCTCGACCTTTGCGCGCACGTCGGCCGACACGGGCCGCGAGTTGTTCACCACGTGCGAAACCGTCGTGAACGACACGCCCGCCACGGCCGCTACATCCTTGATCGTCGCCATAACCTGTTGCTCTCCTGCCTGTTTTCCCGCCGGCCGCGCCCCTGCGCCGCGCCGGACGTCTTCATCGATGACAGACCCAAACCGCGAATATTGATGCCCTACCGCCCACCTTGCTGCACGCTTTGCTATGTTTTTTGCCGCGTTTTTTGCGACCCGCCCAACTTCGACTGCTTATTATCGCTACCGCCCGCCGTCAGACCCGTTTGCGGCGGCTGCGATACGTATCCAGCACCACCGCCACCACGATCACCGCGCCGGTGATCATCCGCTTGGTCGGCTCGTTCGCGCCGATCTGCGCGAGGCCGGCCGCCAGCACCGAGATGATCAACACGCCGAAGAACGTGCTGATGACCGAGCCGCGCCCACCCATCAGGCTCGTGCCGCCGATCACCACCGCCGCGATCACCTGCAGCTCCACACCCTGGCCCGCGTTCGGGTCGGCCGCTTCCAGCCGCGAAATCTGGAACAGCGCGGCAAGCCCCGCGAGTGCGCCCATCAGCGCGAACACGATGACCTTGTAAGGCCGCGGATTGACGCCCGCGAGCCGCACCGCTTCCTCGTTGGTGCCGATGCCGACCAGATAGCGGCCGAACACCGTGCGCGTGAGCACCAGTTGCGCGACGATCATCACCGCGACCGCGATCAGGAAGGCCGGCGAGATGCCGAGCGCGATCGGATTCGACAGAAAGTCGAATGCATCGCCGATATACGCGGTGCGCGAATTCGTCATCTGATATGCCATGCCGCGCGCCGCCTCGAGCACGCCGAGCGACACGATGAACGACGGAATCCGCCAGCCCACCGTCACCGCGCCGGTGATCGTGCCGGTCAGCGCGGCTGCGGCCACACCGAGCAACGCGGACGGAAACGGTCCCCAGCCCCACTTCAGCGCCGCCACGCTCACCACCGACCCACCCAGCGCCAGCACCGAGCCCACCGAGAGATCGATCCCGGCGATGATCAGCACGAAAGTCATGCCCACCGACATCACGACCAGATCGGGAATCTGATTGGCGATCGTGCTGAACGTGTCGTACGTGAGGAAATGCGAACTCAGCAGCGAAAACAGCACGATCATCGCCAGCAGTGCGCCGGCCAGACCCAGGTAATTTGAAAAGCCCAGCCGCGTGCCGGCCGGTTTGCCGCTCGCGAGCGGCGCGGACGGATCGGGCGGCGGCGTGACGTTGGTGACATTGCCCGTGCCCGCCTTGCCTTCTTCTGCCTTGCGCAACGATTGATCGGTCATCAGAGACTCCCTGCTTCAGTGGTGTCGGGGGTGTGCAGCAACGCTTCGCGGCTGCGGTAGCCGGCAAAAGCCGCGGCCAGCAACGCATCCTGCGACCAGCTGTCGCGCTCGAAAACCCCCGTCATGCTGCCCGCGGACATCACGCCGATCCGGTCGCAGATCAGCATCAGCTCGCGCAGGTCGCTCGACACCACGACGAGCGCGCGCCCTTCCCGGGCCAGCGCGCCCATCAAGCCATAAATATCGAACTTCGCGCCGACGTCGATGCCGCGCGTAGGTTCGTCGAATAACAGCACGCCGCAGTCGCGCGCGAGCCAGCGGCCGATCACGACCTTCTGCTGGTTGCCGCCCGACAGTTCGCCGACGATCTGCGCGGGACCCGAACTGCGAATCCGCATCGCGTCGATCTGCTTCTGCGCCAGCGCGTTCTCGCGCTTCGCATCGACCACACCGTGGCGCGCCACGCTGCCGATATTGCCGAGCGACACGTTGGCCGCGATCGGTTGCGGCAGCAGCAGCCCCTCGCCTTTGCGGTCTTCGGTGATCAGCGCGATGCCGGCGCGCACCGCGTCCGACGGCGACGCGATCTGCACCGGCGTGGGCGTATCGCCCGGCCGCGCGGCGAGCGACACGGTGCCGCTGTCTTTCTGGTCGGCGCCGTAAATCAGCCGCATCAGCTCGGTGCGGCCCGCGCCGATCAGTCCGCTGATGCCGAAAATTTCGCCGGCCCGCACTTCGAACGACACGTCGCGCACCGCCTTGCCGCGCGTGAGCTTGTCCACCTTCAGACGCGGCGCACCGATGTTGCGCACGCCCAGATCGATCCGCTCGCCGAGTTCGCGGCCCACCATCCACGTGACGATCTGGTCGCTGGTCAGATTGGCCATCGCGTCGACCTTGACCAGCCGGCCGTCGCGCAGCACCGCGATCTGCTCGGCCACCCGCGCGAGTTCCTCGAGCCGGTGCGAGATGTAGACGAGCGCCACGCCGCGCGCCTTCAGGCGGTCGATCTGCTCGAACAGCAGGTCCACTTCGCGCGCGGTCAGCATCGCGGTCGGCTCGTCGAGGATCAGCACGCGGCAGTCGTCGATCAGATTGCGCGCGATCTCCACCATCTGCTGATGCCCGATGCCGAGTTCGCCGACCAGCGTGTCGGGATCGATCGCGTCGAGCCCGACTTGCGCCATCGCGACACGCGCGTCCTCGCGCAGTTTGCGGCGGTCGATCCAGCCGAAACGGAACGCGCCGCCCTGCGGCAGGCGATTCAGAAACAGGTTTTCGGCGACCGACAGCGTCGGCAGCAGATTCAGCTCCTGCATCACCATGCGTACGCCAAGCGCTTCGGCTTCGGTGCGGCTGGCCGGCGTGTACGGCGCGCCGCCGAGGCGCATCGTGCCGGTGGTCGGCTCGACGAGTCCGCCGATGATCTTGGACAACGTGCTTTTGCCCGCGCCGTTCTCGCCGGTCAGCGCCAACACCTCACCGGCGCGCAGCGACAGCGATACGTCGGCGAGTACCGGCTCGGCATAGGTTTTGCCGATGCCGGCGACTGATAACACGGCAGGCAACGCGTCTTGGTCGGTTGAATCCATCGCAATCCTGGTTCCGGGGCGGACGGCGCGGCGTCATGCGATTCGCTCGAATGACGCGGCGACCGGCGCCACGTGTCATGCCGGCCCAATGCGCGGAATGCGCGGGCGTTTCCGGCCACGCACCCTCCCGCCGCGCAGCCGCCGTCATGACGCTTACCTCTGGAATTAACGGCGGCGCGGCAGGTTTCTTGAGCGTTTATTGAATTGACGCAAATTCGCGCCGGCTTGCCGCACACTTAGCGGGCAAAGGGCTTGAGCGCGAATCTGCGAGCCCGGGTTTTACTGCGCGCTGCTTACTTCGTCACCAGATCGCACGGCGTTTCCACCACGCCGGACAAATCCGACTGCTTCTTGTGCTCGCTAAGCGCCTTCAGCGCGGTATCGATCCCGAACACGGCCTGCTTGGCCGCGTACTGGTCGGCGGTGGCGAGCACGCGGCCGTCTTTCAGCATCGGCTTGATCGCGCCGATGTTGTCGTAGCCGACCACCAGCACCTTGCCCTGCTTGCCGGCCGCGCGCACGGCCGAGACCGCGCCGATCGCCATGTTGTCGTTGCCGGCAAGCAGCGCCTTCAGGTTCGGGTACTCGTTGAGCATCGCCGACGCGACCGCGTTGCCCTTGTCGATTTCCCATTCGCCCGACTGCACCGAGACGACCTTCGCGCCGACCGTCTGCATCGCGGCCTTGAAGCCGGCGGTGCGCTGCTGCGCGTTGGTGGTGGTCGACACGCCTTCGATGATGCCGACCTCGTCGCCCGACTTCAGCTTCTTCGCCAGATAATCGCCGACCTTTTGCGCACCCTTCGCGTTATCCGGGCCGACGAACGGCACGTTCAGGTCTTTCGACTTGAGCACGTCCGGGTCGAGCCGGTTGTCGATATTCACCACGATGATGCCCGCATCCACCGCTTTCTTGACGACCGGCACCAGCGCCTTCGAATCGGCCGGGGCCAGCACGATCGCGTCGACTTTCGACACGATCATCTGCTCGACGATGCGGATCTGGTTCGCGGTATCGGTTTCGTCCTTGATGCCGTTGGTGATCAGGTCGAACTGGCCGGGATTGTGTTTCTGATAGTCTTTCGCGCCGTTTTCCATGGTCAGGAAGAACTCGTTGGCGAGCGACTTCATCACCAGCGCGACCTTCGGCTTATGAGCCGGCGCGGTTTGCGCATACGCGGACGAAAACGGCAAGGCAACGGTGACGGTGGCGAGGACTGCGGCCGCCAGAATGCGGCGACGGATGCGATGGCTCATGCATATCTCCAGGTTTGTCAGCTCAGGAACGAGCCGTTTTTTTGATGGCGCGCAAACGTTTGCGAGGCCTATTCTCAGCGTAGTCCGTCGGAATTGTCAACGATTCGCGGTGTTGCAGTGCACCGGTGCGCAGAAAATGCGCGGGTGCGGCGCGGTCGATCGATTCGAACCGGCGCGCGACGTGCGCGCTCCGGCCGGCGGCGTTCTGGCAAAAGTCCCTCGCTCGGTCCGTGCGTAGCCGAAGGCCCGCCGGCTGCAAGCTCGACGGCCGGCGGGCCGCCTATGCTGGCCTTTTATTGCGCGCGGTGCAAGCCGGGACAACGCGGTGGTGTGAGCCTGCAAGCGCCTGCAAGCGCCTGGAACCTGGGGGCCTGCCACGCTGCCGGACACCGGCGCGGCTTCAGAGCCAGCCGGCTTTACGGAAGCGCCAGTACAGCAGCAGGTCGACGGTGAACATCACGGCGAGGCAAACCGGATAGCCGTACTTGTAGTGCAACTCGGGAATGCTCTGGAAGTTCATCCCGTAGATACCGGCGATCATCGTCGGCACCGCGAACAGCGCGGCGAACGAGCCGAGCCGCTTGGTCACCTCGCTTTCGGCGAGCGAGATCATGCCGAGGTTCACCTGCACCGCGGTGACCACCATTTCGCGCCGTCCGTCGATAATCCTGACGATCCGTTCGAGATGATCGTAAACGTCGCGAAAGTACGCCTGCATCCCTTCGCAAATGCTCGGGATGCGCCCGCCGGTCAGTTTGCTGACGGCCTCCTGCAAAGGCGCGATGTGATGATGCAGGATCACGAGACGGCGTTTGAGCCGGTACAGGTCTTCGATGATCGCGCGCGAAGCCACCGAATTGTTGCGCTCGAAAATGCGGTCTTCCAGTTCCTCGATCTCGGCGTTCAACGCCTCGATGATCGGAAAGTAGCGATCGACCACGTCGTCGGCAAGCGCATACAGCACGAACGCCGAACCTTCCTTGAGCAACTGCGGCTCGCGTTCGCAGCGCTCCCGCACGTTCTGGAAACCGGCGCGCGTGCCGCGCCGCACCGACAGCACATAGTTGCGGCCGACGAACACGTCGACTTCGCCGATCAGCAGTTCACCGGCCTCGTCCATCTCGACGGTGTGCAGCACCGCGAACAGCGAGTCGCCGTACTCCTCGATCTTCGGACGCTGATGGCCGTTCTGCGCATCCTCTATCGCCAGTTCGTGCAGCCCGAACTCGTGCTTCATCACCGCCAGTTCGTCGGGGCCCGGGTCTTTCAGCGCGACCCAGACGAAGCACTCGGGCCGCGCCACATAGTCGCTGATGTTGTCGATCTCGATGTCAGCCAGTTTTCGGCCGTCCTGATAGGCGGCGCAATTGATCAGCATGTTGGATTACCCTGGAAGCGCACGCGGAAACGGCCAGTCATGCAGGCGATGTAAGCCAGGCGCCAGATCCGCGTTGATGGTTGCTCGGTAGTCGCCATGTTAAGGGCTTCGCGTGAAGCCCATGTATCCATTTGTTAAGCGCCGGCGCTATTGAGCGACCCGGCGCAAGCCGATGCGGTGGTCGTCGTTGAATGTGACCGACGCGCGGTTCGTGTAGCGCGTATCGTCCGTGACCGTGAAGCGCATCTCGACAACCGGATCGAATTGCGTGGAAACGCCGATCCGATGCACGCCCGGACTCAGATAGAACACCACGTGTTCGCCGTTCATCAGATCGGCGACCTGCTCGCCGTCGATATACACCAGCGCGTCGCGAAACCGCACGATCACATCGCGGGAGCGTTCGCGCCGTACGTCGACGGCGACCAGTCCGGCGGCGGCCTGCGCGTAGCCTGGTTTGACGATGCGCGCCGCGGGCACCTCCCTGAACGGCACCGGCTCGGCGGGCGCCGCCGCGCAACCGGCAAGTGCCGCGGTCGCCAGCAGGTACAGCACGGTCTTGCAGCGGAAGTGCGGGCGCATCGGCATGGTGGGGTCTCCCGGTGGTTCGTTCTGCTAGTGCGTCTTTTTATGGATGCGTGACGCCGGCCGAAGCTCGTCGGATCCTCTTGCGCCGCGCCGCGTTCCTGTTCATGATCGCTGCAAACGGGGCCGCGTGAGCATGGCGGCCACTGCGGATTTACCCTCGGATCAAGGAGACCGTCATGTGGTACTTCACCTGGATTCTCGGCATCGGCGTGGCACTGGGCTTCGGCATCATCAATGTGATGTGGCTGGAGGCCGGCGGCAAATTCGCGCGTGATCCGCAACGCATCGATTCATCGGGCACGCTGCCGCCCACGCGCGAGGATGCGTCTTCGTGACGCATGCCCTCCACTCGAACCCTCTTTGACGGCGCCGCCGTCCGGTCACTTCAAAGGTTCGTTGTTTAACGCAAAACGCCCCACGCAGGTGGGGCGTTTGTGTGAATGTGTCAGCGTGTCAAACCGTCGCCATCGTCTCCAGCGACTCTCCTTCGTACAACTGCCCGAAGCGATTCGCGAGGAAGTCGCGCAGCGACACCTGCTCCTGCCGCACGAAGCCTTTTTGCGGCAGCTTCTGTTCGCGGAACAGATCGAGCACCGCGCACATCGCGCCAGCCGTGGTGATCTGGATCGCGCTCATCGGCACACCGCACACCGTCTTCGCGAAGATCTTGCGGGTGAACACTTCCTGCACCAGTTGACCGTCGCGCATGCCGCTCACCGTGATGAACACCAGCACGACGTCCTGCGCGGTGGACGGCACCGAACGGCGCAGGATGTTTTTCAGGTTGTCGCGGTCGCTCGACAGCCGCAGGTCTTCGAGCAGGAATTGCATCAGGTTGCGGTGGCCTGGATAGCGGACCGATTTGTAGTCGAGCGATTCGACCCGGCCAGCCAGCGTCTCGCATAACGTGCCCAGACCGCCCGACGTGTTGAACGCCTCGTATTCGGTGCCGTCGAGCGAGAAATGTTCGAGGCCTTCGAGCGGCTGCACCCACTGCGTGCGACTATCGCGAATCGCTTCGCACGGCTGGCAATATTCGTTGATCAGGCCGTCGACGCTCCACGTCAGGTTGTACTTCAGCGCATTGGTCGGAAACTCCGGCAGCGCGCCGACGCGCATCTTCACGTCGCGGATTTCACTGAAGCGGTTCGCCAGCTCATGCGCGGCAATCCCGATGAAGCCCGGCGCGAGACCGCATTGCGGCATGAACGCGTGTTCGGCGTCGTCGGCGATCGCGCGGATCGCGTGGGTGGCGCGCACGTCTTCGGTCAGATCGAAGTAATGGACGCCGGCGCCCTTCGCGGCCGCCGCGACATTCACCGCGAGGTAATACGGCAGCGCATTGACGAGCGCGTCGAAGCCTTGCACCGCGGCGCGCAGCACGGCGGCGTCGGCGGAATCGACGCGGCGCGTCGGAATCCCCTGGGCGGCGAGCTTGTCGAGCGCGTGCTGGTCCCGGTCGAAGGCGACGACGTCGTAGTCGCCGGTTTCACGCAACATGTGGGCGATGGTGTGGCCGATCAAACCTGCACCGACGATGGCTACTTTCATAAGCTTCTCCTCCGTTGTGTGATCTGGGATGGGCGCCACGCATGAAGCGCGGCGCGGCGGGCTGAACCCTCGACACCCAGTTTAGGGAGAAGCAAAAACAGTTCATACGCACAAAATGCTGCGTTATGACCATGAATCTCGACGTTATGACGAAGTAGTTAGTCGATCTGTCGAAAACATATAAAAACGGCGTAAAAAATCCGTATGCAGATTCATGTCATGCGCGGTCGATCTTGCGCGCCAGAATAATCGACGTGGTGGTCCGCTCCACGCCTTCGAGTCCGCCGATCTGATCGAGCAGATCGTTCAGCCGATCGGGCGAATCGGCGCGCAGCCACGCGACGTAATCGAACTCGCCGCTCACCGCGCACAGCAACTGCACCTCGGGCATCTTGCCGAGGCGTTTCTGCACGGCCGGCCCATGTCGCGGGGCGATGATGATGCCGACATAAGCCTGAATGCTCGAGTCGAGCACGTCCTGGCCGAGCCGCACGCTGTAGCCCGCGATCACGTTGCTGCGTTCGAGCCGCGCGATCCGCGCGATCACCGTGGTGCGCGCCACGTCCAGTTGACGCGCGAGATGGGCGACGCTCTCACGCGCATTGGCCTGCAGCAATGCAACGAGGTTGCGGTCGAGGTCGTCGAGTTGATCGAGGCGCGGTGGTCTCATCGAGGGCAAGGGGAAGTTGGTCGGCAATGAAGCGGATTATCGCGCGTTCGGGGCGTGGGGCGGAGGGCTTTCGTGGTGTAGCGCGGGTGGGTCGCGCTCAAGCACATGCATCGCCCATACAGCGCGCGCGGGTTTCAAATGCCGCTCATATGCCGAACCGTTCGACCACGAAGTCGACGAAACTGCTCAGCTTGCGCGTGGCGCGGCGATCGCGCGGGTACACCAGATTAACCGGTGCGCCGTCCGGCAGATAGTCTTCCAGCACCGATACCAGTTCGCCGCTCGCGATCTCTTTCGCGAGCAACACCTCCGGCTGCAACACCAGCCCGAAGCCGTGCAACGCGGCCACCTTGAGCGCCTGGCCGTTGTTCGCGCGAAAGCGTCCGGCGCGCAACTGGTTTTCGTCCTGGGTCTCGCCGTTTAGCCGCCACAAGCCTTCGCGGCCCCAATGCAGAAATCCGAGGCATTCGTGATGCACCAGATCGGCCGGCGTGCGCGGCGTGCCGACGCGCGCCAGATACGCGGGCGACGCGCAGGCTCGCATCCGGTAAGGCCGCAACGGCCGCGCGACAAAACTCGAATCCGGCAGACGGCCGATCCGCACCGACGCGTCGAAGCCCTCTTCCACCAGATCGACGATCCGGTTCGACAGATCGAGTTCGAGGCTCACGTCCGGCCATGCGCTCAGATAGTCGGTCATGGCCGGCGCGAACACTTCGACGCCATAAGTCAGCGGCACCGTCACCTTGAGCAGACCGCGCGGCGCGGCCGCCATCGCTTCGGCGAGCGACTCCGCTTCCTTCACGTCGGTGAGAATCCTTCTGCACTGCTCGTAATACTGCCGGCCGATTTCCGTGAGACTCTGACGACGCGTGGTGCGCGTGAGAAGCCGCGTCGCGAGCCGGGTTTCGAGCGAGCGGATATGTTTGCCCACCATCGCCGACGAAATGTCGAAACGTTCGGCCGCCGCAGTCAGGCTGCCCGCTTCGACGACCGCAACGAAGATCTCCATGCTGACGAATTTATCCACCCGCTATTTCCTGTTGGTTTCGGTTGTAAGCGTTTGTCGCACTGCATTCGCATTGTAGGGATAACGTGATATTAATAGCGGCGACGGCGAAGTGGGCAGCCGGCCGCCTTGCACGCCGAAAGCGAATGCAGCGTGGGCCGCTCGCCATGCTCGCCTTGTCCCAATTCGAACAGACATCAGGAGTTTCGATGAAAAAAGCACTGGTAATGCTGGCCTCCGCCATCGCAATGAGCGGCGCGTTCGCACAAACCCCCGCGCCCGCAGCGGCGCCGGCGAGCGCCTCGGCACCCGCCGCCAAGGCCGGCCACGAGCGCAATGTCGAAGACCGCATCGCCTATCTGCACACGCAGTTGAAGATCACGTCGGCGCAGGAATCGCAATGGAATGCGTTCGCGGACGTGATGCGCAACAACGGCCAGACGATGGGCCAGTTGTTCCAGCAGCGCAAGGCGTCGGGCAACCTGTCGGCAATCGACGACATGAAGCAGTACGCGGACATCACGCAGGCCCATGCTGACGGCATGAAGAAACTGGTCGACGCGTTCGATCCGCTGTACAGCAGCTTCTCGCCGGAGCAGAAGAAACTCGCTGACGTGACGTTCCATCAACCGGGCGGCGTGGCAGGCGGTGGCCGTGCGCAGCATCACGGAAAGCGCGCCGGCAAGGCAGCGCCCGCTAGCGACGCCGACGTGAAGCCTTGATGAAGCGTTGGTGAAGCATTGATGAAGAATCAAGCGGGCTGAAGATGCGTGCGTAGCGTATCGGGTTATGCGCTACGCACGGCCCGCAATCCATGGCGATTACAATACCGCCATGACCGAACTGAAAAACATCGACCTCCGCACCGACGCGGCCGCACTGCGCGTCATCAAAGACGAAACCGTCATGGTGGAATTCGCGGCTGCCGAAGGCGAGCTGATGAGCCTCGAAGGCCCGAACCGCTACGCTCACGGCGACGCGCTGATCACAGGATCGACAGGCGACCGCTGGGTCGTTTCACGCGAACGCTTCGACGCCAAATATCTGCCGGTGGATGCCGCTCTCGCTCACGGCGAACCGGGTCCGTACCGCAACCGCCCCGCGGTGCTGCTCGCGAAACAGATGCATGAAGCCTTCTCGATGGCGCGCTCCGCGCAAGGCGGCGACGTGCTGCACGGCACCGCCGGCGACTGGATCATGCAATACGCGCCTGGCGATTACGGCGTGGTCCAGGCGGCCCGCTTCGCGAAGGTTTATCGGCGCGTGGAGTAAATGCTGATCGATGTGGGTCGACGCCCGGTGTCGTTCGAGCGTCGCCTCTCAACACCTGCATCCTAAGCAAACTCGTCGCCCAGATCGACCGTCACTTCCTTCGGCACCGCCTCGCCGTTCGCATACTGTTCTTCGAGCGAGCCGATGCTCGCTTCCACATACGCGCGCAACACCGCAAAACTCCGTCCGCGCAGCCGTGCCGGTAACGCACGGTAACGCGCGAGCGCGGGCGGCGTCACCACCACGGTCATCACGATCCGGCGCGCGGTCGAACCGAAGCGCATCGCGACCCAGTGAATCGCCAACGTCGGCGGCACATCGTCGGCCGCGCGCTGGATGAATTGCGTCTGCTCCGGGAACAGATCGCTGATGACGCGCGCCAACTCCTCGAACTCCGGGTTCGCGCAGTCGTATTGGTAAGCTTCTTCCATGGGATGAGCCGAAATTAGAGGATCGTCGATGACTTGCGTTGCAGGCTCATCATGCGGCCCGCGCGGGGCGTCGGAACGTTCTGAACAGCACGCCCGTCACGATTACCGCGCCCACCGCATAGACGCCGTCCACCGCCGCGAGCGGCACGAGGTTCGCCTGGAACAGCGCGGCCGGCACGTCGACCAATGCATGCAACACGATCGCGAGCGGCAGGATACCGCGCCAGCCCGCGCGCACGCCACGCCACATCAACACCGAGAGGCCAATCTGGAACACCAGCGCGGCCACCCGTTCGAGTGCAAAAATACCGGCCGTCTGCGGCGTCAGGCTGGCGAGAATCATGTGGATGCGCATGATCGCGTCGGTCGGCAGATTGCTCAGGTAGCCGTCCAGTTCGCCGCGATTTTCGAAGACCGCGAACAGGATCCATTGAATCTGCACCAGCACGCCGACCAGCCACGCTTCCGCGCCGCCATGCCCGAGGCCGTAGGTGAGCGCGGTGCCGTCGCCGCTCGTCGCGCGGGCGTCGAAACCGGGTTTCGCCGCCGCGCGTTTGAGCAGCAGACGCATGCCGATGAAGCGCCCCACTTCCTCGCAAACACCCGCGGCCAATGCGCCGTACACGACGAACGCCAGCGGATTCGACAGGAAGGCGGCAGTCGCCTCGTTTCGATGCAGCACGAAATCGTTCAGCGCGCGCTCGATCACCATCGCGAACAGCGCGAACACGGCGATGCCGGCGATCGCGTCGCGCGGATTCAACGCGAGCGGCCGGCGCAGACGGCGGTAGATCAGGAAGGGTAAAGCGGCGACAAAAAGCGTCGCGAGGGCGAGGCTCGACAGGGTAAGCGGTGCAACAACCATGAGTTTCCTTGCGATGTCCGGCGCGCACCCGCTGCGCGCCGCAGCCCGAATGATCGCAGATCAGCGCGAAGTCGGCGCAAACCGGGAAGAAACTCGACGAGAATTCGGTGCGAACCCGGTGCGAACTCAACGAGATTCGACCGTGAATTCAACGCAGAGTCGAAGCGCGAACGATCAATTCGCCGGGCAGCAGACAATCGCGCGCCGTGGTCTGAACACCCTCGATGCGCTCGTGCAGGAACTCGACCGCACGGTAGCCGATCTCGTAGGTCGGCTGGCGGATCGTGGTGACGCCGGTCAACTCGGCCCATTCGGGATCGTCGATCGACAGCAGCGCGACGCGTGCCTGCCACTGCGTGCCGTAGCGCGCTTTCAGATGCAGCGCGAGGCACAGCGCGACCGGCCCGTTGGCCGCGAAGAGTGCGATGCGATTCGCGCGACCGGGGGCGCCGGCCGCATCGATCGCCTGGTCCAGTTCGGCGAGGCCGCGCTCGACTGCTTGCTGGTCCGCGAGATTCAGCACGAGCGTATGGCCACGAACATGACCGCCCGCACCGTTCACCCGAGCCATCGCGTCGCGAAACGCCGCTTCGCGCAACTGTCGCGAGCTGACCTGCTCGAACGGTTGCACGACGAACCAGATATCGTCGAAGCCGTTGTCCAGCAAATGCCGCGTGCCGAGCTCCGCCGCGGCCCGGTTGTCGAGGCCGACCATATCGGTTACGAGCCCGTCCACCGAACGGTCGACCAGCACCGCCGGAATCCCGCCGCCACCGACCGGCCGCAGTGTTTCTTCCCGCACGCCGAGCGCGTTGACGATCACACCTTCCACGCGATACGTGGTCAGCAGTTGCAGATAGCGGCGCTCCATCTCGACTTCGTTGGCCGCGTGGCAGATCAGCGGCATCAGGCCGAGCGCATGACAGGCCGCCTCCACGCCTTGCAGCACTTCGACGGTGTACGGATTCGTCAGGTCGGCGAGCAGCATCCCGATCAGCCGATTGCGGCCGCGCTTCAGACCCCGCGCCATCTGGTTCGGCTGATAGTCGAGCCGCTCGATCGCCGTCTCGATGCGCGCGCGCAGTTCGGGCGACAGCGCGCTCAACTCGCCGTTCAGATAGCGCGAGATGCTGGTCTTGCCGGTGCCGGCTTCGCGCGCGACATCGGTGATCGTCGCGCGGCGCGCCGTGACCCCAGGCGACGCACTCATTTTTTCGGCGCGTTCAGCACGTCGCGATTGACGATGTTGACGGCCAGTGTGCCGTCGAGCGCCGCGACCAGATTTTCCGCCGCGTTGCGCGCCATCGCGTGGCGGGTTTCGTGCGTCGCCGAACCGATGTGCGGCAGCGCGACCACGTTCGGCAATGTCAGCAACGGCGAGTCGGCCGGCAGCGGCTCGGTATCGAACACGTCGAGACCCGCGCCGTGAATCGTGCCGTTTTGCAGCGCCTCGATCAGCGCCGGTTCGTCGACGGTCGCGCCGCGCGACGCGTTGATCAGGATCGCGCTCTTCTTCATCGACTTGAGTTCGGCCGCGCCGATCAGGTGCTTCGTCTCGGGCGTCAGCGGAACCTGCAGACAGACGAAGTCCGAGCTCGCGAGCAACTCGGCCAGCTCGACGCGACGCGCGCCGTAGGCCTGCTCCGCGTGCGCGTTCGGGCTGCGGTTCGTGTAGAGCACCTTCATGTTGAAGCCGAGCGCCGCGCGCCGCGCAACCGCGCCGCCGATGCGCCCCAGCCCGACGATGCCGAGCGTCTTGCCCTGCACGTCGACGCCGAAATGTTCCGGGCCGATGCTGTGCGTCCACTGCCCGGCCTTGACCCAGTCGGCCAATTCGACCACACGGCGCGCCGACGCCAGGATCAGCGAGAACACCGTGTCGGCGGTGGACTCGGTCAGCACGTCCGGCGTGTGCGCGAGCACGATGCCGCGGCGCGTGAGATCGGCGACGTCGAACTGGTCGAAGCCCACCGAGATCGTCGACAACGCCTTCAGACGCGTCGCGCCTTCAAGCATCGCCGGCGTGATCTTCACGCTCGAACCGATGCCGCCGTCCGCGTCTTTCAACGCGGCGACGAACGCGTCGTGCCGGCCCGGATCGACCTCCACGACCTGTGCGTGCTGTTGCAGATACGCGAGGACATCCTCGGGCAACGACTTCCAGGCGACGATCTTCTTCATCAGCTTATTTTCCTTGCAACGGTGTGGCGAGCGTGCGCGCGTGGGCCGAGTCCTGCTGTTGCGGCTTGACGGCCAGCGTCAGGATCACCGCGGCGACGAGCGCCACGCTCATGAATGCATACGATGCCGCGGGCGAGCCGGTCGCGCCGTTCAGATAGCCGACCACATACGAGCCGACGAACGAACCGAGCGCGCCCATGCTGTTGATCAGTGCCATCGCGCCGCCCGCGACGTTCTTCGGCAGCAGTTCCGGCACGATCGCGAAGAACGGCCCGTAGGGTGCGTACATCGCGGCGCCGGCGATCACCAGCAACGCGTACGACAGCCAGAAGTGCGTGGAGCCGAGCGCATAGGATGCCGCGAACGCCACCGCGCCGATCAACAGGAACGGCCATACGAACAGTTTGCGGCGCTCGAGTTTATCCGATGCCCATGACGCTGCAAGCATCGCGATGGTCGCGGCCAGATAAGGCAGCGCCGACAGCCAACCGGTTTCGACCATGCCGAGCGTCGAACCGTTCTTCAGGATCGACGGCAACCACAGCACGAAACCGTACACGCCGATGCTCCAGCAGAAATACTGCGCGCTGAGCTTGATCACGGCCGGCGTGCGGAACGCTTCGCTGTAATTGCGCACCGGCTTGATCGTGGCCTGCTCAGCGCGCAGCGTTTCGGCGAGTTCGTCCTTCTCCTGCTGCGTGAGCCACGACACCTGCTGCGGCTTGTCCTTGACGATGAACCACCAGCAGATCGCCCACAGGATCGCGGGCGCGCCTTCGGCGATGAACATGTGACGCCAGCCGAACGAGTGCACCAGATAGCCCGACACCACCGACATCCACAGCACCGTCACCGGATTGCCGAGAATCAGGAAGGTGTTGGCGCGCGAGCGCTCGCTTCTGGTGAACCAGTTGCTGATGAAGATCAGCATCGCGGGCATCACCGCCGCTTCGACCACGCCGAGCACGAAGCGGATCACCATCAGCGACGGAATATTGCTGACCATGCCCGTGAGCGACGCGCAACCGCCCCACAGCACGAGGCTCCAGAACACCAGTTTCTTGACGCTGCGGCGTTCGGCGTAGATCGCGCCGGGAATCTGGAAGAAGAAATAGCCGAGGAAGAACAGCGCGCCGATCAGCGACGCCAGCCCTTTGCTGATGCCGAGATCCTGGTTGATGCCGGCTGCCGACGCGAAGCCGAAGTTCGCGCGGTCGAGGTAGGCGAGGCTGTAGGTGATGAAGACGATCGGCATGATCGTCCACCAACGGCGAATCGCAAGCGATGAGGTCATAGGTGTCTCCGATTTGTTGCGCCGTTCTTTGCGCCGTTCTTCCCAGCGCTTCAGGCAACCGCCGCGGTACGTGGCGCGCTCGCCGCATCCGCCGCTTCCAGCGCATCCAGTTCCGCGCGGCTCGGCAGTCCTTCCGAATCGCCGATCACCTGAATCGCCAGCGCGCCGATCCGGTTGCCGCGCGCCACCGCGTACGGCAGCGGCTTGCCTTCGAGCAGCGCGCTCACTACGCCGACCGCGAAACCATCGCCTGCGCCGACCGTGTCCACCACCTTCGCGACCGGTTGACCGGCGATCACCGCGGCGTCGTCGGCGGTGCGGAAGTACGCGCCTTGCGCGCCGAGCTTGATGATCACACCGCGCGCGCCGCGCTCGAGATAGAACTTCGCGATGTCGTCCGGTTGCGTGTAGCCGGTCAGGATCTCGCCTTCGCCGATGCCGGGCAGCACCCAGTCGGCCAACGCGGCCAGCGAATTCAAGCCGTCCACCATCGCGTCGCGCGACGGCCACAGCGTCGGCCGCAGATTCGGGTCGAACGAAATCGTCTTGCCTGCGGCACGCATCTCACGTGCCAGATGGAACGCCAGTTCGCGCGAACTGGCCGAGATCGCCGGCGCGACGCCGGTCAGATGCAGATGACGCGCGCCCAGCACATAGTCCGCCGCATAGTCCTCCAGCGACAGATGACTCGCGGCCGAGCCCTTGCGGAAATATTCGATCGCGGGATCGCTGCCGTCGTCGTTCTTCGATTTCAGTTGAAAGCCGGTCGGGTAGCGTTCGTCGGTGATCACGCGGCGCTGGTCGATGCGCTCTTTCGTCAGCGTGTCGCGCACGTACTGGCCGAACGAATCGTTGCCGACGCGGCTCATCCAGCCCACCTTGAAACCGAGTCGCGAAAGGCCGATCGCCACGTTCAGGTCGGCGCCCGCGACGCGCTTCGTGAATTGCCCGACACCCGCGAGCGGGCCGGTCTCGGCGGCCACGAACATGGCCATCGCTTCACCGTAGGTGACGACGTCGAGTGCTGCGCCTGGGTTGCTCATGCTTCGCTCCTGCGTGTTTCGTTGCTGCGGGTTAGGCGGGGTGTACATTTGAATCGCTGTGGACTGCGGCGCCTTGTTTCTGCGTTTCTGCGTTTCTGCGTTTGTTGTCGCGCGCATCCGGTCTCGCTCGCCGCGCGCTTTTGTCACTGCTCTCAGGTCCTACGCGCCGCTCACGCGGCGGCCAGCCACGCGACGTAACGCGTCGCGTCCGCTTCGATACGCTGCGTATCGAACGGAAATTCGATGCCGCGCGGCACATCGCGCGGCAGGTTGTTCAGTACCGCGGTGAATTGCGGATCGTCCGCGGCGGGAGCGGCCGGGAAACGCCGCGCGCCCTCGCCCACCGCCGTCTTGCAGTGGACGTATTCGACGTGCGCCGCCAGCAGCTTCGCGGCATCGAGCGGCGCAACTTCGCGCCACGCCCAGTTGCCGATGTCGAAGGTCATACCGAGCACGCCCGCACGATCTTCGCGCGTCAACGCGTCGAAGAGGCCGGTGAATTGCGCGAGCGAACCGCCTTCGGCCAGTTGGCCGTTCTCGACCACGAGCCGCACTTTCGCACCACGCGTGTCGTCGGCGATGAGCGCGGCCTGCGCGCCCTGCGCGTCCCCGGCAAAGCCACCGAGTTGCAGCTTCACGAAGCGGGCGCCGAGCGCGGTGGCTTCGTCGAGTGCCCGGCGCAATGCGGCGCGATCGAGCCGGCCTTCGCTCGTGTACAGCGAATCGGGCGTCGAATAGACCGACCACAAGCCGGCTTCCGCAATCGACTGGCCCAACGTACGCAGCGCCTGCGGCGCGGCGTCGGCTTCGTCGGCGAACAGTTCGCGGCGCACTTCGAAACCGCTCGCGCCGGCTTTCGCTGCGACGTTTGCCCATCTGGCATGACCGCCCGAGCGAACCGCGTCCATCCCGAACGCACTTGCCACGATTACCACCTCGATTGCGTCAGCCATGTCGAATTTACTCTGTTCTTCTTCTGGAAACCGCGCTTGGAACCGGTTCCAAATCTTTGCTGAAAAAAAGCGCCGCAGCGCTTTGGATGACCGAATAGTGCGCCGAGCCCGCCTCGATGCACCATAGTGGAAATCCCCAGGCGCGGGCATCGGCGGGCGGCTCACTCAGTTTCAAACCGCCTCAGCGAGACACAACGCAAGAAATTGCTCAACCACCCGGGACGGCGCGCTCGCATGAGGGACCAGAATCGACAGCCGCCGCGTCAACGGCTCGGGACTCAGTGAAAACAGCCTCAGCGCGGCGTCTTCGTGGCGCATCGACATCGCTGAAACAAAGCCGATGCCCATGCCTGCCCGCACCGCTTCCTTAACCCCTTCTACCCCCGCAATTTCCAGCGCCACGCGCATCGGCACGCCGGCCCGCGCGAACGCGCGCTCGACGATCTGTCGCACGGCCGAGCCGGCTTCGCGCAACACCAGCGGCTGGGCGCCGAGCGCCGCCAATTCCACGCGCCGGGCGCCGTTGCCGTTGCCGAAGTCGGAAACCGAAACCGAATCCCCCCCTCCCTGCGCCAGCGGATGCCCAGCCGGCATGATCGCGACAATCTCGTCCTCCCGCCACGCGTGTACAGCGGTGTCCGGCGGCAACTCCCCGCCGGCCGGCCCTTCGATCATCGCAATATCCACCGACCCGAGCGCGCCGACGATCTCGCTGGTATTGCCGTCCGCGGTATGCAGCGTCACGTCCGGATAGCGGCGCCGGAAATCGGCGATCAGATACGGCAGCAGATAGCTCGCCGGCGTAGTGCTCGCGCCGATCCGCAACGTGCCCTGCTCAAGCCCGCGCAGCGCGTCGCGATACGCGTGCGCCTGCCGCCACGTATCGCGCAGCCGCATCGCATAGCTCGCCAGTTGCTCGCCGGCAGGCGTGAGACGCACGCCGCGGCCGTCGCGCTGATAAAGCGGCTCGCCGAACTCCTCCTGTAACTGACGCAATTGTCCGGACACGGCCGGCTGCGACAGATGCAGCGCCAAAGCCGCCCGGCTGATGTTGCGATGCTCGGCGACGGCGGCAAACGTTATAAGTTGATCGGGGGTCATGGCATGAAACTATCAGATTGGCCGATATTTCACATTCTAAATCATGATTTTTCATATCGATATATCTACTTTAGGATTAGACCCGTCGAATCAAGTCCGTCACACAGTCACAGGAAGGCGCCACGCCATGTCCACCGCTCACCTCACCGCTTCCGCTACACCGGGATCTACCACCCGCGGCCAGCTCAACGGCATTCTGTTCGTCGCGCTGTTCGCCGCCGCCGTGACCCGCATCGCGCAGATCCCGGCGATCGCCGGCCTGGGCCTGAGCCCGCTGATCGTCGGTATCGTCGCCGGCGCCCTCTACGGCAATGCGCTGCGTGACGGCGTGCCCGAGAGCTGGGCGGCCGGCGTCAACTTTTCCGCGCGCAAGCTGCTGCGGATCGCCGTCGCGTTTTTCGGCCTGCGCGTGAGCTTGCAGGAGATCGCGCAAGTCGGCCTGCCGGGTCTCGCGGAATCGGTGTTGATCGTCGTCAGCACGCTGGTGATCGGCACGTGGGCCGGCATGAAGATCATGAAGCTCGATCGCGACACGGCCCTGCTGACCGCCGCGGGCAGCGCGATCTGCGGCGCGGCCGCCGTGCTCGCGTTCGAATCGACACTGCAATCGAAGCCGCACAAGAGCGCGATGGCGGTGGGCAGCGTCGTGCTGTTCGGCACGCTGTCGATGTTCCTCTACCCGGTGCTGTTCAATGCGGGCTGGCTGCATCTGGATACGGTCGGCGCGGGACTGTTCTTCGGCGGCACGATCCACGAAGTGGCGCAAGTCGTCGGCGCGGCCAGCAACGTGAGCCCGGAAGCGACGCACATTGCCACCATCGTCAAGATGACGCGCGTGATGCTGCTGGTGCCGGTGCTGCTCGCGGTCGGCATGTGGGTGAACCGTTCGCCGCGCGGCGCGACCACGGCCGGCGCCGACGACGGCCAACCGCGCGCCGCGCGCAAGCTGGCGATTCCGTGGTTCGCGCTCGGTTTCCTCGGCTTTGTCGTGATCAATTCGCTGCACGTGCTGCCGGAAAGCGCGACCAGCACGCTGAATACGCTCGACACCTTCGCGCTCACGATGGCCATGACCGCACTCGGCATCGAAACGCGTATCTCGCAGATCCGTCAGGCGGGCCCTCGCGCGCTGACCACCGGGCTGATCCTGTACGTATGGCTGATCGTCGGCGGACTGGGAATTACATGGGCCGTCCAGCACCTGCTCGGCTAAGCCGTCCCCGCCCTCGATCGAACCCCGCCGCGCGCGGGGTTTTGTGCGTTCAGACAAACATTCCGGCGGACTCGCACGGCATACTGGTTGCTAGTGCCAGTTCACGCCAACCTGTTCACGCAACCGGAATGAGGATCGATCGATGAGCCTGGAACTTTACTACTGGGACGGCCTGCAAGGCCGCGGCGAATTCGTGCGGCTGGCGCTGGAAGAAGCCGGCGCCGACTATGTGGAAGTAGCGCGCGGCGCGAAGTCCGACGGTCTCGGCACGAGCGCGATGATGGCCGTGCTGAACAGCCGCGACGAGCCGCATCCTCCGTTCGCACCGCCGTTTCTGAAAGACGGCGATCTGGTGATCGCGCAGACCGCCAACATTCTCTTTTACCTCGGGCCGAAGCTCGGTCTCGCGCCCCGCTCGGAAGACCTGCGCTATGTCGCGAACGGCCTGCAACTGACAATCGCGGACGTGGTCACCGAAGCGCACGACACGCATCATCCGCTCGCCAGCGGTCTCTACTACGAAGACCAGAAAGACGCGGCCAAGGTGCGCGCGCACGACTTCATCGACAATCGCATTCCAAAGTTCATGGGCTACTTCGAGCGCGTGCTGAAGCAGAATCCAGACGGCGACGCGTTCCTCGTCGGCGCCGCGCTCACCTACGTCGACCTCTCGATGTTCCAGTTGATCGACGGCCTGCTGTACGCGTTTCCCCGTGCGCTGAAGCGCTTCGGCGAACACTATCCGCGGCTCGCCGCGCTGCACGACGCGGTGATCGCGCGGCCGAACATCGCCGCGTATCTCGAGTCCGACCGGCGCATCGAGCATAACGAGGCCTGCATCTTCCGGCACTATCCGGAACTCGACAAGGCGGCGACCTGACTCATGGCGCCGCGCCCTCCCTTCACCCACCACCGCTCCCCTTGCCGACGTGCTTTCTTTCCTGCTGAAGCTGCGCACCCGCGCCCAACAATTGTTCCGTTTGTCCGATGCGCACACGATGCTGGTGTGGTCGGTGGTGGTCGGCGTGGCGGGCGCGTTCGCGACGATCGCCTTTCGGGAAGGCATTGCGCTGCTGCAACTGGCGGCGGTCGGCAAGTCCGGCGGCTTCGTCGAAATGGCGCGCAGCCAACCGTGGACCGTACGCATCTGGATGCCAGCGGTGGGCGGTCTGATCGCCGGTTTTTTCCTGCTGATCGCGCGCCGTTACGCTGATAAATGCGATCACATCGACTACATGGAAGCGGTCGCGATCGGCGACGGCGTGGTGCCGGTCAAGCTCAGTCTGTGGCGCAGCGTGTCGTCGCTGTTCACGATTTCGAGCGGCGGGTCGATCGGCCGCGAAGGTCCGATGGTGCAACTGGCGGCGCTGGTCGCGTCGCTGATCGGCCGCTGGGTGCATTTCGATCCGCCGCGTCTGCGGCTGCTCGTCGCGTGCGGCGCGGCGGCGGGGATCACGTCGGCGTATAGCGCGCCGATCGCCGGCGCGTTTTTCGTCACCGAGATCGTGCTCGGTTCCATCGCGATGGAAAGTTTCGGGCCGGTGGTCGTGTCGGCCGTGGTCGCCAACATCACGATGCGCGAGTTCACCGGCTACAAGCCGCCGTACGAGATGCCGGTGTTTCCGCCGGTGGCGGGCCTCGAAGTGCTGCTGTTCGTCGCGCTCGGGCTGATTTGCGGCGCGGCCGCACCGCAATTCCTGCGCTTGCTCGACGTCTCCAAAGCGGGCTTTCGCAAGCTGCCCTTGCCGCTGCCGATCCGGCTCGCGCTGGGCGGCCTCGTGGTCGGGATTCTGTCGGTGTGGTCGCCCGAGGTGTGGGGCAACGGCTATAGCGTCGTCAATTCGATCCTGCATTCGCCGTGGACGTGGAGCGCGCTCGTCCTCGTACTGGTGTTCAAACTGATCGCGACGGCGGCAACCGCCGGGTCGGGCGCGATCGGCGGTGTGTTCACGCCGACGCTGTTCTTCGGCGCGGTGCTCGGCTCGCTGTTCGGCCAGGTCATGCATGCGGTGTGGCCGCATGGCACCTCCGCGCCGTTCGCTTATGCGATGGTCGGAATGGGCGCGTTCCTCGCGGGCGCAACCCAGGCGCCGCTGATGGCGATCATGATGATCTTTGAGATGACGCTCAGCTATCAGGTGGTGCTGCCGCTGATGCTGTCGTGCGTGGTCGCGTATTTCGTGTCGCGCGCGATCGGCAAAACCTCGATGTACGAAATCACGCTGCGCCGCAATCGCGACGAACAGGAACGCACACGGCTGCGCGCGACGCAGATGCGCGAACTGATCCGCCCCGCGCAAACCGTCGTGCCGCCGAACGCGAGCGTGCAGGACATGACCCGCGTGTTCCTCGAATATCCGGTCAAGTATCTGTATGTCGCCAACGACTCCGGCGCGTTTCTCGGCGTGGTCGCGCTGAAGGACATCACGTCCGACCTGCTCGACAAACGCGATACTTCGGCGAAAACCGCAGTGGATTACCTGCGCCATTTCGACGTGCTGACGCCCGATATGCCGCTCGGCGTCGCGCTTCAGCATTTCATGGCGTTTCAGGGCGAACGGCTGCCGGTGATCGAGAGCGCGGCGAATCCGAAGCTCGCGGGCGTGGTGTACAAGACCTCCTTGCTCGACGCCTACTTCCGGATGAATCCGGTGCGCTAGACAAGCGCCGGCGGATCGCCCGATGCAAAGCGCGCGCGATTTCCTACAATGAATCAAACGCTGCGGCGAAACGCCCGCAGCGCGCGTTACGCCAGGCGGGCGCACCCAGACGGGTGTCCCCAACGCCCGCCCTTCGACCGGAGCGAAGATGAGCGAACCGTCCCTCGATGCCACACGCCGCGACCAGGCGGGCTGGATTTTTCTGCATATCGAAGGCGAGCCGTACGATCGCGGCGAACAGCACGGCCAGTTGCTCGCCACTGAAATCCACAACGCGATCCGCACCGCACGCTACCTCGCGAAGTGGGACACCGGCGAAGAGTTCGACACCTTCGTGAACGCCGCCGTCTCGCAGTTCGCCAACCAGCTCGACACCGAATTCGCCGACGAAATCCAGGGCATCGCCGACGGCGCCAGATTGCCGTTCGCCGAAGTGCTCGCGTGGAACGGCTACATGGATCTGCTGCAAAGCTGGTGGCCGAGCCACGCGGCGGCGCGCCAGCCGAACCTCGGCGTGAAACCCTGGCGCGGGCGGCGCGGCCATCATTGCAGCGCGTTCGTCGCGACCGGCAATGCGACGCGCGACGGCCGCATCGTGATGGCGCACAACTCGTGGGACCGTTACGCCGCCGGCGACGCGTTCAACGTGATCTTCGACATCGTGCCGGACCGCGGCAATCGCATCCTGATGCAAGGACTGCCCGGCTGCATTTCCAGCCTGACCGATTTCTGGGTGACGGGCGCCGGGTTGATGGTCACCGAAACCACGATCTCGAACTTCGTCGGCTATAACGCTGCGGGCGCGCCGGAGTTTTACCGTTCGCGGCGCGCGTCGCAGTATGCGAAGGACATCGGCGAATGGTGCGAAATGTTCACGATCGCCAACAACGGCGGCTATGCGAACAGTTGGCTGCTCGGCGACGCCAAAACCGGCGAGATCGCGCGCTATGAACTGGGCTTGCACCACTCGGGCTTCGAGAGCACGAAAGACGGCTTCTACAGCGGCTACAACACCGCGACCGATCTGAAGATCCGCAACCAGGAATGCATCGGCGAAGGCGAAGACTATACGGACGTGCGCAAGAACGGCGCGCGGCGGCTGCGCTTCATGCAGCTCGAAGAAATGCATTACGGCAGGATCGACGTCGAGCTCGCGAAGCAGATGATCGCCGACCATCACGACGTGTATCTGGACCGCAGCGACAATCCGTGTTCGCGCACGATCTGCGGGCATCTGGAACTGGACGACGCGCGCTTCGGCGGCACCGACCACGGGCCGTTCAATCCGTGGGGCGCCAACGACGGCAAAGTGGTCGACAGCGACATGGCGCGCAACATGGCGTTCAGCGCGCGCTGGGGTCATCCCTGCGGGCGGCCGTTCGACGCGCAGGCGTTCATGAAGCGCCATCCGCAGTGGAACTGGCTGAACGGCTATATGCGCGACCGGCCTTCATGGCCGTGGACGCGGTTCGAGGTGCTGCGCTAGGGGCTACCGTGCAGTGACGTGACCATGCCACGCCGCAGCGACGCCCCGCACGACCGTTCGCGACGCCGCTGTCTTTTTCCTGCCATCATGCGAAATCTACAATAGCGTTTTGCCGGATTTGTCCGTGCGCGGCAGGATTTGCGCATCTAACATGGTTAGATGCGCGTGGCCGCAAGCAGCCAAGCCACGCGCATACTGGCCGTTTCTTCGACGCGGGGACGGCACAGCGCTTGCTCACTCGATAGCGCCGCATGAGCTTAGGAGGTCGGGCGATGAAAACCTCGACGCTGTTGATCATGGTGACGCTGTCAGCCTCGTGTTTTGCCGCGCCGGTTCACACCGCGCCGGACAGCACGACCGCCAATAGCCTGGCCGAACGCGCCAACGCCGCGCCCGTCGCGCCGTCGGCACCCGATGTCGCTGCGACGCAAGACAATCTTCCGCAGCAGTGGGACCATATCGCGCTGCCCAAGTCGCGACATCTCGACCGTAGTTTTAGCGGCCAGAACGAGCGCCTGCAGACCTGATGCGTGGCGATGGCAGGCGCGTACGTGACAGCGGCGAGCGGCACCCTTCCCCTTCGAATAACAGGAGCGCTTGCATGACCGCATCGGCTTTTCCCGACGAATCCATCGACCTGCAGATCGCCGACCTTCTGCGCGAAGTCCGCTTCCCGGCCAACAAGGACGCACTCGTCGACGCCGCGCGCGAAGCCGGCGCGAGTAATGAACTGGTGTCGATGCTGGATGGACTGCCCGAACAGGATTACAACGACGCGGCATCCGTTACGCAACTCGTGGGCGGGAATTACGGGCCAGGGTTGGGCGGCTAAGGTTGTCGCCGGCACGGGCTTTCCGTTGAAGTGGCCGCCGCCCCTGCGGTCACTCATAAATACGCGCCGGTACCCGGCGCGTCATCCCTCACACCTCAAACCGGCGAAGACGCCGCGAAACGCGCTTGCGCGACCTTACGCGCAGGTCGCCCGGGTTGTGCCACTTCACAGGGCAACGCCGACGCGGGCAGATCAGCGGCGTACGCCGGCGACCCGGCGGCTGCCGCGCGCGCCGGTGCGAAGCTGTGCGGCTCGCGAGCGGGCGCATCGCCGTTCTGCTGGAAGTACTCGACCAGGTGATCGATGAAGGTCCGCACTTTCGCCGGCAAGTGCAACCGGCTCGGATACGCAATCGTGATTTCGATCTGCGGCAGACGATATTCGCCGAGCAGCGGCACGAGCCGCCCGCAAGCCAGATCGCGACCGATCAGATAACTCGGCAGAATCGCCACGCCCATGCCGAGCAGCGCGAACTGCCGCAGCATCTCGGTGTTGTTAGCAGCGATCGCGTTATTGGGTCGCACGCGTACTTCGCCGTTTGGTCCTGTGAACACGCGTTCGTCGCCGGTCTGCTCGGATGGCCGACTCAGACAGGGATGCGCCAGCAGATCCTCGGGGCGGGTCGGCATGCCGTGTTCCTGCAAATACGCGGGTGTCGCGCAGACCGTCATGTTGCCGGTGGTCAAACGCCGCGTGACGATGCTTGCGCTGCGCATTTGCCGCGCCACCAGAATGCCGACATCGAAGCTCTCTTCAACCAGATCGACATGACGGTCGACCAGCGTCACATCCGGCACGACATCCGGATAGCGCGCCGCATACGACTGCACGACCGGTGCGAGGCTGTGCAGCCCGAACACGACTGGCGCGACGATGCGCAGGGTGCCGACCGGCTCGTGATTGCGTGCGACCACCATTTGCTCGACGCCTTCGAGGTCGTCGAGAATGTGACGCACGCGCTCGAGATAGGTGGTGCCGGATTCGGTCAGCGAAAGACGGCGCGTGGTGCGATTGAGCAGGCGGGTGCCGAGTCGCCCTTCGAGATCGGCGACGTGCCGTGTGACGACTGCTGTGGACAGATCCAGCGCATGGGCCGCGCCGACAAAACTGCCGAGGTCGGCCACCTTGACGAATACGCGCATCGACTGCAATTGATTCATGGACGACTCCTGCCTCGGTAAAGCCGGGCCGGCGCGACGCTGCCGCCTCTATCGACCCGCACCGCAACGCGCGCGCAGGTTGCCCAACGATCCGATTGTAGCTAGCCGACCATGTCCCAACCCTGACTCGAAGATGACAATCCGGACAGGTTCGCGACGCGTTCTTAACACCTCAGCGAGAATCCCAATACAGATTGAAGCTAGGTATAAACCCTTATCACTGATAAAATGGCGGTCAAAGGAACTGATTGCCATGCCCCAACGTTTTCAACTTTTCGAAAAAATCGCATTTTCTGTGGTCTGCTGGTTCGCGATAGCGTGTTCGGCGTTCATCGCCTACGAGCGCTGCCCGGACATCAAGATCGCGCTACACGTGGGCGCGGAAGCGTTGCGCTACACGGGCCAATATTCGTTCGCATGCGCGGCGCCCGCCGCGGACGTATGCGCGCAACTCCCGGCAAACTAAAAAAGAAATAGCGAAGCGCCGGTGCAATGAAGCGCCGCCGGAACCAGATCGACGGGACGCAACAAAAAGCCCACGCGCGCCGCGCCTCTCAAGCATCCCTTCCGAACACAACCCTGGCAAAGAACCCCGCCAACACCCCTTCGGCAACCTCCGCAGTCACATGCTGCGGATCGACGGTATAGAAGAACTGCACCCCGTCGCACAACCCCATCAGCCCCAAAGCCAGCGTCTCCGCCGTCAACGGCAACGGCGTCCCCACCCGCGCCGAAAACTCGCGAATATACGCCGCCAACTGCGCGAGCTTCTCGTGAATAAACGCATTGAAACGCACACGAAAACGCCCATCCCGCACTGCGAGCAGCTTCGCCTCCACCCACAGCAGAAAACATTTATTCTCGCGATGCAGCGTACTGTAATAAGCCAGCACCCGCTGCTCCATTTCTTCGCGTGAAGCCGCGTTTTCGAAGATCGCCTGCAAGCCCGCTTGCATCACTTCATGATCGCGCCGTAGCAACTCCAGAAACAGTTCGCTCTTGCTGCGGAAGTTCGAATAGAACGCGCCACGTGTATAGCCCGCCGCCTCGGCAATGTCTTCGACACTCGCCGCGACAAAGCCCTTCTTCATAAAAATCGCCTGCGCAGCATCGAGCAGACGCAAACGCGTCTGGTCTTTGCTCTGCTCGCGAGTCAGTCGTTGCCTTTTCATGGGCGCAAGTCTAGCACCGAAAGTAATCGTCATTCACTGCAACATTCAAATACAGGTGTGTATTAGAATGCAAATCAACATTCGAAGTCAGACGCGTATGCGAATCGCATGATTCGGCTGTGCGTCATAGCTGGCGGGCCGTTGCGGCTTGCCGTGTTCGTTCGCCGTCTCCAGTTGGGGTAATTGTGAAGCGTCCCGGTCCACCCGCATCGTCTGCGATGCGCCAGCAAATCCGTCCGTATGTTCGTCCCGCGCGGCTGCGCCGCGCTGCATTTGCGCTCGCCGTCGCCGGCCTCGTTACGCTGGCCGCCTGCTCGAAGCAGGAAGCGGCCGCGCCCACGCCGCGTCCCGTGGTCGCCGTCGCCGTGCATGCGGACGGCAGCGCGATGCCGGCAGCGTCGCTGCCCGGTGAAGTGCAGGCGCGTTATTCCACGCCGCTGTCGTTTCGGGTCGGCGGCAAGATCGTCGAACGGCGGGTTCGGCTCGGCGATACGGTGAAGAACGGCCAGATCGTCGCCCGCCTCGACCCGGCAGACGCGCAGAAAAACGCGGCCGGCAATGCGGCGCAGCTTGCCTCCGCGCAGCACAACCTGGTCTATGCGAAGCAGCAGCTCGATCGCGATCAGGCGCAAGCAAAAGAGAATCTGATCGCGCCCGCGCAGCTCGAACAGACCACCAATGCGTATGCGTCCGCGCTAGCGCAGCGCGATCAGGCCGCGCAGCAGGCGGCGTTGTCGAAAGATCAGTTGCAGTACACCACGCTCGTCGCCGATCACGCCGGTGTGATTACGGCCGAGCAGGCGGATACCGGCCAGAACGTGTCGGCCGGCCAGGCCGTCTATAACCTCGCGTGGAGCGGCGATATCGACGTGGTGTGCGACGTGCCGGAAAGCGCGCTGGCAGCGCTCGCGGTCGGACAAACCGCGAACATCACACTCGCCGCGCTGCCCGGTCGCAGCTTCAATGCGCGGGTGCGCGAACTGTCGCCCGCGGCCGACCCGCAAAGCCGCACCTATCGCGCCAAACTCACGCTCGACAACCCCGGCCCCGACGTGCGCCTCGGCATGACCGCCGACGTCGCGCTCGCGCCGGCGCCGTCGGCGAATCAGCACGCCAGCGCGTTCGTCGTGCCCGCCACCGCGCTGTTCCACGACGGCGCGCAGCCGGCCGTATGGATCGTGCGAGCCGGCGACGACGCACTGGAGCTGCGCCGCGTGAACGTCACGCGTTACAACGAGCGCACGATCGTGATCGGCCAGGGTTTGAAGGAAGGCGAACGCGTCGTGCTGCAAGGCGTGCATACGGTCACCGCCGGCGAGAAAGTCCGCGTGGTCCCGCCGCTGCATCCCGAGGACTTCGCTTCATGAGCACCACGCATGAAGAGGGACGCTTCAACCTGTCCGCATGGGCGCTGCGCCATCAGGCGCTGGTGGTCTTCCTGATCGCGCTCGCCACCGCTTTCGGCATCCTCGCGTACACGCGCCTCGCGCAATCGGAAGACCCGCCGTTCACGTTCCGCGTGATGGTGATCCGCACTTTCTGGCCCGGCGCGACCGCGCGCCAGGTGCAGGAACAGGTGACCGACCGCATCGGCCGGAAACTGCAGGAAACGCCCGCGATCGATTTCGTGCGCAGTTACTCGCGCCCCGGCGAATCGCTGATGTTCTTCTCGATGAAAGACTCGGCGCCCGTCAAGAGCGTGCCGGAAACCTGGTACCAGGTGCGCAAGAAAGTCGGCGACATTGCCGCGACCTTGCCGCAAGGCATCCAGGGCCCGTTCTTCAACGACGAATTCGGCGACGTCTACACCAACATCTACACGCTCGAAGGCGATGGCTTTTCCGCCGCGCAGTTGCACGACTACGCGGACCAGTTGCGCACCGTGCTGTTGCGCGTGCCGGGCGTCGGCAAGGTGGACTATTTCGGCGATCCGGATCAGCACATCTACATCGAGATCGCCAATACGCAACTGACGCGGCTCGGCATCTCGCCGCAGCAACTCGGCCAGGCGATCAATTCGCAGAACAGCGTGTCGCAGGCAGGCACGCTGACCACCACCGACGACCGCGTGTTCGTGCGCCCCACCGGCCAGTTCAAGGACGTCGCCGCGCTCGCCGACACGCTGATCCGCATCAACAACCGCTCGTTCCGTCTCGGCGACATCGCCACGATCAAACGCGGCTACGACGATCCGGTCGCGACGCAAATGCGCTCGCGCGGTAAGGCCGTGCTCGGCATCGGGATCACGATGCAACCCGGCGGCGACGTGATCCGTCTGGGCCGCGCGCTCGATCAGGAAACGCTGCGCTTGCGCGCGGCGCTGCCGGCCGGCTTGCAACTGGTCGAAGTGTCGAGCATGCCGCACGCGGTCGCCGGTTCCGTCGACGACTTCCTCGAAGCCGTGGCGGAAGCGATTGCGATCGTGCTGGTGGTGAGCCTGATTTCGCTCGGCGTGCGCACCGGCATGGTGGTCGTGATCTCGATCCCGGTGGTGCTCGCGGTCACGGCGCTATGCATGTATCTGTTCGATATCGGGCTGCACAAGGTGTCGCTCGGCACGCTGGTGCTGGCGCTCGGACTGCTCGTCGACGATGCGATCATCGCGGTCGAAATGATGTCGGTGAAGCTCGAGCAAGGCTGGAATCGCACGCGCGCGGCCGCGTATGCGTACACCAGTACCGCGTTTCCGATGCTGACCGGCACGCTCGTTACCGTGTCCGGCTTTTTGCCGATCGCGCTCGCCAAGTCGAGCACCGGCGAATACACGCGCTCGATCTTCGAAGTGTCGGCGATCGCGCTGATCGCATCGTGGCTCGCGGCCGTCGTGCTGATTCCGCTGCTCGGCTATCACATGTTGCCCGAGCGCAAACGGCAGCAGCACGAAGCGGACGATCACGAGCACGACATCTACGACACACGCTTTTACACGCGCCTGCGCGGCTGGATCGGCTGGTGCATCGAGCGGCGTTTTATCGTGCTGATCGTCACCGTCGTGCTGTTCGTGATCGCGATGGCCGGCTTCACGCTGGTGCCGCAGCAGTTCTTCCCGAGCTCGGACCGTCCGGAATTGCTGGTGGACGTGCGGCTGCCCGAAGGCGCGTCGTTCGAAGCGACGTTGAGGCAGGCGCAGCGGCTCGAAAAAGTGCTCGAAGGCCGGCCGGAAATCGATCATACGGTGGACTTCGTCGGCACCGGCGCACCGCGTTTCTATCTGCCGCTCGACCAGCAATTGCCGCAGCCGAATTTCGCGCAGTTCGTGATCACCGCGAAATCGGTCAAGGACCGCGAGAAGCTCGCGCAATGGCTCGAACCGGAGTTGCGCAACAACTTCACGGCGATCCGTACGCGTTTGTCGCGTCTCGAGAATGGGCCGCCGGTCGGTTATCCGGTGCAGTTCCGCGTGAGCGGCGACGACATCGCCACCGTGCGCTCGATCTCCGAACGCGTCGCCGCAACGATGCGCGCCGACCGCCGCACCAGCAACGTCCAGTTCGACTGGGACGAACCGGCCGAGCGCTCGGTGCGCTTCGAGGTCGATCAGAAGAAGGCGCGCGAACTCGGCGTCACATCGGAAGACGTGTCGAGCTTCCTCGCGATGACGCTGTCCGGTTACACGGTCACGCAGTACCGCGAGCGCGACAAGCTGATCAGCGTCGACCTGCGCGCGCCGAAGAGCGAACGCGTCGATCCGGCGAAGCTCGTCACATTGGCCATGCCGACGCCCAACGGTCCCGTGCCGCTCGGCACGCTCGGCCATCTGCGCAACGACCTCGAATACGGGGTGATCTGGGAACGCGACCGGCAACCGACGATCACCGTGCAGTCCGACGTCGCGCCCGGCGCACAAGGGATCGACGTCACGCATGCGGTGGACAAAGCGCTCACGCAGATTCGCGCGACGCTGCCGGTCGGCTACCGGATCGAGATCGGCGGCGCGGTCGAGGAAAGCGGCAAGGGTCAGACGTCGATTAACGCGCAGATGCCGATCATGATCATCGCCGTGCTGACGCTGCTGATGATCCAGTTGCAGAGTTTCGCGCGCGTGCTGATGGTGGTGCTGACCGCGCCGCTCGGGCTGATCGGCGTCGTGCTGACGCTGCTGCTGTTCGGCCAGCCGTTCGGCTTCGTCGCGATGCTCGGCGTGATCGCGATGTTCGGCATCATCATGCGCAACTCGGTGATTCTGGTCGACCAGATCGAGCAGGACATCGCGTCGGGACATCAGCGCTTCGACGCGATCGTCGGCGCGACCGTGCGACGTTTCCGGCCGATCACGCTGACCGCGGCCGCTGCTGTGCTCGCGCTGATTCCGCTGCTGCGCTCGAACTTCTTCGGCCCGATGGCGACCGCGTTGATGGGCGGCATCACGAGCGCGACCATCCTCACGTTGTTCTATCTGCCCGCGCTGTATGCCGCGTGGTTCCGCGTGCGAGGCGACGAGCGCGAGCCGCCCGCGCCGGCGTTATCCGGCCCCACGCATTCGGGGAATTGACATCATGGCTACTTCCGCATTTCCTCGCCATCTGCGGCGCGCGTTGCTCGGTGGCGCCGCGCTGAGCGTTGCCGCGTGTTCGTTCGGCCCCAACGGCGAGCCGCCCGCGATGCCGCAGCCGGCCCATTACGGCGCCACGCCGCAGCCTGCGCAGACCGTGCCCGCGCAAGGCGTCACGCAGCAGTTCGTGGTGGGCGCGAAGCCGGTGCCCGAGTGGTGGAAGCTGTACCGCTCGGACGCGCTGAATGCGCTCGTCGACGAAGGCTTGCGCAATAGTCCGACGCTCGCCGCCACCGACAAAAGCCTCGCCGCCGCGCGCGAGCAATTGCGCGCGCAGATCGGCAGTTCGCTGCTGCCGACCGTCGACCTCGGCGGCCAGGCGACCCGCAATCGCGCGCTGGCGATTCCCGAGATCGGTCCGAATACGTTTCTGTACAACATCTTCGTCGGCCAGTTGCAGGCGCACTATACGTTCGACCTGTTCGGCGCCGCGCGTCTCGCCGATGCCGCCCTCGCCGCGCGTGTGAATGTGCAGGCCTATCAGTTCGACGCCGCGCGTCGCGCGCTGGCGGCCAACATCGTCTCGGCGGCGATCACGAGCGCGGCGTTGCGCGCGCAGATCGACACGACGGAGCGACTGGTGACGATCGCGAACGATCAGTCGCGCGACACGCAACGGCGTTATGCGTTGGGCGCGGTATCGCACGCCGATCAGTTGAGCGCGCAACAGAGCGCCGCGAGTTTGTCGGCGAGCTTGCCGGGGTTGAAGCAGCAATGGTCGACGACGCGCCATGCGTTGGCGGTGCTGCTCGGCCGCACGCCTGACGCCGCGCCGGACGACCTCGAGCTTGCGACGCTGCATGTGCCGGAACAGGTGCCGGTAGTGGTGCCGTCTGAACTGCTGCGCACGCGGCCCGACATCCAGGCAGCGGATGCCGCGTTGAAGGCCGCGGCAGCCGATGTCGGGGTGGCGACTGCGCAGATGTTTCCGAGTCTTTCGCTGAGCGCTTCGATGGGACAAGGCGGCTTTAGCTGGCCGGTGGCGCTTTCCGGCGCGGGGGCGATCTGGAGTATTGGGGCATCGCTGTCGCAGCCGCTGTTTCATGGTGGCGCGTTGCTCGCGCAGCGACGCGCGGCGGTGGATACGTATGACGCTACCGTGTCGCAATACAAGCAGACGGTGCTGGCCGCGTTCCAGAATGTTGCCGACACGCTGGCCGCGCTCGAACACGACAGTGAGGCGCTCGATGCCGCGAATGTCGCTGCGCGCTCGGCGCAGGGCATCTTCGATGAAACGTCTGGAAGATATCGGTTGGGTGCGTTGCCGATTGCCTCGACACGTTCGAGCGAACAGCAGTTTCGGAATGCGCAGCTGGATGAGATCCGTTATACGAGTGCGCGGTTGACGGATACTGCGGCGTTGTTTCAGGCGATGGGGAATCCGCCGGTGGAAGCGCAGCAAGCGCGCCTTTAATCGTCAAGCAACTCTGACAGTGAACGCCCCCATACGCCTAGCGATAGCACCTCCGTTCCAGTAAGTACCCGGCTCCACATTGCGAGGTCGTTAAATGCCATCGTGCCGTACCCGCTATTGCGGCGTGAATAGTAATTGCCTAAAGCATCCTCATTAAGCGCGATGGTCGCGTGATTACCCGTTAATTGAGTCATGTCCATACCGCGCAGATCCAACGTCACCGCTTGACCAGAACCTGAGGGTTCCACCACGTAAGCCGTAGCAGTCGAAGCCGCTGTGTCTACGGTCATCGCGACGTAGACCCAGGCGTCGTGCTTGAATCGAATAAACTTGTCAACGCGCTTTTTCCCATCACCCACATTAAACTTCAGCCAGCCACTTTCCTGCTGATCGATCACGAAGCCGGGGTTCTCCCCGGCGCTCCAATCTTTATTGCCCAGCACAGGCGCATGGTTCTGCACGCCGTCGGACTTGAACCAGAAGCCGATTGAAAATTGCGGGTGACTACTGACGTCATCTGCCAGCTTCATACCATTCGGCGCGCCCGCCAACCAATTCTGCGACGACACCTGCATCGCCTCGCCGCCGAAATAGTCGGCGATGAATGCAGCGTGGGTAGTCGATGCGCTGTCGAATGGATGCAGCGAGACATTCGGCGCGACTACATCGGCGGACCCCTTTTCGAACGGGAAGAAGTGAATGAGCCCACCGGTAATCCCCGACATGGCTAACGCATTGAGTTCCCGCTGGGTTAGCGCGTGGCTCCACATTGCGAGATCGTCGAAAGTCATCGAACCGAACGTGTGACCGTAGCGCGAATAATAGTTGCCGAGCACGTCTTCATTCAAGGCGATGGTGGAGTAAGTGCCGGAAATTCCAGTCAGGTCCATGCCGCCCAGATTTAACGTCGCCGTCTGCGCGCCGTGAATTGGATCGCCGACATAAGCCGTCGCGCTCAACGCTGTGGTATCGACAGCCATTGCTACGTAAACCCAGGCGTTGCGGGTGAATTTAAGAAACGCATCGGCACGCTTGCTGCCATCCGCAACATTGAACTTCAACAAGCCATCCTTCTGCTGATCGATCATGAAACCCGGATTCAAGGCGCCTCCCCAGTCCTTGTTGCCTAGCACGGGCGCATGGTGCTGCACGCCATCAGACTTGAACCAGAAGCCGATTGAAAACTGCGGACGACTGCTGACGTCGTCGCTCAGTCTCATCCCATTCAAGCCGTCCCCGGCTCTGTTCAGCGACGACACCTGCAAGGCCATGCCACCGAAATTGTCGCCGATGAATGTCCCAGTGGTGGTCGACGTGCTGTCGAACGGCCGCAGCGACACATTCGGGGCGACGACATCGCCAACGCCGTTTTCGAACGAAAATAAATGAATCAGCCCTGCCGCGCGGGCAAGATCAAGCACCGCCCGCTTCTCACCGACTTCCTCCGGTGTGGTAGCCAGAAGCGTTCGTAACAATGCACGTGTCGCCTGCTCGTCGTCGGCGGCGAGGGACGCGTTCTGAGGCTGCATGACAGGTGATTCCACCCCGGTCGGAGGTACGCCATGCTCCGGAGAAGGATGAACTTTACTTTGGTTTTTTCATTCTCCAGATATCCAGTATGCAGCCCCGTCGAGACGAATTTCCAGTAAGCACCACCTATGAACATGTAGGCATTGCCATTCTTCGACTCATAAATACCTTTGGCGACCGCCCGCATCGGATCATTTTGCGGCGGTGTAAAAGCCTCAGTCACCGGCCAGTTGCTCCGGATCCACGAACTCAGTTCGTTGGTTACGGGCGCCGCGATCGTCGGTTGGTTATCAGCGCCCACTGATCTACGACTTCGAGCTGAACGGTCCGTGGCATCCTCCTGCTCGAACTGATATAAAACCAGATCGATCAAGTCCGAAGGCATGGCATCCTCGCTCGGGATCACTGACTGTCCCATCGCCAGAAAATCATCATCCTCCTCTGTCAGCGTAACGATGAAATCGTCGATCATTTCATTCAGTTTCACGCTGGATGGCCACACCTCGCCAATAGCCTCGGTTGACGCGACAAACGACTGAGTCACGTCAGTTGTCATGGTCGATTCTGCTTGCGAAACGTGTCGGTCTGCGTCGGTAGGCCACAGCGCCATCACCCACAGATACAGGCGATATAGGACGGCCCCCATTAAACCCAATGCCGCAAACACGAGCGGGGCAATGACGAACGGCTTCCTCCAGAGCCCCGGGCGCATGCCGCCTACGGTCGCTACCACCGCCGCATTCTCATCGATCAGTAATGCCGCGCTCTCCACGGTATGCGCGACAGCGTCCCCGCCGGCCGAACTGAACACGCCATTGCCGACGACGATTGCGGCAGTGCCCGTGGCCACCGCCATTGGGACTGACAT
>NZ_JAQQBV010000031.1:0-85322 GCF_046030735.1 Paraburkholderia xenovorans
GGAAGCCATGCGGGTGGCGCGGTGCGCTTTGTAAGACGGGAAAGGGTCAATGATAGCGCCAACGGTGCGCACCCAGACCTTCGGCGTACTTCCGCGACACGTCGAAAAGTCCCGCCCGACCGTCCGGTCGACCCACTTTCCGCCTGCGTCGCCCATCGCATTGGCTCGCGAAAACGCTCAAAGCCCCGCTGGAGAACGCAATACCCCTACGAACGCGCGTCGGGATCATGCGGTAGAATTCCGGTTTGGAATAAGGACCGGAAGATGCACTGGCAGCCCCGGATTGCCCATTTGATGCCCGCCCCGCGTGAGTGTTGCCCCGCGGCGGAGCGTCTCGTCCGTCACGCACGATCGTGTAGCTGTCTCTGAGCGCCGCGAAGCGACTGACGTGAGTCCGGCCGTCGATCATGCTTCGCTCCCAAGAAGGTTTCCAGCATTGCGCCCCCCGCGCACCGTCGCCGACGCCTCACCGATGAGCGCGCCCGGTTGACCCACCGAGTCGTCCAAACATGAACGCACCTCAAGTATTCGATCCTCACGGGGCCGCCGCCGCGGTCGCCGCCGATCCCGAAGCGCGTCTGCGCGAAATTCCCTATAACTACACGTCGTTTTCCGACCGCGAAATCGTTATCCGTCTGCTCGGCGACGAAGCCTGGGCGGCGCTTGCCGAATTGCGCGCGGAACGCCGCACCGGCCGTTCGGCGAGGATGCTGTACGAAGTGCTCGGCGACATCTGGGTCGTCCGCCGCAATCCGTATCTGCAGGACGACCTGCTCGACAACCCGAAACGCCGCGCGCTCCTGATCGAAGCGCTGCATCACCGTTTGAGCGAGATTGAAAAGCGCCGTCGCGCCGATCTGGTCGAACACGGCGACGAAGCCGGCGTGGGCCGCGCGGCGCGCGTCGAAACGCTGGTGGCGGCCGCCCGCCGCGCGGTGGACGACTTCGAAAGCGAATTCCAGAAAACCTACGATCTGCGCCGCCGCGCGACCAAAGTGCTCGGCCGCGTCACGGAAAAGGACAACATCAAGTTCGACGGTTTGTCCCGCGTATCGCACGTGACCGACGCGACCGACTGGCGCGTCGAATACCCGTTCGTCGTGTTGACGCCGGATACCGAAGCCGAGATCGCCGGCATGATCAAGGCGTGTTTCGAACTCGGTCTGACCGTGATTCCGCGTGGCGGCGGCACCGGCTACACGGGCGGCGCAGTGCCGCTCACACCGTTCTCGGCCGTCATCAACACGGAAAAGCTCGAACAGCTCGGCGCGGTCGAGATGACCGAATTGCCGGGCGTCGAGCGCAAGGTCGCGACGATTTTCTCCGGCGCGGGCGTCGTCACCCGGCGCGTCACTGAAGCGGCCGAACAGGCCGGCTTCGTGTTCGCCGTCGATCCGACCTCGCTGGATGCGTCCTGCGTCGGCGGCAATGTTGCGATGAACGCGGGCGGCAAGAAGGCGGTGTTGTGGGGCACGGCGCTCGACAACCTCGCGTGGTGGCGCATGGTCGACCCAGAAGGGAACTGGCTCGAAATCACGCGCCTCGACCACAACTTGGGCAAGATTCACGACATCGAAGTCGCGCGTTTCGAGCTCAAGTGGTTCGACGGCAACTACGCGCCGGGCGAGAAGCTGCTGCGCACGGAAGCGCTCGACATCAAGGGCCGCGTGTTCCGCAAGGAAGGCCTTGGCAAGGACGTCACCGACAAATTCCTCGCCGGCCTGCCGGGCGTGCAGAAGGAAGGCTGCGACGGGCTGATCACGTCGGCGCGCTGGGTGTTGCACAAGATGCCCGCGCATACGCGCACGGTGTGCCTCGAATTCTTCGGCCAGGCGCGCGAAGCGATTCCGAGCATCGTCGAGATCAAGGACTACCTGTTCGAAACGTCGAAGCAGGGCGGCGCGATTCTCGCCGGCCTCGAGCATCTGGACGAACGCTATCTGCGCGCGGTCGGCTATGCGACCAAGAGCAAGCGCAACGCGTTTCCGAAGATGGTGCTGATCGGCGACATCGTCGGCGACGATGCGGATGCGGTGGCGCAAGCCACGTCGGAAGTCGTGCGTATGGCCAACGGCAAGAGCGGCGAAGGCTTCGTCGCGGTCAATGCGGAAGCGCGCAAGCGCTTCTGGCTCGACCGCAGCCGCACCGCCGCGATCGCGAAGCACACCAACGCGTTCAAGATCAACGAAGACGTCGTGATTCCGCTCGACCGCATGGGCGAGTACACCGACGGCATCGAGCGGATCAACATCGAGTTGTCGATCAAGAACAAGCTGCAACTGGTCGACGCGCTCGAAGCGTTCTTCAAGGGCGGCAAGCTGCCGCTCGGCAAGAGCGACGACGCGAACGAAATCCCGAGCGCGGAACTGCTCGAAGATCGCGTGCAACAGGCGCTCGATCTGCTGAAACGGGTGCGCACGCGCTGGGAATTCCTGCGCGACAAGCTCGATCTGTCGTTGCGTGAGGCGCAGCATTATCTGGTCGGCCTCGGCTACGAAGGTCTCGCGGAAAAATTCGCCGACCGTGTGGACGAGCAGCCCGACGCCACCGTGTTCCACATCACACAGGACCGGACGATCCGCGTGTCGTGGAAGCAGGAGATTCGCGCCGAGTTGCGCCAGATCTTCAACGGCGGCGAGTTCAAGCCGATCCTCGACGAAGCCCAGGCGATCCACAAAAAAGTGCTGCGCGGCCGCGTGTTCGTCGCGCTGCACATGCACGCCGGCGACGGCAATGTGCACACGAACCTGCCGGTCAACTCGGATAACTACGAGATGCTGCAGGATGCCCATACGGCGGTCGCGCGCATCATGAAGCTGGCGCGTTCGCTCGACGGCGTGATTTCCGGCGAGCACGGCATCGGCATCACCAAGCTCGAATTCCTGACCGACGACGAGATCGGCGAATTCCGCAAATACAAGCAGCGCGTCGATCCGCATGGCCGCTTCAACGCGGGCAAGCTGCTCGAAGGCGCCGACCTGCGCAACGCCTATACGCCGAGCTTCGGCCTGATGGGCTACGAATCGCTGATCATGCAGCAGTCCGACATCGGCGCGATTTCCGAGTCGATCAAGGATTGTTTGCGTTGCGGCAAGTGCAAGCCGGTGTGCGCGACCCACGTGCCGCGCGCCAATCTGTTGTACAGCCCGCGCAACAAGATTCTCGCCACGTCGCTGCTGGTCGAGGCGTTCCTGTACGAAGAGCAGACGCGCCGCGGCGTGTCGATCAAGCATTGGGACGAGTTCAACGACGTCGCCGATCACTGCACCGTTTGCCACAAATGCGTGACGCCGTGCCCGGTGAAGATCGACTTCGGCGACGTGACGATGAACATGCGCAACCTGCTGCGCAAGATGGGCAAGAAGAAGTTCAATCCGGGCAACGCGGCCGGCATGTTCTTCCTGAACGCCACGAATCCGCAAACCATTAACGTCGCGCGCACCGCGATGATGGGCATCGGCTATAAAGCCCAGCGCCTCGGCAACGACGTACTGAAGAAGTTCGCGAAGAAGCAGACGGCGCACCCGCCGGCAACCGTCGGCAAGCCGAAGGTCACGCAGCAGGTGATCCACTTCATGAACAAGAAGATGCCCGGCAATCTGCCGAAGAAAACCGCGCGCGCGTTGCTGGATATCGAGGACAACAAGATCGTCCCGATCATCCGCAATCCGAAAACAACGACGGCCGACACGGAAGCGGTGTTCTACTTCCCTGGCTGCGGCTCCGAGCGGCTGTTCTCGCAAGTCGGCCTCGCAACACAGGCGATGCTGTGGGAAGCCGGCGTGCAAACCGTGCTGCCGCCGGGCTATCTGTGCTGCGGTTATCCTCAGCGCGGCTCGGGCCAGTTCGACAAGGCCGAGCAGATCGTCACCGATAACCGCGTGCTGTTCCACCGCGTCGCCAATACGCTGAACTACCTCGACATCAAGACGGTGGTGGTGTCGTGCGGCACGTGTTACGACCAGCTCGCCGGCTACGAATTCGAGAAGATCTTCCCGGGCTGCCGGATCATCGACATCCACGAGTTTCTGCTCGAGAAGGGCATCAAGCTCGAAGGCGTGAACGGCGTGCGCTACATGTATCACGACCCGTGCCACTCCCCGATCAAGACGATGGACCCGGTCAAGCTCGTCAATTCGCTGATGGGTTCGGAGAAAGACGGCTACAAGATCGAGAAGAACGATCGCTGCTGCGGCGAATCGGGCACGCTCGCGGTCACGCGCCCTGACATTTCGACCCAGGTCCGCTTCCGCAAGGAAGAGGAAATGCGCAAGGGCGCGGCGAAGCTGCGCGGCATTCCGCCGGGCGGCGTGCCGCTCGTGGCCGAAGCCGGCGCGAACGCGATCAACGGGGCCAACGCATCGGCCGGTGCGGCGGGTGCGCCGGACGGCTCGGTGCTGAAGGCCGGCAACGGTCCGCAGCCGAAGGGCGCCACCGACGTGAAGATCCTGACGAGCTGCCCGTCCTGCCTGCAAGGCCTGTCGCGCTATAACGAAGATGCGGGCACCGAGGCGGACTACATCGTCGTCGAAATGGCGCGTCACGTGCTAGGCGAAGACTGGATGGCGGATTACGTCCAGCGGGCGAACAATGGCGGAATCGAGCGCGTGCTGGTTTAATGGCACGACTGACGATTTTTGCCTGAGGACGACGATGGAATGCGTTTTTTGCCGTGAAGAAGGCGGCGATGTGCTGTGGCAGGACGATACCTTGCGGGTCGTCCTCGCCGACGAACACGATTATCCGGGCTTCTGCCGGGTGATCTGGAACACGCACGTCGCCGAGTTCTCCGATCTGGCCGGAAGCGACCGCGATCGGGTGATGAAAGCCGTGTACGCGGTCGAACGCGCGATGCGGCGCATCATGCAGCCGGTCAAGGTGAACCTCGCGAGCCTCGGCAACCAGGTGCCGCACGTCCATTGGCACGTGATTCCGCGTTATTCGAACGACGCCCATTTCCCGTTGCCCATCTGGGCGCCGCGCCAGCGCACGGTGTCCGAGGCGATGCTGTCGTCGCGCCGCGCGCAAGCTACCTTGTTGCGCGAAGCGGTGCGGCAAGAAATCGAACAAGCTTTAGCCTGAGGCCATCATGAGTGGACTGACTCCCGATACGCCGGTGCCCACCGGCGTGGTCGTGCATTCCAAATCGCGCGTGCTCGAGTTGCAGTACGCAAACGGCGAATCGTATCGGCTGCCGTTCGAATTGCTGCGCGTGTATTCACCGTCGGCGGAAGTGCAGGGGCATGGCCCCGGCCAGGAAACGCTGCAAACCGGCAAGCGCGACGTGACGATCACGATGATCGAAGGTGTCGGCAATTACGCATTGCAACCGACTTTCTCCGACGGACACGCCACCGGCATCTATTCGTGGGACCTGCTGCACGACTTTGCGCTTCGGCAGGATGAACTCTGGCGCGCGTATCTCGCCAAACTGGAAGCGGCCGGCGTCGACCGCGATGCGCCGATGGCCCCGGCCGCTGCTGCGCACGGGCACTGTCACTGATACGATTCGCCCCGGATCGCCGCTTGCGCGGCGCAACATTTTCAGAATACGCGAAAGGACCAGCGCGATGAGCAAAACCCACTTCGGCTTTCAATCGGTCGACGAACAGGAAAAAGCGCAGAAGGTGGCGGGCGTGTTCCACTCGGTCGCCGCGAACTACGACTTGATGAACGACCTGATGTCGGGCGGCTTGCACCGGGCGTGGAAGATGTTCACGATCGCCCAGGCCAATGTGCGGCCGGGCTTCAAGGTGCTCGATATCGCGGGCGGCACGGGCGATCTGTCGAAGGCGTTCGCGAAGCAGGCGGGCGAAACCGGCGAGGTCTGGCATACCGACATCAACGAATCGATGCTGCGCGTGGGCCGCGACCGCTTGCTGGACAAGGGCGTGATCACCCCGGCGCTGCTCTGCGACGCGGAGAAAATCCCGTTTCCGGACAATTACTTCGACGTGGTGACCGTGGCATTCGGCTTGCGCAACATGACCCATAAGGATGTCGCGCTGGCGGAAATGCGCCGCGTGCTGAAGCCGGCCGGGCGGCTTCTGGTGCTGGAGTTCTCGAAGGTGTGGGACCCGCTCAAGAAGGTCTACGACGTCTATTCGTTCAAGGTGCTGCCGTGGCTCGGCGACCGTTTTGCGAAAGACGCCGAGAGCTATCGTTATCTGGCGGAGTCGATCCGGATGCATCCGGACCAGGAAACTTTAAAAACAATGATGGAACAAGCGGGTCTCGACGGCGTCAAATATTACAATTTGTCAGCTGGCGTGGTAGCTTTACATGTGGGGACCAAATACTAGGGTTCCTAACCCATCGATTTTTAAAGGAAATTACGAATATGTCCGATTCGAACGTGTTATCTCTCCGTAAGGTTGGTCGGTCGTTGGTGAGAAGAATCGGACTGATCGCAGTGGTCGGTCTGATCGTGGCCGGTTCTCTCGCCTCGCTCGATGCGGAGGCTCGCCGCATGGGCGGTGGCCGCAGCCTCGGCCGTCAGTCGAATACCGTTCAGCAGCAATCCGCACCGTCGCAACCGTCGCAAGGCAATCAGGCGATGCAACAGCGCGCGCAGCCGTCGCCGGCACCCGCGCCCACGCCGGCCGCGCAGCCGAACCGCTCGCGCTGGCTCGGGCCGATCGCCGGTCTGGCGGCAGGCCTCGGGATTGCCGCGCTGTTGTCGCACTTCGGTCTGGGCGGCGCGTTTGCCGGCGCAATGGCCAATATCATCGTGATTGCCGTGCTCGCGATGATCGGCATCTGGCTGATCCGCCGCTTCATGGGCCGCAAGCGCGACACTGCGCAACCGGCGTACGCGGGCGGTTCGCCGTCGCTGAATACGGGCGGCACCGGCTACACGCAGGAACCGCGTTACAGCGCTCCGCCCACCGGCTCGTATCTCGAACCGCAAGGCAATCCGCTGAACACGCCGTCCATCAACACGCCGGTCGCCGTGCCGGCCGGGTTCGATTCGGACGCGTTCCTGCGCAACGCCAAGGTGTACTTCGTGCGCCTGCAAGCGGCGTGGGACGTCGGCAATACCGAAGACATCCGCGAATTCACCACGCCGGAGATGTTCGCTGAGGTTCGGGTGGACCTGTCGTCGCGCGGGGCCGATTCGAATCAGACCGATGTCGTGCAACTGAACGCCGAGCTGCTCGGCGTCGAAGAACGCGTGAACGAATATTTTGCGAGCGTGCGCTTCTCCGGCCTGATCCGCGAATCGGCGGGCGCAGCAGCCGAGCCGTTCGTCGAAGTGTGGAATCTGTCGAAGTCGAATCGCGCCGGCGAAGGCTGGCTGCTGGCAGGCATTCAGCAGGTAGCGCAGCACTGATGCGCTAGCAACGCGGAGCCGGGGCAGCGCGTTACGCGTCGACTCTGCGCACAGGATTGGCCGTTCGGCATAGCAGGCCGCGAAGCGAACGGACGTTACAATAGAAACCCGCGCGGGCACCTCGCCTGCGCGGGTTTTTTCTTGCCACTCTCAATGACCCTCGCCGCCAAGCCCTTCGCTGCTGCCGTCAATCATTTGCTCGCCCGGGAATCGTGGGCTCGTGAGCGTCTCGCCCCGTATGCGGGCAAAACCGCCAGGCTGTCGTCTCCGCCGGTCGTGCTCACGCTGCTCGTGCAACCCGACGGCTATCTGAGCGCGGTCGGCGAAACCGACGCGCAGCAATTCGACGTGACGATCTCAGTGCCGTCCGACGCGTTGCCGGCCTTCGTGCAAGGCGGCCAGGCCGCGGTCATGAAACACGTGAAGATCGAGGGCGACGCCGAGTTCGCAACCGTGATCGCGAAACTCGCCGAGCATCTGCGCTGGGAGCCGGAAGAGGATCTGGCGAAGCTGATCGGCGACGGGCCGGCCTGGCGAGTGGCGTCGGTCGTGCGCTCGGTCGGCGGGCATGTGCAGCGTGCCGGGCGCAATCTGCTCGACACGGCCGCCGAATATCTGCTCGATGAGAACCCGCAGTTGGTGCGCCGCGTCGCGCTCGACGACTTCAACGTCGAGCTGGCCCGCGCGCGGGATGCGCTTGCGCGAGTGGAAAAGCGCATCGAACGGCTTGAACAGAAGGTCGAAGCCCGCGGCGCCGATGCGCCGGCCGGCGCCGCCACGTCGCGCGGCACGCGCTAGTCACCGGGCACAACTATGCGTTTTCTGCGTTTCCTCAAGATTTTCTTCACGGTCATCCGCTTCGGTCTCGATGAGATGATGCTGAGCCGCGTCAACGACCGGCGCGTGCGTCTGCTGCTGCGTATCACCACGATCGGCCGCAAGTTCGATGCGCCGCCGGGCGTGCGTTTGCGGCTCGCGCTGGAGAGCCTCGGGCCGATCTTCGTGAAGTTCGGCCAGGTGCTGTCCACGCGGCGCGACCTGTTGCCTGTCGATATCGCCAACGAGCTCGCGAAGCTCCAGGATCAGGTGCCGCCGTTCGATTCGGCGGTGGCGATCGGGCTCGTCGAAAAATCGCTCGGCGCACCGGTCGACGTGCTGTTCGACGACTTCGAACGCGTGCCGGTCGCGAGCGCGTCGATCGCGCAGGTTCACTTCGCGAAGGTGAAGGCTGGGCAGCACGCGGGCAAGGCGGTCGCGGTGAAGGTATTGCGACCGAACATGCTGCCGGTGATCGACTCCGATCTCGCGTTGTTGCGCGACATCGCCGTGTGGGCCGAGCGGTTGTGGGCCGACGGCAAGCGGCTGAAGCCGCGCGAGGTGGTTGCCGAGTTCGACAAATATCTGCATGACGAACTCGATCTGATGCGCGAGGCCGCGAACGGCAGCCAGTTGCGCCGCAACTTCGCGGGGCTCGATCTGCTGCTTGTGCCGGAAATGTATTGGGAGTTCTGCACGCCTACGGTCCTGGTGATGGAGCGCATGGTCGGCGTGCCGATCAGCCAGGTGGAGACGCTGCGTGCTGCCGGCGTCGACATTCCGAAGCTGGCGCGCGAAGGCGTCGAGATTTTCTTCACGCAGGTGTTCCGTGACGGCTTTTTCCACGCCGACATGCACCCGGGCAACATTCAGGTGAGCCTCGACCCGGCGCATTTCGGACGTTACATCGCGCTGGATTTCGGGATCATCGGTGCGCTGTCGGACTTCGACAAAAACTACCTCGCGCAGAACTTCCTCGCGTTCTTCAAGCGCGACTACCATCGCGTCGCCACGCTGCATCTGGAGTCGGGCTGGGTGCCGCCCACCACGCGTGTCGAGGAACTGGAGAGCGCGATCCGCGCGGTGTGCGAGCCGTACTTCGATCGCGCGCTGAAGGATATTTCACTTGGCCAGGTGCTGATGCGGCTCTTTTCGACGTCGCGCCGTTTCAACGTCGAGATTCAGCCGCAACTGGTGTTGTTGCAAAAAACCATGCTCAACGTGGAAGGGCTCGGCCGCTCGCTCGATCCTGAACTGGACTTGTGGAAAACCGCCAAGCCGTACCTGGAGCGTTGGATGAACGAGCAGATCGGTCTGCGCGGCTGGTATGAGCGGCTGAAGATCGAGGCGCCGCAATGGAGCAAGACGCTGCCGCAGTTACCGCGCCTGATTCATCACGTGCTGGCGGAGCGCCACGACACCACCCGCGGCGCCAACGACGACATGATCCGCCAGATTTTGCTCGAGCAGAAGCGCACCAACCGGTTGTTGCAAGGATTGCTGCTGTTCGGCGTGGCGGTGGGTGTCGGCGCGGTGCTGGCGCGGGCGTTCCTGGCGTTGGCTTACGGCGGTTGATCTCAACGAAGGCGGCAATATGAACAACTCGACGAACAACTCGAACCCATCGCCGGCGCCAGACTTTTCGACCCGCGATCCCAACTCGCCGACCTTCTGGGACGAGCGCTTCGAGCGCCGTTTCATGCCGTGGGATCAGGCGGGCGTGCCGGCTGCATTTACGGCGTTCGCCGGCCGCCACAGCGGCGCGGCGGTGTTGATTCCGGGTTGCGGCAGCGCGTACGAGGCGCTCTGGCTGGTAGCCCAAGGCAATCCGGTCCGCGCGATCGATTTTTCGCCGGCAGCGGTGGCGGCCGCGCGCGAGCAACTGGGCGCGCAGCACGCGACGCTGGTCGAACAGGCCGATTTTTTCGCGTATGAGCCGCCGTTCGAACCGGCGTGGATTTATGAGCGCGCGTTCCTTTGCGCGTTGCCGCTCGCGCGCCGCGAAGACTACGCGCGTCGGATGGCCGAACTCCTGTCGCCAGGCGCGTTGCTGGCCGGCTTCTTTTTTATCGGCGCGACGCCGAAAGGGCCGCCGTTCGGCATCGAGCGCGCGGAACTCGACGCGTTGCTCACGCCGTACTTCGATCTGATCGAAGACGAAGCGGTCGGCGATTCGCTCCCCGTGTTCGCCGGACGTGAGCGCTGGCTCACATGGCGGCGCCACGCGTGAACGCGACGGTTCGCGCGCCGTGTCGCGCGAGTCGTACTTGATTCATCAGGTGTCGCCCCCATTTACGCGGACGGCGGCTGCGTCGGCGTCCGCTCCCGAAAACCGGGGGAGGGGTGTTGTTTGCGGCTATAATTCAAGGCTTTGCAAGCGTTTACAAGATTTCAGTAGGGAAAAGATCATGCCGATCTACGCTTATCGTTGCGAATCATGCGGCTTCGGGAAGGACGTGCTTCAGAAGATGAGCGACCCGCAGTTGACGCAGTGCCCCGAGTGCGGAAAAGACAGCTTTCGCAAGCAGGTGACCGCAGCCGGCTTCCAGTTGAAGGGCTCCGGCTGGTACGTCACCGATTTCCGCGGCGGCAACGGCGGCGCGAGCGCGCCGGCCAAGCCCGACGCGAATGGCGCGTCGAATGGCAATTCGGGCGAAAACGCGGCCGCCGCGAATAACGGCGCCGCGAATTCCGACAAGGCTTCGGCCAACGGCTCAGCCAATGGTGGGACCAACTCATCGGCCGCCGCCACGCCGGCCGCACCTGCTGCCGCACCGGCCGCTCCGGCGAGTTCGAGCGGTTCCGGCAGCGCCTAGTGGGACTGCCGCCCTCGCGGGCGGCGCACACGCCGCGCAGCGCATTCCGGCTAGCGCGGCTTTCTGGCGGTACACATGACGACGAAAAAAACGACGCTCAAATCGGTGTTCCTGACTGGCCTGCTGGTGCTGGTGCCTCTGGCCATCACGCTGTGGGTGCTCGGTCTGATCATCGGCACGATGGATCAGACGCTGTTGCTGTTGCCGCGCGCGTGGCAGCCGGAGCGCCTGTTCGGCTTCCGCCTGCCGGGTCTCGGCGCGGTGTTGACGCTGGCGTTTATCTTCGTTGTCGGACTGTTGACGCAGAACTTCATCGGGCAAAAGCTCGTGAAGTGGTGGGAAGTCGTGGTCGCGCACATTCCGGTGGTCGGCCCGATCTACACCAGCGTCAAGCAGGTGTCCGACACGCTGCTCTCGAGCAGCGGCAACGCGTTTCGCAAGGCGCTGCTGATCGAATACCCGCGCCGCGGCTCCTATACGATCGCGTTTCTGACCGGCATTCCGGGCGGCGACGTGGTCAATCACCTGAAAGAAGATCACGTCAGCGTGTATGTGCCGACTACGCCGAACCCCACGTCCGGCTTCTTCCTGATGGTGCCGAAGAGCGAAGTGATCGAGCTCGACATGACGGTCGACGCTGCGCTCAAGTACATCGTCTCGATGGGCGTCGTGGCGCCGTCCGCGCCGCCGGCGCCGGTGCGCCGCACGACAGTCGAGCCTCCGCTGTAATACCGGTGCGCAAGGTTTCACGCAGTGCGAAACTGCGGCGCGCCGTTCAACCAATGCAAACGAAAGACAAACATCATGTCGATGAGAACTGAATACTGCGGTCTGGTGACCGAAGAACGGCTGGGCCAAACCGTTTCGCTGTGCGGCTGGGTTAGCCGCCGCCGCGATCACGGCGGCGTCATCTTCATCGACCTGCGCGACCGCGAAGGCCTCGTTCAGGTCGTCTGCGACCCGGATCGCGCGGAGATGTTCAAAGCCGCCGAAGGTGTGCGCAACGAGTTCTGTCTGCAGATCAAGGGTGTGGTTCGCGCCCGCCCGGAAGGCACCACGAACGCCGCGCTGAAGAGCGGCAAGATCGAAGTGCTGTGCCACGAGCTGGTCGTGCTGAACGCGTCGATCACGCCGCCGTTCCAACTCGACGACGACAACCTGTCGGAAACCACGCGTCTCACGCATCGCGTGCTCGACCTGCGCCGTCCGCAGATGCAGCACAACCTGCGTCTGCGCTACCGCGTCGCGATCGAAGTGCGCAAGTATCTGGACTCGCTCGGCTTCATCGACATCGAAACGCCGATGCTCACCAAGAGCACGCCGGAAGGCGCGCGCGATTACCTCGTGCCGTCGCGCACCAACGCCGGCCAGTTCTTCGCGCTGCCGCAGTCGCCGCAACTGTTCAAGCAATTGCTGATGGTGGCGAACTTCGATCGCTACTACCAGATCGTCAAATGCTTCCGCGACGAAGACCTGCGCGCCGACCGTCAGCCGGAATTCACGCAGATCGACTGTGAAACCTCGTTCCTGTCGGAACAGGAAATCCGCGATCTGTTCGAAGCGATGATCCGTCACGTGTTCAAGGAAACGATCGGCGTCACGCTGGACGAAAAATTCCCGGTCATGCTGTATTCGGAAGCGATGCGCCGCTTCGGTTCGGACAAGCCCGACCTGCGCGTGAAGCTCGAATTCACGGACCTGACGGACGCCGTCAAAGACGTCGACTTCAAGGTGTTCAGCACGCCGGCCAACACGAAAGACGGCCGCGTCGCGGCGATTCGCGTGCCGAAGGGCGGCGAACTTTCGCGTGGCGACATCGACAGCTACACGGAATTCGTGCGCATCTACGGCGCGAAGGGTCTCGCGTGGATCAAGGTCAACGAAGTCGCGAAGGGCCGTGACGGTCTGCAAAGCCCGATCGTCAAGAACCTGCACGATGAAGCGGTCAAGGCGATCATCGAGCGCACCGGCGCGCAAGACGGCGACATCATTTTCTTCGCGGCGGATCGCGCGAAGGTGGTGAACGACAGCCTCGGCGCACTGCGTCTGAAGATCGGTCATTCGGAATTCGGCAAGGCCAACGGTCTGGTCGAAACCGGCTGGAAGCCGCTGTGGGTGATCGACTTCCCGATGTTCGAGTACGACGAGGAAGACAACCGCTACGTGGCCGCGCACCATCCGTTCACGAGCCCGAAGGACGAGCACCTCGAGTATCTGGAAACGGATCCGGCGCGCTGCCTCGCAAAGGCCTACGACATGGTGCTGAACGGCTGGGAAATCGGCGGCGGTTCGGTGCGTATTCACCGTGAAGAAGTGCAGAGCAAGGTGTTCCGTGCGCTGAAGATCAACGCGGAAGAAGCGCAGGCCAAGTTCGGCTTCCTGCTCGACGCGCTGCAATACGGCGCGCCGCCGCACGGCGGTATCGCGTTCGGCCTGGACCGCATCGTCACGATGATGGCCTGCGCCGATTCGATCCGCGACGTGATCGCGTTCCCGAAGACGCAACGCGCGCAGTGTCTGCTCACGCAGGCGCCGAGCGAAGTGGACGAGCGCCAGTTGCGCGAGTTGCACATCCGTCTGCGGACGCCGGAAGCGAAGGCATAACGTACCGGTGTGATGAGCTGCCCGGTCAAAGCTCCCTGAGCCCCGGCAGCTTCAGTCGAACGAAAAAGGCGCGCAATGCGCCTTTTTCGTTTTTTGCGTTACAGTCGAAGCAGCCCGGTTTCGAGCGCCGATCCGGACCATTCTCGACAGGTAGCGCGCAAGCGTTGCGCCCAGTTTTCAAGCCATGCCGAAACCGCCGAAGATCCCACAATCCGTACTCGTCGTCATTCATACGCCCGCGCTCGAGGTGCTGCTGATCGAGCGCGCCGATCATGCGGGTTTCTGGCAATCCGTCACCGGTTCCAAGGACCAGCTCGACGAGCCGCTCGCCGAAACGGCGGCGCGCGAAGTCGCCGAGGAGACGGGCATCCGGGTCGGCGGCCGGCTGGTGCCGTCCGGCGCGCTATTCGATTGGCAATACGAGATCGAGTATGAAATCTACCCGGAGTTTCGCCATCGCTATGCCGAAGGCGTGATCCACAACACCGAACACTGGTTCAGCCTCGAGGTGCCCGAGCAACTCGACGTGTTGCTCGCGCCGCGCGAACATACGGCGTTCATCTGGCTGCCGTATGAAGAGGCGGCCGAGCGCTGCTTTTCGTCGTCGAATGCGGATGCGATCCTGCAATTGCCGAAGCGGCTTCACGGGCGTGCACAGAAGGACGAGCACGCCGGGGAGCGTGCCCGGTGAGCGTCGGCGGCGCGCGTCGTTTCGCGCGACTCCGGCAATCGCTGCTCGGCCGCCGCTATTGGCAACGCTACCGCTTCACCAGTGGCAACGACGTCAAACTGCTGCGCTCCGGCGACGAATTCTTCGCCGCGCTGGTCGAGCGGATCGATGCCGCGCAGCACGACGTCGTGCTCGAAACTTATATCTTCTGCTATGACCAGGCCGGCCAGACGGTTAGCGCCGCGCTGCTGCGCGCCGCACAGCGCGGCGTGAAGGTGCGCGTGATCACCGACGGCATCGGCACCGCGCGCCTCGACCTGTTCAAGGAATGGCCGCTCGCCGGAATCGATCACCGCATCTACAACCCACATGTGTTCGGCCGCTTCGGGTTCTCGCGCACGCATCGCAAGCTCGCGGTGGTGGACGACCAGTTCGCCTGGTGCGGCGGCATCAATATCGTCGACGATTACGAGAACAACGGCCATCCGTTGCCTTTCCGGCGCTGGGATTTTGCGGTCGAATTGCACGGTCCGGTGGTCGCCGACGTGCGCCAGGCGTTCGAGTTGCAATGGCGACGGATTCGCCTTGGACATCGTCCGCTGGAATCCCTCGAGCCCGATCTCGGACCGAAGACGATGGCGTCGCTCGGCACGTTGCGGCGCCGTCGGCGCAACCGCAACGAGGCGCTGTGGGCCGGCGGCCAGCCGTGCGTGGCGTTCGTCGCGCGCGACAACCTGATCAACCGGCGCGCGATCGAAAAGGCGTATCTCGCCGCGATCGGCCAGGCGCGCGACGAAGTGCTGCTCGCCAATCCGTATTTCATGCCAGGCCGCAAGCTGCGCCGCGCGCTGGTGTTCGCGGCGCGCCGTGGCGTCGACGTGAAACTGATCATCGGGCGCAAGGAGTTTGCCGCGCTCGACTACGCGGTGCCGTTTCTTTACCGCTCGCTGCTGAAGGCCGGCGTGCAGATCGCCGAGTACGAGAAAACCCTATTGCACGGCAAGGTGGCCGTGGTGGACTCGAACTGGGGCACGGTCGGCTCGTCGAATCTCGACGCGCTCAGCCTGATGCTCAACAACGAAGCCAACGTGGTGCTGGTCAACGACCCGGCAATCGACGCGCTGCGCGACGCGATCCTCGCGGCCTTCAAGGATTCGCGCCGGATCGACGAGGCGCGCTACGACGCCCGTCCGGCCGGCGAGCGGGCGCTGAACTGGCTCGCCTACAACACCTACCGGATGGTGATGAAACTGCTGACGGTGGGCGGTTATGACTAGCCCACCGGTTGCTCTCTCATGAGCACCAGCGCGCGGCGTCAAAAGACGGAGAAAAAAAGAAGGCAAACGCCTCTAAAAAATCTCCTTCGTCTGATTGACGGATGCCCCAAAATTGGAACTCGGTTAGAAACCGGTTTCTAATAAAGTCCTTGTTTCGCGGACGGCAGCACTCAATAATAGTACGGCCGTTCGATTTTCTTTCGGTCACATTAGAACGGTAAAAAGCTATGCGAAAAGGCGAACAAACGCGAGCCGCGATTCTCGATGCAGCACTCGATCTGGCAAGCCGCGACGGACTGGAAGGTCTGACGATCGGGCTCCTGGCCGAGCGCATGCAGATGAGCAAAAGCGGAGTGTTCGCGCATTTCGGGTCGCGCGAGGATTTGCAGGTCGAGGTCGTGCGCGAATACCACCGTCGTTTCGAAGACGAGGTGTTTTTCCCGAGCCTGCGCGAGCCCCGCGGCTTGCCGCGCTTGCGCGCGATGATCTCCCGCTGGATCGAGAAACGCATTCAGGAAGTCACCACTGGGTGCATCTATATCAGCGGTGCGGTCGAGTACGACGATCGCGGCGACAACCCGGTGCGCGAGCAACTGGTGTCGAGCGTGACGATCTGGCGTGCGGCGCTCACTCGCGCAATTTCGCAGGCGATGGAAGAAGGGCATCTGCGAGCCGATACCGATCCGCAGCTGATGCTGTTCGAACTGTACAGCTTCACGCTCGGTCTGCATCACGACGCGCGCTTCCTGCACTTGCCGGATGCGGTGCGTCTCACGTGGGCCGCGCTGGAAAAATTGATTGTTTCGTATCAGAGCGAAAGCCGTTAGCAGAGCCGCCGAACTTCAGCCGGTTTCAGCGGCGCTGAAAGATCCGATCCACGGACTCAGCTAACAGCCGGGCTCCTTGTCAAACTTGGGAGATAGAGTCATGGGACAGTACGCCGCGCCGCTGCGCGACATGCAATTCGTGTTGCACGAACTGCTCAACGTCGAAGCCGAAATCAAGCAGATGCCGAAGCACGCGGATCTGGACGCGGACACGATCAACGCCGTGCTCGAAGAAGCCGGCAAGTTCTGCTCCGAAGTGCTGTTCCCGCTCAATCACAGCGGCGACCAGGAAGGTTGCACGTACGTCGGCGACGGCGTCGTGACCACGCCGAAGGGCTTCAAGGAAGCCTACAGGCAATACGTCGAAGCCGGCTGGCCGGCGCTCGGCTGCGATCCGGAATACGGCGGCCAGGGCTTGCCCGCGTTCGTCAACAACGCGCTGTATGAAATGCTGAACTCGGCGAACCAGGCGTGGACGATGTACCCCGGCCTGTCGCACGGCGCGTACGAGTGTCTGCATGCGCACGGTACGCCGGAACTGCAACAGCGTTATCTGCCGAAGCTGGTGGCGGGCGTCTGGACCGGCACGATGTGTCTGACCGAACCGCATTGCGGCACCGACCTCGGCATCCTGCGCACCAAGGCCGAACCGAATAGCGACGGCTCGTACGCGATCAGCGGCACGAAGATTTTCATCTCCAGCGGCGAACACGATCTCGCCGAGAACATCGTTCACCTGGTGCTCGCGCGTCTACCGGATGCGCCGAAGGGCACCAAGGGCATTTCGCTGTTCATCGTGCCGAAGTTCGTGCCGAACGAAGCGGGCGAGCCGGGCGAACGCAACGGCGTGAAGTGCGGGTCCATCGAACACAAGATGGGCATTCACGGCAACGCAACCTGCGTGATCAACCTCGACAACGCGAAGGGCTGGCTGGTCGGCGAGCCGAACAAAGGCCTGAACGCGATGTTCGTGATGATGAACGCCGCGCGTCTGGGCGTCGGCATGCAGAGCCTGGGTCTAACCGAAATCGGTTATCAGAACTCGCTCACGTATGCGAAAGAGCGTCTGCAAATGCGCTCGCTGACGGGCCCGAAGGCGCCGGAAAAAGCCGCCGATCCGATCATCGTCCATCCGGACGTGCGTCGCATGCTGCTCACGCAAAAAGCCTATGCGGAAGGCGCGCGCGCGTTCTCGTACTGGTCCGCGCTGCATATCGACAAGGAACTGTCGCACGCTGAAGAATCGGTACGCAAGGAAGCCGCCGATCTGGTCGCACTGCTCACGCCGATCCTGAAAGCGTTCCTGTCGGACAACGCGTTCGAAAGCACCAACCACGCGATGCAGATTTACGGCGGCCACGGCTTTATCGCCGAGTGGGGCATGGAGCAATACGTGCGCGACGCGCGCATCAACATGATCTACGAAGGCACCAACGCGATTCAGGCGCTCGACCTGCTGGGCCGCAAGATTCTCGGCGACATGGGCGCCAGGATGAAGAAATTCGGCAAGCTGGTCGCGGAATTCGTCGAAGCCGAAGGCGTGAAGCCGGAGATGCAGGAGTTCATCAACCCGCTCGCCGACATCGGTGAAAAGGTGCAGAAGCTGACGATGGAAATCGGCATGAAGGCAATGCAGAACCCGGACGAAGTCGGCGCCGCCGCCGTGCCGTATCTGCGCACCGTCGGCCACCTGGTGTTCTCGTACTTCTGGGCGCGCATGGCGCGTATCGCGCTGGACAACGAGGCATCGGGCGATCCGTTCTACAAGGCGAAGCTCGCCACCGCACGCTTCTACTTCGCCAAGCTGCTGCCGGAAACGGCCATGACGATCCGTCAGGCGCGCGCGGGTTCGAAGTCGTTGATGGAAGTCGACGAAGCGCTGTTCTAACCCACCCACTTCACGGCAAGCGCCACGCGTTATCGACGCGTGGCGCGCCGCCAGGCCACACATCGCGAAGCTACGACACGTAGTCGCGACACCGCATAACTCTCCGGAGGAACGACGTGAGCAATCTGATCATTCGCAAGGTAGCCGTGCTCGGCGCCGGCGTGATGGGCGCGCAGATCGCCGCGCACCTGATCAACGCCAAGGTGCCTGTGCTTCTTTTTGATCTGCCGGCCAGGGAAGGCCCGAAGAATGCGATCGCGCTGAAGGCGATCGAGAATCTGAAAAAGCTGTCGCCCGCGCCGTTCGGCGTGAAGGACGACGCGCAATACATCCAGCCCGCCAATTACGACGACGACATCGCGAAGCTCGCCGAATGCGACCTCGTGATCGAAGCGATCGCCGAACGGATGGACTGGAAGCACGACCTGTACAAGAAAGTGGCGCCGCACATTGCACCCAATGCGATTTTCGCGACCAACACGTCGGGTCTGTCGATCACCGAATTGTCGAACGGTTTCGCGGATGAACTGAAGGCGCGCTTCTGCGGCGTGCACTTCTTCAATCCGCCGCGCTACATGCATCTGGTCGAATTGATTCCGACCGCGACCACGCGCCCGGAAATCCTCGATCAACTCGAATCGTTCCTGACGAGCGTGGTCGGCAAGGGCGTCGTGCGCGCGAAAGACACGCCGAACTTCATCGCGAACCGCGTCGGCATTTTCTCGATCCTCGCGGTGATTACCGAGGCGGCGAAGTTCGGTCTGCGTTTCGACGAAGTGGACGATCTGACCGGCTCGCGTCTGGGCCGCGCGAAGTCGGCGACGTTCCGCACGGCTGACGTGGTCGGTCTCGACACGATGGCGCACGTGATCAAGACGATGCAGGACACGCTGAAGGACGACCCGTTCTTCCCGGTCTACGAAACGCCGCCCGTGCTCGCCGAACTGGTGAAGAAAGGCGCGCTGGGTCAGAAAACCGGCGGCGGCTTCTATAAGAAAGAAGGCAAGGCGATCAAGGTGCTCGACCCGAAAACGGGCGAGTACGTCGACGGCGGCGCGAAGGCGGACGAACTGGTCGGTCGCATTCTGAAGCGTCCGCCGGCGGAGCGTTTGAAGCTGCTGCGCGAATCGGAACATCCGCAGGCGCAATTCCTGTGGTCGATTTTCCGCGATGTTTATCACTACATCGGCGTGCATCTGGAATCGATCGCCGATAACGCGCGCGACGTCGATCTCGCGATCCGTTGGGGCTTCGGCTGGAACGAAGGTCCGTTCGAAGGCTGGCAAACGGCCGGCTGGAAGCAGGTCGCCGAGTGGGTGCAGGAAGATATCGCGGCGGGCAAAGCGCTGTCGAACGTGCCGCTGCCGACGTGGGTGCTCGAAGGTGCGGTTGCCGAGAAGGGCGGTGTGCATACGAACGAAGGTTCGTGGTCGCCGGCTTCGAAGACCTTCGTGCCGCGTTCGTCCCTTGGCGTGTACGACAAGCAGGTGTTTCGCGCGCCGCTGGTCGGCGAAACGTCGGCCGATCCGAAGACCTACGGCAAGACGCTGTTCGAAACCGACGCCGTGCGTGCGTGGGTCGACGACCGTGCCGGCGAGAACGACGTGCTGATCGTGTCGTTCAAAAGCAAGATGAATACGATCGGGCCGTCGGTGATCGACGGTCTGACGCAAGCAATCGAACTTGCCGAAAAGGACTACAAGGGCCTCGTGGTGTGGCAGCCCACTTCGCTGAAACTCGGCACGCCGGGCGGCCCGTTCTCCGCGGGCGCGAACCTCGAAGAAGCGATGCCGGCGTTCATGATGGGCGGCGCGAAGGGCATCGAGCCGTTCGTGCAGAAGTTCCAGCAAGGGATGCTGCGCGTGAAGTACGCGAGCGTGCCGGTGATCTCGGCGGTGTCGGGCATCGCGCTCGGCGGCGGCTGCGAACTGGCGCTGCATAGCGCGAAGCGTGTCGCGCACATCGAAAGCTATATCGGTCTGGTCGAAGTCGGCGTGGGTCTGGTGCCGGCCGGCGGTGGGCTGAAGGAAGCGGCTTTGCGCGCAGCGGAAGCGGCGACGCAGGTCGGCGCGACCAACGACCTGCTGAAGTTCGTGCAGAAGTCGTTCGAAAACGCGGCGATGGCGAAGGTCTCGGCCTCCGCGCTCGACGCCCGCGCAATGGGTTACCTGAAGCCGTCGGACACGATCGTGTTCAACGTGTTCGAACTGCTCGATGTCGCGAAGAAGGAAGCGCGCGCGTTGTCCGCGGCGGGTTATCGTCCGCCGCTGCGCGTCACGCAAGTGCCGGTGGCCGGGCGCTCGGCGATCGCGACGATCAAGGCATCGCTCGTCAACATGCGCGACGGCCGTTTCATCAGCGAGCACGATTTCCTGATCGCGAGCCGCATTGCTGAAGCGGTGTGCGGTGGCGATGTCGAAGCCGGCAGTCTCGTCGACGAAGAATGGCTGCTGAAACTCGAGCGTCGTGCGTTCGTCGATCTGCTCGGCACGCAAAAGACGCAGGAACGGATCATGGGCATGCTGCAGACCGGCAAGCCGGTGCGTAACTAAGCGACGAGGGATATATCCAAATGGCAAAGCAACTGCAAGACGCATACATCGTCGCCGCGAGCCGCACGCCGATCGGCAAAGCACCGCGCGGGATGTTCAGGAACACGCGCCCGGACGAACTTCTGGTGCACGCGATCCGATCGGCCGTGGCGCAAGTGCCCGGCCTCGACACCAAGGTGATCGAAGACGCGATCATCGGCTGCGCGATTCCGGAAGCGGAACAAGGCCTGAACGTCGCGCGGATGGGCGCGCTGCTCGCCGGCCTGCCGAACACGGTCGGCGGCGTGACGGTGAACCGCTTCTGCGCGTCGGGCTTGACGGCGCTGGCGATGGCGGCGGATCGCATCCGCGTCGGCGAATCGGACGCGATGATCGCCGGCGGCTGCGAATCGATGAGCATGGTGCCGATGATGGGCAACAAGCCGTCGATGTCGCCGCATATCTTCGATCGCAATGAAGACATCGGCATCGCATACGGGATGGGCCTGACCGCCGAGAAGGTCGCCGAGCGCTGGAAGATCAGCCGCGAAGCACAGGACGCGTTCTCGGTCGAATCGCACCGTCGCGCGATCGCCGCGCAGCAAGCCGGCGAGTTCAACGACGAAATCGCCGCGTACACGATCACCGAGCGCTTCCCCGATCTCGCCACCGGCGAAGTGAAGGTGAAAACGCGTGAAGTATCGCTCGACGAAGGTCCGCGTGGCGACACGTCGCTGGAAGGGCTGGCCAAGCTGCGCACCGTGTTCGCCAACAAGGGCTCGGTGACCGCCGGCAACAGCTCGCAGACCTCGGACGGCGCGGGCGCGCTGATCGTCGTGTCGGAGAAGATGCTGAAGGAATTCAACCTGACGCCGCTCGCGCGTTTCGTCAGCTTCGCCGTGCGCGGCGTGCCGCCGGAAATCATGGGCATCGGTCCGAAGGAAGCGATTCCGGCCGCACTGAAAGCCGCTGGTCTGAAGATCGACGACCTCGACTGGATCGAACTGAACGAAGCGTTCGCCGCGCAATCGCTCGCGGTGATTCAGGACCTGGGCCTGGATCCGTCGAAGATCAATCCGCTCGGCGGCGCGATCGCGCTCGGCCATCCGCTCGGCGCGACGGGCGCGATTCGTGCATCGACGGTAGTGCACGGCCTGCGTCGCCGTAACTTTAAGTACGGGATGGTGACGATGTGCGTCGGCACCGGCATGGGCGCGGCGGGCATCATCGAGCGTCTGTAAGCATGTGCACGACGGTTCTGTCGGTGATCCACGCGGTGATGTACGCGGTGATCGCCCCGGAACCGCGGAAACGGTTCGCCGGCCGCGTGGCTCGCGAACCGTTTTTTACATTCAGCAGGAGTACGAGGAGATGACGATGGATATTCTGGTCGAGCGCGCGGACGGCGTGCTGACGATTGCCTTCAACCGGCCCGACAAGAAAAACGCGATCACGGCCGCGATGTATCAGACGATGGCCGACGCGCTGGTCGAAGCGCACGGCGACGCGGCGATCCGGGCGATTCTGATTCGCGGCAGCGCAGGCATTTTCAGCGCCGGCAACGATCTCGAAGACTTCATGAAGACGCCGCCGATGGGCGAGAACGCGCCGGTGTTCCAGTTCCTGCGCGCAATCAGCTCGGCGGAAAAACCGGTGGTGGCGTCGGTGGCGGGGCCGGCGGTCGGCATCGGCACGACGCTGCTGCTGCATTGCGATCTGGTTTATGTGGCGGACACGGCGAGCTTCTCGCTGCCGTTCGCGCAACTGGGGCTGTGTCCGGAAGCGGCGTCGAGCCTGCTGTTGCAGCGCGTGGCCGGTTATCAGGCGGCGGCGGAAAAACTGCTGCTCGGCGAAGCATTCGACGCGGCGGAAGCACAGCGCATGGGCTTTGTGAATCGCGTGCTGCCGGCGGCGGAAGTGGAAGCATTCGCTGCGGCGCAGGCGGCGAAACTGGCGGCGTTGCCGGCTTCGTCGTTGCGTGTGACTAAGAACCTGATGAAGCGCGCGAGCCACCAGGAACTGCACACGCAGATGACGGAAGAGGCGCTGCATTTCGGCAAGATGCTGCTCGCGCCCGAAGCGCGCGAGGCGTTCAAGGCGTTCTTCGAGAAGCGCAAGCCGGATTTCCGGCAATTCGATTGATGAAGATTGAAACCGGGGCCGGGGCCGGAGCCGGAGTTCCGCCCCGCCCCGCTTCGGTTCGCGGTTCGCACGCCCTCACAGAGGTTGCGCGGGCTGCAACGTGTCGTAATCGACGTAACCGGCTTCCCGGCAGAAACTGACGAGCCGCACGCCGGCCTTGCGCGCAATCGCGATCGCCAGCGACGACGGCGCCGAGATCGTCGCGAGCATCGGCACGTCGACGCGCGCGGCCTTGCGCACCAGCTCGTAGCTCGCGCGGCTCGACAGAAACACGAAACCCTCTTTGGTATCCACGCGGTCGAGCACCAGCTGGCCGATCAGTTTGTCGAGTGCGTTGTGGCGGCCGACGTCTTCGAACGCATATCCGATCGCGCCTGTCGCGTCGCACCATGCGGCCGCGTGCAGACCGCCGGTGAGCCGCGTCAACGCCTGATGGTCCGGCAACTCGCGGGCGGCGCGCGCAATCGCGTCCGTCGCGAGCCGTTGCAGAAAACCGGTGTCCGGCACGCGCTCCGGTTTCAGATCGAGCAGATCGATGCTTTCGATCCCGCACACGCCGCAGCCGGTGCGCCCGGCCAACGCGCGGCGCTTTTCCTTCAAGCCGACGAATGCCTGCTGCACGACCTGCAATTGCACTTCGGCGTGCGGCAATTCGTCGTCGTCATGCAGTTCGACCTCGATGTCCTGAATATCGCTGCCGCGTTCGACGATTCCTTCCGAAATCGCGAAACCCACCGCGAACGCTTCCAGATCGCGCGGCGTGCACATCATCACCGCGTGCGAAATGCCGTTGAAGACGAGCGCGACCGGCCATTCCTGGCCGACGTGATCGGTGACGGTTTCGACCGCCGCGCCGCGATGCCGGTGCACCCGGCGCTCCACCGCGCCCGGCTGATCCGCTGTTTCGAGTTCGTTCAATGCTTCACTCCTTTACGATGGCGCGCCCGCGTGAACCGTTTCTGGCCGTGTTCTGCGCCCGGAACGACGGCAGGGCGGCCCGCTATCGCATAAATAAGGTTCTAAAATACCTCAAGCCGGGCCTGAGCGTCGCCCATCATCCACGAGGAACACTGTCATGGGACTCAACGAAGCACCGCTTCTGTTCGACTTCGAAGTCGCGTCTTCGGAGAATTTCACTTTCATCCCGATGTCGGTGCGGTTCAATCTCGACCGTTTCGGGCTGCGCATTTCGCTCGAGCAGTGGCAGTTGCTGCCGCTCGAAGACCGCAAGCTGCTGGCGCGGTTTCCGGTTGAAGAAGACGCGGAAATCGAGCCGAATTTCGATCACGCGTTGTTCGAAATGCTGCGCACCCATGCCAATGTCGAGCCGGAGTGGTTCACGCCTGAGGAAGCGCCCGCGTGGCGCCGCACGGATAGCGTGCCGGAAGGCGTCGCGCGGCAGGCCGGGCTCGCCAGTCTGCCTGTGCCGGGTGTCGCGCAGTGGGCCGAACTGGCGCCGTTCAAGCGCTACGTGCTCGCCAAACTGTCGCGCAAACCGGAGGCGAATCACGACTTCGTCCCCGCAATGAAGGAATTTGGCGCGGCCGGCTAGGTGCGACCGGCTAATTATTTCTGCCCCACCCTCAATCTGTTCCGAACGCTGCCGTTATCCATAGGTTGGCGCGTAAAAAGACCCGACCCGGCGCGGCCCGACGCGCCGACCCGCGGTTGAGAAGCGACCACGCGCCCCCGCCCGCAGAACGATTGACGTTCGGAACCCATGACTCTTTTCTTCTCGAAGCGGCTGCTGATCAATCTGGCGGTCGTCGCTGTCGCGGTCGGCACGAACGCGTTCGTCGCCTACACGCAGATTGGCGGCGAACGCGACGCCGACGCGCGGATGCTGCGTTCGACGAGCGTGCGCCAGAACCTCGACGCCTACCATACGGCGCTCGACGGCGGCCTCGCCGCGCTCGGCCGTTTCGAAGCCACGGGTCAGGCGGCGCCGGTCAACGCGGCCGCCGCGATGGCGAGTTCGATCGCGGGTCTGGAGCGCGAACTGCGCGGCGAGCTGGCAGGTGAGCCGGCGATGCTCGGCACGCTCGCGCGGCTCTCCGCCGACAGCGAGGCGCTGCGGCATGACATCGACGACGCGCTGTTGAAAAGCGCCGCCGCCACGCCGCAGGATTCCCGTGCGTGGGCGGCCGCGACCTACACCCGGCTCGGGCTCGGACTGGACCGCGTCGAAGCCGCGCTGGCGACGCTGCGCGAGCAGGAAAACCACGCGTTGCAAAGCTCGGTCGAGACGTCCGCGCGCGAGATCCGGCGCGCGACGTTGATCCTGATCATGACGATGCTGGCCGGCAGCGCGCTGCTGTTTTTCACCTTCGGCGCGCGCGAAAACAGTGCGCGAGAAAAGCTGCGCACGGTCCGCGCGCTCGGTCGCAACGACGAGCGCTTTCGCAGTCTGTTCGACGATCATCCGGTGCCGATGTATATCTTCGATCGCGAGACGCTGCGCTTTCTCGCCGTCAACGCGGCCGCCGTCAAGCAATACGGCTACACGGAAAGCGAGTTTCTCGGCATGACGATCCGCGCGATCCGCCCGCATGCCGAAATCGCGCGTCTCGAATCGCATCTGCAGCGTAGCGACGCGACGGCGCACGGCCGCACGATGGCCGGCATCTGGCACCACCGGCGCAAGGACGGCTCGATGATCAGCGCCGACATTTCGTACCACGCGCTGAACTTCATGGGCCGCGGCGCGTTCTTCGTGCTCGCCGACGACGTCACCGAACAGATCAACGCCGAAGCCGAAGCGCAGCGCTCGAACCAGATGCTCGAAACGGTGATCGACAACATTCCGCAGCGCATTTTCTGGAAAGGGCTCGACTCGCGTTATCTCGGCTGCAACATGGCGTTCGCGCGCGACGCGGGACTGTCGTATCCGGAACAGGTGGAAGGCAAGGCCGATGCCGAGATGCCGTGGCGCGCGTTCGCCGATCTGCTGCAGGAGCACGATCAGGAAGTGATGAGCACCGGCGTGCCGAAGATGAACTTCGAGGTCGATTTCGTGATCGACGGCGTGCACCGCACCACGGTCACGAGCAAGCTGCCGTTTACCGACAGCGACGGCCGCGTGATCGGCGTGCTCGGCTCGTACACCGACATCACCGAGCGCAAGCGCGCGGACCTCGCGTTGCGTCTGCAAAGCCGCGCGCTCGACGCGAGCGTCAACGCGATTCTGATCACCGCGCCGTCGCCGTCGGGCAATCTGATCGAATACGTGAACCCTGCATTCAAGCGGATTACCGGCTACGACCCGGCCGAACTGGCCGGCCAGGACTGCCGCGTGCTGCAACGCGACGACCGTGACCAGGAAGGCGTCGCGCTGATCCGCCAGGCGCTCGCGGCGAATCGCGAAGTGAGCGCGGTGGTGCGCAACTATCGCAAGGACGGCGCGCTGTTCTGGAATCAGCTGTTCATTGCGCCGGTGCCGAACGCCGAGGGTGTGATCACGCATCACATCGGCGTGATCAACGACGTGACCGACCTGATGCGCTATCAGGAACAGCTCGAATATCAGGCCAATTACGACAGCCTCACGCGTCTGCCGAACCGCAATCTGCTGCGCGACCGGCTGCAACACGCGCTGATCGTCGCGCAACGGCAGCACAAGGGTGTCGCCGTGGTGTTCATGGATCTCGACGGCTTCAAGAACGTCAACGACAGTCTCGGCCATAGCGTCGGCGACCGGCTGCTCGCCGTAGTCGCGGAGCGGCTCGCGCGCTGCACGCGCACGAGCGACACCGTCGCGCGGCACGGCGGCGACGAGTTCGTGATCGTGATGACCGACACCGTCGACGAACAGTCGCTGATCGCGTGGATGGAGCGCGTGCGCGCGGCGGTCTCCGAGGCGGTGTGGCTCGACGGCACCGAGTTGTACGTCGGTTGCAGCATGGGCGCGAGCCTGTTCCCGCAAGACGGCGAAGACGCCGAAACGCTGATGAAAAAAGCCGACCTCGCGATGTACCGCGCGAAGGACATGGGCCGCAATACGTTCCAGTTCTATCAGCCGGAGATGAACGCGAGCGCCGGCGCACGGCTGAATCTCGAGCGGCGTTTGCGCCGCGCGTTGCGCGACAACGAGTTCCTGCTGCATTACCAGCCGCAGGTGGATATCGTCAGTGGGCAGATCGTCGGCACCGAGGCGCTGGTGCGCTGGAGCGATCCGGAGGTTGGGCTGGTGCCGCCGTCGTCGTTCATTCCGGTGGCCGAGGAAAGCGGCCTGATCGGGCCGCTGTCGGAGTGGGTGTTGCGAGAGGCGTGCCGGCAGAACAAGGCGTGGCAGGACGAAGGATTGCCGCCCGCGCGGGTGTCGGTGAATCTGTCCGCGCGGGTTTTCCAGCAGCGCGATATTGCGCGTCTCGTGATGCAGGTGCTGGCCGAAACCGGGCTCGAACCGCAATACCTCGAACTGGAGTTGACCGAGAGCACGATCATGCGCAACGCCGAAGAGGCGGTGTCGATGTTGAACGAGCTGCACGCGCTCGGCATCGGTCTCGCGATCGACGATTTCGGCACCGGCTATTCGAGCCTCAGCTATCTGAAGCGCTTCCCGGTGGACCGGCTGAAGATCGACCGTTCGTTCGTGTCGGACATCGGCATCTCGGGTGACGACGAGACGATCACGTCGGCGATCATCGCGCTCGCGCATTCGCTGAAATTGCAGGTGATCGCGGAAGGCGTGGAGACGCTCGCGCAACTCGATTTTCTGAAAGAGCGCGCATGCGACGAGATGCAAGGTTTCTACTTCGCCAAGCCGCTGTCGACCGATGCGATTTCCGCGCTGTTCAAAGGCGGCGTGGGGCGGCAAGCGGCGCTCGCGTAAAGCATCTACAGAAGCATCCGCAACCGCCCGCATCCGCAAGCGCAACGCGTAGTTGCGTCGCGACGCTTTACGACGACGCGCGCCCGCTCGCTTTCTGCGAATCGTCGTCCGCCAGAATTCGTGCGGCCATGAAGTCGATGAACACACGCAGCCTCGGCGGCACGCTGCGTCCGGCCGGCCAGACGACGTTGATGTCGATGCGCCGCTCGATATGGTCGTCGAGCACCGTGCAGAGCAGTCCATCCCGCAACGCCTCGCGGACGGAAAAATCCGGCACGCAGGCAATCCCCAAGCCGCGCATCGCGAAGCAGGTGCGCGTTTCCACGTTATTGCAGACCATCGAAACAGGCGGCGTCACCTCGCGTTCGCCGGCTTCGCGCCGCAACGGCCAGATCTCGAGTTTGCCGCTCGTCGGATAGCGGTAGTGCAGGCACACGTGATCCGTGAGATCGGCGGGTTTTTGCGGCGTGCCGCGGCGGGCGAAGTAGGCCGGCGCGCCCACCAGTATGTTGCCGAACGAACCGAGTTGGCGCGCGGCGAGCCGCGAATCGCGCAGTACGCCGGTACGCACGACCGCGTCGAAGCCTTCTTCGATCACGTCGACGACGCGGTCGCTGAAATCCAGATCCAGTTCGATCTCCGGATACGCGAGCATGAAATCGGCGAGCGTGGGCAGCACCAGCGAGCCGACCAGCGGCAGACTCACGCGCAGGCGGCCGCGCGGCGAGCCGGCGCTCTGCGACATCTCCAGCTCCGCTGCTTCGATCTCGGCGAGGATCCGCCGGCTGCGTTCGAGGAATTGCACGCCGTCGCTGGTCAGCGTGATGCTGCGCGTGCTGCGATGAAAAAGCCGCACGCCGAGCCGTTCTTCGAGGCGCGCGATGCGCTTGCCGACCGCCGACGCCGACACGCCGAGCAAGCGTCCGGCCGTGACGAAGCTGCGTGTTTCGGCCACCTGCACGAACACCAGAAATCCGCTCAGACTTTCCACCGTCGCCTCCGATTGCGGACATTCATGTCCGTAGAGCGAGGAACTCTATCCCAGTTTTTCTTCAATTGCCGGCTTCGTATGATGGCCGCATCCCTTTTCTCCTGATCTGGAGCTGCCATGTCCGACTTGTCCGAGCCGTCCCGCGTTGCTGTGCAAGATGGGCCGCTTGCGGCGCGCGTCGATGCGGTGATCGATGCCGCGCTGGCCGCGCGGCGCCTCGTCGGCGGCGTCGTGCTGATTGCGCGCAACGGTGAGATTGTCTATCGCCGTGCGCTGGGTTTCGCCGACCGCGAGCGCGGGCAGCCGATGCGTGAAGACACGCTGTTCCGGCTCGCGTCGATTTCGAAGCCGATCGTGTCGACGGCCGCGATGGTGCTGGTCAGCCGGCAGCGGCTCGGACTCGACGACGCGCTCGTGCGCCACCTGCCCGAATTCACGCCGCGGGCTCCGGACGGGCTCGCCGCGCATATCACCGTGCGTCATTTGCTGACTCACACGTCGGGGCTCGGCTACCGCTTTCTCGAAGCCGACGCAGACGGCCCGTACGCCCGTGCCGGCGTCTCGGACGGCATGGATCGCGCGAATCTCACGTTGACGGAGAACCTGCGCCGGATCGCCAGCGTGCCCTTGTTGTTCGCACCGGGCACGGCGTGGCACTACTCGCTGTCGATCGACGTGCTGGGCGCGCTGATCGAGCGCGTGACCGGTCTGCCGCTGGAGGAGGCCGTGCGGGAACTCGTCACCGGGCCGCTGGGTATGCAGGACACCGGTTTTCATACGACCGACGCATCGCGGCTCGCCACACCGTACGTCAACGACGTGCCGCAACCGCATCGGCTGCGCGACAGGGAGCGTGTGTCGCCGTTCGAAGGCACGGTCGGCATCGATTTCGAACCGGCACGCGCGCTGGAGCGCCGCGCGTTTGCATCCGGCGGCGCGGGCATGGTGGGCAGCGCGGGCGACGTGCTGCGTCTGCTCGACACGTTGCGCGACGGCGGCGGTGCGTTGCTGCCGCGTGAGGCAGTCGATGAAATGGGTCGTAACCAGACGGGCGAACTGGGTCCGCCGGATAAGCCGGGCTATGGGTTCGGTCTGGGCTTCGCGGTGCTGCGCGACCCGCTTGCGGCAGGATCGCCGGAGTCGCCCGGCACCTGGCGCTGGGGCGGCGCGTATGGCCATTCGTGGTTCGTCGATCGAAGCTGCGGCTTGAGCGTCGTTGCGTTGACCAACACGTTGTACGAGGGCATGTCCGGCGCGTTCGTCGACGCGTTGCGCGATGCGGTGTACGGCGGGGCTGCTGCGCGTACGGTGCTTGAGGCGAGCGCACTATGAGCGAAGCCACCCACGTCACTGAGTCTGCCCCGACGGCACAACCCCCACAGCCAACGCGCCCCGCCGATCGTCTGCCGCTTTCGGGCCTGCTCGCGCTCGCCACCGCCGGTCTGATCACCATCCTCACAGAAGCGCTGCCCGCCGGCCTGCTGCGCGAAATGAGCGGCGATCTCGGGGTGTCGGCGGCGCTGATCGGACAGCTCGTCACCGTGTACGCGATCGGGTCCCTGCTCGCGGCGATTCCGCTTGCGATCGCGACGCGCGGCTGGCGTCGTCGTCCGCTGTTGCTGATTGCGATTGCGGGGTTCGTCGTCGTCAATACGGTGACCACGCTGTCGACTCACTACGCGCTCACGCTGGTCGCGCGTTTCTTTGCCGGCGTGTCGGCCGGGCTGGTGTGGGCGCTGCTCGCCGGCTACGCGGCGCGCATGGCGCCCGCGCATTTGCAGGGCAGGGCGATCGCCATCGCGATGACGGGCATCCCGGTCGCGCTATCGCTCGGCATTCCGCTCGGGACGTGGGTGGGCGCGGCGCTCGGCTGGCGCTACACATTCGGCGCGATGAGCGTGATGACGCTCGTGCTGCTCGGCTGGGTGCGCTGGCAGGTGCCCGATTTCGCGGGCCAGCCGGCGGGTCGGCGCACGACGTTGAGCGGCGTGCTCGCGTCGCCCGGTCTCAAGCCGACGCTCGCAGTGATGTTCGCGTACGTGCTCGCCCATAACATTCTGTACACCTATATCTCGCCGTTTCTCGTGCTCGCGCATTTGCAGCAGCGTGTGGATGCGGTGCTGTTCGTGTTCGGCGCGACCTCGATTGCAAGCATCGCGATCGTCGGCGTGCTGGTGGACCGGCATCTGTGCCGGCTGACGCAGGTGAGCGTCGCGTTGTTCGGTGTGGCGGCTGTGGTGCTCGGTCTGGCGAGCAATCTGGCGGGCGCCGTTTATGTCGGCGTGGGGGTGTGGGGTTTCGCATTCGGCGGCGCCGCCACGTTGTTTCAGACCGCGTCGGCGCGCGCCGCGGGAGAGGGCGCCGATGTCGCGCAGTCGATGATCGTCACGATCTGGAATCTCGCGATCGCAGCCGGCGGCGCGCTGGGCGGTATGGCGATCGACCGCTACGGCGCGTTCACGCTGCCGTGGATGGCCGCCGCGCTACTGATCGGGACACTGCTATGCATCGTTGCGCGCGCGGTCAGCAACGCCCGTGCGGCAACGGCAGCCGGCAGCAATGCCGCGGCGGCGCAGCGGCTCGGCATCTGCAATGGGCAGTGAAGCCGGCCGCCTCCATGCGGCGCTTAAACCGCAGGCGTATCGACGAACACCGGCAACTGCTCTGCCGCGTCGGAAAAGGCCTGCAAGCGCGGATGCGCTGCCTTCGCGACGATCTCCGGCATCATCATGTGCGTGAAATGCCACGCGACGTTTACTCCAGCACCGGCAACGCGCGCGGGCGACGGTCGCTATCGGTTGCGACGTAAGTGAGCGTGGCCTCGGTAACCTTGACGAGATCTTCGGTGAGGCTCATACGCTGCGCGTAAACCTCGACCGCCACCGTCACCGACGTATTGCCCGTCTTGACGATGTCCGCGTAAAAGCTCAGCAGATCGCCGACGAACACCGGCTGCTTGAACACGAACGAATTGACCGCGATGGTCGCCACCCGGCCGTTGGCGCGCCGGCTCGCCGGAATCGAGCCGGCGATATCCACTTGCGCCATGATCCAGCCGCCGAACACGTCGCCGTGGACATTCGCGTCAGACGGCTGCGGCATGACACGCAGTGCACAGGGTTTTTGCGGGAGTTGAAGCGGTTCGGTCATCGGGACACCCTTGAAAAACGTTTGGCTCGGTCGACTCGACCAGCAGGCGGGGAATTTCACGACAACTGCACGGCGCGGCCGCACAGCGCTGCGCTCAGCGAGCGCGGCACGGCCCACTGCACCACGGCCGGACATCCGATGAAAAGCGGCGCCAGCCGGCTTCTGCGACAATAGAAAGATCAGGAATTGTACGGGAAAGCGCCCAGCCGGGTCGCACGACACCATGCAGAGCGCCGGGTTGGCCCGGTTCGTCCACTGCCGGTCGGCGCGCCGCTGCGAACTCCGTCCTTCCGCACTCTCCCCCAGTCGATCCCATGCGCCGTACGCCCTCGTCCGAACCTTCGCCCATTTCCACCCAGCCGCGCAACGACTGGCAGACGATCCTGTCGCTGCTGCCATATCTGGCCACCTACAAATGGCGCGTCGGTTTCGCGCTGAGTTGTCTGATCGGTGCGAAGGTCGCCAATCTGGGCGTGCCGATCGTGATGAAAAAAATCGTCGACGGCCTCGCGTCGGTGCAGCATCTGACCGCGCTCGGCCGCGCGCACGACGCGCCGGGCATCGTGCTGCTGGGCGGCGTCGGCTTGCTGGTCGTCGCGTATGCGGTGGTGCGGCTGTCCACGTCGCTATTCACCGAACTGCGCGAAATCCTTTTTTCGAAAGTGACCGAAAGCGCGGTGCGCCAACTGGCGCTGAAAGTGTTTCGCCATCTGCATGCGCTGTCGCTGCGCTTTCACCTCGAGCGGCAGACGGGCGGCATGTCGCGCGATATCGAACGCGGCACGCGCGGCATCACGCAACTGATCTCGTACTCGCTGTACAGCATTCTGCCGACGCTCGTGGAAGTCGGGCTCGTGCTCGGCTTTTTCGTCGTCAAATACGAGGCGTATTACGCGATCGTCACGTTCATCGCGCTCGCGGCGTACATCACGTTCACCGTGAAAGTGACCGAGTGGCGCACGCATTTTCGCCGCACGATGAACGATCTCGATTCGAAGGCGAACTCGCGCGCAATCGATTCGTTGCTCAACTACGAGACCGTCAAGTACTTCGGCAATGAAGAATGGGAAGCGTCGCGTTACGACGAAAACCTCAAGCGCTACCGCACGGCGGCGATCAAATCGCAGCGTTCGTTATCGGCGCTGAACTTCGGGCAGCAGGCGATCATCGGTACGGGGCTCGTGTTCATTCTGTGGCGCGCAACCGAAGGTGTGATGGCCGGGCGGCTCACGCTCGGCGATCTGGTGCTGATCAATACATTCATGCTTCAGTTGTACATTCCGCTGAATTTTCTCGGCGTGGTGTATCGCGAACTCAAGCAAAGTCTGACCGACATGGACCGCATGTTCACGCTGCTCGGCGCCGCGCAGGAAGTACCCGATCTCGCCGACGCGCGCGACTTGCGGGTGAGCGGCGCGCAGGTGCGTTTCGAGCACGTGAACTTCGCGTATGAACCGGCGCGGCAGATCCTGCACGACGTGAGTTTCACGATTCCCGCGGGCACCACGACGGCGGTGGTCGGTCACAGCGGCTCGGGCAAATCCACGCTCGCGCGGCTGATGTTCCGCTTCTACGATCTCGAACGCGCGACGGGTGGCGCGATCACCATCGACGGTCAGGATATTCGCGACGTCACGCAGGATTCGTTGCGCGCGTCGATCGGGATCGTGCCGCAGGACACGGTGCTGTTCAACGATTCGATCTACTACAACATTGCCTACGGACGTCCTTCGGCCACGCGCGAAGAAGTGCTCGCGGCGGCGCGCGCGGCGCATATCCACGAGTTCATCGAAGGACTGCCGAAGGGCTACGACACGCCGGTCGGCGAGCGTGGACTCAAGCTCTCGGGCGGCGAAAAGCAGCGTGTGGCGATCGCGCGCACGATTCTGAAAAACCCGCCGATCCTGCTGTTCGACGAGGCCACGTCCGCGCTTGATTCGCGTTCGGAACGCGCGATCCAGCACGAGCTCGATCAGATCGCCCGCGAGCGCACCACGCTGATCATCGCGCACCGGCTGTCGACCGTAGTGCACGCGCAGCAGATCATCGTGATGGACAAGGGGCGCATCGTCGAGCGTGGCACGCACGCCGAGTTGCTGCACGCGAACGGCCTGTTCGCGCAGATGTGGGCATTGCAACAGCAACGCGCGGAACAGACGCCGGAATCCGCGGAAGCGGTGGATGGCGGGCATTGAGCGCCGCCGGGCGAGCCGGGCCGATTCAGGCGATTCGGGCGATTCAGCCCGCGCGCAGCCGTTGATCCAGTTCCTGTAATTGCGCGGGCGTGCCGACGTTTTCCCACAGGCCTTCGTACAGTTCGCCGCTCGCGAGACCGCGCGCGATCGTCTCGCGGTAGTAGGGCGAGAGCGCACGCCGCGTGCCGCGCGGCAGCGCGCGAAACATGCGCGTGTCGTAGAGGCCGATACTGCCGAACGTGAAGCGCGGTTGCGTGTCGAGCGACAGCATGCCGTCGACCAGACCAAAATCGCCGTTCGGATGAAACGCCGGGTTCGGCACCATCACCAGATGCATGCCCGGCTCGGGCGATGCCGCAAGCCGTTCGGCGTGTGCATTCAGCGCCGCGTAATCGAAATCCGCGTAGACGTCGCCGGCCACCGCGAGAAACACCTCGCTCGCGCCGCCGTCTTCGAGCAGCGGCAGCGCCTGCGCGATGCCGCCCGCGGTTTCGAGCGCGTCATGTTCCGCCGAGTAACGCAACTGCACGCCCCAGCGCGAACCGTCGCCGAGCGCGGTTTCGATCGTCTCGCCGAGCCACGCGTGATTGATCACGATCGTCTTGAAGCCCGCGCGCGCGAGCCGTTCGATCTGCCACACGATCAGCGGTTTGCCGCCCGCTTCGAGCAGGGGCTTCGGGCGCGTATCGGTCAACGGACGCATACGCTCGCCGCGACCCGCGGCGAAAATCATCGCTGTGTTCAGGGACATCGTCATCGGTCAGAAGGTGTAGCCGACTTCATTCGCGCGGCCTTCGAGATCGTCGAGCAGCTTCGCGAACGGGCGCAGTGGCGCATAGCGTTCGGCCACCTTGCGCGCATAGCCGATGAAGCGCGGCAGATCCTTCATGTAGTGCGGTTTGCTGTCGCGATAGTTGATCCGGCAGAACAGTCCCAGCACCTTGATATGCCGTTGCAGACCCATCCATTCGAGCTGACGGTAGAACTCGCCGAAATCCGGATCGACCGGCAGGCCGGCTTTTTTCGCGCGCTCCCAGTAGTACACGAAGCAATCCAGTTCGAACTCTTCGTCCCAGCTCAGGAACGCGTCGCGCAGGAGCGACGCGACGTCGTACGTGATCGGTCCGTACACCGCGTCCTGGAAGTCGAGCACGCCGGGGTTCGGCGTTGCGATCATCAGGTTGCGCGGCATGAAATCGCGCAGCATGAACACTTGCGGCTGCGAGCGCGCGCTCGCGATCAGCAGCGCGAAGGTCCGGTCGAGCAGCCCGCGGGTTTTTTCGTCGACCTCACGGCCCAGATGGCGGCCGATGAACCACTCCGGCATCAGTTCCATCTCGCGGCGCAGGAAGGCTTCGTCGAATGGCGGCAAGACGTCTTCGCGGGACGTGAGCTGGAAGCGGATCAGCGCGTCGAGCGCGTCGCGCATCAGCGTGCGGGACGGGCGCGGGTCGTCGCCGCTTTGCGCTTCGGTCAGCGCGCCGAGGTAGGACGCGCTGCCCAGATCGGCGACGAGCATGAAGCCCGCGTCGAAATCGACTTCCAGCACGCGGGGCACATGCACGCCCGCAGCGTCGAGCAATTGCGCGACTTGCACGAATTCGCGGCACTTTTCGGGCGGCGGCGCATCGACGGCGATGACCGTGCCGACGCTTTCGCCTTCCGCCGCCTTACCGGCAAGCCGGAAATAGCGGCGAAAACTGGCGTCGGACGAGGCCGGCGCGAGGGTGGCGAGATCGAGCCCGTAACGCCCGGCATGGCCTTGCAGCCAGACATTGAGCAGTTCGAGGCGGGTATCGGTGGAGTCTTGGGAAGGGGGCAGCGTCATGAAAACCGGCGGCAAATTCAGAGGGGCAACGTCTTGCCATATAATACCCCACGACTTTTTTGACGCGACTCACGCCAGCTTTCGCGCATTCCGCTTTACCGCCCGCCTCACCGTTCGACTGATTGTCAATATTGATGTGCAGCCGACTGTCACGGTCGCGGTGTGCAGGCGGTGGATCGTGACTGCAAAAGCTGACGGACGGGCCGATTCGCCAAACGATACATGCCGCCTAGACAGCTTTCCCAAACGACTCCCTCTTGTGCCGTTGTGCCGCGCAAAAGGCGGCTCGTCGCGGCGTTGATCGCCGTTCCGGGCCTGATGCCCGCGCTTGCTCACGCCCAGTTGGTCGGGGAAGCCGCGCAGCCGCAACCTATCGACGCGCCCTGGGGCATGCAGCTCGCCCCGCAACTCGAAGAGCATCCGTTGCAGACCGGGCAGAAGCCGGCCACCTTCGTGCTCGGCGACAGCACCAGCGGCACCACCGATCAGGACATGGCCGCCAAAGGCTCGGCGGAGGTGCGTCGCAATACGATGGTGATCAAGGCGGACGCGCTGCACTACGATCAGGACACGGACATGGCCGACGCCTATGGCCAGGTCCATGTGAACAACAACGGCGCGACGTTCTCCGGGCCCGAGGCGCACATGCGGGTGGACTCGAGCGAGGGCTTCATGTCCACGCCGAAGTACCGCTTCAACGTGACCGGCGGCTCGGGCAGCGCGGAGCGCGTCGATCTGCTCGACAACGAGCGTTCGGTATTTACCAAAGGCACGTACACGGCCTGCGCCTGCGCGGACAATCCGGCCTGGTACATCAAGGGCAGCGAGTTCGATTTCGACACCGGCGCGGACGAAGGTGTCGCGTATAACGGCGTGCTGTTCTTCCAGGGCGTGCCGGTGTTCGCGTCGCCGTGGCTGTCGTTCCCGCTGTCGGGTGAGCGGCGCAGCGGTATTCTGCCGCCCACGTTCTCGATCAGCTCGTCCAACGGTTACGAGCTGTCGGTTCCGTATTACTTCAACATCGCGCCGAATCGCGATCTGACCGTCACGCCGCGTCTGATCTCGAAGCGCGGCGTGCAGTTGCAGACGAACTTCCGCTACCTGTCGCCCACGTATTCCGGCTCGATCACCGGCGAATTCCTGCCCGACGATCACCTGACGAAGACCAACCGCTACGCGCTGTACATCCAGCACAACCAGAGCTTCGGCAACGGGTTCGGCGGCTACATCTATTACAACAAGGTTTCGGACAACACCTATCCGGAAGACCTTGCGTCGTCGGCCAGCCAGTTCATGAACGGCACCCAGCTCCTGTATCAACAGGAAGCCGGATTGACCTATAACAACGGCCCGTGGTCGGTGCTCGCGCGCGAACAGCACTGGCAGACGCTGACGCCGTCCATCGCGCCGTATGGCCGCGAGCCGCAGTTGAACGTGAAGTACGCGAAGTACAACGTCGGCGGTTTCGATTACGGCGCGGAAGCCGATTACACGAATTTCCGGATCACAACCGCCGATCTGACCGAAGGTCAGCGTGTGATGTTCAACCCGTACCTGTCGTATTCGGTGGTCGGGCCGGGCTACTTCATCACGCCGAAGGTGCAGTGGCACTTCGCGTCGTACAACCTGCACAACATCAGCAGCGACGTGCCGGTCGGCACGCCGAAGAACTTCACCGAATCGATTCCGACGCTCAGCTTCGACACCGGGCTGATCTTCGACCGTTCGGTGCGCATCTTCGGCGAGGATTACATCCAGACGCTGGAGCCGCGCCTGTACTACGTGTACACGCCGTATCGGAACCAGGAATCCGCGCCGCTGTTCGATACCGCCGATTCCGACTTCGGTCTCGCGGAAATCTTCCAGCCGAACACGTTCGTCGGCAACGACCGGATCGCCGACGCGAACCGTCTGACCGCGGCCATCACCACGCGCTTCATCAACCCGGCAACCGGCGACGAACGCGCGCGCTTCGTGATCGCGCAGCAGTATTACTTCCAGGATCAGCGCGTCACGCTGCTGCCGAATCAGACCAGCACGCAGGCCACGCATTCGGACCTGATCGTGGGCGGCTCGGTGAAGCTCGGCGCCGGTTTCGCTTCGGAAACTGCGTTCCAATATAATGCCGACAACAATCAGCTGGTAAAAACGAGCGTGGGTTTCGGCTTCAGTCCGAGCAGCGGTCGGGTGATCAACGTCGCGTATCGTTACACCCGCGCGAATACCACGCTGGACAACCAGCCGATCAATCAGGTGCTGATTTCCGGGCAATGGCCGTTGATGCATCGCGTGTACGGTGTCGGTCGCTTCAACTACGACCTGGGCGGGCATCGGATCGTCGACGGTCTGGTGGGCCTGCAATACGACGCGGATTGCTGGACGCTCGGCGCCGGGATCCAGCGCTATGCAAACGGTCTGAACACTTCGTCGCAGCAGCAGTCGAGCACGCGGTTTCTTGCGCAGTTGACGTTCAAGGGCTTGTCGAGCGTCGATAACGGGCTGATTTCGGCGTTCCGCGCGGGTGTCGCCGGCTATACGCCGTTGCCCCCGCCGCCGCCGCCGGAAGCACGTTTCACCAACTACGAATGACGCTCGTCCACGCTCGTTCGGTTTCGACCATTTATAGAACGCGAAAAGACGGGCCAGGCGCGCCCGACATCATTGGAGTATCTGTGGCAATCATGAAAAAGCTTCGCTTGGCAACGCTTGCGGCCGGACTGGCCGCCGCGGCGTCTTTCCTGTCGGTGGCGCCCGCTCAGGCGCAGGCCCTTCCGGGCAGCAGCGGCCAGACGGTCGATACGATCGCGGCCGTGGTCAACAACGGCGTCATCACGCGACGCGAACTCGACGAGCGCATGGGCCTGATCACGCGCCGGCTGAACCAGCAGAACGCGCCGGTTCCGCCAGCCGATCAGTTGCGTCAGCAGGTGCTCAACCAGATGGTGCTGGAACGCATCCAGTTGCAGAAGGCGAAGGAAGACGGCATCAATATCGACGACGCCACCGTGCAGAAAACGCTCGAACGTCTCGCACAGGCGAACAACCTGACGCTCGAGATGTACCGCGCGCGCATCGAGGCGCAAGGCGTGCCCTGGACCACCTTCACGAACGACGCGCGCACCGAACTGACGCTGTCGCGCCTGCGTGAGAAGGAAGTGGACAGCAAGGTCACGGTGTCGGACGCCGAGGTCGCGAACTACATCGCCAGTCAGCGTGGTCCGAACGCCGGCCTGAGCAGCGATCTGCACTTCCAGCACATTTTCCTGAAGGCGCCGCTGAATGCGTCGGAAACCGATATCGAAGCCGCGCAGAAAAAGGCCCAGGCCCTGCTGACCGAAGCGAAGGGCGGCGCCAATTTCGAAAAGCTCGCAAAGTCGAATTCGCAGGCGCCGGATGCGAGCAAAGGCGGCGATCTCGGTTTCGTGACGCCGTCCAAACTGCCGCCTGAGTTCGTCAAGGCCGCTTCGTCGCTGCGTCCGGGCGAGGTCGGCCCTGACGTGATCCGCACGAACGACGGTTTCGAAGTCGTGCGCCTCGTCGATCGCCGCGCCGGCCAGGGCAGCAGCTCGGATGCGCCGAAACTCGTGCAAACGCACGTGCGCCACATTCTGCTGCGCGTCGGCGACGGTATGTCGGAGCCGCAAGCGCGTCAGAAACTGCTCGAGATCAAGAGCCAGATCGCCGCGGGCGGTGACTTCGCGAAGTTCGCTCACACGTACTCGCAGGACGGTTCGTCGTCGCAAGGCGGCGATCTGGGCTGGATCAGCCCGGGCGAAACGGTGCCGGAGTTCGAGCGCGCGATGAACAGCTTGCAGGACGGTCAGATCAGCGATCCGGTGCGCAGCGAGTACGGTTATCACCTGATTCAGGTGCTCGGCCGCCGCGAATCGGAAGGCTCGGTTTCGCAGCAGATGGATCTGGCGCGTCAGGCGATCGGCCAGCGCAAGGCTGAGCAGGCTTACGCCGACTGGCTGCGCGAATTGCGCGACACCGCCTATGTGGAAGTGAAGCCCGTCCTGACCGGTTTGAACTGATCTCATGACAAACGCCGCGCCGTCCGCCAGCCTTCCGTTGCAGATCGCGATCACGACCGGCGAGCCTGCCGGCGTCGGTCCCGAACTCACCGTGCAGGCGCTGGCCGGCGCGGCGGCGCATTGGCCCGGCGCGCAGTTCACCGTGTTGGGCGACGCCGCACTGCTTGCCGAACGCGCGCGCGCGGTGGGGGTCGATTGGGTTGCATTGACGGCCGACGGCCAACGCGTGCGGGTCGAACATCGGCCGCTCGGCGCGCCGTCGCAGGCGGGCAAGCTCGACGCGGCGAACGGCCGCTACGTGCTCGATCTGCTCGATAGCGCAATCGACGGCGCGGTGGCCGGCACATTCGACGCGATCGTCACCGCGCCGCTGCAAAAGAGCACGATCAACGACGCCGGCGTGCCGTTCACCGGCCACACCGAATATCTGGCCGAACGCACGCATACGCCGCGCGTGGTGATGATGCTGGCGGGCACCGGCAAGCGTCCGCTGCGGGTTGCGCTCGCTACCACGCATCTGCCGCTGAAGGACGTGTCGGCCGCGCTGTCGATCGACGGTATCGTCGAGACGCTGCGCATCGTCGATCATGATTTGCGGCACCATTTCGGCTTGCCTGCGCCGCGCATCCTCGTGACGGGGTTGAATCCGCATGCGGGCGAAAACGGCTATCTCGGCCGCGAGGAAATCGACGTGATCGCGCCGGCGCTGAAGCTCGCGAACGAGCAAGGCATCGACGCGCCCGGTCCTTATCCGGCCGACACATTGTTCCAGCCGCGCTATCTGGAGCAGGCCGATTGCGTGCTGGCGATGTTCCACGATCAGGGCTTGCCGGTTCTGAAGTACGCGACCTTTGGCGAAGGCATCAACATCACGCTCGGCTTGCCGATCATCCGCACTTCGGTCGACCACGGCACCGCGCTCGACCTGGCCGGCACCGGCCGCGCCGACTCAGGCAGCCTGATTGCCGCGATCGATACGGCTGTGTCGATGGCACAGCACCGCCGCGCGGGCTGACAAGGCCGCTGTACGACCGTAGCAAAGCCGCATGGCCGCGGCGCTTGAATTCCTGCTGGGGCGCGTGCGTATCGCGACCCGGCCGCGTCGATGGCGTAGCACGGCCGGCGCGTTTCTTTTTAAGCAGTTCTCTTTCTTAGCGTTTCTTCGATGTCCACCAGCAGACAGCAGCAGGGCCGCCACCAGGGCCACATCGCGCGCAAGCGTTTCGGTCAGAACTTTCTGGTCGACATGGGCGTGATCGATTCGATCGTCGACGTGATCCGGCCGCAGCGCGGCGAGCGCATGGTCGAGATCGGGCCGGGCCTCGGCGCGCTTACCGCACCGCTGATCGAGCGTCTGGCAACGCCTGAAGCGCCGTTGCACGCGGTGGAGTTGGACCGCGATCTGATCGGCCGGCTGAAGACGCGCTTCGGCGCGCTGCTCGAACTGCACGCGGGCGACGCGCTCGCGTTCGACTTCGGCTCACTGGCGGCCGACGGCGAGAAAGCGTCGCTGCGTATCGTCGGCAATCTGCCGTACAACATTTCCAGCCCATTGCTGTTTCATCTGACGGCGTTCGCGCATCGGGTGATCGATCAGCATTTCATGCTGCAGAACGAAGTGGTCGAGCGGATGGTGGCGGAGCCTGGCACCAAGGCGTTCAGCCGTCTTTCGGTGATGCTGCAATACCGTTACGTGATCGACAAGCAACTCGACGTACCGCCCGAGGCGTTCAACCCGCCGCCGAAAGTCGATTCGGCGATCGTGCGGATGATTCCGTACGAAGTGCACGAGCTGCCGGATGTGGATGAGCGCGTGCTCGGTGAAGTGGTGACGGCGGCCTTCTCGCAGCGGCGCAAAATGCTGCGCAATACGCTGGGCGCTTATCGAGACTCAGTGGATTTCGACGCGCTCGGCTTCGATCTGCAACGTCGTGCCGAAGACGTGCCGGTGGCCGAATACGTACGCGTCGCGCAGGTGCTGGCGGCGTCGCCGTCGCGCGGCGCGGCTGCGGCCGGGACCGCGCCTGACGACGAGGCCTGAGCGGGGCGCTTTTCATCGCATCAAGCAAGACGCGTTGCGCTCACAACGCGTCTTCATTCTTCGCACGATGGGCCGCTATCAGGCGGCCGCGCGCTTCACTGGCGCATTCACCAGTGCAATCCCTGTCAGCACCAGCAGCGCGGCCATCAGAAAGCGCAGGCTGAACGACTCGCCGAGCAGCAACACGCCGAACGTCACGCCGAACAGTGGCGTCAGGAACGCGAACACCGACAGGCGCGAAGCAATGTAGCGCGTGAGCAGCCAGAACCACACCAGATAGCTGACGAACGCGACCACCACCGCTTGATACGCGAGACTCATCACCGCGAGCGGCGTGACGTTCTCCACCCGCGCCTCGCCGAGTCCGAGCGCCAGCGCGAGCAGGACCACCGCCGAGACCGTCAGTTGATAGAACAGCGTTTTGCTGGCGCTCGAGTGCGCGAGCCGGGTTGCGCGCACCACCACGGTCGTCGCGGCCCATGCGATGCCGGCCAGCACGCCGAGCGCGTCGCCGGCCACACCGTTGAGCGTCGAGCCTGGCGCTCCGTTGCCGTGCAGGAAGCCGTCCGCGAACGCCAGCGCGATCCCCGCAAACGCGACCACGATGCCGGCCCACTGGATGCGCCGCATCCGTTCGCCTTCGACGAACCAGTGCAGGCCGAGCGCGGTGAAACACGGCGCGGTGTAGAGGAACACGGCCATGCGCGACGCACTGGTCAGCGTCAGGCCGAGAAAAATGCACACGAATTCGCCGGCGAACAGCACGCCAGCGAGCAGGCCCGCGCCTAGCGTGCCGTCGTCGCGAAACAGCGGCGTGCCGCGCGAGCGCGCCCAGCCCCATACCAGTACGGCCGCGATCGCCGAGCGCAAACCCGCCTGAAACACCGGCGGCAGCGCGGAATTAGTGCTTTTGATCGCCACTTGCTGGAGTCCCCAGATCGCGCACAACGCGACCATCAGCAGGATGGCGAAGCTGTCTGGGGCGCGGCGCGCGGGTAGAGCGGCAGTGCTCATAAGTGGTGTAGGAAGAGGAGAGCGGGGACATACGATAGCAAACGCCGAGGATGCTGCAGCGCGATGACCCCACCGCCTATGCGTGCTTCTTACAGTTTGCAAACTATTCGCAGATGCCGCGCCGATACCGCGCCGATACCGCGCCGATGCCGCGCAGGTACCGCGCAGGTACCGATATGGCATCCGCGCGGCAGTGTCAGGCCGCTTCCATCCGCTGCTTCGAGCGTTGCGGATCGATCAACACCCACCCGGCCGCACCGACCACCAGCAGCAGCACGCCAGTCACCGCGAACCCCATTTCATATCCGCTCGCGTCTCCCGCCGTGCCGAGCAGCTTGCCCATGGCGATCGGGCCGATCAATCCGGCCGTGGTGACGATGGAATTGGTGACCGCCAGCAACGCGCCGCGCCGCGCGACCGGTGCGACCTCGGCCACCAGCATCGGACCGAAGGTAAACGTCTGGATCGCCAACGCGCTGGCGAGTGCCATCAACGCGACCTTGACGAACGGCGGCGCGCTCAACAACAACGCGCAATAAGCGACGCCGCTCACCACGCAGGCCGCGCTGATCAGCCGGCCGCGCGCCGCCTTCGACGACACGCCGCGCTTGAGCAGCCGATGCGAAAACATTGCGAGCGCGATGCCGAGCGGAATCTGTGCCGCCACTTGCAGCGCGAACAGCCAGCCGGCCTGGGTGGCCGCAAAGCCGAGCCCGAGCCGGAAGTACGCCGGCACCCACGTAAAGCCGACCGCGATCACCGCATAGCCGACGAAGCATTGCAGCATCACGCCGATCACCGTGCGGTCGCCCAGCATGCGGCGAAACCCCGGTAACGTGGTTCGCTCCGAGGTCCCATGTGCTTGCGCCGCTGCGAACGTGGGCGACGCGTCGTGATGCCGATTGCCGGTTCTGCCCACGCACAGCCACAACACGGTCCAGCCGATGCCGACCGCGCCGAGCGTGAGGAAGGTCGCGTGCCAGTGCCAGCGTTGCGAGATATAGGTGAGCAACGGCCCGGCGATGATCACGCCCGCGGTCGCGCCCTGTTGAACGATCGCGGTGGGCAGGTTGCGTTCGCGGTCGTCGAACCAGGTGTAGACCACATGGAGCGCGAGCGGCGACGCCGGTCCCTCGCCCGCGCCGAGCAGCACGCGGCACAGCACCAGCACGGCAAAGCTGGTCGGCCATGCGAGCGGCAGTTGCGCGACCGCCCAGATCAGCGCGAGCGCGGCGAGCAGCCACTTCATGTTGACGCGGTCGGCCATCAGTCCGACCGCAATGCCGGAAATCGAGAACAGCAGAAAAAACGCGCTGCCGACGAGGCCGAACTGTCCGTGCGTCAACTGCATGTCGTGCATCAACGGAACGGCCACGAGACCGAGCACCGCTTTGTCGGCAAAGTTGATCAGCATGAACAGGAACAGCGACGCGACGACCACCCAGCGGCGCCCCCGCGCCGCGTCGCGCGCCTGAGTGGACTGCGCGGATGGAGCGCCGCCAGCGAGTGCGGCGCCGCGCTGCGTGTGGCTGATTGAATTCGGCAAAAGCATGTCTCCTTGATGGGCGCGAGGGCGCTGGGTTTTCGCCCATTTGAGGTGGTATAACTGAATAGTTCAAGTGCATTCTCATCATCGGGAGCTTGCAAAATATGCATGAGGTCAATTCCCGCCGCCTGACTCATCTGATCGCGCTCGCGGAGGAAGGTAGCTTCGCGCGCGCGGCCGAGCGGGTGCATCTGAGCCAGCCCGCGCTGAGCCGCAGCATCCAGGCGCTGGAAGAGGAAATCGGCATGAAGCTGTTCGATCGCGCCGCGCGAGGCGTCGCGATGACGGCTGCGGGCCGGCTGCTGGTCGAGCGTGCGCGGCGTGTGCTGTTCGAAACGCGTTGCCTGTTCCGCGACGTCGAACTGCTGAAGGCCCACGAACTCGGCGAGGTGCGAATCGGCCTCGGGCCCTACGCGGCCGTGATCCTGCTGCCTGATCTGCTGGTGGAGTTCGCCCGCCGCTTTCCGAAGATCAAGGTGTCGATCGAGCTCGGCGAAGGCGAAGCGCTGCTCGCCAAGCTGCGTTCGGAACAGATCGACTTTCTCGTCACCGACCGGCGCGTGCCGCCTGTCACGCCGGACGTCACCCTGCGGCGTTTGCCGCGCCATGAGGGCGGTTGGTTCGCGCGCCCCGGACATCCGCTGCTCGCGCGCGGCACCGTGCCGCTCGCGGCGTTGCGAGAGTTTCCGCTGGTCTCGGTGAGCCTGCCGGCCTTCATGAAGGACGCGCTGCATCGGTTGCTCAAATATCGCGCGCACGAGCAGATTCCGTTTCAGGTCGAATGCAACGATGTCGCGGTTCTGAAGGACGTCGTCGCGAGAACCGATGCGGTGCTGTTCGCCACCGCGTCGGCGGTGCGCAGCGATATCGAGACACGGCGGCTTGCACGTATTCCGTTGAGCAATCCGCCGCGTCTTGCGCTCGAGTTCGCGCTGGTTTATCTGGCCGAGCGCACGCCGTCGCCGGCCGCGCACTCGGCGCTCGGCCTCGCCGAGCAGGTGCTGGAAGACGCCAATCGCGACGCGCACGCGCTGCTGCATCCGGACGTACCGGCCCGGTGATTACCCTGGGTGCGATTGACAACGTCATCCCGATCACGGACGATCCGGAATCCAGATTCCGGTTTTTCCGGCGTCTTCCGATGCATCGAACAGCGAAGCAGCAAAGCGAATTTGAACCCCGTATGACCACGACCACCGCCCCTTCACGCGACACCGCCGCGAGCGCGCTTGCCGTACCGCGCCAGACGCGCAGCCAGCAAGGGCTCGCGCGCATGCTGCAGGCCGGCCGCGAAATGATCGAAGCGAGCGGCAATCTCGACGAGTTATCGATCAACGATATCGTCGAGCGTGCGGGCACGTCGATCGGCGCGTTTTATCGGCGCTTCGACAACAAGGACAGCTTTTTCGAAGTCGTGCAGGCCGCGGCGATGGAGCAGGGTCTCGCGTATTTGCGCGACACCATCGAGCGCGATCCGGCCTGGCGTTCGGATGACGCGGCCACGCTGGCGGACGCCGTCGTCGCGTTTTACGTGTTGTCGTTCCGGCGCAATCGCGGGCTGTATCACGCGTCCTTGCTGCGCACTTCGCAGCGCAACGCGAACTGGGACGCGATGAAGGCAACCAATCACGAAGCGCTGGCGCTGATCGTGCCGCGCGTTGTCAGTGCGTTGGCCCGTGAGCGCAAGCTGCCTGCCGGCGAAACCACCACCCGCGCGCTCGACTTCGAAGTCCGCGCGACGCTGCAGATGATTCTCGGCATGCTGGTCAATAGCGTGCTGAACGACCCGGGGCCTTTGACCTTGAGCAGCCGCCGGCTGCGGCCCTGGTTGCAGGCGCAGCTTCGGCGCTGCCTTGCGCTGCCGGTCGATTGATTTTTTTTGCTCAAAAATCGGAATCAGAATTCCGATTCCTGAAATTGGCATTTGTCGAAAGACGATGATCGAAAGGCTGGGTGGCGCTGAGCTCCAGGCTCACGCCGCGCGCAGCCGGATATTCAAGGAGACACCGCATGACCCCCTGTTGCCCCGAGTTGGTCCGCAAGCCCGAATTCGACGCGCCGCATATCGGCGACCCACTCGACGTCGCGTTCGACGCGGGCGTGAATCTCGCGTTCGCCATTTCCGCGCCGACCGTGCCGCCACGCCTCACCGAACATTCGCGGCGGATGGCGCAGCGCATTTATCGCGTCGCCGAGCGCGTGTATTGCGCGGTGGGTTACGCGATCGCGAACATCATCTTCGTGGTCGGCGACGACGGCATCGTGGTGATCGACGCGACCGAAGCGGTGTCGGCGGCGAAGCGCATTTACGAGGACTTCTGCGCGATCGATCCGCGCCACGCCGGCTTGCCGGTGAAGGCAGTGGTCTACACGCACAATCACACCGACCACACCGGCGGCGTGCGCGCATTTGTGGATGAAGCCGCGCTCGCGGCGGGCAGCGTGGAGATCATCGCGCACCGCTCGCTAATGGAGACGGTCATCAACAACGCGAATCTCGTCGCGCCGATTCTCGCCACGCGTTCGGCGTACAGCTTCGGCACGCTGCTGCCGGCCGGCGCGACCGGCAAGGTCAACGCGGGCATCGGCCCGGTGCTGGTCGCCGAGCCGGCGAGTTTCTTCGCGCCGACCCGTGTATTCGACGAGCGGCTCGACATCGTGCTGGCCGGCGTGCGTTTCGAGTTCCGTTACGCGCCTTCCGAAGCCGACGATGAAATCGTGATGTGGCTGCCCGACCTCGGCGTGCTGCTGTCGGCAGAGGTGATCCAGGGCGAGTGCCTCGCGAATGTGCACACGCTGCGCGGCACGCGCTACCGCGATCCGGTGCGCTGGTATCAGACCATCGACATGATGCGCGGCTTCGGCGCGGCGCATATGGTGCCGGCGCATGGCCGCCCGGTATCGGGCGCGCAGCATGTGGCCGACGTGCTGTGCGTGTATCGCGACGCGATCCAGTTCATCCACGATCAGACGATTCGCCACATGAACTTCGGCCTGAGCCCGGACGAACTCGCCGAAGCGATTCCCGCGCTGCCGCCGCATCTGGCGGAGCATGCGTGGCTCGGCGAGTACTACGGCACGGTCAAGCATTCGGTGCGGCAGGTGTACAGCGGCCAGCTCGGCTGGTTCGACGGCGATCCGGCTTCGCTCGATCCGCTGCCGCGTGTCGAACGCTCGCAACGCATGGTCGACATGATGGGCGGTGTGGAAGCGGTGCGTGCGGCGGCGCGCATCGCGCTCGGCGACGGCGACTGGCGTTGGGCCGCGGAACTGGCCACGTTGCTGGTCCATATCGACACGCAGGATACCGACGCGCGTAACGTGAAGGCCAACGCGTTGCGTGAGCTCGGCTATCGCACGGTGAACACGAACTGGCGCAACTGGTATCTGAGCGCGGCGCTCGAACTGGAACACGCTTACGACGACTTGCCGTTTGCGGGCAGCGCGAGTTTTGCATCGACGGATGTGTTGCGCGCGCAGCCTTTGCGCAACGTGTTCCAGCGCTTTAGCGTCAATGTCGATCCGCTGCGCGGGGCCGGTGTGCATATGACGCTCGCGTTTCGCATCGCCGATCGCAACGAAACGTATGCGCTCGAATTGCGGCACGGCGTGCTGCAAGTCCACGAGCGTGTGCCTGCCTCGGTCGACGTTCAACTCGCGGTGGGAAGCAGCGCGCTGTACGGGATGCTGCGCGATATGGCGACGCAATTGCAGAAAGGGCTCGAGAGCGGCACGGTCGCGCTGGAGCGCGGCACGCCCGAACAGTTGCGTGCATTCTTCGCGTGCTTCGATCCGCCTTCGCGCCGGATGCCGGTGTTGGCGGCGCGCTAGGCACGTAATGCAAATGGAGGAGACATGGAAAAAATCTGGTTGAAGTCGTATCCGCCGGGCGTGCCGGCGGAAATCGACGTGACGGGCTTTGACTCCATCGGCGCGCTGTTCGAACAGAGTTTCGTCGAGCACAGCGAACGGCAGGCGTTTGTCTGCATGGGGCGCGTGTTGACCTACGGCGAGCTCGATTCGAAATCGCGCGATCTCGCGGCGTGGTTTCAATCGCTGGGTCTTGCGCGCGGCACGCGGATCGCCGCAATGCTGCCGAACGTGTTGGAGTATCCGGTGGTGATGGCGGCCGTGCTGCGTGCGGGATACGTGCTCGTGAACGTCAATCCTTTGTACACGCCGCGCGAGCTCGAGCATCAGTTGAACGACAGCGGCGCCGAAGCAATCGTGTTGCTCGACAACTTCATTGGAACGCTGGACGTGGTCCGGGCGCGCACGTCGATTCAACATGTCGTGGTGACGTCGCTCTCGGAAATCGCCGGCGATGCACGATCGTCGCCGAGCGCAAGCATTGCGTTGAGCGAAGCGATCGCTCGCGGTGCGGCCACGGGCTTCACGCCTGTCCGGCTGACGCGCGACGACGTCGCGGTGCTGCAATACACCGGCGGCACTACCGGCGTATCCAAAGGCGCGACGCTCACGCACGGCAACCTGATCGCCAACGTGCTGCAATCGGAAGTGTGGCGCGAGCCCGTGTATCGCGCTCGTACCGACATCGAGCAAACCATCACCGTTGCGGCGCTGCCGCTGTATCACATCTTCGGCCTGACGATCTGCGCTTTGCTGACGATGCGGTGCGGCGGCCTCGGCATTCTGATTCCGAATCCGCGCGATCTGCCGGGCTTGATCGGCGCACTGCGCGGTTATGCGATCAACTCGTTCCCCGGCGTGAACACGATGTTCAACGCGCTGCTGAACGAACCGGAATTCGCCACACTGGATTTCTCGAAGCTGCTGCAATCGAACGGTGGCGGCATGGCGGTGCAGCAGGCGGTCGCGCAACGCTGGCACGCGGTGACTGGCGTGCCGATCGTCGAAGGCTACGGGCTATCGGAAACCTCGCCGTGCGCGACCACCAACCGTCCCGATTCGAGCACGTTCAACGGTACGGTCGGCTTGCCGTTGCCGTCCACGGAAATTTCCATTCGCGACGATGCCGGCCACGAAGTGCCGCCCGGCGAGCGCGGCGAAATCTGCATCAGCGGGCCGCAGGTGATGGCCGGCTACTGGAACCGGCCCGACGAAACGGCAAAAGTGATGACGCCGGACGGCTTCTTCAAATCCGGCGACATCGGTGTGATGACGGAGCAGGGCTTCGTGAAGATCGTCGACCGTAAGAAGGACATGATTTTGGTATCGGGCTTCAATGTCTATCCGAACGAAGTCGAAGATGTCGTGGCGCGGCATCCGGGCGTGTTCGAAGTAGTGGCGGTCGGCGTGCCGGACGCGGAAGCGGGCGAGGCCGTGAAGCTGTACGTCGTGAAGAAAGATCCGGCGCTCAGCGAAGCGGACATTCTCGCGTTCTGCAAGGCGCAATTGACCGGCTACAAGCGCCCGAAGCTGATCGAATTCCGCAGCGAATTGCCGAAGACCAACGTCGGCAAAATTCTGCGCCGGGCGTTACGCGACGAAGCCAAAAAACCCGCATGAAACGGTGTGGAGCGCGTCTCGCGACTCGCTCCACACTCTGCAGCGCCGCGTGATTCCGGGTACATTGTCGGTCTTTCACACCAAGCACAGGGAGTGCATCATGCGCCTGCTTCACACCATGCTCCGCGTCGGCGACCTGGATCGTTCGATCGCGTTTTACACCGAGTTGCTCGGCATGAAATTGCTGCGTCGCAACGACTATCCCGAAGGCAAATTCACGCTCGCTTTCGTCGGCTATGAAGACGAGCGCAGCGGCACCGTCCTCGAACTGACTCACAACTGGGACACGCCGTCGTACGAACTCGGCAGCGGGTTCGGCCACCTGGCCGTCGAAGTCGACGACGCGTACGCATCGTGCGACAAGATCAAGGCGCAAGGCGGCAAGGTCGTGCGCGAAGCCGGCCCGATGAAACACGGCACGACGGTGATCGCATTCGTCGAAGATCCGGACGGCTACAAGATCGAGTTCATCCAGAAGAAAAAGTGACGTAAGCGGCGGGACGAAGATCAGCAACGAATAACAGCAATCCCTACTTCAAAGAACTTGCCGACATCCACGTCGAAATCCAGGCGCTGTTCGATGGTTCCGCGGATCGCGCGCAGTGGAGCGCATCATGGCGCGCTTCGCTCAGTCGTTCGCGCGGGTGATGACGTCGGGCGCCGCGCTGGATCACGCCGGCCTGCGCGAGCATTAATGAAAGTAGCGCTTCGAGTCGAAGCGCTACTTTTTGTCCAGACGCTGCGAAGAAGCAGCAATGCTTCAAAGCGTGGGCAGCAATTCCGGCGGATGCGACTTCAATGTTTGTCGCGCCTCGCGGAACTCCGGAAAAATCGATTCGACCGTTTGCCAGAAACGCGGACTGTGGTTCATCTCGCGCAGATGAGCGAGTTCGTGCGCGACCACGTAGTCGATGATCGACAGCGGAAAGTGGATCAACCGCCAGTTCAGACGGATCTTGCCGTCGCTCGAACAACTGCCCCAGCGTGTCGCCGCTGATGAAAGCGCATACGCGCGATAGTTGACGCCGAGCTTCTCCGCGTAGATCGCGAGACGTTCGCCGAACAGGCGCTTCGCTTCACCTTGCAACCAGCCCTGCACGCGGTCTTTGATCTGCTGCGGATCTGCTTGCAGCGGCAGCGGCAATTGCAACGCCGCTTCTTCCGCGTTGAACGCCAGCATGCCTTGCGGCGAGCCGAGCGTCACGCGCACCGGATGACCGAGATACGGGACTTCGGCGCCGTCTTTCCAATCGACTTTCGGCAGCGCGCGTTGTTCGACGCGTGTCTGCCATTCAATCAGCTTGGTAAAAATCCAGCGCTGCTTTTCGGTGATCGCCGTTTCGATATCGGCAAGCGTGACCCAGCGTGGTGCGGTGATCATCAAGCCGGTGCTGTCGATTGCAAAACCGATCGAGCGGCGCGCCGAACGCTTGAGCACATAGTGCAGCGTGCGCGAACCGATGGTCAGGCTGCGCAGCTTGCTGCCGTCGGGCGCGAGCGGCACGGCCGGAGGCTGGCCGCTTTGCGAGCCGGCCAACGGCGCGGACGGTGACGGGGACGACGACGTCGACCCCGGCTCGGCGAAGAGCGGGAGATCGAGTTGCCGGTTTTCGAGCGCCGCAGCGGGCTGCGACGTAGGAGACTTCTGCATCGGATTCGGCTTCGCGCAATTACGCCTTCGAGGGCGTGGGCGCGTCAGATTGGTGCGGCGGCGGAGGAACTATCCGCCGCGCGGTACGCGGTAGGATCGATACGGCGCATTTCAGCTTCGATCCACTGTTCGACGCGCGTGTTCACTTCATCGGGCGTGAGCCCCGTCGTGTCGATTGGCTTGCCGATCGACACTGTGACTATACCCGCATATTTGAGAAACGAGTTGCGCGGCCACACGCGTCCAGCGTTGTGCGCGATCGGTACGACCGGTGCGCCGCTGGCGATCGCAAAGCGCGGGCCGCCGGTTTTGTACTTGCCCTGCTTGCCGGTCGGCGTGCGCGTGCCTTCGGGAAACATGATGACCCACGCGCCTTCCGCCATACGCGCCTTGCCTTGCTTGATGACGGAATCGAACGCGTACTTGCCTTCTTTACGATCGATGTGAACCATCTTCAGCATGCCGAGCGCCCAGCCGAAAAACGGCACGTACAGCAATTCGCGCTTGAACACGTAGCACAGCGGCCGCGGCATCAACGCGGGAAACGCGAGCGTTTCCCACGCCGATTGATGCTTCGACAACAGCACGGCGGGACCGTCGGGCAGGTTCTCGAAGCCTTCGATGTTGTAGCGGATGCCGTTCAGCCAGCGCACCGTGTGAAGCGTTGCGCGGCACCAGCCGGCGGCCATCCAGTAGCGGTTGTCGGCGCGCATGAACGGGAACGCGATGAAGCACGCGGTTGCGTACGGCACCGTGAAGAGCACGAAGTAGATCAGCAGCAGCAGGGAACGAATGAAGCGCATCGGCGTGGTCGGTGAGGGTTGGGGACGCGCGCGGCGCGCGTCACTCTTGGGCGGCGGAGAGGAAGTCGAGCGCGAACGCGCGCAGATCGTCGTGCACGCGCGTGCCTTCGGGCAGGCCGCCCGCTTCGAGCGTTTTGCGGCCTTTGCCGGTCAACACCAGATGAGTCGGATGGCCGAGCACCGCGCCTGCTTGCAGGTCGCGCATTGCGTCGCCGACGACCGGCGTATCTTCCGGATCGACTTCGAAACGCTCGGCGATCATCTTCAGCATGCCGGGCTTCGGCTTGCGGCATTCGCAGTGATCTTCGGCCGTGTGCGGGCAGAAGAATACCGCGTCGATCCGGCCGCCGACCGCCGCCGCCATCCGATGCATTTTCAGATGCATCGCATTGAGCGCGTTCATGTCGAACAGACCGCGGCCGATGCCCGACTGGTTCGTCGCGATCGCCACACGATAGCCGGCCTGGTTCAGGCGCGCGATCGCTTCGAGCGCGCCCGGCAGCGCGACCCATTCGTCCGGCGACTTGATGAACGCGTCGGAATCGACGTTGATCACGCCGTCGCGGTCGAGGATCACCACTTTTTTGGTCGGCATGGCGGCGGGCTCAGGCGGCGAGTCGGGAAATGTCGGCGACGCAATTCATCTGCTGATGCAGTGCGCCGAGCAAGGCCAGACGGTTGGCTTTCAACGCGGGATCGTCGGCGTTGACCATCACATCGTTGAAGAACGTATCGACCGGTTCACGCAACGCGGCGAGCGCGGTCAGCGCGCCGGTGTAGTCGCGTGCGGCGAGTTGCGTTTGCACGCGCGGCGCAACCTGCTCCAGTTGCGCGTGCAACGCTTTTTCCGCCGCTTCGATCAGCAGCGTGACCTGCACGCCGCCGGTCGTCGGGCTGTCCGACTTCTTCAGGATGTTCGAAATCCGCTTGTTCGCCGCCGCGAGCGAAGCCGCTTCCGGCAGCGCCGCGAACTCGCGTACGGCATCCAGACGCGCGACGATGTCGTCGAGACGTGTCGGGTTCAGCGCCAGCACCGCGTCGATTTCACCCGGTGCGTAGCCGCGTTCGCGCAGCAAGCCGCGCAGACGGTCCATGCTGAATTCGTAAATGGCTTGCGTCGAATCGGCGACGTTCGGCACCGCGGCGAACGTCGCGTAGGCGGTGCGCAGCAGTTCGACGAAGTCCACCGGCAATTGCTTCTCGACCAGAATCCGCAGCACGCCGAGCGCGTGACGACGCAGCGCGAACGGGTCTTTCTCGCCAGTGGGTTGCAGGCCGATGCCCCAGATGCCGACCAGCGTTTCGAGCTTGTCGGCCAGCGCGACGACCGTGCCGGTTGCGGTGGTGGGCAGCGCATCGCCCGAGAAACGCGGCTGATAGTGTTCCGAGCAGGCGAGCGCGACTTCTTCCGGCTCGCCGTCGTGGCGCGCGTAGTACGTGCCCATCGTGCCTTGCAGTTCGGGGAATTCGCCGACCATGTCGGTGATCAGATCGGCCTTGGCGAGACGCGCCGCGCGCTTCGCGAGCGTGGCATCCGCGCCGGTCAGTCCGGCGATCGCGCCGGACAGCGCCTCGACGCGTTCGACGCGTTGCAGCGCCGACCCCAGCTTGTTGTGATACACGACGTTCGCGAGCAACGGCACGCGCTCGGCGAGCGGCTTCTTCTTGTCCTGCTCGAAGAAGAACTTCGCGTCGGCCAGACGCGGACGCACCACGCGTTCATTACCTTCGACGATATCGCCCGGCGTAGCCGTTTCGATATTCGACACGATCAGAAAGCGCGAGCGCAGCTTGCCGTTCGCATCGGTCAGCGCGAAGTACTTCTGGTTCGTTTGCATCGTGAGGATCAGGCATTCCTGCGGCACTTGCAGGAATTCGTCCTCGAAACGGCACGCGTACACCACCGGCCATTCGACCAGCGACGTCACTTCGTCCAGCAGCGCTTCCGGCATCACGACCTGATCGCCGTCGGCTTGCGCGAGCAGGTGCGTGCGGATCGTTGCCTTGCGGTCGGCGAAATTCGGCACGACGCGGCCTTTATGCATCAGCGTGTCCGCGTAGGTATCCGCGTGCTGGATCTGCACGAAGCCTTCGGACAGGAAGCGGTGGCCGAGCGTGGTGTCGTCTGCGTCGATGCCGAGCGCCGTGACCGGCACGACCTGGTCGCCGTGCAGCGTGGTGAGGCGCTGCACCGGACGTACGAACTGCACGTTGGTGCCGTCCGGACGCTGATACGTCATCACCTTCGGGATCGGCAGTTTCGTCAGCGTTTCGTCGAGCGCGGCCTGCAAGCCGTCGGCGAGCGTGGCGCCCGGTGCCGCGTAGCGCAGGAAGAAGGCTTCGGCCTTGCCGTCCTGCGCGCGCTCCAGGTCGCTCACCGAGAAATCGGGAAAGCCGAGCGCGGCCAGTTTCTTCGCGAGCGGCGCGGTGGGTTGACCGTCTTTATCGAGCGCGACCGACACCGGCAGCACTTTTTCGCGCACCTGTTTTTCCGGCGCGACCGAACGCACGTTCTTGATGGTGACCACGAGGCGACGCGGCGTGGCATACCGTTCGAACGACAGCTCGCCTTCGATCAGGTCGCGCGCCGCGAGGCGCTGCGCAATGCCTTCGGCGAATGCGTCGCCGAGACGGGCCAGCGCTTTCGGCGGCAGTTCTTCGGTCAGCAGTTCGACGAGCAGGGTAGCTTGGTGGGATTGAGTCATTTCTTCGTGTTCTCGTCAGTCCGGATCGATCTTGCGTTCGACTTTCAGCGGCGGCGCCCATGCGGGCATTGCGGCATCTTGCGCGTCGGTGGTGAGGCCGGGCACGCCGTGCACCGGATTGCCGAGCATCGGGAAACCGAGCTTCTCGCGCGAGTCGTAGTAAGCCTGCGCGACCAGACGCGACAGCGCGCGAATCCGGCCGATGTACGCCGCGCGCTCCGTGACCGAAATGGCGCCGCGTGCGTCGAGCAGGTTGAACGTATGGCCGGCCTTCAACACCAGCTCATACGCGGGCAGCGCGATTTGCGCTTCGATCATGCGTTTGGCTTCAGCTTCGTAGCTGTTGAAGAACGTGAACAGCAGATCGACGTTCGCGTGCTCGAAGTTGTAAGTGGACTGTTCGACTTCGTTCTGGTGATACACGTCGCCATAAGTCAGGCGACGGATTTCCGGCCCGTTCGGACCTTGCTCTTCCCACTCGGTCCAGACGAGGTCGTACACGTTCTCGACCTTCTGCAGATACATCGCGAGACGTTCGAGACCGTAGGTGATTTCGCCGAGCACCGGCTTGCAATCCAGACCGCCCACTTGCTGGAAGTACGTGAACTGGGTCACTTCCATCCCGTTCAGCCACACTTCCCAGCCGAGACCCCACGCGCCGAGCGTGGGATTTTCCCAGTCGTCTTCGACGAAGCGCACGTCGTTCTGCTTCAGATCGAAGCCGAGCGCTTCGAGCGAGCCGAGGTACAGATCGAGGATGTTTTCCGGCGCCGGCTTCAGCACGACCTGGTACTGGTAGTAATGCTGCAGGCGGTTCGGGTTCTCGCCGTAACGGCCGTCTTTCGGACGGCGCGACGGTTGCACGTACGCCGCGCGCCACGGTTCCGGACCGATTGCACGCAGGAAGGTGTGGACGTGGGACGTGCCCGCGCCGACTTCCATGTCGATCGGCTGGAGCAACGCGCAACCCTGTTTGTCCCAGTAGGACTGCAAGGTCAGGATGATTTGCTGAAACGTGAGCATGAAGTGCCTTTCGGGCATGGGGCCGCGCCCGGAAGCGCCGAAGCGCGCGGGCTGGCCGTGGAGCGAAGTGCTAAACCGTAGATTTTAACGGAAAGGGAGGGGGGTGTCCGTTTTGGCGGGGGACTGGGCATGGCAGCGGGGCGAATGTAAAGATTGGTTATAATTCGCGCGCTTAGCCTGTCCGGTTGATCCTCTCAAAAAACAGGTGATTTACATTGTTTCCGCCGTTAGACAAACGGCGCGGGTTTGACGGCCCGCCGAGTTCGACCGCACTGCCCGCGAAAGTGGGTGGTGCTCACCAACGCGCGTCTTTTCTATGGGCGGGCCATGGTGAGGGAGCCGCGAGGCTCGCCGGTTTTGGTCTAGCTCCCGGTCCGTCAACCTTGCTATGTGCCCGCTCACCCTTTCTTCAAGCGAGTGTCGGGCGATTCAGGAACCAACCGGAAATCGCGCCATGAGCAAAATCACGAAAAAGCAGCAGCCTGCAACACGCCCCCCCGTTGACGCGCTTCAGTACGAAAAGCTCGCCTTATCGGCGCACAATCTGTGCGACCGTCAGTTGGACCAACTCAGAAGACTGGCCACGCTTGCGGCTTCAATCCGCAGGAGTCCCTCCCTGACAAGGGCGGAACGACAAAGTCAGAAAGCGCTGTTGGAACTGCTGGTTGAAACTGCCGAGGGCTATGAGCAAGAGGTTGAGTGCGACCGCGAGCTTTACCAGGTGATCGCCCTCAATGCGAAGGGCGTGCCTCATAGCCGTATCACGGCCCGATGTGCTGCGAAGCTTCTGTCCGAAGCAGCAGAGGTGGAAGTGGGCAACGAACGGAGCGCGAAGCTGGCCGGCGCTGGTCGACACACTTCAATGCACGTGAAGGTTCCGCTGTGCGATAAAGCAGACGCACGACCCGAGACCGTTGCGCATTAATCGGCGTTAATGCCGCCACGTGATGGTAATGAAAAAGGCGCGAGGACTTCGCGCCTTTTTCGTTCAACCGATCGGCACAGCAACTGGCCGTCGTCATAATCAGTTAAGTCGCCGCCAACTCCACCTTCGGCGCGAACGAATCGCTTTGCGCGAGCGGCCAGTATTTCTCGAACAGCGTGTAGCGATAATTGCCCTTCAGCAAATCGTTCGGCTCCAGATACTTCAGCAATTCCGACATCAACTGCACCTCATGCGACGACACGCGCCGCACGATGTGATGCGCGCGCAACTCGGCCGGATGCTTGAGCCCCGCGGCCTGAATGATTTCCTTCAGCGCATGCAGCGTGTTGTGATGGAAGTTGAACACGCGATCGGCCTTGTCCGGCACCACCAGCGCGCGCTGACGCACCGGGTCCTGCGTTGCGACGCCGGTCGGACAGCGCCCCGTGTGGCACGTCTGCGCCTGAATGCAACCCACCGCGAACATGAAGCCGCGCGCCGCGTTGACCCAATCCGCGCCGATCGCGAGGGTTCGGGTGATGTCGAACGCCGTGATCATCTTGCCGCTCGCGCCGATCCGAATCCGCTGACGCAAACCGATCCCGACCAGCGTGTTGTGCACCAGCAGCAGTCCTTCCTGCAACGGCACGCCGACGTGATCCGTGAATTCGAGCGGCGCCGCGCCGGTCCCGCCTTCCGCACCGTCGACGACGATGAAGTCCGGCAGAATCCCCGTCTCGAGCATCGCTTTCGCGATGCCGAAGAATTCCCACGGATGCCCGATGCACAGCTTGAAGCCGGTCGGCTTGCCGCCGGACAGCGTGCGCAGCCGGTCGACGAATTCGAGCAACCCGCGCGGCGTCGAAAACTCCGAGTGCGTGGCCGGCGAAATGCAATCGCGGCCCATAGGCACGCCGCGCGTTTCGGCGATCTCCGGCGTGATCTTCGCGGCCGGCAGCACGCCGCCGTGCCCCGGTTTCGCACCCTGCGAGAGCTTCACTTCGATCATTTTCACTTGCGGCTCGGCGGCCTGCTTCGCGAATTTTTCCGCGCTGAAGGTGCCGTCGTCGTTACGGCAGCCGAAGTAGCCCGACGCGATTTCCCAGATGATGTCGCCGCCATGTTCGCGGTGATATTTCGACATCGAACCTTCGCCGGTGTCGTGCGCGAAATTGCCTTTCTTCGCGCCGAGGTTCAGCGCCATGATCGCGTTGGCCGACAGCGAGCCGAAGCTCATCGCCGACACGTTGAAGATCGACATCGAGTAAGGCTGCTCGCGGTCGGGTCCGACCACGACGCGGAAGTCGTGGTTGTCGAGCGTGGTCGGCGCGAGCGAGTGGCTGATCCACTCGTGCGCGACCGCTTTCACGTCGAGTTCGGTGCCGTACGGGCGGCTGTCGACGTCGTTCTTCGCGCGCTGATAGACGATGCTGCGTTGCGCGCGAGAGAACGGTTTTTCGTCGGTATCGTCTTCGACGAAATACTGGCGGATCTCCGGCCGGATGAATTCGAACAGGAAGCGGAAGTGCCCCCACAACGGATAGTTGCGCAGGATCGCATGGCGTTGCTGCGCGAGATCGAACAGGCCGAGCGCGACGAGCGCCACCGGCACGACGAGCCAGAACCACGAAAGGTGATGCGTCGCGGCGAGCGCGGCACAGACTGCGAGCAGCGCAAGCGCGCACCACATCGCGAGGTAACGTCGAGAAAGCATGGGGACTCCAGTGCAGTGAAGATCGTCACGGCGGGATCGTCCACGCTGTCGGCGCAGACGGCATCCACCGCGAAGGAAAACGAACGCCTGCTTTTTTATGGTGAAACGAATCTCAACGCGCGCTCAGCAAAGCTGCCGTTTGCGGCTGACGCACCGGCGGCTGGCCGGTCACCGCATGTTCGATGATGCCGCCGCCGAGGCACACGTCGCCATCGTAGAGCACCGCCGATTGCCCCGGTGTGACAGCCCACTGCGCGGTGTCGAAAGTCAGCTCGAACAGGCCTTGATCCCGACCTTGACCTTGACTTTGACCTTGCCCGACGCCGGCCGCGCTGAACGTGCACGGCGCGTCCGCTTGCCGGTAGCGGGTCTTCGCGCCGCACGCGAAGCCGTCCACCGGCGGCTCGCCAGCCACCCAGCTCGTGTTCCCCGCAGAGAGCGTGTGGCTGAGCAGCCACGCATGGTCGTGGCCTTGCGCGACATACAGCGTGTTCGATGCAATGTCTTTACCGGCGACGAACCACGGTTCACCGCTGCCTTCCTTGCTGCCGCCTAGCCCGATGCCTTTGCGCTGACCGAACGTGTAGAACGCGAGCCCGATATGTTCGCCGACCACTTTGCCGTCGGTGGTTTTCATCGGGCCTGGTTTCGTCGGCAGATAACGGTTCAGGAAGTCGCGGAACGGCCGTTCGCCGATAAAGCAGATGCCGGTCGAATCTTTCTTCTTCGCATTCGGCAACGCGATCTGTTCGGCGATTTCGCGTACTTTGGTTTTCGGAATCTCGCCGAGCGGAAACAGCGTTTTCGACAGTTGCGCCTGGTTCAGCCGATGCAGGAAGTACGACTGGTCTTTCGTGTGATCGAATGCCTTCAGCAGTTCGAAGCGGCCGTTGTTCTCGCGCACGCGTGCATAGTGGCCGGTCGCGATGGTTTCCGCGCCGAGCGACATCGCGTGATCGAGGAAGGCCTTGAACTTGATCTCGGCGTTGCACAGCACGTCTGGATTCGGCGTGCGGCCCGCCGAGTATTCGCGCAGGAATTCGGCGAACACGCGGTCTTTGTATTCGGCGGCGAAATTGACCGCTTCGACGTCGATGCCGATCAGGTCCGCCACCGAGACGACGTCGATCCAGTCCTGGCGTGTGGAGCAGTACTCGCTGTCGTCGTCGTCTTCCCAGTTTTTCATGAACAGGCCGACCACGTCGTAGCCTTGTTCCTTCAGCAGCCACGCGGTCACCGACGAATCGACGCCGCCCGACATGCCTACTACGACTTTTTGCTTGCTCATAAGATACTCACTGGGTACTGCGTCATTTCGTTGGACCGTTCATTGGCGCTGGGCCGCTCCTTTGGGCCCGACCGAATGCGTGTGCACGAAGTCGAGCGGGAAACGGCGGCCGGCGAGGTAATCGTCGATGCATTGCATGACGAGCGGTGTGCGATGCCGTTCGGGACACGCGCGCAATTCGTCGGCGTTCATCCATACCGTGCGGACGATGTCGGGATCGAGCGCGCGGCTCGCATCCGGTTCGCCGACGCTGCCGCAATAGGCAAAGCGCAGATACGTGTCGCCTGCGCTGCCGACGCGGTCGAAGTGCGTCATATACATGCCCACCAGCGCGTCGGGCGTGAACGGATACGCGGTTTCTTCGAGCGTTTCACGAAGCGCCGCTTCCAGCAGCGTTTCGCCCGCGTCGAGATGGCCGGCCGGCTGATTCAGCCGCAGCCCCGCGGATGTGTGTTCCTCGACCATCAGGAAGCGTCCGTCGCGTTCGACGATGGCAGCGACCGTCACGTGCGGCGCCCAGGTTTCCGGTTTCATGGGTGCGCATTTTACCGGTTATGGGCGGGCGTTGCCCGGAGGCGGGCGATCGGCTGCGAGGGCGTCGCGGCGTCCGTGGTCGACGCGTTCGCCAACGTGTTGACGCGCCCCCGTGCGCCGGGCAACCCCGGATTGTCCCCGATTTCGGCGCACCCCCCTGTATCGGTTACAGTGACGCGTTAGCCGTTGCAATCGCAAGCCGGCGTGCCTCGTCGGCGCATCTGTCGTAAAAACAGGAAGTCGAGGAGGAACAACGATGCACATCGGAGTGCCAGCTGAGACGCGCGCGCACGAAACCCGCGTCGCCGCGACGCCCGAAACGGTCAGGAAGTATGTGACCCAGGGCCACCGGGTCACGATCCAGAGCGGCGCCGGCACCGGCGCGAGCTTTACTGACGAAGCGTTCGCAGCCGCCGGCGCGGAACTCGTCGACGCGGCCACCGCGTTCGGCGCGGAGCTCGTCCTCAAGGTTCAGTCGCCGACCGATACCGAGTTGCCGCTGCTCAAACGCGGCGCGACGCTGGTCGGCATGCTCGATCCGTTTAATACAGAAAACTCATCAAAGCTGGCGGCGGCAGGCATTACTGCGTTCGCTCTGGAAGCCGCGCCGCGCACCACGCGCGCGCAGAGCCTCGATGTGTTGAGCTCGCAGGCGAACATCGCCGGCTACAAAGCGGTTTTATTGGCCGCCACGCTTTATCCGCGCTTCATGCCGATGCTGATGACCGCCGCCGGCACCGTGAAAGCGGCGCGCGTGCTGATTCTCGGCGCGGGCGTGGCCGGTTTGCAGGCGATCGCGACAGCGAAGCGTCTCGGTGCAGTAATCGAAGCGTCCGACGTGCGTCCTGCTGTGAAGGAGCAGATCGAATCGCTCGGCGCCAAATTCCTCGACGTGCCGTACGAAACGGACGAAGAGCGCGAAGCCGCGCAAGGTGTAGGCGGCTACGCACGGCCGATGCCGCCTTCGTGGCTCACGCGTCAATCGGCGCTGGTCCATGAGCGCGCGAAGCAGGCGGACGTGGTGATCTCCACCGCGTTGATTCCCGGCCGCGCCGCGCCGACGCTGATCTCGGTCGACACCGTGCAGGCGATGAAACCGGGCTCCGTGCTGGTGGACCTCGCGGCAGGACGCGGCGCCGACTATGAAGGGCGGCGCGGCGGCAACTGTCCGCTCACCGAAGCGGACCAGGTGGTGATCAAGCATGGCGTGACGATCGTCGGCTATACGAACCTGGCCTCGATGGTGCCCGCCGACGCGTCGTCGCTGTACGCACGCAACCTGCTCGATTTCCTCAAGCTGATCGTCACGAAAGAAGGCGCACTGAACATCGATCTCGCGGACGACATCGTCGCGGCCACGCTGCTGGCCCGTGACGGCGAAGTCGCACGCAAGACCTGAAGCGAATCAATAAATACATAGGAGAACGGCGATGGAAGTCATCAACCACACCGTCATCAATCTGATCATCTTCGTGCTGGCGATTTACGTCGGCTACCACGTGGTCTGGAATGTCACGCCCGCGCTGCACACGCCGCTGATGGCCGTGACCAACGCGATTTCGGCGATCGTGATCGTCGGCGCGATGCTTGCGGCAGGTCTCACCGTCGGCGACACCGGCAAGTTCTTCGGCACGCTGGCCGTCGCGCTCGCGGCGGTGAACGTGTTCGGCGGATTCCTGGTGACGAGGCGAATGCTGGAGATGTTCAGGAAGAAAGAGCCGAAGAAGCTGATCGCGGACAAGACGGCCAAGGAGAACGCGTAATGAGTCTGAACGTCGTCACGCTGCTTTATCTGGTTGCGTCGGTCTGTTTCATTCAGGCGCTCAAGGGGCTGTCCAATCCGAAGACCGCGCGCATCGGCAATACCTTCGGGATGGCCGGGATGGCGATCGCGATCCTCACGACGATCGCGCTGATCGTCAAGCAGGCCAACGGGCTCGGCTCGAATCTCGGTCTGGGTCTCGGGCTGCTGCTGGTCGCGCTGGTGGTCGGCGGTGCGGTCGGCGCATTCGTCGCCGCGCGCGTCGAGATGACCAAGATGCCGGAACTGGTCGCGGCCATGCACTCGCTGATCGGTCTTGCCGCCGTGTGTATCGCGTATGCGGTGGTGTCGGAGCCGTCCGCGTTCGGGCTGATCGATCCCGACAACACGGCGCCGGGCTTCCTGCCGTACGGCAATCGCGTCGAACTGTTCATCGGCACGTTCGTCGGCGCGATTACGTTCTCCGGGTCGGTGATCGCGTTCGGCAAGCTGTCGGGCAAGTACAAGTTCCGGCTGTTCCAGGGCGCGCCGGTCGTCTATGCCGGGCAGCATCTGATCAACCTGCTGCTCGCGCTCGGGATGATCGGCTTCGGCGTGATCTTCTTTCTCACGCAATCGTGGCTGCCGTTCATCATCATGACGATCATCGCGTTCGTGCTCGGCGTGCTGATCATCATCCCGATCGGCGGCGCGGATATGCCGGTGGTCGTGTCGATGCTGAACTCGTATTCGGGCTGGGCGGCGGCGGGGATCGGCTTCTCGCTGAACAATCCGATGCTGATCATCGCGGGTTCGCTGGTCGGCTCGTCCGGTGCGATCCTGTCGTACATCATGTGCCGCGCGATGAACCGTTCGTTCTTCAACGTGATTCTCGGCGGCTTCGGCAACGACGCGGGCGCGGCGGTGGCGGGCGGCTCGGCCGAGCAGCGTCCGGTGAAAGCGGGTTCTGCCGATGACGCTTCGTTCATGCTCGGCAATGCTGAAACCGTGGTGATCGTGCCGGGTTACGGCCTTGCGGTGGCGCGTGCCCAGCATGCGTTGAAGGAACTCACCGACAAGCTGGTGGAGAAGGGCATCGAGGTGAAGTACGCGATTCATCCGGTGGCCGGCCGGATGCCTGGCCATATGAACGTGCTGCTCGCGGAAGCCGAGGTGCCGTACGACATGGTGTTCGAGATGGACGACATCAACGGCGAGTTCGGTCAGGTCGACGTGGTGCTGGTGCTCGGCGCGAACGACGTGGTGAATCCGGCCGCGAAGAACGATCCGAAGTCGCCGATCGCGGGCATGCCGATCATCGAGGCGTACAAGGCGCGCACGGTGATCGTGAACAAGCGTTCGATGGCAGCGGGTTATGCCGGTCTCGACAACGACCTGTTCTACATGGACAAGACGATGATGGTGTTCGGCGACGCGAAGAAGGTGATCGAGGATATGGTGAAGGCGGTGGAGTAGGGGCGCTCACTAGTGCTTATTGCTTATTGCTGCTCATTGCTACGACGGTTCGCGGTTTGCCTGACGGCGGCTGCGAACCGCGGCGCTTCTGATTCTGAGTCACCGCTTCGCATTCAGATGCCGCAGCAGATCCGCGAGCCGTCTGCCTTCCTGATCCGGATACTGTTCCAGCACCTGTAGTTCCTGAATCCTTTCCAGTCCGAAGTTGCGGAAGTCGCCGCGCAATTCGCACCACGCGCCGAGCGTCCAGCGCGCGCCCCAATACGCGAGCGCCAGCGGCCATACGCGCCGCTCGGTTGCCGCGCCGTTCGCATCGATATAGGCAAAGCGCACCACGTGCCGTTTGTCGATCGCGCGATGCAGGATGTCCACTCGCGCCGAAAACTCCGCCTTGATATGAAACGACGGCGCGAAGATCGCCAGTCGTTCCAATGTGGCGCGTTTGTCGGCGGGCATCGCCGACGCGATTTTTGCGAGCGCGCCGCGTGCACCGCTTGCGAAACCGGCGCCGCCCCACGATTCGAGCATCCGCGCGCCGGCTGCGAGCGCGGCGAGTTCGTCAGCGGTGAAGGTGAGCGGCGGCAAACTCGCCGCGCGGCTCAGCCGGTAGCCGATGCCGGCTTCGCCTTCGATCGGCACGCCGGACAATTGCAGATCGCGCACGTCGCGATAGACGGTGCGCAACGAGATATGGAGCCAGTCGGCGAGTTGCTGCGCGGTGGTCAGACGCCGGCCGCGCAGGAGTTCGGCGATCTGGAACAGGCGGTCGGCGCGGCGCGTCATCGTGGGCGTCTTGTAGAAAAGGACGGGGACAGTCCCGCGATGATAGCGCCGCATGACGCTAGCCGTTCAACCATTGGTCCGCGAATGCAGGCCGAGGCGGTTGCCTTCCGTATCGGTGAAGAACGCGATGTAGCCGATGTCCTGCGGCAGCTTGATGACCGGCCCGTCGACCTTGCCGCCGGCCCGCTCGACGCGTGCGAGCACCGCATTGACGTTAGGCTGCGCGTTCAGGTAGACGACGACGCCGTCGTCCGATGGCGTCATCGACGGGCTGTGGATGATCGCGCCGCCAGTCGCCGGCTCCTCATACCCGAACAGGGCGATCGGCTGACCACCGAACTCCTCGCGATTCAGTTTGACGTCGAACGTGGTTTCGTAAAAGTGGACAGCGCGATCGAAGTTGACCGACGGGATCTCGAACCATGCAACAACTTTGGATGATGCGGACATGACACTCTCCTGGGTAGCGGCGGGTAAGCCGTGCAAAGCGCCGGATGGCGTGAGAAGGAGTGTGCGGGGGTGCTGCTGACAGCGTGCTGTCAGTAGGGTGGGGAAGGTGGCAGAAAGATGCGGCGCGAAAAAAACGCCTCGCGCCTGCGTATGGACGAAAAAAAACCGCGGCGATCGAGTCTCGGGTCCGCGGTTTTTGTTGCTGCGAGTTATGGCGTGCCGCGATGTTTGCGACGTATTACGCAGTTGCCGGGTCAGCGCTTCATGCCGCCGGCGTATCGTTGTTCTGCGGCCGCTGACGCACGCTGCCCGCGATCAGATCGAAGCGGAACAGGCGGCATTCCAGCGCGCCGTTGAACAGCGGCGTTTTGGTCGATTCACGCAGACGCAACTGACCGGGCAGCTTGCGATCCGAGGTCAGAATGAACGCATGCCAGCCGGTGAAGCGCTGCTTCAACGCGTCGCCGAGCGAATGGAAGAATTCGCTGTCCGGCGCGTCTTCCTGTGCGCGGTGGAAGCTTTCTTCTTCACGACCTTCGCGGGTGGCGCGGCCTTCGCGGATCTCGCCGCGCGCGTTGCGGCCGCGTACTTCGATCCGTTCGCCATACGGCGGATTCGCGACGAGAATGCCCGCTTCCGGCGACGGCGCAGTCATCCCGCGCGCGTCGACCTGTTTGAGCGGAATCGACGGCAAGCCGGCGCGCTGGAAGTTCGCGCGCGCCTTGTCGAGCATGTCGCCGGAAATATCGCTGCCGAAGATCTGCAGATCGGCACGCGAATTACGCGCGGCATGTTTCGCGTCGAGCGCGGCGGCCTTCAGCGTTTGCCACGTTTTGGCTTCGTATTGCTTGAGCTTTTCGAAGCCGAAACGGCGCTCCGCACCCGGTGCGATGTTCAGCGCGACTTGAGCGGCTTCCGCGAGGAAGGTGCCGCTGCCGCACATCGGGTCGTACAGCGGCGTGCCGGCGGTCCAGCCGGTCAGACGCAGAATGCCGGCCGCGAGATTTTCGCGCAGCGGCGCCGCGCCTTTGTCCAGACGCCAGCCGCGCTTGAACAGCGGGTCGCCGGAGGTGTCGAGATAGAGCGTGCAATCGGTGGCCGTGAGGAAGGCGAACACGCGCACGTCGGGCATCGCGGTGTCGATGCTCGGCCGCGCGCCGCTGACTTCGCGCAGACGGTCGCAGATTGCGTCCTTGACGCGCAGCGTCGTGAATTCGAGGCTGCGCAGCGGCGATTTGATCGCGGTGACGTCCACGCGCAGCGTTTCATTCGCCGAGAACCACTGCTCCCAACGCTGCTCGACGGCGAGCGCGTAAATGTCCTGCTCGCTGCGATAGGGGCGGTGCGCTATCTTCAGCAGTACGCGGCTTGCGAGGCGCGAATGCAGGTTGGCGGCCATGCCGGCGGCCCAGCCGCCGCGGAAATGCACGCCGCCCGGCACTTGGGCGCCCGCGCTGAACGGCGCGCCGTTCAGGTGCGTGGCGGCTATTTCGGTGAGTTCGGCGGCGAGCGAGGCTTCAAGGCCGCGCGGGCAGGGGAGGAAGAAATCGAAGGACATTGAGGTTGCCGGAAGGCGTTAGATAAGGCGCCATTGTACGCGGTCGGTGTGGCGGGCCCGAGGGGGCGTTGGCGCAAGCGCGGCGAGCGGCGGGTTTGTGGTGTGCCGCCGCCCGAACCCGGCAAGTCTCATTGACCTTCGGATGAAGCTTTGGCCGGCCACACCAGTTCACGCGGATGGCTGAACACCCGCTGCCAGATCGCGCCGCGCAACGAGCGCACCGCGTGGCGCCGCAAGTCGCGCGATTTGACGGCCATATAAAACGCGAGCGCGAAGCTCACCGCCACGTTGAGGATCGCCATGCTGCCGACGCCCGCGACCGCCCACCAGAGTTCCGGCAATTTCAATGCGTCCTTGCCCAGCACGCCGAGCGCGACGCCGATCGACCCGGCGCTCAACGTCACGTGCCGGACTTCGAAAGTGAACGCGAAGGCGGTGAGAATTGCCGGCACGAGTCCGAGCATCAGGCCGAGCGTGATGTTGCCCACGACACCCGCCACGTTCGAGCGGCACCACGCGGCGAGGCGCGCCGCGCCGGCCGCACCGAGCGTCATGCGCAGGCGGCGGTTGTACTCGAGCGCGTCGGCCACGCGATGTAGCACGAACCAGTTGTCCGCCCAACCCGCGAGCAGGCTCGACGACCACAGCAGCACGCCGGTCAGCGCGGCATAGAAAGGCGTCGGTCCGAGCAGCGAGAACGAGTGCAACGTGGCGCGCGCTTTGTCCGGCGAGATGATGTCGGCGTGGAACAGCGTGTGCCACAGCAATTGCACGGCGAGGCACACGGGAAACACCAGCAGCACGTTGCCGAGTACGGCGGCCGCCTGCGTGCGCATCAGCGCGGTCACCGAACTCACGAAACTGTCGACGCCGGCCGGCGTCCCCACGCCGTCGAGTTCACGCGCGAGGGTGGGCGCGGTCATCGCCGGCTGTTTGGTCGCGAGCGAGAAGTGCAGGAAGTGCATCAGCAGGAAACTGGCCGCGTAGTTGAAGCCGGCGAGCAGCCCTTCGAGCATCGATTGCAGATGCGCGCCTGTGATCGCGAACTTCATGCAGACCGTGACGACCGTGACGAGTCCGCCGCCGGCTGCCATGCGCAGCATCTTCAGATACTCGGCGCGATCGCGTGCAATGTAGTGTTCGCCGGTATCCGCGCTGTATTCGACGACCTTGCGCGCCAGCAGCGAGAAATTGCTGCGCAGCAGATACGCGACGCTCTGGCTCGCCTGATTTGCGTTGACCAGTTCGGCGGTGAGGCGCGCGCCGGCATGCGGATCGTCGTGCGCCATCCACGCGTTCAGCAGATGTTCCGCGCGCACGATGCGCATGCGCATCCGCTCGACCTGAAACACGATGTCGACGCTGACGCCGTTCCGGTAGAGATGCGCGAAGACGTTGTCGATCGCGCCGCGGCATTCGTCGAGCAACAGCCGCAGATAATTGACCTCGTGCAGCAGCTTGTCTTGCGGCGCACCGTCGGCGACGGCCTGGTGGGCCGCTTCGACGGCAAGCATCGCGCGCGTGAGACGGTAGAACGGCTGCTTTTCCATCGCGATGCGCACGTCGGCGGCATCGCGCGCGTCGACGTCGCCGAGCCGGCTGCGCACCGTTTGCGACAGGCCGGTCGAACTGATCTGGCAGGTCAGGTTGTGCAGGGCCGCGAGCAGGTCGAGGGAAAAGGGCGTCGAGCGGCGCGGCGCTCCAGTGTCGGGATCGGTGTTGTCCTCGTAATCGAAGAGCGCGTGGATGCGCGTGAGCAGATCGACCGGGAGCGCGGCGATCCACTCGGCGTCGTGTTCCGAATCGAACATCAGTGTGACGATCGCGGTGAGATCGCGCCGGTTCGGCGCGGGCGGAATGAGCGAGGTTTCGAGCCGCTCGAAAAGGGCGCCGAAGAAACCGGAGTGGACCGGCATGCCGGCGTCGCAGAGCAGCGACAGACCGTCGCTTTCGCGCAGCAACGCACGCAGGATGCCGGCGACGTTGGCTTTCCAGACCGGGTTACGGTCGAGAACGTGGAGTAGATAGCGGATTCGGCTATGCGCGGGCAAGCGGGGTGCCGGCGATTCTGCTTCTGCTATCGCTTCCGTGGCGGCTTGCTGCTGCTGGACGGGGCGGCCGCGACGGATCCAGTGGGATAGTTCGATCAGCCATTCACTTCGCTCCGCGTAAGGCGCGGTCCTGTCGGCGATCGCCAGCAGCGCGTCGAGTTGCTGGCCGCTGTCGCGGGACGCGCGCCATTTCTTTAGCAATCTTTGTATCGAAGTGAACATCGGGATGGTTGTGCGTGCCTGCGGCGCTCGGAGTTTCGTTAGGCGGAAGGATAGGGGATGTTTCCGTCTGCGGATTTTGGTTTGGCAGTTTTTTTTTTCGATTTAAAAATTCCGGCAGTGCAAAACCTCATGCCTTCAGAAACTGCTCCCGGGCCCCGAGCCACCGCGCGAGGTGCTGCAACACCACGTCTGGATATTTCTCCAGCAAAACCGCCGCCGCTTCGCGGGCCGGCTCGATCAACCACTGATCGTTTTCCAGATCGGCAAAGCGCAGCATCGCCGCGCCCGACTGCCGCGCGCCCAGGAACTCGCCCGGGCCGCGAATCTCCAGATCGCGGCGGGCAATCTCGAACCCGTCGGTGGTCTCGCGCATGGTCTGCAATCGCGCCCGCGCGGTCATCGACAACGGCCCGGTATAAAGCAGAACGCACACCGAAGCGGCGCTCCCACGCCCAACCCGTCCGCGTAACTGGTGCAACTGCGCAAGGCCGAAGCGCTCCGCATGCTCGATCACCATCAACGACGCATTCGGCACGTCCACGCCCACTTCGATCACCGTCGTCGCCACCAGCAATTGCACTTCGTTGCGCGTGAACGCGTCCATCACCGCGGCTTTTTCCGCCGGTGCGAGCCGCCCATGCACGAGACCCACGTTCAACTCGGGCAGCGCGGCCACCAGCGTCTCGTACGTCTCGACCGCGGTCTGCAACTGCAAGGTCTCGCTTTCCTCGATCAGCGGACACACCCAGTACACCTGACGCCCCGTCAATGCCGCTTCGCGCACCCGGCCGATCACCTCTTCACGGCGCGCGTCGGACACCAGCTTGGTCAGGATCGGCGTGCGACCGGGCGGCAATTCGTCGATGGTGGACACATCGAGGTCGGCGTAATAGGTCATCGCGAGCGTGCGCGGAATCGGCGTCGCGGACATCATCAACTGATGCGGCTGGAAATCGCTCGCGCCGTCGGCGGCGTTCTGCGCTTTCGCGCGCAGCGCGAGCCGCTGGGCGACGCCGAAGCGATGCTGTTCGTCGACGATCACCAGCCCCAGCCGCGCGAACTCGACCGTGTCCTGGATGATCGCGTGCGTGCCGATCACGAGTTGCGCGGTGCCGAGCGCCGCCGCTTCGATCGCAGCGCGCTTGTCCTTCGTCTTCAGGCTGCCGGCCAGCCACGCGACGCTTACGCCGAGCGGTTCCAGCCAGCCGCGCAATTTGCGCGCGTGCTGTTCGGCGAGAATTTCGGTCGGCGCCATCAGCGCGGCCTGATAGCCGGCGTCGATTGCCTGCGCGGCGGCGAGCGCGGCGACCACCGTCTTGCCGCTGCCGACGTCGCCTTGCAATAAGCGCTGCATCGGATGCGGCTGCGTGAGGTCGAGCGCGATTTCGCCGCACACGCGCTGCTGGGCGGCTGTCAGCGAAAACGGCAGCGCCTTCAGCAAGCGCGCGACCAGCGACGCGTCGTCGCCGATTTTCCGCCGCGGCATGCCCGGCGCCGCGCGGTTGCGGCGTTCGTCGTGCGCGCGTTTCAACGACATCTGCTGCGCGAGCAACTCCTCGAATTTGATCCGCACCCACGCGGGATGCGTGCCGTCGATCAACGCGGTTTCGTCGGACTGCACGCCCGGATGATGCAGCGTACGCACCGCGTCCATCAGGTTCGGCACGTCGAGCGGCCGCAGGTAGGCCTCGGCGACCGCATCAGGCAGCAACTCCGGCAACGACACGCGCGACAACGCGTTGTCGATCGATTTGCGCAGATACGCCTGGGTTACGCCCGCGGTGCTCGGATAAACCGGCGTGAGCGCCTGCGGCAGCGGCGTGTCTTCGTCGACCACGCGCACCGCCGGGTGCACCATCTCCATCCCGAAGAAGCCGCCGCGCACGTCGCCGCGCACGCGCAGCCGTGCGCCGATCGCCATCTGCTTGACCTGCGAGCCGTAGAAGTTCAGGAAGCGCAGCACGAGTTCGTCGCCGGCGTCGTCGCGCAGTTTCACCAGCAACTGGCGGCGCGGGCGATACGCGATCTCGTTGTCGAACACCACGCCTTCGGTCTGCGAGATGCCGCCGGGAAGCAGATGTCCGATCGGCGTCAGCGAGGTTTCGTCCTCGTAGCGCATCGGCAGATGCAGCACCAGATCGATCGCGCGCGTGAGGCCGAGTTTGGCGAGTTTGTCGACGGATTTTGCGGCGGATTTGACTGGGGGTTTGGCCGCGGCGGTGCGGGCCGTTTTCTTCTCCGCTGCGCTCGCCGACGCGCCCGTGTCCGCTCCGGACGCGCCGTCGTCCGCCGCCTTCGCCCGCGATACGCGGCGCTTGGGCTCGGCGCTCACTTCATCGGTGGTGGACGGGATTCGGCGGTCGGACAAAGGCATGGGTTGCTTCGCAAGTACAATATCGGCTGTCAAAGGTGTCGCCGCCATACAGCGCGCGGGCTCGCGGGCCGCTCTGGCGTCCCGCAATCATAGCCGCCCGGCTCCGGCTTCGGCTCAATTCCGTCCCAATTCGCTTCCAGTCGTCCGCATGTTTACGCTTTCCGATTTCGATTTCGATCTGCCGCCCGAGCTGATCGCGCAAGTTGCGCTGCCCGAGCGCAGCGCCAGCCGTCTGCTCGAAGTGGACAACACCGGGGAGCCGGCACGTCTCACGGACCGCCGCTTCGCCGAACTGCCCGAATGCATCGCGGCCGGCGATCTGCTGGTCTTCAACGATACCAAAGTGCTGAAGGCGCGCTTCCTTGGCCAGAAGGCGAGCGGCGGCAAAATCGAAGTGCTGGTGGAGCGGCTGACCGGCGAGCGCACGGCGCTCGCGCAGATCCGCGCGAGCAAGAGCCCGCAGCCGGGCACGACGATCCGTCTCGCGGATGCGTTCGACGTGACCGTCGGCGAGCGCGTCGAGCCGTTCTACACGCTGCATTTTCCCGCCGACTGTCTGACGCTGATCGAGCAGTTCGGCCGCCTGCCGCTGCCGCCGTACATCGAGCACGATCCCGATGCGACCGACGAAAGCCGCTACCAGACCGTGTTCGCGCAGAACCCGGGTGCGGTTGCCGCGCCCACGGCCGGCCTGCATTTCGACGACGCGCTGCTCGCGCGGCTGGACGCCGGCGGCGTCGAGCGCGCCACGCTCACGTTGCATGTCGGCGCGGGCACGTTCCAGCCGGTGCGCGTCGAAAACCTCGCCGAGCACAAGATGCACAGCGAGTGGTATCACCTGCCGCAAACGCTCGCCGACAAGATCGCCGCCACACGCGCGCGCGGCAACCGCGTGATCGCGGTCGGCACGACGTCGATGCGCGCGCTCGAAGCCGCAGCGCGCGACGCCGAAGCCGCGGGCAAACCGCTCGCCGAGTCCAGCACGGAAACCGATATCTTCATCACGCCGGGCTACACATTCCGCGTGGTCGACCGGCTGGTGACGAATTTCCATCTGCCGAAGTCGACGTTGTTGATGCTGGTGTCGGCATTCGCGGGCGTCGATACGATTCGCGCGGCGTATCGGCATGCGATCGACGAGCGTTACCGGTTCTTCAGTTATGGCGACGCGATGCTGCTGACGCGGCGCGACCGTCGATAGACGTGAGCCTGCGTGGCGATCGCCGTGCTGGAGCGCTGCGCGCGGTAGTTTGCCGCTCCTTGACGCATCGGCACAGCGTGCCGGCGCTGCATCCTGAGTTTCGTTACCCCGCCGCCGTGGCTTGCCAGGCGGCATTTCACCATCTGCGCCGGACTGTTCTCCGGTAGCACAGGAGTTCCTCATGACCGACGGTCATACCCACGATAGACAAGATACCGGCAACACCGGCGCGAGCCCCGCTGAACGCCCCGACAACGGCCTCAAATTCGAACTGCTCGGCACCGACGGCCAGGCCCGCCGCGGCCGCGTCACGCTGAATCACGGCGTGGTCGAAACGCCGATCTTCATGCCGGTCGGCACGTACGGCACCGTGAAGGCGGTCCAGCCGCGCGAGCTCGAGGAAATGCACGCGCAGATCATCCTCGGCAACACGTTCCACTTGTGGCTGCGCCCTGGCCTCGAAACGATCGGCGCGCATGGCGGCCTGCACGGCTTCATGGGCTGGAAAAAACCGATCCTGACCGACTCGGGCGGCTTCCAGGTATTCTCGCTCGGCGATCTGCGCAAGATCACCGAAGATGGCGTCACGTTCGCGTCGCCAATCAATGGCGACAAGCTGTTCCTGTCGCCGGAAGTGTCGATGCAGATCCAGAAGGTGCTGAACTCGGACATCGTCATGCAGTTCGACGAATGCACGCCGTACGCGACCAACAACGTGCCGACTTCGCACCAGGACGCCGCGGATTCGATGCGCATGTCGATGCGCTGGGCGCAGCGTTCGATCGACGAATTCCAGCGCCTCGGCAATCCGAACGCGTTGTTCGGGATCGTCCAGGGCGGCATGTTCGAAGACCTGCGCGACGAATCGCTGGCGGGTCTCGCTGAGAAGAACTTCCACGGTCTCGCGATCGGCGGCCTCTCGGTCGGCGAGCCGAAGGAAGACATGATGCGCGTGCTGAACCATATCGGCCCGAAGCTGCCGGCCGACAAGCCGCGCTACCTGATGGGCGTCGGCACACCGGAAGACCTGGTGGCGGGCGTCGCCGCGGGCGTCGACATGTTCGACTGCGTGATGCCGACCCGCAACGCGCGCAACGGCTGGCTGTTCACCCGTTTCGGCGACATCAAGATCCGCAACGCGGCGCACAAGAATTCGCTGCGCCCGCTCGACGAGCAATGCGGCTGCTACACCTGCCGGAATTTCACGCGCGGCTATCTGCACCATCTGCACCGGGTCGGGGAAATCCTCGGCGCGCAGTTGAACACGATCCACAACCTGCACTACTACCTCGAATTGATGCAGGAAATGCGCGACGCGATCGACGCGAAAATGTTCGAGCCGTTCCGCAAGCGCTTTCACGAGAACCGCGCGCGCGGCGTCGATTAGACGGCGCGACGACGAAAACCTTACAATAAACTTTCGCGCGGACGTAAACGGCCTTAACAGCTTGATCGGAAAGCCGATTCCCCGCGCCGAGCCGCGGTTTGCCGGTGGTAGAATAACCGGCTGATTTTTTTGATCGTTTTGATTTATAACGGAGAGACCAACGTGTCGTTCATTTCCAATGCCTTCGCCCAAGGCACAGCAACAGGTGGCATCGAATCGAACCTGATGAGCTTCCTGCCGCTGATTCTGATGTTCGGCGTGCTGTACTTCATCATGATTCGCCCGCAAATGAAGCGCCAGAAAGAACACCGCAACATGCTCGCCGCGATGGCCAAGGGCGACGAAGTGGTGACGAACGGCGGCATCGTCGGCAAGGTGACCAAGGTGGGTGAAGCTTACGTCGGCGTCGAAATCTCGGAAGGCACGGAAATCACCGTGCAAAAAGCGTCGGTCACGACGATTCTCCCGAAGGGCACGATCAAGTCGCTGTAAGGCCTGCTCTCTCGCATCCGGCGCGGCCTCGCCGGCGGTTCATGCAACACAACGCCGAACTGCCCGCGCTCATCGCCGGATGCATCGCTTCCAAGCCAACCTTCCCGTTGGACCACTCATGAATCGTTACCCCCTCTGGAAATACGCCGTGATGCTGGTGGCTCTGGTCATCGGTCTCGTGTACTCGCTGCCCAACCTGTTCGGCGAAGCGCCGGCAGTGCAGGTGTCGAGCGGCAAGGCAACGGTCAAGCTCGACTCGACCACGCTGTCGACTGTCGAAGCGGCGCTCGCTGCAAATCAGATCAAGCCGGAAGACGTCACGTTCGACAACTCGTCGACCAACGCGAACATCCGCGTGCGTCTGCTGGATACCGACACGCAGTTGCGCGTGAAGGACCTGCTCACCAAGTCGCTGAACAGCGACCCGACCGATCCGCAGTTCATCGTCGCGCTGAATCTGCAAAGCGCGTCGCCACGCTGGCTGACCGCCATGCACGCGCTGCCGATGTACCTCGGTCTCGATCTGCGCGGCGGCGTGCACTTCCTGTTGCAGGTCGACATGGCCGGCGCGCTGAACAAGAAGCTCGACTCCGACGCGTCGGACGCGCGCACGCTCCTGCGCGACAACAACATCCGCGATGGCGGCGTGAACCGCGTCAACCAGACGGTGGTGATCAATTTCGCCGACCAGGCGACGGCAGACGCAGCGTCCAAGCAACTGGGCCGCAGCATCGGCGAACTCCAGTGGTCCTCGCAAACCGCGTCGGACGGCGGCGTGCAACTGGTCGGCACGTTCACGCCGGCGGTGCAGAGAGCGGTGCAGGACGCCGCGCTCAAGCAGAACATCACCACGCTGCATAACCGTGTGAACGAACTCGGCGTGGCCGAGCCGGTGATTCAGCAGCAGGGCTCCGACCGTATCGTCGTCGAACTGCCGGGCGTGCAGGACACGGCGAAGGCGAAAGACATCATCGGCCGCACGGCAACGCTCGAAGCGCGCCTCGCCGACCCGGTCAACACGCATCCGAATCCGTCCGATCCGGTGCCGCCGGGCGACGAGCTGTTCACGCAAGGCAACCAGACGCCGGTGCTGCTGAGAAAGCAGATCATTTTCACCGGCGACCGGATCATCGACGCCTCCGCGGGCTTCGACGAACATCAGCGTCCGTCGGTCAACATCCGTCTGGACTCGGCGGGCGGCCGCGCGGTGCGCAGCGTGTCGCGCGACAACATCGGCAAGCCGATGGCGATGGTGCTGTTCGAAAAGGGCAAGGGCGAAGTACTGACGGTGGCGACCATCCAGTCGGAACTGGGCGACCGCTTCCAGATCACCGGCCAGGCCACGCCGCAAGGCGCCGCGGATCTCGCGCTGCTGCTGCGCGCCGGTTCGCTGGCCGCGCCGATGGACATCATCGAAGAACGCACGATCGGTCCGAGCCTCGGCGCGGACAACATCAGCAAGGGCTTCCACTCGGTGGTGTGGGGCTTTGTGGCGATCGCCGTCTTCATGATCGCGTATTACATGCTGTTCGGCGTGATCTCGATGATCGGCCTGTCGGTCAACCTGCTGCTGCTGATCGCCGTGCTGTCGATGCTGCAGGCCACGCTCACGCTGCCGGGTATCGCGGCTATCGCGCTCGCGCTCGGTATGGCGATCGACGCGAACGTGCTGATCAACGAACGCGTGCGTGAAGAACTGCGCCACGGCGCGCCGCCGCAACTGGCCATCCAGAACGGCTATGCGCATGCCTGGGCGACGATTCTCGACTCGAACGTCACCACGCTGATCGCCGGTCTTGCGCTGCTCGCATTCGGCTCCGGCCCGGTGCGCGGTTTCGCGATGGTCCACTGTATCGGCATTCTGACGTCGATGTTCTCGGCGGTGTTCTTCTCGCGCGGTATCGTCAATCTCTGGTACGGCGGCAAGAAGAAGCTGAAGTCGCTGGCAATCGGCCAGGTGTGGCGTCCGCAGGCGGAAGGCATCGACGGCGCCGCTGCCTATCTCGGCAACGACGACGCGGACACGGATACGGCGCAAGCCGTCGCTGCGGTCGCGAAGCCGTCGAAGGCGCAGGCCGCGGTTGCCCAGGCACGCGCCGGCAAGCCGACCGTGCGCCGCCGCAATGCGCCGAATTCGCAGAGCACCGCGAACACGCCGAATTCGTCGCAGAAACCGGGTTCGTCCCGCTGAACCCCGGAGAGAACTAGACCATGGAATTTTTCCGTTTCCGCAAAGACATTCCGTTCATGCAGCGCGCGTTGATCTTCAACGTGATTTCGCTGCTGACGTTTCTTGCTGCTGTGTTCTTTCTCGTGCATCGCGGGCTGCATCTTTCGGTGGAGTTCACCGGCGGTACCGTGATCGAAGTGCAGTATCCGGGCGCGGCACCGCTCGAACCGGTGCGCGGCACGCTCGGCAAGCTCGGTTATGCCGATGCGCAGGTGCAGAACTTCGGCACTTCGCGCGATGTGCTGATCCGCTTGCCGCTCAAGCAGGGCTACACGTCCGCGCAGCAGAGCGATCAGGTCATGAGCGCGCTGAAGGCCGATACGCCTGAGGTGCAACTGCAGCGCGTCGAGTTCGTCGGTCCGCAGGTCGGCAAGGAACTCGCCACCGATGGTCTGCTCGCGCTCGCCTGTGTGGTGGTTGGCATCGTGATCTACCTGTCGTTCCGCTTCGAATGGAAGTACGCGGTGGCCGGCGTGATCGCGAACTTGCACGACGTGATCATCATTCTCGGTTTCTTCGCGGCCTTCCAGTGGGAGTTTTCGCTGTCGGTGCTGGCTGCGGTGCTCGCGGTGCTCGGCTATTCGGTGAACGAATCGGTCGTTATCTTCGACCGGATTCGCGAGACTTTCCGCCGCGAACGCAAGCTGACCGTGATCGAAGTGATCAACCACGCGATCACCAGCACGATGTCGCGCACGATCATCACCCACGGCTGTACGCAGATGATGGTGCTGTCGATGTTCCTGTTCGGCGGCCCGACGCTGCATTACTTCGCGCTGGCGCTGACGGTCGGTATTCTGTTCGGTATCTACTCGTCGGTGTTCGTCGCCGCGGCGCTCGCGATGTGGTTCGGCGTGAAGCGTGAAGATCTGCTGAAGGACAAGAAGGTCGGCACCGACCCGAACGATCCGAACGCGGGCGCGCAGGTTTGATTGTGCTGGTGTAAGCCGAAGCCGGTTTCGCTAGCGATAAAAAAGAGCCGGTTCACGAAAGTGAACCGGCTCTTTGCTTGAACATTGCATCAACAGCCGTCTCGTTTAACCGGGACGCTCCTAGCGGAAACCGAGCTTGCGCCGCGCCGCAATCAGCGCGACCAGGCTGATCGCCGCAGCAAAGATCATGTAAAAGCTCGGCGCGGCCTTCGACCCTGTCGCGCTGATCAACCAGGCGATGATAAACGGCCCGAACCCGCCGAAAATCGTCACCGCGATGTTATAAGCCAGCGACATACCGGTCGTGCGTGTCTGCACCGGAAACATCTCCGAGAGCAAACCGGGCAGCGCGGCGAAATAGCCGGTCATCAGAAATCCGAACACGATCTGCAACACGATCAGCGTGCCGAAAGTCGGATGCGCGACCAGGTACACGAACGCCGGATTGATCAGCAGCAACAGCAGCACCGCCGACACCAGCATGATCGTCGTGCGCCCATGCTTGTCCGACAGATGACCGACCAGCGGCGAGAACACCATCTGGATCACGCCGGTCAGCGCGATCGCCGCGAATGCGACGGAAGGCGCGAGGCCGAGTTGTTTCACGCCGTAGGTCGGCATGAACAGCACCAGATACGTCGACACCGTCCCCAGCACGACCACGCCGATCGCGATCACGAGACGCAGTTTCTGGCTCGAGAAGGTATCGCGCAACGGCGTCGTGGTCGTCTCCGCCGCGAGGAACTCGGGCGTTTCGTCGAGCTTCGTGCGGATATACCAGGCCACCGGTCCAATCAGCAGGCCGAAGAAAAACGGCACGCGCCAGCCCCACGACGCCATCTGTTCCGGCGACAGTTTGCCGGTCAGCAACACACCGAAGCCGGCGGCGAGCAGCGTCGTCAAACCCTGGCTCGCCACCTGCCAACTGGCGAAGAAACCGCGCCGGCCCGGCACGTGCTCCGCGAGAAAAGCGGTGGCGCTGCCGAATTCACCGCCCGCCGAGAAGCCCTGCATCAGGCGCGCGACCACGAGGATCACCGGCGCGGCGAGGCCGATGCTCTGGTACGTCGGCAGAATGGCGATGATCAGCGTGCCGGCCATCATCAGCAGGATCGACAGCGTGAGCGCCGCTTTGCGGCCCGAGCGGTCCGCATAAGCGCCGATCACGATCGCGCCGAGCGGGCGCATGAAGAACGACACGCCGAAGGTGCCCAGCGTGAGCAGCAGCGAAACCGTGTCGTTGCCGGCCGGGAAGAACAGCTTCGAGATGATCACCGCGAAAAAACCGTACACCACCAGATCGAACCACTCGAGCGCGTTGCCGATCGAAGCGGCGACCACCGCCCGCCACGAGTTCTGCCGGCTCCCTGCCAGAGTTGTTGCCGTCGTTGCATTCATGCCGATCTCCAATGCGCGTCGAATAGTATTTATGCAGGCTTGTGGCCCGATATTGCCGCACTGGATGCGCGCACAACCAATACGGCGTCAGCGCTCTATGTACCCGAAAAATTAAAACGACGCGAGAGGCAAATCCCTGAGTCCCGCCGCATAAGGCTTCTGGCGTTTCGACCCGGCAATAAAAAACCGCTTCGTCGCAGAGCGAACGAAGCGGTTTGTTTGTTGCGCCGCAACGGCGGCGCACTCATGCGCCCACCAATTTACTGCTTGATGCCTTCCGACTGGATATGCAGCTTGGTGTCCATATTGAAGCCGTATTTGGCGCCGAAATCCATTCCGTAATCGGCCCGGCTGAAATGGCCGCTAGCTTCCACGCCGCACACTTCACGCTTGAGCACCGGATGCTGCATGCACTTGAACGATTCGATCTTCAGATTGAGCGGCTTCGTGACGCCGTGCAGCGTCAGGCTGCCGACCACTTCCACCGGCGTGTCGCCGTCGAACTTGATGTCGGTGCCTTTATAGGTTGCCGCCGGAAATCTGGCGACGTCGAAGAACGCATCGGTCTTCAGATGTTCGTCGAGCTTCGCATTGCCGGTATCGACCGAAGCCGGATCGATGGTCACGTCGACCGTGCCGGTTTTCGCCGCGCGATCGAGCGTCACCGTGCCCGAGCTTTTGGTGAACTTGCCGCGCCAGACCGACAGGCCGCCGAAGTGATCCGCCTCGAAGCTCGGATACGTGTGAGTCGGGTCGAGCTGATAGGTGTCCGCAGCGAATGCGCCGAACGAGATAGACGAAGCCAGCGCGCCAACGGCGATCAACAGAGTAGTTTTCAATTCATGCTCCTGTGTTCCTGAAGGAAAGCGGCCGCGCCTCTGCGGCGCGACGAGCGTCACTTGCGTGCTGCGACGATGTGAAACTTGATCACGACTTCATCGGCGACCACCGACGTATCCTTCCATTCGCCGGTGCCGATATCGAACTGCGAGCGCTTGATCGGCAACGCGCCGTCGAACACCTGCGCCGGGCCCTGCTCGGTGACCGTCACCGGCACCACCACCGTTTGCGACTTGCCCTTGATGGTCAGCTTGCCGGTCACGTTGAACTTGTTGCCGCCCGCCGGCGCGATCGCGCTCGACACGAAGGTCGCGCTCGGATACGTCTTCGCGTCGAACCAGTCCTTGCCGCGCACCTGATCGTTGTAGCTCTCGTCGCCGAGATCGTAGCTTCCCACGTCGATCGTGAACTGCGCGCTGCCGTCGGCCGGTTTGGCCGGATCGAACTTCACCTGCGCGCTGAACTTGCCGAACTTGCCTTCGACCGGCACGTTCATCTGCTTCGACGTAGCGGTCACCGTGCTCTTCGACACGTCCACTTGCGCGAGCGCGCTGCCCGAAGCGGTCAAGGTGGCCGCGGCAAACGCGGCAAGCATGTAGCGATAGAACGAAACTTTCATGAGCATCCTTATTTGATGAAAGGGAGCATGCGCGACAGCAAGCCGTCGCGGTCCAGCCATTGATGCTTGAGCGCCGCCGCGACATGCAATGCGACCAGCACGAGCAAGGTGTAATTCAGCGTGATGTGAATGGTCTTCAGGATTTCCTTCAGATGCGGATCCGGCGCGATCAGGCGCGGCAGCGGAATCAACCCGAGGTAGACCACCGGCACATTGGCCGCCGAGCTGTACAGATAGCCGGAGGCCGGAATCGCGATCATCAGCACGTACAGCAGAAAGTGCGTGAGATGCGCGGCGCCGCGCTGCCAGGCGGGCATGCGGCGCGGCATGGCCGGGGCGGCGTGAGTCGCGCGCCATAGAATGCGCAGCACGGCGAGTGCGAACACCGTTACGCCGATCCACTTATGCCAGGAAAAATAGCGCAGCTTGGTGGGCGTAAAGCCCGGGATGTCGGTCATCACCCAACCGAGCGCGAAACCGCACACGATCAGAAGCGCGATCAGCCAGTGAAATGCAATGGCGGTACGCGTGTACGATTCCCGGCCGCTGAAAGAAGGGTTGAGTGCCATGGCAGGTCGACGCTATTTGAGAAAGGTTAACGGCGCAGCCGATACTGTTATTCCGCGCGACCGATGCTGAGCGCATGGGGCTTTCGATCGATGGCCCGCCGGCTGCGGCACGCCCAAGGCCGCCATGCTACCCCAAGCGGAAAATCCTGGCACGACGCATCTGGAATGCGGCGTGCTACGCGTTGAACAATTGGGGCACGACAGTGTCCTAGTGGTGCGCTCGCTATGTAAGAATCGGCTCGAAAGCGCCGCCCAGACTTGCCCGCCGCCCGGCAGGCGCCGACGGCCGTCGCGGCCACGCGAGTTAGGGACTGCGTTTGGTACTATTGCTGCACGCTTTCGTCCGTCCAGTTCGTAAACCGGCGTTGCACGCCGCCTCTCACGTCGCCCGCCCTTCTGCCGTATGGAACATGACAACCTGATCGCGTGCCATGAATGCGATACGCTGTTCCGCAAGCCACGGCTTGTGGGGCGCACCAGTGCGCGTTGCCCGCGTTGCGGCGCCACGCTTTATCGCGGCATTTCCCGCAAGCTCGACACCATCTGCTCGATGACGCTGGCTGCGCTGATCACATTTCTGATCGCGCAGGGTTTCCCCATCGTCGAACTCGAAACCAACGGCATTACCTCGCAGACCACGCTATTCGGCGCGCTTATCGCGCTGTGGGGCGAGGACATGCAGATCGTCGCGGTCATGGTGTTCTGTTCGACCATCCTGTTTCCGTTGACCGAGCTCGTCGCGCTGCTGTATGTGCTGATCCCGCTGCGAGCCGGCTATGTGCCGCCGGCCTTCAACCGCGTGTTGCGCGCGATCCAGTTCGTGCGGCCGTGGGGGATGATCGAGGTGTTCATGCTCGGCGTGCTGATCACGATCGTGAAGATGGTGAGCCTCGCACGCGTGATTCCCGAGGCCGCGCTGTTCGCGTTCGGCGTGTTGACGCTGATGTTCGCGGTGGTGGTGTCGTTCGATCCACGCATTCTGTGGGATCTCGCCGACGAACTCGGCGACCGCAGCCGGCGCCCGTTGCCGCGCACTTCCGCCGACAGCGCCGCGGCCGTGATCAGCGAGGTCGCCGGTCCGCCCGCGCCACCCGAACTCACCGGCGACGTTCAGCGCGAGGGGCCCGAGGGCCGTGAGGGCCGTGGGGAAGCCCCGCCGAATCTGCCGCCGGGCGTCCCGCCCGCGCCGCATCAGGGGTGAGCGCACGATGAAATACGTTACCGCGAAACGCGCGGGCCTCGTCTCCTGCCATGCATGCGGACGCGTCGAACCGCGTATCCGCTCCGTCACGGCGCAGCACTGCGGCCGCTGCGGCACGCGCCTGCATACGCGCAACCCCGATAGCCTGATGCGCACGTGGGCGCTGCTGATTGCCGCGGCGTTGCTGTATATTCCCGCGAACCTGCTGCCGGTGATGCACACCTCGTCGCTGCTCGGTTCGGAAGACGACACCATCATGAGCGGCGTCGTGTATTTCTGGACGTCGGGCGACTGGCCGCTGGCCGTGATCGTGTTCATTGCCAGCATCATGGTGCCGATGCTCAAGCTCAGCGTGCTGGTGCTGCTGACCGCGACGGCGCAGCGCCGCTCGCGCTGGCGGCCCGAGCAGCGCACCACGCTTTACCGGATGGTCGAACGGATCGGGCGCTGGTCGATGCTCGACGTGTTCGTGGTCACGCTGACCGTCGCGCTGGTGCGCTTCAAGTCGCTGGCCGTGATCACGGCCGGGCCGGGCGCGATCGCGTTCGGCTCGGTGGTGATTCTGACGATGATGGCATCCATGCAATTCGATCCACGGCTCATCTGGGACAACGTCGAAGGCCGTACCCAAAAACCTCAGGACCCCAACCATGACTAGCCCGCAAGGACCGACGCCCGCCTCCGATGCGCCGCGCAACGATTCGAACGGACCGAAGCTGCCGCCTCAACTGCCGGACCCCGACATCGAGCCGCGCAGCCGCTGGCTGCCGTCGCTCGTCTGGGTGATTCCGCTGATCGCCGCGCTGATCGGCATTGCGCTGGTGATCAAGTCGGTGACCGAAAAAGGCCCGACCATCACGATCAGTTTCATCAGCGCCGAGGGGCTCGAACCCGGCAAGACGAAGGTCAAGTACAAAGACGTCGACGTCGGTTCGGTGAAGACCATCACGCTGGCGAAAGATCTGTCGCACGTGCTCGTGCAGGTGCAGCTCACGAAGGAAGGCGAAGACTTCGCGGTCAAGGATTCGCGCTTCTGGGTGGTGCGGCCGCGGGTCGGCGCGAGCGGCGTGTCGGGGTTGACCACGTTGCTGTCCGGCGCGTACATCGGCGCGGATGCCGGCCATTCGCCGGATACGGAGAAGAACTTCGTCGGGCTCGAAACGCCGCCGCCGATCACCGGCGACCAGAAGGGACATCAGTTCGTGTTGCACGGCGATTCGCTCGGCTCGATCGACATCGGCTCGCCGATTTTCTACCGGCGCGTGCAGGTCGGCCAGGTGGTCGGTTTCTCGCTCGACAAGGACGGCACCGGCGTGACGATGCAGGTGTTCGTGTCCGCGCCGTTCGACCAGTACGTCGGCACCAATTCGCGCTGGTGGCATGCGAGCGGGGTCGATTTGCGGCTCGACTCGAGCGGCTTCAAGCTGAATACGCAATCGCTCGCGACGGTGATCGTCGGCGGCCTGTCGTTCCAGTCGCCGCCGGGTCAGGGCGTGGGCGCTCAGGCGCCGAACAACATGACGTTCCGCCTCGGCTCGGATGAACAGGACGCGATGCGCGAACCGGACGGCGTGCCGCTGCGCGTGGTGATGAATTTCAACCAGTCGCTGCGTGGGCTGTCGATTGGCGCGCCGGTCGATTTCCGCGGGATCGTGCTGGGCCAGGTGACCAATATCGGCATCGACTACGACCCGAAGACCCGCAGCTTCACGATGCCGGTGACGATGAACATCTACCCGGACCGCCTCGGCAAGCGCTTCCGCGAGACCGCGCCGGTACCGGGCAGCCTCGCCGGTCAGGGCATGTTGCAACAGCTCGTCAAGCATGGTCTGCGCGGCCAGTTGCGTACCGGCAATCTGATTACGAGCCAGTTGTATGTGGCGGTCGATATTTTCCCGAAAGCGCCGCCGGCGACGGTCGACGTGACGAGCGATCCGCTTGAGTTACCGACCATTCCGAACTCGCTCGACGAACTGCAGGTGCAGGTTGCCGACATCGCGAAAAAGCTCGACAAGGTGCCGTTCGACCAGATCGGCTCGAACCTGAACAGTGCGTTGAAGAACGCCGATCAACTGTTCACGCGACTCGACAAGGAAGTGGTGCCCGAGGCGCGCGACACGTTGGCGGCGGCGAAGCAGACTTTTGGTTCGGCGGAAGCGACGTTGCAGCAGGACTCGCCGTTGCAGTCGGATGTTCACCAGGCGTTGCAGGAGTTGACGCGGACTTTGCAATCGTTGAATGCGCTGTCGGATTATCTGGAGCGTCATCCGGAATCGCTGTTGCGCGGTAAAACAGGAGATAAACCATGATGTTTGCCCGGCTTCCCCGCCCGCCGCGCGGGTTCTTGCGCGGTGCTGCGTATGTTGGCGCTCTGGCCGGCATGCTGGCGATGGCGGCGTGTTCGTCGCCGTCGAGCCGGTTTTATACGCTTGGGTCCGATAGTGCTGCGGCCGACGCGCGAACTGCGGCTGCGCCGGCGTGGCTGATCGAAGTCGCGCCGGTGGATGTGCCGCCGCAGGTGGCGAAGAATCAACTGGTCGTGCAGACCGGGCCGACGCAGGTTCAGGTGCTGGAGCAGGAGCGGTGGGCATCGTTGCCGGGCGATGAAATTCGCCGGGCGCTGTCGACCAGTCTGACGCAGCAGTTGGGGACCATTGATGTTTATGGCACTGCGTATTCGGATACGACGCCTGTGTATCGCGTCAGCATGAATGTGCAACGGTTTGAGTCGTGGCCGGGGTCGCATGCGTTGATCGATGCGGTGTGGAGTGTGCGGGCTGTGCGGAGTACGGTGGTGATGACGTGCCGGAGTGTGGTGAATGTGCCGGTTGGCGGTGGGTATGATGCCTTGGTGGCGGGGCATCGGGAGGCGTTGGGGCGCGTGTCCGCGCAGATCGCGGCTGGGGTGCAGGCGTTGGTTGCTGCTTTGCCTTCTTCTAAGGGGGGGGCTGTCGGCAAGGGAGTGGTTGTTGGGGTGGCCGTGCCGGCGTGTCCTGGTCTTGGGGCTGGGGGGTAATGTTTGGGGTTTGGGTTTGGGTTTGGTTTGCCTGCGGCGCTGGTGGTTTTCATTTCCTTTTTGGTTCGCCAGGGTTGCCCCTGTGCGGGGCGGCACTTACTTTCTTTGCCGCGGC
>NZ_JAQQBV010000032.1:0-84551 GCF_046030735.1 Paraburkholderia xenovorans
CAAAACAACCCCCCCCCCCCCCCCCCCCCCCGCCCCCCCCCCCCGCCCCCCCCGCGCCTGCAACCTCACCGCCCGGCGGCGCTGCGTCGCCCGCCCGACCGGCCGGACAATCGATCAGCGCGCCACCGTGCGCCAGCCCTCGCCTTATACCCCTCGATAGTGGACAAGTTTTCAGGACATTTGCACGTCTTGAAATTGCGTCCATAATCCTTGCATCCTCTTTTCGTTTTCCTACCAGCGCCGCGCCCGTAAGGGCCGCGGTTGTAAGCCGATGCTACATGATCTCGTCGAGCAATATGGGCCGGCGCTCGTCTTCGCGAACGTGCTGGCCGCCTCGCTTGGGCTGCCGGTTCCGGCGATGCCGTCGCTCGTGCTGTTCGGCGCGATGGCGGCCATGCATCCGGGCTCGGTGGGTACGCAATTGATGCCGGTGCTCGTGCTGTCGATCTTCGCTACGCTGATCGGCGACAGCGCGTGGTATCTCGCCGGGCGCCTGTACGGCGGCAATACGCTGAAGACCATCTGCCGCCTGTCGCTGTCGCGTGACACCTGTGTAAAAAAGACCGAACGGTTTTTCGGACGTTGGGGCGTGCGGGTGCTGGCCGTGGCGAAGTTCGTACCGGGCCTGTCGATCGTGTCGATTCCGATGGCTGGCGCAATGGGCGCGCGCTATCGCACGTTCCTCACGTATGACGGCATCGGCGCGGCGTTGTGGTCCGGTACGGGTCTCGCGATCGGCGCCCTGTTCGCCCAGCAGATCGACATGCTGTTCGCGATGGCCGGTCGCCTCGGCCGCACCGCTGCGCTGGTCGCCGTCGCGCTGTTGCTGTTGTACGCCGGTTATCGCTGGTATCGCCGGCGTCAACTGGTATCGAAACTCGCTTCGCAGCGCATGGAAATCGACGAACTGGCAACGCTCGTTGCAGCCGGCAAAACGCCGGTGCTGTTCGATATCCGTTCGCAGGAAAAGCGTAAGCTCGATCCTTTCGTGATCCCCGGATCGCAATTCGCCGATGAACGTCAACTCGACGAGATCATCGCGACGTATCCGCACGACCAGAAGGTAGTGATTTACTGCTCATGCCCGAACGAGATTTCCGCGGCATGGATGGCCAAGCAGATGAACGAAGCCGGCTTCTCCGACGTGCTGCCGTTGCGCGGCGGCATGGAAGCCTGGCGCGATTCGGGCAAGCCGGTGGATGGGCTGCCCGACACGCCGCCGCCCGACGTGGCGGTCGACGATATCGCGCCCAAGGCCGTGTAGCGCAGCAGCGCCCCGAATCCGCGCGCGCTCGTGCGCCCCACGCCGCTTCGCCCCCGTGTCGATCAATCAGGATGAACACAGAAGGAGCGGTTCAATGCTTTCGACTCAAGAAATTGATACTGAAGGACAACAGGCAGTTGTCGCCGATGCGCCGTTTTCGTCGCTCGCGACTCGCATGCATCAGATGTTCCCCGCACTCACGTGCGACGAAATCAAGCGCCTGCGCAAGTTCGGCGAAGTCGGCCACTGGGAAGCCGGTCAATTGCTGTTCGAAACCGGCCACACGGGCCCCGGCATGTTCGTGGTGCTCGAAGGACGCGTGAAGGTTTATCAACGCGACGGCATCGGCCGGGAAATCGCGATCGCCGAGCATGGCGCCGGGCATTTTCTGGCGGAAGTCGGTCAACTGTCGGGACGGCCCGCGCTCGTCAACGGAATGGCGATAGGCGCCGTCGATGCGCTGTTGATTCCGCCGGTGCAACTGCGGGCGTTGCTCGTCGCCGAAGCCGAACTCGGCGAGCGCATCATGCGCGCGCTGATCTTGCGGCGCGTGTCGCTGATTGAAAAAGGCGCGGGCGGTCCGATTCTGATCGGCAACAGCAACGATGCGCGGCTCGTCATGTTGCAGGGCTTCCTGTCGCGCAACGGCCACCCTCATTCGGTGATCGACGAACGCGACGAAGACGCACTGCGTCTGATCGAACAGTTCGCCGCGCAGAAACACGACATGCCGCTGGTGATCTGTCCGGACGGGTCGGTGCTGCGTCATCCGAGCATGCCCGAGCTCGCCACTTGCCTCGGCCTGCTGCCCGATCTCGACGACTCCCACGTGTACGACGTCGCGATCGTCGGTGCCGGGCCTGCAGGGCTCGCGACCGCGGTGTACGCGGCCTCCGAAGGCCTGTCGGTCATCGTGCTCGACAGCCGCGCGCCGGGCGGCCAGGCGGGCGCCAGTTCGCGGATCGAAAACTATCTCGGCTTTCCGACCGGCATCTCCGGTCAGGCCCTGGCGGGCCGCGCGTTCGTGCAGGCGCAGAAGTTCGGCGCGCACGTCGCGATTCCGGTCAACGTCAAGGCGCTGCATTGCGCGGCGTCGCCGCATCGGCTTGAACTGAAGTGCGGCGGCCATATCAGCGCCCGCGCGATCGTGATCGCGAGCGGCGCCGTGTACCGGCGCCCGGCGCTCGAAGGTCTCGACCGTTTCGATGGACGCGGCGTCTACTACTGGGCGTCGCCGGTGGAAGCGAAGCTCTGCAAGCGCGCGGAAATCGTGCTGGTCGGCGGCGGCAATTCGGCGGGACAGGCGATCGTCTATCTGGCGACGCATGCCGCCAAGGTCCACGTGCTGATCCGCCGGAGCGGTTTCGAGGCCACCATGTCGCGCTATCTGATCGACCGCATCCGTTCGCTGCCGAATGTGTTCGTCCATCCGAAATCGGAGATCGGCCGGCTCGAGGCGGACGACGTCGGTTTGTCGTCGGTCGTTCTGAAGCAGCCTTTGCCGGACGGCACCGATCATTTCGACACGCGGCATCTGTTCCTTTTCACCGGCGCGGACCCGAATACCGACTGGCTGCGCACCTGCGGCGTGGAACTCGACGACAAGGGCTTCGTGCTGACCGGCACGAGTGCTGACGGCAACTCTGTCTGCGATCTCGCGACGACCGTCGACGGCGTGTATGCGATCGGCGATGCGCGCGCCGGGTCGACGAAACGCGTGGCCGCGGCTGTCGGCGAAGGCGCGGCAGTGGTTGCGCAGATTCATCAGTTGCTCGCGGTGTCGGCCGGGGAGGCGGTGGCGCTGGGCGCTTGATAGGCGCTTGATAGACGTTTGGCGGCGAACGGCTGGGACAGGCATCATCGGCGCGGCCGGTCACGCGCGTCAGTCGGTGCCGGTTCGAGCCGCGACTCAACCCGCAGAATCGCGCTACATTAGCGGCTGCTGAGCCCACGCGGACCTCTCGTCCGGCTCTCCTCGCAGCCCCTCATCGTAGCCAACCAACGACCCACGCCACGCTTGAAGACGCTCCCGCTCTCCGCCGCCCGCACCCTCCACCTGGCCGCACAAGGTTTGCTCGCGCCGCCACGCCGCAAGGCCGTCAAAGCCGACGTGCTCGACGCGATCCGCCGCATGGCGCAATTACAGATCGACACGATTCATGTGGTCGCGCGCAGTCCTTATCTGGTGCTGTTCAGCCGGCTCGGCTCGTATCCGCAGCAGTGGCTCGACGAACATCTCGCCGAAGGCAAGCTGTTCGAATACTGGTCGCATGAAGCCTGTTTCGTGCCGACGGAAGACTACGGCCTGCTGCGTCACCGGATGCTCGACCCGAGCGGCATGGGCTGGAAATACGCGGCCGATTGGCACAAAAAGTATCGCAAGGACATCGAGAAGCTGCTCGCGCATATCCGCGCGACGGGCCCGGTGCGCTCCGCGGATTTTGCGCGCGAAGCAGGCAAAGGCAATGGCTGGTGGGACTGGAAACCCGAGAAGCGTCATCTGGAAGTGCTGTTCGCGATCGGCCAGTTGATGGTGGCCGAGCGGCGCAATTTTCAGCGCGTCTACGATTTGACCGAACGCGTGCTACCCGATTGGAATGACGCGCGCGATCTGCAACCCACGCATACCGTTGTCGAAGAAGTGTTGCGCCGTACCTGCCGCGCGCTCGGTGTCGCGCGCGCCGATTGGGTCGCGGATTACTACCGGCTGCCGCGTCGCCCGTATCGCGACGATCTGCATGCGCTAGCCGATCGGGGCGAGCTGATTCCGGTGCAGGTGGAAGGCTGGAAGCAGGACACGTTCGTCCATCATGAATTCGCGCCGTTGATCGACGACGCGGCGAACGGCAAGCTCACGTCGAGCGTCACCACAGTGCTCTCGCCGTTCGATCCTGTGGTGTGGGATCGCAAGCGCGTCGCCGCGCTGTTCGACTTCGACTATGCGATCGAGTGCTACACGCCGGCAGCGAAACGCAAATACGGCTATTTCGTGTTGCCGCTGCTGAGTCGCGGTCGTCTGGTCGGTCGCGTGGATGCGAAAGCGCATCGCAGCAGTGGCGTGTTCGAATTGAAGTCGTTGCACATCGAACCCGGCGTGCGACTGAGCGCACGCCTTGCGGGCGATCTGCGACGCGCGTTGCAGCGTTGCGCGGATTGGCACGGCACACCACAACTGGAGATTGCGTCCGCGCCGCCCGAGTGGCTGGATGCGTTGACGATTGGCGAGACTGCGCAGGCGTGAGTCGCGGCGGTGGTCCAGACGACGACCACCGCGCCGCCGAAATGTCATGACCTGCGCGGCGCACAACACTCGCTCGACAGCGGCACGCATGCCGCCGTGTTTCAGTGGTCGAGTTTCGCGCGCAATTCGCGAGCGGCTTCGAGCAGGCCTTCGTAACCCGAACGCGCGTGCTCCGGCAGATCGGGATCGCCGACGAACGCACCGAGCGTTTCGATCAGGCTATACAGAATGCCCTTCGCGGCACCGGAAGCAATGCTGCCGGACGACACTTGCTGATCGACGTGACTCAGCGCTGCGTCGAGATGTTCGAGATCCGGGCGGTCGCCCGCGGGCGGTTTTGGCGAAACGTCTTGCGTCATGATGAAACTTTGCTCCTGTTGATCCAGCGGTGAACAAGCCATTCTTTCATGTTGTTATATACCGATCATGCGCTGGCGTCCATCCGCGATCTGCCCGCGATCAACCGGCGACGCAGATATAGATACCCGCCCGCGCAAGATGCCGGGTCATCTGCTTTTTACGCTGACCCGATACGCACATCGCCGCGCACCGACGAGCACATGTTCCTCGCGTTCCACCGTGCCCTCTTCGCCGACGATCTCCGCGAACAACTCCAACTCCGTCCGGCAAAAACCCTGGCATACACGCGCCGCCGCGCAAATGGGACAGTGTTTCTCGACCAGCAACCAGTCGCGGCCGTCTTTGCGCAACTCGGCCATGTAGCCCTCGGCGCTGCGGATGTCGGCGAGCTTCGTGAGCCGGGCCTTGAGTCCCTTCAGCGGTTTGAGTGCCGCCAGATAGCTCGCGCGCGTTTCGACTGCGCGTTGATCGATCAGTTTGTCGAGCGCCTCTTCGCCGAATAACTGACGAATCGATCCGATCAACTGCACCGTCAATTGCGGATGCGTATCCGGAAAGCGCGCGTTGCCCGCCTCCGTCAAACCCCAGTTCTGACTCGGCCGCCCAGGCCCCGCCTGCGACGCCTGATGTCCTTCGATCAGACCGCCCGTTAGCAGTTTCTGGATCTGCTGACGCGCGGCCTCGACCGTAATAGCAAGTTCGCCCGCAATCGCCGCCGTCGACGACGGGCCCTGCGTTTTCAACAGATTCAGGATGCGATCCACCGGCGCGGCTGTCGACGCGGTTTGCGCGACGGCCGGCGAATTATCCAAGCTTTCATTTGCATATCTCATCGGATCACATTATTATCCAAGCCAATACTTGCATAATAAGCCAGCCTCGTGCGGCTGTCCACGACATGAAAAATCTGCAATCGGCGGGTCCTTCCTGGGGCGATCTCCTCAGCGGCAGAAACGGTTGGCGAGCGTTGGGGCTCGCAGGCGGCGTCGCGCTACACGCGACCGACGTGTATATCGCGACGACGATCCTGCCGTCGGTCGTACAGGATATCGGCGGTCTTGAACTGTATGCGTGGAATACGACGCTATTCGTCGTCGCGTCGATTCTCGGCTCGGTGTTGTCCGTGCGCTTGCTGACGGTGCTCGGCCCACGCTCCGCGTATTTCTGTGCACTCGCGGTTTTCGCGCTCGGCACCGTGGTGTCGGCGAGCGCGCCGTCCATGCCGTGGATGCTCGGCGGACGCACGCTGCAAGGCCTCGGCGGCGGCGTGCTGCTCGCGCTCAGTTATGCGTTGATTCGCGTGGTATTCGAAGAACGCCTCTGGTCTCGCGCGATGGGATTGGTGTCCGGCATGTGGGGCGTCGCGACGTTATGCGGACCGGCGGTCGGCGGCATCTTCGCGCAACTCGGCGACTGGCGCCTCGCGTTCTGGGCGTTACTGCCGGTGGTATTGCTGCTCGCCGTGATCGTGAATCGCGAAGTGGATAACCAGCGCCCCGCCGACGACGCGGCCCAGCCTATTCCCTTGCTCAAGGTCATGTTGCTCAGCGCTACGGTGCTGGTTATCTCGCTCACCGCACTGACCGACGACCTGCGCTGGAGCGCAGCGGGCGTCATCGCCGGTCTCGCGTTGATGGTCATCCTCGCGCGACTCGAACGCAACACGACGAAACCGCGTCTGTTTCCAAGCGGCTCGTATTCGATCCGCACGCGCATCGGGCATCTGTATGTGTGCATGAATCTGCTCGGCATCGGAATGACGACCGAGATTTTCGTGCCGTATCTGCTGCAAACGATCCACGGACGTTCGCCACTGACCGCGGGCTATCTCACCGCACTGATGGCGGCCGGCTGGTCGGTCGGCTCCATGTTCAGCGCGGGCCGCTCGGCGCTTGCCGCGCAGCGGCTGACGCGCGTCGGTCCGCTGATCACGGCGCTGGGACTCGGCGCGCTCGCATGGCTGATGCCGATCGCCGGCTTGTTCGACCACCCAGCCGGCGCGCTGGCACTGTGCGCGGTGCTCACGAGCGTGGGGCTCGGCGTGGGCATCGGCTGGCCGCATCTGCTGACGAGCGTGTTTACCGCCGCGCAACCCGGCGAGGAAAACCTCGCGTCGCTGTCGATCACGACCATTCAACTGTTCGCGATGGCGCTCGGCTCGGCGCTTGCGGGCCTGATCGCGAATGGCGCGGGTCTCACCACGTTAGCCGCATTGCCTGGCGCGCAGCGCACCGCGTCGTGGCTGTTCGCGACGTTTGCGGTGGCGCCGTTCCTTGCATTCGTGCTGGCCAGTCGCAAGCCGCGCGCAACCGGAGAAGCATCGTGATAGATCGCGTGCAGGCCATGCGGATTTTCGTGCGGATCGTCGACACGAGCAGCTTTACGCGCGCCGCCGAAGCGCTGGAGATTCCACGCGCGACGGCGTCGACCACCGTGCAGGCGCTCGAGTCTCTGCTCGGCGTGCCATTGCTGGTGCGCACGACACGCAAGGTCACGCTCACCGCCGAAGGTGCTGCGTATTACGAACGTTGCGCGCAGATTCTCGCCGCAATCGACGAAGTCGAATCGGGTTTGTTCAACCGCCCTGAGAATCTGCGTGGCCACTTGCGCGTGGCGATGCCGGGGACGATCGCCACGTCGATCGTGGTTCCCGCGCTGAGTTCGTTTCATGCGCTGCATCCGCATGTTGGGATCACATTCGGCGCGAATCATCGCTCACTCGATCAGATTGGCGAGAGCGTGGATTGCAGCATCGAACTGGGTGAATTGCCGGATTCGCGGTTGCTCGCGCGGCGTCTCGGGTTACTTGAGCGCGTGACCTGCGCGAGCCCGGCTTATCTCGCCCGCTATGGCGAGCCGAGTCATCTCGACGACCTCGCCAGCCATCGCGCGGTGACCTGGCTCCCGACGCAAACCGGCCGACGTGTCGAACTCGAATTCAACGTGGCGGCCCGCGCGAGCCGGGTGAAGGTGGACGGTTTTATTCAGGTGAGCGACGACCACGCTTACCTTGCGTGCGGACTCGAAGGGATGGGGCTGATCCAGCCTGGGCGCGCCGCCGCGGCACCATATCTGGCGTCGGGGCAACTGGTCGAAGTACTGCCGAAGTGTAAGCCGGCGCCGGTCGCGGTTTCTGTCGCTTATATGAAGAGCAGACAGATTTCGCCGCGAGTGCGCGCGTTTGTCGATTGGCTGGTTGATGTGTTCGACGATGCGCCGGGGATGGCGCGAACACGAGCGAAGCCGTTGATCAATCCACCAGCGTGGCCGGTGATGGATGCGCAGCGGCTTCATGGGATTGATGTGGTTTTGTGAGGATGGTGGGGTTGCTCCAACATTCCAGAACTGAGCGCCCGGATTCGCGTGGATTTGCTCGCCAACGTCGACAAAGCCACAATGGCCGCGCCATTAAATTTACCAAAAGCTGATCTAGATCAAACCAATTGCAAGTAATTTTTCGACTATTGTCGTCCTTCACTCGCTCTAAAACGTACTCACTCCCGGGTTCGCTGCCTCAACTGATCTGACGCGCATAAATCGCTTTATCTGAAGCGTTAAAAGCAATCTTACGCATGACCTCTCGCCAAACGCGTGATGCATTTCTGTCAGTAGTAGATAAGTGTCTGTCAGATCATCTCGGCGCGCGCACAACGAAATCGCAATTTCCAACGCTTGGCACTAACACTAAATTCGCGTTCCGACAATCTACCGTCGAACCGTCTGCTTGCTGGCTTCGTTGAAATAAGACAGTCGAACATCTTAAGATATCCAAAATAATAAAATTGATTCTTGTCAGTTCACCTCTATCCGAGGAGCAATAAATTGCCGTCTTATTTCGAAAAATTCTCCTACTATCCAGCCCTAAGAACTCGCCCAGCCGAAATGCTGGGTTACCACGAGATCTCTGATGAGATCAAAGACGAACTACTTCCGCTCATCACGCTGGGTGCGTGGCCGAAGCAGTCGGGCATAGCCGCGTCGCTTGAAAACGCCAGAGCCGCTATTGGCAATCGTCCATATTTTCTTGACATTACAAGCGAATCCAAATATCAAAACCCGGAAGTTCTGGCCTTGCGCTCATCCGAAGGTTCGTTCAGTGCCTGGCGAAAACTTATAAAAGAAAATCCACTTGCCATTCCCGTAGTACAGATGCCCAAGGATCTTCGTCTGCCTGATCTCATGCGGCAAACACGAGAACTTGCGAAGCTGGCTCAGGAGCGTGTGGTATTTCGGCTCATAGACCTTGCAGTAGACACGCCTCGGGTCGTCGCCGCGCTGTCTTCGTTAGACTCCGCCGAGCAGGCGTTAGTCATCATCGATCTTGAACTGGTAACCAGGGAATTGATCGGCAAATGTATCGCGGAATCGCTGCGAACCATCAACCAGATTCGACAGGACATCCCGGACGCAACCCTATGTTTGATGGCGTCCAGTTTCCCGTCATCGGTTACCAAGTCATTCGACAAGGAGTCCGGTGGCACGCGCGGCAGCATCCCCATTCTTGAACGCGAACTCTTCGAGGAAGTCGGTAGCGACGCCTGCATTTACGGCGACCATGCATCGATTCATCCCAAGGTGTCGGCGGCAAGCGGCGGAAGATATACCCCACGCATCGACTATCCAACCGCCGAGTCCTGGGAATTTGAACGACGCCCCGACACCGATGCTCGAGGATATATCGACGCCGCGAAAGCCCTTATCGGAAGTTTTCCGGAAATCGAAAAAAACGGTTCGTGGGGAGCCCGCAAAATTGTATCGGCCGCATCGGGATACATTGAAAAGATGAAGACTCCGTCAAGCTGGATTGCCGCGCGAGTCAACATGCATATCACGCGGCAATTTCATCTCTCACAGGCCTCGGGCTCACCTGCGGACGACGACCCACTTGACGATTGGCTCTAACGCTTACGCAGCGCCACGGAGCAGTACGGTCTGCGGAAGATCGTCTGCAACTATTCCGTAGCGCTTGCGAAGCCGATCGATATTAACGGAACGCCCGGTCCGATATCCGCTTTCGACTTCATATTTATTGGACCGGAATTCGGGCCGAACCTGCGTGCATGCGACTCCAGACTCGGTCCGGCGCAAAGCAACGAGGTCACCCGCCAACGTAACCCCGTTGCGCCGCGCGATAAATGCACTATGGAGTGCTTTGTAGCGTTTCTTTATAGTCAACAGCACGAATCGCCGAAGACACGACACATTTGTGCATTCAAGCGCAGTCATCAGATCGATCCGCGAATCCTCGGTTGATGCCATTCGCCCTTCCGATCTCAGGAAATTCACAATATCTGTTTTCCTGAGAAAACCTCCGAGTGCCGCAACGGACTTCACCGGGCGGCATTCGCCGCGCCGGCGCTGTTTAATTTGCACACCGTTGTCGCCATTGCGCGCTTCCCAGACCTCTACGTTCTTCGGATATTTACTCAAAACCGCGTCGACGAATCGGGCTGCAACAACGAGGGTGACCTTGTCAAACTGGGCCGAGTAAGCTTCGAGTTGGCCATCCAGACGAACCAACGTATCTAACTCACTTTTGATTTCGAAAGCCTGAAGGTAACCGTTCGCCACCGCGAGATCGGCACGACGCACACCTTTCGAGAGGACCATCTCGCTGATCAGTACCGCGTCGTCATCGATATGATGGCGCAAAAGCCTATCGATGACCGCAGCCTTGATAATCGCCTCGTTCAACACATCCATTGAATGTCCCCCCGTCAGCTGGAATTATAGGCATTTCATAGCGTTCGAGTACCAGGATATCGCGCAGCAGCCGTCGATGGTACGAACGGCCGCCCGGTAAATTTCAGGCATTTTCCGCAGCAGCCGCCTGCGCAGCCGCCGCCTCTGCCGCCACAACCGCCGGCGACACGATCGCCGGCTGCCCGGTTTGCCGGCGCGAGCGGCCCGAGCTCAGATAGTCCGCGATCGAATCCTGCGTGACTTCGCCGACATAACGTCCGTCGCCGTCCATCACCGGCATCCACGACGAGTTGAACTGGTACATCTTCGACAACACGATGCGCAAATGCTCGTCGGCGCTGACCGTCGCCTTGAACGGCGTCAGATGATCGCTGCACGTACCCTGCCCCGCGCGCGCCGCGCGACGCGTGACATAACCGAGCGCCTGCTGGTTGTCGTCGACGATGGTCAGATAGCGGCTGTCGCTTTCGTCCATCATCTGGAAAGCGCGCGCCGCCGCCGTATCCGCGCGCGCGGTTTCCGGTTGCGTGGCGGCATCGCCGGCCTTCACCAGCAGCAGACGCTTCAACGTACTGTCCTGCCCCACGAACGCGCCGACGAACTCGTCGCGTGGATGCGCGAGCAGCGTATCCGGATGATCGTATTGCACCAGTTGCCCACGGCGAAACACGGCGACGCGATCGCCGAGCTTGATCGCTTCGTCGATATCGTGACTCACCATGATCACCGTCTTGTTCAACTGACGCTGCATCTGGAAGAACTCGTTCTGGATCGACTCGCGATTGATCGGGTCGACCGCACCGAACGGCTCGTCCATCAGCAGCACCGGCGGATCCGCAGCCAACGCGCGAATCACGCCGATGCGCTGCTGCTGTCCGCCGGACAATTCGCGCGGATAGCGCTTCAGATATTGCTTCGGATCGAGCGCGACCATCGACATCAGTTCGGTCGCGCGCTCGCGGCAACGCTTCTTGTCCCAGCCGAGCAAACGCGGCACGACGGTAATGTTCTCTTCGATCGTCATGTTCGGGAACAGGCCGATCTGCTGGATCACATAGCCGATGTGGCGGCGCAATTCGACTTCGTTCAGACCCGACGTGTCCTCGCCGTTGATCAGTACACGGCCCGAAGTCGGCTCGATCAGACGGTTGATCATCTTCAGCGTGGTGGTCTTGCCGCAGCCCGACGGGCCGAGAAACACGCAGATTTCCCCTTCGCCGACGGTCAGGCTCACCGAGTCCACGGCGCGCACCGGCTGGCCGTCTTTCTGCGTAAACGTCTTGGTCAGTTTGTCGAGTTCGATCATGTCTTTTGCACTCCCTTCGGTGTCAGCAAGCGTTGCAACGCTTGCAGCAGCAAGTCGGCGACGATCGCGAGCACGCTCACGAGCACCGCGCCCACCAACAGTTTCATCATGTTGCTCTGGCCGATCGCGCGGATGATCAGCGTGCCCAGGCCACCCGCGCCGATCACGGCCGCGATCGTCATCACGCCGATGTTCATCACCACCGCCGTGCGCACGCCGCCGAGAATCACCGGCACCGCGAGCGGCAGATCGACGAGGCGCAGCCGCTGCCACACCGTCATGCCGATGCCGATACCGGCTTCCTTGATCCCGGCGTCGACATTGCGTAGCGCGAGATACGTGTTGCGCATGATCGGCAGCAGCGAGTAAAGAAACACGGCGGTAATCGCCGGCACCGCGCCGATACCCTGCCCGAAGCGCGAGAACACCGGAATCATCAGGCCGAACAACGCGATCGACGGCAAGGTCAGCACCACGGTGGCAATACTCAGCAACGGCGCGGCAAGCCACTCATGGCGATTGATCAGGATACCCAGGGGCACGCCGACGACAATCGCGCAACCCACCGCAATCCCCACCAGCCACACGTGTTGCGCGGTGAGTTGCAGCAGTTCCGGCCAGTTGGCCGATAGATAGTCGAATACAGTCATCAATAGATCTCCGCTCAGGGCAGCTCGTGCGTACGCAGGAATTCCGCCGCGACTTCATGCACCGGTTTGCCGTCGATATCGACCTGCTTGTTCATCTCCAGCATCGCGTCGTTGTTCAGCGCGCCGGACAGCGCGTTCAACTGCGCCGCGAGTTGCGGGTTCTGGTCGAGGATCGGCTTGCGCACCACCGGCGTCGCGTTGTACGCGGGGAAGTAGTGACGATCGTCTTCGAGCGGCACGATGTTGAAGCCCTTCACGCGACCGTCGGTCGTGTAGATCAGACCGATCGACACCTGGTTGTTATGCAACGCGGTGTACACGAGACCCGGATCCATCTGGCGCGTTTCCGCCCGGCTGAAATGCATGCCGTAGGTGGCTTCGAGCGGCTTCAGTCCGTCGGGACGATTGGCGAATTCCGCATCCATCGCGAACACGTGTTTCTTTTTCGGCTCGGCAGCCAGTTTCGCGGCAAGTTGCGAGATCGTGCGGATGCCGGTTTGCTGCGCCACTTCTTGCGGCAGACCCAGCGCGTACGTGTTGTTCAGCGGCGAACAATCGAGCCACACCAGGCTACGTTTTGCATCGAGCGCTTTCACGCGTTCGTACATCGTCTTCGGATCGAGCTTCTCGGTGATCTTGTTGTAGACGATTGCGGCAGTGCCGGTGTATTCCCACGTGATATCGACCTGGCCGTTTTCCTGCGCACTGCGCAGCAGCGTGCTGCCGAGACCGGTGCGGGCGTCGATCGTATAGCCTTTCGAACGCAGGTACTGCGATGTGATTTCCGTCAGCACGTATTGCTCGGTGAAGTTCTTGCCGCCGAGCACCAGTGTCGCCGCGCTCGCGTGCAAACCCGTCACGAGCAATGCGCCGGCCGCGAGCCAGCGGCGGGTGCTTTTGCGTTTGAGCAGATTGATCATGCCGTCACCCCGCGCCGTGCGAGCAGGTAGCGGCTGCCGGCCGAAACGATGCCGTCGAGCACCAGCGCGAGGATCGCGGTGGCCGCGGCGCCGAGCAAAAGCTGCTGCTGGTTGTTCAGATAGATGCCGGGGAAGATCAGCGTGCCGAGACTGTCCGCGCCGATCAGATACGCGAGCGGCGCACTGCCCACGTTGATTGCAAGCGCCGTGCGCACGCCGCCGATGATGATAGGCATCGCGTTAGGCAACTCGACTCGCACGAGCGATTGCCAACCGGTCATGCCGATGCCGCGCGCGGCTTCGCGCAGCGCGGGAGAGACGTTTTTCATGCCCTCGTACGCATTACGCGTGATCGGCAGCAACGACGCGAGAAACAGCGCGACGAGCGCCGGGATGTCGCCGATACCGAAGATGCCGAGCGCGATTGCAAGCACGGCCAGCGACGGAACCGTATTGCCGATATTGAAGATCTGCATGAAGCGCTCGGCGTGACGCGCGAAGGACGGGCGGCTCAGCAGCACGCCGGCGGGAATGCCGACGAGCAGCGCGAAAGCCATCGAGTAGCCGACCAGCAGCAGATGCCGTTTCGTGTAGTAGACGAGATCGGGCGCGTACTGATGCAGCGCGCCTGGGTCGATAGCGCGACACAACAACGCGACGACAATGCCGATGGCCACAAGACTGCCGATCAGTCTGGCAGGACGTTGAATCATGAAGATGCGCCTCCTTGTTCGAGCGACGCGCGCAAACGGCCGCGCCGCGCAGGCGTCGTAACGACGCTGCGAATGGGAAGTTCGGGACGCGGCAGCAGCCGCGAATTGAACCGAGTGGTGCCGGGGTTTTGTGTTCGCCCCAGCGCGAGGGCTGCGATGTGGTGTCGCCCTCGATGGCTTGCCAGTCAGCAAAACTGGTGCCAGATCCATCGATGAAGTGGGTAGCGGCGCTGAGCCGCTTGCCTGACGGGGTGTGGAACCCCATGAAACGCCGGTTTCTACCGACGCCGGGATGAATGCTGATTGCTGCTATTTAGCATTTAACCCCTTCTAACTTTGCTTATGTAGCGGTGATTTCACGGTTAGGGTGAGGGGGATTATACGGACATGGGCAGACTTCGTCTACCCATGTGGTTAATCCATAGTTTTTGTCGTTCCCGTAAAGGCTCACCGTGTAACGTTTTCTCTCCCGGAAAAGCTCACTGTCGGGCGAGGTAAAGCATCGTCACGACGCCCGCACTCGCCGCACGAAAATCCGCTTCGTCAAATCGAAGGCGACCAGATTTCCGGCCAGCACGAGTACGAGGCCGACCACCGCCAGCGCGGACCACCGATAACCTTCGAATACCGTCGACGCCGCCAGCGCCACGATCGGAAACAGCACCGTGCAATACGCGGCGCGCTCCGGACCGATGCGTCCGACCAGCATCAGATAGGCGGTAAAGCCGATCACCGAGCCGAAGATCGCCAGATACGCGAGCGCGCCGATATAGCGCGCGGACGGCTCGATGTCGAACGAATAGCCCGCAATCAAGCTGCCGACGGTGAGGATGCTCGCACCGATCAGCATCGCCCAGCTATTGGTCGCGAACGGATGCAGGCCCATCGACTGCATCCGGCTCGACAGCAGGTTGCCTGCGGAGAAGCACAAGGTGCCGAGGAACGCGACGCCGAGGCCGACCCATTCCGCGTGATCGGTGACGTGACCGGCCATCTGCTGCACGAACAGGCACACGATGCCGACGAGTCCTAACACGGCGCCGGCAATCGCCGTCGGTTGCAACGGACGGCCCATGAACAGCCGGCCATTGAGCGAGTTCATCAACGGCGCGATCGAGAACACCACCGCGACCAGTCCACTCGGCACGACCTGCTCGGCGTAGTAAAAGCATAGAAAGTTCAGACAGAACAGCGCGAATCCCTGCGCGACGAGATAGCGCCATGCGGCGCGCGGCGGCCAGATCGGGCGGCGCATCAGACGCAGCAGCGCGAACAGCACGAGCGCCGCGATCCAGAATCGCCACGCGATGGAAACGGGCGGCGGCACCGTCCCCAATTGCCACTTGATCGCGATCCACGTGGTGCCCCAGATGAGGACGGTGACGGCGTACAACGACAGATTCATGGCAAGGCCCGCAGCGTGGAATTCGGAAGCCCCGACTATGCTGCGCGCCGGCCAGCCGCACTTGTCCAAACTTGCGCACTTTTTCGCGGACGCAAGCCGACACCCGCGCGTCGCCCTATACTGGGCGCTTCCCCCCCATCCGATGCCCGCCGCTCGCGCCGTGAACGCCACCCCCTGCCTCGATCCCGTGACGAACCCCGACGAAACGCCGTTCGGCCTTCAGTCGGTATGTCACACGCTGCGCAGCGCGAACGCGAATCTGGACCGCTTCGCGTGGCTGGGCGACCAGTTGGCGATCGCCATCTGGACGCGCGACACCGAGGAAGCCGAGACGGTATACGAGCGGCCCGGCCATCACACGCTGTCGTGCTATCTGGACGGCGGCTATCGCACCGAACGGCAGAAGATGCCCGGCCGCTACGGCGCGCCGGCGCGGCTGTGCGCATTGCCCGGCGAACACGAATCACGCTGGTGGGTGCGCGGCCACATGCACTTCATGCATCTGTATTTCCTGCCCGAACATTTCACGCAGCGCGCCGTGCAGGAACTCGATCTCGAGCCACGCGAACTGACGCTCGCCGATCGCACCTATTTCGAAGATCCGCGGATCGCGAGCCTGTGTCAGTCGCTCGCCAATGAAGACTGGCACGACCCCGACGGACGCATACGCAGCAACGAAACCTCGCACCAGGTGTTGAGCCTGCTGCTGCGTGCGCAAGGCGTGCGCCGCAGCGACGCATCGTTGAAGGGCGGGTTGTCGGTCGCCACGCGGCGGCGCTTGCGCGACTACATCGAGACTCATCTCGCGCAGCCGCTTACGCTCGGCGAACTGGCGGCCGTCGCAGCGTTGTCGGAGTTTCATCTCGCGCGGATGTTCCGCACGTCGTTCGGCTTGCCGCCCGCCGCGTGGATCGCGCAGCAGCGGCTCGAACGCGCACGCACGTTGCTGCGCACTACGGCGCTGCCGCTCGTGCAGGTTGCCGAGCGCTGCGGATATGCGAACGCGAGCCACTTCAGCCATCGGTTTCGCGAAAACGTCGGGGTGTCGCCTACGGCTTACCGGCAGTTGGTCAGCGCGCGGTAGCGGTGTTACTCCAACTCCAACGCCATTGCCAGCACGCGCGCCACGTGAATCGCATCGACACCGGCACCGTCGTGAATCTGGTGACGGCAGCTCGTGCCATCCGCGACCATCACGGTATCGGCGTCGATCTTGCGCACCGCAGGCAATAGCGACAGTTCGGCCATCGCCTGCGACGTCGCATAATGCTCGGCCTCGTAGCCGAAGCTCCCCGCCATCCCGCAGCACGACGAGTCCACCGTCGACACCTTCAGTGAAGGAATCCAGCTCAGCACGGTTTGCACGGGCGTGAACGCGTCAAACGCCTTCTGATGGCAATGGCCGTGTACCAGCGCCTGCTCTTTCGCCAACGGTTTCAAAGCAAGCTGCAAGCGTCCCGCGGCTTTCTCATGCACGAGAAATTCTTCGAAGAGAAACGCCTGCTTGGCGAGGCGCTGCGCTTCTTCGCCGAAACCGTAGTGCAAAAACTCGTCGCGCAACGACAGCAGGCACGATGGCTCCAGACCGACGATCGGCACGCCGCGCTCCACGAACGGCCTGAACAGATCGAGCATGCGCCGCGCTTCCTGCTTAGCTTCATCGACCAGACCGGCGGCGAGAAACGTGCGTCCGCAGCACACCGGACGTTCACCCGGCCGCGTGTTGAAATGCACTGTGTAACCCGCCGCCTCCAGCACTTTCTGCGCAGCGCGAGCGTTGTCCGGCTCCATATGGTTGTTGAACGTATCGACGAACAGCAACACGTCCTTCAACGCGCCGCCGCCCAGAGCCGGTTTGTCGGAACGACGCCCAACAGTGGACAGAAACGATCGGCTGAACCCCGGCAAGCTTCGCTCAGGCGCAAAACCCACCGCCCGCTTGAACCACGCCGACAACACCGGCACGTTATCGGCGAACGCGATCAGCCCCGGCATCCGGCTCGCGGCGGCCGCATAGCGCGGCATGAACGCAACCAGCCTGTCACGCAGACGCAAACCGTGCCGCTTGACGCGCGCCGCCCGCGCCTCGATCTTGAACTTCGCCATGTCGACGCCCGTCGGGCAATCGCGCTTGCAGCCTTTGCACGACACGCACAGATCGAGCGTCTCCTTCACATCGTCGCTTGCGAGTCCCGCTTCGCCGAGTTGTCCTGAGATCGCGAGACGCAGCGTGTTCGCGCGTCCGCGTGTCACATGCTGCTCGTCCTTTGTCACGCGATAGCTCGGGCACATCGTGCCGGCGTCGAACTTGCGGCAATGGCCGTTGTTGTTGCACATTTCGACGGCCTTCGCGAGACCGCCGGACAGATCGTTGCCGCTGCCCGGCAAGGTCTCTTCGCCCGTCAGCGGATCGCGCACGACGTTCCATGCGGACCAGTCGAGCGCGGTGTCGATCCGTTGTTCCTTGTAACCCGGTGCGAAGCGGAAATTGCGCGCGTCGTCCATTTTCGGCGGACGCACGATCTTGTCGGGGTTGAAGCGGTTGTCCGGATCGAACAGCGCTTTGATCTCGCTGAAAGCCTGATTCAGTCGCGGCCCGTACTGCCATGCAACCCACTCGCCGCGGCACAGGCCGTCGCCGTGTTCGCCCGAATACGCGCCCTTGTATTCGCGCACGAGAGCCGCTGCCTCCTCGGCGATCGCGCGCATTTTCTGCGCGCCGTCGCGGCGCATGTCGAGAATCGGCCGCACATGCAGCGTGCCGACACTCGCGTGCGCGTACCACGTGCCTTCGGTGCCGTGGCGGTGAAACACGTCGGTCAAACGGCTCGTGTAGTCGGCGAGATGCTCGAGCGGCACCGCGCAATCTTCGATGAAGGAAACCGGCTTGCCGTCGCCCTTCATGCTCATCATGATGTTCAGGCCTGCCTTGCGGACTTCCCACAACGCTTTCTGCTCGCTCGCAGCCGGCATTTCGACGACCGAATCGGGCAAGCCGAGATCGGCCATCAGTTCGGTCAACTGCTTCAGCGACGCGAGCTGCGCATCGCACTCCTCGCCTGCGAATTCCACCAGCAGGATCGCTTGCGGCTCGCCGACCAGCGCCTTCCCGATCACCGGTTTAAATGACGGATTGCTCATCGCCAGATCGATCATCGTGCGATCGACCAGCTCCACTGCCACCGGCTTCAGCTTGACGATGTGCTGCGTCAGATCCATTGCTTGCCAGAAGGTCGGAAAGTTGACCACGCCTAGCGTTTTATGCGCGGGCAGCGGCGCCAGCTTCAACGTCAATTGCCGACTGAACGCGAGTGTGCCCTCCGAGCCGACCAGCAGATGCGCGAGGTTCGCGCTGCCGTCGTCGGTATAAGCGCGCGGGTTCTGGCAATCGAACAGGTCGATGTTGTAGCCGGCCACGCGACGCAACACCTTGGGAATGCGCTCGACGATCTCGTCGCGCTCGCGTTGCGCGATCCGCTTCACGCCTTCGACTATCTGCTGCAAGCGCTCACCTTGCGGCGTCTCATGCAACGACGCAAAACGCGCTTCGCTGCCGTCGGCGAGAATCGCGTCGATTGCGTCGACGTTGTGCACCATGTTGCCGTATTCGATCGAACGCGAGCCGCACGAATTGTTGCCCGCCATCCCGCCGATCGTGCATTGCGCGGCGGTCGACACGTCGACGGGAAACCACAGGCCGTACGGCTTCAGCCACGCGTTCAGATGATCCAGCACGACGCCCGGCTCGACCGTTACCGTGCGTGCGTCGGCATCGAAAGCGACGATGTTGTTCAGCCACTTGCTGGTGTCGATCACCAGCGCTTCGCCGACCGTCTGGCCACACTGGCTCGTGCCCGCGCCGCGCGCCAGCAGCGGCACTTTCTCGCTGCGCGCGATTTCAAGCGCGACGCGCAAATCGTCCTGATCGCGCGGCACGACCACGCCGATCGGCGTGATCTGATAGATCGACGCGTCGGTCGCATAACGGCCGCGGCTCGCCGCGTCGAACAGAACATCGCCGCGCAGCGCCTTGCGCAGATGCTGCGCGAGCGGCGTGGTGAGCCGCGCGGCGGAGGGCACCAGATGGATCGGCTTGACGAGTAATGCGGAAGTGGGGTTCTTCATATCGTCGCCTTGTGGGAAGACAGGCTAGTAAAGCGTCACACTGACCGGCGCGAGTCCTTCGATACGTCCGCTCGCGGTGCCCGCGTGCTTCGGGAAAAACATGCCGGTGTAGGAACCGGTGGTGACGACCATCTCGGGCGTCACCGCGATACCGCGCGACGTCGCGTGATTGACGAGCCACGCGAGCAAACGCCGCGGATCGCCGGCAGGATTCGCCGGCGTGGCCTTTACCACATCGTGGCCGTCGAAACTGAAACGCAGCGACGGCGCGACGAACGCAAAGTCGTCGCGATACGGCGTAAATTCGCCGACGATCAACGCGCCGTGATTCTGCAGATCCGCCAGTTGCGCGAGTTTGTCGACGTTCGGCCACCCGGCGTAACGGCTCGCGACGATTTCGATCGTCGCGCCGATCGAGCCGATGCCCGCGTGCACATCGGCTTCGCTATAAGGCGTGCTCGACGGCTCGAAGCGGCGCGCGAAACGGAAAGCGATTTCCAGTTCGAGCCCCAGCGGAGTGAACACATCGCGCGGCAAGCGTGCGCCGTCGGCGTGCAGATCGGTGTCAGGTAACGGCGCGCCCTGAATCGGGCCGCTATCGGACTTCGCACCGATCTTCCAGCCGCCGATTTGCGCGCCGTTCACGCGCAGAATCTCGTGCTGGATCGCATAGGCGGCCACGCCGTCGGCGGGAGTCTGGTCCGCGGCCAACACGTCGAGTGTGAAGTGATCGCGGCGCGCGTCGGCAAGACGCTGGCTCAAGGATGGAGTCATAGTCATTGGGTTTTCGCTTACACGCCGAGGCTTGTTGCCGTCTGCGCATCCGCGTTGTCGCTGAGGGAGAACCTGCTTTCGGGCTGCATGCGGAATGCGAGCACCACGCCGATCGCCATCAACAGCATGCTGCCGACGAACGGCAATTCCCAACTGCCGAAGTAATCGATCAGGAAGCCGCCGACTACCGGCGAAATGATCGCGGCCAGTGCCGAGCCGGTGTTCATCATGCCGCTGGCGGTGCCCGAGTATTCCGGCGCGATGTCCATCGGAATCGCCCACATCGGGCCGATCGTCATTTCCGCGAAGAAGAAACCGGACGCGAGACACGCCATCGACAGATACAGGCTGTGCGTGAACATCAGCGGCACGAGCGAGATCAGGCAGAACATCATGCAGACCGACACCATCCAGCTCCGCGCACGCTTGAGGCTGCTGGTGCGCGTGAAGATCCAGTCCGTGACGATACCGCCGAGGGTATCGCCGATCACACCCGCAAAGAACACCACTGACGCGAAGATCGCCGACTTCTGCAATTGCAGGTGGTAGCTGTGCAGGAAGTACTGCGGAATCCAGCTCAGGAACAGCCACAAGGTCCAGCCGTAGCAGAAGTAGACGATCGTGACGGGCCACATGCGGCGAAACAGTTTGCCCCAGGGCACGCGAGCGGGTTGCGGCTTCGGCGGCGGCAGCACCGCGAGTTCGGCGGCGGTGATGCGCGCATGATCCTTCGGATGTTCGGTGAACGTGAAGGCCCACACGGCCACCCACAACAAGCTGAATACACCGCAGATATAGAACGATTCGCGCCAGCCCCAGGTCGCCATCACCAGCACGATCAGACCCGGCGCGACTGCATTGCCGATCCGCGATGCGGCGTGCGTGATGCCCTGCGCGAAGCCGCGTTTTTCTTTTGCGACCCAACGCGCCATCGCCGACGTCGCGGCGGGAAACGTCGCGCCTTCGCCGAAACCGAGCAACACGCGTGCCGCCAGCAGCGACAGCAGGCCGCCGGCGAAACCGGTCAGCAAAGTCGCGACGCCCCAGATCGCGCCGCAGAAAATCAGCGTGCGTTTTGCACCGAAACGGTCGCTGACCCAGCCGCCGATGATCTGGAAAATCAGATACGGATACGCGAAGGCCGAGAACACGAGGCCCACTTCAGTATGAGAAAGATTGAATTCCTTGCCGAAACCCGCAGCCGCGGTACTGACGTTCACGCGGTCGAGGTAAGTGATGAAGTACATGATGCAGAGCATCACTAGAACGATACTGGTCGCACTGGTCACACGAAACCGCTTCATCGTCGCTCTCCGTTGCAGTGTTTCGACGGCGCGCATCGAGTGGCGCGCCGCCTCGTTGCCCTCCGGCACACGCCGCGGGGCATCGCATGGTGTTCAGGGCCGCGTTCTGCGCACGGCTTTCTTGGGGAAGGATTCCCCGCCTTCCCTTGCTGCGAGTGACTGCTTCTTTGCTTTTCGTTGCGTTGCTGTTTTGCGCTGCTGTGTTGCGTTGCTGTGTTCAGGCGACGGCTTTCAGGCCGGACGCGTGGGTCGGCTGGCTCAACCACTCCATAGCGGCAGGAAGACCGCTTTCCTTAAGGGGTATACCCGCAAGACGCAGACCCATTTCGCAACCGGCGAGCGTCGCGAGCAGCGTCAGGTCGTTGCAGTCGCCGAGATGGCCGATGCGGAACATGCGGCCCTTCATCTTGCCGAGGCCTGTGCCGAGCGACATGTCGAAACGCTCGTAGATCAGCTTGCGCACCGCGTCGGCATCGACGCCGTCCGGCATCATCACGCCGGTGAGCACCGGGCTGTACACCGACGGGTCCGCGCACTGGATCTCCAGCCCCCACGCCCGCACCGCGCGGCGCGTGGCTTCGGCGAGACGCTCGTGGCGCGCGAATACGTTGTCGAGCCCTTCGCCGAGGATCATTTCCAGTGCTTCATTGAGGCCGTACAGCAGGTTCGTGTTCGGCGTGTACGGCCAGTAGCCGGTCTTGTTCATCTCGACGATGTCGGTCCAGTCCCAGAAGCTGCGCGGCAGTTTGGCCTCTTTGCTGGCCGCGAAGGCCTTCGGCGAGATCGCGTTGAAGCTGATGCCCGGCGGCAGCATCAAACCCTTTTGCGAGCCGGACACGGTGACGTCGACGCCCCATTCGTCGTGGCGATAATCGGCGCACGCGAGGCCGGAAATCGTGTCGACCAGCAGCAGCGCCGGATGGCCGGCGGCGTCGATCGCGCGACGCACGGCGGCGATGTCGGAGGTGACGCCCGTCGAGGTTTCGTTGTGCACCACGCACACCGCCTTGATCGCGTGTTGCGTGTCCGCGCGCAGACGCGCCTCGATCATTTGCGGCTGCACGCCGCGCCGCCATCCTTCGATGCCGGGCAAGCCGAGGAACTCGGGCTTGAGGCCGAGGCTTTCGGCCATCTTTTTCCACAGCGTCGCAAAGTGGCCGGTTTCGAACATCAGCACGTTATCGCCGGGGCTCAGCGTGTTCGACAGCGCGGCTTCCCAGGCGCCGGTGCCCGATGCCGGATAGATCACCACCGGTTGCTGCGTCTTGAAGATTTTCTTGATGCCGTCGAGCACCTTCAGGCCCAGTTCGCCGAACTCGGGACCGCGATGGTCGATGGTCGGATAGCTCATCGCCCGGAGGATACGATCGGGCACCGGGCTCGGACCCGGGATCTGCAGGAAGTGGCGGCCAGCGGGATGAAAGTCGAGCTTCAGCATGGGGTTCCTCCGATTGAATTTTGCATTCAAAAAACTATATCAGACGATCTGTGACGGTCCCAAGGCGAAAATCGCCGGTGTTTACCCGCGCGTTACTTAATATTTCCGCTTCCGATAAAATCTCAACCAACAGAGAGGGTGAGGGGTTTTTGTATGCAAAATTCGGATTTCGATTCAGGTGTGACCGCTTCCCCGCTGATGCCGAAGGTCGAGCGGCAGCGTCTGCATGACACGGTGGTGGAGCACATCCGGCGCTTTATCGTCGAAGGCGTGCTGGAGCCGGGCAAGAAACTGAACGAGCGCGAGTTGTGCGAGACGCTTGGGATTTCGCGCACGCCACTGCGCGAGGCGCTGAAGGTGCTGGCAGCCGAAGGGCTGATCGAGATTTCGCCGAACCGTGGCGCGTCGGTGTCGAAAATGTCGGAAGCGGAGTTGCGCGAGACCTTCGAATTGATGAGCGGCCTTGAAGCTTTCTCAGGCGAACTGGCGGCCGAGCGGATGACGGCGGCGGAGTTGGCCGAGATCAAGGCACTGCATTACGCGATGCTCGCGTGCCGCACGCAGAACGATCTGGCGGGGTACTACAGCCGCAATCAGGCGATTCACGACAAGATCAATGAGGCGGCGAGAAACTCGGCGCTGCGGCAGACCTATATCGCGGTGAACCGGCGCTTGCAGGCGTTGCGATTTCGCTCGAATTTTCAGACGCCGAAATGGGATCGGGCGATTCATGACCACGACGAAATGCTGAAGGCACTCGAGGCGCGGGACGGGAAGAAGTTGAGCGCGATCTTGCGGCAGCATTTGCTGGAAAAGCGGGATGCGGTTTTGCAGGTGCAGTCGCGCGAGGAGATGGCCGGGGGCGGGAAGTTGTCCACTTAAAATGTTGGCAAGGGTGTGGATAAGTTTGGCATAGCGCGGGTAAGTGGTTGATGCGGCGGCGGTATTTGGCGGCGGGTTGTTCGTAGGCAGCGGCGATTCAGGGCGCCTTTGCGTAGCAGGGGCGTCATTGACAGATTTGTTCGCGTTATACAGACGCGCAATGACATCTGCGGCGGTTTCCGAGTTTTCGATCATTTTCTCGATCCTGCGTACAAGCGCCGCACAAGCGGGCCAAGTACTTGACCCTGTGGGAATATTTGCGCGGGGCTCATCTATGGGCATCCTTGATCAAAGGCGATTCAACATCGACATAACTGCCCGCACAAGCTGCCTCGATACCGTTCGCCCTTTTTCAGCACCGGATGAACCCGCCTGACAAACTTGCCCCGCGTGATGGAGTGGAAGTTAGTCAGTGATTCCACTCACTCTTTGTCCTTCTGGTACCAAGTCTGGGTGTTGCTTGTATATCGGAATAAGTGTCTGCTCAAACACCGTGTACATGATCTCTCCCGCGGCAATTTTGAAATTTTCCAGCTCCTCACTTGAGCAATGATTCTGAACAAAACAAATCGCCTCATCCAACGCCTCGTTTATCTTCAGCATCCGGCGACTTACTTCGACTGCCGATGTTTTTTCTTGAAACATGACTTTCTACTCCTTCTCAATAGATCAATTCCGAATTTCAGTGGCAGCGCAACTTGCTCGTCAAAATTGTGAACACTTACATGTTGCGCTAAATTCTCGGACACCCGCTGAGTTCAGCACAATCGTTAACACAATTCCAGAATCTGTATCCGCTGTCGCCGCTAGGTAGCACGGTGCTTGAACATTTTCTCCGGCACACCGTTCTGATGGCCCCGCAATCAGAGTCGTCCTTGCATTTTATAAATCCGGACGATTGGACCGCATCGGTCGCAAACAGCTTCGCGTATAGCGCACTCCGCTGCGACAGGTTCGGAGTCAATACAGGAAACGGTAATTGATTCTGCGCCGCAATCTGAATCTCGATGGGATCATCCGTGACCGGCTTCCCGGTCCTCGCATCGATATAAAGATCACGCATGAACAGCGACCACGCCGGGCGTGCCTGAATAAAGCCGCATTCCGGACAAACGGCGCCGACACTCACGGATGCATCCGAAGCAAGCGATCTTGCCCAGCCAAGAGGGCTAGCGGGAGGTCCGACAGGATCAACACCCGACTGATAGTTATCAAGCCACTTGTCGGTGTCGTCACTGCTGATCGCAGTCGCCAGGGCACCATTGGTTGCGACCGAGGCATCGCGGGACACTATTTTTCCATCGGCCGAGTAGCGGTAATCAACGGTCAACAGACGCCGCTCCCTGCCAATTGACCATATCGGCCGCTCGTCATACGCGAAGCGACTTACCCGCCCCCTCACGTCATACGCAATCTGCGTTTCGCGATAGTTACCGGTTTGCCACGTGACTCGGTGCGCTGCATCCCGATCCTGGTCGCCGAACAACCAATTGGAAATGAGGTTCTGCGCTGTGTTGAGATTACCTGTGAAGTCGTAGAAGTACACCCAGTCCGCGACCTTGACATTGTTGACGTACGTTATCGCCTCTGCCAAGCGATTAAATTGGTCATAGCGAGCACCAATGGATTGTTGCTGCCTTCCATCCCAAGTCGCGTCAAACCCCGCCTCGCCCGTAGAATCGTTTGTGATTCGTTCGTTATAACCAGTGACGTTTCCCTTGGTGTCATATACGAATGACATCAACTTCCCCGGCATGGCAACGGTTGCCGGATGGAGGCTTATTGCATCTGCATACTGCACGGATATAACCGAAACTCCGGTGGAGGTTGTAACCGTTGCTTTGACGGGGCGCCCGGTGGCGTCATATAGGTAATCAGCTTTGCGCGTCAGTGCAGTCGTCCCCAAAAGATCACCCGAGGCATCCCATATCAAAGCACTCGGCAGTGATCCGAGGCTGCCCGTTGGGCGCAATGCCCCCGCTATGATCAAAAAAGAAAGCGTCCGTGTTCCATTGCTATCCGTGACTGAAGTGCCCTCTGATCCGTATGCGAACTGCACGTTTCGCGTCGTGTCGGGATGACTGACCGCAGTCGCCCGGCCCTGTAGATGGTATGTCCAAGTTGCAACGCGCAAGCCGGTTTCGTCGACAACGCCGGTCAGCGCACGTTTTGAATAAGCGTCTGTGTACACGTATTGCCGTACGTTCCCGTCCGGCCATGTGACGGAAGTCAGATTGCCCCATAGACCGTACTTATATTGCGTGATCCTGCCCACAGGATCCACTAATCGCGCAAGCCGACCGGCCGTGTCATATTCGAGTCGAAGGATCAGGTCGTGCGCAGTCTTGGTTCCGGGACCATGCTGGGTGAGAATAGAAAGCCGCCCCGACCCATCGTAAGTTAACGTTCTGACGAACCCGGTTTTGGTTGTCTCTGCCAACAAGACGCCCTGCGCGGAATATGTTTCCACCATTTCCGTCACGAGATCGGTAAGCAACCAATCCGCTCCATTGTGCGTGAGTGTTAAGCCACTGAAGACCGAGGTGCGCCATGTGCCGTTCGTCAGGCTAAAGGTAATGGGCTCTCCGTTTGCCCGGTAAGCATTGACCTTCACGACACTGACCCCGGCACCAACGATATCGAGCTTGCGCTGCCAGTTATGCACCCAGTTCGAACCAACAGCCTTCGTATTTAATGGGTATGGTACGGAACGGTAAGTGCGCGCGAACACAAGGGGAATCTCGTCGCCGCTGACAAAGTCATTCTCAGTCGTTGTGACAACACCGCTAGCGGCAAATACTGGGTCATTTACTGGACAGGTCGCGTCGGACGGGGTACCGCCTGCCGCGCCAGCGCAATAGTCCGGTATCCAGGCTCCGCAGTTGTAGTAATTCAAATAGTTGAAGGGATCATCCGGACCGTCGTTCATGGGCATGGTACCGCCAGTCTGTAATGCACATTCAGGAGTACCCGGAATTCCTGATGACTTTTGGAACAAGAGCATGCATTGGTCTTCTGTCGCCGAATGAGTGTAAGTAGCAGAAGCCAATAGTCCGGACATCAAAAATAGGCAGCTGATTTTTCTTAGATATCGACTAAAACGCTTCCACGCTTTCATACTTTTCTTTCTCATCTGGTTGACGGGCACGCCAACTTTTCATGAGATCGCGATCGATCGATATCCGACAACTCCTAAAAGCGTAGTCTTTTTTACTTTGTGACCACATCGGTCGATCGAAACTGACGAGCCAGGTATGTCAACGTGCACTCGTCTGTCAGAAATTGCCAAACGTGAAGATGACATTGCGGATTAGCAATGTGCCGAAAGACTGAAGGACACAAGGAACAAGCGCATGAAAACGGAGTAAGCAATTGATCGACAAGTGAAGGTCGCGACGCCCTCGACGGCAGTAATTAGAACGTGGCCCCAATCGGTCTGCTTGAGCTACGCGGCCGCGAGATCAGTCTGCCTGCGAATCTGCTGCCCGCCTTTCACGAGTTCCGCCGTCGTGTAACGCCAGAGCGTGCGGCTCCTGTCATCAACGTAATGCCACTTGGCCCGCCATGTCCGCAACCTATCCGGTAGATCCCCGTGTAGTGACCAAGGTAATTTTTCATAACCTGCGCAACTCGTTCCCAGCGACGCAGCGTCAGCTGCCAAACCTGCTAATTGATCACTTAACAATCATCAGGTTAACGAAATCAATACGAGATAGGCACGTGGTGAAAAATCCTGAAGAAAAATCCGACGCATCGGTCTTTGGCGGGGAACATTGCGTATGACGACTTCAATGGTTTTCATTCGTCATCGTATCAACTGGAAGAACGAAGGTTTATGGTCATCTGAGTGTGGAATGTCGAACGGTGCATTTATCGACAACGTTAGCAGGCGCGTCCCGGCCAAGTTCTCCACAGAAATTGTTTGCAACTCCGTGGATAAGTCTTCCCCCACAGCGCTCAACGCCACGCCACAAGGCTTTGCGGGCCATGTGAGGGGAAATTGAGCATTCCCCGCTGGCCGCCAAACATCGTTCCCCCACGTTTCCCCACACGCTGCGGCGCGGGGAAACTGCCTTTCCCCTCAACGGGAAAGGGCCGACATATTAGACATGTGTTTTGTAAAGCGTTCAAGCTAACGGCGATTCGGGCGCCGATTCTACAAGTCACTTGTTAAAGCAGGAAGCTGACGGACTGGTTGTGCGTGCTGCGGCGCACACACGATGGGGAACGCCAGGAATATTCCCCACGCCGCGCGATGATAGGGCTACAGCTCCCAGCGCTGCCCGTCTTCCGTGACCAGCCAGGGCGTATGGCAGCACGGGTCTTCAAGCACCGGGACGCCATTGAATTCGCACCCGTCGTAATGAATGCCCGAGCGTCGCACGTGCAGTTCATCACACAGCATGCGCTTGTGGTCGGGATGAAGAACCAGCTCGACAGGTTGCTCCCCGCGATTCCTTCAGATACCGGTAAAGCCCGTCCGTGATAAAGGCGCAGGCGCTCATGCCTGGCCGGAAACTCAATGTCATAAATCACACCCCATGATTTTTTGCGGGTCACGCTGCCGATTCTGCGGGGGAGCCGTGAAGAGAAGACCGCCTAAAGGCTGACTTGGCTCGTAGAACTAGCGGGCTACTCGGTGCTGCGACCAGAAATGCGACGGTCGCAGCACCAGGCGCCTTGGCCAGTCACTCCTCTGGTGGCTCGTCAATGGGGTGCTGCGTGACGTTTAAACGCCTTTTGACCTCCGGGCGTCCCTCTGCGATCACGTTGAGCATTGCAACGCCGAGCTGTCGTGCTAATTCATCGTCGAATTCGAACTCTTGGTCGTCCACGAAGAAGGGGACCTCTATACATTCCGCCAAAAGTGGAGCCACGCTGGCTGACTCGACCATTTGCATAATCAATTGTTGTGGATCTTCGACGTAGGTGACAACCATTGAATATGGTGGACGTTTACGCATTAATAACCCCTACATTCCTGATATCTGTCAAAAGCGTTCTCCATGCATAGGGCCCAGTTCCGCTTCCCTCTTGTCCCGGCCAACAGCCGGCATGCATCAACATCATTTTCATAATGTGCATGGCACGCATGCCTCATGGGATTCGCGACCACCGCACTTTACCATTCCCCCATCCCCGCTCCCGCCACCAAAAAGCGTACTGTAGAGCGTTGACCGCTTCGCAGAACTCGTCAGATCCGGCACAAGCACTGGATGAGGAACCTGCGCCTGATCGCTCGCCATCAACTCGGTGGTTTCACGCCATGCCGGTAGTGGTTCGCTCAGTTCATGCCCGAACAGCTTGCGTGTCGGCAATGCCCTCCAGGCCATGTAGCATTCGACGCACATGTCAGGAACGAATGCCGGAGCATCCGACTGGAGTCCTGTCAGGTTCGCGGGTGGCGCAACCGGGTCGTTCCCGAGTTCCCAGTTCGTCAGCCAGACACCCAGTTCAGCATCACTGATCGGCTTCCACCTGGCGCCATTCGTTGACACCTGAGCTGTGCGCGAGGATACCGTACCATCTGGACCGTACCGGTAATTAACCTGAAGAACACGGGCAAGTCCGCCATTCAGCGCGCTTCCTGGCTCGTTGTACTGAAAAGAAATCACGCGACCGCGCTCATCGTATCCGATGCTCGCCTGACCACTGTTACCCGCTATCTGCGTTGCGCGATTCTCAGCATTGCGGGCAAGCGTCCGCATCGACCAGCCAGATACGGCATCCTGCACTGACTCGACATTGCCCCGTACGTCGTATGTGTAGGTCCAGTCTTCACGCTTCGAGCCATTGCCGGTGATCGCAGCCGACAGAAGACGGTTCGCCGGATCGTAGCGTGCGCCAACTGTCCACTGATTACCGGTCCCAATGGCCTGCATCCCCTGGTCGCCCGTTGGATCGGTCGTCTCCGTTTCGGCGTAGCCAGTGACGTTGCCGCGCTGGTCGTAGACAAACGCACGGATTTTTCCTGGCGTGGCGACCAGATGCGGACGCAACGAGGTACTGTCGCCGTACTCAATCGTCGTTACCGTCTTGCTGCCCGCAACTGTTGTAATCGCTTTCGTCGGCCGGTTGGCGCCGTCCCACGTGTACTGTGTACTCCCATCCGGTGTAACGGTCTGCTTCAGGTTCCCTGATGTGTCCCATGTACGTGAGACCGCGCCCCCAGGCGTAACAATTGAGCCGGGACGAGACGTATCTCCAACATCAAAGGAATACGTGCTATTGCCGGACATATTGCTAACAGTGGTCGCGTTCGTGCCATAACTAAGCGAAACGTTACGTGTCGTGTCGGGATGGGTGACCGAGATAGCGCGTCCGCTGGAATCGTAGGCCCATGTTGCAATCCGCGAACCAGATTCGTCCTTGATCCCCGTCATCGCGTTGGGGAAGCGGGCATCCTCATAGAGGTACTGACGAACCTTTCCAATCGGCGCGGTGACAGAAACAAGATTACCTTTCGCATCGTACGCATAATGCGTCGCGTTACCCGAAGGCGGCACTACACTCAGGATGCGACCATTGCTGTCGTATGTCAGACTCAGTGTCAGCCGCGATGCTGCCTGGCCTATCCGGTCAACGGGCCACTGTGCGATCGAATCAATCCGTTGTCCAACATATTCAGCTTCACGGTACATACCCGTGCGGGTTGTCTCGGAGTGAAACTGACCTGTGCTGGCAGAGTATGTTTCCGTTGTGCCAAGCCGTTCGTCCTTCAGGTAAAAGTATCCGTCGCCAGCTTTCGTGAGCGAAAGACCCGACGTACCCGGCACCGCCCACGCTCCGCTCACCCACTTGAATATCAGAGGCTGCCCGTTATTCCGATACGCAGTGATCTTCGGCGTGCCTGCATTGACCGAGGTCAGATCAAGCCGTCGCTGCCAGTTGCTTGCCCAGTACCCGCCCATCGCTGTCTGCGCCTTATCGAACGGCTTCGAAAGGTAGCTACGACTGAACACAAGCGGTGATGCGTCACCGCTTGCAAAGTCAGTTTCAGAAAGCGTGACAATCCCGTTCGCCGGAAACACCGGGTCTGCCACGGGACAGGTTTCGTCCGACGGCGTTTCGGTTGAATTGCACCACTGGTCGATCAGCGCGAGGTCACTGATACAGGCATAGTTGCCCATCCCGCCAAGTGTATTGCATGAATCCGGCCAGGAGCCGGACCAACATCCCACCTGAACAGTCCCTGATCCTGTTTCTTTTCATGTTGTCCCTATTTGTTAGTACTTGGCTAAAGCCAAAGCACCGTATCGGAACGACAATGAACAGAAAATCCGATAATTCCTAAAATCACACCGGCCTTTCACAACGTTGCGTTGACTTCCATCCACACCTACATGCGATGTACGAAAACAATCCAGTGCCTGTCATCCATTGACAGATATTCGGCTTCTCAACGTGTACATCCAAAATGACTTCAACGCGACGCATCCTTCTGCCGAAGTGATTCGGGCAATCCATACAACACGATCAGCGCGCAAACCAGGCTCATCGCGCCGATCACATACAACGCGGGCGTCGTGCTGCCGGTCAGGTCTCGCACTCGGCCGACCATCACCGGACTGACAATCCCTCCGAGCTGCCCAAGCGTGTTGATCAACGCGATCCCGCCGGCAGCCCCTGCCCCGGTGACACGCTTCGGCGGCAGCGCCCAGAACCACCATGCAAATCGCGCCACACACATAAGGCACTGCGGTCAGCAGCCCGATCACCGTCGGGTTGTTGGTACCCGGCGTGAGCGTCATGCCGCGCGCGTTGCGCTAGAACAGCGTCGCGCCGACCGCCTGCTCGAGTTCCAGCAGACGCTTGCTCGCCGCAGACACGGCGATCGCCTCGCGCTCGGCGGCACGCGTAAGCGTGCCTTCCTCGTAGACGGCGAGGAACAGTTGCAGCGTGGTGAGGTCGCGCCTGCGCAGGAGGTTTTTGATGACCATGGCGGGGCGTGCGGGAGTTCGATCAGTGGTAATCATCCTCTAGCTGATGCCGCACAGCTAGTACGGTGATCGTCTGACTGCTTTCTATCTCGAACAGGGCGACATATCCCGCGCCGCCAAACGGGATCAACAATTCGCGCAGAAATGGCGTGTCCGACTGCGCCTTGCGGCAGGTGAACGGCGACGTGCGAAGCGTCGCGATCCCATCGCGTATCGCTTGCAACGCGCGCTCGGCCAACGCGAAATCCGTCTCGTCTCTGTCGAGGATGAAGTCATATAGCCGGTCGAGGTCAGCGGCAGCAGCACGCGTAAAACGAACCTGATACGTCATCGTTTCTTCTTCGCCCGCGCCTTTGCCTTGTCGAGCCGGGATTGCAGAGCGGCGACCACATCGTCGGCCGACACGTAATCGCCGCTTTGCTTCGCCTCTTCCCGCGACGCAAGCCCGCGCGCCACGAATTCACGACGATTCAGACGCCGCGCGACATTGTCGCGAATAGCCTGCTCGACGAAGCTGGAAATGCTTTCGCCGTCGAGCAGCACATCTTCGGCCGCCGCTCGCAACTCAGGCTCGACACGCACCGACGGAAAATTGGCGCTTTTCATGATTCACTCCATGCATCGCATTTGCGATGCATTATCGCGCCATCTCGTCCTCGCCGCAAGCGCACGGCGAACAGCGCACGGCAGGCCAAACGTCCGTTCAATCCTTCCACGCCGACCCAAGAATCATCGTGCAAAAATTCTCGCGATGATAATGCGGGTCTTTCAGCGCCAGCACGTCCGCCTTCACGTTGCCGAAGGTCGTCTCCGGCTTGTGGATCGTGCCGTGCGCGAACGCGTCGATGATGCCTTCCTTGAAATGCGCGCCACGCGGATGCGCATGAATCACCTCGTGCCGCTGATGGTCGGTGAACTCGTCGTACGCGAGGCCGAGCACGTCCATCTCGACACCCGCCGTGACCAGCGCGACCACCGGCTTCATATATTGCGGAATGCCCGGTGTGGTGTGCAACGCGATCGAATTCCACACCTGCTCGATGTCGCTCTCGCCGATGCCATGCCGTTGCAGGAAATCGCGCGCGGCGTTCGCGCCGTCCACCTCGAAGCGATCATGCTCGCTGCTGTACGGCGCGACGAGCCCCATGTCGTGGAACATCGCGCCGATGTACAGCAACTCCGGGTCGTACTTGAGCTGCTTGCGCTGGCCAGCGAGCGAGCCGAACAGAAACACGCGGCGCGAATGGTGATACAGCAGTTCGGTTTCGGTATCGCGCACGAGCTGGGTGGCTTCGCGCGCCATCATGCTGTCGGGAATCTGGATGCCTGCAATCGTCGTCATGTGAAGTGCTCCTTTGCGGTGATGAGGACACGCGTCTTTGTCACGCAAAGGCGCGTTTGGTATGCTGATCCGCGGCGCTTGATCGGCCTGGCGAGCCGTGCGTCGATGAAGTTCAGTATTGGCTAGCGCGCTTTCGCGGGCAATCGCCGCGCACCGTTGAACCCTGCCAGGCGCACCGCGTTGACTGCCGTGACGCGGGCACCCTGCTCATCGCTCATCGTTCACCGTCCAAGGAATTCCTTCGATGCCCACCGTCGCGATCGCGATCTTTCCAGGCGTGCAGGCGCTCGACGTCGCCGGTCCGGTCGACGTTTTCTCCGAGGCGAACCGCTTCGTCGCGCCCGAAGATCGCTATCAGGTGACGCTGCTGAGCGCCGATCCCGGTCCGCTGCGCGCGTCCAACGGCATGACGCTGAGCGCCGACGCCACCTTCCACGAAGCGCGCCGCCCGTTCGATCTGGCTTTAGTTGCGGGCGGTCCCGCGTTGCCCGAGGGCGCCGCGCCGGACTCGCGCCTGCTCGAATGGCTGGCGAGCGCCGCCTCGCAATGCGCGCGTTACGGTTCGATCTGCACCGGTGCATTTGCGCTCGGTCACGCGGGTCTGCTCGACGCGCGCAACGTCACCACGCACTGGCAGCACGCGGCGCAACTCGCGGCGCAATTCCCAAAGGCGCGCGTCGATTTCGATCGCATCTATCTACGCGACGGCGAGCTCGTAACGTCGGCCGGCGTGACAGCCGGCATCGATCTGTCGCTCGCGCTGGTCGCGGAAGATCACGGCCCGCATACCGCGCTGGCCGTCGCCAAACGGCTCGTCGTATTCGCGCAGCGCCAGGGCGGCCAGTCGCAATTCAGTCCCTATCTCACCGCGCCCGCCGACGACACGTCGCCGGTCGCCAAAGTCCAGGCGCACGTGATGGAGCGGATCAAGGAGAGCTTCACCGTCCGGCAATTAGCGGACGTAGCCGGCATGAGCGCGCGCAATTTCGCGCGAGTATTCGTGCAGGAAACCGGGATCACGCCACACGAATTCGTCGAACGCGCGCGTGTCGACGCGGCGCGCAAACTGCTCGAGAGCAGCGGCGCCGCACTGAAGGCGATTGCCTACGACTGCGGCTTCGGCACCGCCGACCGGATGCGGATCGTCTTCACAAAACGTATCGGCGCGACGCCGATGCAGTATCGCGAGCGGTTCCGTTCCACCTGAGCGGATGCCGGCGCCGCTGCGGGCAGCGAGCGTCGCGTGAGAAAATGACGGCCTCTTCAAGTCAACGAGCACAGGGCACGCCATGACCTCTTCCTCTCCGATCCGCGCGATCGTCACCGGCCATAACCGCGGCCTCGGCGCCGCGCTCGCCGAACAACTGCTGGCACGCAACGTCGCGGTACTGGGTTTGTCGCGCTCGCGTCATGCCACGCTCAACGAGCGCTTCCCGGCCCTGCTGGAAGAAATCGAAGTGGAACTGGCCGACCCGGCGCGCGTCGCGCAATGGCTGGCGACGGATGCGTTGCGCGCATTCGTGAAGGGTGCCCAAAGCGTGCTGCTGATCAACAACGCGGGCATGGTGCAGCCGATCGGCCCGATTGAAGGACAAAGCGCCGCGGACATCGCGACCGCCGTGAGCCTGAACGTGGCCACGCCGCTGATGCTGGCGAGCGCCGTCGCCAGTGTCGATGCGACCGACCGGCGCATCGTGCATATTTCCAGCGGCGCGGCGCGCAACGCGTACCCCGGCTGGAGCATCTACTGCGCGACCAAGGCCGCGCTCGATCATCACGCCCGCGCCGTCACGCTCGACGCAAATCGCGCGCTGCGCATTTGCAGCCTCGCGCCGGGCGTGATCGATACGAACATGCAGGCGCAAATTCGCGGCAGCGGCGAAGCGCAGTTCCCGATGCGCGAAAAATTCGAAGACCTGAAGCGCAACAACCAGCTTTCGACGCCCGAAGCCTGCGCCACTCAATTGCTCGATTACGCGTTCAGCGACGCATTCGGCGACACACCGGTTGCCGATATTCGCGAGGTCGCGAAGCAAGCTCGCTAAGCGTCTGACGAACCCGCTCAACGCTCCCGAAAAATCTCACCTTTGAGCGGCTCGCCGCTCAACTCGCGCCGGACGCGATCATCACGTCGCGTTCGGCCGCACCAATTTCTCCGTGCGGCACGAACACATAGCCGCGCCCCCACACCGTTTGCACATAGCGCGGCTCCGACGGATCGATTTCGATCAGACGACGCAGCCGCCAGATCGACACATCGAGGCTGCGTCCCTGATGCACGACACTATTGCCGCGCAATTGCTCGTTGAGTTGCGCGCGCGTGAGCACCGTCATCGCGTGATTGACGAAGATCTTCAGCAACGCGAATTCGGAACTGCGCAGCGCGAAACGCTCGTTGTCGCGACGCAATTCGCGCGCGGAAAAGTTCAGCTCGCAGCGGCCGAAGCGATACGGTGGACGCGTCTCCGGCGCGCCTGGCGCGAGCGCGCCGCGCCGGCGCAACAACACGCGGATGCGGGCCAGCAATTCGGCGGGATCGGCGGGCTTGCTCATGTAATCGTCGGCGCCGAGTTCGAGACCGATCACGCGATCGATCGCCTTACTGCTCGCCGACAGCAGGATCACCGGCAGGTCGTTGCCGCTCATGCGCAAGTCGCGCAAGACGGCAAGCCCGTCGCCGTGCGGCGCGGACACGTCGAGCACCAGCAGCGCCGGGCGCTCCGCCTCGATCACATGCTTCAGGCCAGCAGAATGCGGGCGTGCGGATACGCCGCAGCCTTGCCCACGTAAAGATTCGCCCACCACGGCCGTTAAACCGGAGGCGGCGCCTACAAAGAGAATATGCTGACTCATCCAACTGATTCCAGGAGACGATCGGTTTTCAGAGACAGGCGATGGCTTGCAGGAATAGCGAAGCCGCTGACCGCTTGTCGTCCGCGTCGCCATCTTCCCCGCATGGCGCTTATCTCAAAACGGGGAACAGCCCATAAGGTTGGCAATTTCTTCCCAACTCTTTCAGTTGAGAACGTGTTATAGGCCCACGCGCGATACGATCTCCCCACGCGCGCCAGCTCCCGAAAAGTCTCACCTTTGACACGAAGCAGCCGGGGCCAGGCGTGCAAGCTCGCTCGGGATACTCCCGAAAAGTCTCACCTCAAGCGTTTGGGGGCAGGCCGCAAAGGCATGCTGGGCGGGGTGGGAGGGTGATCAAACAGGCCATTCCCGAAAACGCTCACCTTTGGAGCGTTCGGAGTAATCGGCATACCCAGGTAAGTGACGCCGACGAAAACCGTCGAGTCTGCAGGATGAGGTGCGGGCTGACGCTGTGTTAGGAGTCAGCTCCGCATAGTCGTTACGGCTTGCGGACCAGCACTTAGGAGGCGTCGTCGAGCGATCGCGGATGCCTGCTTGGTCCGCGATCGCCGGAATATGCGGCGCCGCGTCCTCTACTTCCGCATACGGTGCACATCCTTAACGATAGAACAGCACCTTGCTTGAATCAGCTTCCATACGGCGCTGCATCTCATTGAGTTCGTCTTTGGTGAAGTTCTGGGTCACCGGCTGGGTCGATACCTTGAGACGGTCGAGACTCACCGATAAAGAATGCGCCGCGTGACGATGCACGTTTGTTGCATCGAAGTCGATGAAGTTGTACTTCGCTGCGATTTCGCTGATTAGCTGCTCCGCCCGAGCCTCTTGATCAGCATGCACACGGGGATCGTCTGCTCGCTCGCTCGTGATGTGAACATGCATCTCTGCGTTGAAGTTGTCGGGCATCTGCTGAGCCAACTCGTTAGCGACTTCGCTCCGATTGGCCTCCGGCTGCATATGAGCCAGGAACGCCTGCCTTTTCACTCCATCTTCGTACGTGACCGCGAGGCCGAGACAGGGGTTGAGGCCCATTGTGGCCGCGCTCCTCAGCGAGTTGGACGCGCCCTCCTTCAACAGCACGCCTTCGCCCATCCCGACAAGCCCACGCGACAGATTGCTGGGCCCGGACGGCCTGGGGCGATTTGGAGAAGGAGGCCGGGATAGGCCGTCCAACAAAGCTGGAATAGTCGACTGCACCGTGACCTTGGGAGTCGTCGGTGATGTGTGGGAAGTCGGCCTCGGATCTGCCGTGTGCGAAGAGGTGGAGGCGGAGGTGAACGAAACTGATTTCATGGCTTCATGTCGCGGCGATTTTGGACAAGCGATGTGGGAATGCATTTGATCATCCACGTGATCGCCGGTAGCTGCGACGTCCGAAAAATCGATGCCATATACGAAGAATTTCAGCTCAAAACCGCATGCCGTTTCGGTGATAGCAATGCTTGCAATTCCCCACCCGGTTGCTATCATTGATAGCAACATCACAGGAGGTACTGCAATGGCAAATCTTTTGGTACGTAATGTAGACGACACTTTGGTTCAGAGTCTGCGCGAGTTGGCGGCTGCGCATGGCCGCAGCGCCGAAGCCGAGCATCGCGAAATACTGGCAAAGGCGCTGCGAAAACCCAAGCGTAAGAGCTTTGCGGAAGTGTTGATGGCTATTCCGAACGTTGGCGCGGATTCGGATTTTGAGCGCGTCGATGACGGCGAGGCACCGCGTGTATTTGGTTGATACGAACGTTATCAGCGAGGTCCGAAAGCGTGACCGCGCGAACAAAGGGGTACGTGCGTTCTTCCGTCAAGCGGTGCGCGACGACAGCAATATTTATCTGTCGGTGGTTACCGTTGCCGAATTGCGCCGTGGCGTTGAACTGATCCGCTACAGGGGTGACGCGCAGCAGGCGACAATCCTGGAAACGTGGCTTGTGGCGATCATGGCTGACTATGCGCACAACGTCCTGTCAGTGGACGAGGAAATCGGTCAACTATGGGGACGGCTTCGGGTCCCGCATCCGGAGCATGCTTTGGATAAACTGATTGCGGCCACTGCGTTGATTCATGACCTGACCGTCGTGACGCGTAACGTCGATGACTTTGCGGGAACAGGGGTCCGGTTGTTGAATCCCTTTGACTAAGGAAACGTGGGCCAATGTCGGCCAGGCTGCTGGGCCAACGGGTTCACGTCTCGCGATCGCAGGGATGGTGAGCCAGCTCCCGAATACCCTCACCTTTGGGTGTTTTACGCACATCCGGAAGCGTTCGGAGTACCTTCAAAACCGGCCGTCATTGCAACGGCCGGTTCGTTCATGCAGGCAAAATCAGAACTTGTGGCGAATACCCACAACGGCCAGTTCCTGGCTGTTCGTGCCCGAGCTCACGCCGAAGCTGCCGATCGAAGCTTGCGCGCCCACGACCTTGCCGCTCGCGTTCAGCGTGTTGCCGCTCGCCTTCTGGTAGCCCGCCAGCGCATACAGTTCGGTGCGCTTCGACAACGCGAAATCCCCACCCAGGTTGACCTGGTTGTAGTGCGCCGAGGCCGGACCGGTGAGCGACGTGTAGTTGTAGCCCACACCGGCGCGCAACGCAGGGGTGATCTGATAGTTGAAGAACACCGAACCGTTGTTGAACTTCGCGGTGTCGCGGTACGTGGAGAACGCGTCGGTCGCGTACTGCGTGTTCGAGTAAGCCACGCCGACCGTTGCCGCGCCGATCACATACTGGCCGCCGACACGCACGATCTGAATCGACTTCGCGCTGGCAAAGCCCGCGTTGATCACGGTGTTGAACAGCGTGTCGGAGGTGCTCGTCCACGTGCGTGTGTTCGTATTCGTCACGGTGGTGTTGCCACCGTTCGCGTAGAAATAACCTGCGCCGACCGACAGCGGCCCGTTCGCGTAGGCCGCGCCGAAGCTGTACGTCTGACCGTTGCCGGTTGCCCCGGCCACGCCGCCCACGCCGTACAACGCTTCGACCTGGAAGCCGGCGAACAGCGGGCTCACGTACTTGATCGAGTTGCTGACGCGCAGACTGTTGTCGTAGTTGTCGAGGTCACCCGGCGACGCGAACGTGCCGCCGAAGTAGTTGTCTTCGGTGAGACCTTGAACCAGATCGACGACCGGGTCGTATTGACGTCCGAGCGTGACGGTACCGTAGCTGCCGCTCGACAGACCGACCACCGCTTTGCGGCCGAACTCGCGCGAGCCCTGGCCGAGCGCGCCCGTGCCGACGTTGAAGCCGTTCTCGAGCTGGAACACAGCAGCAAGACCGCCGCCCAGATCTTCGGTGCCTTTGAGGCCCCAGCGGCTACCGGACATATTGCCGCTGCTGAACTTCACGAGCGACGACTGATTCAGGCCATTCGCGCCCTGTGCGTTGTGCACGTAAGCGATGCCGGCATCGACGATACCGTACAGCGTGACGCTGCTTTGCGCTTGAGCGTTGGCCGCGAGCAGAAGACCTGCGGGGATTGCGAGCAGAGAAAGTCTTTTCATTTTCATCGAGTTCCCGTATCAATGTTTTATTTGTTTAAAACTGGCGAAACGATACGAGACGGCCCGCTGTCGGCAAAAGAACTAATTCTTCGAAGAATATAAAAACGACAGTTTTGTGTCGGCTTATATGACGACACGTTTCCGTGTGTTAAAAGCGCGGGGAAACGAGAGGAAGCGCCATCCCGGCGCCGTGCAGCGCCCTACAACGAGACGTCACGCCGCCACGGCGGACTGTTCGGAAGGCGCGTATTTCGATGTCGCGAGGACGTCGGCGGGAACAGGCACATGCGCGCGCCGCATCAGCACGCCGCTGTGGAACATCAGCAGATCGCCCGGCTCGCAGAAGGTCCAGGCTTCGTCGGTAAGCGGCGTGGTGGCGATGACCGCCGTACGATCGGCCGGCGTGCCGCGCTCGGCGAAGTCCACGCTGAGATCGCCGTCGACGAGACGTGCGCTCGAAAACGGCCAACGCCGTATCACGTAGGACAAACGCGTCGAGCAATACGCGAACTGCACTTTGCCGTTCGACAGCACGAAATTGAAAATGCCGTAGGGGTTTAGCGTACGCGTCGCCTGCTCGATCACGTCGAACACCGCGTCGATGTCGTCGATATCCGACTGATTGCCGAAATGCGCGTAAAGGCGATTCATGATGAAGCAGAACGCCGCTTCGCTGTCAGTCGTGCCGACCGGCGCAAAAGGACTCTGCTCGATTTCGCCGAACGGCCGCAGATCGCCGTTGTGCGCGAACACCCATTGCTGACCACGCAGTTCGCGCATGAACGGATGGCAGTTCTCCACCCGCGCGGCACCCTGCGTCGCCTTGCGGATATGCGCGACGACGTTGCGTGACTTGATCGGATAGCTCTTCAGATATTCCGCGACCGGCGATTGATACGCCGGCTTTTCATCGACGAACACGCGGCACGCCCGGTCTTCATAGAACGCTACGCCCCAGCCGTCGACGTGATGGTCGGTCAGACCGCCACGCGCGGCGAAACCGGTCAGCGAGAAAGTGACATCGGTGGGTTCGGCGCAGCTGAGGGCGAGCAATTGGCACATGTTCGCAGACTAGCGTGTTTCCAGCGCTGTCGTTATAGCGAATCGTGCTTTGCAAATCAGCCGCGAGCGGCTCCCGAAAAGCCTCACCTTTGGGGCGGAGCGCCTTGCTGGGCGCCATTCGCGGCGATGCTTACCGCATGGACCGACGCGCTGTTGAGCGCGTGATTGTCCGCGTTATCGGCAGGCTCAGCTCGCCAGCTTGCGGAACGTTTCCAGCACGGCATCGCCCTTGAACGGCTTGACGATCCAGCCCTTCACGCCGGCCGCCTTGCCACGTTCCTTCATCGCCGGGCTGCTTTCCGTCGTCAGCATGATGACGTTGACCGACGTGTTCGCGAGTTCGCCGCGAATCTTCTCGACCATCGTGAGCCCGTCCATGTTCGGCATGTTGACGTCGCTGATCACGAGCCGGATGCCGGGGCTGGCCTTCAGTTTCGCGAGGCCGTCCTTGCCGTCCACCGCCGTGTCGACGTCCAGACCGTTCTTCTTCAGAAAGCCGGCCACTTCGTCGCGCACCGTGCTCGAATCGTCCACCACCAGAATTTTCGACATGATATTTCCTATGACAACATTCAGAACAGCTCCAGCTCTCCGCTGGTTTCCTCGACAGCGCTCATGTCCGCGACGAAGTCGACCGGCGCATACGCGCAGACGCAAACCGTCGCGGCAAGCTGCGCCGAACCATTGAGCGTGATCGCATACGATTGCACGAAACCCGGCTTCAATTCATGCAGATGCGGCAGACAGCGTGCGCTCAGCACGTAGGGTGTCGACATGCCGAGGTCCGGGAAATAGTGCAGCAATTCCTGGTTCATCGCGCCACAGCACAAGTTGCAGATTTCCAGAAACGCTTCCTGGAACGGACGCTCGTCGTCGCCTTGCAGGTAGTAGCCGCGCGTGCCGTCGTTCTCGTCGAAGTGAAGGATCAGCAGCAATCTGAAGACGATCGACGAGATGGTCAGCACTACCACCTGCGTGTCTTTGGTCGACCCTTCACAGGCGTCGGCGAGCGGCACGATCTCGCAGATATCGCTGGAATCCACCGGCAAACGTGCTTGCGCGGCCTTACGGAAAATACGTTCGAAGCTGTCCTTCGCCTGAGCCGTGATCACATCAGCCCCTTAATGCAGCTTCGAATGAAACTGGTTTGCCAGCGACTCGACGCTGGACAGCGACGCCGCAATCATCTTGCCGCCGGCCTGAATGTCCTGAAACGTCGACGTGGTCGTCAGATCGTTGCGATGCAGACTGTCGCGATAGCTCTTCGACAACTCCTCCGAGCGCGCAGCAAGCGCGCGCACCTCGCTCGCCACCACCGCGAAACCGCGACCGGCCGGACCCGCACGCGCCGCTTCGATCGACGCGTTCAGCGACACGATCACCACATGCCGCACGATCGACGACAACTCCTGGTTCTTCGCGTGCATGTCGTGGTTCTGCGTCATCAGCGAGATCATCTGCTCGTGCCAGCGCTCGAAGGTCGCGCCGAGGCTCTTCAGACGCGCGGCCTCGCCGGCGATCTGGCGCGCCTGTTGGGCCCACTGGTCTTTGTCGTCGGTGGCGGCTTTGAACGACGCGCGCAATTCATCGGTTGCGGCGGCTTGTTGCGCCAGTTCGTCGCGCAACTGGGCGATCAACGCTTCCGTATCGCGCGCGACCTGCTCACGCTCCACGCTCGTTCTGCTGCGCTCCGCCTGCTCGGCGTTGAGCGCGTCGAGCTGCGTGCGTGATTCGGCCCGCAAGCGCGCCGTCAGATTCGCGGCCTGCACCTTGTGCGCGGCCAACGCCAGCAGCGCGGTCACCGCGCTGCCTGCCAATGCCGCCAATACATACTGTTGAATCACAACCTTTCCTTCATAAGTCCGTCGCGCGGAGTGCTACGCCAGTGCGTCGAGTTGCAGTTCGCCGGTGTCGCGCCGTGCCTGTTCACCGAGCGTATCCACCGCGACGCTATCGGGCAGACTGACGATGGTCTGGAATTGACGGAACGCCGCGCCCTTGTTGTCGTCGGTGAAGCGCAACTCGATGCCGCCGTGCTCGCGCTTCAGAAAATCGCGCACCGCATCCATGCCGACACCGCGGCCCGACACTTCGGTGACCGTTTCGGCGGTCGAGAAGCCCGGCCGGAAAATGAAATCGGCGATGGCTTCGTCGCTCGGCGATTCGTCGCTGCCGATCCAGCCGCGCTCCGTCGCAATGCCGCGAATCCGTTCGAGCGCGAGGCCGCGGCCGTCGTCGCTGAGCGTGATCTGCAATGCGCCGCTGTCCACACCGACTTCGATATCGATCGTGCCGGCCGGCGTCTTGCCCTGCGTTCCTCGCGCCTCGGCGGTTTCGATTCCGTGGTCGATCGAGTTGCGCAGCAGGTGCATGAACACGTTGTTCAACGTGCCGCCCGCCTGGCCACGCAGACGGTAACCGTTGTCGTCGATACGAACTTGCGGCGCTTCCTTGCCCAACTCCTGCGCAAGCGAAGGCAGCGAGTTCAACACGCCGGACAACGCATCGGCCACACTTTCGCTGCCCAGCGCGAGCAGGTTCTGGCGCATGGCGTCGCGCATCGATTGCAGCGCCTGGAGTTCGCTTACATTCGTCCGGTCCAGCAGGCTCAGCGTTTGCTGGATGTGCGCCTTCTCGACCATCACATAGCGGCTGGCGTCGCCGGCCTGATTCGGCGCGCTCTTGCCTTTACGGCCGAGGCTCTGCTCGTTGATCCGCGCATAGCTTTCGATCGCCTCGCGAACACGCGTGAGTTCCTGCATCAGGTGATCCTGATCCCACGGACGATCGGCATCCGGCTGACGCAGTTCGTGATAGCTCTGCTCCGTCTCATGCACGACGTTCGTCAGATGCTGCAGGTTGTACGTGCGCGCGTTGCCCTTGATCGTGTGCATATTGCGGAACAGTTCGGCAATCGCCGCATGGTCAGCTTCCGAATGCTTGCGGATGATCCGCTCGTTCTCGCTGACGAACCCCGCCGAGCTTTCGATAAAGTGATGGAACTTCTCTTCGCTGACCGCGAGAATTTCGCCGATCATGTCGAGGCGGCGGCGTTGTTCGCTGGCTTCGGCCGCGAGTTTGCGCAGCTCGGTCACGTCGCGCACGCACAGCATCAAACGCACGATCACGTCGTTTTCGTCGGTGATCGCCGACCAGCTCAGGTCGAGAATCTTCACGCGACCGTCGGCCATGCGCTTCGAAATTTCGCCTACCAGCAAGTGCTGATTGAACGCGAAGTTGATGCAATCTTCGCCGAGGCACGCATGCGCGGCGGCATCGACTTGCGACAGCACGTCCGAGCCGAGATCGGTATCCGAGAACACCAGCTCCATCAGGCCGCGGCCGGCAATGTCCTTAGTCTCGAAGATGTCTTCCAGATAGGCCGAGTACTCCGAGTGGATCACCGCGCCGTCGATCACGGTCAGAATGCCTTGCTGCATGTTCTGCAACATCGCCTGAATGTCGGCGGTTTTCTGCTTGAGTTGCGCGGAGCTCTCCTGAATCTTCTCGATCATCCCGTTGAAGGCGACGATCGAATGGCCGATCTCGTCGAGACGGCCCACCGGCACACGGCGCGTGAAGTCCTGGCTCGACGCGATCTCGCTCATCATCGCCTGCATGCGGCTCAGCGGACGCGTGATCTGGCGGTACAGCAGCGAGCCGATCGACGTCAGCAGAATGATCGCGATCCCGGTGACGATCGCAATGGCCGTCGTCGTGGTGGAGAGCGTCGTGTTCAGCGTGGTGATCGCGTCGTCCTTCTCGCGATTCTTCTCCACACGCAGCGTTTCGACGATGCCTTCGAGTTCGTCGCGATACTGCGCAACGTTGGCGAACAGGTACGCCTGCGCGAGTTCGTTCTTGCCGGCGGCCTTCATTTTGGCGGTCTCGGCGATCGCGGAGAAGTAGTTCTCGAGGCTGTCGTTTGCCTGCGAGACGAGACCCTTCTGCGCATGACTCGCGGCGTCTTTCGCCTGCAACGCGAGCGCTTGCTGGAGCGAGACTTTTTTCTTGTTCAGTTCGTCTTGCGCCTGGGCGACCATGTTGTCGTCCGGCGCGTAGACCAGCGTCATGATGGCGAGCTGCACGTCTTTGACTTGCGAGACGAGGTCGGCGGAAGCCAGCGCGCTCGGCACGACACCTTCGGTCACTTTGCGCACTTCGGTTGCGCTGCCGCGCGTCTGATAAACGGCGTAACCGCCGATTGCCGATAGTGCGACGAACATCAAGACAACCAATAGCGTGATGCGATGACGAATCGTCATGGTGAAACCCCCGAACGTATGGCCTTGTGCGCTTGTTACCCTCTACCGGGGTAGCGCGTATGGGCTGAAGCTGGTCGATGCTTGCAGCGCTGCGGATTATTCCGGGGGCATGTTACTAAGCGATGACTTCAATGGAATCGAAAGATGCTTTAGGAATTTAATTCGAATTTTCTAAAGTTTATTTATTCGCTGCCGTTAATCTTGTGCTGCAAATTTTATTCGTCGTGACTGAACGGGGACCGGGGCGACACGAAACCGTCACGACAGCAGCGCCAAACTAGCCTCCACCGCATCCCGTGGAGCGCACCGATGACCGTTTCCGTCCGCAGCTATCTCTCTCCCACGCTCGTGCTGCTGGCCTTTGACTGGCCGGACGGCAAGAACCGCGACGACTTCCTCGGTTTCGCGATCAAACGCACGCCAGGCTTTTTCGCCGCCGACGGTCACGACCGCGAAGCGAGCAGTTGGCTTCCGAATCGCCTGACCTTCAAGGGCGCGGTGCCGGATACGCAGAAAGACGCGCCGTCGAACGAAGCGCCGATCCAGAAATTCATGTGGTGGGATGCGCGTATCGACGAACCCGATCGTGAGAAGCAGTTCAGCTATATGGTGTATCCGGTGATCGGCACGCCGGATGCGCCGCAGCTGCTCGACGCGCAAAAGTCCGAATGCAAGCTCACGCTGCCCGCGCATGTCGAGGCGAACGTCGGCACGTGGTTCAACCGCGCGGTGGTGAGTTCGCAAGCGTTCGCGCGCAAAGTGGCCGCGTTGCATCTGAAGCCAGACGAAGCGCCGCCGCCCGCGCAGGCGTTGCGCCTGCGCACGTGGCTTGCCAACGACTTGCAGCAGGTGTTCGGCCTCACGCTGACACCTGCGCATCGCGCGGCGGCAGCGGTGTATCACCTGACCGATCCGTTGTGGGCCATTCCGGCATTCGACGCTTTCGGCAAGAAGAACGGCAAGGCGTCGCTCGCGATCGTCTACGACTCGCACGAAGTGCGGGAGAAGGGCAAGCCGCCGGCGCCATCGCCGAATCAACCGGCCGTCGACGAACTCGCCGATGTCGCCAGCTTCGCGCCGCGCGACAAGACGCACATCATGCACGACAAGTTCATCGTCGTGGACGACGGCAGCGATGAAGCGTCGCCGTCGCGTGTGCTGACAGGCTCGGCAAATTTCACCACAGAAGGCATCACCGAACAGGCCAACGTGCTGCACCTGTTCGATTCGCCGGAACTGGCCGCGTTATATAGCGATCGCGCGGAGCGCCTCGCCGCGAATCCCAGCATCGCCGATACCGCGAAGCTCTCGCATGGCTGGTCGGAGACGGTTCAGGTCGGCACCGCTAAAGTCCGCGCGATCTTTTCGCCAGAGCCGAAAGACTCGCGCCTGCAAATCGATACGATCGTCGACGCGATCGGCAAAGCGAAGCACTCGGTCGTGTTCTGCCTGTTCATGCCGACCGACGCGCCGCTGCGCGACGCCTGCTTCGCCGCGGGCGACAAAGGTCTGATGATGTTCGGGCTGGTGAACCACATCAGCGCGAAGTCGGCCGAGGCCGCGCAAACGGCCCAGCAGGATGGCCAGATCGTCACGACAACCGCGCTCGCCAACATGGAGCTTTACCACCGCAGCCGCGACAAGCGCGATGTGATCGACGCCGAATACTTCTCGCCCGCGACCGTGCCCGCCGGCTTCGAACCCGAGCTTCGGCTGTTTCCAGGCGAACACGCGCCGAGCTACGCGCCTGTGATCATCCACCACAAGTTTCTGGTGATCGACGCGGAAAGCGACAACCCGATCGTCTATACCGGATCGGCGAACATGAGCAATAACTCGGAGCATTTCAACGACGAGAACCTGCTGGAAATTCGCGACCGCCGTATCGCCGGCACTTACCTCGCCGAATTTCTGCGTCTGTATGAACACTATCGGGCGCGCGCGCTTGCGATCGAGCAGAAACAAGGCGGCACTCCCACGCGCCTGATGCTGCAGCCGAATGGCGATTGGGCGAAGAAGTATTTCGTCGATGGTAGCCCCGAAGCGAAGGCCCGCATTGCGCTGGCTCACGGCGCCGACTGAGGTTGCATGTAAGGGGCGGCGGGAGTTCGACGCCTCGCGTTGCGTCGAGCTCCCGAATCTCCTCACCTTTGAAATCAAAGTGCGAGGACAGGTAGTGACTTTTTCACCGCACGTTCTCCCGAATGTTCTCACCTTTGGGTGTTTTCGCCTGCATTTCTATCGCGCTAAATGGTCCGGTGAGTTTTTCTCCAGCTCATCGCATCACCGGAAATCGATGCTGGATGCACTCCCTGGAAATCCTCACCTTCTCATGAGTGCGAGTCGATGCGCGCTTTTCCTCACCTCCTGGAATCGCTCACCTTTCGACGGTCGAGGTCCTGGAACAGCTCACCCTCCTGGAACGGCTCACCTTTAAAGAGCAGATCCTGGATTAGCTCACCCTCCTGGTAATCCTCACCTTTGCGCGAAACGTTTCTTTGTTACGGTCGCTGCTGCTACCGTTACCGCTTCGCGAACAGCACGACCGGTGTATCGACAAAATCCGCCGACGACAACGGCATCCCCAACGCGTGATAAAGCTCGCTGGAAATGACGTTCATATTGTTATCCGGCTCGGTCAATTTACCGACGAACCAGATGCGTTTATGCGCGGCGAGCAGCGCTTTGATTTGCGGGCGATCGCTTTCGATGATCGACGGCGCGCCTTTATTGCTTTGAAGATACGGCCGCGGCATATCGACGGCGGGATACGCCGCAGGCAATGCCGCGATGTTCAGCGTGACCGATTGATCGCGCGTGTAGTAGTCGAGACCCAACTGCAATTCGTTCGGATAGACCATCACGAGATCGCCCGGCTGATATTTCGACGCGAGGTATTGAGCGGCACCGCGCAAGTCCTGTGTGTTGCTTCGGTAATAGCCGATGTCCTGGCCTACGCACATCAACGCCATAACCGGCAAGATCACGAACTTCAGCTTCTGCATCCTGCCCGGCAAAAAAAGACCGAGCGCAACGACAAACAGAAACACTGGAGCAATCCATTCGAAGGTGCGCGTGACGAAAATCGGCTTGATCAGATAGGACGCCGTGAACACGCCGGCCACCGGAATGAACACGACGCCGACGACATAAACAGCGAACGCACGGCTGGTCTTGTAGAGACGCAACCACGCGAGTACCGCGACGACGCTTGCCGGCACGAAAGCGAACTTGCCGCCAGCGGCAAGCGTGAACGGCCATGTGAGCATCTTCGGCGAGATCGACGCCCAGAAGGAACCGGCCACCGTCTTCGATTCGATGAACGCGATTGGAATGCACGGCGCCCAGATCAGCAACGCGACGAGCAATGCCTTGATCGACACGATCAGGTCGCGGCGACGATTCGTCGAGAACAGCAGAACGGCGCCGAACATGCCGATCCAGTTACCGAAGATGATGAAGGGACTCGTGTTGTGCAACCACAGCGTCACGCCGGCGTAGATCCCTGCCGGCAGGTAAGCCAGTTTTAACGACGACGATTCGGCCGAGTCGCGCGCATCGATCAGAAGGCGTTTGAGCAACGCCGCCGATGCGACGATCATCAGCGTGGCAAACAGCGTTTGCATCGCGTAGGGCCGCGCTTGCTGCGCGTACTCGATGCTTCCTTGATTGATCGCGAGCAAAAAGGCCGCGACAAAGCCGATCCGGTCGTAGCGGTTTCCGAACCCGAGCAGACGCGGCGCGAACGCAGTGACGGCAACCGTCGCCAAACTCGCCGCCACCGAAAGCGACCGCATGCCGGCTTCGGACGATCCCGCGGCCCACGTCCAGATTTTCAGCAGCGAGTAATAGAACGGCGGATGCGTTTCATAGAACGGCGTCTGGGTCCACAGCGCAGTCCACGAAAGATTCGAGAACCAGTAGCTATAGGCTTCGTCCATCCACACCGATCGCTCGGACAGCGTCGGCAGACGAAACACGAAAGCCAGCAGCAACACCAGCACGACCGTGGGCATGAACCAGCCGATCGACTTTACGCGAGTCAGTAGTCGTGAGATTCGATCGCCGTTGAAAAGCGTGTGCCTGTCGACGATCGTTTGTTGATTCCCCGGTGTTTCTATTGTTTTGGACGGCATCATTGCGGCGCTCTCTGTGGCTGCATTGTGTTTAAACCCGGATTGCGAACCGACTACGGGCGCGCACTCGTTTGAGCACGTTGCTGCGGCTTGAACGTCCATGCGGAATTGATCAGGAACGTCATCACCAGAACCAGCCCGGTCGCGACGATCTGCGCGAACAGGTAATTCACGTGGTGGCTTTCCGCGAGCACCTTCATCACCATTCCGTTGACCAGCACGCCGAGGCATGCGATTGCCGCGAACTTCGGCAATGTCGAGCGATGGCTCGCAGTGGAGCGGAACGTCACGCGATGATTCAGCCCGTAATTGATCAACGCGCCGACGCTTGCGCCCACCATCGATCCGACTGCCGGTGTCGCGAGGCCGGCATGCACCGTGGCGATCAACACCACGTACTGCGCAAGCGTGCCGAGCGCGCCCACTGCGGCATAAGCGACGAAGCGCGCCGCGGACGCCCGCTCAATCATGACTCGCGCCAGGCTTGCGGTATCGGCTTTTCACGAGATACACGGGCCGTTTTTTGGACTCGACATAAATTCGCCCGATGTACTCGCCCAACACGCCAATGCCGATCAACTGCACGCCTCCCAGCAACAGGACGACCGTCAGGATCGACGCGTAACCCGGCACGGCAATGCCCTGGATCAGCGTGCGCGTAACAAGGAACGCCGCATAGAAAAATGCGCCGAGCGCGACAAAGCTGCCGATATATGTCCATACGCGCAGCGGTAGCGTGCTGAAACTCGTGAACCCTTCGAGCGCGAAATTCCACAGCTTCCAGCCGGAGAATTTCGAGGTTCCCGCCGCGCGCGGCTCGCGTACATAGTCGACTACCGCCGTGCGGTAACCGACCCATGCGAATAGTCCCTTCATGAAACGTCGCGTTTCCGGCAATTTCTTCAGCGCGTCGACCACCTCGCGCGTAATCAGACGAAAGTCACCGACGTTTTCCGGAATGTGCGTATCGCAGACGGCGTTGTGCATACGATAGAACTGCGCCGCCGTCACCCGTTTCAGCGCGGAGTCGGAGTCGCGGTTGCTGCGGCGCGCGAGCACGACGTCGTAGCCTTCGCGCCACTTGCTCACCAGTTGCACGATCACGTGCGGTGGGTCTTGCAGATCGGCATCGAACGGTACGACGATGTCGCCCGCGGCTTCGTCGAGTCCCGCCGACAACGCCGCTTCCTTGCCGAAGTTGCGTGTGAGATCGATCACGTGAATGCGCCCGTCCATCGCGGACCGAGCCAGCAACTTCGCCAACGTGCTGTCGCGACTGCCGTCGTTAACGCAGACGATTTCGAACTTCACACCGTCGATCGCTTCGAGCACCGGCAGCGTGGCGTCGAAGAACTGCGCGATCATTTCCTCTTCGTTGAAGAACGGGACGACGAGCGACAGCAGCGCGGTTTTTACTTCCGCCTGGTGGGCGACGGAGGTCGCCTGGGCCTGCGCGGGCGGCACACGGCTGTCGCCGAGACCCGGTACTTCCGGATAGCGTTCTCTCAAGAGCGGCGAGGCCAGTAGTTCGTCGCGACCGACATAAATCATGTTTCGCCTCTCTCAACAGCACAGCCGACGAGTACGGTGAATGGGCCGCCCGGCGCTGCGCGCGCGTGTCGGGACGTTGAAGGCCAATGTATCGGGGATCGGTCTGAACGTTTGTTCGTCGTCCCACATTGCCTGAGCGCGCGCGCGGGGTGCGGGGTGCGGGCAATCCCTGAGGTGAGGTGCCGCTTCGAATTTTTCGCTTTTTAGCGAGGAGCAGAGCTGGAGTGTTGGTGAAGTATTGGAGGTTGTCGGCATCACCGATGAGCGGCTTTGCGTTGACTCCCTGGAAATCCTCACCTTGTGAGAGGTGCGTGCGGATTCGATATCTTTTTCACCGCGGGAGGTGAGATGGCGATCGGTGAGGACATCTCCTGGAAGGGCTCACCATCCTGGAACGTCTCACCTTTGCGAAACGTTGCTTGCCGACCGTGCTTACAGCCAGCCTCCGCTTATCCGGGAATCCTGACCTTTTCGACGGTTTTCGTGCTCGACAACGATGGCCCTAACGCTTGGGAGTTTTTCATCAGATTCTTCGGCTCCGCGCGTAGGCATCCGCCTAAAACTTCACCTTCACCTGAAACCCAATCGTAAACGGCAAATCGTCGGAAGGAATCGGCGGAATCACAATGAAGTTTGCGCCGACGCGTTTGTATTCGAGCATCACGATCGGTGCGACCACCGGCCCGATCGTGTGATCGCGGCCAAGACCCCAGTTGCCGTAGTTGTAGCCGGAGATAATTCCGCCGATCGCCGCAATCCGCACGATGCCCCAGTGCGCGAACTCCGGCGCCCAAACGCCGCCGCCGTAGTAAGAAGGCCGGCGCAGCGAGTTGCGGAAGCCGCCTGCCGTCACCGCCCATTGATTGTTGATCCAGCATTCCACGCCGAGGCCAGGGTTGAACTGGTCGAAATGCGTGTTCGGGTCAGGGTTGATGTGGTACGAGCCGAGCATCGCGTCGACCCATATGCCGCCTCCGCACCAGTCGCCCGCATACGCGGACGAAGCGACCGTCAGGCTCGCAACGAGGCCGACCGCGATATTTCGAATGTTTTTGTTGATCTGCCGACAATGCATGTGTTCTCCGCCACCGGTCGCGTGCCGATGTCATCAATGTTCTGGTTATGCCTGTTTGCTGTCCGTCGCGCACTGTACCTCAAGCCGCACAGCCGATGTCGAGGACGCGCTCGGGCGCCCGGGCACAACACGTGCCCCACGGCGCAGACGCAACAATAGCGGAGAACCGATGGCAGAGCGGTGAACGCGCATCGCGCGTTTCACGTCGCGTGATCAAAGACCGAGGTCGGACAGACCCGGATGGTCATCAGGACGGCGGCCAAGCGGCCAGTGATACAGGCGGTCGGATTCGCGAATCGGCAGATCGTTGATACTCGCATGACGGCGCGCCATCAAACCGTGCTCGTCGAATTCCCAATTTTCATTGCCGTATGAGCGGAACCAGTTGTTCGAATCGTCATGCCATTCGTACGCGAAGCGCACCGCGATGCGGTTCTCTGTAAACGCCCACAGTTCCTTGATCAGCCGGTAGTCGAGTTCTTTCGCCCATTTGCGGCGCAGCAAGCCGACGATCTCCGCACGGCCGTGCGTGAACTCGGCGCGATTGCGCCACACGCTGTCCGGCGTGTACGCGAGCGACACGCGCTCGGGGTCGCGGGTATTCCAGCCGTCTTCCGCGGCACGTACTTTCTGGATCGCGGTTTCGCGTGTGAACGGCGGCAGCGGTGGACGGGTTTCGATCGTATCGGTCATGGTGAGTCCTCGGTCAGATTACGGTTCGATTCGCCGGGATGGCGGTCGTTTGGTGCTCGGCTTCGTGCTCGGCTTCGTGCTCGGCTTACCGGTGTCGCGCGTCGAGCCGGTCGGGTCTTCGCTTTCGAGCAAAGCCTCGGCGACCGCACGCGCGTCGAGCGCCGCGTCGGCCTCGCCGCTCACCAAAGCGACGGCAATCGCGCCGTCGAGCAAAACCAGCCATTGCCGCGACAATTGCGCCACGCGGCTCGCGTCCATAGCGGATTCCACGGCAAAGACATCGCATTGCGTCCGGACGAACGCGAGCAGGCGCTCCTTGTGTTCACGCGCGACGATCCGGATCGGATCCTCCGCCGAAGCGATTTCGCCGGCGGCGTTCAGAAACGCACAGCCGTGAAAATCCGCTGAAGCGAACCACTCGCGCAGTACGTCGAACATGCCGAGCAGGCGTTGCCGCGCGCGCTCGCCACGCTGCTGCGTACCGGCGATAAACCAGTTCATCCAGCGTTCGTCGCGCCGCTCCAGCGCGGCGGCAACGAGCGCATCTTTCGATTCGAAATGGGTGTAGAAGCTTTTGCGCGCCGTGCCGGACTGCTTGACGATTGCGTCGACGCCGGTTGCGTGGATGCCGCCCGCGTAGATCAACGCCTCCGCAGCGGCAAGCAGCCGCTCTCGCGCGCTGCCGGTTGCAGCGGCCTCGGTCGGGGTTTCGGTTTGCGCGGTAATTCGTGTTCGGGTAGCCATAGGCGAAGGGTAGAACGATCATTCTCCCTCGTCAAGACTTTATGCTGCTTCTGCGGTTTCTTGACGCAAGCTGCTATCGTGACGACGATCGATCAACCGGAACGAAGCTCATGAATGCCTCTATTGCCCGCGCCGCTTTCGTGCGCACATTACTCGGCGCGGTGCTGCTGGCCGCTGCCGCCTGCACACCCGTGCAGGTTCTCACCCACAGCGTCAGCCAGAACGAGGCGCGTGTGCCGGCCGGTCAATACGATCTCGATCACGACCACTGCAGCATTACCTTCGACGTCGACCACTTCAAGTACTCGCGCTTTACAATGCGCTTCGATCGCAAGCAGGGGCAGCTCCAGTGGAACGAAGGCGGGATGGACAAGAGCACGGTAGCGATCACGATCGACGCTGCAAGCATCGACACGAACGTGCCGCTACTCGACAAGATGGTGAAAAGCGACAGCCTGCTCGACGTGGCGCGTTATCCGGAAGTGCGCTTTGTCAGCACACGCTTCGCGCGCACCGGCGAATCGCGCGGCACGCTGACCGGCGATCTGACGATTCACGGCGTCACGCAACCGGTCACGCTGGACGTCACCTTCAATGGCTTCGCGCGCGATCCGCTAACGAAGAAAGACACGCTGGGCTTTTCCGCAGACGGCCATTTCAGCCGCGCGAAGTTCGGGCTGGCGACGTGGTATCCGGCCGTCGGCGACGACATTCACGTGCGCATTCAGGCTGAATTCGGCAAAACGCCCGCAGGCGCGTGAGCGCGATGCGGGCGTCTTTAAAGCGCTTTGAACGAGCGCTGATCGGATTGTCCGCTCAGGCGGCGGTCCAATCGAGAATCACCTTGCCGCTTTCGCCTGAGAGCATCGTGGCGAACGCCTGCTGATAGTCGTCGACCTTGAAGTGATGAGTGAGGATCGGCGAGAGATCCAGGCCGCTTTGCAACATCGCGACCATCTTGTACCAGGTCTCGAACATTTCGCGACCATAAACCCCTTTGATCTCGAGGCCCTTGAAGATCACCTGCGTCCAGTCGATCGCAGTTTGCGCGGGCGGAATGCCGAGCAACGCGATCTTGCCACCGTGATTCATCGCTTCGAGCATGCTGGTAAAAGCGCTCGGCACGCCGGACATTTCCAGCCCGACATCGAAGCCTTCGGCCATGTGCAAGTCGGCCATCACGTCGCGCAGCGATTCGCGCGACACGTTCACCGCGCGCGTCGCGCCCATTTTGCGCGCGAGTTCGAGACGATAATCGTTGACGTCGGTAATCACCACGTTGCGCGCACCGACATGTTTTGCAATCGCCACCGCCATGATGCCGATCGGCCCGGCGCCGGTGATCAACACGTCTTCGCCGACCAGATTGAACGACAGCGCGGTGTGCGTCGCGTTGCCGAACGGATCGAAGATCGCGGCGAGATCATCGGAAATTTCGGGCGGAATCTTGAACGCGTTGAACGCGGGAATCACCAGAAACTCGGCGAACGCGCCCTCACGATTCACGCCGACGCCCACCGTATTGCGACACAAATGCCGGCGCCCCGCGCGACAGTTGCGGCAGAAACCGCAGGTGATATGTCCTTCGCCCGACACGCGGTCGCCGATCGCAAAGCCGCGCACTTCCTGACCCATTTCAACGATCTCGCCGACGTACTCGTGACCGACATGCATCGGCACCGGAATCGTCTTTTGCGCCCAGTCGTCCCATTTCCAGATATGAATGTCGGTGCCGCAAATCGCGGTGCGTGTGATGCGGATCATCACATCGTTATGACCGACTTCGGGTTTTTTGACGTCCGTGAGTGTGAGCCCGGGCGCGCGTTCGAGTTTTGCCAGTGCCTTCATGTGCGCCTCCGTTCAGATCACGCCGAGTTGACGGCCGACTCGCGCAAATGCATCCACCGCGCGGTCGATCTGTTCGGGCGTGTGCGCAGCACTCATCTGCGTGCGGATGCGCGCGCGGCCTTTGGGCACGACCGGAAACGAGAAGCCGATCACGTAGACGCCTTCTTTCAACAACGCATCGGCCATGTTCGACGCGAGTTGCGCGTCGCCGAGCATGACCGGAATGATCGGATGTTCGCCAGGCACGAGCGTGAAGCCGAGCGCGCTCATCGCTGTGCGGAAACGTGCGCCGTTTTCGCGGACGCGTTTGCGCAGTTGTGCGCCTTCGTCGCTGGCGAGCAGTTCGAGTACTTTCAGCGACGCCGCGGCAATGCTCGGCGTAAGCGTGTTCGAAAACAGATACGGACGCGAACGCTGACGCAACAATTCGACGACTTCCTTGCGAGCGGCAACGTAGCCGCCCGATGCGCCGCCCAGCGCTTTACCCAACGTACCGGTGATGATGTCGACGCGCTTCAGCACACCGCAATGTTCCGGCGTGCCACGCCCATGTTCGCCGACGAAGCCCACCGCGTGCGAGTCGTCGACCATCACCAGCGCGCCGTAGCGGTCGGCGAGATCGCAGATGCCCGCGAGATCGGCGATGATGCCGTCCATCGAGAACACGCCGTCTGTCGCGATCAGCTTGTAGCGCGCGCCGGCGGCATCTGCTTCCTTGAGCTTCGCTTCGAGATCGGCGAGGTCGTTGTTCTTGTAGCGAAAGCGCTTTGCTTTGGAAAGCCGCACGCCATCGATGATGCTCGCGTGATTCAGCTCGTCGCTGATGATCGCGTCGTTGTCGTCGAGCAGCGTTTCGAACAGGCCGCCGTTGGCGTCGAAGCAGCTCGAGTAAAGGATGCAGTCGTCGGTTTGCAGAAAGGCGGCGAGCGCTTTTTCGAGGTCTTTGTGCACGGTCTGCGTGCCGCAAATGAAGCGCACCGAGGCCATGCCGAAGCCGTCGACATCGAGGCCCTGTTTGGCGGCTTCGACCAGACGAACATCGTTCGCGAGGCCCAGATAATTGTTCGCGCAGAAGTTGAGCACGTTCGTGCCATTCGCAAGCCGCACGTCGGCCGACTGGGGGCTGGCGATCACGCGCTCGTTTTTATAAAAGCCGTCGGCGCGGATCTGCTCGAGGGTGCCCCGCAGATGGGCGAGATATTGGTCACGCATGAACCAGACTCCTGAATGGGTATTGGCGCTCGCGGCCAGGATATTCGACGATGCGGCGGCCTGTTATAGTCGGCTGTCAGTTTTATCGGAAATTTTCGTTTTTCCGAACTAAAATCCGGTATGTCGAACAACTCTAAACGATAGGTCTGTAAATGGCAAGTTCGGGGACACGGCGCGCGGCAGCCAGCGCGACACCCACTTCAGGCGCGACGTCGGTCGCGGCGATCGCGGCGCCGCCGCGTGTCGGCGATCAGATTCAGCGCCTGCGCGCCGAACGTCGGATGACACTCGACGATCTGTCACGCGCGGCGGGCGTGTCGAAATCGATGCTCTCGGAGATCGAACGCGACAAGGCGAATCCGACGATCGCGGTTGCATGGCGCCTGACGAACGCGCTCGGCGTCAGTCTCGACTCGTTGTTCGCGCCGCAAAAAGCGCCGGAAGCGATTGCCGTGTCCGGTCCGCACGACATCCCGACGTTGAGCGGGCACGAGGCCAAATATCAATTGCGCGTGTGGGGGCCGATCGAACTGGCGGGCAAGTTCGAATGGTATGAGCTGACGCTACAGCCGGGCGGCGCATTGGTGTCGAACGCGCACGAACCCGGCACGCGGGAGCACCTGACCGTGCTGCACGGATCGATCGAAATCGAGGCGGCGGGTGCGACGAGACGGCTCAAGGCCGCCGACACCGCGCGTTACGTCGCCGACGAGCCGCATGCGATCCGCAATGCCGGCAAAGGCGAGGCGAAAGCGCTGCTGGTGGTGATTCACGGCTGAGTTTCGGGCGCGGTTGTGCTGGTCGTTGTCGGAATAGGAAGGACGGCTTGGGTTGCGCGGAACACTGTATGTTTGTACAGTACAGGGTATCGACTGGAGCCGACCATGAACGACCTGACGACCGAGCCTGCCGACCATGAATTGGCCGCGCGGCGCTACCAAACTGCCGCGCGCGATCTCGAACATATCGTGCGCAATATCGCCGTGCGCTATATCGTCCAGCAGGTGCCGCTCACGTGGCGCCTCCTGCAGGCTATCGAGGCTGAAGCACTCGCGGATCTCGGCTTTGCCAGCCGCCACGACGCGATCATGCTCGGGCTGTTCCAACGCCCGTCCGATCTGCCTTATCCGGAAACGGACGAAACCGTCGACTTCGGCGCTTCTACTGCCTTACCGGCAGTCTTCGCGTTTGCCGTGTCGGCCTATGAAGAAGCGGCGCGCCGTGCCGCGCAGGCGCTGCCGCAAGAAGCCGCACCGCTCAAGCGCGCGCGGGCCTGGGGCGACTGACAAGCGATCAAAGGCTGGATTTTCGCGGGTTGCCAACTACAATATGCGCAACTAACGGAAAGATAGCTCATGTCTCCTCCCCATCTGTCCGACCCCGTGCCGCGTCCTGCGCCATCAGCTGATCTATTCGATCAGGAACGCGAAGACTGGCGCCGCGATCCGCAAATCGCCTTTGATGCCTGGCTCGCCAAGCAACATTTCAGACGTTCGTCCGCTGAGGTCTATCAGGCTCAGTGGGGACTTTTTCTCGAATGGCTAGCGCTTCGGCAAAAGAGTCTGGCCACAGTCGACACACCCACCATTGCCGACTTTGTCGCCAGACTCGACATACGAAAACCACAACGTGTGCGCTATTTGCGTCTGATCGAGCGCGTGCTGGATCATGTGCGTGAAATCGAATCGGCGTCCACCAATCCCGCTCGCTTCATTGCGCAAGATGGCGAAGCAGCTTGGCGAAATGCACGCGATAACGAGCCAACCGGTTTTCTCAGCCACGCGGAACGGGCCGCGTTGACCGCGCATCTGTTTTCGCCTTTGACTACGTTATCCGCTGCGCAGCGTTGGAGAGAACGCCGCGATCGGGCGTTGATTGCGGTTTTTCTCGGTGGCGGACTGAAAACCGGCGAAGCCGCTTCGCTTACAGTTAGTTGCGTGAATAGCGGATCGCCATGGGTAACGATCGAGTCGGCCAATCCGATGCTGATGCGGCGTACGCGACTCGCGCCATTTGCGGTTGCGATCGTCGACGCGTGGCTTGCGGAACGGCGTCTTGCGGAACTGGCCGGCAATCTGGTTTTTCCCGCCTCGCCCTCCGGCCGGCCGATGCATAAAGCGACGATGTTGCGCGCGGTCGATGCATTGGTCGATGCGGCTGGGATCGCGGCATCACGAACCTCGCGCGCCAGCCCGCAAACTCTGCGCAACACCTTCGCGGCCGATCTGTTCGAAACGGGAGTAGAGGCGGAGTTGGTGGGGCAATGGTTGGGATTCGTGCAAGCCGTGTCGGCGAATCGTTTGCATCGGGCATGGCAAACATGGATGGATCAGCAGGATTCGCCGGTAGTCGAAGAACCGGATCCGGCTGGTCCACCTTTGCCCGAGCCTAGACGTGACGGGCGTTTGACGAGAAAAACGGGAGAGCGGGGGTCCTGAAAATACTCACCGTACAGGTCCCGAATTTCCTCACCTTTAGCGATTCATCCACTATTGCGGCCGCTTCGAGTCACGCCGAAGCGGCAACCGATCCACTCGACAAAAACCGGCTAACCGCCGCCAGTCTTGATTCGCCGAGCCCCGACGAGTGATCGCACTCCGGGCACTGCAACTCAAAGCGGTGATCCACCTGGGATAGCTCGGGCTCACCTTCCTCACATTTGGGACAGCGCAGCGGCAGAGCGACGAAGCCGTCCGCGGCGGTGCCGATCGCCGACAATTCGTCACCGGTCAGCCGGCCCGCCTCGACCAACGAACACAATAAACCCGCGATCGCCGGGTCGAGTCCCTGTTGCGCGCGCAACGTCGCAACTTCTTTGGTCAACGTGTCGAGTTCATCCGATTGCTCGCGCAGTTGCGCGTCAAGCCTGTCGCCGCGAGCCTTGGCCGCCGCGATTTGTTGGATAAAGTCGAATTCCTTGCGGCTAGCGTCGCGGACGCCCGATTGGTAGGTCGCGGCCATGCTGCGTAGCGAGTCGAGTTCGACCAGCATCGGCTTGACGCGTCGTTCGGCTTCTGCAATGGCGTCTTTAATCTGCTGCGCATAGTGTTCGGTGTTTTGCCGCATTTCGACGTGCAATGCATCGATCCGGTCGCGCAGCGTCGCGTTAGTCGCCTGCTCTGCATCCAGGCGATGCCGGAGCGCTTCATTTTCCTGATCGAGTCGCCGAACTGTCGATTGCAAGCTTTCCTGGTGAGCGGTGCCGTGGGTGGTCGCGCTCGATAGCTGGTTTTCGAGCGCGCGAACGCGTTCCCATGCGGCTTCGGCGCGGAGTTCGCTGCGCTTGACCGCCTCTTCAGATGCGTCGCGACGGATTTCAGCTTCGCGGATCTGTTGCTCGGTGGCTGCGATTTGAGCACGAACTTCTTCGCGTTCTTCGTTGAGCGTCGACTGGGCATGGGCGACCGCTTCTTCGAAAAGTGCGCCCAGTAGTTCCCCGGCGCGATCTTCGAGCGCTTTTGGAATGGCACCGCTACCCACTTTCACGCGGGACACGGTTCTGATGCGTTCCCAGAAATTGTCGATGTCTTTGGGGATGTCGCTCGCGCTGCCTGTCTGGGTGAGATCCCGAACCGCTGCCATCGAGGGCCGAATTCCAAGATCGAAGAAAAGTCGTTTGCATGCATGCAGCGACAGATCTTGCCGTCGTGCACCGTTCGCTCGGAGCGATTCCAGCTCGTCCCGGATGGTTTGGCGTTCCTGATCCAGATTCATATATTGCCTCTACGTCACGTGAACTGGATGAATCATAACAATTTACGTATTGATTGCTACGTATTTATACGATGTGAGCAGAATTGGTCGAGAACGATGGGTTACAGGCCTTGGTTGGCTCACTGCAACAGATCTCGCCGTATTTTTCCGTGAAACAAAACTAAGAATGGCGGATAAGCCTTTGTAAACAAACTGCTTTTAGGTGTTTTCAGCTGATCGAGCACTGTTTCACGGACGCTGGACGTTGGCTGCGGGTGTTCAGTGGACTTGTCCGAAGGACGCTCGGGGGAAGTCTAGAGAGTAATAAAAGTAAACACCTTTGAACCCATGTTAAAAACGTTAACGCCACGGCAAAGCCTTACCTGGCAAGGGTTACACGGCAGCAAGGTGAAGCTTTACGGGAGGGGTGGTGAGGTCTTGCGGGAATCTCGGGTGATGAGGTTCGGGGAGCTCGGTGAGCAGGTCCGGGATAGAACGTGAGCGGGTTCAGGAACCGCTCCTGAAATTCGACTTGGTGAAAGGTGAGATTTTGCAGGCCCCGGCCGGCCGGGATCCCGCAACGGCACACGAATCAGGGTACAGAGCGCGGATACACCAGAGGTGAGGGTTTTCGGGACGCTGTCTTTCGCCAGTTTTGAGCCCTAAATTGGCCTCGGCAACCCCTTTGGTGAGTTAAGACAGGAGAGAACGCGAACCGAAGGTGAGATTTTCCGGGGAGGTGCGGTCATTTTTGCCTAAAAACCAGGCATTTAGGCGGGTAAGGTGAGGTTTTTCGGGAGTCAGCGCCGATTTGGGCGGAAAACTATCCGATCGGGATGTCGACGATCGAGGTCGCCAAAAACGAGGGTGAGGAAATTCGGGAGGAGCGATTTGTCCTGGAGAGTCGGCCGGTCGACGAGCGGGTTTTGGTTAAAGGTGAGGTTTTTCGGGAGGCTTTTGCGGCGTCTGGGATCGTTAAGGTGAGGAATTACGGGACGAGAATGGCTGTTATGGCTCGGAAACGCCCTACCGGCGTTGTCGAATCTGCTCCGACTTTCGAATGGCTGAACTCAATAGGTGAGGTTTTTCAGGACCTCTCCGTTACGAGGTCTGATTGCCGGATTTTCCTTCGCAAGCTCTTCAAGGTGAGGGTATGCGGGAGTCGATGTAGATTTTTGGTCCGCGTTTTATTTGTAAGTTGCTGAAAATATTGGATATTTTTTAAAGGTGAGGTTTTTCGGGGGCTCCTGATGCATCGTGTCAAACCCCCCGAAACGTCGAAAGGTGAGGTTTTTCGGGACTGTTTTTGGCGTGTTTTTTTGCCCTTCAGGGCTGCGGACCGCGTCATTTCACGCGCCTAGCCGTTGCAAAGGTGAGCTTTTTCAGGGGCGGTCGAGCAGCGTAGTGTTCATGTGGTGCTCACGGCGTATCCATGGCACGCTTTTTTGTCGAGATTGCGGACCAGACCTGGAGTGGGTGCTGGTCACGGGCGTAGCTGAATCCTTGGATCCCGACTCTGCTGGTATGCAAGGGCCGTAGTGGACCGAAGGGCGCAAGACGATCGTGGCCACTGGTATCGCGCCGCGGCATCGGCGTAGTTCGGTTAGCTCCCAGATGATGTGAAGCTGTGCCCGCTCGTTGGTTGAATGGGTGCCAAACAGCGGTTCTTTCCTGCGGCCCAGCCCCTTGTGCGCTTGTGGCGAGGGCGATACGAGCGACTGACCCGTAGGAGCCGCATTCCGGTTTCCTCCTCGGTGACATACGGTGACATAGCGAGGCCGCCCGGCTAACTGCTTCCGGCGGTTTCTCCGCGACCACGGTCATCTCACGGTGACTAACGCCCTTTCCGCCGGAAGGGATCAACCAACGCGCGCTCCAAGCCCCTCGAATGACGCGCGTCGACGCTGTTTGGAGAATGCCGGTCACAAAAATCGGCGGGATTTTTTTGAGGTGAGGAAATTCGGGACTCGATAACTCCTGTTCACAGCGGGTCGGAAATCGGCTCGATTTCGGGAGGCCGCGACCTGTAAGGATGCCCCGAACCTGGCGCGAATCGGCTGAGGTGAGGGTTTTCGGGAGTTGCTCGAGGTGAGTCGCGTCTCCTAAGCTCACATCACCGGGAACGGTGAGAGCGGTGCTATAGACGTGTATCACCACAGCCGGTATGCTCTCGCCAAATCCCTCCTCGACCAGACGCATGGCCACGAAGCGCGCGAAGAAGACCGATGTAGTCAGCCCGAGCTCGGCCGAATTACGCAAGGCCGTCGAGGCCATTGCGATTCAGCCGAAGAGCGGCAAAATCACGCTGCTTACCCGCAAGCTGTTCAACGTGCTTCTGGCCGTCGCCCAGCAAGCGGACGAGTCCGGCGACACGTATCGGGCCTTGCTGTCCGACATCGTCGCCAATTCAGCATTCGATTCCAACGACACCGCACTCGTCAAAGAACACCTGCGTCGCATGGTGTCGGTGCAGGTCGAATGGAGCACTGGAACCTCCAGCCAGAAGCCGGGCCGCAAGTGGGGTATTTCCACGTTGATCGCCGACGCGGAAATTCTCGAAGACCCGACCACGCGTCGAGTGTGGGTCGAGTTTTCCTTCGCGCCCAAGATCAAAAAGAAGCTGCTCGATCCGGTTCAGTACGCACGCCTGAGTCTGCAGTTCCAGAGCCAGTTGCGCAGCAGCGCCGGGCTGGCGCTGTACGAGATTTGCGTTCGTTACCTGACAAACCCGAGCCATCTGACGATGCGCGAAACGTGGGAATGGTGGCGCCCGATCCTGTCCGGTACGCCGGATACCGAGGCAGGCGACGAGGCAAAACGCGAGTACAAGTACTTCAAGCGCGATTACCTGCGCCCGGCCATCGCCGAGGTGAACGCCGTCACGAATATTTTCGTCGAGCTGATCGAACACCGCGAAGGGCGGCGTGTCGCCGAGATCCAGTTCCGCGTGACCGAGCGCAAGCAGCCGATGCTCGCGCTCGACGAGCATCCGAATGTGTTCGATAGCACGTTGGTCGACCGCATGGTAAAGATCGGTATTCCGCTGAAGGAAGCACAAACGCTCTATGCGGATAGCGAGGAAAACCGGATTCGCGCGGCATTGCAGATGACCGAGCAACGTATGCGCAGCACGTCGTTGCCGGCGGTGCGCAGCGCGCCCGCGCTGTTCAAGGATGCATTGAAGAAAGGTTATGCGCCGCCGGTCGAAGCACTGCCGTCAAGCGGCGGCAAAGCGGCCGCCGCACCGGCCGACGACCTCAAAGCCCGCTTGCTCGGCGAATACTCGGCCTATCGCCGCAAGGAAGCTCGCGAGCTGTACGAGGAACAAGGTGAGTCGGAGCGGGAGATCGCGCGGAAGTCGTTCGAAGATGACGAATTGCCGGGTCTCGGCACGCACTTGCGGGACGACTGGCGTCGTCGTGGGCTGGATTCGAAGATCGTCGACACGGCGTTCTTCGATTGGCTGGCTCGCAAGACATGGGGCCAACCTACCGATGGCGACCTGCTCGCTTTCACACTGAGCCAATCGCGCGCGGCGTAAGCATCTGGCAAAACGGCGGCGCATTTTATGCGCCACCGTTTCTCTGCTACTTCAACATCTTTTCAATCTGGCGAAGAATCTCATCGCGCTTTTCGCGCGTGAGACCCTTTAGCCGCAGTTCGATCCGATCGTCGCCGTACGACTTCAGGTCGCCGACGGACACTCCCCCGAGCTTGATTTCCAGACGCTGTGCGTAGCGCTGCCGCCCCGCTGGCTTCGTGCTTTCCTGCGCGGTGGCCCGGCCCTTCACGATGTCTGCAACCTGCCGCGTGCTCAGGTCGTCGGAGAGGATTTTGTTGATCAGGCGCAGTGTCGCATCGGCGCCGCGGGCGGTGTGATAACGGCCCACCTGATAGGCCATGTTCGAGCCGAAGCGATCGGGCCGCGCGACCATCTCGTGCATCACCGCTTCCGGTAGTTTGGCAATCGATAACGCCACGGCGACGGTCGACTCGTCCAGTCCAAGATGTTCGGCCAGTTCCTTCTGACTTTGGAAGTGACGATCGTCGAGAAAGCGTTTCCAGACTACGGCGTTGTCGAATACCGTCTGCGAATCGCGCTGGACGTTGAGATCGTAGCCGAGCTTATAGCTCTGGATGCCGATCGGCAGATCGATGACGATCGCCTTTGCCGATTCCTTGTTGGCTTCCTTGAGTGCCCGAACGCGCCGGCCGCCGTCGCTGACGAAGTAGGTGCCGGGATTGTCGTAATCGGGGATCACGTGAATCGCCTGCTGCTGCCCCTGTTTGGCCAGGTTCACAGCAAGTTCGGCAATCGACGATTTCAGATAGAAGTGGCGCGGATTGAACGGGCTCGGCTTGATTGTCTTGAGTGCAAGTTCGATGACCTGGCCCGGCCGATAACTGTGTTCGATGCGCCACGCACGGTACGCGGCCGATTCATTGGCGGTGTCGACCGTATCTATTTCCGCGACGGTGCGGGGCAGAACCGTCTGGTTTGCGCGCGTCGGGATATCGCCCGTCGTGGCGCCGTTTTTTACCAGACCGTCAATCGCATTCAGGCGGTCGAGGGCGGTTCGCTTTTCACTGCTGGTCGTGTCAGGACGTGCTTGAAAGCCTTTGGCGAATTGGGAGGGTTTCATTCAGGGTCCTTTATGCGCATAAAGTCAGGGAAGCAGGGCGGCGATCTCGTTGGCGCACGCCCGAATTTCGATGGCGGCGAGCTTGGCGCCGCGATCGTTCATCTGAAGTACGGTCTGTCCTAACGCCATCGCCTGTTTATAGGCTTCGCGCGTCGGGATCTGGGTTTTGAGCAGCGGGAAGCCGAGTTCTTCCAACGCCCGCTTCAGTTCGCGCGTCAGCATCCGCTTCTCTTCCGTCTTGTTGAGCAGGAAGACCGCTCGCAGGTCTTCGTTCATCACTTGTGCCTGCTGAACCAGCTTCACTAAGCCGACGCTCGACCAGTAGTCGGCGGGTGATGACGATGTCGGTATAACGGCGACGCTCGCAGCCAGCAAGACAACGCCGGAGACTTTCTCGGTAATGGAGGGCGGGCAGTCGACGATGATGATGTCGTAGTCAGCGACGAACTTCTTGATCTCGCGGTGGATCTGGCTGCCGGCTTCGGAGAGATTGACGACCGGAAACGGGATGCCGTTCTCGCCGTCCGACGAGGCGCTTGCCCAGTGAATCAGCGTGTTTTGTCCATCGGCGTCTACGACAAGAACGCGCTTACCTTTCTCATGGAACGCAGCGCCGAGGTGCATCGCAAGTGTGCTCTTACCGACCCCGCCCTTCTGCTGAGTTACCGCGATGATTTCTGCTGCCAATCTTCACCTCCTCGTTTTAGACGCACGTGGATTTTACCTAGATGAATTCGCATTTCAATCGTTTTTCTACAAACAAAAAGAGAATTGGCCATTCGGTATAGGTTTATGCGCATAAAGGACGGCGTTGGGGCGATGAAGTCCGAATGGGCAGGACCGATTGCTTGACGGGGAACGAGTGGTACTCCGTTGTCGGAATGGCGAATACTGGGGCGTGGGTGGACCGAAGAACTTGAGAAGGGGGAACAAATAGAAGAGGTGCCTGAGTCGGATCAGATGGGGAAACTGCACCAACGGATGCGATGGTTGGCATGCAGATCCGAAGGCTCGGCTCGATTCCCAGGAAATGCTCCAGTTGCGATGGTAATGGTTAAGGACGTTGCCTCCGCCGAAAAAACTTGGGATCACGATGACGACTGCGCGAGGCGGCAGTGAATGCGCTCGCAAGGGAGGGATGTGAATGCCTCGTCGCTCAGAATATCGGCAGAGCAAAAACTCTCCGGATGATCTGACATCATCACGTGCTTAAGTGCTCCGGAGGATCTAATGAGGGCACTCGAAGCCACGGAACTCTGGTTGGTCAGGACGCCGCTTTATGCGCATAAACCGACGTGTTTCCACGGGGACGTGAAGCGGTTAGGGAGGGCAAATTGCTTTCTCGTCACCGGTTGCCCCAGATCGCTCGGAACCTCGAGAAAGCGACTGCGAGCCTTTTCCGCACGCAATGTGCCTCGGCAATAGATCTCTTTATCAACGAAGTCGCTCGCCCCCAGCGGAGGGTCTCAGAGGAAACTAGAAGAACGTACAAACACGCCCACTCACCTCCCCCACCACCTGCCAACTCCCTCAGCAGCGTATCGATCCCCAACACCCCAGGAGGCCCGCTAAAATTCCCCACGACCCGTCCGCCAACTCACCACCAACAAAAGCCCGCCAACCATCCCCATGATCACGATCTACCACAACCCTCGCTGCTCCAAATCTCGCGCCACCTGCGAACTCATCGCCAGCACTTACAACAGCGCGAATGAACCCACCGAAGTTATCGAATATCTGAAGCAACCTTTGACGGTCGCGCAACTGAAGCACCTGAACGCACAACTCGGCTGCAACGTCCGCGAAATGATTCGGGACACCGAGACCGAATACAAGGAATTGAACCTCTCCGATCCCACACTGAGCGACGCTCAGTTATACGAAGCATTGGCGAAGCATCCCATTCTTCTGCAACGGCCGATCGTCGTGAGAAACGGGCGAGCCGTTATCGGTCGCCCGCCTGAGAACGTAGCAGCGCTCTTCGCCTGACAGCGAGCGAACCAAAACCGAAAAAACCTCAACCGATCGCCAGCCCACCTACCCACGCGCCACTTAGGCTTTAGGCGCCAATGCTGCGTCCTTCGTCACGATCCGGGTCGGGATGATGCGCAGTTCGGTGAAGGTATCGGCAATACGTTGCTGCTCGGCCAGCACGGTCGCATCGACAGGTTTGTAGATGTGCGCGTAGTGCCGCAAGCCGGCTTCGATCACGCCGGCGTCGAGTCCCTGAATCGGCGCCAGTTGCGCGGCGGCTTCGGTGTAATGGCCGCGCACCCACGCGCCTTCCTTGCTAACCTCGTCCATCACGATTGCCAGTACATCGCCGTTCTGCTCGGCGAACGGCCGTGCGCTCAGGAAAAACTGATGGTGACTGACGATGCCTTCCGCGTCGGCCAGCAAGCGCGCGTTCGACTGCCGTTTCGCAGCTTCGAGGAACGGATCCCAGATCGCCCATGCATCGATGGAGCCGCGCTCGAAAGCGGCGCGTGCATCGGCGGGCGCGAGGAACACCGGCTGGATTTCGCTGTACTTCACACCGGCTTTCTGAAGCGCTGCGACCAGAAACCAGTGAACGTCCGAACCCCTGTTGAACGCGATCTTCTTGCCTTTGAGATCGGCGAGCGTTTTGATCGGCGCATCCTGATGCACCAGAATGCCCTCGGCGTGCGGCGTCGGAATTTCGTAAGCGGTGTAGACGAAGTTCGCGCCGGCGGCCTGTGCAAATACCGGCGGCGCCTCGCCGACATAACCGAAATCGATCGCGCCGACATTCAAGCCTTCGAGTAACTGCGGGCCGGCAGGAAACTCGTTCCATTTGACCGTGATACCGAGCGGCGCGAGGCGTTTTTCGAGCGTGCCGTGCGCTTTCAGCAGCACCAGCGTATTCGCGGCTTTCTGATAGCCGATGCGCAATTCCTTCGCTCGCTCTTCGGCGGCGAACACGGAGGTCGACGCGACAGGCAGCGCGGCGGCCGCGAGGGACGCGCCCACGCTGGCGATAAACGCACGTCGCGTGAACATAGGATGACGGGACATAACAGTGCTCGGTAAAAAGACGGCCGCAAAACGGGCCGATTGGCTCCGACGATAATTCGTCTGTCAGCCTGGACAAACCGATAAATTCGCATAAGCAAATCGCATGACGCACGCGAAGCTCACGAATCTGTCCGCGTCGCTGCGTCACACCCTCTGACGCCGCTACAATCCGGCATCCGTGCCGCCGACGCCGCGGCCGTGTAAATTGACCAAAGGGGTATCGTGAATCCAGCAACAACACTCGCGCCGTGGGCCGCCCACGACACGCAGCTCATCCTGTCCTGCGCGCTCGGACTCGCACTGATCATCGTGTTCATCAGCGTGCTGAAGCTCGCGCCGTTCCTGTCGATTCTGGTCGGCACGTTCGCCGCGGGTTTCTCTGCCGGCCTGCCGCTCGAAGCCGTGGCCGGCGCGTTCAGCAAAGGTGCTGGCGCATTGCTAGGCGATGTCGGCATCATCATCGCGCTCGGTGCGATGCTCGGCGCGCTGATGGCCGAGTCCGGCGCCGCCGACCGGCTCGTCTCCACCATTCTCAAACATTCCACCCCCCGCACGCTCCCCTGGTTGATGGCGCTGGTGGCGTTGATCATCGGCTTGCCGCTTTTCTTCGAAGTGGGTCTTGTGATGATGGTCCCGATCATCTTCGTGATGGCGCGCCGCTCGCAACAGCCGATTCTGCGGATCGCGATCCCCGCGCTGGCCGGCATGACGACGCTGCACGCGCTGCTGCCGCCGCATCCGGGTCCGCTGATCGCGGTGAGCGCGCTGCATGCTGATCTTGGCCTGACGCTCGGGCTCGGCCTGATCGTCGCGATTCCGGCGGTGATTCTTGCGGGTCCGGTCTATGGCATCTGGTTGTCCAAACGGATGAAGGTCGTCGAGCCGGAAGAAATGGGCAAACTCTTCACCGCCCAGGAAAATGCCGCCGAACCGCCGGGCTTCGCGATTTCATTGATCACGATTCTGTTGCCCGTCGCGCTGATGCTCGGCCGCACGGTCGCCAAGCTGGCGTTGCACCCGGAAACCTTCCTGTTCGACGCGCTTAATTTCCTCGGTGAGCCGTTGGTCGCGCTCGGCCTCACCGTGCTGTTCGCCGTGGTGGCGTTGGGCTGGTCGCGCGGAATGGCGCGCGATCGCGTCGGCGGCATTCTGCGCAAGAGCTTGCCGCCGATCGCCGCGCTGCTGCTGACCATCGGCGCCGGCGGGGGGCTCAAGCAGGCGCTCGTGGTGGCGGGCATCAGTACGACGATCGGCAAGATCGCCGTCGGCGCGCACCTGCCTCTGATTCTGCTGGCATGGCTGATCGCTGTGGCGCTGCGCCAGGCCACCGGCTCGGCGACGGTCGCGACCACCACCACCGCGGGTATCGTCGCACCGGTCGTCGCGGGGCTCAGCGCGACGCACAATTCGCTGATGGCGCTTGCCATCGGCGCGGGCTCGGTGTTCTTTTGCCACGTGAACGACGCCGGTTTCTGGATGGTGCGTGAATACTTCGGGTTGCAGCTGAAGCAGACCGTTGCGGTGTGGTCGGTGCTGCAAACGATCGTCTCCGTTGTCGGACTTGTCCTGACGCTGGTGCTGTGGGGCGTGCTGACCTGATGAAGTAAGACGTGGGCCAGACCGGGCATGTCGTGGCAGGAATTGATACCGAACTGTCAATTTCGCGCGATTGGCCCGCGTACACTCGTTCGGCGGATGCGAGGTGCAATCGGGCACCTCGCCTGCCCGCCGACTGGAGCCGCCCATGCTCGAACTGCGACCGTCCTGCGAAGGATGCGGTAAATCGCTGCCGCCGAACGCGCCCGACGCGATGATCTGCACGTACGAATGCACCTTCTGCGAAGTGTGCGCGCTCAGTACGCTGCGCAACGTGTGTCCGAATTGCGGTGGCAACTTCCAGCATCGGCCGATTCGCACGCGCGCCCAACTCGCGAGGCACCCGGCCGGCGCCGAAGCGCATCCAGTCTCGATCGATGCCGCATCACATGCGAGCTTTTTCGAACGCTACCGCGACACGCCGCCCGGCGAGCGTTGAAGAACGACGGCCGGCGTACTCCGCGATCCCCAACCGATGCACCGGTCCGCAGCAACGCACTTCAATCGTCGCTGCCGTTGGTCCCGATCGCTCCGAGGCCGCTCACCGTATGCGCGGCCGTGCGCAGCAAGCGGATCTGTTTGCGGTAATTGCGACAGCCGCTGCAAGTCGGCAGATGCAGGCGGATCGCAACCCATTCGCCGGTGGTCAGCGGCCGGTCGAGTGCGTCGGACAACAAACGCGTGATGTTCTTACACTTCCCCATTCGCATCCTCGCTGGATAGTCCTCGTTCGCTGAGGCACGTGCGTAAGCGCAATCGCGCGCGATAGATCAGCACGCTGCAATGATTGGCCGTCAACTGGAGTTCCGCGCAGATCGCGTCGATCTCGAGATCGAGGAATTCGCGCATCATGAACACGCGTCCGATGTGTTCGGGCAGATGCTCCAGACACATCTCGAACAACGACCAGAATTGTTGCTGGCGCAGCGCGGTTTCGGGTGTGGGCCACGGTCGCGGTTTGGTTTCGCGCGACCAGTGACCGTTGTCTTTGAAGAGTTCGCGATCGAGCAGCGATTCGCCGTCGAGTTCCGATTCGAGCGCCGACAGGTTCACCGTGCGCTGCCGGGCCCGCAGTGTATCGACGAGCTTATGCCGCAGGATGCCGAACACCCACGTCTTGTGCTCGGATTGCGCCGCAAAGCGCTCGGCTTGCGTCCACGCGGCGGCGAGCGCTTCCTGCACGGCGTCTTCGGCCGCGGCGGCATCGCGCAACTGCAAGCGGGCGAAGCGCAGCAGATCGCGCCGCAGTTGCGCCAGATAGACGGGATCGGTAAGCGCCGGGCCGCTCACTTGCGCCATTGCGCGCTCCGTCTCCGCGCGTAGCGGGCGCGCGCGTCTCCTGGTGAATCGTGGTCGTTCATAAACGCGTAGTTTTCCTTGCGCGGCTTTAGGGCTCGTGCGCCATTCTCTCGCACGTTCCGGCGCAAACGAAACGGTATTCAACATGAGGCCGCCCCTCGCGTGAGTCGATGCTGTTAGTCGCGCGAAGACAGTCTTTATGACAAAGAAATACATTGTTGCTGAAATTGCAAGCAGTGTGAGCGCAACAATCGAGGCCACCGTGGGGCAGGCCGTTCACACACGGCGGCGTGAAGCGAAAAGCGGCCAAAAACATCATTCATCGATTGTTTCATTATTTGAAAAAAAGTCTTCGCATCTTCGCTGTTTTTCAGCGGACACCGAATCGCTATTCTTCGTTCCATCGATCGCACCGGTCGCCAACCCACGCAGAAGAGGAGTAGCACCATGAAACGCATTCTTTCCGCCCTGATCGCTTCCGTCGCCCTGTTTGCCGCAGCGTCGGGCGCCGCCCATGCTGCTGCGCCGGCTCAATGCAGCGGTCCGGCATCGTATTGCAACGTGTTCTTCGGCAACTGATCCGTCGACCCGATAGCCGGATTTTCACGCCAGCCATCTCGCGGCGAAGCAGCCGGTTTTAGAAATAAGAAAGGGCGCCCATCACGGCGCCCTTTTGCTTTTGCACACCCGATCCGAAACATCGGCAAACAATACCCGGCACTCCAAAGCAATGCCCGGGCCCGGTCCACAAATGCGTCGAATGCTCACTCTACTAACGTGTTACAGTGAGTCAACTGCATGCAGTTCCTCCTGCGCGCCGCGCGGTTCAAGACGCATCGAGCATCCCCATTCAATGCCCCAGATTGTCGGGGTCCCTTCCTTCTACATGTTGTGCGATGTCGCTGGCCGGCTTTCTGACGCCGGAGTTCGTTGCGCGCATCGTCGATCGATATTCTGGTTTCTTGCGAACGGTGCGATGCGCCGGGCGAGCCCATACCAGAGCGCCACGCTTCACGCGACATCCTCACCGGAGACGACCACCATGAACAATACGATCAGAAGCTACCGCGGCCTTGAGATTTATCCGCTGGTCTATCCGCATCAACCGCGCAGCCTCGACGGCGCGCGTCATTACGACTCGGGCTTCGACGCCGCCGTGCGCATCTGCCGGCGCGGCACCGACGACACTTTGACCAGCAGCCGCGTCTTTCGCGTGCCGAGTCGCTCGCCGTTCGGCGCCGCCGGCGATGCCCGCATTGCGTCGGCCAGTTACGCGGAACAGGTGATCGACGGCATGGTTGCCGGCCAGTCGATCGTCGGCCTTTGATGCGCGCGTCGATGGGAAGCCAGGTTTCCAGACGCGCCCAGGGCGCGCACGCCGAGGTGCTGACCGGCCGTGCGAACTATCAGGTGGCGGCGTCGTCGCGCCGCACGTCGAGCGGTACCGTGCCCACGTTGAAGGTCACACGGTTAAGCGACGAGCGCGTGATCTACCCATTCCAGGGACACGCCGACATGCCGTTCTTCGACACGGCCGAAGCCGCTCAGACGTTCGCCGAGAACTACGGATGGCAATTGGTGGACGGCGACATCGCAGTGCCGGAATGACCCGTGCGCATTGATGCAATGTCCGTGCGCGGTCGGGGCATTTTGCGTGCCGGACGCGTCAATCGCCGTCGCGCTATTTCAGGTTCTGTCTCAGACTGCCTTCGTTTTGCCTCAAAATGTCCTAGACCGAAACAATGCTTGATTGGCAAGGCAAAATTGCCAGTTATCCACAAGGTTATTCAGTAAAACTGTGGATAACTTTAGCGGTCGTCCGGTTATCCACCGTTAGTCAAAGCGCATCGCAAACTCCCGGATAGTGGGAGCGGGAGTTTTGCATTGCGGCCCTCAGGCACGCCACTTTTGCCTATGATGGACAGTTCGATCCCTGCGCGCGTCAAGCGCCTCACACCAAGGAAGCGAACATGGCCCATCACATTGCAGTCGTCGTCGGCAGTCTGCGCCGCGAGTCCTTCAACCGCCAGTTGGCGCAAGCCGTGATTTCACTCGCGCCTGCCGATTTCACATTCGAATTCATCGATATCGGCGGGTTGCCGCTGTACAGCCAGGATTACGACGCCGATTATCCGGAGGTCGCGAAAAACCTGAAGCAGCGCGTGAAAGCCGCCGACGGCCTGCTGTTCGTCACGCCTGAATACAACCGCTCTATCCCCGGCGTGCTGAAAAACGCGCTCGACTGGGGCTCGCGGCCGTGGGGCACCAACTCGTGGGGCAACAAGCCGGGCGCGGTGATCGGCACGTCGCTCGGGGCAACCGGCACGGCGCTGGCGCAGCAGCATTTGCGCAATGTGCTGGGTTATCTCGACGTCGCGACGCTTGCGCAGCCCGAAGTTTTCATCAAACACGACGCGACGGCGATCAACGAGAAAGGCGAGATTCTGAACGACGGAACGCGCAAGTTCCTGCAGAGCTTCGTCGACCGTTATGTGGCGTGGGTCAAGCTGCACGCGGCGGCATAAGTAGCCGACATACAAAAACGCCGGTAGGCCCCCATCAAGCCGAGGGCCTACCGGCGTCGTCACAGCCGTCACCGATCGCGCTTACACGTGGTGATGTCCGGTGACACGCTCCCAGCCGTGCCGCACGGCGAGCTTGAAACGCTCCCATGTACTGTCGGGCGAAGTCGTTTCCCAATGAAGGCGAGCTTCCGGCTCGATATCCTCCCACGGACGATCGCGATACCGCGTGTCGTGGGCAATTTCTGCTCCGTAACGATAGGCCGGCACGTAATCCTCGTACCGCGTTTCTTCGGCGCCCGCAGCATATTGCTCGTCGTAGTGGGTGCGGAAATCTTCCTCGTATTCCAGATACTCGTTCGGCATCTGGCCGCCGAGCCCTGCTGTCGGCTGCCCCGTTTCAGACACGACCTCCGACGGTTGCATCATCACCGCGCCCGAACCCGGAACACCGGCCGCCGAGATCGGACTGCGACCGACATCGCCGACGAGCGGGTCGATCACCGGATCGACCAGCGGCCGTTCCGACAACGGCGGCGGCACGAACGGCTCGGCGTCGGTGCCGGCCGGGCGGCCGGAATACAACGGGTCGATGACCGGTTCGATCGGCGGCGCGGTGCGCGTATCGACACTGGCGGGGCCCGCAGCGCTCGACGTGCCCGGCCTGCCGGACGTCATCGCGCCAATGCCGAGTTCATCGAGTACCGAATGCTCGCGGCCCGCTTCGGCCTGCGCATCCAGATCCGGCGAACGTTCGCCGATGTCGGTCGCGCCGAGCCGCGTCAACGTATTGCGAGCGAGTTCGGCGTGCGATTCGCTCGCCGCCGCCACGCTAACCAGCACGGCGCCGCGGCGCACGGCTTCCGTATAGCGAGCGGCATCCGGCGCGCGGGGGCCGCTCGCGAAGAGACTCGACAGGAAACGCTCGATGTTCGCGAGCACGCCCGAAGAACCGGCAACTTCTTCTGTCGCGGAGCCGACCGAGGGTTCCGGATTCGCCTGCAATTCGATGGCTTCGCGCGCGAAGCCGGTCTGCACAAGCGTGTCGCGGGCGCTTTCTGCTTGCGTGTAGGTGTCGAATAAACCAATCACGGTGTGTCGCATGGCTGTCTCCCGACGTATTGACGTGGAATGGACCGCGCGGGAACGCGCCGCCCTCCTTGTTCGGAAATACGCCGCAACGTTCGTGCCGCATCCGTCGGGAATGTGAGGGTTTGCCTCCGTGCGCGCGCCCACGAGCCACCTGGGCCGTCGTGCAACGCGGATGGGCCCGCGCGCGGCCCGCACCGCTGCCGCGCCGATGGAACCCTCGCGCTTTTACAACCGCCGGTAAATCGCGACCGTCGAGCCTCAGCCAGCGAGCCTCACCCAGCCGGATGCGCGGCCTGCTGAGCGCCCGCCTGCGCAAGGTCGCGCTGGATCGCCTGCAGAAGCTCCTCCAGCAACGCGATATCGAAGGGTTTGGACAGCACGCGCACATCCACGTGACGCGCGCGGTCGAGTTCTTCCGCGTAGCCGGTCACCAGAATGACCGGCAGCTTCGTGTCGAAGGCGAGGACGGCTTCGGCGAGATCGATGCCGTTCATCGCGCCCGGCATGTGGATGTCGGACAGCACCAGGTCGAACGGCAGCGGCTCGCCGGTGCGCGCCTGCTTCGCGTGGGCGTCGTCGAACAGGCGCAGCGCGGTGTCCGCGTTGAAGACGCCGGTGACCTGGTGGCCCATCATCTGGAGCAGCGCTTCAGTACCGGCGGCCACTTCTTCGTTGTCCTCCACCAGCAGAATGCGCAAACCCTGCGGCGTACTGCTTTCATCGGCGCCGGTTTCGGCCGGCTCTTCGGCTGCGGGGGCCGCCGCCGCGCGCGGCAGATAAAGACGCACCGAAGTGCCCGCGCCGATTGCGCTGTCGATCGCCGCAAGGCCGCCCGAGCGCTCGCAGAAGGCGAACACCTGCGGCAGCCCGAGACCGGTGCCCATCCCTTTCGGCTTGGTCGTGAACAACGGCTCGAACGCGTGCGACAGCACTTCCGGCGGCATGCCCACGCCCGTATCTTCGAGCGACAACTGCACGAAGTCGCCGGTGAGCGGAAAGCCGTCCTCGTGACGGAAATGGATGTTGGCGGCGCGCACGGTAAAGCGCCCGCCGGCGGGCATCGCGTCGCGCGCGTTCACGGCGAGGTTGATCAGCGCGAGTTCGAGTTCCGCCACGTCGACGCGCATCGGCCAGATGTCCACGCCGATATCCATCACCAGCGAAATCTTCGCGCCGAGGGAGGCACGCAGCAATTCGCGGCAACTCGGCAGCCAGCGGTCGAGCGCGAGCGTCTCGTTGCGCAACGGCTGTTTGCGCGCGACGCCGAGCAGTTGCCGCGTGAGCGACTGACCGCTCTTGAGCGCCCGCTCGATCGCCGACAACTCGCGGTCGAAGCCTGGCGCGCCGCGCCGTCGCACGATCTGCACGTTGGCGGACACGATCATCAGCAGGTTGTTGAAATCGTGCGCGACGCTGCCGACCAGATTGCCCAGCGCTTCCATCTTGCGCGACTGACGGTACGCGGATTCGATCGAACGGCGCATCGACGCTTCCGCCTGCCAGCGCTCCCACGCCTCTTCCTCGGCGCCGAGCCGCCGCAGCGACAGCCAGATCACGCACCACAATACGATCGACGGCGTGAACATGGACAGGATCAGCACGCTCAGGTGCTTATACCAGCCGGCCCAGATCGCCGACGTGCGATAGCCGCACGACACATACACCGGATATGCACCGACGCGCCGGAAGGCGACGATCAGGCTGTCGTCGTCGACGCTCGAATGAACGCGCACGACGCCAGCGCGCCGTCCCTGCGCGAACGCCTCGGCGAGCGGCGAATTCGGCGCCATGGCCGACGGCGCGCGCGGGCCGCCCGGATAGTGGGCGAGGATCGCGCCGTCCGTACGGATCAGGCTCATGGTCATCGGCGAGTCGTCGCTGCCGCCCAGCAGCTCACGGTAGAACGCGCTGAAATAGCTCGGCCGCAACGCAACCGAGACGACACCGGCGAACCCGCCGCCGGCGTCGCGTCGTTCAAGCCCCATGTTGAACACCTGCTCGCCCGCGACATGTCCGATCATGACCTTCGACACGTGCTCCAGATCCTTGCTGTCGCGAATGCCGGTGAAATCGGAGCGATCGGCGATCGAAACCGGCGGCGCCGGGTAAAAACGGCTGCTGGCAAGCAACTCGCCATGGCTGCCGAAGATCGACACCGCCGCGACTTGCGGATAGCCGCCGCCCATCGTGCGCAGCTTCTCGTGAATGGTGGATTCCTGTGCGCGAATGCCGTTGTCGTCGAGACCTTGTGTCAGATCGACGATGCGCGAATCGAGCGTCTCGTTCATGTCGAACACTTTCAGCGCATGTTCGTCCGCGACCCGCACGGTGCGTAGCGTGACATCGGTGGCTTCGGCCTCGCGCGTGCGCAGATCGCTGAGCGCCATCGCCACCACGTACACGCACGGCAGCACGATCGCCGCGATCAGCAGCGCGATCAGCGTGATGCGCCGCACGTGGAAGTTCTGCTCCGGCACGGCCGGAAAGAGTGCGTCGCGCGCCTCGTCTTCTTGCCGGTCAGCGGGAAGCGGGTTCGCTTGAGGCGGGTCGAACCGGTCTGGTGTCATGGTCGGTAACGCGTGGATCGTTCGGGACAAAAAGCGGGAAGCCGCGATCATACGAGAAGCATAGACACGCAACGGCCGCCGTTGTTACCGCGAAGGAAGGAGAAAGCATCCAATCCTGTGCTTTCTGAATCAGCGACGAATCGTGAAGCGCAAACGTACACAAAAGTATAAATGTAAATTTAATCTTTAAATATCTATCGAAATTTTTTCCAAAAGGCCATCCAAAAGGAATATCTCGTTAATGATTGCGATTTTGGCGTATTGCCTTTCCACCGGATTGCTTCGAAAATCGGCGCCACGATAAAAATGCGTCCGCCATGTTCGGACGGATCTGCCGCGGGGTAGCCAGGATGCGCGTACGACGCGCGACGAAAAGGCGCTTGCGGAACACGCGCGCGGCAAATGACAGCCCGATCCATGAAGCCGCGGGGATTCTCTACGTAGGCTTCGAACATGCCGGTCATCGCCGTCTTTCACCGTGCGCGCATGCATCTCTGCATGGCCGCCGGTTCCGCCACAAGCATTGCGTCGGTGCGTCGTCCGCACGCGGCGCGACAAAACCCGGCACGCCGGCAGGCTGTGCTCCCGCAAGCTTCCGCCCTTCTTGCCACCGGTCGACAGGCCGCGCACTAAAGAAACCGTCTCTGCCGCCGTTATCGCGTCAGATCTCATTCCGCTTTCCGACCCGTCCATGTCCTTGCCCATTGTGATCGCCGATGATTCGCTGCTCGCCCGTAAGGTGCTCACCAAGGCATTGCCGCCGGACTGGGATGTCGACGTCGCCTACGCGGCGAACGGGCGCGAAGCGCTCGCGCTGTATCGCGAAGGCAAAGCGTCGGTCATGTTCCTCGACCTGACGATGCCGGACATGACCGGCTATCAGGTGCTGGAAGCGTTGCAGCATGAGGATCTGAACACTTTCGTCATCGTCGTTTCCGCCGATGTTCAGCCGATGGCCCAGCAGCGCGTGCGCACGCTCGGCGCCGCCGCGTTCATCGCCAAGCCCGTGACGCCCGAGGCGGTACTACCCATCCTCAAGGAGTACGGGTTGTATGTCTGAGCCAGTCCTCACCGAAGATCAGCGCGACGCGCTGCAAGAGGTCGCCAATCTGGCGATGGGCCAGGCCGCGACGCGCCTCGCGCGTCTGCTCGACGCGTTCATCGAGTTGTCGGTGCCGCGCGTGCGGGTGGTGGCGGTTAGCGAGGCGGCGCAGGCGTTGCGTGAGATGACCGGGATCGAGGACAGGGTAAGCGCCGTGCGCCAGGGTTTCCGCTCGGACATCAAGGGCGAAGCGCTGGTGATCTGCCGCAGCGACAGCGTCGAGCAGTTGTGTTCGCTCGTCAGCGATCCGTACGCGCGCTCGAGCTACGAGGCCGTGAGCCAGCAGGAGCTCGTGTTCGACGTCGCGAACGTGCTGACCGGCGCGTGCGTATCGTCCATTCTCGATCAACTCGGCCGCACGCCGGTATTCTCCGCGCCGGGCCTGCTCGGTGAGGCTCTGACGCTCGACGAAGTGTTTCAGCCCGATGTCCTGCAATGGGAGGTCGCATTGCTGGTCGAGGTGAATTTCGCGCTGGAAGACCAGAGTTTCCGTGCACATCTTGTGATGCTGATGGCCGAAGAGTCGATCCGTCACATGAGCGGAGCGCTTGACGCGTTGTTGTCCAGTCTATGAATGTGCCCGCGGAATCGTTGAGCGATCTGGTTGTCGAGCGTGTCGGGTTCGGCATCTTCGTGCTCGATCGCGACATGAATGTGCTGATGTGGAACCGCTTCATGCAGGACCATAGCGGTTTGTCGGCGGAACAGATGGTCGGCAAATCGCTGTTCGACAATTTCCCCGAGCTGCCGCGCGTATGGCTCTCGCGCAAGATCGAAAGCGTGTTCCAGCTCGGCAGCTTCGCGTTCAGTTCGTGGGAGCAGCGGCCCTATCTCTTCAAGTTCGATCACGACCGGCCGATTACCGGCGGCGTCGACTTCATGCAGCAGGATTGCACCTTCATGCCGCTGATGCGCGAGCGCGAGGTGGTGGCCGTGTGCGTGACCATCTCGGACGTCACGCATGTCAGCATCGTGCAGCGCGAGCGCGAGGAAGCGGTCGCCAAGCTGCAGGAATACGCAGACCGCGACGGCCTGACGGGCATCGCCAACCGGCGCTTTTTCGAAGCGCGTCTGCGCGACGAATATGTCCGCTGGCAGCGCTACGGCGGCGAGATGTCCGTGCTGCTGTTCGATCTCGACCACTTCAAGAAAATCAACGACCAGTTCGGCCACGGCGTCGGCGATACGGTGCTGCGCGTGATGGCGCAGCGGGTCGCGCAGGTGGTGCGGGTGCAGGACACGTTCGGGCGCTTCGGCGGCGAGGAGTTCGCGCTGCTGCTGCCCTGCACGCCGCTCGAGGACGCGATGCGCGTCGCGGAAAAGATTCGTTGCACGATCGCCGACACGCCGGTCGAGGTGCAGGGCACCAGCGTGCCGGTGACGGCGAGCGTCGGCGGCGCGGCGGCGCGTGCGGGTGCGCCGGCTTACGACGTGCTGATCAACGAAGCCGATGCGGCGCTGTATAGCGCCAAACGGCAAGGACGCAACCGGTCAGTGGCGTTCGTCGGCTAGGCGGTCTTCGGGCCCCTTATTCGCTCCAAAACTGCGTCATCTCACAAAGATTGTTATACTTTTCGCCGTTTCCGGCCCGCAGGCCGGGAGTTTCGGGCGTGTCCCCCGTGCGTGCCGCTTGCCCTTCGGGCGGGCCTTAAAAATTTCCTGAACGCCTTTCAGCAGGCGCCTCCAGCGGAGATCGTCTTGGCTGTTTCCAATCTTGTCGTGGACGATACAGAAGTCGACGCCGCTGCCGCCACGTCCGGCAGCTCGTTTTATCTCGCCATGCGCATTCTGCCTGCCGCGCAGCGCGATGCGATGTATCAGGTCTACGCCTTCTGCCGTGCCGTCGACGATATCGCCGACAGCGACCTGCCGCGCGCCGAACGCGCCGCCGCGCTCGAGCGCTGGCGTGCCGACATCGACGCGTGCTATGCCGGCGCGCCGCGCGCTTCGCTGCGCGCGCTGACACGGCACATTCACACGTTTCACCTGCAGCGCGAAGATTTCCACGCGATGATCGACGGCATGGCGATGGACGCCGCCGCCGACATCTGCGCGCCCGACGAAGCCACGCTCGACCTCTATTGCGACCGTGTCGCGAGCGCGGCGGGCCGCTTATCGGTGAGGATATTCGGGATGCAGGACGAGCCCGGCCGCTTGCTCGCGCATCATCTGGGCCGCGCGCTGCAACTGACCAACATCCTGCGCGATATCGACGAAGACGCCGGCATCAATCGCTGCTACCTGCCGCATGAGTTGCTGGCGCGCGAAGGGATCGCGGTGAAGAGCCCGGTGGAGATCGCCGACGACCCTTCGCTGCCGCGTGTATGCGCGACGCTCGTCGCGCGGGCCCGCGAGCACTTCGCTGCCTCCGACGCGATCATGAATCGCGAGCCGCGCAACCACGTACGCGCGCCGCGCATCATGTCGGGTGTGTATCGCGTGCTGCTCGAGCGTACCGTGGAGCGCGGCTTCGACCTGCCGCGCACGAAGGTCCGCAAGCCGAAACTGCGCCTGCTGTGGATCGTCGCGCGTTACGCGCTCTTCTGAGCTGATGCCGAGGCTCGTACATGTGATCGGCGCCGGCCTCGCCGGCCTGGCCGCCGCGGTGCAGTTGCAGCGGCGCGGCGCGCAAGTCGTGCTGCACGAGGCGAGTCTTCAGGCGGGCGGCCGTTGCCGTTCGTATTACGACACCCAGTTGGGCGCGACCCTCGACAGCGGCAATCACATGGTGCTGTCGGGCAACTACGCGACGCTCAACTACACACGCGCCATCGGCGCCGCCGACGAACTGCACGGTCCCACGCTGCCCGACTACCCGTTCGTCGATCTGGCGACGCGAGCCCGCTGGACCGTGCGCATGTCGGCGAGCCGTTTGCCGTGGTGGATTTTCGACCCGAACGCGCGTGTGCCGAATACCGGACCGGCCGATTATCTGGCGCTCGTGCCGCTCCTGTTCGCGAAACCCGGCCGTACCGTCGTGCAGACGATGCGCTGCAACGGGCCGCTGTGGGATCGCCTGCTGCGTCCACTGTTTCTCGCGTTGCTGAATGTCGAGCCGCGTGAGGCGTCGGCGGAATTGACGGCGGCGGCCGTGCGGGAAACGTTGCTTGCCGGCGGACTCGCATGCCGGCCGCTGGTCGCGCGCAACGGCCTGAGCAGTGCCTTCGTCGATCCCGCGCTGCGGCTGTTGCAGCACGGCGGCGCGGCGATCCGGCTCGGATCGCGCCTCGACGGGATCGTCTTCGCGGCGGACAAAAGCCGCGTGGACGCATTGAGTTTCGCTGCCGAGTCCATCGCGATCGACGCCAATCAGGCGGTGATTCTCGCCGTGCCGCCGGAAGCCGCGCAGTCGCTCGTGCCGGGTTTGCGCGCGCCGAATCGCTTCTCCGCGACCGTCAATGTGCACTTCGCGGTCGAACCGCCGTTCGGACTGGCGCCGGTCACGGGCCTCCTCAACGCGACGGCCCAATGGCTGTTCGCTTCTGAAGGACGCCTGTCGGTAACGATCGACGGCGCCGGGCGGCTGCTCGGCACGCCACATGAAGAACTGGCAAAAACCGTCTGGGCCGAAGTGGCCCAGACCACTGGCTTGCCCGCTGCGCCGATGCCGGCCTGGCGGGTGACGATGGAGCCGCGCGCGAGGTTTGCGCCGCTTCCCGATCAGGAGACGCTACGCCCCGGCACGCGGACTCGCTGGAACAATTTGATGCTCGCGGGCGACTGGACGGCTACCGGCCTGCCCGCGACGATCGAAGGCGCGATCCGCTCAGGCCAGAAGGCCGCGGACACGCTGCTGAACCAACCGATGGAACGCCGATGAACGATTTATCTCAAGCCCAGCCGTTGCAGCCGTCAGGTGACGTGCTGCCCGAATTCGCCGCCGCGGCGCCGGATGCGCCGGCTACGGTTCCGGCCGCCGTGCCGCAAACGGGTGCGTCGTCCCTCGACGCGGCGATCACGCGCGCCACCGACGCGATCCTCGCCGCGCAGAAGCCGGACGGCCACTGGGTCTACGAACTCGAAGCCGACGCGACGATTCCCGCCGAATATGTGCTGCTGGTTCACTACCTCGGCGAAACGCCGAACCTCGAACTCGAACAGAAGATTGCGCGCTATCTGCGCCGCATCCAGCTCGCCGACGGCGGCTGGCCGCTCTTCACCGACGGCGCGATGGACGTCAGCGCGAGCGTGAAGGCGTACTTCGCGCTGAAGATGATCGGCGACTCGCCGGATGCCGAGCACATGGTGCGCGCGCGCGAATCGATCCTGGCGAATGGCGGCGCGGAAGCGGTCAACGTGTTCACGCGGATTCTGCTCGCGCTGTTCGGCGTGGTGTCGTGGCGCGCAGTGCCGATGATGCCGGTCGAAATCATGCTGTTGCCCGAGTGGTTCCCATTCCATCTGTCGAAGGTGTCGTACTGGGCGCGTACCGTGATCGTGCCGCTGCTGGTGCTGAACGCGAAGCGGCCGTTGGCGCGCAATCCGCGCAAGGTGCGTATCGACGAGGTATTTCGCGGTGCGCCGGTCAACACCGGTCCACGCGATCGGGCGCCGCATCAGCATGTCGGGTGGTTCCGTTTCTTCAGCGGCGTGGATGTACTGCTGCGCGCGGTCGACGGACTGTTCCCGCAAGCCACGCGCGAACGTGCGGTGCGCTCGGCAGTGGCTTTCGTCGATGAACGGCTGAACGGCGTGGACGGCCTCGGCGCGATTTTCCCGGCGATGGCCAATTCGGTGATGATGTACGACGTGCTCGGCTATCCGGCCGATCATCCGAATCGCGCGATTGCCCGCGAATCGATCGAGAAGCTGCTCGTTGTCAAGGATGACGAAGCATATTGCCAGCCGTGTTTGTCGCCGGTATGGGATACGTCGCTGGCCGCTCACGCGCTGCTCGAAACCGGCGAAGCGCACGCCGAACAGGCGGCCGAGCGCGGCCTCGCGTGGCTGCGTCCGCTGCAGATTCTCGACGTGCGCGGCGACTGGATTTCGCGCCGTCCGAATGTGCGGCCCGGCGGCTGGGCGTTCCAGTACAACAACGCGCATTACCCGGACGTCGACGATACGGCAGTCGTGGTGATGGCAATGCAGCGTTCGGCCGCGCTGACGCAATCGGACGTGGACCGTGACGCCATTGCGCGGGCGCGCGAGTGGGTGGTCGGCATGCAGAGCAGCGACGGCGGCTGGGGTGCGTTCGAACCGGAAAACACGCAGTACTACCTGAACAACATTCCGTTCTCCGATCACGGCGCGTTGCTCGATCCGCCGACTGCCGACGTATCGGGGCGTTGTCTGTCGATGCTTGCGCAACTCGGCGAATTTCCGCAAGGCAGCGAGCCGGCGCAGCGCGCGTTCGACTACATGCTGAAGGAGCAGGAAGCGGACGGCAGCTGGTATGGGCGTTGGGGTCTGAATTACATCTACGGCACGTGGACCGCGTTGTGTTCGTTGAACGCCGCCGGTATGCCGCACGACGATCCGCGTATCAAGCGCGCCGCGCAGTGGCTGCTGTCGATTCAGAACGAAGACGGTGGCTGGGGCGAAGGTGGTGAGAGCTACAAGCTCGATTACCACGGGTATGAGCGCGCGCCGAGTACCGCTTCGCAGACCGCATGGGCGTTGATGGGATTGATGGCGGCCGGCGAGGTGAATCATGAGGCTGTGGCGCGTGGTATCGACTATTTGCAGCGTGAGCAGCGCGAGCATGGTCTGTGGGATGAGACGCGGTTTACCGCGACCGGTTTTCCGCGCGTGTTTTATCTGCGTTATCACGGGTATCGCAAATTTTTCCCGTTGTGGGCGCTCGCGCGGTTCCGTCATTTGAAGCGCAATGGGCTGACGCGCGTTGCGGTGGGGATGTAATTGATGGCTTCTTCCATGACGCCGTTTGCCGATGCAGGTCGTGGCGTGTTGCCGGTTGTCGTCGTTACCGGGATGGCGTTTGAAGCGCGTATCGCACGCGGTGAAGGTGTCGAGGTTGTTTACGCGGCGCGTGCTGACTTGTTGGAGCGGGCGTTGAGTGCTGCCATCGCACGTGGATGTTCCGGGATTGTCAGTTTCGGGACGGCCGGTGGGTTGGCGCCGGATCTCGAGCCTGGGACTGTGGTTGTTGCCGACGCTGTTGAGGGGCCGTTTGGGCGGCTTGCTACCGATCGTTCCTGGGCAGATAGGTTTGTGGCTGCGCTGGCTGATGGGCCGCTTCAGGCGCGGTTGCGGCGGGGTTTGGTTGCGGCGGTGAGCAAGCCTTTGGTCTCGGCTGAGGATAAGCGCGTGTTGCATCGTGCCGGCGGCGCGCTGACTGTCGATATGGAGTCGCATATCGCGGGTGCGGCTGCTGCTGCGCAAGGGGTGCCGTTTGCGGTGTGCCGCGCTGTTGTTGATCCCGCTTGGCGGAGTTTGCCTTCGGCCGCGATGGCCGGGTTACGGGATGATGGAAGTACCGCTGTTGGCCCTATTCTTCGGGAGTTGGTGCGGCAGCCTTCGCAGCTGAAGGCGCTTATTCAAGTCGCTGTGGATGCGCGCGGAGCGCGTGGGTCTCTTTTGTTGGCTCGGGAGGCTATTCGGATGGGTGGGGTTTTTGTCGCTCCATAGCCTTTTTTGATTCCTGCTTTGGGGTTTTCCTGATTTGTTTTGGGTCTATTTGGGTGGCCCCTGTGCGGGGCGGCACTTACTTTCTTTGCCGCGGC
>NZ_JAQQBV010000033.1:0-83623 GCF_046030735.1 Paraburkholderia xenovorans
GGCAAAGAAAGTAAGTGCCGCCCCGCACAGGGGCAACACGAATAGACCACAAAAAAAAAGAAAGCCCCAACACCATAGGCACACCAAACCAATGCCGCCGCGAAAGGCAAAAAAAAGATCTAAACAGCTACAACAACAGACTCTTTAAGCACATCTTCAAGAACACCAACCGCCTCATCAAAAACAGAGTCTTGAACAGTAAGCGGAAACAAGAACCTGACGACATTAGAATAAACACCACAAACGAGCAACAACAACCCGCGCTCCAGCGCCCTCGCTTGCACTCGCCTGGTAAACTCCACATCGGCATCAGAAGTCCCAGCCTTGCAAAACTCAACAGCCACCATCCCACCAGGCCCACGAACATCCGCAATCTGCGGCACCTCACTCTGCAGCGCGTTCAACCGCGCCTTAATCCGATCTCCCAACACCGTAGCCCGCTCGCAGAGCTTCTCTTCATCGATGATGTCGAGCACGGCATGCGCAGCAGCAACCGCCAGCGGATTACCGGCATACGTGCCGCCAAGACCGCCAGGCGCCGCCGCATCCATCACATCGGCTCGGCCGACCACCCCCGACAACGGCATGCCGCCCGCCAGGCTCTTTGCAATCGTCATCAGATCAGGCACCACGTCGTAGTGATGCATCGCGAACAACTTGCCCGTCCGCGCAAAACCCGTCTGCACCTCGTCGGCAATCAGCAAAATCCCATGCTCGTTGCACAGCTTGCGCAATGCGCGCACAAACTCCACCGGCGCCGGATAAAAGCCGCCTTCGCCCTGAACCGGTTCGAAAATGATCGCCGCCACCCGCTTCGGATCGATGTCGGCCTTGAACAGAAACTCGATCGCGGCCAACGAATCGGCCGTCGTCACGCCGTGCAACGGATTCGGGAACGGCGCATGGAACACGTCGCCCGGGAACGGGCCGAAGCCGATCTTGTACGGCACAACCTTGCCCGTCAGCGCCATGCCCATCATCGTGCGGCCATGGAAACCGCCAGTGAATGCAATTACGCCCGGACGGCCCGTCGCCGCGCGCGCAATCTTGATCGCGTTTTCAACCGCTTCGGCGCCAGTCGTGAAAAACGCGGTCTTCTTCGGATAGTCGCCAGGCGCGCGTTCGTTGATCTTCTCAGCCAGTTCCACATACGACGCGTACGGCACGATCTGATACGCGGTGTGCGTGAAATGGTCGAGCTGGTCGCGGATCGCGGCAAGAATCTTCGGGTGACGATGCCCGGTGTTGCACACCGCAATGCCGGCCGCAAAGTCGATGAAGCGGCGCCCCTCGACGTCCCACAACTCGGCGTTCTCGGCACGCTCGGCATAGAAATCGCACATCACGCCCACGCCGCGCGGCGTCGCTGCGTCCTTGCGGCTCTTCAGTTCTGCATTCTTCAACGTCATCTCCATCCCTCCTCGGTTTCGCGGACGCCACGCGCTCAGCGCAGCACATGCAGCGACTATAATCAGATTTGGCTCTTAACTTCAGAGCCATTTCAATAAAAATGTAGGAGCCAATCATGCGCGCGAGCGTTTTGTCCGACTGGCTGGCGCAGCGCCTCGACCGCGGCAACGGCCAGCCGATCTACCGTCAGTTGCATCGGCTGTTGCAGCAGGCGATCCTGACGCGCGAGTTGCCGGCCGGCGCGAAGGTGCCGTCGTCGCGTCTGCTCGCGCAGGAGTTGGGCATCGGGCGCAATACGGTCACCCAGGTGTACGAGCAGTTGGCGCTGGAAGGCTATGTGAGTTCGGCGACCGGCAGCGGGACGTTCGTCGCCGATAGCGCGCCGGACGAGATCGTCGGTGCGCCGGAAGCGGACACGGATGCGCCGGCCGAGAGGGCTTCGACGCAGTCTCCGCCATTCCAGACGAAGCGCGCGTTGTCCACGCGCGGCGCACGGCTGATTTCGGGCGCGGGCGTGTCGAAGCGTCAGTGGGGCGCGTTCATGCCCGGCGTGCCGGACGTCACGAAGTTTCCGGCGCGTGTGTGGAGCCGTCTGCATAACAAGTATTGGCGCCGGCTGCGTCCGGACCTGCTGACTTACGCGCCGGGCGGCGGCCTCGCTTTGCTGCGGCACACGCTGGCCGAGTATCTGCGCACGTCGCGTTCGGTGCGTTGCACGCCGGAGCAGATCATCATCACGACGGGGATTCATCAGTCCGTCGATCTGGCGGTGCGTTTGCTGTCCGATCCGGGCGACGTGATCTGGACCGAAGACCCGTGTTATTGGGGCGTGCGCAGCGTGTTGCACGTGTCCGGTCTGCAATCGCGGCCGATCGCCGTCGACGAAGAAGGCATCAATCCGTCCGCCGACGATCTCGCGCAACCGCCGAAACTGATGCTCGTCACGCCGTCGCATCAATACCCGCTCGGCATGGTGATGAGTCTCGCGCGGCGCCGCATGCTGCTCGAATACGCGCGGCAAAACCAGTGCTGGATCATCGAGGACGACTACGACAGCGAGTATCGCTACGGCAGCCGGCCGCTCGCGTCGCTGCAAGGTCTGGATACGTCCGGTCAGGTGATTTATGTGGGCAGCTTCGGCAAGACGCTGTTTCCGGGCTTGCGGATCGGCTATCTCGTCGTGCCCGAGGCGCTGGCGGAGAGCTTCGCGACCGCGAGCGCCGAGTTGTATCGCGAAGGGCAACTGCTGCAACAGGCGATGCTGGCGGAGTTCATCGCCGAGGGGCATTTCACGTCGCATATCCGCAAGATGCGCACGCTCTACGGGCAGCGACGTCAGACTTTGCTCGATGCTGCCGCACATCGTTACGGCGACGCATTCGCGGCGGTGGGCGGCGATGCGGGGCTGCATCTGGTGATGCAATTGCCTGAGGGCAGCGACGACCGCGCGGCAGCCGCCGCGGCGCTGGAGCGCAATATCGTCGTGCGGCCGCTTTCGGGGTATTACGCGCAGCCGTCGCTGGCGCCTTCGGGCTTGCTGATCGGCTATGCGTGCGTGCCGGATGAGGAGATCGCGCCGGCGTTCAATACGCTCGCCGATGCGATCGATGAGAGGGTGGTGCGGGTGGGGTGAGCGGGGCCCGTGTATTGCACCCTCAAACCCGAATCAACACCGCCCCCAACGTAACCAGCGCGCACGCCACGATCCGCCGCGTGGTCAACTGCTCGCGCATGAACAGCCAGCCGATCAGCACCGCAAAAATCGAGCTCATCTCGCGCAGCGCGGAAACCATCGCGATCGGCAGATAGCGGTACGCCTCGATGATCAGGCAGTACGCGCTCAACGCGAGCGCGCCGGACGCCATTCCCTTGAGGCATACGGCGCGTCCGATGAACAGCCCCTTCGCGCCGCGCCAATACCACGCGAGCAGGAACTGCGGGATATTCCAGATCAGATACACCCACATGATGTAGCTGAGTCCGTTGCCGGCCACGCGCGCGCCGATTCCGTCGACCACCGAATACGTCGCGATGAAAAAGCCGGTCAGCAGCGCGAACGGCACGCTGTCGCCGGAAAAGCGCATGCCGCGCCGGAAGGCAAGCGAGATGATGCCGATCGACACCAGTGCCACGCCGATCGCGGCCAGCGGTTTGAGCGATTCATGCGCGAACACCAGCGCGCCGACGAACACCAGCATCGGCGACAGGCCGCGCGCGATCGGATAGATTTGCCCGAAGTCGCCGCTTCGATAGGCGCGGATCAGCGCCAGCAGATAGCCGAATTCGAGCACCACGGAAGCGAAAATATACGGCCACGCGGCCGGTGCGGGCAGCGGCAGCACGACGACGCCCACCGCGCTGACGGCGATATACGGAATCGCCATCATCCCAAGCAGCCACACCCTATCTTCGGAGAGATGCAAAAACGCGTTCCAGGTAGCGTGAAGCAACGCCGAGAGCAGCACCAGCAGGACGATAAAGGTTTCCATCGAGGGTCACGGGGAAAGGAAGGACGGCCGTGAAACCGGCCGCGAGCCCGTGATTATTCCAGCAGAACGCCGTAATTCAGCAGTGGGCAAGCAAAGCGAAGGGGCTTTATGTGGGGAAAGCGGCGCTTTGTGGCGTCGACTTTGTGGCATCGAGTTAACTAACGCACGCGCTGCGAACTTCACCGATGTGTCTGAGGACGCAGCGCAGCGGCGCACATCAGGCCACCGTGGATCGGCGAGGCGAGGCTACGTGAGGCTACGCCACGCCTCGCTCCACGGCCCACGCCGTATGCAAAAAAGTCAGGTCACCCGCTCACGCAGCCAGGCGGATGCCAGATCGATCACCGTCACGACCACGATCACCATGATCATCACCGCGGCGGTCTGCGCGTAATCGAACGAGCGGATCGCCTCGTACAGCACCACGCCGATCCCGCCCGCGCCGACCATGCCGACCACCATCGCCGAGCGCACGTTCGATTCGAAGCGATACAACGCGTACGAGATCCACAGCGGCAACACTTGCGGCAGCACACCGTAGATGATTTCGTCGAGACTGGTCGCGCCGGTCGCACGCACGCCTTCGGCCGGCCGCGGATCGATAGCCTCGACCGCTTCGGCGAACAGCTTGGCGAGCACGCCGGTGGTGTGCACCCACAACGCCAGCACGCCCGCAAACGGACCGAGCCCGACCGCGACGATGAACAGCATCGCGAAGACCATTTCATTGATCGCGCGGCACGCATCCATCACGCGGCGCATCGGCTGCACGATCCACATGGGCGCCATGTTGTGCGCGGACATCAACCCGCACGGCACCGCGCACACCAGCGAAAGCGCGGTGCCCCACACGGCGACCGAAAGCGTCACGTACATCTCGTGCAGATAGCTGCGCCATTCGGTGAAGTCCGGCGGGAAGAAGTCCTTTGCGAACTGGCCCATGTTGCCGGAATCGGAGAGCAGATCCCACGGACGCATATCCGCGCCATGCCAGGCGCCGCCCAGCACGGCAAGCACGGCGATCCAGCCGATCAGCGACAGCCAGCTGCGTTTGCCGGCAGCCGGCGCCGCGGCTTGCCGTGCCGCCTGCGCGGCGAGCGCTTCGCTCGCACGCGCAGGCGACGTGATCAGATCGGCCGTGTTCATTGCTTGGCGACGGCGACGTTGAGCGCGTTCAGCTTCGCGTCGAGTGCGGCGAGTTGCGTCTTGCGGTCGTCATCGGAGAGATGCGTGTCGCTCTCGATCTTCTGCTTCTGCTGGAACAGCGCGACCTGGCGGATCGGCAGCAACTGCGCATCCGACGAAGCCGCAAAACCGCCGTAGCCCGTGATCGCAGCCATCACCGCTTTTTCGTGCGGATCGGTCTTCGCATAGTTCAGGAAGAAGTTACGCAGCTTGTCCTTGGTCGCTTGCGGCAGATCCTTGCGCCACACGAGCGGGTCCGACGGAATCAGCGGCGACTGCCACAGCACGCGCACTTGCGCGAACTTGTCCGGATGCTGCTTCTTCAGCGTGTCGAGCATCTCGGTGTTGTTGGTCGCGATGTCGATCTTGTTGTTCACCACGGCAAGCAGATTCGCCTCGTGGCTCGACGGCAGCACCGTCTTGAACGACGTGTTGACCGGCGTGTTGTGCTTCGCGAACAAATAGTAGCCGGGGATCAGCGTGCCCGACGTGGAGTTCGGATCGCCGAAACCGAGCGTGACGTCCTTCGTATTCTTGAAGACGTCGTCGAGCGTCTTGAAGCGGCTGTTCACATTGGTGATCAGCACCGAATAGTAGCCGGCGTCGCCGTTCGCATACTGGATCTTCGCGAATACTTCGCCTTGCGAACGATCCACGGCTTCGATCGCCGACGCGTTGCCGAAATAGCCGACTTGTACCTTGTTAAAACGCATGCCTTCGATGATGCCGGCGTAGTCCGTCGCGAAGAACGCCTTGACGTTCAGGCCGGTCTGTTTGTTCATGTCGGCGATCAGCGGTTCCCAGCGCTGTTTGAGCACCGAGGACGAATCGGTCGAGATGATGCCGAGGTTGAGGTCCTCGGCCTGTGCGGTGGCGACGCAGGCGAATGCGGCGGCGCCGACGGTCAGCGTGATCAGTGAACGCAGGAATTTCATCGGTTGAAGTCCGTGTGAGTGAGCAGAGGAGTTGGACGAAGCAGGCCGGCGCGCTCAGGTGGAGTGCGCCGGATTGAGAGCGAATGCGTAACGTGTCGAGGCGGACTCGGCATCGTGCGCGGATGTGGGGTTTCCGGTCGCGTTGGCTTGACGCGCGGCGTCGTCGTGGACGGTGTCTTCGAGCAGTTCACGGGCGGCATCGCCATAGAGCTTTTTCAGCAACGTGGGAGTCAGTGCCGACGACGCGCCGTCGTAGACCACCTTGCCGCCGCGCAACGCGATGGTGCGCGGGCAATACTGCATCGCGATATCGACCTGATGCAGCGATACCAGAACGGTTAATTGATGTTCGACGTTCAGCGCGCGCAACATCTCCATCACGCGACGCGACGATTCCGGATCGAGCGACGCAATCGGTTCGTCGGCGAGCACGATACGCGCGCGTTGCACCAGCGCCCGCGCGAGCGCCGCGCGTTGCTGCTGGCCGCCGGAAAGATTGGCTGCGCGTTCCAGCGCATGTTCGCCGATGCCGACTTCGGTCAGCGCTGCGAGCGACAACGCCCGTTCGGCACTCGGAAAACGGCCGGTCAGACGCCGCCACAACGGCAGCCGCGCGAGCGCGCCGATCAGCACGTTGCGCTCGACAGTGAGCCGGTTCACCAGATTGAATTGCTGGAACACGAAGCCGATATCGCGGCGAATGCTGCGCACTTCGCGCACGATCTTGCCGTTCTGCTGGATCGGCCGGCCAAGGATCGAAATCTGCGACGGCTGCGCGTCCGACGCGGTGAAGCCCGCGATATGCCGCAGCAGCGTCGACTTGCCCGATCCCGATGCGCCGATCAACGCCACCATTTCGCCCGGCGCCACGCGCAGATCGATTTCATCGAGCGCCTTGCGGCCATTGGCGAACGTCTTGCTCAGCCGCTCGATACGAATCGCTTCCCGAATTGCTTCCATAAGTACCCCTTGATGCATCCAGCCAGTGCCGGCATGTGTGGGGCTCATTCTAGGAAGCGACTGTGACGGTTGAGTGAAGGCATCGCAACGTCTAGACGACTATATCTTTTCATGACGGTTTTGCGTCGCCAGAAAGACAAAACGAAGTCATTCGATCGAGAGAAAAATGACGCCCATATGACACGATCTGCGTTCGCGGCCACCGATCGTGCATGATCCCGCGCAGACAGGCTATATTGCTTTACTCGTCGTGCCGTCCCCAATAACCTTGCGCTTCCTTCCGGCGTCGTCATGCAGCCTTTGAGCTTCCTTCCCGACAGTTTTGCGGAGTACGAAGATCTCAAGACGATCCTCGAACAAGGCAGCGCGAGCTTCGAGATTCGCGCTGTCTGCGAAACCGCGGTGCGGGGACGGCGCTTCACGATCCACACGGCCAGCATCGGTTCGACCGATCCGCTCGCGCCGGCAATCGGTTTCTTCGGCGGCATTCACGGGCTCGAACGAATCGGCTCGCAACTCGTGCTCGACTACATGCGCGCGCTACTCGCGCGGCTCGAATGGGACGAATTGCTGGTGCGGCAGTTGCAATCCATTCGTCTGATCTTTATGCCGATCGTCAATCCCGGCGGCATGTGGGCCGCCACGCGCGCGAATCCGAACGGCGTCGACCTGATGCGCAACGCGCCGCAAAACGCCGACGAGCGCGTGCCGTTGCTCGCCGGCGGCCAGCGCGTCGGCGCATGGCTGCCGTGGTATCGGGGGCGGCAAGGCGAACCGATGGAGCCGGAAGCGGCAGCGCTGCTGAAGGTGGTCGAAACCGAACTGGCCGCGCGGCCGCTGAGTATCGCGCTCGACTGTCACTCGGGTTACGGCTGGAGCGACAGCATCTGGTTTCCGTATGCCCGCACCCGCAAGCTGATGCCGCATTTGCCGGAGATGTACGTGCTGAAAACCATGTTCGAACGCGCGCATCCGCATCACGGTTACGCATTCGAGCCGCAGAGCCATCAATATCTGTTGCATGGCGATCTGTGGGACTTTGCGTACGATCGCACGCCCGCCCCCAATGTGTTTCTGCCGATGACACTCGAGCTCGGCTCGTGGCTGTGGATCAAGAAGAATCCGCGGCAACTGTTTTCGCGCCAGGGGATGTTCAATCCGGTGAAGGCGCATCGCACCGCGCGCGTGTTGCGGCGTCACGCGAATCTACTCGACTTTCTGGCGCGCGCGGCATTTTCGTCGCAGCGCTGGTTGCCACAGGGCAATCGCCGCGAGCAATTGCTGCAAAGCGCGATCGATCACTGGTACAAACCGGCCGGAACGGACCCCGCATGAGCACGTGGATTCTGCTGCGCGGACTCACGCGCGAAACGCGCCACTGGGGACGCTTACCTGCTGCGCTGCGTAAGGCGATCGGCGGCGCTCGCGTGCTGTTGCTCGATCTGCCTGGCAACGGCGAGTTCAACATGTTGCGCGCGCCGGCCAACGTCGAGGATATGGTGAGCTTCGTGCGCGTTGCTGCGCTGCAAAGCGGCGTGCCCGGGCCTTACCGGGTGCTGGCGATGTCGCTCGGCGGCATGGTGGCGACGGCCTGGGCGCAACGGCACCCCGACGAGATCGAGCGGCTCGTGCTGATCAATACGAGCATGCGGCCGTTCAGTCGCATGACGGAGCGGCTGCGTCCGTCGGCATGGCCGGCCTTGCTCGGCGTCGCGCTGCATTGGCGCGATGCGTCGCGACCCGAAAAGACGATCCATTCGCTAACCTGCAATAACGTCGAAGCGTTCAGCGCCGATCTCGACCAGTGGCGCGAGATTCGCCGCAGCGCGCCGGTGAGTCGCGGTAATGCACTGCGGCAATTGCTGGCCGCGGCGCGTTTCAATGCAGGCCACGCGAGGCCGCGCTGCCCGGTGCTGATCCTTTCGTCGCGCGCCGATCAACTGGTGAGTCCCATCTGTTCGGCGAAGCTCGCGGCGGCATGGGGTGCCGTGCATCGCGAGCATGCGTGGGCCGGTCACGATTTACCGCACGACGATCCGGCATGGACCAGCAGGCAGGTCCATAAGTGGCTCGCGCAGGCAGCGGGTATAACCTGAGTGCGGCCGCGCATCGCATTCGGGCAGGCGGGTGCATAATTCCCGTTCAGACGATGCATGCAAACAGGCAACACCAGGCAATACCAGGCAACACCCGGTGAGTATCGATCGATACTCGCCCATGCCGCCCGCCGGGGGAGTTCATCATGCAAGCGAAGAATGAAGAAGCCGTCACGCACCTGCTGAACGATGTCTTCGAATTTGCCCGCGGGCGATTGCCCGAACCGGTCTTCGCGGTCGTCGAGCCTTTCTTGCGCCACTACTACGATTTCGTCGATGTCGACGATCTGCAAAGTCGCGCCATTGCCGATCTGTACGGCGCCGCGCTCGCGCACTGGCAGACCGCCCAGCGCTTCGTGCCCGGCAGCGAGCGTCTGCGTGTCTATAACCCGATCCTCGAACAGCACGGCTGGCATTCCGACCACACGGTGATCGAGATCGTCAACGACGACATGCCGTTTCTCGTCGACTCGGTTTCGATGGCGGTGAATCGTTTGGGACTTGCGCTGCATTCGGTCGTGCATCCGGTGTTTCGCATCTGGCGCGGCGCGGACGGCAGTATCGTGCGGGTGACCCAGGGCGCGGAAGAGGTCACGGACACGCGCTCGCAACTGGCGTCGTTCATTCACTTCGAAGTAGACCGATGCGGCGACGCCGCCGGACTCGATGCGTTGCGCGACGAGATCGCCCACGTGTTACGCGACGTGCGTGCCGCAGTGGAAGACTGGCCGAAGATCGTCGATCTCGCACGCGCCACGATCAAGGGGATGAAGGCGGGTGAGGCAGGCCCGGAAGGCATCGAGGCGCGCGCATTTCTCGAATGGATGGTGGCCGATCACTTCACGTTTCTGGGCCAACGCGACTATGAACTGGTACAGCACGACATCGGTTACGGTTTGCGCGCGGTGGCGGGCTCGGGGCTCGGCATTCTGCGCGATGCGCTGCGTCCTGTGGGCGCCGCGGACGTCACGCCGTTGCCGCCGGCGGCAGCGGACATCATTGCAGGCACCTCGCCGATCTTTCTCACCAAGGCCAATTCGCGCGCGACCGTGCACCGGCCCGGTTATCTGGACTACGTCGGCATCAAGCTGACCGGCGCGGACGGCAAGGTCACGGGCGAGCGGCGCTTCATCGGCCTCTACACGTCCACTGCTTACTTCGTGTCGGCCGCGGAGATTCCGATCGTGCGGCGCAAATGCGCAAACATCGTGCGACGAGCCGGATTCCTGCCGAAAGGTCATCTGGCGAAATCGCTCGTGACCGTGCTCGAAACCTATCCGCGCGACGAGCTGTTTCAGGCCGACGAAAACCAGCTCTACGATATCGCGCTCGGCGTACTGCGTTTGCAGGAGCATCAGCGCACGCGGCTGTTCGTGCGGCGCGATCGCTTCGATCGCTTCGTGTCGTGTCTCGTGTTCGTGCCGCGCGACAAATACAACACCGATCTGCGTCAGCGGATCGCGAATCTATTGGCCGATGCATTCAACGGCGAGGGCGTCGAATTCACCCCCCTGCTGTCGGAATCGACGCTCGCGCGGATTCATTTCGTCGTGCATGCGAAACCGGGCGGGATGCCCAGCGTCGACGTGCGCGAACTCGAAGCGCGGCTCGTGCAGGTGTCGCGCCGTTGGCAGGACGATCTCGCTGACGCATTGCTCGATGCGTTCGGCGAAGAGCAGGGCAACCGTCTGTTGCAACACTATGCGGACTCGTTTCCGGCCGGCTATCGCGACGACTATCCGGCCCGCACGGCGGTGCGCGATATCGAACTGATCGAACGCGTGCAGGGCAGCGAGCGGCTCGCGATGAACCTGTATCGTCCGATCGAAGCGGGGCCGCGTGCGTTCCGCTTCAAGGTCTATCGGGCGGGCTCGCCGATCGCGTTGTCGCGCAGCTTGCCGATGCTCGAGCATCTCGGCGTGCGTGTGGATGAAGAGCGGCCCTATCTGATCGAAGCGCTCGATGCGACGCCCGCATGGATCCACGACTTCGGCCTCGAACTCGCGGACGATGCCGAGTTCGATATCGAGCGTGTAAAGGATCTGTTCGAAGAAGCGTTCGAGCAGGTGTGGACCGGCGGCATCGAGAGTGACGACTTCAACCGCCTCGTGTTGCGCGCGCAACTGAATGCGCGCGAGGTGACGATACTGCGTGCGTATGCGAAGTATTTGCGGCAGGTGGGTTCGACGTTCAGCGATGCGTATATCGAACGCGCGGTGACCGGCAATCCGGCGATCGCGCGCATGCTGGTCGAACTGTTCATCGCGCGCTTCAATCCGGTGTTCGGCGATACGCGCGAGGCGCGCGTCGACGGTTGGCTGAAAACAATCGACAGCGCGCTCGATCAGGTGCCCAACCTCGACGAAGACCGGATCCTCCGGCAGTTTCTCGGCGTGATCAAGGCGACGCAGCGCACCAACTACTACCGGTTCGATGCAAACGGACAGCCGAAGCCGTACCTGTCGTTCAAATTCAATCCGGCGCAGGTGCCCGGTTTGCCTGAGCCGAAACCGATGTTCGAAATCTGGGTGTATTCGCCGCGTGTGGAAGGCGTGCATTTGCGCGGCGGACGGGTAGCGCGCGGCGGCCTGCGCTGGTCGGATCGACGTGAGGACTTTCGCACCGAAGTGCTCGGCCTGATGAAAGCACAGATGGTGAAGAACGTCGTGATCGTGCCGGTCGGCTCCAAGGGCGGCTTTGTCGTCAAGAATCCGCCGCCGCAGACGGATCGCGATGCGTGGCTGCGCGAAGGCGTCGCGTGCTATCAGACGTTCCTGCGCGGCCTGCTCGACCTGACCGACAACCTCGCGGGAACGGACGTCGTGCCGCCGCCCGACGTGGTGCGGCACGACCCTGACGATCCGTATCTGGTGGTTGCCGCCGACAAAGGCACGGCGACCTTCTCCGATTACGCGAACGCGATCTCGCAGGAATACGGCTTCTGGCTCGACGACGCGTTCGCGTCCGGCGGCTCGGTCGGCTACGACCACAAAAAGATGGCGATCACCGCGCGCGGCGCGTGGGAATCGGTGAAGCGGCACTTCCGCGAAATGAGCGTCGATACGCAGGCGACGGACTTCACCGTGGTGGGCGTCGGCGACATGTCGGGCGACGTATTCGGCAACGGTATGCTGTTGTCGCCGCATATCAAGCTGGTGGCCGCATTCGATCACCGGCATATCTTTCTCGATCCGAATCCCGATCCGGCGGTGAGTCTTGCCGAACGTGGCCGGCTGTTCGTACTGGACCGTTCGAGTTGGGCCGATTACGATCCCGCGCTGATTTCCGCGGGCGGCGGCGTGTTTGCACGTACCGCCAAGACCATTCCGTTGTCGCCCGCGGTGCAGGCCGTGCTCGGGATCAGCGCGCCCGCGCTTGCGCCGGCCGAACTGATGCGCGCGATTTTGCAGGCGCCAGTCGACCTGCTTTATAACGGCGGTATCGGCACGTATGTGAAGGCGAGCCGCGAAACGCATCTGCAAGTCGGCGATCGCGCGAACGACGCGATCCGCGTGAACGGTTCCGATCTGCGCTGCAAGGTGGTGGCCGAAGGCGGCAATCTGGGGCTCACGCAACTCGGGCGCATCGAGTTCGCGCAGCGCGGCGGGCGAATCAATACCGATGCGATCGATAATTCCGCAGGCGTCGATTGTTCGGATCACGAAGTCAACATCAAGATTCTGCTCGGTCTCGTGGTGTCCGATGGCGAAATGACCGAGAAGCAGCGCAATGCACTGCTCGCGGAAATGACCGACGAAGTGGGCCTGCTCGTGTTGCAGGACAACTACTATCAGACGCAGGCGCTCTCGATAGCAGGGCGTTACGGCGCCGAACTGCTCGACGCCGAAACGCGCCTGATGCGCTACCTCGAACGCGCGGGGAGGTTGAACCGCGTGATCGAATTCCTGCCGACCGATGAAGAAGTTGCCGAACGCATCGCCGCGAAACAAGGGTTGACTACGCCTGAGCGCGCAGTGTTGCTTGCGTACAGCAAGATGTGGCTGTACGACGCGCTGCTCGAATCGTCGATGCCGGAAGACCCGCTCGTCGCCGATCTGCTGGTGGAATATTTTCCGAAGCCGCTGCGGCAGCGCTTCAGCGAACCGATGCAGCGTCACCCGTTGCGGCGAGAAATTCTGGCGACTCACTTGACCAATGCGCTGGTCAATCGGGTGGGCTGCGAATTCGTGCATCGGCTGATGGAGGAGACCGATGCGCAGCCCGGCGCAATCGTGCGCGCGTGCATCATGGCGCGCGACGTGTTCGATCTCGACGACGTCTGGCGCAGTATCGACGCGCTCGACAATCGCGTCGCCGACGACGTGCAGGCGCGCATGTTCGTGGAAGTGGCGCGGCTCGTCGAGCGTTCGGCACTGTGGTTCCTGAGGCAGTTGCAAACGGGCGCGGTCGGCGACGGCGAGGTGGCCGGCCTGCTCGCACGCTGCCGCGATGCGGCGCAGCGGCTCGCGCCGCAATGGCCCGCGTTGTTGCCGACCGCGGACATGGAGGCATTGTCGGAGCGGCAACGCGTGCTGGTGGATGCGGGCGTCGACAGTGAACTGGCCGTGCGGATCGCGAGTGGCGAGATATCGGCCGCGCTGCTCGATATCGCCGAAGTCGCGTCGACCTGCGGGCGCAGTCTGGAGCTCGTCGCGGGTGTCTACTTCGCGCTCGGCACGCTGCTCAACTACACCTGGATCGGTGAGCGTGCGGTCGCGCTGCCGGCGCCCACGCATTGGGACATGCTGGCGCGTGCCACCGCGCTTGCCGAACTGGCGCGGCTCAAGCGCGCGTTGACCACGAGCGCGCTGGCCGGCGCCGACGACGCATCGACACCCGATGCGCTGGTCGAGCACTGGCGTGAACGCCGCACGACACAGCTCGAGCGTTACGCGCGGTTGCTCGCCGATCTGCGGGCGACGGGCGGCGCGAGTCTGTCGATGTTGCTCGTGATCGTGCGGGAGATGGCGGCATTGGAGAGGGCTTAACGCGGCAGGGCGTGAGAACGAGAAGAGGGCCGCGAGCATTCCGGTTGGACGCATGCCGTCCGGCATGCCCATAATACGGGCTCATGCCAACCGAAAGCTCTTCGAAAACTCACGGATCCCCTCGACGACGATGAAAGAAGAATCGCCGAAAGCCATTTTTTACGCGCTCGCCGCCAATCTCGGCATTGCGATCTGCAAATTCGCTGCCGCCGCATTCACCGGTTCCGGCTCGATGTTCGCCGAGGCCATTCACTCCACTGCCGATTGCGGCAATCAACTGCTGCTGCTATTCGGTCTGCGAGAAGCCCGCAGGCCTGCGAGCCCATTGCATCCGATGGGCGGCGGTCGCGAAATCAACTTCTATTCGCTGCTCGTCGCGCTGCTGCTGTTTTTTGTCGGCGGTGCGTTCTCGGTGTATGAGGGCGTGCATCGACTGTTCGCGCGCGAGCCTTTGCAGTACGCGTATGTCGCATTGATCGTGCTCGGCGTTTCGGTGGTGCTCGAGGCGCTGTCGTTGTGGGGCGCGGTCAAGGAAATTCGCAAGACGCATCCTGAGAAGAGTATGTGGCGCTGGTTCCGCGAAACGCGCGAATCCGAGTTGCTGGTGGTGGCCGGCGAGGACATTGCCGCGCTGGCGGGTCTCGCGATCGCTTTCGTCGCCGTGCTGCTGACGATGGTGACCGGCAATCCGGTCTATGACGCGTTGGGCTCGATCGGCGTCGGCCTGTTGCTGATGGTGATCGCGTGGCTGGTGGCGCGTGAGGTGAAGTCGATGATCGTCGGCGAATCGGCGAGCCCGGAAGTACGCCGCGCAATCGAAGCGCATCTGCGTGCGCGCAGCGAGATTCGCAGCATCATCAATATGATTACGCTGCAATGGGGGCGTCACGTGGTGGTGGCCGTGCAGGCCGAAATGATCGACTATGCGAGCGGTCGTGCGATGGTCGACGCGATCAACGTGATCGAAGCCGATTTGCAGGCGGCGTTTCCACAGGTGCGATGGGTGTTTTTCGAACCGGACGTGCCGCGTGTTTGATGCGATGCCTGAGTGGAGATGTGCGCTCGTTCATGGGCAGCATGATGGCCGATACTGCTGCCCATGAACGTGTTGCTTATTTGAAGCCCGTTACCGCGTGCGGTACATAAAGCTCTTCTAGCCGCGTAATTTCTTCGGCGCTCAGATTCAACGATAGCGCTGCGACTGCGTCGTCGAGATGATGCAGTTTGGTCGCACCGACAATGGGCGCGCTGATCGGCTTCTTCTGCAACACCCATGCAAGCGCGACCTGTGCCCGCGGCACGCCGCGTTCCTGGGCAATTTCGCCGACCCGCTCGACTACCCTACGATCCGCATCCGCGGTTTGCGCATACAGCGTGCGGCCGAATGCGTCGGTTTCGGAGCGGGCGCTATCCGTGTTCCAGTCGCGGGTGAGGCGGCCGCGAGCCAGCGGACTCCACGGAATCACACCGATGCCTTCGTTTTCGCACAGCGGCAGCATTTCGCGCTCTTCTTCCCGATAAAGCAGATTCACGTAGTTCTGCATGGTGACGAAGCGTGTCCAGCCATGACGTTCTGCTGTGTTCAATGCCTTCGCGAACTGCCACGCATACATCGACGACGCGCCGATATAGCGCGCCTTGCCTGCCTTGACGACGTCGTGCAGTGCTTCCAGCGTTTCTTCGATCGGCGTGTTGTCGTCCCAGCGATGGATCTGATACAGATCGACGTAATCGGTGCCGAGGCGCTTCAGGCTCTTGTCGATCTCCGCCATGATGGCCTTGCGCGACAAGCCCGCACCGTTGGGTCCGGGATGCATGCGGCTATTGACCTTGGTGGCGAGCACGATTTCATCGCGTTTGGCAAAGTCTTTCAGCGCGCGGCCGACGATCTCTTCGCTCGTGCCGTCCGAGTACACGTTGGCAGTATCGAAGAAGTTGATGCCGTAGTCGAGCGCCTGCTTGATGAAGGGGCGAGCGGCTTCGTCGTCGAGCGACCAGGGGTGCGTGCCGCGCGCGGGCACGCCATAGCTCATGCAACCGAGACATAGACGCGATACATCGAGGCCGGTTCGGCCCAGTTTCACATAGTCCATCGTGGTGCTCCTGTTATGAAATGCACAAAGGCGGTGCGCGCAGCGAATTGTCCATTATAGGGATGGCGACGCCGGTGTGCTGGGGAGCGGGCACGCGGCCTCGTGGGGCGTTGGCGGAAGAAGCGATGCGGATGGCGTGGCATAAACACGGCACAAGCGTGGCATAAGCGCGGCACAAGCGCGGCATAAAAAATCATTTAATGTGGAGTGGCAATTAATTTCTTCACACCTATACTTCTTCCGGCTTGAAAGCTGCAATTTCTCCCAAACCGCATCAAAAGAAACAGGAGGATCACGATGCTGACTCGCACAGTGGGCGCACTCTCGGCGGTTACCCTTGCGGCTTGCGCGGCCTTGACTTCGGGCGCCGCGAGCGCCGGCGACAACGATGGTTTCGCGAGTAGCGACGGCGGCTCGCATGGACGGCCGGTCAAGGTGATGATCATTTCGATGTTCGGGCCGGAGGGGCAGGTTTGGCTCGACAAGCTGGGGCCTTGGCGAGACATCGCCGTGGACGGCTTGTCGCCTGATTACCCGACTGTTCATTGCAACAAGCAGGACGTGTGTGTAATGACGACTGGCATGGGACACGCGAATGCGGCGGCGTCGATTATGGCGTTGACGTTTTCGCCGCGTTTCGATTTGCGACATACGTATTTCATGGTTGCCGGCATTGCGGGTATTGATCCGCAGCAGGGCACGGTGGGTTCGGCAGCGTGGGCGAAATATCTGGTGGACTTCGGGATTCAATGGGAGATCGATGGACGCGAGATTCCGTCGAACTGGAATACGGGGTATCTGGGGATCAACACGACGAGTCCTACGGACAAGCCGCCGCTCGATTACCGGACTGAGGTGTTTCAGTTGAACACGCAACTAGCCGATACGGCGTTTGCTTTGTCGCGTGGCGTGACGTTGTCCGATAGCGCGCAGGCGCAGGCTGCGCGGGCGAAGTATTCGTATGCGCCGGCGAATCGGCCGCCCGCTGTTATTCAATGCGATACGTTGGCGGGCGATACGTGGTGGTCGGGGACTTTGCTTGGGCAGCGTGCTCGTGACTGGACGAAGATTCTGACTGATGGGAAAGGGGTTTATTGCACGACGCAGCAGGAGGACAACGCTACTTATGAGGCGCTTAAGCGCGCGGCCTCGGTGCACAAGGTTGATCTGAATCGTGTTGCTGTGCTGCGGGCCGGGTCGGATTTTGATCGGCCTTATGATGGGGGAAGTAGTGTTGATAATTTGCTGAATTATGCTGCGCAGGGTGGGTTTGCTATTGCTCTTCAGAATCTCTTTCTTGCTGGGAATCCGGTTGTGCAGGATATTGCTGCACATTGGGGGGAGTGGAGGGAGGGAGTGCCCAAAAGGTGAATTTTTTGCCTACGGCGGTTGTGGGTTATAGACCCCACCGCCATAGGCAAACCAGAAATCATCTCACCGACCCCGGCGCCCGAAATGGCGTCCAAACAGCAGCATCCGAGTCCCAATGATCAAGTTCAGAAGGCGTCATGATGTTCTCCAGAAAAATATACTTCGTAATCCAAATAATAGGGAAAAGAAAAAAGAACTACTGCTTATCGGCAACCCGCGTAGCGCCATCTCCTTCCTGTAAGGCGATTCGCGCAGCCTGCGTCTGCCCAATCAACCCTTTATTCGGATAAGAAGTCCGATTCAACGCCGGCAGCGACCCATCCCGATACGCAGTCACGATCTCCGCCTTAACTTCCTCACGTGTCTTGCCGCTAGCCGTCGCAGCGGGCTGCGTATCATAAGTCCCAGCGCGACCAATGCCGCCAGAGCCTTGCGCAAACACCGTCCCACTCGCGAGCAGCGAAATAACCAGACCTGCCAAGAGATTGCGTTTCATGATTCATTCCTGTCGATTGATTAGCAGCACGACGAGCGCCGCGACAGGGTGAAATGTAGGCTTCGGGACCTAACGGATAAACCGCAGTTTGATGAAATGAATTGTCGAGATTTCAGAACAATCCCGGAAACCCCGACAACCGCGGCATTAGAGCCGCGGCTGGAATTCACTATTTCATTTTCTGTACTTCACTTCAGTACATCAATAACGCAACCGCTTACGCAACCCACTCCGTTATCACCGGCGTATCGAGTATCGGTGCAGACTCCCGTTCTTCGAAAGTCCGCTTCGTGCACGTCGCGTCGAGACTGCCGCGTCCACTCAGCAGCGGACAACGATCGAACAACTCGGCAATCCAGTCTGCGAAAACACGGACTTTAGGCGACAGATGCCGACTGTGCGGATAGACTGCGGAAATCGGCATCGGCAAAGGTTTCAATTCCGGCAACACTTCAACCAGTTGGCCCGAGCGCAGATGCGGCAGCACCATGAAGAGCGCCGGCTGAATCAGGCCGAAGCCTTCCAGTCCGCAGGTTACGTAGGCATCGGCGTCATTCACGGACACAATGCCCTTCATCTTCACTTCGACTTCTTTGCCGTCAACCATGAAGGCCCAATCGATCGTGCGCCCCGTGCGGCTCGAAAAGTAATTGACTGCCTTGTGATTCTCCAGATCTTCAAGCGACGCCGGCATGCCCGCGCGTTCGATGTAGTCCGGAGCCGCGCAAGTCACGCCCTCGAACAAACCGATGCGTCGCGCCACCAGCGACGAATCTTGTAACGCACCCACGCGCACCACGCAATCCACGCCTTCCTGCAACAGGTCGACCGGTCGGTCCGACAGTCCGAGTTGCAGGTCGATATCCGGGTAGCGCGTGTGGAATTCACACAGAGAAGGAATCACCAGCAGGCGGCCGATCGATCCAGGCATGTCGATGCGCAGCTTCCCATGCGGCTTCTTGTTGCCGCTCTGGAAACTGGCCTCGGTCTCTTCGACGTCCGCGAGGATACGCACGCAGCGCTCGTAATACGCGGCGCCGTCCGGCGTCAACGACAAACGCCGCGTGGTCCGGTGCATCAACCGCGTGCCGAGGAACGCTTCGAGGTTTTGAATAATCGTGGTAACCGATGCGCGCGGCAGGTCGAGCGTTTCCGCCGCACGGGTAAAGCTGTTTGTGTCGACGACACGCGTGAACACTTGCATGGCCTGAAGCCGGTCCATTGCAAACCTCCGGGAAAGGGGCAGGCGCGCCGGGCAGAAATGCATTCCGCCGAGCAATCACAGTTGATTGTTCAGGGGCGCCGAATTGTGTTGCCGGATTATAGGCATTTATTTACGAGTCTGCCGAACCCACAATTCGCACCATTGAAGTTCTATGCGCATTGCGCGGCTCGACATGGATGCATTGAAACCGCCGTACTCGTTTGTGCCCGCCGGCAGCGGCCCGGCACCGGCCAGCAGCACGGCACTCGAAGTCACCGACGTGCAGATCGAAGGGCACGCTCAGGACATTACGTTGCGTTTGTACCGGCAGCTTCATAAGACCGCACTGCCAGTACTGCTTTATTTTCACGGCGGCGGTTTTACGAAGGGCTCGATCGATCAGGCCGACTACGCCGCGCGTTATTTCGCAGACCACTTACCGGCGCTCGTCGTGTCGGTCGGTTATTCGCTGGCGCCGCAATTTCCTTTTCCCGCGGCACCGGAAGACGCCCATCGTGCGGCGTTGTGGGTGCAGACCCGCGCTCGCGCGTTTGGCGGAAACAGCAAGAAAGTCGGCGTGGCGGGACACGACGCGGGCGGCCAGTTGGCGAATTGCCTCGCGTTCATCGCGCGCGATCGCGGCGACGTGCGGATTTCCGCCCAGGCGCTATTCGGTCCGATGCTGGACCCGAGCCTGACTCGCCTGGGCGACGAAAAGCGGCTGGGTTCGGACATCACCGCGAAGGAATGCGCCGCGTGCTATCGCGCGTATCTGCCGCAAGCGTCGCAGCGCATGCATCCGTATGCAGCGCCGCTCGAGTCGTCGCGCCTCGCGGGCCTGCCGGCCACGCTGATCGCAACCGCGCAAAACGACGTGCTGCATGTGGAAGCGGAGAAATACGCGAGCAGTCTGATCGATGCGGGTGTGCTGACCCAGGTGGTCCGCTATCCGAGCGTGTCGCACGCCGCGTTGGCCGATCATCCACCCGCTTTGCAGGAAGCGGTGCAATTTTTTCAGTGGCGCTTCGATGCACGCGCCCACCGATAAACCGATAACCAGAACTTCAATCAACGATACCGGGAGCTTCTCATGACCATCCTTCCTCTTTCCCGTCGCCGTGTGGCGATTGCAGCGCTTGCCGTCGTCGTGGTGGCCGGGCTGGGCACGTTCGGCGCGATTCGCGTCGACGCGAGCTCGCCGGCCGCGCCGACCATCGTGCCGGAAGTCGACGTCGCCACTGTGGTGCAAAAGACGATCACCGACTGGCAGAGCTATTCCGGCCGCCTCGAAGCGGTCGAAAAAGTGGACGTACGTTCGCAGGTGCCGGGCACGATCGTGTCCGTCAACTTCAAGGATGGCGCCCTTGTGAAGAAGGGCGACACGCTGTTCGTGATCGACCCGCGTCCGTACGCAGCCGAAGTCGATCGCGCCGAAGCGCAGCTCGCGGCGGCGCAGGCGCGCACGGGCTACACGCAAAGCGACTGGGAACGCGCGCAACGCCTGATCGCCGACAATGCAATCGCCAAACGCGACTACGACGAGAAGCAGAACGCCGCGCGCGAAGCGAGCGCCAACCTGAAGGCCGCGCAAGCCGCCGTCGAAACCGCGCGTATCAATCTCGGTTACACGAAGATCGTGGCGCCGGTGGCGGGCCGTGTATCGCGTGCAGAAATCACGGTGGGCAACGTGGTGTCGGCGGGCGCGAGTTCGACGCCGCTGACCACGCTGGTGTCGGTTTCGCCGATCTACGCATCGTTCGACGCCGACGAACAAACCTATCTGCAATACCTGAACCGCGCGAAAGACGGCAGCAAGGTGCCGGTGCAATTGGGCCTCGCCGATGAAAGCGGCTACTCGCGCAACGGCGTGATCGAATCGGTCGACAACCGCCTCGATACGTCGTCGGGCACGATCCGCGTGCGCGCGCGCTTCGATAACGAGGACGGTGCACTGATTCCAGGTCTGTATGCACGCGTCAAGGTGGGCGGCAGCGAGCCGCATCCGGCGCTGTTGATCGACGACGCCGCGGTAGGCACCGACCAGGACAAGAAATTCGTGCTGGTGGTCGACCAGGGCAATCACGTCGTGTATCGCGAGATCGCGGTAGGCGGGATGCAGGGCAACCTGCGTGTCGTGAAGGGCGGCCTGAAGGCCACCGATCGCATCGTCGTGAACGGGATTCAACGTGTGCGTCCGGGCGACGCAGTACGTGCTCATATGGTGCCGATGACCGCCGACCAGGATCCGAACAGTGCGCCGCTTGCGCAGACGCGCGCAAAAACAGCGGACAAGAATTCGTGAGCCCAGAGCGCCGCGCTCGACCCGCACGGGTCGCAGCCGGCGCGTGCTCCAACGTTAAGAGCTTCCCATGAACATATCCAAATTCTTCATCGATCGGCCGATCTTTGCCGGTGTGCTATCGGTATTGATCCTGCTGGGCGGCATCATCGCGCTCTTCAAGCTGCCGATTTCGGAGTACCCGGAAGTGGTGCCGCCTTCAGTGGTGGTGCACGCGCAATATCCGGGTGCGAATCCGAAAGTGATCGCCGAGGCGGTTGCGGCGCCGCTCGAAGAGCAGATCAACGGCGTCGAGAACATGCTGTATATGCAGTCGCAAGCGAATAGCGACGGCAATCTCACGCTCACGGTCACCTTCAAGCTCGGCACCAATCCGGACCTCGCGACGCAACTCGTGCAGAACCGCGTGAACCAGGCGCTGCCGCGTCTGCCGGAAGACGTGCAGCGTCTCGGCATCACGACCATCAAGAGCTCGCCTACGCTGACGATGGTGGTCCACCTGATCTCGCCGAACAATCGTTACGACATGACGTATCTGCGCAACTACGCGCTGCTCAACGTCAAGGATCGGCTCGCGCGGATTCAGGGTGTCGGCGAAGTGCAGTTGTGGGGTTCGGGCGACTACGCGATGCGCGTCTGGCTCGATCCGCAGAAAGTGGCGCAACGCGGCCTGACCGCGACCGAAGTGGTCAACGCGATCCGTGAGCAGAACATTCAGGTGGCAGCCGGCGTGATCGGCGCATCGCCTTCGGTGCCGGGCACGCAATTGCAGTTGTCGGTGAATGCGCGCGGCCGGTTGAGGACCGAGGGCGAATTCGGCGACATCATCGTCAAGACCGCGCCGGACGGTGGCGTGACCTATCTGCGCGACATCGCGCGGGTCGAACTCGCGGCGTCGGAATACGGGCTGCGTTCGCTGCTGGACAACAAGCCGGCCGTCGCGCTCGCTATCAATCAGGCGCCGGGTGCGAACTCGCTGGCGATTTCCGATCAGGTCCGTTCCGCGATGAAGGAGCTGGCGGAAGACATGCCGGCGGGCGTCGAATACAAGATCGTGTATGACCCGACGCAGTTCGTGCGCTCCAGTATCGAGGCCGTGATTCACACGCTGCTCGAAGCGATCGCGCTGGTGGTGATCGTCGTGATCGTGTTCCTGCAAACGTGGCGCGCGTCGATCATTCCGTTGATCGCAGTGCCGGTGTCGATTGTCGGGACTTTCTCGTTGCTGCTCGCGTTCGGCTTTTCGATCAATGCGTTGTCGCTGTTCGGGATGGTGCTCGCGATCGGGATCGTGGTGGACGATGCGATCGTGGTGGTGGAGAACGTCGAACGGAACATCGAGAACGGGCTCAGTGCGCGCGATGCGACCTATAAGGCGATGCAGGAAGTGAGCGGGCCGATTATCGCCATCGCGCTGACGCTGGTTGCCGTGTTCGTGCCGCTCGCGTTCATGACCGGCTTGACGGGCCAGTTCTACAAGCAATTCGCGATGACTATCGCGATCTCGACAGTGATCTCGGCATTCAACTCGCTGACGCTGTCGCCGGCATTGTCCGCTTTGCTGTTGCGCGGTCACGGCGCGAAGGAAGACTTCCTGACGCGTGTGATGAACCGTGTGCTGGGCCGCTTCTTCAAGGGCTTCAACAAAGTGTTTCATCGCGGGTCGACCGCATACGGCAAGGGCGTGACGGGCGTGCTGCGCCGCAAGGGCGCGATGCTCGCGGTGTACGCGATCCTGCTGGGCGCGACGGTGCTGATCTCGCGTGTCGTGCCGGGCGGTTTCGTGCCGGCGCAGGACAAGGAGTATCTGATTGCGTTCGCGCAGTTGCCGAACGGCGCGTCGCTGGATCGCACGGAAAAAGTGATTCGCGACATGAGCGCGATTGCTTTGAAGCAGCCGGGCGTGGAAAGCGCGGTCGCGTTCCCGGGTTTGTCGGTGAACGGATTTACGAATAGTTCGAGCGCGGGCATCGTGTTCGTCACGCTCAAGCCGTTCAAGGAGCGCGGCAACAAGACGCTGTCCGCCGGTGCGATTGCCGGCGCGTTGAACCAGCAATACGGCGCGATCAAGGATTCGTTCGTCGCGGTGTTTCCACCGCCGCCGGTGCTCGGTCTCGGTACGCTGGGCGGCTTCAAGATGCAACTGGAAGATCACGGCGCAGTGGGCTATGCGGAGTTGAACAAGGCCGCAGAGGCATTCGTGAAACGCGCGGCGCAAACGCCTGAACTCGGGCCGACCTTCTCGAGCTATCAGATCAATGTGCCGCAACTGAACGTGGATCTGGACCGCGTGAAAGCCAAGCAACTCGGCGTGCCGGTCACTGACGTGTTCAACACGATGCAGATCTATCTGGGCTCGCTGTATGTGAACGACTTCAACCGCTTCGGCCGCGTGTATCAGGTGCGGGTGCAGGCCGACGCGCCGTTCCGTCAACGCGCCGACGACATCCTGCAACTGAAGACGCGCAATGCCGCGGGCGACATGGTGCCGTTGTCGTCGCTCGTCACGGTGACGCCGACGTATGGTCCGGAAATGGTGGTGCGCTACAACGGCTATACGGCCGCGGACATCAACGGTGGACCGGCGCCGGGCTTCTCGTCCGGCCAGGCCCAGGCAGCGGCGGAACGCGTCGCGGCGGAAACCTTGCCGCATGGCGTGAAGCTGGAATGGACCGACCTCACGTATCAGCAGATCATCGCGGGTAATGCGGGTTTGTGGGTGTTCCCGATCAGCGTGCTGCTCGTGTTCCTCGTGCTCGCCGCACTGTATGAAAGCCTGACGCTGCCGCTCGCGGTGATCCTGATCGTGCCGATGAGCGTGCTGTCCGCGCTGACCGGCGTGTGGCTCACGCATGGCGACAACAACATCTTCACGCAGATCGGTTTGATGGTGCTGGTCGGGTTGTCGGCGAAGAACGCGATTCTGATCGTCGAGTTCGCTCGCGAGCTTGAGCATGACGGACGCACGCCGCTCGCGGCGGCGATCGAAGCAAGCCGCTTGCGTCTGCGCCCGATTCTGATGACGTCGATCGCATTCATCATGGGTGTGGTGCCGTTGGTGCTGTCGAGCGGAGCGGGTTCCGAAATGCGTCACGCGATGGGTATCGCGGTGTTCTTCGGCATGCTCGGCGTGACGTTGTTCGGGCTGATGCTGACGCCTGTGTTCTATGTGGTGCTGCGTACGCTGGCGGGTGGCACGATCCACGTCGCTCAGAAGGACGCGCCGCACCTTGGCACGCCGGTGACGGAAGCCTGAGGAGAAAACAATAATGAAGCGTTTTGAAACTTTGAACGGGTGGGGCAGAGCGGCTGCCAGCGGTTTGCTGCTGGCCTTGCTCGCAGCCTGCTCCGTCGAACCCACGTATAAGCGGCCGGATGTCGATACGCCGGCGGCGTTCAAGGAAACGCCGACGGCGTCTACGGTGTCGGCTTCCGCGCACGATACCGGCACGTGGAAGCCCGCACAACCCGCCGACGACGCGCATCGCGGCGAATGGTGGGCCGTGTTCGGCGACCCGCAACTGAACGCGCTCGAAGAGCAGGCCGCTGCGGCGAATCAGGACCTGAAAGCGGCTGCGGCTCGCGTGCAACAGGCGCGCGCCGTGACGCAGGCGGCGAAGTCGGACTGGTTCCCGAAGCTCGACGCGGGCTTCGGCCCGACACGCGAGCGGGCATCGGCGGCCTCGCAGTTCCTGCCGGATAGCGCGGGCGGCACCACTGGCACGATCTGGCGCGCGCAAACCACCGCGTCGTACGAAGCGGATCTGTTCGGGCGAGTCGGCTCGAACGTCAATGCGTCGCGTGCGGACGAGCAGCAAAGCGAAGCGCTGTTCCGTTCGGTGCAGTTGTCGCTGCAGGCGGATGTCGCGCAGAACTACTTCCAGTTGCGCGAGCTCGACACGGATCAGGATTTGTACCGCCGTACCGTGGCGTTGCGAGAGGACACGCTGAAGCTGGTGGAGCGTCGTTTCAAGGAAGGCGATATCGGTGAGCTGGATGTGTCGAGAGCCCGTAATGAACTTGCTAGCGCGCGTGCCGATGCGGTTGGCGTTGCGCGTCAGCGTGCGGCGTCCGAGCACAGTCTCGCGATTCTGCTCGGCAAGCCGCCGGCGGATTTCTCGTTCGCGGAAGCACCGCTCGCGCCCGTGACGGTGCGTGTGCCGCCGGGTCTGCCGTCGGCGCTGCTGGAACGCCGGCCCGATATTTCGGCGGCCGAACGGGCAATGGCGGCGGCGAACGCGCGCGTCGGTCTTGCGAAGTCGGCGTTCTTCCCGAAGCTCGATATCACCGGCGCGTTCGGTTATGAATCGGCGACGCTCGGCGATCTGTTCATGTGGTCGAGCCGTGCGTTCCTGCTCGGGCCGTTGGCCGGCTCCGCGTTGACGTTGCCGTTGTTCGACGGCGGCCGCCGCAAGGCCAACCTCGCGCAGGCACGTTCGAAGTACGACGAGGATGTCGCGCAGTATCGTCAACAGGTGCTGGTGGCGTTCCGCGAGGTGGAGGACAACCTGGCCGATCTGCGTCTGCTCGACGATCAGATGCGCGAGCAGAACGTCGCGGTCGAGGCGTCGCAGCGCGCCGCGCATCTATCACGCACGCAGTACACGGAAGGCGCGGTCAGCTATCTGGATGTGATCGACGGCGAGCGGCAAGTGTTGATCTCGCAACTGCAGGCCAGTCACTTGTCCGGCACGCAGGCGGTGGCGACGGTCAATCTGATCCGCGCGCTGGGCGGCGGCTGGGGCGATGTGAAGTCGCCGGATGCGGCGGTGGGGGCGGTTGCGCCGGCCTCGGGGGCGGCTGGGTCTGCTGCGGTTTCGGCGTCAGCGTCGGTGTCAGCGTCCGCGGAACAGGTGGCGAAGCGCTAGGTTTTGAGTCGTCTGGCAGGGAATAACGCCGGGTTGCGCGTGAGCGCGGCCCGGCGTTTTGTCGTGCGCGGCGGCTGTATTCCGGGTCCGTAATAGCGGCTTGCCGCGCGTGGTTCAGTACGAGTGCCCCAGCTGGACGTAGACATTTTTGCGCCCACCCGGCGCAAGCGCGACACCGAAATAGACCGGACCAAATGAACTGGTCAGGCTGGTGAAGAAGGTGACGCTCCGTTTAAGCGGACCCTTGCCGTTGTCGAACACCCCGTTATTCCAGACATTCCCCGCTTCAACGCTGATACCCGCGAAGAGAGCGTGGAACAACGACGCGTTGAAAGACGCAAGCTGGTTCATGTAGGTCACCTGTCCGTAGATCATCGTGTTGCCGGCAAGCTGGTCGGCGGCATAGGCGGACAGATGCTGGAAGCCGCCGAGCGTGAACGCGAATGCATCGACCTGGTTCTGACCGCCGAAATCGTTACCCGCCTCGATGCTCGCGTTGAAACTATGCCGACCGATGCTAGCCGCAATCAATCCTTTGCCGTAGACCTCGGTGTAGTGAGGGCTCGCATAGTCAGACAGGGAGTGGCTGCCCCCCGATAACGACCTCTCTACTCGCAGATCAGCGAAGTATCCTTGACGGGGAAAGACCGGATCATCGAGTTGATCGACGACAAGCCGCGCACGCGTAGTGATCTGCCGCCCATAGTAGTTGGGGAATGCAACCATTCCTTCGTCGTTCTGAATGTTATAGACGGACGATCCATGCCCGTGTGCGTACGCGAGGCCGATCCGGAAGTCGCCGAATGCCGACAGCGGCACGCCCAGATCGAAACCAATGCGCTCCGTCTGCTGGTGATACTGGGTGAACCTGAGGTCGGTGGCCGGATCGTAGAGATTGATGTACCGGCGTTCATATTCTGCGTAAGGCGCGAGGTAATACCCGAACCGGGTCGACAACGGCTGGCGCAACTCCGCATGCAGGTTGATCAGATCGCTTCCGACCGTGCTGTCGATTCGCCCTTCGAGTCCCGATGACGTGATCCACGGCCGGCGATAGCCGACGTGGATCCGGAACCCACCTTCATCGGTAGAACTGCTCGACAGCCCAAGGCCGAACAGCAGGAAATTCGGCCCCCAGGATTTCTCGTGCGCGTCGACAACCAGCGTGTGCTGGTCGCCGTTGGTGATCAACTGCTGCGTTACGTCTTCGAAGTCGCCGTCGGTCGTGAGCTTGAGAAGATTCCTGTTGATTGCGGTCGGATCGTAAAGGTCGCCGGGCTGAAGGTGCAGCGCGTCGCGGATGCGTTTTTCCGGAACCCGGCCAGGCGACGCGATTTCGATCTGCGTAATGCGGGGCGGCTCGACTGGCTGTGCGCTGTGTGCCGCCCGGTACTCGGCATACTGCTGGGGCGACAGCGCCAGATGCCTGAGTGTGGGCAGTGCGGTGCGCGCCGCGGCCTCGCCCACAGCGATCGCGCGGCTCGCGCTCGCGAAGTCGGTAAAGCTCATCGAGCCGAGCTGCGGTTCGATGAGCACGTCTTGCGCACCCAGTTGCTTGCGCTGCTGGGAGACGTTCTGATTGATCAGGATTCCGATCATTTGCTGCATCACGTCGGCGGGCGATGCGAGCGTGTCGAGCGGGCGCAGCGGCGAGCCGATGTCCACGGCGATCACGACGCCGGCGCCCATGTCGCGCGCGGTTTCGACCGGCAGGTTGCTGACGAGGCCGCCGTCGACGAGCGTCCGTCCGTTCACGTCGGTGGGCGCGAAAAGGCCCGGTAGCGCCATGCTGGCGCGAATCGCGAGCGGCAGCGAACCCTGATCGAGCACGACCTGCTGACCGGTGCGCAAGTCGGTGGCGATCGCGCGGTAGGGGATCGGTAGCCTGTCGAACGGCTGGTTCGCCGGCACCGCGGAGGTCCAGTCCTGCAGAAGCGCCTGCACGCGGTTGCCCTGAACGAGTCCGGCCGGGAGCCTGATACCGTTGGCGCCGAAGCCGAACGACAGGCTGTTCACATACAGGCGTTCGTCTTCACGCCGAGCCTGTGGCAAATCGGCCCGCGCGGTGACATCGAACGCGATGTCCGCGAGATTGACCGACGCGAGGCGGCTCTCCATTTCTTTCGCGGTCATGCCACTCGCGTATAGACCGCCGACCACCGCACCCATACTGGTTGCCGCGATGCAGTCGACCGGAATGCGATTTTCTTCCAGCACTTTCAGCACGCCGAGATGGGCGTAGCCGCGTGCGCCGCCGCCAGATAGAACCAGGCCGACCGGCGGCCGGTCAGGGTTGCCCGCGATGACGCGGCAAGCCTTGTCGTCGGCCAGTGCGCGCTGGGCAAAAGCGATACATCCAAACGCTATCGAAGCGGCCAGTACCGCGCGAATCACGGCAAACCGCGAGTACTTGAGCGGTATGCCGTTCATCGTTTTCTCCTCGCAAGCGGCCAACTTTATCCGAGCCGACGCGTGCGAGGGGCGTGCCGAACACTCGCGAACACTTGAGCACATTTGCGCACAATTGCGAGGACTTTTCGGACAGACATGCGTGCGAGCGATGCCTAGAATCCGGTGTCTTGCCGGTACCGCGGCGTCGACTCTGCGTCGCGCGAAGCAGGTCGCCCCATGGTGTGGCAGTTTTCGGCGGCTCTACCGGCAATGTGTGATCAGGCACTCATCACGCGCGGCAATCGAGCCGACGCAAGAACATAGAGAGGTAACCATGAATCAACAAACTGGGTTTAACAGCGGCGCGACTATGCGGCGTGCGCAATGGGGCAGATGGGCCGCGCTCGGTGTGTTGTGCATTGCGCTGAGCGGGTGCGGGCTGGCTGCCGCGCCGTGCCGTATCACATCGGCAGGGCTGAAGGCCATACCGCTCGTCGGCCACGTCGCTGCTCTGCCGACTGATGCCTGTGGGGCTGTCGTCGATCCCTGAGTGCGGGCAAGTGCCCAATGCAATCGAGTGGATCAGTCACTCCGGCTAACTGCGATGCGGGCCGCAACGCCCACGGGCCGCCAAATCAGTTTTCCCGCTTTCCTTCCAAAAATCCGTTCGTAGACCGCCGGATTTCCGCCCTCTATGATGGTCCGCACCTCATCTGGAGAGAGGCGATGACCTGCCCGACCTGCCGCTGTCCGCGCTGATCAGCCCGCGCGTCCCATTACTGCCGCCGTCGGCGAAACTCCGCGTCGCAGATTTCTGCTGTCCGATCGAATCCGGCACGCCATTCGGCATGCCGCCGGATCGGCTCGCCTTGCGCTGCCTCGAAACAAATCACCCTCTGAAACCAAGATCCAACGTCAGCGAGCTCATCATGCGTAATTCCCGGTTCAATATGCGGCGCTTTTTCCACGCGTCGACTGTTTCGCTCGTGAGCGCGCTCGGCCTCGCGCTCGCGTTGTCGGCCACACCCGCCCGCGCGACCGACACGGCCACGCTCAAAGTCGGCGTGTCCACAAGCCCGCAAATCGAGGCGCTCAAAATCGCCGCGCGCGAGGCGAAAGCGCAGGGGCTCGACGTCAAAATCGTCGAATTCACCGACTGGAACACGCCGAACGCGGCGCTCGCGAACAAGGACATCGACGTCAACTACTTCCAGCACATTCCGTTTCTGGAGAACGCGAACAAGCAGGGCGGCTATAACTTCATTTCGATTGCGCCAGGCACGATCATGAAGATCGGCCTGTATTCGAAGAAGATCAAACGCTTCGACGAATTGAAGGACGGCGCGACGGTTGCAATCGCCAACGATCCGGTCAATGGCGGCCGCGGCCTGTTGCTGCTGCAACGCGCGGGTCTGATCAAGCTGAAGCCGGGCGTCGATTATCGCGCAACCACACTCGATATCACCGACAACCCGAAGCACCTGAAGATCGTCCAGCTCGAAGCGTCGCAACTGGCCCGTTCGCTCGACGACGTCGACCTCGCGCAAGGCTATCCGAGCTTCATCAAGCTCGCGGGCACGACCGATCCGAATAGCGCGCTGCTGTTCGACGGCCTGGAAAACAAGAACTACGCGATCCAATGGGTCGTACGTCCGGAAAGCGCGAACGATCCGCGCATCCGCAAGTTCATCTCGATCTATCAGCACTCGCCGGCCGTGCGTGCGGCGCTCGACAAGGCTTTCGGCAATCTGTACGCCATCGCCTGGTAAACGGGAAAACGCGCGTAAAAACGCGCGTAAAAACGCGGATAAAAGCCGCAAGCAAAAGCAAAGAAAACGCGCGCGACGAGCCGCGCCGGACAGTGCAAGGAGTGCCGCAATGGCGAAGAAAAAGATCCTGCTGAACGCGTTCAATATGAATGCGGTCGGCCATATCAATCATGGTTTGTGGACGCATCCGCGCGATCGCTCCGCGCACTACACGGACCTCGACTATTGGACGAGCCTTGCGCAAACGCTCGAGCGCGGCAAGTTCGACGGAATCTTTCTCGCGGACATCGTCGGCGTATACGACGTGTATCAGGGCGGACCGGATACGCCGCTGCGCGAGGCGGTGCAGATTCCGATCAACGATCCCGCGCTGATCGTGCCGGCAATGGCGCATGTGACGAAACATATCGGCTTCGGCGTGACGTCGAATCTCACTTACGAGCCGCCGTATCTGTTCGCTCGCCGCATGTCGACGCTCGATCATCTGACGAAAGGGCGCGTGGGTTGGAACATCGTCACCGGCTATCTGGACAGCGCGGCGCGCGGCATGGGTCTCGCGCAGCAGATCAGTCACGACGACCGCTACGACCGCGCCGACGATTACATGGACGTGGTCTACAAGCTGTGGGAGCAGAGCTGGGAAGACGACGCGGTGGTGCGCGACCGCGCCGCGCGCATTTTCTCGCGTCCGGACAAGGTGCATCGCGTGAAGCACGACGGTCCGTTCTATTCGATCGACGCGATTCATTTGAGCGAACCTTCGCCGCAGCGCACGCCGGTTCTGTATCAGGCCGGCTCGTCGAGCCGCGGCGTCGATTTCGCCGCGCGCCATGCGGAATGCGTGTTCGTCGGCGGCCAGAGCAAGCAGTTGACGCGCTCGATCGTCGACGACATTCGCGCGCGCGCGGCGAGCTTCGGCCGGGCGCCGGAGGACATCAAGATTTTCGTCGGCATCACCGTTGTAGTCGGCGAAACAGAACGGGCCGCGCAGGAGAAATTCGAAGAGTACCGCCGTTATGCGAGCGCCGAAGGCGGCATCGCGCACTTCTCGAGTTCGACCGGCATCGACTTCGCGCAATACGAGCTGGACGAGCCGATTTCCTATGTGAAAACCGAATCGATGCAATCGGCGGTGGAAGCGATTTCGAAGAAGAGCGTGAGCGGCGTGTGGACCAAGCGCAAGGTGCTTGAACAGATGACGCTTGGTGGCCGCGCGAAACCCGTGATCGGTTCGCCGCAGCAGATCGCGGACGAGTTGATCTCGTGGATCGATGAAGCGGGCGTGGACGGTTTCAATCTGACGCGCACGGTTATGCCCGAATCGTTCGAGGATTTCGTCGACCTGGTGGTGCCGGAATTGCAGAATCGCGGCGTCTACAAGGAAGACTACGATCCGGCGCCGACCTTGCGCGAGAAGCTGTTCGGCGACGGCCGCGCGCGGCTGCCCGACGTGCATGTGGGCGCGCAGCACCGGCGTAGAACCCAGTCCACCGTGGATGCATGACAGGAGCGTTGCGATGACGAATCTCTTCGAGGGCGCCCAGTTCATCGAGCCCGCACCGTCGCTGGCGTCGAGTCCCGCCGAAGTGCAGAAGACCCAGGCCGCCGTCGTGTTCGACGATATCGGCAAGGTGTTCACCAGCTCGAAAGGCGTCGCGACCGCTGCGCTCGCAAATATCACGTTGAACGTCGCGCGCGGCGAGGTCTTCGGTATCATCGGCCGTAGCGGCGCGGGCAAATCGACACTGCTGCGGCTCGTGAACGGTCTGGAAAAACCGAGTTCGGGCGCCGTGCGAGTGAACGGCGTGAGCGTCGGCGAACTCGACGAGCGCGGCCTCGTTACATTGCGGCGGCGCATCGGCATGGTGTTTCAGCATTTCAACCTGCTGTCGGCCAAGACGGTACGCGAGAACATCGCGTTGCCGCTGAAAATCGCGGGCACGCCGAAAGCGGCGATCGAACGAAAGGTCGATGCATTGCTCGAACTGGTGGGACTGTCCGATAAGCGCGACGCCTATCCGGCAAGTCTCTCGGGCGGCCAGAAGCAACGCGTCGGCATCGCACGCGCATTGGTGACCGATCCGGACATCCTGCTATGCGACGAAGCGACCTCCGCACTCGATCCCGAAACGACACAAGCGATTCTTGCGTTGCTGCGCGATATCAATCGACGCCTCGATCTGACCATCGTGCTGATCACGCATGAAATGCAGGTGATTCGCGAAGTGTGCGATACGGTCGCGGTAATCGAGCGCGGCGAAGTGGTGGAAAGCGGGGCAGTGTGGCGCGTTTTCGGCAGTCCGCAACATGACGCGACGCGAGCGTTGCTGCGCACACTGGTCCATGACTTGCCCGCCGATCTGGCGGCGCGCGTGAAGCCCGTGCACGACATCGCGCAGGGCGACGCGAATATCCTGCTCGATGTCCGGTTCACCGGCGCCGACTCGCGCGAACCTGATCTGGGCGGTTTGACGAATGCGCTGAGCGTCGACGGCAGCCGGGTGAGTTTCGTACATGGCGGGATCGACCGGATTCAGGGGCACGCGCAAGGGCGGCTGGTGGTGTCGGCGGAAGTCCGCGCGGGCGCTGAAGGCGCGTTGCAACACCAGGTCGCGGCGCTGCTCGAACGCGCGCGCCGATTCGCCAATCATGTCGAGGTACTCGGCTATGTCTGATCTTTGGCTCTCCGAACTTGCGGACGCGATCCGCGACACGATCGTAATGGTCGGCGTGTCGGCATTCTTCGCGGCGTTGATCGGCATTCCGCTCGCGTTGGTGCTGGTCACGACCACGCGCGACGGCATCTTCGAAAAGCCCACGGTCAATCGCACGCTCGGCGCGTTGGTCAACGCGTTCCGCTCGACACCGTTCATCATTTTGCTCGTTGCATTGCTGCCGCTGACGCGCCTGCTGATCGGTACGACGATCGGCGTGTGGGCCGCGGTCGTGCCGCTCAGCATCGCTGCGATTCCTTTCTTTGCTCGCGTGGCCGAAGTGAGCCTGCGCGAAGTGGACCGCGGCCTGATCGAAGCCGCGCAGGCGATGGGCGCGCAGCGCCGTCACATCATCTGGCACGTGTTGTTGCCGGAAGCATTGCCGGGCATTCTCGGCGGCTTCACGATCACCGTGGTCGCGATGATCGGTTCGTCCGCGATGGCGGGCGCGGTCGGCGCAGGCGGCCTCGGCGATCTCGCGATCCGCTACGGCTATCAACGCTTCGATACGACCGTGATGGTGACGGTGATCGTGCTGCTGGTGGTGATCGTGACGGCCGTGCAGTTCGTCGGCGACCGCTTTGTGCGACGCCTGACGCAACGCGCGTGATGCACGTTATATCTCTCCAGGTGGACATTGCATGAACGAACCTCGTTCTTCCGAGGCGCTGTATACGCAGGAACCTGTCGACAAAAGCGCGGTGCGCGATCTCGCCAGCTTGCTCGATGCCTTGCGCGCCAGCGCGGCGCAGCGCGATCGCAATGGCGGCCATGCCGCGCAGGAAAAGCAGTGGATCGCGGACGCAGGCCTGCTGACGCTTGCGGTGCCGCGTGAATTCGGCGGCCGCGGCGCGCGCTGGCCGGAAATCTACGACACGATTCGAACCCTCGCGCGAGTGGACAGCGCGCTCGCGCATCTGCTCGGCTTCACTTGCCTGCAAGTCGTGAGCGTGGATGTATGGGGCAATCCCGAACAACGCGCACGCTATCTGAGCGGCACCGTGGAAGGGCGGTGGTGGTGGGGTAACGCGGTCAACCCGCTCGACACGCGACTCGTTGCAAGCGCAACGGGTGACGGCGGCTATCGTCTCGATGGTCAGAAGGGCTTTTGCTCCGGCACGCGCGGCTCGCAGATGATGACGGTGTCCGCACACGATCCGCTCAGCGGCAAACCGGTATTCGCCGTCGTGCCGACCACACGCGAAGGCATCACCGTTCACGAAGACTGGGATCCGATCGGTCAGCGGCAGACCGATAGCGGCAGCGTGTCGTTCGCGCACGTCAGAGTCGAGTCGCACGAAGTCCTGCATAAGGCCGACACCCCTTATGCGAGTCTGCGCACGCTGATTTCACAGCAGGTACTGACCAATCTGTTCGTCGGCATTGCGCAAGGGGCGCTCGAAGAAGCGCGCGCTTACGTCAATCAGAACGGCCGGCCATGGATCAACTCCGGTGTCGAAAAGGCCACCGACGATCCGTACCTGATCCAGCGTTTCGGAGAAATGCGCTTGCAGACGGTCAGCGCGGAAGCTTTGGCCACGCGCGCCGCCTACATTCTCGACGACGCGTGGCAGCAAGGTCCCGCGCTCGCCGCCGAAACCCGCGCGCATGTGGCGCTTGCCACGTCGGAGGCGAAAATCGTCGCGCACCGCGCGGCGCTCGACGTCAGCGAAAAACTGTTCGACGCATGCGGCGCCCGCGCGACGCACGCACCGCTCGCGCTCGACCGGTTCTGGCGCAACGCCCGCGTGCATACGCTGCACGATCCGCTCGACTATCGCGTGCGCGACGTCGGCCGTTACGCGCTCAGCGGGACATTGCCGGACGTTTCTTTGTACACTTGAGGCGGTTCGCGACGGCCGCACGCGCCGTCGCGGTTTATTCCCTTCAAGAGATCACCGGATTGCAGTTCAAATTACCGACCACCGCAACGGCGCCCTTTTGCCCATCCGAGGTGCAAGGCACCGTCGCCGTTTCGCAAGGCGCGCCGTTCTGGAAAAAAATCCTGCAATTCGCAGGACCCGGCCTGCTGATTTCCATCGGCTACATGGACCCCGGCAACTGGGCCACCGATATCGAAGCCGGTTCGCGCTACGGCTATAGCCTGCTGTTCGTCGTACTGTTATCGAGTCTCGCTGCGATGGCGCTGCAATGCCTGAGCATGCGGCTCGGTATCGCGACCGGGCGCGATCTCGCGGAGTTGTCGCGCGAACGCTATTCGCTGGGTATCGCACGTTTTCAGTGGGTGCTTGCCGAACTCTCGATCGTCGCCTGCGATCTCGCCGAAGTGTTGGGCGGCGCGCTCGCGTTCCATCTGCTGTTCAAATGCTCGCTGACCACCGGCGTGCTGCTGACCGCGTTCGATACGCTGATCGTGCTTGGCCTGAAGGGCAAGAATTTCCGCGATCTCGAAGCGATCATCCTCGGACTGATCGCGACGATCGGCATCGGTTACATCGTCGAGCTGGCGCTGGTGAAGCCGCATTGGCCGTCGGTCGCGCAAGGGTTGATTCCGTCGTGGCAGGCGCTCAGCAGCCGCGAGCCGTTGTATCTGGCGATCGGCATTCTCGGTGCGACCGTGATGCCGCATAACCTCTACCTGCATTCGTCGATCGTGCAGACGCGTGCCGTCAAGCGCGATTCCGCGAGCATTCGCTCGGCGATCGGCATGTCGCGCATCGATACGATCGTCTCGCTGGTGATCGCATTGCTGATCAACATGGCAATCCTGATTCTCGCGGCGGCCGCGTTCCATGCGACCGGCCACAATCAGGTCACCGAAATCGAAGATGCGTACAAGCTGCTCGCGCCGATCGTCGGCACCGGATTCGCCGCGGTGCTGTTCGCGATCGCGCTGCTGGCGTCGGGACAGAGCTCGACATTCACCGGCACCGTGGCCGGGCAAGTCATCATGGAAGGCTTTCTGAAGCTGAAGATTCCGTGCTGGCAGCGGCGTTTCATCACGCGCGCCCTGGCGTTGATTCCCGCGTTGATCGGCGTGCAGATGATGGGTAATGGCGCGGTCGGCAAGCTGCTTGTTGCGAGTCAGGTAGTGCTGAGTCTGCAACTGCCGTTCGCGCTGTATCCGCTGATCCGCATGACCAACGACCGCTCGTTGATGGGCGAATTCGCGAACCGCCTGCTGACGCGCGTGCTCGCGTGGACGCTGTTTGCTGTGATCAGCGCGGCGAACCTGTGGCTGGTGGTGCAGACGGTGGGATGGGTGGACTGACCAGCTGGCTTAAATTCAAATTCAAATTCAAATGAAAAAAGGTCCACTGTTTTGCGGACCTTTTTGTATCTGGCGCTTCGGTTCGAATCAGGCTGGACCGGCCCTCATCGATTTCAATGCCGTTCAGGCAGCCTGTGCGATCTGCGAAGCCTCGAGTGCTTCCTGGCGGGCGGCAGCAGCTTTCTTCGTCTTGCCTGCGCGCGACGGCGGCTGGCAGGCGCCGCACACCACGTTGTGCTGCAAGTCATGCTTGTGCGCGACGAATTTGCCGGTGCAGCGGCAGCACTTGGTCAGTTGCAGGATGTCGGCGTCGAAGAAACGCACGAGCGTCCACGCACGCGTCAGATCCAGCACCGGTTCGGTCTCGCTGTGCTGGCAATGTTCCAGATACAGCCGATACCCTTTGGTCAGCGCGTCCAGATGCGAGCAGCGCGCTTCGTTCTTCAGGAACAGGTACGTGTTGTAGAACAGCGACGCGTGGATATTCGCGAGCCATGTCATATACCAGTCCGCCGAGAACGGCAGCATGCCCTTGGGCGGCGATACGCCCTTGACTTCGCGGTACAGGCGGATCATGCGGTCGCGCGAGAGCGTCAACTCACTCTCGAGTACCTGCATGCGCGCGCCGAGCTCGATCAGCGCGATCGCGCGAAATACTTCTTGTGCGTCTTCCGTCAGGCTACGCTTGAGCATCGCACTCACCTCGATTAAGCAAACTGCTCAGCAGGCTGGCCTGCGAGCAGGATCGCCGCGTGAGTCGGTGCAACGGCGGTGTGCTTCGTAGTTTGCGTCAACGCCGACAACATCGAGTGGTCGTTGAAGCGGAAGAAGCATAAAAGCTGATCGGAAGCGGCCAGCTTGACGATCTGCGCGAGCGACAGCCCGGCAAGCAAATCAGCCAGTTCCGACGACAATCCCAGGCGGAACATCCCGACCGGTTTGTCCTCGCGCAACATGCGTTGCGCGAGCATGATGTACGACAAGTTGATTTCGCGGATTGAATCCAACGTCTCGCTGCTACGGTCCATTTTCGTGTTTCCGAAGCCCCGAATTGCTATGTCGGCTTTTTGCCGTTATGTCTTTTATGCCTCGCCGGAAACGCTAACCCCCGGCTACATGTCACCACCTGATACAGACGGCGACCTTTTGATACATCGCGTTACATTTCGTAACAGCTTGGGACGAATTGTATGAAGGGCAAATCAAGAAATCAATCCCTTCTCAAAAAAATATCCCAAAAAGATACATGAAATTTCGGTAACAATTTCACAGAGACGTAATAGACCATGCAAGACGAATTTTTTGTGATTTCCAGGGGAGCGAGAATCCATGGAAACCCTTGCAGGATGGGCTCCTCATCTAATCATATGAGCAAATGTAAAATCGCGACGCAAAGGTGGGGAAATCACATTTGCAATAGAAAGGAAACGGAAAGCGAGGCCAATGGAAAGTAATAAATTCCGCCTGTTGGCGCTGCTATGGGGACAAATCAGAGGTGTAACAGATTGCTGCGGCCCCAGTTACAAACGAGGCCGCAGTTGTAACAACTAGCAACCGTTTGCGCGAACTCGCTCGACTTCAAGGCCGAAGGCCGGCCGCAGCCGAGTGCCCAGCACGTTGCCGGCGAAGGCGGCGACGAGCCACAGCCAGCCGTGCAGGCTGCCTGACACGATGCCGCTGAAGTACGCGCCGATGTTGCAACCGTAGGCGAGGCGGGCGCCGTAGCCGAGCATCAGACCGCCGAGCACGGCTGCAAACAGCGAACGGGCCGGCACTTTCCAGATCGGTGCGTAACGGCCGGCGAGTGCTGCTGCCGCCATCGCGCCAAGGACGATGCCGAGATCCATCACCGAGGTGACGTCATGTGTAACAGGTGAGGCCAGTGCGCCTGCGTTGGCTTGCGACGCCCAATACGGCCAGTTGGCGACGTCGATTCCGAACGCGGCAAAGATCTTGGCGCCCCACAGCGCGAACGCCGACGTCACACCCCACGGACGGCCCGACAACGCCAGTGTCGCGAAGTTGAGCAGAACCAGTGCGATCGCGCCGACGAATAGCGGCCAGGGACCATGCAACCACGGCGACGCATGCGGCGACCGTTGCGTTTCGTTGATCAGCCGGCCATGACGGCGCCGCTCGACCCATACAGTCAACGCCGCGATTGCCGCGAAAACCGCGAGGTTGAGCGCGATGGCCCAGCCGGCGCCGAGCGTCGTTACCAGCGAAAGCGGTTTGAGCGACGGCAGCGCAGTCCAGAACGGCATGTGCGCGGTCGCGACCACCGAACCGACGATAAACGCGACCAGGGTAACGATCATGCGGGTGCTGCCGCCGCCCACTGTATAGAGCGTGCCGGATGCGCAGCCGCCGCCCAGTTGCATGCCGATGCCGAACATGAAAGCACCGACCAGCACCGACGTGCCCGCCGGCGCGACCAGTCCGACGACGGGCCGGCCGAACAGCGTGCCTGCGGCGAGCGCCGGGAAGAACAGCAGTACGCCGAGCGCCAGCATTAGCATTTGAGCGCGCAGACCGGCGCCGCGACCGTCGGCGATAAACACCCGCCACGACGACGTGAAACCGAATGCCGCGTGATACAGCGACATGCCCAGCAACGCGCCGACGATATAAAGCGCGGCCTGGCGGCCGCTGACCGTTTGCGCGAGATAAATCGCGCCTAGTGCGATCAGAACGAGTGCGACGCCGAGTGGCTTCGGGTTGACGTCGAAGCGGCGCGGCACGCGCGGAAGCGAAGTGGAAAAATCAGACATGGTGGATTGAGTGACAACAACTGGAAGAGACGAACCGAAAGCGGCGAATCGCCGTTTCAGGGATGGTGCGGTGTAACCGAAATCGAAAACGATAGCATGGATCAGGAGGGCGGTGAGGTCGGCGGTATGGGCGTGTAGCGGGTTGACTCGATTCGCACTGTAACCGCTCGACAGTTGAATCGGCGAGCCTGCCTGGACTACGCCCGATCGCGCCCGCAAGCCTACATTTCACCGTGCTTGTTGGCATCCGCGTGATCGCGCAACGCGGCTGCGGTTTGTGGATCGGCGGGGAAAAATGCTTCGATTGCGAGCTCCGATAGCGTGATATCCACTGGCGTTCCGAATACCGTGGTCGTGCTGAAAAGCGACAGGACGCCGATCGGCGTGCGTAGCCGTAGCGGTACGGCGACCTGGCTCGTTGTGGACTCCTCGTGATGGGCTGTCGCATCCACGCCGGGTGGCGCCGGATAGGCAGCCAGTTCGTCTCGCAGCGCGCTGAGCGTGTCGTCGCCGCTTACGTCGATTTGCCGTTGCAGCCGCGCCAGCACGTGCGCGCGCCACTGGTGCCAGTTGACGATCGATGCAGCAATGCCGTCCGGATGCAAGCTCAGGCGCAACGCGTTGACCGGCGGTTTCAGCAACTCGGGACTCGCTCCGGCGAGCAGCGGCGCGAGCGCATTGTTCGCGGCGACGATGGTCCAATGCCGGTCGATCGCAAGCGCCGGGTACGGCTCGTGGCCCTTGAGTACCAGATCGACGGCTTCGCGCGCGGCGGTCAGTTGCGGGTCGGTCAGCGGACGTTCGCGAAAGAGCGGCGCATACCCGGCGGCGATCAGCAACGCATTGCGCGCACGTAACGGCACATCGAGCCGCTCGGCCAGATGCATGACCATTTCCCGGCTGGGCAGCGCGCGACCCGATTCCACGAAGCTCAGATGCCGCGTGGAAATATCGGCCTCGGCGGCGAGCAGCAACTGGCTCATCCGCCGGCGTTGCCGCCATTCACGCAGCAGATCACCGACAGTGCGGCTGGCCGTCGACGCGGTCGACGGAACGGTTTGCGCAAGCGAGAGTGTGTTCATGCCGTTGATGATAGCCAATGCACGCTAACGATCCATTACTTGCGAGGTAATGCAGTGCGGTAGTGCCACGATGAGCTACACGGCAGCCCCAGACCCCGCGACGCATACCGGAGGCCAGAATCTGCCGGCAGCCCAACAGGACACCGGAGCGCCGCAGCAAGCCTGACAAGCGCTGACCTAAGCGCTGACCCAAGCACCACCCCAAGCCCGACTCACGCGTGCACCACGCCGCGGCCCGGTACGACATTCAGCTTGACGCCGAGGGCATGCAGCAACTTGAACACAGTATCCATACGCGGTTTGGATCCGGGCGCGAACGTCTTGTAGAGGCTTTCGCGGCCGAGCCCGGCGTCTGCCGCGACCTTGGTCATACCGCGTGCTTTCGCGATATCCGCGATCGCCGCGAGGAGCAGGTCGGCGTCGCCCTCTTCGAGCGCGGCGTTGAGATATTCAGCGATCATTTCCTCACTATCGAGGTAATGCGATGCGTCGAAACGTGCGGTTTTGATTTTGCTCATGACAGTTCCTCTCTGATTGCTGCCCACATTGCTTTGGCCTGCTTGATATCGGCCTGCTGGGTAGACTTGTTGCCGCCGCAAAGCAGCAAATACATTCGACGCCCCTCGCGCGCGAAGTAGACCCGATAACCGGGACCACAATCTATGCGCATTTCGGAAACGCCTTCTTCCAGCAGCTTGACGTCGCCGAAATGACCTCGTTCGGCACGCCTCACCCGCACGAGAATTCGTGCTCGCGCCTTGAGATCGGATAAGCGTTTAAGCCACTGATCGAATTCCTCCGTGCGATTGACCGTGTACACAGGAGGTGAAGCGATCTGTTGATGAGTGTATCCATTGGGATACGATCTTGCAAGCGTTTTATTCATATCAAAATTGCGGTTTTTACCGTGCCCGTTGAGTTCGTCACATGCCGTTCGGCAACGCCGCGCAGCCCCCGATTCGCTGCACGAGATTAGCGGCTGATGCCGCCGCTGACGATTCGGCCGAATGGCCAATCCGACGTACTGCAAAGAATGCGCACGCTTACCTGCCAGGTAATCGACGCCGCGCGCGCAAACCACGAATCTTCACTCCGAGCCCGCCGCATACAAGGTGTCTGCCGAGCGTGGTGCTCAGTCATGCCAAGGAGTTTGAGATGAGTACGCATACCGATCTGATCGACCGTTATTTCGATGCATGGAACGAAAGCGGGGCCGAGCGCCGTCGCGAGTTGATCGCCGCGACGTGGGCCGCCGATGCCGACTATCGCGATCCATTGCTGAGCGGCGCAGGCCATGACGGCATCGACGCGATGATTCGCGCAGTCCAGGAGCGTTTCCCGCATCACACGTTTCGTCGCACGACGCAGGTCGACGGGTTCGCGAACCGCCTGCGTTTTTCGTGGGAGCTGACGACGCCCGCCGGCGAAGCGATCGTGAAGGGTTCGGACTTCGGGGTGGTCGACGCGCACGGCCGCCTGCTGGCTGTCACAGGCTTTCTCGATCAGGTGCCCGCTGCCGCATGAGCATCGGCTAACGCCGCCCACTTGACGGAGACGATCATGTACGAACCCGCTGCCGCCATCACGTTCACGCGACTCGTGCGCGCCGCCGACTCGTTGTCGGGCACGATCGCCGGCTTCGCGCTGCTCGCGGGCACACGCGCTTTTACGTTCACGGCGTTGCTGGCCTGGCGTGAGCCGGTGATGGGCGGCGCGGGTCTCGTGTTGCTCGCGTTGATAGGCTGGTTGCGCTGGCGGTGTTGCAGCAACGTGTCGACGCAGCGCGCGGCGTCCTGCAGCACAAAGGCCGCGCGGCCGACCGCGCAAGCCGTGCCCGCTACCGCTACAATCGGTCGCCATGCGAGTCAAGGACGCATGCCCGAAGCGTCGTCCGGTCAGGACGACCCGCTGCAATCATCCGTCAACTCACACCTCAAGGAGACATCGTGCTAAAGAATCTGGACCCGCTGCTCAACGCCGACATCCTGTACGCGCTACGTTCGATGGGGCACGGCGACGAACTCGTGATTTGCGACGCCAACTTTCCGGCCGAGTCCGTCGCGCGCGAGACGGTGTTGGGCAAGCTGCTGCGGCTCGACGGCGTGAGCTCGGCGCGCGCGGTTCGCGCGGTGCTGTCGGTGCTGCCGCTGGACACGTTCATCTCGCATCCCGCGTCGCGCATGGAAGTGGTGGGCGAGCCCGCGACCCTGCCGGCCGTGCAGCGTGAAGTCCAGGCGGAGATCAACGCGGCGGAAGGGCGCGACGTGCCGTTTGCTTCGATCGAACGGTTCGCGTTTTACGAGCGGGCGCGCAAAGCCTATTGCGTGATTGCAACCGGCGAAGAGCGGGGCTACGGCTGTTTCGTGTTCGCCAAAGGCGTGTTGCTCGCGCCGGATGCGCCGCGCGCATAGCCGTACCAGGGCGCCCACTGGGCCGGCATGAAAGTGCGCTCCGCACCGCGCGTTCGCAGACCGCTACACGTTCCGCATGCGCTTTTCTCCGCGCCGCGAGCACCGCCGCGCAGGCGCCGTCCACCTCGGGTCCGAGCTTGGAATTCCCGGCCGATGCACATATTCTGAGGTGCAAGGCGGGAACTGCTGCCGTCAGGCGGGGTCTGCTGCTTATTCATTTACAGGAGCCCCTCATGACGCGTCCCGTCGATTCCGGCGTTATCCTCATCGCGCGCATTGCCCTTGCCGTGCTGTTTCTGTGGGGCGGCGTGATGAAACTGCTGGGCTATGCGGGCTTCGTCGGTTATCTGCATTCGAAGGGCGTGCCGTTCGTGCAGGTCGCCGCGCCGATCGCAACGGCGGTCGAAGTGCTCGGTGGGCTGTTTCTCGTCGTCGGCTTCAAGATCCGGCCGCTCGGCCTCGTGATGGCCGCCTATACGGTCGCGACCGCGGTGCTGGGGCACGACTTCTGGAACGTCACCGACGCCGCTCTGCAACGCGACATGGTGATCCACTTCTGGAAGAACATCGGCATCGCCGGCGGTTTCCTGCTGCTGTTCGTCACCGGCGCGGGGCGTATCAGTATCGACGGCGCGCGTTCGCCGCGCGGCGGTTTGAACCTCTGATTCCGATGGGCACGCTCAGTGCTACCTCACAGAGCTAACGGCTGTTGAATCGGCTTGTATTCAAGGGAGCAAATAATGATTCAAAGTTTCGAGCAGACCATTGGCGGCAAAGTCACGCAGTTGTGCGCAAGTCTCGGAGAAGGGCCCACGCCGCATCGGGTGATCATCAGCCTTGCGGATTCGGCGAAGACGTTGGTGATTTTCGACGCGTCGGGAATCATCAGCACGATCAAGGCCGAGATCGAGGAGCCGGAGAAACTGATCGCCGACGCCATCGCGAAGGCGCAAAACGACGGGCTGATCGAGCGCGCGATCGACACCGGGACGATTCAGGAAGCGACGCTTTAAACGGGCAGACTCGCGGACTCGGGTCATCGGGATAGTTCGCACGAATGCGCCGCTTTTCGCCGGAAATGAATTTCGCCGGAAATAAAGACAACCCCCGCGAGGCTTGCGCCGCGCGGGGGTTGTCTTTTGCGTTCAGCGTGGCCCGACCGTTAGCCCGTTCAGGATCCCGCCTGCGCGGCCTGGTCCGGCTTCTGCGCCGACGCGTGCGGATGCGGCTGAACAAGACAACCGAGCAAGCCGCCGAGCACGAGCAGTCCGACCGAGACGGCAGTCGCCGTCTGCATTCCCGACACGATCTGCGTGGCGGCCGCGGCGCTTGCCAGCGCGCCGAAAGCGGCCACGCCTACGGCGCCGCCGGCCTGGCGCGCCGTGTTCAACACCGCGGATGCCGTACCCGCGCGCTTTGCTTCGACGGAAGCCAGCACGGCGGTTGTCATTGCCGGCACGGCGAGACCCATCCCCGACGGAATCAGCAGGAACGGCAGCAGCAGCGCGACAAGCGGCGAGGCGGCATCGACGAAATGCAGCAAGCCGTAGCCGAGTCCGCCGATGATCGCGCCGACAATCATCGGCACGCGTGCGCCGAAGCGTCCCACCACCCAGCCGCTCGCCACGTTCGAGATCAGAAAACCGCCTGTCAGCGGCAGGAACGCGAGCCCCGCCTGCAACGGCGTGTAGCCGCGCACACGTTGCAGATACAGGCTCAGCACGAACACCATCCCGTAGTAGGTCAGGTTTACGCAGATACCGAACAGCACCGCCGCGCTGAAGCTGCGCTTGCTGAACAGGGTAAGCGGCAGCATCGGCGTCGCGACGCGCGATTCCACGGCGATGAACGCGGCTGCCGCGATCGCGGCGAGCACGAAGCCGCCCGCGACCAGCGGGTGACTCAAACCCAGCGGCCGCCATTCGATCACCGCAGCGACGAAAGCGGTCAGCGCGACGATGGCGAGGCATTGACCGCTCAGATCGAGCCCGCGTGGATCGGTTGCCGCTGCGGCGCGCGGCTGGGCGTCTGTTTCGGTGGCAGCCTCGCGCCCGCTTCCAGCGTTTCCAGCCCGTGTCTGCACATCTTCACGTGCCGCATCCGGCCGTGGCAGCCACAACCAGGTCGCGAGCAACCCGGCTGCGCAAATCGGCAGATTGACGAGAAAGATACTGCGCCAGCCGAACGCGGCGATCAGCAGGCCACCCGCCACCGGGCCCGCCGCAATAGCAATCGCGCCGGCGCCGGTCCACAGCCCGACAGCACGCGCCCGCAGCTTCGGATCGTGTCGATACGACTGGTTCAGCAACGCGAGCGAGTTCGGCAGCATCGCGGCGGCGCCGATGCCTTGCACCGCGCGGGCGGCGACCAGCATCGTGGCGTCGAGCGCGAGGCCGCAGGCCAGCGACGCGAGCGCGAACAGCACGATGCCGAACCCGTACATGCGGCGCGCGCCGAGCCGGTCGCCGAGTGAGCCGGCCGACAGCATCAGCACTGCGAACGCGAGCGTGTACGCATCCACGACCCATTGCAGTCCGGCGACATTGGCATGCAGATCCGCACCGATCTTCGGCAGCGCGATATTGACGATGGTCACGTCGAGTTGCGTGACCACGAAGCCGACGCTGACCGTCGCGAGAACGCGGCCGAGAGCGGGTGTCAGGGAGGAATTAGGGGTAGGAGGAGAGTTCATGCGTTACATCGTAGGTCCGATGCAGCGCACCATGTTTCGGGTCGGCGTGAAGTGTCGATGTTGCCGACCGGGTTTGCCCAACCCGTGTTACCCACTTGGCGGGACCAGCGGCCAGCGAGCCCCGCTAGAACCAACGGCGCCCCGCCTGGCGCGCCGTTGTTGGAGCAAAGCATTAGCGCGTTTGCGGCGCGTCCTTGATAAACAGCGTAGTGAGCGCGCCCAGAACGCAGATCGCACCCACGTACAGCGGCGCGGCCATCGGATTCGATTTCATCATCAGCGAAACGGCGATCGGCGTGAGGCCGCCGAATATCGCGTAGGCGACGTTATACGAAAACGAAATGCCCGAGAATCGCACGACTGGCGGGAAAGCCTTGACCATCACGAACGGAATCGCCCCGATCACGCCGACGAACAGCCCGGCCAGCGCGTAGAACGGCACGAGGTTCGACGTGTCGACGGCGAGCTGCCGGAACATCACGTAGTACGTCACCGCCAGCGCGAGGCCGCCGATAAAGATCGTCCGCCCCGCGCCGATGCGCCCGGCGATCGAGCCCGCCGCCACGCAGCCGATCGTCAGGCACAGCGTCGCGACGCAATTGGCGAGGAGCGCGGTGGCCGGCGCGATATGAAACTGCTTTTGCAGCAGCGTCGGCGTCATCAGAATCACGACGACGATCGCGGCCGACAGCATCCACGTCAGCAGCATCGATACGATCACGGCGCGGCCGTGGTCGCGCAGGACGGCTTTCAACGGCACTTCCGCGGCGATCGCCTTGCGTTGCTTGAGCTCCGCGAACACCGGCGTTTCGTGCAGCCAGCGGCGCAGATACACCGAGAACATCCCGAACACGCCGCCGACGAGAAACGGAATGCGCCACGCGTACGCCGCAATGTCGGCCGGCGCGAAGTTGCGATTCACCGCCGACGCGATCAGCGAGCCCAGCAGGATGCCGGCCGTGAGACCGGCCGTCAGCGTGCCGCACGCGTAGCCGATGTGCCGCTGCGGCACGTGCTCGGACACGAACACCCACGCGCCCGGCACTTCGCCGCCGACCGCCGCGCCTTGCATTACGCGAAACAGCAGGAGCAGCACCGGCGCCAGCACGCCGATGCTCGCGTAGGTGGGCAACAGGCCCATCATCAGCGTCGGCACCGACATCAGCAGCACGCTCAGCGTGAACATCCGCTTGCGGCCGAACAGGTCGCCGAAGTGCGCCATGATGATGCCGCCGAGCGGCCGCGCCAGATAGCCCGCAGCGAAGATGCCGAAGGTCTGCACCTGACGCAGCCAGTCCGGCATCGCGGCCGGGAAAAACAACTGGCCGATCGCCGGCGCGAAGAACACGAAGATGATGAAGTCGTAGAACTCGAGCGCGCCGCCGAGTGCGGCGAGGCCGAGTGTCTTGTAATCGCTGCGCCCAAGCGGGCGTGGGGTGACAGCCTGCGCTCCACCCAGATTTGTCGCTTGCATTGCCATGTCGTTATATGAATTGGAAGCCACACGAGGTGCGCGTGGAAATACGGCGGTCGTCGGGCGAGAAGTGTGACAGGCGCTGGGTAGAGCACGGGACACCGGCATGCCGGCCCGGATAGGGGGACACGATGACGACTGAAGCCAGCCCGGGATTTTACAGGATCAATGCCGTTTGCCTCGGGAAGTGCTTAATTAGATGGAAGAAGCTGTCCGAAAGGACGTTGTTCCGATGGCCGCCGGATTGCCGGACTCGTGCGTGATGCGAGCGCGGATGACCCGCTGTAGGAATTCTGGTCGCCGCTGTCAGAGCTTGTCGACCGATGTGCAAATTAGGACTGGTCCTATGGGATGGCGCGGAGGCCCCTCCGAGAATCGCGAGCTATCCGTTAAGAGGGACCCTCATGCGCATTGCCATCCTCCAGCGTGACCCGTTCATGCGTCAGTCGATCGAATCAGCCCTCGCGGACGAGGGGTACACCTGCCTGACCTACGACGACGGGTTGTCCATGTCGAAAGTGCTGGCCCGTTCCACCGTGGACCTGCTGGTGCTGGACTGGAACGGCACGCGGCTGTCCGGCGCGGAAGTGCTGAAATCGGTGCGCGCGGTCGGCGGCAACCGGATGCCGGTTCTGTTCGCATCGGCGGAAACGTCGGAGGAAAGCGCGGTGCGTGCGCTTGCCGGCGGCGCGGACGATTACGTCGCGTTGCCGCTGCGCCCCGGTGAGTTTCGCGAGCGCATCTCGGCGCTGTTGCGCCGTGCTTACCCCGACCGCTTCGGCTCCGCGAGTTTTTTCGAAATCGGCCCCTACCATTTCGACAAACGTCGCCAGCTCGTGATGCTGCGCGGTCAGCCGGTGCAGCTCTCCGGCACGCAGTATCGGTTGGCTTCGCTGTTCTTTTCCAATATCGGCCGCGTGATGTCGCGCGACCACATCTTCGCGATGGTGTGGGGCCGCGAATACCGTGAATTCACCCGTACGATCGACAGTCACGTGTCGCGGTTGCGTCTTCTGCTCGAGATCGGCGCGCACAACGAGTTCCGGCTGCAACCGGTGTACAAGAGCGGTTACCGTCTGCTGCATCTGCGGCATGGTGAAGCGGTTAAGACCGGCGCGCGGGTGGCGTGAGTCGCCGGTTTTTTTGTACCCGGCACGCATCACGCGGCACCCGGCAGATCTCAAATCTGCGGCAACGCCGGCCGCGTTTCGAGTGCCTCACGAATCAGCGCTTCCACCGATTTGCGTTCGTCGCCGACGAGCGGCAGGCGCGGCGGCCGGACCGGCTCGGTGCCGAGCCCGACCATCGCTTCGGCCAGCTTGATGTTCTGCACGAGCTTCGGCGACACATCGAGCGCGAGCAGCGGTGCAAACCAGCGATAAATCGCACGCGCTTCTTCAAGGCGCCCAGCCTTCAGCAATTTGTAAATCACTACCGTCTCGCGCGGAAACGCGCACACGAGACCGGCCACCCAGCCATGCGCGCCCATCAGGATCGCTTCCATCGCGAGATTGTCGACGCCGCACAGAATCGCGAAACGGTCGCCGACCACGTTGATCAGGTCGGTCACGCGCCGCACGTCGCCGGAGGATTCCTTGATCGCGACGATTTTCTTGTCGTCGGCGATTTCGGCGAACATGTCGGGCGTCATGTCGACGCCGTACGCGAGCGGGTTGTTGTAGATCATCAGCGGCAGTGCGCTTGCATCGGCGACGCTGCGGAAATGGCTGAGCGTCTCGCGGCGGTCGGACAGATAGCGCAGCCCCGGCAGCACCATGAAACCGGCCGCGCCGCGCTGGCCGCCGGCTGCGGCCTGGCGGCAGGCGTCGAGCGTGCTGTTTTCGGCGATCGTCAGCAGAACCGGCACGCGGCCGCGCGCCGCTTCCACGGCGACGTCCAGCACTTGCAGCTTTTCATCCAGCGACAGCGTCGATGCTTCGCCAAGCGACCCGCAGACAATGATCCCGTCCACTCCCGCGTCGATCTGCGCGTCGATATTGCTGGCGGTGGCTGCGCGGTCTATGCTGAAATCCGCGTGAAACTTGGTGGTGACCGCGGGTAGTACGCCTTCCCAGATATGCGCCACGACTGCTCTCCCGAATGTGATGTGTCGAAGCGCAGTGTAAGCAGGGAAAATGCGAGTGTCTTGCGCGATTGACGCGTGGTCGATGACGATTTTGGCATAGATCCGGCGCAATCCAGCGCAACCCAACTATGCCGAAATCGTCACAATCCGCGCATACGTCCACCAAGACTGGCGCGCGCGCACTTCCTACCATGAGCGGCATGAAAACCCTGAATATCATCGACTCGCACACTGGCGGCGAACCGACTCGTCTCGTCGTATCGGGCGGCCCCGAGCTGGGCCCGGGTACGTTGGCGCAGCGGCGCGACGTATTGCGCACGCAATTCGACGACTGGCGCGCAGGTATCGTCACGGAGCCGCGTGGTTCGGACGTGGTGGTCGGCGCGCTGCTGTGCGAGCCGGACGATCCGTCCTGCGCGGCCGGCGTGATCTTCTTCAACAACGTCGGCTATCTCGGCATGTGCGGGCACGGCACGATCGGCCTTGTCGTTTCGCTGGCGCATATCGGTCGGATCGGACCAGGGCATCATCGGATCGAGACGCCGGTCGGCATCGTCGAGGCGACGCTCCATGAAGACGGCAGCGTCGCCGTGCGCAATGTGCCCGCTTATCGCTACCTGCAAGCGGTGCAAGTGAACGTGCCGGGCTACGGCGTGTTGAGCGGCGACATCGCGTGGGGCGGCAACTGGTTTTTTCTGGTCGCCGACCACGGCAAAGCGCTCGAAGCCGCGCACATCGCCGAGCTGACCGCCTTCAGTTCGGCGATCCGCGACGCGTTGAGCGCCGCCGGCATCACCGGCGCGGACGGCGCGTTGATCGACCACATCGAACTGTTCGGACCTGGCTCGCGCGACGGGATCGACAGCCGCAGCTTCGTGCTGTGTCCCGGCAACGCGTACGACCGCTCGCCATGCGGCACCGGCACGAGCGCGAAAGTCGCGTGTCTCGCGGCCGACGGCAAACTCGCCGAACACGCGTCGTGGCGTCAGGAAAGCATTATCGGCAGTGTGTTCGAGGCGAGCTACCGGCAGGCGGGCGACGGCGTATCGGTGATTCCGACCATTACCGGACACGCGTACATCATGGCCGAAGGGCGGTTGTGTTTCGACGAGCGCGACCCATTCGCATGGGGCATTCGCACCGCATGACGGTGGACGCGTTGATCGTCGGCGCGGGCATCGTCGGCGCGGCTTGCGCGGCGGAGCTGGCCGCGCTCGGCATGCGCGTCGACGTGCTCGACGCGCACGGCATCGGCATCGGCGGCGGCGCGACGGCGGCGGGGATGGGGCACATTGTCGTGATGAACGATTCGGCGGCGGAATTCGCGTTGAGCCGCTATTCGCGCGACCTGTGGCTGGAACTCGCGCCGCAGTTGCGCACGCGCGATGCGTTCGCGCGCTGCGGCACGCTGTGGGTCGCCGCCGACGACGAAGAATGGCAGGCCGCCCGCGCAATGCACGACGCGTTCGACGCGCAGGGCGTCGCCGCGCAGTTGCTCGACGCCGCGGCGTTGCGGCGCTGCGAGCCGGCGCTCGCGCCTTCGATGGCAGGCGGTTTGCGGATCGGGCACGACAGCATCGTGTACGCGCCGGCTGCCGCGCAGTGGCTTCTCACGCAATCGCCGGCGGCCGTGAAGATCCGCGTGCGGCTCGGCGCGCAGGTTGTTTCGGTCGATGCTTGCGGGGTTACGTTGAGCGATGGCGAACGTGTCGAAGCGCAACATGTGATCGTGGCCAACGGTTCGGGCGCGGCGCAATTGATCCCGGCGCTGCCGTTGCAGCCGAAGAAAGGTCACCTGCTGATCACCGACCGCTATCCCGACCTGATCCGTCATCAATTGCTCGAACTCGGCTACATCAAAAGCGCGCATCACGCGGCCGGCACGTCGGTGGCGTTCAATGCGCAGCCGCGTCCTACCGGGCAATTGCTGATCGGCTCGTCGCGCCAGTTCGATACGACCGATCCCGCCGTCGAGATGCCTGTGCTTGCACGGATGCTGCAGCGCGCCGCGCGCTATCTGCCGGTGCTGCCGACGCTCAACGGCATTCGCGCGTGGACGGGCTTTCGCGTGGCGTCGCCGGACGGGCTGCCGTTGATCGGTCCCGCAGGCGACGACGCTCGCGGCGTATGGCTCGCCGTGGGTCATGAAGGTCTCGGCGTGACGACCTCGCTCGCGACGGCGAAGCTGCTCGCCACGCAGATCACCGGCGACGCCCACGCCGCACGCATCCCGATCGAGCCGTACTTGCCCATACGTTTCACGCACGCGGCCACGCTTGAATGAATAAAACAGCGCGCATCCATCTAACGATCGACGACCGTCGCGTCGAAGTCGAAGCCGGCACGACTGTCGCGGCCGCGCTCGTGATTGCAGGTGTCCAAGTCTCGCGAATCTCGGTCACCGGACAACCCCGCGCCGCATTCTGCGGAATGGGCGTGTGCCAGGAGTGCCGCGTGACGGTCGACGGCCGCGCGCACACACTGGCTTGTCAGACGCTCTGCCGCGAAGGTCAGGTAGTCAGCACCGCCGCCGGGGTCTTGCGATGACGCGGCACTTCGACATCGTCGTGGTCGGCGCGGGGCCGGCCGGACTGAACGCCGCGCGCGCAGCGGCGCGCGAGGGCGCGCGAATCGCGCTGCTCGACGACAATCCGCGCGCGGGCGGCCAGATCTGGCGGCAAGGCCCAGGCCATCCATCGCACGCAGCGCTGCGCAATCTGCTCACCGCGATAGACGCCAGCCACAACCTCACGCTGTTTCCGTCGACGCGCGTCGTCGCGCCGCTCGGCTCGCGCGGGTTGTTGCTCGAATCGACGGAACACGGCGGCCTGTGCATCGATTATGAACAGATGATTCTCGCGACCGGCGCGCGCGAGCGGCTCTTGCCGTTTGCGGGCTGGACGCTGCCCGGCGTAAGCGGCGCGGGCGCGCTGCAAGCGCTCATCAAGGGCGGCATGCCGGTGCGCGGCGAACGGATCGTGATCGCGGGCAGTGGGCCATTGCTGATCGCAGCGCTGGCCACCGCGCGAGCCGCCGGCGCGCGGGTGGCGGCGGTGGTCGAGCAGGCGTCGGCCGCGCAGGTTGCGCGTTTCGGCGCGTCGCTGCTGAGCGAGCCGGCGAAGTTGTGGCAGGCGGCTCGTCTGACGCGCGGTTTCATCGGCGAACCTTACTGGACCGGCAGCATCGTGCGTGAAGCTCATGGAGACGGCCGCGTCGAGCAGGTGACGATCGAGCGCGGGGCGCACAGCGTGACGCTCGCTTGCGATCGCGTGGCGTGCGGCTACGGGCTGCTGCCGAACGTCACGCTCGCGCAGGCGCTGGGTTGCGCGATCGATACGGCGGGCGCGATTGTCGTCGACGACCAGCAGCGAACTTCGCTCGAACGCGTGTTGGCCGCAGGCGAGTGTACGGGCGTCGGCGGCGCGGAACGGGCGGCAGTGGAAGGTGAGATTGCAGGGCTCGTGGCAAGCGGTGCGGCGGTGAGCGACGCGGCGATGCAGACGCTGCTCAACCGGCGAGCGCGCTGGCGCCGCTTCGGTCGACGCGTCGAACAGGCTTTTGCGTTGCAGGAAGCGGCCCGCACACCGCCCGCCGACGCCACGTTGCTGTGCCGCTGCGAAGACGTCAGCATCGGCGAAGTGCGCGGTTGCGCCGATTGGCGCGACGCGAAGCTGCAAACGCGTTGCGGGATGGGCTCGTGTCAAGGGCGCATCTGCGGCGCGGCGGCGCAGGTGTATTTTGGTTGGCCGACGGCTGCGCCTCGCCCACCGTTCAGTCCAACGCGGATCGATACCTTGATGGCGGTGGAATTCTGCGAGCCCCCGCTTGCGGAAGGAAGCGGCTGAGTACCCATCCGCAGCCCGCAAACTCCTGCTCACATTTCGTCCCTCGCGCCACGGCCCTATAATCGAGCGCACATGCGAACCGCTCCATGCCCGGACTCACGCCGCAACCGTCAGACACGTCACGCACCGCACAACACGGGACCTGCACGATGAACACGCTGGCTCAACCGCTCGAACCCACCGACGCGTCGCTGTCCGGCATGCTGTCGCATTTCACGCTGCTCGAGCCGGTGTTCGACGCGATGCCGGGCGTCGTGTTCTTCGTCAAGGACGCACACGCGCGCTACGCGCTCGTCAATCGCACGCTGGCTTCGCGCTGCGGCTTCAAGGAAAAAACGGCGCTGCTCGGCAAGACCGCCGAGGACGTGTTCCCGCGGCGCTTCGGCCGCATCTACACCGCGCAGGACAAGGCGATCGTCGAAGCGGGCAATCAGATGATCGATCAACTCGAACTGCATCTGTACCCCGGCCGTCAGCCGGGCTGGTGCCTGACCTGCAAGCAGCCGCTGCGCGATCCGTCGGGCAAGGTGGTCGGGCTCGCCGGCATTTCCCGCGACCTGAAAGCCGACGAAAGCAGCCATCCCGCCTATAGCCGGCTCGCCGCAGTGGTGCAGTCGATCCAGCAGAACTACGTGCAGCCCTTGAACCTGAAACAGCTGGCGGCGATGGCCGATATGTCGGTCGCGCAACTGGAGCGCTACTTTCACAAGGTGTTTCATCTGACGCCGCGTCAGGTGCTGCTGAAAACTCGCCTGGATGCCGCCACCGCGCTGCTGGTGTCGCACGACAAGGTCACCGACGTCGCCGCGCTCTGCGGCTACACCGACCACAGCGCCTTTACCCGGCAATTCAAGGCGACGGTCGGCATCACGCCGACCGAGTACCGCATGTTGCTGCACGGAACCGCGCGGAGCTGAGTACCGGCAGATGGCTCGTCGCAAGGATCATTACTACGTTTATGTCGTCGTGCTGGACGACACCGTCTGGAACGAGGCGCGCTTTCGCCGCGCGAATCCGGACTACCGGTTCGACAAGCCTTGCGTGTATGTGGGAATGACCGGACTGGACCCGGATCTGAGATTCGACCGGCATAAGGCCGGCATTCAGGCGAATCGCTATGTGCGCGATTACGGGCTGCGTCTGGTGCCCGAGCTATATGAAGTGTTCAATCCAATGCCGTACAGCGGCGCACAGGATATGGAAGTGGAGTTGGCGATCGGACTGCGTGAAGCGGGATACGGTGTGTGGCAGGCTTGAGGCGGGTGACACGGCGGCCGCACAAACAATCACAAGTGCGCAACCCTTAAAGCAGAAGCGAGGGCCGAAGAAAAGCGCCTCGTCAGCGAACCGTGCCGCTCACCTTACGCCAAGCCCACGCAGCACCGCATTGCCTTCCTGGGTCAGACGGATTTGCGGCGCGCCTGCGTCGCCGGATACGGTTTCGATCAAACCGGCTTCGTGAAGCTGCGGAATCTCGGGTTTCGCGGACGCGTCGATCGGCGCGTGCAACAGCAGCAGCAGCGTTGCAAGCTCGTGGTGGCTCAGCAAACGGCGCAGGATCGTGGGCTTTTTGGCCGGCGCCGCGGTGTGCAATTCATTCGGATTGTTGTCGGGCTGATTCATGGGTCGCACCTTGTGCGGGTTGGTGTCCGTGGATGATGCGGACGAAGTCTTAAACGATTCTTAAGACTCATTGTCCTGTAACCCCGTGACACGATCATTTCGCGGCAACAAGTTACCCATGGTTACACTTGCCGATTCTTACCGGCCCCCAACCTCAGGGCGCGCAAGTTTTGCTGGCCGACTCGATCCACAGATTGCCGACATGGCGTTTGCCCGCATAGAAGCGATAAGTGGTTGCGCCGTTGTCGGTGCGCACCTTGACGATGTTCGAATCGCCGAAATCGAGCATCTGGCCTTGTGGGATCGCGGTCGACTTGAACGCGGCGTTATGGCTCGTCGCCACTTGCGTGAGGCAGGCGACCACGTCGTTGACCGAGCGTTGGGTGGTGGTGTCGGTGACCGGCTCGCCTGCATCGGGATTCTTCTGGAAGTACGCGCAAGCGCTGAGAAGCAGAGGCACTGACAGAACGACGGCAAACTTCTTCATATCTCTCCTGGCGTTTCATCATGCGGCCGGCGTTGCGCGCTCTCCGGGCGGAGTGCTTTGCGGCGCCGGGCCGCGGATCAGCCGCCATTATATCGATGCATGTCGAGGTGGCGGCCCGCTGCGGTGGCTGCCGCATGTGGCGTGCCTGCTCGCGAGCCGCGATAGCGCCGATTGGTTCCGGATGCCTCCGATCTATGCCCGACCCCGCCGCCTACTTGCGCCGCTGCGCCTGCGCGGCGAGCCGCACGGCCGCATTGCTCGCGCCGTACCCGTCATAGCCGCCGCGCCGCTCGACGATCTCCAGAAAGAAGCGCTGATCGAGCAGTTCGGTGTACGCGTGGAAGAATTCGCCGCCGCGCTCGTCGCGGTCGTACAGGATGTTGTGCGCGCGCAGTGCTTCAAGCACGTCTTCCGGCAGCGCATAGCGGGCTTCGAGATCGTCGTAGTAATTGCGCGGAATGCGTAGCACCGGCAAGCCGTCGGCGACGAATTCCGGAATTGCGCCGAAGATGTCGCCGGTACTGAACGCCACGTGATTCAGGCCGGAACCGTGATACGTGTGCAGCGCCTCGGCCACCGCCGTATGACGATCCACCGACGCATTCAGCACGATCCGCACCGAGCCGTCCCGGCTGCGCAGCGCGCGGCTGCGCACCAGCCCATACGGATCGGGCACCAGCACGCCGGGCTCCGCATCGAAACCGAGCGCGGTACGCAGGAACAGCACCCACGTATCCAGCGAATGGGCCGGCACCGACAGGCACACGTGGTCGATCCGGCTGAGCGGCCCGACTTCGGCGGGACCGTTGATGTCGGTGAGCACGAAATCGGCTTCGAACAGTGTGGGCTGCTCCGGCGTTTCGTCGACGAAATAGTTCAGGCTGCCGTCGGGCGCCTGGACGGCCGGCAGCACGCGTTCATTCGGGCCGATCTGCCCGGAGAACGGCGCGTAGCCGAAACCGGCGGCGCGCTCGAACGCCTGGCCGGCGTCGTCGACGCGAAACGCCGACGCGCACAGCGACAACCCGTGCTGCTGGAAAAACGCGTTGGCGAACGAATCGGGCTCCGCGTTCAGCACGATCGACGCCGCGCCGTGCTGGAACAGCGTCACGTCTTTCGAACGATGCTGGCCGGCCTGACGGAACCGCAGCTTGCCGAGCCAGTCGACGAGATGCGCGCGGGTTGCGTGATCGACCGCGAATTCGAGGAATTGATAGCCGACGTGCGCGGGCGCGGCGGGCGACCGATACAGATCGCCGCCTGGCTGCCGCTTGGCGTCGAGCCGCACGCGAGTCTGTTCTTCGAGGAACAGCAGCGAGCGATGCCCATCCGCGGCGGTGATCGTGGTCGGCGCGGCGCGAAAGCCGTCGTTGAAAATTTCGAGCGACAGCGGCCCGCTGTAGCCGGTTTTGACGACTTGCGCGGTAAAGCCCGCCAGATCGAAATCGCCCTGGCCGGGAAAGCAGCGGTAATGGCGGCTCCATTCGAGCACGTCCATCGCGAGTTTGGGTGCGTCGGCGATCTGCACGAACGCGATGCGCTCGCCCGGAATGTCGGCGATCGCGTCCACCGTATCGTTCAGCGACAGCGTATGGAAACTGTCGAGCACGAGCCCGAGATGCGGGTGATTCACCGCGTCGACCAGTTTCCACGCGTGGCGGTAGGTTTTTACGTGCTGGCCCCACGCGAGCGCTTCATAGCCGGCGATCACACCGGCCGCCTCGGCCGCGCGGGCCAGCGCGCCCAGTTGATCGATCATCAGTGAGTCGTCGCCGATGGTGTCGGGCGACACGTTGCTGCACACCAGAATGCGGTCGGTGCCGAGTTCGTGCATCACGTCGAATTTGCGTTTCGCGCGTTCCAGATTGCGCGCGAGACGCTCTGCGCTTACGCCGTCGAAGTCGCGAAAGGGCTGGAACAGCATGATCTTCAGCCCGAGGTCTTCGGCGATGCGCCGCACGTCGGCGGGCGAGCCGTCGAAATACAGCAGGTCGTTCTCGAAGATCTCCACGCCCTCGAAGCCTGCCGCCTGAATCGCGGTCAGCTTCTCGACGAGGGTGCCGCTGATCGACACGGTGGCAATCGAACGTTGCATGAACGGCTCCTGCAAAACAATGAAACGGCTGTTGAAGCGGCGCGAACGGGGGAGTCGCGCGCCGGTGCTACCCCATGCTGCAATGCGATAAATGGTCTATCTGGTTACCACTGAGCAGCAAGACTTGGGCCGCAATCGCCCACACTAGCCTGAATGGTCGACAGTTTATACAAACTAACTAGATGGTACAAATTCGTATAAACCCCGAATGACGGAAGTGCTCAACGCGCGCACACTTCGTTGCAAGTTGCAGAACGTGCGACGCACGTCGTGGGTTCGCGTGGTGTTTTATTTTGCGGGAGTGGTGGTCATGAGTGTCGCATCGGTGCTGGTCCTGAACGGGCCGAATCTCAATCTTCTGGGTACGCGCGAGCCGGCCATTTACGGCTCGGAAACGCTCGACGACGTCGCCAGGCTTTGTGTCGACGCGGGCGAGCGCCTCGGTCTGTCGATCGACTTCTGTCAGTCGAATGCCGAGCATCAACTGATCGACTGGCTGCACGCGGCTCGCACCAAGGTCGACGGGATCGTGATCAATCCGGCGGCTTACACGCATACGTCGGTGGCGATCGCCGACGCGCTCAGCGCGATCGGGAAGCCCGTGATCGAAGTGCATATTTCAAACGTGCATCGTCGCGAAGCTTTTCGTCACCACTCGTATGTGTCGGCGGTGGCTGACGCGATCATTGTCGGCTGCGGCACGCAGGGCTATGTGCTCGCGCTGGAGCGGATGGCGACCATTCTGAAAAGCAAGGCGGCCAAATGAATCCGAAGTCTTATCTGGTCGGTTTGATCGGCTCGGGGATCGGCGGCTCGCTGAGTCCCGCGATGCATGAGGAAGAGGGCAGCCGCCTCGGCTTGCATTATGTTTATCGGCGCATCGATCTCGAAGCGCTGAAGCTCGACTCCACCGCGTTGCCCAACTTGCTGCAGGCAGCGGAGCGCATGGGCTTCAACGGGTTGAACGTCACGTATCCGTGCAAGCAAAGCATCATCCCGCTACTCGACGAACTCTCCGACGACGCCCGCGCGCTCGGCGCGGTCAACACGGTTCTGCTCAAGGACGGTAAGCGCATTGGCCACAATACGGACTGGTCCGGTTTTGCGCGCGCGTTTCAGCGCGGCTTGCCGGATGTGTCGCTGGAACACGTGGTTCAGCTCGGCGCAGGCGGTGCCGGAGCGGCGGTCGCGCACGCCGCGCTGACGATGGGCGCGCAAAGGCTCACGCTGTTCGACGTGGAGGCCACGCGTGCCGCATCGCTCGCCGCGGAATTGCAGAAGCGCTTTCCCAACGCGACGGTCGGCACAGGCTGGTCGCTCGGCGAGTCGCTCGCGGCCGCCAACGGGCTGATTCACGCGACGCCCACCGGCATGGCGAAGCTGCCGGGCCTGCCGTTGCCGGTCGCGTTGCTGCATCGCGATCTATGGGTGGCCGACATCGTTTATTTTCCGATCCGCACCGCGCTGTTGCAGGCCGCTGAAGCGATCGGCTGCCGCACGCTGAGCGGCGGCGGGATGGCCGTCTATCAGGCGGTCGACGCGATGCGCATCTTTACCGGTCTCGAGCCGGACGCGGAGCGTGTGTACGCGCATTTTCAGACGCTGTTGCCGCGCTAGCTCGCTGGCGTGCTCACGGTCGGACCATAATCAGATAGAGGGGACACACGATATGCCGCAGCCCATTCAATCCACTTCCGGCGACGCGTCCGCCAACAGCGCATCGAGCGCTTCGGGCGAACGCGCGGCCGGCACCGTGCGCCGTTCGAAAGCGCGTTATCAGATCCTCGGCCTGCTGGCGGTCGGTACGATGATCAATTACCTCGACCGCACGGTGCTCGGCATCGCCGCGCCGCAGTTGACGAAGGAACTCGGCATCAACGCCGCGCTGATGGGCCTGCTGTTCTCGGTGTTTTCGTGGAGCTACGTGGCCTCGCAGATTCCGGGCGGGTTGTTTCTCGACCGCTTCGGCAGCAAGCTCACGTATTTTCTGTCGATGACGTTCTGGTCGCTGTGCACGCTCGCGCAAGGTCTGGTGCACGGGATCGGCGCGTTGTTCGTGTTCCGGCTCGGCCTCGGCGTGTCGGAAGCGCCGTGCTTTCCGACCAATAGCCGCGTGGTGGCCACCTGGTTTCCGCAGAGCGAACGGGCGTTGGCGACCGGCACCTACACGGTCGGCGAATATATCGGCCTCGCGTTTTTCAGCCCGTTCATGTTCATGCTGATGGGCGCGTTCGGCTGGCGTTCGCTGTTCTACGTGGTGGGCGGCGTGGGCCTCGTGTTCGGCGTGATCTGGTGGCTGTTCTATCGCGAGCCGCGCGATCATCCGTGGGCGAACCAGGCGGAGCTGGACTATATCGAAGCGGGCGGCGGTCTCACGCACAGCAAGCTGGACGCAACCGACCGCGGCGCGGCAAACGCGAAAGGCGGCTTTGAATGGCGGACCATCGGACGCTTGCTCAAGCATCGTCAACTGACCGGCATCTGCCTCGGCCAGTTCGCCGGCAACTCGACGCTGGTGTTTTTTCTCACATGGTTTCCGACGTATCTCGCCACCGAGCGCCATATGGCGTGGCTGAAGATCGGCTTCTTCGCGATCATGCCGTTCATTGCCGCGTCGATCGGCGTGATGTTCGGCGGTTTCTTCTCCGACTGGCTGTTGCGTCGCGGGAAGTCGCCGAACATCGCGCGCAAGCTGCCGATCATCGCCGGCCTGCTGCTCGCGTCGACGATCATTCTCGCCAACTATGTCGACAGCAACGTAGTGGTGATCGCGATTCTGTCGGTCGCGTTCTTCGCGCAAGGGATGGCCGCGCTCGGTTGGACGCTGGTGTCGGACATTGCGCCTGAGGGCCTGCTTGGTGTGACCGGCGGTATCTTCAACTTCGCTGCGAATCTGGCCGGTATTGTCACGCCGCTGGTGGTGGGGTTTATCGTCGCGGCGACCGGGTCGTTTGTCGGGGCGCTGGTGTTTATCGGCGCGATCGCGTTGATCGGCGCGCTGTCTTACATTTTTATCGTTGGCGATATCAAGCGGATTGTGCTGGTGGATTGATTTGCGCTGGAGCATGGAGAAACGGGACGTGGCTTGTTAGGCGCGTCCCGTTTTTTCATTGGTATGTGGGGTGCTCGAATTGATCGCTTAGTGTTGTGGAGTGGTCGGCTGCGGCGCGGTGATAGCGGTCAACTTGATCGCGCTTTTCGTGGATGGCTTTTTGCGGCGCGAAGCGGTTGGTGCTTCGATGGGGGCTTTTGCGCTCTGCGATGCTTCAGCCAGCAAGTTCGCCGCATGCTGCGCGGTGAGGCGGCTGCGCGGGACGCCTTTTGCGTCGAGTGCAATCACCTGGTACAACTCGCGGTCGCATTCGAGTTCCTGCTGATACTGATCGGCCGTGTCGACCAATAATTCGAGCAGAGTCTGATGACGTTTTCTTTCGTCACGCGTAAGCGCAGGATTTCTAACTATCGACGACGCAAGTGTGATCAATGTGTCCAGTTGGTCGACCTGCCGGTTGCATAGATCGAACGCGGATAGGGCAAGCTTTTCGTACTGGAGTGCGTCGACTGGCGGACGCGATGCCGGTTGACTTTTGACGGACCTGGGCATGGTGCGATCTCCCTGTTGCTGCTTTGGATCGCCCGGACACGCGCCTTTGGGGGAGGGGTGAGCGGGCACGTGGCAGGGTTAGCAGACCGGCGTTGCGTCAAACCGGCGAGCCTTGCGGCTCCCCTGTCACAGCCCGCCCATTGAAAATAGACGTGCAGAAGTAGACGCATTCCCACCTGGGTGGGAATGCGGACGCAACGTTTGGGCTGCTAAACCCGGTCGCTGGGTGTTTCCCGGCGACTTGATAATTATAAGGGAGGGCGGCCGTCTCGAATTTGGTCTTGGGAGATAAATGTCGCGGGTTGGCTGAATGGATAAGGGTGGATGAGGCGGCGGGGTGATTGTTGATGCTTTGTCTATCTCAACCGCAATTTAAGAGACAGTCGAACGAGCTTTGTCGACCCATGCGTGACTCTCGGTGGCTGTCGTGCTTGTCTTGTCGTTGCGCGCAAGACATCAGGCGTTGTGTCAACTACAGCAATTTCCATGAGAAGAGATCATCACAGATGACATCGGATCATCGCGCACTTATTTGCGTAAAGCACAGGGGCGTGTTAACATCAGAAAGCGGTTGAGTAAGTCCACTCAAGTTACCGGAGGGGCAAGTCAGTTGACTTGCGCGTCCTAAGCGCGGTGCAAACGCGCGGCCTTGTTGGCATAGCCGTACCACTAAAAGTGGCCTTCATTGAAGGCCATTTTTTTTGTCAAGAAAATTTCCATGCCTGAGACAGCATTTGCGTATTTGGACGAAAGTGGTGACTTGGGCTGGAAGCTTGAGAAGCCGTATATGCAAGGCGGCGCAAGTCGTTATTTTGTCATCTCGATAGCGCTCGGCATGAACAATCAGCATCGACGCATCGGGAAGGTGGTCGACGAGCTGCATAAAGTCCAGAAGTGGTCTTCAAAAAAAGAAAAGAAATGGACCACGATTGGCAAAGAAGCGCGAGAGAATTTTTGCCAGCTGGCAGCAAAAGAGCTTGCAGAAAACGCGGAAGTGAAGGTGTTTGTTGCTGTCTACCATAAAGAGACGGCCCCCGATTTCCTGCGAACTATCGACGTACGTGCCGTACACCCCGACGCATCGGAGCCTGAGATACAGGCGTTAGAGGCGAAATACAAGGGGCGCGCGCACCTGACTTATTCGATGTTAGTGGCGGAAACGCTTGCCGAACATTTGCCCAATTTAGACAGCTTTACATATTGCCCCGACGAGTTGAACGAAGGGCAGCGTACGCTCGATCACATCCTTACCTATCGACTTCTGATACAGCAAAATCGCCAATTGACTCTCAATAGGGTAGATCGAAAACAGCCGATGCAGCGCGGTCTCGATTTTGCCGACATGTGCGCCGGAGCGGTTTTTGAAGCCTACCAGTTCGGGGAAAAAAGCTATCTGGAGATTCTTCGGCCTTATATTGTCGTCAAGGACTTTAATAGCAACACTGATGCGACAAACTCGTCTGCTCAACTCGAGGTACCAGAGCCTATCGAAGCAGGGTAGCTTCTACGACTTGGGCGAAGTTGGCTGGCATCTGGCAGGCCAAGCGCCAAGCCGGCGTGAATGTGACTGGAGCGGTCGGACGGTCGCATGTGGCGGTGTACTGTCTCATGCAAGCGGCATACGCAGGCCCAACCTCGCAAGATCTCGACCGTCAGCACGCGCTCCCTGAGCAGGTACAGCGGATGTCCGGAAGCGCTCATCGGTATATCGCGATGAGCGCGCGACGCTCCTGACCGTCCGACCACCTTCCCGAACGAAATCGATCAGTACCTCAGCCATCTCACGGCCGCCGGGCAACCCTCTCCGCGCCCATGAACGCTATTGCTTGATGGCGGCCTTTGAATAGCGTTTGCAGTCGGCACTTAAATTCTCGGGCTCGCTGCCGATATAACGATGGGGGCGCCGGTCACGCTTGCCACCCCCACACATTCACGAGCATAACGACCAGAACAACATGACCTATTCGAGAAGACTTGCGATCCTCGCTCCGCTGACCATGCTTGCTGCATGCTCGGTCGTCGCGACGCCTTATTCCCCTTCTGTCGAAAACATCCAGACGCTCAAGAACGCTGCCCCAGTGCATGCGCGCATTGGCGACTTTCGCAGTCAGGATGGGGGCGACAACCTCTACCCAGTGCAGGTGCGCGCAAATGTAATGCGCTCCCCCGTTGGCAGTTCATTCGCGGATTATCTTTCGAACGCTGTTACGCAGGAGCTCACGCTTGCCGGCACGCTCTCGCCGTCAGCATCGGTCGAGCTCGGCGGCATACTCCTTCAAAACAACGTCGACGTCGGCGTTGGCACGGGCGTGGGGACGATATCGGCCCGTTTCGTCGTCAAGCGCGACGGCGTTGTGCGCTACGACCAGGTGAAAACCGTGCGCGGCGAATGGGATTCGTCATTCGCGGCAGCGATCGCCGTGCCGAAAGCGACTCAGCAATATCCTCTCGTCGTGCAAAAGCTGCTCGGCTCACTGTATTCGGATCCGGCCTTTATCAGCGCCATCCACTAAACCCACCCGATACTTAATCAGGAACTTTTCTCATGAAAATCAGCAATGTACTGCGCGCGGCATGCGTCGTCGGCGTGATTGCGCTTCTTTCTGGCTGCGCACACGACATCACGATCTCCGGCGACAACGCCGCGCTCGTTTCGAAAACGGCGTCGCCAATCGATAAGACGGTGGGTCTCATCATTACCGATGAAGAGCGCAGCAAGGAAGTCGTTTCTCCGGGCGGCGGCGGCGACAAGGTCGCCTACAAACCCTATCAGGACCTCGAGCTGCCTATCTATCTTCAACTCAGCAACGTATTCAAGGATGTCGTCAAGCTGAACTCGGTGCCCGACGCCGCAACCTCGCAGGCGAAGAATCTAAGCTATATCGTGACGCCGACGATCACGACGACCTCGTCTTCGCCAAGCCTGCTCACGTGGCCGCCGACCGACTTCACGGTGACGCTCGAATGCACAGTGACCGACCCGAGCGGCAAGCTCATCACGAAGAAGGCTGTGACGGGCTCCGGTCATGCCGAGTTCAGTGAGTTCAAGCGCAACTTCGGGTTGGCCGCTCAACGCGCCACCCTCGACGCCGTTCAGAAGATGCAGTCGGCGATGCAGGAATCGGCTGAACTTCGCCAATAACCGACGCGCGAAAACAGAAGCATGGGTGCCCGGACAACCGGGCGCCACAGTTGTCGCCAATCTATGGGGGCTGTCGGACGGCTGAAGATGGCCGGACTGAGTCCAACGACGACCGGCCCAGAATGCCCCTAAACGCCCCCAAACGCCCCTTCGACTCAACGCAAGCACCCTGACCGCCTCCAAACCGCAACCACCACGAAGTGTGAGCATCAAGCGACGACCTTCTACTCCCCCGCAGCCTGCTCGCGCATGCGACGGGCTTCGTCGCGCAGGAACTGCTGGTAATCGTCCAGATCGCCGTCGAAGGGCTCGACGCCACCCTTGGTGACGAGCCAGAACTCGTCACATACCGCGCGCAGCAGGGATCGGTCGTGACTGACCAGCAGCACCGTACCTTCGAATTCGTTGAGTGCCATGCCGAGCGCTTCGCGTGTGGCCAGGTCGAGGTGGTTGGTCGGCTCGTCGAGCAGCAGGAGGTTGGGGCGCTGCCACACGATCATGCACAACACGAGCCGCGCCTTTTCGCCGCCGCTCATCGTGCCGACCGCCTGATGGACCATGTCGCCACTGAAGTTGAACGTGCCGAGGAAGGTGCGAAGCGATTGTTCGGTGCCGCTCTGGCCGGGGGCACGCAGGTGCGCCGGCGTGTCCTTGGCGAGGCGGATCATGTGTTCCAGCGGCGTGTCGAGAGGACGCAGCACGTCGAGTTCCTGCTGGGCAAAGTAGCCGATGTTCAGGCCTTTGCCTTCGCTGATTTCGCCGGCAATCGGCGCCAGCTCGTGCGCCACTGTTTTCACCAACGTGGACTTGCCCTGGCCGTTGGCACCGAGAATGCCGATGCGCTGCCCGGCCAGCACGGACCGGTTGATGCCCCGCACGATGACCGTCGGCGGCGTGTCCGGCGGCGCGTCGGTCGGCGCAGGGTAGCCGAAGCTCGCGTCCAGCATCGACAGCAGCGGGTTCGGGACGTTGAGCGGCTCCTTGAACTCGAAGGTGAACTCTGCATCGGCCAGCACGGGTGCGATCTTCTCCATGCGTTCGAGCGCCTTGACCCGGCTCTGCGCCTGCTTCGCCTTCGAGGCCTTGGCCTTGAAACGGTCGATGAATTTCTGCAGGTGGGCGATCTTGTCCGCCTGCCTCGCCACCGCGGCCTGCTGCAACACCAGTTGCTCAGCGCGCATCTCTTCGAACTTGCTGTAGTTGCCGCCATAACGCACGAGCTTGGCGTTGTCGACGTGCACCGTCACCTGCGTCACCGCGTCGAGGAATTCGCGATCGTGGCTGATCACGACCATGGTGCCTTGATAGCGCTTGAGCCATGCTTCCAGCCAGACCAGCGCGTCGAGGTCCAGGTGATTGGTCGGCTCGTCGAGCAGCAGCAAGTCGGACGGACACATGAGCGCGCGCGCCAGTTGCAGCCGCATGCGCCAGCCGCCGGAGAAACTGTTGACCGGCTGGCTAAGCTGCGCAGCGCTGAAGCCGAGGCCCAGGATCAGCGCCTGCGCGCGTGCGGGGGCATCGTGTGCACCGGCGTCGTGCAGGGCCATGTAGGCGTGCGCCATGCGCATGCCGTCGTCGCTGGCCTCAGCGGCGGCTACTTCGGCCTGCGCGGCCAGCAGTAACGTGTCGCCCTCGATGACGAAGTCGGTCGCACTCTGCTCGGTCTCCGGCATCTCCTGCGCGACCTGACCCATCTTCCATGCAGCGGGAATCGAGAATTCACCGCTGTCTTCGTGCAGCGTGCCGTTGAGAAGGGCGAAGAAGGATGACTTGCCGGCGCCATTGCGGCCGACAAGGCCAATTTTTTCGCCGGGGGTGAAGGTGACGGACGCGTGATCGAGTACGACATTGACGCCGCGGCGCAGCGTGACATTACGGACGGAAATCATAAGGAGCTACTTCGGAGAGGATAGGCATGATAGCCGACCGGACGTGCAGGGCCATTTCTTTTCTGGCCGCACGAGTGAAGAGCCGCTTGCGATTTGCGGCGTTCACCGGCCACAAAGCGAGGCGGGCACTGGCGCACCGGGCGTTCGGGCTGCGAAGCCAGCGAACAGACGATGAGTGGCGGCTCCTCGCCCGGTAACGGTCAGCGAGCCTCTGGCATCACCTGCAACAACGGCTCCGGTGTCAGCGCGACTTCCCCGGTAAAGGGCCGATCGTGGGAGAGGATGAGCAAAACGGTTGTGGCGAGTGCCACCGAAAACAGACCGATTGCGACGGCAGATGTGAGCCGGTTGTCGCAATGAACGAAAGCGATGGCGAACAGCAGGCATACCGCCAGAAACGCCAGGCATAACCACTTGACACCATTCACTTCGCTGCGACTGATCAGGATACGCTCGCGACGTGCTTCGAGAGCATGCTGCAGAGACACCGCGACCTCGCGCTGTGCTGTCTGCTGTCCGGGCGTAACGACGGGCAGGGACAGCGTGAACTTCAGTGCGTTGTTCAGCGTGGGAGGACTCACGTTAAGTGTGACGGCGCCCTTCGCGACGAGCGGCCATTCGGTCGTCGCGGTGTACTGGATGTAGTCTCGGACCATCCTTCGCAGTTCGGTCTGGGCGTCTTCCGGCAAAACGGCAGACATGACAACGACCGATCGCAGCGCACTCGCTTCAGTGGCGACCGCGACATTGGCGCGCATCGTATCGTTCCAGACCTGCGAGGCCGTGAACGCGATAAATAAGCCGAATATGATACCGAGCGGAGAAAGCAGGCCGGGCGAAATTGCCTTGAATGATCGCCCATATCGACCGGCAGCAAGCCATCCGGTGACGAAATGGATGGTCGCGCTCGCAAGAGAGATCGCACCGAAAGTGACAAGTGCCATCAACCATAACGGCAGCTCATGTATCCATGTACTCATCGTTGTGGTTGCGCAGTGCGCAGTCCGAGCGGAATATTCCTGGTGGGTCGGGGAGTCCCAACCCCTTAACCAGACCACGAAGCGCCATCGTTAGTCTGTGCGCTCGACCACGTTGTGCAGTTGATGGCGGACCGGCTGGGCAGCGTTGAGTCTCAACACATCCCATTGATTGGAGACATCTCATGATCAGATTGCTGCTGGCGATGGTCATTGTGTTCACCGCCGTCGGCGCGTCGACTTCAGCTCGCGCGGATGGGGATTCAGACACGGCCGCCATCACGAATCGGCTGCAACGTTGGACGCAGGCATTCAACGCTCGCGATGCCGCAGGGGTCTGCGACGTGTTCTCCCCTGACCTGATTTCAACCGTTCCCGAAGCGCTTGATGGCAGCCGCGACGCGCTCTGCGGGAGGCTCAGTGCCGTGCTCGCAAAACCTGAGTTGCAACTTCATTACGACAGTCCCGATATTCGCGAGATCATTGTTTCCGGAGATATCGCCATAGTCCGGCTGTTCTGGACGCTTACTGCGCAGAAGGCGGGCGAGTCGAGCGTGAGTACCGAAGCGGGGATGGACATTTTCAAACGGCAGCGCGACGGCAAGTGGTCCATTGCCCGGTTCATCTCGTTTAGCGCGACGCCGAATAAAGTGCTTCAGTAAGCGGCTGTTTGATGCGGCGGCGCAACCGGTCATCTCGGCTCTCGGCAGCAATCATTGCTGGACCTGGCGCATCAGCGTCTTGATGCTTGAGGCGCTCGCATTCCGACAAGGTGATGCCGTCGCGTTCGCCTGCACCGACCGCATAGAAGTCGCGGCGGATTATTTAATCGAAGCGGTGGAGCCCCTCACCACCAGTTCGATATCCATCACTCGAACCGTTTCACTCTGGCCTCGCAACTTCTTCAGCGCAACCTCAACAGATACTTCTGCCAACGTTTGTGCCGGTATGACGATGGTCGTGAGTGGTGGCTCCAATAACGACGCAAGCGCAATGTCGTCAACCCCGATGACTGAAACATCTTCGGGAATTCGACGCCCCGCCCGGATGGCTGCACGGTAAACGAGCGGTGCTAGCAGATCATCGTCGCACACAACAGCTGTCGGATATTCTTGCATCTGCAATAGCTCAGTAAGGCGCTCCGACGAAGTTGCACCAAACGGCACTTCCACCTCGAAATTTTCGTTAAATTCAAGACCGTGTGCATGCAGACTGTCGCGAAACGCTTGGGCCCGTGCACGAAAAGTCGGAATGCGCAAACTAATCCCCAGGCGAGCGATTCGCCTGTGACCTAGCGCTGCCATATGGTCAACCGCCATTCGGATAATTCTCGTCGACGAGATAAAAACATCGGCACCGTCCGATACGTCGCCGTCAACAATCACAACCGAGGCCGGCAACACCTCCTTGACCCGGGACACCCATGGCGCATCCCATGCAATCAGCCCATCGAAGCTATGAGTGCTTAAACTCATAATCAGGTGTTCAGCATCTTCGATCTGATCTTGATCCGCATTGATCAGTACAGTCGCATATCCCTGCTTTCGCGCCGCCGCCGCCGCGAATTTCAACACTGCAGCAAAGTAAGGATTCGACACATCTGGGACTACGAGCGCGAGTAGGCGCTGTGTTCCGAGTTTCAGGCCACGAGCCGCGGAATTTGGCCGATAACCAATCTGCTCGGCTGCATCCAGGACTGCCTGCCGTCGTTCAGGCGTGATGCGGCCACCGTCCTTCCCTGAAAACACGAGGGAGACGATTGATTGCGAGACGCCTGCCAGGCGAGCTACGTCCACGCTTGTCGGCGTTTTTATCTGACCATTTCGTTTCATAAACCGGATCTATCAATATTTCGTAAAATTGCACAGTCATACGTATGACACGCATCGCTTCTAAGCTGTTCAGGTCATTTGTAACCGGAAACATCATGAACAGACGCGACTTCGTGGCTGGCGCCGCTCTCATGTTAGGTGCGCCGTCGGTAATCGTTCGTCGAGCGAACGCTCAGACGCTTGGAAAAGACACTTCGTTTCCGTTCTCCGTCGCCAGCGGCGATCCGACATCGGACGCCGTCGTTTTGTGGACCCGACTTGCGCGGTCCGCCGCCGACCTTACACCAATCTCACGAAAACCCGTTGAAGTTGAATGGATTGTCGCATCCGACGAACGGCTGTCGAAAGTTGTTCGACGTGGGATCGCTATTGCGTCGCCCGAGTACGGACACTCAGTGCATGTCGATGTCGCGGGTTTGGAATCAAACCGGGAATACTGGTACGCGTTCCGAATTGGCGGGGAAATGAGTCCCATCGGTCGCGCCCGTACACTTCCGGCCGCAACCGACAGGGTGACCCGCTACTGCTTCAACGTCGTCTCCTGCCAGAACTGGGAGTTTGGCTACTTCGATGCCTACGATGGCATGAGAGACGACGGCGCGGCCTTCGTGATGCACGTTGGTGACTACATATACGAGGTCACGCGTGGTGGGGGAGTGCGAAAGCACGAAACCGCCGCCTTTCCGCGGACGCTTGACGACTACCGCCGACGCCACGCTCTGTACAAGACCGACCCCGCTCTTCGTCGGGCACATGAGAGCATGACGTTCATCGTGACGTTGGACAATCATGATGCACTCTATGACAACACCACGGACCCTGTCGAACTGAATCGCCGTGCTGCGGCATACCAGGCATGGTACGAATTCCAGCCGGTGCGATATGCCCCGCTCCGATCGTCTGCGACGATGCAGATTCAGCGCCAATATGAAATCGGGAACCTGATTAGCATGACGATTCCCGATACGCGTCAGTTCAGGGACAAGGAAACGCCTTGTGCGGACGACTCCGATAAGAACTTCGCCTTTGGCGTCTATGAAAAGGTCTGTCCGGCGAGCAAGGTTGCGAATCGCTCGATGCTTGGTCAACCGCAGGAGGTATGGCTTGACGAGCGTCTGAAAACGTCCACTGCGCGTTGGAACGTGCTTGCCAATACGGTCAAGATGTCGCCCTTCGATATGGACCATAACGGCGAGCTCTACCGTTATCTCCAGTCATGGGATGGCTATCCGGCGGAACGTGGAAGGATCCTTGACCGGATCGCCGCTTCTAAAGTTTCCAACCCAATTTCTTTATCGGGCGACATCCACTCCTACCTGATTTCGAGCGTAGTGAGAAACGTAGGCGATGACCCTGCCACCGCACTGATGACTGAGTTTGTGGGAACGTCGATCAGCGCCCCCTGGCCTGAGCCTCTGGCCGAGCCGATGTATGCGGCGCTCCCTCATAACCCGCATATCAATTTTTACGATGCCAGCAAGCGAGGCTATATGCGATGCACCTTCAACGAAAATCGCATGACAACCGATCTTCGCACAATTGATACCGTCTTTAATCCCGGCGGAACGGTCGCCACCGAACGGAGTTACGTTGTAGAAAACGGGCAGGTTGGTGCGAAAAATGCCTGACTACAGAGGGTAGATCACTAGCTGAAAATATTCCGGAATTTTTCAGAATTCTACATTGATATATTTAATAAGGATGGCGAAGTGAGAAGTAGAATAGTATTTTTTGTTCTGTCGATAGTCTCGTCAGCGACCCCTGTGTTCGCAAACGCACAATCAAGCGTCACTTTGTACGGGCTTATTGATACGGGTATTCAATATGTCAGCGGCATGCCTAAAGGTCATGAGGTCGGCATGTACTCTGGCCATTATTACCCTTCTCGATGGGGCATCCGTGGATCCGAGGATCTTGGGGGTGGAACCCGTGTCATTTTCCAACTCGAGTCCGGCTTTAATTCGATTAACGGGTCAATGTCGTCCTGTGGAATCTTTTGCCGTCGAGCAACGGTGGGCGTAGCAAATCAAAGCTATGGCACGGTAAAGATCGGTCGCATCGGTGCCGACGAGGTCCAGAACTATAGCGCTGAAGTGGACCCCCAATGGAGCAACGAATATAGCCTGACAACATTGGTAAGAGGACGAAACTGGACTCTGGCCTCCAACTCTCTCGAATACACTTCGCCAAAATGGATGGGAATCACGCTGAAGGGTCAATACGAGCTTACGAACAGTACGACTTGGAACTCAGGCAGTCCGGGTACTGGGGCCGGTGAAAATAGTGCCGCGCAGGGGAGGTCGGACGGCCTGTCAGTGACTTACGAGGGTGGGCCCATTTATTTACTTGCCATTTACGATGAGATCCGCGATTCCAATGGCATGTTTTCTAATGTTTATAGCAACTCGCGCTCCGTTCTGGCCGGGGGTAAGTATTTTTTGGGACCTGTTACGCTGGTGGCAGGGTACCAGCATCTGAGCGCACCCGAGGCAACAGCTAATGCATATTTCGCAAGTACTGCACCTTCTGCTCCGCCTCCTGGTGCGACAGTGCCCACCGCGGTCAATCAGGAGTGGCTGGGCGCGACGTGGAATGTGACTCCCGTCTCAACGCTGTTGTTGGGTTGGTATCACGCGGATGCGAATCACGGCAACGGTAACGCGAATCTTTGGACTCTCGGCGGGGAGTATCACCTGTCGAAGCGAACGTTCCTTTATTCGGAGATTGGGCTCGTAACAAACAGCAAAACCTCGAACATTGGACTTGGAGACGGCTTTACCGATCCGTACGGGGCAAACGAAAACAATGCTCCTGCGAGCGGCTCGACCAATTACCGCACGAGTCCGAATTTCGGAGGATCCCAGCGTGGCGCATTCATAGGGATGGTAAGTCATTTCTAGGAGCCGGAAATGTTGAGCCCGTTCATCGGGCTATTGCTACCGATACCGTTGCAACGGAGGAGCCGGTAGCAAGGAACGGTTAATCCGCTTTCCGCAAGACAATCATTCGACTGAACTTCAACCATCGCCATGTCAGCAAATCCAGCTCGCCATCACTTTTTAATCTCTCACATCGAGAACGAATTCCTTGCTCGCGATGACGTTACCGACCGGAGCCACGACATTAACCACGCCCGTCGAGTAATGCATTCTGCGTTAGCTATTGCTGCAAAGGAGGGAGGTGGGAATGAGGAGGTCATTATCGCTGCGGCATACCTGCACGATTGGATCAACCTGCCCAAGAACCATCCTGACCGACACCTTGCCTCGGCGCTATCAGCCGATGCTGCGCGGCCGATTCTGAAGAGGATCGGTTTCTCTCCCGCTAATATTGACGCAACGGCACATGCCATCCTGACCCACAGCTTTTCAGCAGGAGTACAACCGGAGACGATTGAAGCTCAAGCACTGCAGGATGCGGATCGGCTGGAAGCGCTGGGTGCGATCGGCCTTGCCCGCGTATTCACGGTCGCCGGTCAACTTGGGACGGAGTTATTTTGCGCCGACGATCCATTCGCTCTACATCGGCGGCTCGATGACCGGCGTTACGCCGTCGACCATTTCGCAGTAAAGCTACTGAAACTCCCTGAGACAATGCAAACAGACGCGGGTCGTGTGGAAGCCGAGAAGCGGTGCATCGTGCTCCGCAGTTTCCTGCATAGCCTGGCAGAGGAACTTAGGAGTCCAATGCGTTGGTAAGCCATTTACAAGTGGTCTTGGTGACGATTACCTCTTTGATCCAGTGACGTGTCGTTGCGGCAACGCTCCCGATTCCTGATGAAACCGGGAGCGCCAACGCCAATTGTCCGACTTGGCCTGAACTTAACCTGACTCAACGGCCCTGCTGCTGCAGATACTGTTTGACGTCGCTCAGCGTCACGCTGCCTTTACGACTGCTGTCGATCTGATCGAAGTGCTTTGCGACGAAACCGAGGCCCTGGGTTTGCGCCTGCGTCTTCGTGATCGCCGCGCCGTTGCTCAGCGCCGTGTTGGCCCCGAGGCGCGCTTCGAGCCTCTGCTGTGCCTGCTGCTGCAGTGCCGCACCGGTCGACGGCGCGACGGGCTCGACGCGATTCTGCGGGAAGAACGGACCGTCGACGCCGCGCGCACCGCTCGGCGGTGTCGCGGGTGCTACCGCTTGCGGCGGTAAAGCATGCGCGCCGCCGATCAGGCCAGCGAACGCAAGCAACGGGAGGAGACGCCGCAATCTATTGAAAAGAGACATGATGGCTCACATGAATGGAGTGAATAGGGTATAGCGATTTCACGCACATCCGTCGGCACACTCAAGGCGCCGACAGTTGCGTGGAAGCCGAAGCGGTCGCGGTAGCGGTGGGTTCGCTAGCAGGACTTTCGTCACGCCACGGCGCAGGTAACGTCCACAGCGCGAGCGCGTCGGGCATCGGCGTACCACGGTAGAACCGCACCAGGTCGCGTTTCATCGCCGGACGGGCAGCGTCGTCCAGATAGATCATGTGACCGCCCTGAAAGAAGTTGACCTGCAAGTCCGGATTGATGCCCGGTACCGTCTGCAGCCGCGCCAGTTGTTTTTCGGTATTGAAGAACGGCGTGGCCAGATCGTGGAAGCCGTTTTCCGACAGCACCCTCAACTTCGGATTGAGCGTCAGCGCACCCAGCAGATCGGGAATCGTGTCGGGCATCGCTTCTCCGTCGTGCGAGAAATTCCACACCTGAATGATGTTGTCGTTCAGCGGCATATACGTCGCGTTCGGCGCGGTGTAGCCGAGGTAGTCCGGCATCTGGGTCGCCAGCGCGTTGGTGAACGGCTGGGAGATCAGGATGTCCGATGGGTCGCCGTCGCTCTGCAGGCGCGGATCCGAATTCGGCAGAGACACGCGTCCGTCATACCGGCCGATCGTCGTGCCGGGCAGCAGGCTCGTCGAGAATCCATTGACGTTGAAGTAGCCTTGCAGCGCCTGCGTCGTCAAACCGGACGGAATGGTCCACGCCTGCACCGTCTTGTCGTTCGGCAGCACGGGTTTGCCGAGCGCGTCCGGAATGCCGAGCTGACTCAATACCCACGTCTGCGCGTAGCGTCTCAAGCGGGGGTACTCGGCGGTGACGAACAGGCTTGTCTGCAGTGCGTACAGGTCCTGGTTGAGCGGTGCCGGCGATACCTGGTTGTAGTACGAAGCGACCGCCGCGTAGCCGGGGAAATAGCCCGCCAGCGTATCCGTATCCAGCGCGAGTGCGCTCGTCGAATTGGTGATGGCGACGGCTTCGATCGCGTCCGCGAAATAGTTGAGAATCGCCGACTGCAGCACGATACCCGTCAGATGCACACCCGCGGATTCGAGCGCCAGTGCCAGCATGTCGGTACGCGGCGTGCCGTACGACTCGCCGTACAGATAGATCGGCGAACTGCCGCGATTGTTGACCGCCAGATAGCGCTGGATGAAGTCACGCATGATGTCGACGTCGGCGTCGGTGGTCCAATACTTCTGGTTCGTATTAGGCAGCACCGCTTCTGAGAGGCCCGTGCCCGGCGGGTCGATGAAGACCATGTCCGTGGTGTCGATCAGGCTGTCCTTGTTGTCCACGAGCGGGTAGTTGGGCCAGTTACCGAACACCGGGTCGGGCGTGGACACGCGGGTCGGCGCGAACGACCCGAGCCGCAGCCAGATCGACGAGGAGCCCGGGCCGCCGTTGTAGACGAACGTCACTGGGCGCGGCGCACCGTTCGTGCCCGGCGCGGTGTAGGCCACGTAGGACATCGAGGCTTCCGGGTTGCCGTTCGCGTCGGCTGCGGTCAAATGGCCGGTGGTCGTCGTGTAGTTGACCGGCGTCTTGCCCTGGGTCCACTGGTAGTGCATCACTGCCGCCTTTTCGGAAACCTGGGCGGGCGCGAGGCCGTCCGTGGCATTCAACGAATAGGCAACCGGGTCGATGTAGGTTTGATTCGCGCCCGACGCTTGCGCCTGGGCATCGAGTTGCTGACTCGCGGGGGTTTGCTTCAGGCTCGCCGCCGCGCCGTTGGACGAACTGCCATCTTCGCCGCCGCAGCCGCCGAGCAGCATGGCTGCAACCGCTAAAGTCCCCAGGGTGGGCAGCTTGCGCTGACGCTGACGCAGAGGATTGCCTCTAAGACGCTCGTGTCGGTTCATCTCTTTCCTTTGGTGGATGGGTTCAGCTACCGTTTCACAAAGGTCTCTTCGCGGATGAATATGCATCGGAGTTCGAATTATTCTGGATGCATCGCCGACGTGTAATAGTGGACAGCAACAAACCTGGAAAGCAACAGACGACAAAACGCATTGGCATTAGTCAATGCCGTGCTTATTGCGTTGAATGGCTAAATATCTGAAATGGATACGGCGGTTCTTTGTGGGATTTCTTCTGTAATTTCCGTCAGGTAAGAATTCGTAATATCTGCGGCAAATGAAAAATAGGCGACGCGCCAGGGTCTTGTCAAGTATTTAGAAAAACTACGTAAATCGAATGGCGAGAGCTTGAATTTAAAGGCAGGAGGGATTAGGCGAGGTGTGCGATTGTATGGAGCGTTATTATTACAAAATAAATATAATCGTTTGTTAAATGTAATAATTTAATTGCTGCGGAGCGCAATAAATCCGTCAATGCGGAATGCCATATAAGAGCGGATTTCTATGGTGCGGCCGGACATGATAGCGGCGATGGTTATTGCGTCGTACTCCCCGTGTGCTCGCATACGAGGGCCGCGATTTCCGGGTCCAGATAGGGTAGTGAGTGACGAACCCACAGCGGGTCGCCTGGAATGTCCCTGATCAGGCTCCCGTCCGCATTTCGAGTGCGGGTATCGGAGAAGGTCTGATTTCCGCCCGAACAGTCAAGCCCAATGTGCATGTCCGTAATCGCGACGCCCAGGGCCTTTCCGAGTTTTGCACTCTGGATGCTGCGCTTCCAGACGAAGGTCCACTGGTCAATCTTGTGAACTGAATTGAGGTCAATTTCATTCTTTTCGCCAAGCGAGCTGTGTTCCTTCAAAACCACCCAATTGGGTGCGAGGGACTGCTTGGGATCTGCCGGCAGCGTCGACAGCGAATCCTGGCGGACTTCCGCCGTTTTCACACAAGCAGCGCACAGTAAAGCGAGTGCTAATACCGCACCAAGTGCTTTCATTTTTCCCGTTCTCAGATTTGAAAATGCAAAGAGCAGTCGCCGGGGAAATCCGGCAGACATGCGACTTTACTGCTCCAGTCGCCCCATAGAGCCGAATACGCTTATAACCGTGAAAGCGGCGAGGAGTAAGCCGACCAAAACGTAAGCCAGCAGGAATCTGATGGGGGATTCGGACTTGTAGATGCTCCCGAAACGCCCATGTACCTTCTCTTCCGTTCGATAGCTTGATAGTGTCGCAAGTAAGCCGCCCACTGATGCAACCAGAGTTCCGATCCAACCGAAGTGGATATACGTGGGCGGATAGGCAATGCATATTCCCCATGAAACTAAGGCGATCGCAAGGAGCGCCCACACCAGTCTATTCATTCTGGCAATCGATATCGAAGGCGACAGCAGAGTTGTCAACGACCTACGCATTGATATCGAATGCCCCCGCGTCAATTATCCTTGCGCACGAACCTCAGCACAGCATCGACGATCATCGCGCGATGCCTTGCCCGCAACCGCGGATGCGATGGATCGCGGCCGAACGCAGTACCAAACGTATGCCGATTGCCAACACGGTGAAAGCACAGCGAACTGATCAGCAGATGCAGATCGATCGGATCGATATCGCTACGGAACTGCCCGGCCGCGATGCCACGCGTCAGCAGATCTTCAATCGTATGAATAACGGTGACATTGCGGCCTTTAAAGCTCTTCACCTGCTCGACATACTTTGCGCCGTGAATGTTCTCGATCGTCACAAGACGCACGAAATCCCGTTGCCGATCGTGATAGTCGAACGTGAATTCGACCAGCGCGCGCATGCCCTCGACCGGATCGAGTTCGCTCACGTGCAGATCCTGTTCGAGCGTGCGAATGTCGCCGTACACCTTTTCGAGCACCGCCTGGTACAACCCTTCCTTGCTGCCGAAGTAGTAGTAAAGCATGCGCTTGGTGGTGTTGGTGCGCTCCGCGATCGCGTCGACCCGTGCGCCGGTCAATCCCATCGCAGAGAACTCCTGGGTCGCAACGTCGAGAATGTTGCGCTTCGTCTGCTCGGGATCGTACTTGCGTCGCGCGTCGGTGCGCGGCGTTTCGGACGCAGTGCCGTTGGTATCAGGCTCGGCAGCCTTACTTCCCTTTTTCATTGTGTATTCGAGCGGCATGGACGGCGCATTCTAGCATGTCAAAACCGGCCTCCAGAGCGGCTCTCAGGGTGGCTTGGGGGGATGAGCCGCGGCTCGTCCGGCGCGGCTTCGTGCAGGTTCGTCATACGGGTTTCGGCGAGCGGCGGCGGCCCGCGAGCGCGTCGCGCGTTTGCATCGTCGTGTAGGTGAGTTGCGCGGCGGCGAGACCGAGCGCGCCGTAAGCGGGCGTCAGACCGAAGGCGGCGAAGGCGTCCGGAACCGGGCGCTCGCCGGCGATCGCTGCCGCCAGCAATTCGCCGGACACGGTGGTCGGCGCCATGCCGTGGCCGCCGAAGCCGACCGCGTACCAGACGCCGTCTTCGCTGCGGCCGATTTGCGGCATCTTGTGCCGCGCGTAGCTCATCAGGCCGCCCCACGCGTAATCGATCCGCACGTCGTGCAGTTGCGGATAGACCTTCAACAGGTCGCGCCGCAACAGCCGGGCGATGACCTCGGGTGCGCGATCGCGCACCGAGATGCGGCCGCCCCACAGAATGCGCGTGTCGGGCAGTGGGCGGTAGTAGTCGAACGCGAAGCGGGTGTCGTAGATGGCCGCGCGGGTATCGATCGCATCGTGCAAACGCGTGCCGAGCGGCTCGGTCGCCATCACGTAGGTGGCGATCGGCAGCACCGCGCGCTCCACTTTTGCGTAGACGTTGCGCGCATACCCGCCGCCGGCCATCACGACGTGTTGCGCGTCTATCGCACCGTGCGGCGTATGCACGACGAAGCCGGCGCCTTCGCGCTGCAAGCGTACGGCCGGCGAATGCTCGTAAATCTGTACGCCCGATGCTGTCGCCGCAGCCGCTACGCCGAGCACGTATTTCAGCGGATGAAAGTGGAACGCGTTGCGCTCGAACAGGCCGCCGTGATAGCGGTTCGTCTTCAGTTGCGACGCGAGTTGCGCGGCGGCCACGGGTTCCCAATCGACGCCGAACGAATCGCGCATCAGGCGCCGCTGGGCGTCGAGTCGCGCGGGTTCGTCGAACCAGTTGGCGAGGATCACGCCGGCGTCGGTCGTATCGCAGTCGATCGCGTAGCGTTGGATACGCTGGCGCATCAGATCGACGGCGTCCGTGGTCAGCGCATAGAGTTCGCGCGCGCGTGGCGCGCCCAGGGTTTTCAGCAGGTCCGCGCAATCGAGGCTATAGCCGCCGAACACGAAACCGCCGTTGCGCCCGGAGGCGCCAAAGCCGACCTCGCGCGCTTCGAGCACCGCGACGTCGGCGACGCCGCGCTCGGCGAGTCCGAGCGCCGTCGACAAACCGGCCAGCCCGCCGCCGACGATGCAAACCTGCGCGCTGCGCCGGCCGGACAAAGGCGCGTATCCGGCCAGGCGAGCGACAGTAGCTTCGTAATAGCTTTGCATCGCCCTCGGTCGGTCCGTTTCAGGACACTGGCAGCAACTTGCCGCTGAACACCACCGGACCGGTCGGCGCATTGTGATCGGGCGAGCCGCCCGGCGCTTCGATCGACACCGCCAGCGCCGCATAGTTCTCCGGCTTCTGCTGACCGGCCCCCACCTTGCCGCTCGCGCTATCCGGCAGCAAGCCGAGCGAGACCGGATGTCCGTTCGCCGGAATGCCCCACAACTCCATCGCCTTGCCCGGCGGCAGATCGACCTTGCCGAGCGGATGCAAGGTCATCGTGGAATGGGTTTCGTCCCACGCGACCAGCATGACCGGATGCGCTTCCTTGTTGTTCAGCACGGCTACATGAGTCACGGCCGCTTCGGGCTGTTGCGCGACAACCGGCGCCGTGGCCGGCGCGGTAGTGGCCGGCAGCAGCGAGCGTATCGCGACGACCACCGCCACCGCGGCAAAACCGGTCACGCCGATCGCCCAGCCGCGCCAGAACGCGAGGTTCTCGAAGATGCTGCGCGATGGTGTTTCCACCACGCTGCGCGGACGTGCCGCTTCGCGCGTGGCGGCGAGGCCGAGACGCCGTTCGATGGCGTCCCAAACGGCGGCCGGCGGCATGCGCGGCTCCGCGAGTTCGGCCATTGGCGAAATGCGCCGCTGCCATTCGTCGACTGCGCGGCGCACCGCGGTGTCGTGATCCGCGTAACGCTGGAAACGCCGCCGCGCACCGCCGCGCAACGTGCCGAGCACATATTCGGCGGCCAGCAGATCGACTAGCTGAGGATAGCGACTGAGATTCATCACTCGCCTCCCAGGCAGGTTTTCAGCTTGGCGAGGCCGCGCCTTATCCACGACTTGATGGTGCCGAGCGGCACCGTCAGTACTTCGGCGATCTCGCTATGGCTCTGATCGCGCAGGTAGGCGAGGGCGACCGCCTGACGTTGGGCCGGTTCGAGCTGCTGCATGCAACCGGCCAGCAAACGTGCCTGCAGGCTGACCGCGGTCAATGCTTCGGGATCCGGATCGCCGGTAGCCACAAGATCGTCCAACGCATCGCTCCATTCTGTTTCCTGCTTGTTGACCCGTCGCAGGTGATCGAGAGCACGATTGCGGACGATCGCGGACATCCACGTCATCGGTGCGGACAGTGCGCGGCGATAGTCGCCGGCAAAGCGCCAGATATTGACGAAGCTGTCCTGCAACACTTCTTCGGCCCACTCGTGCTTGCTCAATATACGAAGCGCGAGGCCAAACAGTTTCGGGGCGGCGAGATCATATAGCTCGCGCAGGGCCGCAGCATCTTCTTTGGCAACGCGTTCGAGCAGCTCGGCGAGCGTTTCGGGCGTCAGTTCTCGGGGATTGGCGGTCATGGACAATGTCGTTGTGAGCTTGCGGGCCTATGTTACTCAATTTCGCCGTCGGCTTATATGTGGTTTTTTACCCGTAGCGCTGCATCTGTTCATGCGTCGGCTGCGTATAAGGCGGCAGGGGGTGGGTTGCGTCATGGTCGCAATGACCGACGCGCGCCGCCTGCCCGATGTGACACGGGGTGCGTGTCCAGGGAGGCCGAAAGCCGTTACACATGTGCATGGAGCGCAGATAACGGCGCCACGCGATGCGGGATGACTAGCGCAATTGCGGGTGAGTGGGATGGCAAGGCGAGCCGGGCTCATTCTGGTGCGGTCCGGCTGCTTGTCGACCGGTGTTATCGGTTGGCAGGCGGCCGGACCGGAATGAGTTCGCGCGCGCCTTTTTTATGGTTACCTGATGAATGCGCGCGTAGCCGCCAAGACACCCAATATCGCACGGCAAATAACGCCGCGCCACGCGTTCCGGCGGCGTGTTGCGAGCGCGTCACTCAGGGTAGACCCGAGCAGATTAAGTGCATATTTTCCGAGCTACACTGATTTGAAGGTGCGCCAGATTCAGAAGCAGGCGCCCGCTCGGGGAGTGCAACCATGAATCGGCCAGTGGTTCGGTTTCCGCTTCGCACGGCAGGCGCCATGTCGTCTGTCAGGAAGTGGCTTAAATGGGGGCTGGCGGCGGCGTTTCTGCTGGCCGTCGCATTCGCGGTGCGTCTCATCCAGGTCGAAATCGAGACCTCGCGATTGCAGGCACGCTATCTCTCCGAACTGACCCGCGACGTGGGTTTTTCCGTCGCCGAGGGTCCCAGTCATTCGATCCGCTTTCCGCAAGCCGACCAGGGCCCTTACGACAGCCGCCTCGGCTACGCATTGCTGCCGCGCTTCCAGCAACGCCTTGTCGAACGTGGGTTTGAAATCACCGCGCAGGCGCGCGATTCCGAGCGGATGTTGTCGTTGGCGGACTACGGTCTTTTCCTGCCTTATGCGGAGAAAGACCGTGCGGGGCTGCAACTCTTCGACGGCACCGGCGCGCCGCTCTTTAGCGCCGAGTTTCCGGGCCGCGCGTATGACAGCTTCGACGCGATTCCGCCGCTCGTCGTGAATTCACTGCTGTTTATCGAAGACCGCTATCTGCTCGATCCGGATCAGCCGAACCGCAATCCGGCGCTCGACTGGGGGCGCTTCAGCCGCGCGCTGGTCGATCAGGGCGCACGCGTGTTCAACCGGCATCAGGCGACGCCGGGCGGCAGCACGCTCGCCACGCAGATCGAGAAATTCCGTCATTCCGCTGGTGGACGCACGGCGACGCCACCGGAGAAGCTGCGGCAAATCGCATCGGCATCGGTGCGCGCGTATCTGAATGGACCGCAGACGATGCCCGCGCGTCAGCAGATCGTCGTGCACTATCTGAACTCGGTACCGCTTGCCGCGCAACCGGGCATCGGCGAGATCAACGGCATCGGCGACGGTCTCGCCGCGTGGTACGGCCGCGATTTCAGCGACGTGAACCGCATCCTCAACGCGCCGTCGACGCAAGCGAATCTGCCGGAGCAGGGCGAGGCGTTTCGTCAGGTGCTGTCGCTGATGATCGCGCAGCGTGCGCCCTCGTACTTTCTGCGTCGCGGCTATGGCGAACTGGAACGTCTCACCGATAGTTATTTGCGGCTGCTGGCGAGCGGCGGCGTCATTTCGGTTGCGTTGCGCGACGCGGCTTTGTCCGCGGCAGTGGAATTGCATCGGATGCCTGAGAAAACCTCGAACGCGGATTCGTTCGTCGCGCGCAAAGCGGTGACCTCGATGCGTTCGCATTTGCTCGCGGCGCTCGGCGTGCCGAGCTTTTACGAACTCGACCGGCTCGATCTGCGCGCGCAGGGCACGCTCAACAACGCGGTGCAGCAGGCCGTCAGCGACCGGCTCGCCGCCGCGGCCACGAAGGAGGGCGCGAAAGCCGCCGGCCTCGTCGGGTTCGAAATGCTGCGCGCTTCCGACGATCCGTCGCACATCGCGTATAGCTTCACGCTGTTCGAACGGCGCGACGGCGCGAACCTCGTGCGCGTGCAAACGGATAGCGTGAACCAGCCGTTCGACATCAATTCCGGCGCGCGGCTGAACCTCGGCTCGACCGCGAAACTGCGCACGGTCGTCACCTATCTGCAGATCGTCTCCGAGCTGCATACGCGTTATGCCCCGCTGAGCACAACGGAGCTGAAAGCCGTCAGGCCCGATCCGAACGATCAACTCACGCGCTGGGCGCTCGATTATCTGGCGCATACGTCGGACCGTTCGCTGCAGGCGATGCTCGATGCGGCCGTCGAACGCAAATATTCGGCGAGTCCGGGCGAAACGTTTTACACGGGCGGCGGCGCGCAAACCTTCAACAACTTCGAAGCCGACGACAACAGCCGCATTCTGACCGTGCATCGCGCATTCCAGCATTCGGTGAACCTGGTGTTCGTGCGCCTGATGCGCGATATCGTTCACTACGAGATGGTTCAGACCACGGGGCCGTCGGCGCAATGGCTCGGCGATCCGGCGCTGCGCAAGATGTATCTGACGCGTTTCGCCGATCAGGAAAGCCGCGTGTACATGAATCGTTTCTACACGAAGTATCACGGTAAAACGCAGGACCAGGCGCTGGCGCTGCTCGTGCTCGGCGTGCGCAAATCGCCGCCGAAAATGGCGACCGTGTTGCGCAGCGTCGCACCGGACGAATCGAACGCGTGGTTCAACGCGCAAATGCGTGCGGCGTTGAAGAACACGCCCGCCGCATCCGTACTCGACGACGAAGATCTGGCGAACCTGTACGCGAAATATGCAATCGACCGTTTCAATCTGAACGACCGCGGTTATATCGCGAGCGTGCATCCGCTGGAACTGTGGACGCTCAACTATCTGCGCCAGCATCCGGAGGCGACGCTCGATCAGATTCAGCGCGCGAGTCAGGACGTGCGGCTGTCCACTTACTCATGGCTCTTCAAGACGCGTTATCACGCGACGCAGGACCGTCGCATCAAACGGATGGTCGAACTGCGCGCGTACGACGCGATCGGCAAATCGTGGCAAGCGCTCGGCTATCCGTTTGCGACGCTCACGCCTTCGTATGCGGCGGCGATCGGCGCATCGGGCGACAGACCGGCCGCGCTCGCGCAACTGATCGGTGTGATCGCGAACGACGGCAGCAAGGTGCCGACCGAAAGTCTCACGCAACTCGATTTCGCGAAAGACACGCCGTACGAAACGCATTTCAGACGCGCCGCAGTGGCGCCTCAACAGCAGGTGTCGCCGGAAATCGCGGGCGTGGTTCGCGGGCTGTTGCGCGACGTCGTGCTGGGCGGCACCGCGAAGCGTCTCGCGGCAGGCATGACCTTCCCCGACGGTCAGACGCTCGAGGTGTACGGCAAAACCGGCACCGGCGATCAGCGCTTCAATGTGTTCGCGAAAGGCGCGCGCCTGATCGAGTCGCGCAAGGTGAATCGCAGCGCAACGTTCGTGTTCGTGATGGGCAATCGCTTCTACGGCACGTTGACCGCGTGGGTGCATGAGCCGTATGCGGCGCGTTATGAATTCACGAGCGCGTTGTCGGTGCAATTGCTGAAGTCGCTGGCGCCGGTATTGCAGCCTCTGCTGAAAGAGCAGCAACCGGCGACGACTGCATCGGTGACGAAAGTGTCGGCGGTGCAGTGAGCGTTAGATCGCGTTCTCACCGGTCTCGCCGGTGCGAATGCGAATGGCGCGCTCGATCGGCGTGACGAAAATCTTGCCGTCGCCGATCTTGCCGGTGCGCGCCGCACGCTCGACGGCATCGATCACCTGATCGACCATGTCGTCCGGCACCGCGACTTCGATCTTCACTTTCGGCACGAATTCGATCACGTACTCCGCGCCGCGATACAGCTCCGTATGGCCCTTCTGTCGGCCGAAGCCTTTTACCTCCGTCATGGTGATGCCCGAGACGCCGATCACCGACAGTGCTTCGCGTACTTCGTCGAGCTTGAACGGCTTGATGATTGCGGTAATAAGCTTCATGTGATTCCTGTGAGCGCCACATTGCACGCGCTTCGCCGGACATCCGGCAATCCGGCGAAGCGCGCACTCAAC
>NZ_JAQQBV010000034.1:0-81296 GCF_046030735.1 Paraburkholderia xenovorans
TGCCAGGAATCGCGTCGAGCAGCGTGCGCGTGTACGGATGTTGCGGTGCGCGCCAGATATCCCGATGATGCCCGCTCTCCACAATGCGCCCTGCCTGCATCACATGCACGCGGTCGGCGATATAACGCACCACTGACAGATCGTGCGAGATGAACAGATACGCGAGGCCGAGATCGCGTTTCAGATCGACCAGCAGGTTGAGAATCTGCGCCTGAATCGATACATCGAGCGCCGACACCGGCTCATCGCAGATCAGCAGATCCGGTTCGAGCACCAGCGCCCGCGCAATCCCGATACGTTGCCGCTGCCCACCGGAGAACTCGTGCGGAAAGCGGCCCAACGCCGAGCTGGGCAAGCCCACGCGATCCAGCATGCCGGCGATCCGCGCACGGCGCTGCTGCGCGTTGCCGATGCCGTTCACCACCAGCACAGTATCGAGAATCTCCGCGACCGTGCGGCGCGGATTGAGCGACGCGTACGGGTCCTGAAACACCATCTGCACGTGGCGCCGCAGCGGCCGCAACTCGCGCTCGCCCAACCGCACGAGATCGGTGCCGCGCAAACGGATCGCACCGCTCGCGGTCGGCACGAGCCGCAGGATCGCTTTGGACAGCGTCGATTTTCCGCAACCGGATTCGCCGACAAGGCCGACCGTCTCGCCGCGAGCAATCCGCAGCGACACCCCATCGACCGCGCGCAGCGTGCTTTTGCCGTGACGCTGCGGATAATCGATACGCACGTCCTGTAGTTCGAGCAACGGAGCCGCGTTGGCCGCCGTCAACCGATCGGTGGAATCCGAGTCCGCGACGTACTGCCCCGTGCGTACCGAGCGCGGCACCACCGCAAAAGTCGGTTTGCCGTCTTCGCCGAAACCGTGGCGGATTTCCGGCAGTTTCCAGCCGCGATAATGCAGGTCGTCCGCGAGATTCAGCGACGCGCCCAGCAAGCCGCGTGTATAAGCATGCTGCGGCGCGGTGAAGAGCCGCGCGACCGGCGCCTCTTCCACCTTCTCACCCGCCAGCATCACTGCGACCCGATCCGCGTGTTTCGCGACGATGCCGAGGTCGTGCGTGATCAGCAGCAACGACATCGACAACTCGCGCCGCAAACCGTCGAGCAGATCGAGAATGTGCGCCTGAATCGTCACGTCGAGCGCGGTGGTCGGTTCGTCCGCGATCAACAGACGCGGCCGGCATGCCACTGCCATCGCGATCATCACGCGTTGGCGCTGTCCGCCGGACAGCTCGTGCGGATAATCGAATACGCGCCGCTGCGGCTCGGGAATCTGCACCAGTTCGAGCAACTCGACCGCCCGCCTGAATGCCGCTGCTTTCGACAAACGCTCGTGCTGGCGCAGCGTCTCGACAATCTGCGCGCCGATCGACAGCACCGGATTGAGCGACGTCATCGGCTCCTGGAAGATCATCGAAATCTGTTGTCCGCGAATGTCGCGGATCTCGCGCGGCGACAGATCGAGCAGTTCGCGGCCGTCGAAACGCAGGCTGCCGGTCACGCGTCCCGGCGTCGGCACGAGGCGCATCAGCGACAGCGCGGTCGCCGATTTGCCGCAGCCCGATTCGCCGACCAGCGCCAGCGTCTCGCCTTCCGCGATATCGAAACTCAGGCCGCGCACGGCTTCGTGCGCGCCGAAACTGACGCGCAGGTCGCGTACTTCAAGCAGGTTTGCCACGGTGCTTCCTCGAATACGTTTATCGGTGCCGTTGTGATGCGCATCAGTCAGGCGGATCAGTCAGGCGGATCAGCCAGCGGCGCTTCTTCGTCAAACCCGTTCGCGCAGACGCGGGTTCAGCGCGTCGTTCAAGCCGTCGCCGAGCAGGTTCAACGCGAGCACTGCGAGCACGATCGCGGCGCCCGGCACCGCGGTCAGATACCACGCGGTGCGCAGCGAGTCGCGGCCGGAGCCGATCATGCCGCCCCAGCTCACCACGTTAGGATCGCCCATGCCGAGAAACGACAACGCCGACTCGATCAGAATCGCGCTCGCCACCATCACCGAAGCGGTCACGATCACCGGCGGCAAAGCGTTCGGCAGAATCTCGCCGAAGATGATGCGCGCGTTGCTGAAGCCCTGGCTGCGCGCGGCAAGCACGAAGTCCGACTTGCGCAACGTGCGGAACTCGGCGCGCACGATCCGCGCGACGGTCGGCCATGACGCAATGCCGATCGCCAGCGCGATGACCGTCACGCTCGGCCGGCCGATCGCGACGAGCACGATCACCAGCAGAAACGACGGCACCGTCTGAAAGAGTTCGGTGATCCGCACCAGCACATCGTCGATCATGCCGCCGAAGAAGCCGCCAGTCGCGCCGACCAGCGTACCGATCACGAGCCCGATTCCCGCCGACGCCGCGCCGATCAGCAGCGATACGCGTGTGCCGTGCGCGATGCCGGCGGCGACGTCGCGCCCCAGCGAATCGGTGCCGAGCCAGTATTGCGGATCGGCGCCCGGCCATTCGAACGGCGCCGCGACCATATCGAGCGGGTCGCCGGGAAACAGATGCCCCGCGCCAAGCGCAAGCGCAATGAAGGCCGCGAGCAGCACCAGGCCCGCAAGCGCCGACGGATTGCGCAGCAGCGCGCGCCAGACACCGCGTCCCGCGCCACGGGAGCCCGGCGTTGCGTTTGCGGTTGCGCTCGCGTTGCCACGGCGCAAGCCGAACAGCGTACCGGCCAGTTGACGCCGCCACGGCGAAGCCGCGGGCTCGGGCGGCGTCGAAATCAGATTTGAAGAATCGGAAGACATGTCATTCCTCGGAGAAGAAACGGGTGGCCTGAGCGTGGGCTAAGCGAGGCTCATCGTGACATCAGGCAACGCGCGGATCGAGCCACGCCTGCAGCAGATCGACCAGCACATTCGCGACGATCACGAGCAACGAAGACAGCAGCAGCACGCCCAGCAACACGCTGAAGTCGCGCGCCATCACCGCGTCGAGCGCGAGACGGCCGAGGCCGGGCCAACTGAACACAGTCTCCGTCACCGCGGCGCCGCCGAGCAGCGTGCCGAAATGAATCCCGACGATCGTCGTGAGCGGCATCAGCGCGTTGCGCAATACGTGGCGCACGGTCACGCGCCACGGATGCAAGCCCTTCGCCTGCGCGGTGCGCACAAAGTCCTGGCGTTGCACTTCGAGCATCGCGGCCCGCGTGAGCCGCGCGTAGATCGCGACGAAAAACGTCGCCAGCGTGGCCGCGGGCAGCAGCACGTGTTTCGCCGCGTCGACGAAATACGCGAAGCCGTGCAATTGCACGCCGAGCGTGATGTTGCCGCCGCTCGGCAGCCAGCCCAGGTGCACCGAGAACAGCACGATCGCGAGCAGGCCGATCCAGAAACCCGGCGTCGAATAGAACAGCAACGCCAGCACGGACAGCACGCGGTCCGGCCACTTGCCGGCCCAATGCGCCATCACCGCGCCGAGCACCACGCCCGCGACGATCGCGAACGACAACGCGACGCCCATCAGCAACAGCGTATTGGGCAGGCGCGACAGGATCAGTTGCATCACCGGCATGTCGTAGCGCGGCGAATAGCCGAGGCTGAAGTGCGACAGATGCGCAAGATACGACCACAACTGGTGCAGCACCGGCTGATCGAGGCCGAACTTGGCGCGCAACACCTGCATCGTTTCCGCCGTCGCCGAACCGGATTCGCCGGCGAGCACGTCGGCGGCGTCGCCCGGCATCAGCTTCAACAGGAAGAAATTCAGGATCACGATGCCGATCACCGTCGGCAGCGCCTGCCATGCGGTGCGCCGGAGAATCGCACCAAACCGCAAACCTCGACTCATCGTGCCGCTCCTGTCATGCGCTCAGATAGACATCCGCGAGATTGCCTTCGAGGCCTTGCGCGGACACGGTGTGGTTGTGGACGCGCCGGTTCGCGAGCGTGATCATGCGCGGCGCAACGAGATTCAGAATCGGCAGATCGCGATACACGATCTGCTGGAACTGCTGATACAGCGCGACGCGTTTGCTTTCGTCGGTTTCGATCGCGGCGCTTTCGAGCAGACGATCCACCTCGGGGTTGCTGTAATGCGGCGCGTTCGAAAACGGCACGCCGGGGCGAATGTTCTTCGACCAGTAAAGACGCTGAACGCCGACGCTCGGATCGAACAGCGTATTCACGCCGATGCTCGTGAAATCGAACTGACGGTCCGCATACACGCGCTTGAGGAACGCGGGCAGATCCTGCGAGCGCACGGTGACGTCGATACCCACGCGCGCCAAAGCCGACTTCACATAGTCGGCCTGGCGGCGGTACATGTCGCCATACGGCAGGAAATCGTGCGTGAGGCCGAAGCGCACTCCGCCGTCCTTGCGCGGATAGCCCGCGGCGTCGAGCAGTTTTTCCGCGTTGCCGGTATCGAACGCATAGGGTGCGATTTTCGCGTCGTGATAGGGCGAGCCCGGCGTGATCGGCGTGGGTGACAGATCGGCATAACCGTATGCGACCGTGCGTTGCACGACCTGCGGATTGATCGCATGCGCGATCGCCTGGCGCACGCGCAGGTCCTTCAGAATCGGATGATCGAGATTGAAGTCGATCTCCGACAGCGGTTCGAGAAAGCGATAACCACGCGTTTCGACGGCCAGTTGCGGCAATTGCGTGAGACGCGGCAGATCGGTGAGCGGCACCGGATTCTCGCCGCCCAGATCGAGCGCGCCGGTTTCGAACGCGGCGGAACGCGCGGCGGCATCTGGAATCACCTTGAAGACGAGTCCGTCGATATACGGCTTGCCGGCGTCCCAGTAGTCCGGATTGCGTTCGTAGACGATATTCGCGCCACGTGTCCACGATTTGAAGCGGAACGGCCCGGTGCCGATCGGTGCGTTGTTGTGCGGATTGGTCAGCGGATCGCCTGACTCGTACAGATGCTTCGGCACGATCGGCGATTCGCCCGCGGACAGCGCTTTCAGCAGATACGGCGCCGGCTTCGACAATTCAATGATCGCGGTACGCGCGTCCGGCGTCGCGACTCGTGTGACGTTCGCGAACGTGCTGCGGCCGCGCGGATGCACCGATTTGAGCAGGTCGATCGAGAACGCCACGTCGGCCGACGTGAACGGCTGGCCGTCGTGCCATTTGACGTTCTGCCGCAGCGTGAACGTGTACTTCAGACCGTCCGGGCTGACCGTCCATGCGGTAGCCAATTGCGGCTTCGGGCGCAGATCGAAGTCGTACGCGAGCAGCCCTTCCAGCACCTTGGAACTCGCGACGAGCGCGGGCCCGGTGGTCTGGAAGATCGACACGAGCACGGGCGGCTCCGGATTGATCAGCATGTTCAGCGTGCCGCCCCGTTTGGGCGTTTCGCCCTGCGCGAACGCCAGCGCCGGCATCCCGGCGGCCGCCAGTGCCGCGCCCGATGAAATCAGAAAACCGCGTCGATTCAGCCCTGCCATGTGATCCAGATCCTTTTTGCCGAGGGGTTCGGCCAGTAGTGCGGCGAGGAATCGCCCCAAGCCGGCCGAATGAAATGTCGTAGTGATGACGTCGGCAATGCTGCTGCCGCAGCGCTCACGATAAAGCCGCTGCGACAGCAAAAGAACCAATCGTTAAGCATATGCAAAGCACGGAGCGGACGAAAGGCTGCGCGACGACTGCCGGCTCGGTTCTGAGCCGCTCACGCTTCGTTCACGTCACGCGAGAAACACGTCGGCGAGATTGCCGTCGAGACCGTCCGCGGTGACCGTATGGTTATGTACCCGTTTGTTGTAGAGCGTCACCTGCTTGAGCGTGACCAGATCGACGATCGGCAGATCGCGCCCCACCACCTGCTGGAATTTGCGGAAGTACTCGACCCGCGCGCGGGGATCGTTCTCCACCGCTGCCGCTTCGAGCAAACGGTCGACCTCGGGATTGTCGTAATGCGACGCGTTGGAAAACGGCACGCCTTTCCTGAAGTTGCGCGACCAGTAGAGACGCTGCACGCCCACGGTGGGATCGAAGGTATTGCCGAGAAAATTGGCGTCGAGATCGAAATCGCGGTCGGTGTAGATCCGCTTCACGTAGGTGGCGAAATCCTGCGAACGCACGGTCGTTTCGATTCCGACGCGCCGCAAGGTTTGCCGCAAGTACTCGGCGAGGCGCGCGAACGTCGGATCGTACGGATTGAAGTCGATCGTCAATGGAAAGCGAAAGCCGTTGGCCTCGCGCGGCAAACCTGCCGCGTCGAGCAACTGCCCTGCTTTCGCGAGATCGTACGGCAAGGTCGGTGCATTCGGATCGTAGAACTGCGTCAACAACGGACTGATTGGCGACGGCGCCACGATCCCATAGCCGTACCACACCGATTTCAGAATCGCCTGCCTGTCGATACTGTGCGCGATCGCCTCGCGGACCTGCTGCTTCGCGAGATAGCGATTGTCGAGATTGAACTGCAACTGTGTTTGCGCGGCGTCGTAGCTATATCCGCGTGTTTCCAGCGCAAGATGAGGCAACGCTTGCAAACGCTGAATGTCGAGCAGCGGTACGGGATTTTCGCCGGCCAGATCCAGCTCGCCGGTTTCGAGCGCCACCGCTCGCGCGGCCGGATCGCCGATGAAGCGCACCACCAGTTCGTCGATATACGGTTTGGGCGCGTCCCAGTAGTCGGGGTTGCGCACGAACACTGCGTGACTGCCACGCTCCCAATGCTTGAAGCGATACGGCCCGGTGCCGACCGGATCGATGTTGTGCGGATTCTCCAGCGGATCGCCGCTGCCGTACAGATGAGCCGGCACGATCGGCGATTCGGACGCGGCGAGCGCATAGATCAGATACGGCGCCGGCTTCGACAACTTCAGCACCGCGGTGTGCGGATCGGGCGTCTGCACCTCGACGACGTTCGCGAAGGTCGAGCGCCCGCGCGAATGATATTGCTTGAGCAGGCCGATCGACAACGCGACGTCTTTCGATGTGAACGGCTGGCCGTCGTGCCAGCGCACGCCTTCACGCAATCTGAACGTGTACTGCAAACCGTCCGGACTGATCGACCACGCGGTCGCGAGTTGCGGTTGCGGGCGCACGTTGAAATCGTACGCGAGCAAACCTTCGGTGACCTTCGAACTGATCTTCTGTTCCGCGCCCGCCGTGGTCGCGAAATTGATCAGCACGTTCGGCTCGGGATTCACGAGCAACGTCAGGCGGCCACCCTGCCGCGGCACGGCACTGCTGCGTTGCGAAGCGGCATGCGCGAGCGGCGCGAGCGGCGTAAAAGGACCGAGCGCGATGCCAGCCGCACCGCTCGCGATACCCAATAACGCGTGACGACGCCCGGAGGCAAATCCCTTTCGATGGCTCATGCGCCTTTCCTTTCTATTGCGAGCACCTTGCATTTTCGCCAAGGCCGGTCGCGATGTGCGATGTGAATTGAACTGGATGCGTCGAAAGATATCAACCGGCGCGCGGCAAAAGAACAAATCAATTCAGGATTGCATATCTATCGACGAACATTGGTGTTATCGCTCAATTTCCGCCGTTTTAGCGGGTAATGGATGCAGATTGCCGATATCCATATCGAATTTGATTATTTGTTCGGTCGATTCGTTTTGCTTATCGTTTCTCGCCGACCTCACGGTGTTCTTCAGGCAATCACTTCTTCGCAGCTTCATCCATAACGATTCACACAATCATGAAAAAACTGCTTTTCGCTTTTAGCGTGTCCTCTCTCGTGATGGGCACGGCCAGCGCCCAGAGCAGCGTCACGCTGTATGGGATCGTGACCGGCAACGTCACGTACTCGAACAACTCGCAAACCGCCGCAACGTCGGCGTCGGGCAAACCGAAAGGCGGCGCACAGGTGGCGCAGCTCGACAGCGGTTCGTCGGGCCTCGCGTCGAGCCGTTGGGGCCTCAAGGGCATCGAAGATCTGGGTGGCGGAGTGAAAGCCGTGTTCCAGCTCGAGAACGGCTTCAGCGTGAATAACGGCGCACTCGGCCAAGGCGGCGCGGAGTTCGGCCGTCAGGCATGGGTCGGCGTCAACGCGAACCGCTACGGCACGTTCACGCTCGGCCGCCAGGGCGACGCGGCGGTCGAATTCGTGTCGCCGCTGCTGTACGGCTGGTACTGGGGCAATCTCGCGATCCATCCGGCCGACTACGACAACCTGAACTTCACGCACCGCATCAACAACACGATCAAGTACCTGTCCGACTCTTACAGCGGCTTGCGTTTCGGCGCGGTGTATAGCCTGGGCGGCGTGGCCGGCAACGTCACGCAGAATCAGTTCTGGTCGGGGGGCGCGAGCTATACGGGCGGCGCTTTCGCGATCGCCGCGTCGATCATCAACGCGCGCAATCCGAATGCCTCGCTGTACGGCACCAACCCGAATGCGAGCGCGACAGGCAATAACATCGGCTCGGCCGGCTCCGCGACCGGCGCCGAATCCAATCCGGCAATCGCCGGCTTCGCGTCGGCGAACACGCAGCAGACGGTGTCGGTGGCGGCCACGTATACGGCGGGCGGTGCGATCTTCGGCGCGGCGTATTCGAACACGCAGTTCCGCGGGCTGGGTGCGAACTCGTCGCTCAATACGCAGCACTACACGGGTTCGGCTGTGTTGAGCACGATCAGCGCGAGCCTGCGTTATCAACTGACGCCGTTCCTGCGTTTCGGCACGTCGTTCGACTATACGGACGGCCGCGCCACGACCGGCAAGGAAGGCGCGAAGTACGAGCAGTTCAATCTCGGCGCCGCGTATTCGCTTTCCAAAGCGACCGATCTCTATGTAACCGGCGCGTTTCAACATGCTAGCGGAACGGATTCGCTAGGACGTCCCGCGGTCGCGGCGATCGGCTATCTGACACCGTCCGCGACCAGCAAGCAGGTGGCCGTGTCGGCCGGTATCAAGCATCTGTTCTAACAAGACTATAAATGCGACGCCCCGGCACGCTGACGCGGCCGGGGCGTGATTGCATGTTGCTTCTCGATCAATGATCAATGCACTTTCGGGAAGCCGTGACGCTGCGCAAGCAGATCCAGAATGCGGCGCGTGTCGGTCACGAACCGCTTCTCGCCGAGCGTCTGTGCATCGGCGGGCGCCGGTTGTTCGTCGCCGAGAATCAGCACCGGCAAACTCTGGTGCTCGGCGTCGAGCGCTTCGACCACCGCGGCGCGCGGACGCGGAAACGGCAGCCGGCGAACGTCGAGGCGCGCGTTGAGCGTGGGATCGCTCGCGAGCAAGCCTTCGATCGGCGCCCCATCCGGGCAGATGAAACGCTCACCGGGATGATTCGGATCGGTGAAGCCCGGCTCCAGCAGTAACAGCAAATCTCGGCTCATGGTCTTGAAGGCTCGATGAATGGGTGAATGGAAAGCGGCGCACTGGCAGAGCCGCTCGTAGAACTTTTCAGAAGAACGTCAGAACACGCGCCCTTCGGTCAGATGCGTAGTAACGCCGTTCAACTCGTAATCGCCGATCACGCGCGCTTTGTGCAGCAGCGGGTTGTGGCTGAAGATCGTGCGCAGATTGCGCCAGTGACGATCGAAGTTATGCGCGCGCCCAGTGGCAGACGCACCACCCACTTCGAACAGACGCTCGCCCGCGTAGAGCGCGAGCTTGCTCACCACCAGTTGCGTTTTGGCGGTGGTCAGCGACCCTTCCAGCACGAGTTCTTCGGCATTGGCCGCGCCGCTGCGAATCGCATTGGCGGAACGGTCCAGCGTGCGCGCGTTCTGCGCGACCAGCGCGTCGATCGACAGGCTGTGCGCCGCGAGATCGCCTACCACCTGCTGCACGAAGCCGTCCTCGCGCGCCGACGGCGCCGGGCTATGCAGCACCGGCCGGCCGTATTGCGTCACATAGCGGCGTGCGTCCGCGAGAATATTGCGGACGATGCCCGCGGCTACAGTGACCAGATGCAACTGCCGCAGCGAGCTGCCATGACGGCCGGCAAGGCTCGTGTAGCCGCGCGTCGCGATCTCGTGAGCGAACACCTGCACGTTGTCGAGCACGAGGCTGCCGCTCGCGGTCATCCGTTGGCCCATGCCGTCCCAATCGTCGACCACCTTCAGCCCTTCACGCGAAACCGGGATCACGATCGACACTTTCTCGTCGTTCTCGTCCTGCACGTTGATCCGCGCATAGTCGGAAAACGCAGTGCCCGTCGAATAGTATTTCTTGCCCGACACGCGGTAATGCTCGCCGTCGCGCACGAGTTTCGTGACGATCTCGCCGGGCCGTGACGTACCCAGTTCCGTCGACGCACCGCCGAAAATCGCGCCGCCGCGCACGCGCTCGATCTGCGTGTCGTTGAAATCGGAACGCGGCGACAGCAGCAATTGCTCGGTCAGATCGTAGTGAATCCGCAGCGCGTGCGCGACATTCGACTCGTGCGCGCCGAGCGTCGCGATCACGTGAATCAGATCGTCGACCGAGCCGCCGAGACCACCCCACTCGACCGGAAAACGGAGTACGCCCAGACCGGATTCGCGAAACAGCGTGAAGCGGTCGAACGGCAACTCGCGCCGCACTTCCCGTTGCGCGGCGTCTTCGCCGATCGCCTGAGCGAGCGCCGGCAGCGCGGCGAGCGCCGCATCGAGTTTGGCCCGCGCCGCGGTGTCCTGAGAGGTCATGCGTAGATTCCTTGTAAGAGCGCACGGATCGCAGCGGATCCGGCGATATGCCCGAGAGTGCTTTGAAACATGCAACGACGCCCACGCGGGACGTGCCGATGCGACGGATCAGTATAGGGACGCGGCGGATCGCGCAAAACCAGCGATTCGAGCTATGCATATGCGCGATTCTGAAATGCGAATCGCCGATAAGGATCGATGAATCCGTTATTGGAGCAATGCACGCGCTTTTTTCTATACTCGATTCCGGTCAGCACTCACCAACGACGAGTGCCAAACTCACACGCGGAATTCGAACCATGAGCCTACGTCCCTTGCATGACCGCTTGATCGTCAAGCGTCTCGACCAGGAAACCAAAACAGCTTCGGGCATCGTGATTCCCGAAAGCGCGGCAGAGAAACCCGACCAGGGCGAAGTGATTGCGATCGGCCCGGGCAAGCGCGATAGCGACGGCAAGCGCATCGAACCCGATCTGAAGGTCGGCGAGCGCGTGCTGTTCGGCAAATACGCAGGACAGTCGGTCAAGGTCGACGGCAACGAGTTGCTCGTGCTGCGCGAAGAAGACGTCGTCGCAGTCGTTACTCAATAAAGAACGGAGCGTTCAATCATGGCAGCAAAAGAAATCATTTTCAGCGACATCGCCCGCTCGAAACTCGTCGAAGGCGTCAATATCCTCGCCAACGCGGTCAAGGTCACGCTCGGTCCGAAGGGCCGCAACGTCGTGCTGGAGCGCAGCTTCGGCTCGCCGGTCGTGACCAAGGACGGGGTATCGGTCGCGAAGGAAATCGAATTGTCGGACCGCGTGCAGAACATCGGCGCGCAGCTCGTGAAGGAAGTCGCGTCGCGTACCAGCGACGCCGCCGGCGACGGCACCACGACGGCAACCGTGCTCGCGCAGGCCATCGTCCGTGAAGGACAGAAATATGTAGCGGCGGGTCTGAATCCGCTGGACCTGAAGCGCGGTATCGACAAAGCCGTGGTCGCCGCCATCGAAGAGCTGAAGAAGATCAGCAAGCCGACCACCACCAGCAAGGAAATCGCGCAGGTCGCGACAATCTCGGCGAACGGCGAAGAGTCGATCGGCCAGCGCATCGCGGAAGCGATCGACCGCGTCGGCAAGGAAGGCGTGATCACCGTCGAAGACGGCAAGTCGCTCGATGACGAACTCGACGTAGTGGAAGGTTTGCAGTTCGATCGCGGCTACCTGTCGCCGTACTTCATCAACGACCAGGACAAACAGGTCGCCGTGCTCGACAACCCGTTCGTGCTGCTGCACGACAAGAAGGTGTCGAACATTCGCGATCTGCTGCCGATTCTGGAGCAGGTCGCGAAAGCCGGCCGCCCGTTGCTGATCATTGCCGAAGACGTGGAAGGCGAAGCGCTGGCCACGCTCGTGGTCAACAACATTCGCGGCATTCTGAAGACGGTTGCCGTGAAGGCGCCAGGCTTCGGCGATCGTCGCAAGGCGCTGCTCGAAGACATCGCGATTCTGACCGGCGGCCAGGTGATCGCTGAAGAAACCGGCCTGACGCTCGAAAAAGCCACGCTGGCCGAACTGGGCCAGGCGAAGCGCATTGAAGTCGGCAAGGAAAACACCACGGTGATCGACGGCGCCGGCGACAGCAAGAACATCGAAGCACGCGTTAAGCAGATCCGCACGCAGATCGAGGAAGCGAGCTCCGATTACGACCGCGAAAAGCTCCAGGAGCGTGTTGCGAAGCTCGCTGGCGGCGTGGCCGTGATCAAGGTGGGCGGTGCGACCGAGATCGAAGTGAAGGAAAAGAAAGACCGCGTCGACGATGCGCTGCACGCCACGCGCGCCGCGGTTGAAGAAGGCATCGTGCCGGGCGGCGGCGTCGCGCTGATCCGCGTGAAGCAGGCGATCAGCGGCCTCAAGGGCGTGAATGCCGATCAGGACGCGGGCATCAAGATCGTGCTGCGCGCACTGGAAGAACCGCTGCGCCAGATCGTCACGAATGCCGGCGAAGAAGCCAGCGTGGTGGTCGCGAAAGTGGCCGAAGGTACGGGCAATTTCGGCTACAACGCGCAGACCGGCGAATATGGCGACCTCGTGCAATCGGGCGTGCTCGATCCGACCAAGGTCACGCGCACCGCGCTGCAAAACGCGGCATCGGTTGCGGGTCTGCTGCTGACCACCGACGCGACCGTGCATGAAGCACCGAAGGATGCACCGGCAGCGGGTCAGCCGGGCGGTCCGGGCGCAGGCGGTCCGGGTCTGGACTTCTAACCACTGAGCTTCTAACAGCCTCACGAAAAGACACACGCCGGCATGCACCGGCGTGTGTCTTTTCAGCTTCGTTCACTTCGGAAAGAAACGGTTCTCCGGCCGCGGTAAACCGAGATTCTCGCGCAGCGTCGCGCCTTCATACTCGCGCCGGAACAACCCGCGCTTCTGCAATTCGGGAATCACCTTGTCGACGAAATCGTCGAGACCGGCCGGAAGATGCGAGAACATCACGTTGAAGCCGTCCGAGCCCTCTTCCACCAGCCACTGTTCCATCTGATCCGCGATCGTCGCGGCAGTGCCGACCATCTCCAGTCCCGAATAGCCGCCGATGCGTTGCGCCAATTGACGGATCGTCAGACCGTCGCGCTGTGCCCATTCGACCACCCGTTGACGCGCGGTACGGCTCGCATTGGTCTCGGGAATCTCGGGCAATGGGCCGTCCGGATCCAGACGGGACACGTCGTGCCCCAATGCGATCGACAACGACGCAATGCCGCTTTCGTAATGGACGAACGTATCGAGCCTCTCGCGTGTTTCGCGTGCCTCGTCCACCGTATCGCCCACCACCACGAAAGCCGCCGGCAGAATCTTCAGATGATCGCGTTGCCGGCCGAGCTTCTCCATGCGGCCTTTTACGTCGGCATAAAAGCGCTTGCCGCCGGCGAGATCGCTTTGCGCGGTGAACACCACCTCGGCGGTTTCAGCCGCGATCTGCCGCCCCGCTTCCGACGAACCCGCCTGCACGATCACCGGCCAGCCCTGCACCGGTCGCGCGATATTCAACGGCCCGCGCACCGAGAAGTTCTCGCTCTTATAGTTCAGCACATGCAGTTTCTGCGGATCGAAGAATGTGCCGGTGGCCGTGTCGCGAATAAACGCGTCGTCCGCCCAACTGTCCCAGAGGCCCGTGACCACGTCGAAGAACTCGCGCGCGCGACGGTAGCGTTCGTCGTGCTCCACATGTTCTTCGAGGCCGAAATTGAGCGCGGCATCGGGGTTCGACGTCGTCACCAGATTCCAGCCGGCGCGGCCGCCGCTGATATGGTCGAGCGACGCGAAACGCCGTGCGACGTGATAAGGCTGATCGAATGTCGTCGATGCGGTCGCAACGAGCCCGAGCCGTTCGGTGACCGCCGCGAGCGCGGGCAGCAGCGTGAGCGGTTCGAACGACGTGACCGTGTGACTGTGTCTGAGCGCATCGAGCGGCATGTTGAGCACCGCGAGATGGTCGGCCATGAAGAACGCGTCGAAGCGGCCGCGCTCGAGCGTCTGCGCGAAACGCTTCAGGTGTCCGAAATTGAAGTTGGCGTCCGGATAGGCGCCGGGATAGCGCCATGCGCCGGTATGAATCGTCGTGGGGCGCATGAACGCGCCGAGGCGAAGCTGACGTGACATGAAACGATCTCCATCGCGAAGTGGGTCGCGCCAGTGTAATCGTGCTTTGTCATGTCTGCTGGCAGCCTCGCCTGCTTGCGTGCTCAGGTCTGCGCGGCGTGTCTCACGCGATGCGCGGGGCGCCGCAAACCGAGGTTCTCGCGCAATGTACTGCCCTCGTATTCTTCGCGAAACAGCCCGCGCCGCCGCAATTCCGGCAACACCAGCTCGACGAAATCGTTGAGTCCATTCGGCAATACCGGCGGCATCACGTTGAAGCCATCCGCCCCATAGTTCACGAAGCGTTCTTCGAGTTGATCGACGATCTGCGCCGGTGTGCCGACGAGTTGCCAATGACCGCGTGCGCCCGCCACTCGCAAATAGAGCTGACGTATCGTCAGATTCTCGCGACGCGCGAGTTCGAGCGTGAGCAATTGCCGGCTCTTGCTCGCATTCGTTTCGGGCAACTCGGGAATCGGACCGTCGAGCGGATAGCCGGACAGATCGAAGCCGCCAGTCAGTCCCGACACCAGCGCGAGTCCCACTTTCGGATCGACCAGCGATTGCAGCTCTTCGAACTTCTCTTTCGCTTCGCTCTCGCTGCGCCCGACGATTGGAAACACGCCGGGCATGATCTTCAGATCGTCCGGATGACGGCCGTAGGATTCCAGCCGCCCTTTCACGTCTGCGTAAAAATCGATCGCGTCCTGCAAGGTCTGCTGCGCGGTGAAAATCACTTCGGCGGTTTTCGCGGCCAGCTCGCGCCCCGCTTCGGACGACCCCGCCTGCACGACTACCGGATGCCCCTGCGGCGAACGCGCGACATTGAGCGGCCCGCGGACCTGGAAGAAGCGTCCCTTGTGATCCAGCACGTGACGCTTCTGCGGATCGAAGAAACGGCCCTCAGCCTTGTTGCGAACGAACGCGTCGTCTTCCCAGCTATCCCATAGGCCCGCGGTGACTTCAGCGAATTCGGCGGCGCGCTCGTAGCGCTCGGCGTGGTCGAAATGTTTGTCGCGATTGAAGTTCTTCGCCTCGTGCTCACTCGACGACGTGACCAGATTCCAGCCCGCGCGACCGCCGCTGATGTGATCGAGCGACGCGAATTTGCGGGCGATGTGATACGGCTCGTTGAAGCTCGTCGACGCGGTGCCGACAAGGCCGATGCGTTCGGTGAGCGCCGCCAGCGCCGACAACAGCGTGATCGGCTCGAACTGCGCGACATAGCTGTGCGCGGTGCGGCTCAGAAAATCGACGTTGTCGCCGCGCGTGCCCACGCCGTCGGCGAGAAACACCAGATCGAACTTCGCGGCCTCGGCCGTTTGCGCGAGCTGCACATAGTGGCGGAAATCGACACCGGCGTCGGCTTTCGCGCCAGGGTGACGCCATGCGGCGATGTGATGCCCGGAAGGATAGAGAAATGCGCCGAGGCGCAGGTGCCCGCTACGTCTGCTCATGGAAGTCCGCGAATAGGAATGACGACAGGTGCGGTGCGCGGCGTCGAACCGGCCGCGCGCGCGATCTGTACGATTTTCGTTGGCCGCGCCGCTTCGCGCCACGAACAAATCCGCAGAACCATATTCGGCTGGGAACTAAAGAAGCTGGATTGAAAGGTGGGCAGGCGTGAGTAACATGGGTGGGGGAAATTCCCGACTTGGGTCAGCAGGTCTGAATCGGCCGGCCGGGTTGCGGAGCCACGCATGCGGCAATAACCCGGCACAACTGGTCATTCAGGAACGGGTTGGATCGCCTAACTCATCCGGTAAAAAAGCACGAACAAGCAGATCACCAAAACGATCCAGAAGACAACCGAAGCAATGAAGGCAAATTTTCTGGTTCCGACAACCCGCTTCCACCAATAAGTCGACCATTCGGACGCCAAGCCCCCTAGCACGAATATCACCAGCGTAAGAACGACAACGTAGACCCCCGTCTTGCCGGAATGATGGTACTGAATCGCGAGGCTTATCAAAGCAGCAGGAATCGACCACATCAAGGCTCGTTTGAAGAATACGCCAGGCATTGCTATTTCCTTATTTTGTTGAAACACGACTGGATTGTATGGTTTTGATTCCACTTGGCAAGGTAGCGAACCTTCGACAACCGCACGCTGACGCTGTCGACAGCGTCGAGAAATCGGCGCTGCCCCGCAGTTCCACCGATGAAATCCGCATGAAACGCCAGCATTCAATTTTTATCAGTAGAATGCTCCAATCGCAAAGGTCTGGATTGTTCCGAAACCGTCCTTCAGACCCGCCGGGCTAAAGAGAACGGGGCAACAACTGAAATACCGATGGCGACGCTTATTCACCAGGACCTGGGAAACCATCGACGCTGAACTGGCCGACCGACTGGCCCGGGTATGGCTCCAGATTTCAAACCAACTTGTCGTGGTACTTACCTGGCCGCAATTAATACTGTGTATTCCAAAACGCAAATCGATCCGGTAGTGAGCTTCCGCAACTCGCAAGGCGAGCAGGTGCGGGGCACGATTGTCAATCTTCAGCGAAAGTCGCTGGTGATGGAAGTCTATAACCCGTACTCGATTGTCCAGGTCAGTGAGGTGCTGAGCGAGCTATCGGTCAAGATGGGCGTGGAACACGCCTATTCGGGCAAGGCGGTCGTCATCAGCATGGTCAATACCGGTCTGACAGCCATTGTCTCGGTAACGCTGATCGACGAGTGGCGCGAACTGAGTAGCGGCGCGCTGGAAGCGCGCACGGTGGGGGAAGAAGCCAGCCGGTTCGTGCAGGACTGGTCCGAGCGTTTCAAGATTCGCCGTGACTACCAGATCACGGTCAACCAGATTCGGGCTTTTCTGTCGGACATGTCGCGCTGGGTCGAGCAGGCGGACCTCGCCGACACCATGCCGAAGGAAGGCAAAAGCCTGCGCGAGGACTTCTTCCTCGAACTGGCATCGCCTTTGATGGAAAAGACCAAGTCCTACTTCGACGAATTCGAAGGCGAAGCGCGCCTCGTCGACGAAGAACTGGCGCCGGCACACCGTGCCTTTGCCCAGGCCGCGCTACATCCGCTGCTGCTGCGCTCGCCGTTCGTCTTCCGCACCTTCACGAAGCCGCTGGGCTATGCCGGCGACTACCAGATGGTGAATCAGATGCTCGACGATCCGCGCCAGGGCCCGAGCACGTACTTCCAGATCGTCAACGCGGCGTTCCTGCAAACGGCCGTGGCGCGCGCGCACCGCAATCGCGTCGAACTGCTGGTGGACTATCTGACCCGGATGGCCAATGAAGCGCGCGCCGCGCAGCGGCCGTTCCGGGTGCTGAACGTGGGTTGCGGCCCCGCTCAGGAGATCCAGCGCTTCATCCATGAATACGACGAACCGGAGTGGCTGACGTTCGAACTGCTCGACTTCAGTCAGGAGACACTGGACTGGACGCGCGAGCGCCTCGCGGCCATCGCGCAGAAAACGGCGAGGCGCATGACCATCAGCTACACGCATGATTCGGTTCACCACCTGCTCAAGCGCCGGATAGATGCGGACGCAACGGACGTCCGCGAGTTCGATGCGGTCTATTGCGCCGGCCTGTTCGACTACCTGTCGGACAAGGTCTGTGCGCGGCTGAACCAGCATTTCGCGAGTCGCACCCGACCGGGCGGCCACCTGCTTGTCACCAATGTCCACGCCGACAACCCGGAACGCTTCAGCATGGAGCACGTGCTGGAGTGGTACCTGATCTATCGCAACGAGGCACAGATGGCCGAAATCATGCCGGAGAACTGCGGCGAGCCGCGTCTGTACACGGACTCGACCGGCGTTAATGTGTTCGCCGAGGTGGTGATCGGCCCGCAACACGTCGCCTGAGATGACAACGTCTCTCGCTGCGCTGCGTTCGAACTATCGTGACGAGTTGCGCGACTACCGGTTGCTGTGCAGCAAGGCTGGCGGCCTGACCGTGATCGTGCTGGTGCTGATGGGCGTGGCGCTGGACTATGTCGTGTATCCGGACGAGCAGACGCGCTTTGCCATCGTTCGGGTGCTGACCAGCGCAGCCATCGGCATCGCATTGCTCGCGCTCTACACGGAAGCGGGCAAGCGCCACGTGCAGGTCATCACCTTCTTCTGGCTGCTGCTGCCGCAGGCAATGATCTCGTGGATGATTTATGTCACGCAGGGCGGCGAGTCGCTGTTCTATGCCGGGCTGATGCTGACGATCTTCGCGGTCGGGATCCTGTTTCCTTCCGGCTACTGGCAGACGCTGGCATTCGGACTGGCCACGGTCGTGCTCTACTACATCGCGTGCAACGCACATCCGGGCGGCATACTGAACCCAAGCAAGTTTCAGTTCCAGCTCATCCTGATCTTCTTCTGCGCGTTGGCCAGCTCCATTTACACTTACTTCAACGAGAAGGGTCGTTTCCAGCTGTTCCGGCTGAAGGATGAGCTGGCGCACAAAAACGACCAGCTTGCGCGCACCAATGAAAGCCTCGCGCAGATCAAAGGCCAGTTGCTGCAGCAGGAGAAGATGGCTGCGATCGGTACGCTGTCCGCGGGGCTGCTCCACGAGGTCAACAACCCGGTGAACTTCTGCCTGATGGCTATCGAAATCGCAATGGAAGAACCGCTGGCCAAGGACAGCCCTTCGCTGATGGAGTGTCTGACCGATGTCAAACAGGGCATGCAACGCATCCAGCATATCGTGTCGGACCTGAAGACCTTCGCCTATCGCAAACCCGGCGCGGTGGCGGACGACGTCCCGTTCCTGTTCGAGAAGGCGCTTGATTCGTCGATCCGGCTGAGTGCCCATGAACTGCGCGGCGTGACGGTCACGCGCGAGCTGCCCGCCGACACCCTTGTGCTGGGCGATGAAGCTGCGATCATCGGCGTGCTGATCAACCTGTTCTCGAATGCCGCACTGGCCATGCACAAGGCCGCCACCGTGTCGCCGCAGGTCCATGTCACAGCGCAATGGCGCGACGAACGGCTGCACGTGAAGGTGCGCGACAACGGTCCGGGGATCGCCGCGGACAATCTGGCGCGGGTGTTCGAACCGTTCTTCACTACTCGCGAAGTCGGCCAGGGCCTCGGCCTTGGCCTGTCCATCAGTTACGCAGTGGTGGAGCGGCACGGCGGCACACTGTTTGCGGAAAGCCAGTTGGGCGAGTGGACCGCGTTCAACTTCGATCTACCGCGTGCCGAGTGATGTTGACATGACAGAAACCCAGCCAGCGCGACAGACTGTCGTCTATGTCGACGATGAGGAGTTGGCGCGCAAGTACTTTGCGCGCGCGGCCGGCAGCGATTATGAGGTGCTGCTCGCCGGCGGCGCGGACGAGGCCGAGTCGATCCTGCGTCGCGAAGGGGCACGCGTGGCGATCCTGGTGACCGACTTCCGCATGCCGGGCCGGCACGGCGACGACCTGCTGCGACAGGTCTCCCAGGAGTTTCCGCATATCGTGCGGATCCTGGTGACAGCCTACGCGGACAACAACGCGCTGCCGGGAGCCATCCATTCCGGCGAGGTGTTTCGAATCCTGGAGAAACCGCTAGGCGTGGGCACGGTCCGCGAGGTGCTGGCATCGGCGACAGCAGCTTCGGTGTTGCGTCCGAAGTGATGCAGCGCCTGCTGGCCGCCCCAGTTAGTACGAACGCCGGCGTGAGCGGCTTCGGCATGATTTTATGCAATCGCGTGATGCAATCCTTTGGCGGGAGTATGAGGATCGCATCCGCGTTCGGCGCCGGCACGACCGTGACGTCGGAATACTCAAATTTCAAGAATCGAATGCACAGGAGTTACCCATGAACGATACGATTGCCAACCAGGCACCGCCCCCGGCGATTCTGTTCGTTGACGACGAAGCCCACGCGGTCAAATACTTCGAGCGCGCCATCGGCTCCATCGCGCCGGTGGTGACGGGCGCCTCCGTGGAGGACGGCAAGGCCATGCTGGATGCCCACGCGGGCAGCCTGGCCGTGCTGGTGTCCGACCAGCGCATGCCCGGCGAACATGGCAACGAACTTCTGCGCTATGCGCGCGAGCGCTATCCCAACATCGTCCGGATCCTGACGACGGCCTATTCGGAGCTGGATCAGACCGTCGAGGCCGTCAACCAGGGCCAGATACATCGCTATATCAAGAAGCCGTGGGACATCACCGCGCTGCGTATGGAGATGAAGCAGGCGCTGGAGTTGGCGGGACTGCGCAAGGAACGCGATCAACTCGTGCGCGAGAAGCTGGGGGTGATGCAGACGCAGACGCTGGCTACCCGCATCGGCACGGTGCACACGCTGTGCGCGAGCCTGATCGGCCCGGGCCGCTTCCAGCCGGTGGAAACCTACCTGGCCGGCGCGGGATTGGCCGGTACGCGCAATGTGGAGCCGGACTGGCAGCGGATGGACTACGCCGATCTGGTGCATGCCGAGAGTGAATGCAGCGGCAGCTTCGGCCACGCGGTCAGCACGCGCCTTGCGGCATTGCGTACGCAGTATGCGGGGCGCAGCGCTGTCGATGCGGTGCAGGTCTTCGCTGAGGTGCTCGGCGCGACGATACGCGGCGGTGACGATGCGCTGATCTGGACTTCGCCGGCCACGCTGAGCGAGTTCCTCGCACGGCCGGTGGGTCAGGCCGTGTCGGCGGAGCATGCGGGCTGGCTGGCGGGTCTGCTGTGGCTGGAAGAAGCCGGCGGCGCGCTGCAGTTCGTGCGTGAAGGCGATGCCATCGTCAGCCGCGCCGGGACGCGCACGGCCAGTTTTGCAGCCGACCGCCTGGCGGTCTGGATCGAGCGGTTCTCGGAGCCGGCGTTCGAGCCGGCGAAGTAGATGACGATGCGGGGTTCGCTCACGCCTGGTCGTTGACGAGTCCCCCGACGGTTTGTCCCAGCTCCACCATCTTCGCAGCGGCCGCGGAAATCTGGCCTTGAATCGCGGACGCCTCGGTTTGTAACGCGCCGAGCGCCGGATCCGGCGAGCCTCCGGGTCCGTGCCGGGTGGCGGCCGCCGCGATTTGAGCCTCGACCTTCGCCAACATTTGCTGCAGACGCGCGATCAGTTGCCTGAGCATCTGGGCCGCAGCAGCCCCGGAACTGGAACTGGAGCCGCCCCCCGCGCCGCTCGCCCCCGCCGATGCGGTATGGGTACTCACGGCGTGCGGGCCTGACGTCGTGCCCGATGTGCCCGATGCGCCCCCTGATGTGCCCCCCGATGTGCCCCCACTCGCCGCCGTCGTCGTGGACGTGGTATTGCCAGAGAGAGGGTCGGTCGCGGTCGTTCCCGGAATGGATGCGCTGGCGATTACAGTGTCGATTGTTGTCATCGGTTAGTTCTTTTAACGTGCGATATATATTTATCGGACGGTACTGTACTTTCTGTAGTGCTGCGCGTCGCTCATTTCAAACCAGCGACTAAAATCAAACGCCCCTCCGCCCGCCCCCCCAAAAGCGCACCCGAAGAAAAGCAAAGCACAAAATCTTCGTTCGTCCGGCAACGCTCCGTCACTAGACTGTGACTCAACTTGTTATAACAAGTACCCAACCACCCCACTGTCATGACGAAATCCGACCCCGCCACGGTGCTGCCGCTCGCCGCGCCGCCGCTTTACGAGCAGATCAAGACTGAGTTGCGCGCGCGCATTCTCAACGGCACGTATGCGGCCCATTCGCAGATGCCGTCCGAAAACGACCTGTGCGCGATGTTCGACGTGAGCCGCATCACCGTGCGCCAGGCGCTCGGCGATCTGCAGAAGGAAGGTCTCGTGTTCAAGCTGCACGGTAAAGGCACCTTCGTTTCGAAGCCGAAAGCGTTCCAGAACGTCAGCGCATTGCAGGGCTTCGCCGAAGCGATGTCGTCGATGGGCTATGAAATCGTCAACCAGCTCAAACACATCCGCTTCATCCCGGCCACCGCGCAGATCGCGCAGCGTCTCGCGCTGCCCGTGGGCGCGAAAGTCGCCGAGATTCATCGCGTGCGGCTGCTCAATCGCGAGCCGGTGTCGCTGGAAATCACGTGGGTGCCGGAAGCATTGGGCAAGCGCCTCGCGAACGCGGACCTCGTCACGCGCGACATTTTCCTGATTCTCGAGAACGACTGCGCCGTGCCGCTCGGCCACGCCGACGTGTCGATCGACGCGATTCTCGCCGACGAAGACATTGTCGAAGCGCTGAATGTCGAAGAAGGCAGCCCGGTGCTGCGCATCGAGCGTCTCACGCATAGCGCGGACGGCACGCCGATCGATTACGAGTACCTCTATTTCCGCGGCGATGCGTTCCAGTACCGCTTCCGCATCGATCGTCAGAAAGAGAAGAAGAGCACGAGGAAGACGAAATGAACACACATGTAATCGAATACGACCTGATCGTCGTGGGCGGCGGCACGGCCGGCCCGATGGCCGCCGTGAAAGCGAAAGAGCAGAACCCGAATCTCAAGGTATTGCTGCTGGAAAAAGCCAACGTGAAACGCAGCGGTGCGATTTCGATGGGGATGGACGGCCTGAACAACGCGATCATCCCAGGGCACGCGACACCCGAGCAATACACGCGCGAAATCACGATCGCCAACGACGGCATCGTCGACCAATCCGCGGTCTACGCCTACGCGCGGCACAGCTTCAAGACGATCGAGGAACTCGACCGCTGGGGCGTGAAGTTCGAAAAAGACGGCACCGGCGACTATGCGGTCAAGAAAGTGCATCACATGGGTTCGTATGTGCTGCCGATGCCCGAAGGCCACGACATCAAGAAAGTACTGTACAGGCAGCTCAAACGCGCGCGCATCGCGATCACCAACCGGATCGTCGTGACCCGCGTGTTGACCGATGCGCAAGGACGCGCGTGCGGCGTGCTCGGCTTCGATTGCCGCACCGCGGACTTCTACGTGGTGCGCGCGAAAGCGGTGATTCTGTGCTGCGGCGCGGCGGGCCGGCTCGGCTTGCCGTCGTCGGGATATCTGATGGGCACTTACGAAAATCCCACCAATGCCGGCGACGGCTACGCGATGGCGTATCACGCCGGCGCGGCGTTGGCGAATCTCGAATGCTTCCAGATCAACCCGCTGATCAAGGACTACAACGGCCCCGCGTGCGCTTACGTGACCGGTCCGCTCGGCGGCTTTACCGCCAACGGCAAGGGCGAACGCTTCATCGAGTGCGATTACTGGAGCGGCCAGATGATGTGGGAGTTCTATCAGGAACTGCAAAGCGGCAATGGCCCCGTGTTTCTGAAGCTCGATCATCTCGCCGAGGAAACCATTCAGACCATCGAACAGATCCTGCACACGAACGAGCGCCCGAGCCGCGGACGTTTTCACGAGGGACGCGGCACCGATTATCGCCAGCAGATGGTCGAAATGCACATCTCGGAGATCGGCTTCTGCAGCGGTCACAGCGCGTCCGGCGTGTATGTGAACGAGCGCGCGGAAACCACGGTCGCGGGTCTCTATGCAGCCGGCGATATGGCGGCCGTGCCGCACAACTACATGCTCGGCGCGTTCACCTACGGCTGGTTCGCGGGCCAGAATGCCGCGCAGTACGTGGCGGGCCGCGACCATGCCGCGCTCGACAGCGAACAGATCGAAGCCGAACGCGCGCGCATCTACGCACCGCTCGAACGGGACACCGGGCTCGCGCCGGCGCAAGTCGAATACAAGCTGCGCCGCATGGTGAACGACTATCTGCAACCGCCGAAGGTCACGCGCAAGATGGAAATCGGCCAGCAGCGCTTTGCCGAAATCGCCGACGACATCGCGCTGATCAAAGCGGATAACCCGCACGAACTGATGCGCGCCGCCGAAGTGCGCGCGATCCGCGACTGCGCCGAAATGGCCGCGCACGCTTCGCTGTATCGCACCGAAAGCCGCTGGGGCCTGTACCACCATCGCGTCGACTTTCCGCAGCGCAACGACGATGAATGGTTTTGCCACACGCATCTGAGCAAGGACGCGAACGGCCGCATGGTGAGCGAAAAACGCGCGGTCGAGCCCTACGTCGTGCCGCTCGACGAACACGACAGCCACGCGTATCAGAACCTGCGCATCGGCGAGCCCGCGCTTGCCGAAGCCTGAGGAGCCACCATGCCTACGACACCGCACGACATTTTCCAGCGCAGCGCCGCGCCCGTCACGATCGACGAAGACAAATGCATTGCCGACAAAGGCTGCACCGTCTGCGTGGACGTGTGCCCGCTCGACCTGCTCGCGATCGATCTGACGAAGGGCAAGGCATATATGAAGTTTGACGAATGCTGGTACTGCATGCCTTGCGAAAAAGATTGCCCGACCGACGCGGTCAGGGTCGAGATTCCTTATCTGCTGCGCTAGTTGCCCATCGTCTAAAACGCGCGGCCTGTCATCAACCGGGGTTTAACTCATGAATATCCGTCATCTGCTGGCCACCACGCTCGTCGCGAGCGGCCTCTTCACGCTGACCGCGCTGACCGCGAGCGCGGCGCACGCCGAGACCCTCCGCATTGCGATCGGCACTCAGGACACGACGATCAACTGCGCGACCGGCGGCCTGCTGATCCGCGAACTGCATCTGCTCGACAAGTATCTGCCGCACGACGGCAAGTACAAGGACGTCAAATACGACGTGCAATGGAAGGACTTCACGTCCGGCGCGCCGATCACCAACGAGATGGTCGCAGGCAAGCTCGATTTCGGCTCGATGGCGGAGTTTCCCGGTTCGTTGAACGGCGCGGCGTTCCAGAAGGCCGGCAGAAAGAGCGAGTTCATCACGGTCCTGTCGGGCAGCATCGACGGTAGCGGCAACGGCATCGTCGTGCCGGACGACTCGCCGATCCGCTCGTTCGCCGACCTCAAAGGCAAGACAATCTCGGTGCCGTTCGCTTCCGCCGCGCACGGGATGTTGCTGCGGGCCGTCAAGGCACAAGGCTGGAATCCCGACACCGACGTGAACATCATCACGCAGTCACCCGAAGTGGCCGGCAGCGCGTTGAAGGCGCACAAGATCGACGCGCATGCCGACTTCGTGCCGTTCGCCGAACTGTTCCCGTTCCGCGGCTTCGCACGCAAGATTTACGACGGCGCGCAAACGCATGCGCCGACCTTCCACGGCACGCTGGTCGACGCGGACTATGCGAAGCGTTATCCGGAAGTGGTGGTCGCCTATCTGCGCGCGGTGATCGAAGCGAATCAGCTGTTCGCGCAAGACCCGGAGAAGTACAGCCAGTTGATCCAGAAAGTGACCGGCATCGACGCTGAAGTCGATTACCTGTTTCATGGGCCGCTCGGTCTGCAAACACGCGATCTGACCTGGAAGCCCGAATACCGTCAGGCGCTGGTCACCGCGATCGACACGCTCAAGCTGCTGAAGAAGACCGATGTCGATCTGGACGTGAACAGTTTCGTCGACGATCGCTATATCCGCGAAGCGTTCAGGCAATCCGGCCTGAACTACGACGCGGCGCTGAAGAACTACGCGAAAGCGCCGCTGGTCGCAAACGATGCGCAAACCGGCAAGCCGATCACGGATCTGCGCAACGTCACGCAGGTGTGGGTCGACGGCGAAAGCAAGGTGCGCGATTACGCGTCGGCTCAACAGGCCTTCGCCGCGATCAATACCCTTGAAAAAGGCGGCAGGAAAGTACGCGTCGTCTACGCGCAGGACCATTCGAGCGGACTGAAACTGTTTGCGAACCAGGCGTGGTTCGTGAAGGACGCCAAAGGCAATCTGAGCGCGTTCCTGCTGAAGGAAAGCGCGGACGGCTACGCGAAGCAGATCAACGGCAACGTGGTGGATTTCGCCGCCGCGAAAACCGATGCAGCACAGGCCGTCGCGGCGCGCTGAGCGCCCGCTTGCGGCGGGTCTTATCGAGTATTCGAGTCTTGAGGAGAGTCTCCGATGTCAGCCACTCTTGAAGCCGTGAACGGCGCGAGCGTTCAGCGCAGCACTGCCGGCCCGCGCATCCGGCAACCGGCGCGCATCGCGCGCGCCCTGGCCAGGGTCGTCGCCGTGCTGGTCTGCGTGGGCGTGTGGCAACTGCTCGCCGAACATCATGTGTCGTTCGGCTTCGTGACCTTCGCCAACGTGCCCGCGCCGAGCGACGTCGTACCGGCCGCGTGGGCCCTCCTCCATTCGCCGAAGCTGCCGATGCATCTGTTTTCCAGTGTGGTGCGCGTGCTGGTGGGCTTCGTCGCGGCGAGTGTCGTCGGCATCGGGCTGGGACTCGCGATCGGCCGCTATCGCGCGTTCGAAGACACCCTGCTGCCGCCGCTCGAAGTATTGCGGCCGATCCCTGCGGTCGCGTGGATTCCGCTCGCGATCCTGATGTTTCCTTCGTCGGAGATGAGCATGATGTTCATCACCTTCATTGGCGCACTGTTTCCGATCCTGCTCAACACGATTCACGGTGTGGAAGGCGTCGACCCGCGGCTCGTGGCGACCGCGCGCTCGCTCGGCACGCGCGGCGGCGCATTGTTCAGCGAAGTGATCCTGCCGGGCGCCGCGCCCGCGATCGTCACCGGCCTGTCGATCGGCATGGGCACTGCGTGGTTCTGCCTCGTGAGCGCCGAGATGATCGCCGGCCAGTACGGGATCGGCTATTTCACCTGGGAGTCTTACACGTTGCAGAACTACGCGGACATCGTGGTCGGCATGCTGCTGATCGGCGCATTGGGGATGGGCAGCAGCATGCTGGTGCGGCGCGTCGGCCTCGCGCTGATTCCGTGGTACCGGATGGAGGCGTCGCAGCGATGAGCATCGGACTGGAAGCGAAGCCACAAGCCGGGGCGCAATTGAAGCCGGAATCGAAACCGGCGGGCCGCGTCGACGTGCGCGCGTTGAGTGTCGAAGTCGGTCTGCGCGAAGAGCGTTTCACCGCGTTGGAGCACCTGGACTTCAGCGTCGAAGCGGGCGAGTTCGTGTGCGTGCTGGGTCCGTCGGGATGCGGAAAATCCACGTTGCTGGCGGCGCTCGCCGGCCACGTCGCGGCCAGTTCGGGCGAGATCGCCGTCGACGGTGAACGGGTGCTGCGCCCTCACCCGGAGCGCGGTCTCGTGTTCCAGCAGCACACGCTGTTTCCGTGGAAACGGGTGGTCGACAACGTCGCGTTCGGCCTGAAAATGCAGGGCCTCGGTGCCGACGAGCGGCGCCGGCAAGCAGGCGAGCTGCTCGATCTGGTCGGCCTAAGCGGCTTCGGCACGCGCTATCCGGCGCAGTTGTCGGGCGGCATGCAGCAGCGCGTGGAAATCGCGCGCGCGCTGATCAACCGGCCGCGCGTTCTGCTGATGGACGAACCGTTCGGCGCGCTCGACGCGCAAACGCGCCGGATGATGCAGGCGCTGCTGCTCGACATCTGGACCCAGGTGCCGACCACCGTGCTGTTCGTCACGCACGACATCGACGAAGCGCTGTTTCTCGCCGACCGGATTCTCGTGCTGTCGCAACGGCCCGCGCGGATCGTCGCCGATCTGCGAGTCACGCTGCCGCGTCCGCGCGACGACGAGACCACCACCGACGCGCAATTTGTCGAGATCAAGCGCCGCTGTCTTGCGTTGCTGCGCGAAGCGGCCGCTTGACGACCCGCATGATGGCGTCCACTCGCGCGACCTGCGTCGCCGGCGTACCGACTCACCCCGTAGCACACCCAACCTCATTGCACTCATGACCGATTTTTCGTTGCCGCTTCCGCTGACGTTCGACCCCGATTCCCTCGACCCGGAAGCCGCCGAACTCCTGCCGCGCCTCACGTCCCCGGACGCCGCCGTGCGCCGCATCGCGCTGCTCGCGCTCGCCGATCTCGAAGACGAAACGCTGCTCGGGCCGCTCGTCGCCGCGTTGCGTCAGGACCCGTCCGACGATGTGCGCGCCGAAGCGGCTCAGGTGCTCGGCGCATGGGAACGCGCGGACACGGTCGCCGCGCTTTGCGCCGCGTTGGCCGATCCCGACGCGAATGTGCGGGAGGCGGCCGCGCAGAGTCTGTCTGGTTTGAAAGACCCGCAATCCGGGCCGCTGCTCGTCGGCTGGGCCGCGCATCAGGACCCGTTCGTGCGCCAGGCGGCGCTGCGCGGACTTCGTGAATTGCGTTACGCGGGCGCGCTGGAGCCGGCGCTGAACGCGCTTGGCGCCGGCGAAGACCTCGTGCGGCTCGAAGCAGTGAGCGTGCTCGGCTGGTTGAAGAGCGAGCACGCGCTCGGCCCGCTCAGCAGGATTGCCGCGCACGATCCGAACGCCGCGGTGCGGCGCGCGGCCATCGGCGCATTGGGCGTCGGCGCTGCGGCGACGGAACGAACCGTCGACGCGCTGCTCGGCGCGCTGGGCGACAGCGCGTGGCAGGTCCGCGAAGAAGCGGCGGCCACGCTCGGCAAACTGCGCGCGGCGGCCGCACGCGACGCGCTGCTCGCCGCGCTCGGCGACGATTACTGGCAAGTCCGTCTGCAAGCGGTCCGGGCGCTGGGCAAGCTGCGCGACTCGGGCACTGGCACTAGCACTGACGCGAGCAACGCGAACACGAGCGCGGCGGTCGCGCAGTTGCTGACCCATGCAATCAGCAATTTGCGCAAGGAAGCCGCGCTGTCGCTCGGCGAACTGGGCGATGCCGCGTCGCTGCCGGCGTTGCAGGCAGCCGCCGCGGACCCCGATCCGGAAGTCCGCAAGGCGGCGCGGATCGCCGTCACGCAAATCGAAAGCGCGGCACGATGAACGCGCCCGAACAGATCACGGTCCACGCCGCGAGCGGCCGGCTGTCGCTGAGCTGGGACGACGGCCGCTCGCAATCGATCGGCAACGCGACGCTCAGGGCAATGTGCCCGTGCTCGAGTTGCCGTCGTCAGAAGCTGTCCGGCGTGCCGCGTCAAATCGCCCCGCCGGACCTCGCAATCGTCGACATCCAGCCGATGGGCTACGGCATCCAGATCGCCTTCAGCGACGGTCACGCACAAGGCATCTATCCGTGGGCGTATCTGCGGGACATGCCGGAAAGCGGCGAGACACGCGCCGCCTCCATCACCCGCCCGACGCTGCTTCCGCACGCCCCGCGCTGAAATTCCAGCGCAGCGCCGCGCCCGTATCGACCGGCGCAGGCAGCAATTTCGCCTTGTAGAACGTGTCGGCGATCTGCTGCTGTTCGCCGAAATTCTGCGCATCCACCGCGCGGACCGCATAGCTGCGGCGGCCGTTGGCCCGTTCGATCGTCGCCGCGTCGAGACCCCAGATCGGCGCGAGCAGCTTCGCGGCGTCGTCCGGATGTGCGCGGACCCACGTGCCCGCCGAACCCAGTTGCGCGAACAACGTCCGGATCACGTCGGGATGCGCGGCGGCAAAGCTGCTGGACGCGAGGTAGTAGCGCTGATACGACGCCAGCCCGTCGCCGTTGGCGAGGATGCGCACGTCCGGCGCCTTGTCCACCGAGGCGACATACGGATCCCACGTCACCCATGCATCGACACTGCCGCGTTCGAACGCCGCGCGTCCATCGGCGGGCGTCAGATAGCTGATGCGCACGTCGGCCGGCGCGAGCCCCGCCTTCGCGAGCGCCGCGAGCAGCAGATAGTGGCTGCCGGCGGCCTTGGTCACCGCGATGCGCTGGCCCTTCAGATCGGCCAGCGTATGCAGCGCCCCGTCGCGCTTGACGATGATCGCCTGCGCACCTGGCGACGGCGCTTCCTGCGCGACATAGACGAAACGCGCATGCGCGGCCTGCGCGAAAACCGGCACGGTATCGGCGACGTCGGCGCTGAAGTCGACCGCGTCGGCATTGAGCGCTTCGGTCAGCGGCAAGCCGCTCGCAAACTCGTTCCACGTGATGCTGACGCCGAGCGGCGCGAGCGCCTGCTCGAGCGACCCGCGCGCTTTCAGCACCGTGATGAGCGTCGACGATTTCTGATAGCCGATCCGCAGCTTCACGGGCGCGGGCGGCGTGCCAGGCTGAGTAGCGGTCTGAGTAGCGGTCTGAGTAGCAGGCTGAATAGCAGTCTGAGTTGCGGTCTGCGCATGAGCCGCACTCGCGATGAACAGCGAAGCGAGCGCCGGGCGCACGAGCAGGCGAACGAAGCGAACAAGGGATACGGTCACGGCGTGTTATTCCAATTGGGTAAAACGATCGAATCGCGATCGTAGCAATGCCCAATGCAATGGATAAACGAGCGTTTTATCTATGCTTAGCTGACGCGTGCATAAAGGACCGAAATGAGGTCCCCAATCAGCACCGGAATAAAGCGCCGAATGCATCGCTATGCCGGTGCGCACGAACACACGGACATCGCCCTGCGGATTTCTCTAGAGTTGAAGGGTTGCCAGTCAATTCCGACTGGCGGCATTGCGCTGACTTCTCTCAACGCGAATTCGACCCCAAGGGAAAAACCAATGAGAACTTCCGTTCAACAGCTAGCGTTGACCGGCCTGGAAGAGCCGGCCAGCCCTATTCTGCACGCCACCAGCGCGCCTTTGGCGCTCAAAAACACCATTCACCCGGAACAGATCCGGGACAGCCTGCCCGCCGGTCAAGGCGGAATCGGCTTTCTGTTTCACGCTACCGACTGGGATACGCTTTCATTTTCATTTCATAATGTAAAAACCCGCAATACCGCATTCGAAGAAGAGCTGTGGAAAACGCGGCCTTTTATTGCATCGCCGATCTATCAGGGCTCTCAGGTGATCGGCGCGAATATCGCGTGCCCGGTGCCGCTCGAGTTATGGCTCGGCAGTCCGCGCGGCATCAAGCGCTTTCGCGAAACGCAATTCTTTCCGGCTCTCGAACTGGCGCGACAGGCGGGCCTGAACATGGTGGCCATGGGTGCGTCCACCCCTTATGCGTGCAATTACGGCGCCTTGCCGCGTCCTGTCAAACCGCCCCATATCACCACCGGCCACGCGGCGACCGCGGCGATGCTGAAGGACTGGGCCGTGCATTGCTGCAACGAGCTCGACCTCGAATTCGGCAACACGCGGCTCGCGCTGTTCGGCGCAGCCGGCCGGCTCGGCACGACGGTGGCCAAGTATCTGCTGTACAAGGACGTGCCGAAGGAGCTGATCCTGATCGATCTGCCGGACAAGGTGAACCTGCTGAAGGAACAGGCGCGCGAGCTGCTGGCGGCGGACCTGCTCGCGCGCACGCGGATCTCGGTGCACACGTTCAGCCCCGACACGCCGTTGCCGAAGTTCGACGGTGCGATCCTCGCAAGCAGCACCAGCGTGCCCTACCTCACCGCCGCCGACCTCAAACGCGCGCAGTTCTGGATCGACGACTCGCATCCGCGGGCCGCGAGCGTCGAGGCCGAACTCGCGTCGCGCGGTCATACGCTATATATTGAGTGTTTCGCAAGGGGGCCCGCCGGCCTGAACACGCTGTTCCCGTTCCGGCTGCCGAGCACCCGCGACTGCTACACCTGTTTCGCCGAAGGCTACGCCGCCTGGCAGGAAGGGATCGCTTCCGATTTCATCATCGGCAGCCCGCCCGTGTGGTCGGTTTCCTATACCCACGGCCTGCTGAAGAAGTACGGGTTTTCGGTCGGACCGTTCCACGGCAAAGACGGTTCGCCGATCGTGCGAGAATCCCATCAGCGCGACAGGCATGAACTGATAGGGTCGTGAACATCATTGGAGGCCTGATGACGACACCGCGCGAGAGCATGCGGGACGTACTGGAACGAAGCCGGTTTGCAATTCGATGGGGAGGCGCACTGGGCCTCCTGTGCCACCCCATCTATTACATCGTGTGGACCTATGTCCTGCCGCAGCCTTACGACAATCTGCTGCTGCGCCTGAGCGCGGCGCTCGTCTGCATCCCGCTGATCTTTCAGGCGCGCTGGCCGAAGCGCTTCAACAGCTATCTGCTGATCTACTGGCATTGCTGCCTGATCTACGTGCTGCCGTTCGTCTGCACGTTCCTCGCGATCAGAAATTCATTCTCCACCATGTGGATGATGACCGAGGTCATGATGCTGTTCATCATGGCGCTGTGCATCGACAACCCGTTCCTGCTGATCGGCTGTATCGGTGCCGGGGTGTTGTCCGGCTCACTCGCCGCGATGTTCAGTTCGCCCACGCCGATCGTTCTCACCGCGGCCAATCAGTCGGATCTCGCGGTGCTGCCTGTCGTCGTGCTATGCAGCATGGCGTTCAGCCATGCGATCAGCAAAGGCCGCATCTTCGTCGAAAAAAATCGTGCGCTGAAGGCGCTCGCCGGGTCCATCGCTCATGAAATGCGCAATCCGCTCAGCCAGCTCAGGCACGTGCTGGATCGCGTGGAAGAGGCGCTGCCCGCCACCGCCGAATCGAGCCGCTCGCCGGTGTTGACGCAGGAGCGGGCCGCGTCGCTGTACCGTCATCTCGCGCACGGGCAGTTGTCGATCGAGCGCGGGCTGCGCATCATCGCGATGACACTCGACGAAGTCAGCGCCAAACCGATCCGCTCCGATCACCTCACCTATCTGGGCGCCGCGGCGACCACCCGCAAGGCGCTCGACGAATATGGTTTCGCCGACCAGAAAGAGCGCGCGAAGGTGCGGCTCGTGGTGATCGAAGACTTCACGTTCAAGGTCGACGAAACCGTCTATCTGTTCACGCTGTTCAACCTGATCAAGAACTCGCTGCATCATATCGCCGCGCATCCGTCCGCGACGCTCACGCTGACAGTCGATCGGCAAACGGTGATCGTGCACGACACCGGGCCCGGCATCGCGCCGGAGATCCTGCCGCATCTGTTCGAGCCGTTTCGCACCGCGGGCAACTCGGCCGGCACGGGGCTCGGGCTCGCCTACTGTCAGCGCGCGATGCGCGCGTTCGGCGGCAATATTGCCTGCCGCTCGGAAGTCGATAAATACACGCAATTCACGCTGCAATTTCCGCTCGTGTCGGAGAGCGAAGTCGCGCAGCACGAGCAAAAAATCTTCGACCACGCAAAGCCGTTTTTCAGCGGCAAGCACGTTCTGGTCGTCGACGACGAAGCCAGTCAGCGCATCCGCACGCGCCGCGCGCTGGAGAAGGTCGGCGCGCAGGTCAGCGAGGCGGAAGACGGCGAGCGCGCGCTCGCGATGCTGCGGCAAGCGGTGTCTTACGACCTCGTACTGATGGACATCAATATGCCGCTGCAGGACGGCTATACCACCGCGGAGACAATCCGCGCCGACCACCGCCAGCCGAACTGGAACGTGCTGATCGCCGCGTACACGGCGGAGCCCGGCAACGTGGCGCGCGTGCTTGCGCGGCGCGCCGGGATGGACGGCATGATCAGCAAATCGTGCACTGTGGTCGAGCTGATCACCGCGGTGCAGGCGCTGTTCGAAAACGGCAACCGCCATCAATTGAGCGAGCGCTTCGACGGCTTCGCCGACAAGACGATCCTCGTCGCGGACGACGACACCTACAGCCGCCTCATGGCCAAAAGCTATCTGGAACGCTGCGGTGCGAGCGTGATCGAAGCCGAACATGGGCGCGCCGTGCTGGCCCGACTGCACGAGCACAGCGGCATCGACGCGATCGTGATGGACATGAACATGCCGGGCATGGGCGGCGTCGAAACCACCGCGCTGATCCGCGTGCGTGCCGATGCGTACGCCAGAGTGCCGATCATCGCGCTGACCAGCCAGTCCGATATGGAAGCCGTGCAGACCTGCCTCGCGGCAGGCATGAACGAGGTGATGATCAAACCCGTGCAGGTCGGCGCGCTGTACGGCAGCCTGACGAGGCAGTTCGCGCAGCAGCGCGCGACGAACGCGCCGGCATTGAATGCGCCGACGCTGGCCGATCGTTCGCAGACCTCGTCCGAGCGGCCGGCGGCGAGAGTTGCACCGGTGACCGAAGGCCCGTTGCTCGACGACAAGCATCTCGAAGAACTGGTGTCGCTCGATCTGCTGGACCAGACTTTTCTGAACGGCATCGAACAGATTCGCTCGACCGTCGCGCGACTCACCACCAGCGCGGCTGCGGACGATCTGCAGACCGCGCACGCCGCGCTGCATCTGCTGCTCGGCGTGAGCGGCAATATCGGTGCGAGGGCGTTGCATCAGTTCGCGCGGCAGATCTATCCGCGTGTGGTGGAAGGCGAATGGCCCGCGGAAGCCGACTGGCTCGCGCGCATCGACTCGCTGGCCGCGCGCTCGGCCGATGCATTGCTGATGTATTTCGCGTCAGCGAAAGCGCACCAGGATCACCGGGACGCGTTGAGCGACTGACGGGCGCCGCACGGTTATTCGTCGTCTGTTGCGCTCAACCGGCCGTTGAGGTTCGGGAAACCCATCGTGACCGTTGTGCCCTCGCCCAGCGCGGAATCGATCCGCAAGCTGCCGCCGAAGGACTGCATGATGCGGTTGCAAAAGATCATCCCCATCCCGTGTCCACCCGAACCGGCGTGCGTCGTGACGGGGTCCAGCAGCAGCCGCGCCCTGATCTCCGGCGCGATTCCCGGACCGTTGTCGCACACGCGAATCTCGAGTTCGGGCTCGGCGACGACCTCGATACGCAACGAAGGATGAGGCGTGCCGGCCAGCGCGCGCAACGCATTCGACAACAACGAAGACAACACCAGCGCCACGCAATTGGGCATGGCATACACGACGAAATCGCCTTTGACGTCGAGCGTGATCCCGTCGCGCTGCGCAGCGGCGAACGGATAGGTGTCGAGCAACGTGGCGATCAGGCGCGTCGCGCGCACCGCGCGGCTCTCCACTGCCGCCGCCGATTGCGCCGCGCCGCTCTTGTGAACCGTCGCCCAGAAAGACGAAATCAGCGTCAGGCAGTACTGCGCGTTATTGAGCATCGACGCGGCCGCGCGGCCGATCTCTTTCTGGCGCTCGGGATCGTATTGCTCGGCCACGTCGGTTTCGACGGAGCGCGCGAACAGCGAGATCGTCGCGAGCGGCGTATTCAGTTCGTGGGCCAGAAACGCGAGTGTCTCGTCCATCGCGAGCAGTCGCTGCTGACGCGCTTCCCGTTCGGTGTAGCGCGCGATCGCCAGTTGCAGCACTTCGCGCACCGTATCGGTTCGGAGCGGCTTTTCGAGGATGCGGAAGATGTCGCCGGAATTGACCGTTTGCAGCAGCATGTCCTTGTCGGCGTAGGCGGTCACGAGTATGCGCACGATCTGCGGATACGCGTGCGCGACTTCGCGCAGCAGATCGTCGCCGTCGCGGCCCGGCATCCGGAAGTCGGTCACCAGCACGGCAATCTCGGCGCCATGTTCGCTCAGCACGGCCATCGCATGATCGGCGCCGTGCGCGACGTGCACGCGGTAGTCGCCGCCGATCGCTCGGGCAAAGTGGTTGCGCGACATCTCGTCGTCGTCGACGAAGAGAACGGAAAACGGCGCTTGCAAGGTGTCACTCATCGTATTCCCGGCAGATCGGCATTGTTCGCAATGACCGGTGTCGTTCAGGCGCCGCATGCCCGCTTTCATTGTGCTTGAATGGCGAACGGCTCGGTGAACGCAGACGATGTCACTGGACTGGCGCGGAGGGAAACGATTCTAGCATTGGGGTCCGGCGATACACGATGCGCGAAGCCTTGCCGCAGCGGCCTTACTCGGTGATCGAAAAATGCGCCGGCTTGCGTTCCGGCGCTTTCGCCGGACGCTTGACGCGCGGATTCGCGCCGCGGATGAACAGGATCGCGCAGAAGGCCACCATGGCCCAGATGCAGAGAAATACGGTTAAAGCGCTCATTTCAATCTTCTGAAGTAACACACTGCGATGAGTTCCGTCCGGCCGGTCGGCCAGCCCTTGCGTCTTTGTCAGGCCGGCACGGTGTAGCGGAAGCTCATCGGTCAGGCACACTTGGCACGATGTCAGTGTGCGCCGGTCCGGCCCCGTCCAATTGGCGGAACAGAGGCCGGTTTTGCGGGCAATCCCGCGCGGGTCGGGGCGAGGCCCGTTTCCTACGCGCCGCCGCAAGCCGTTTAGCGGCTTCGGCCCAGATGGTAACAGCAGCGCCGCGCAAAAACTGTCAAAGATCGGCTTGGGCCTGTGCTATTCGTCGCCGGTAAGCCGTGCTGCTAATAATCGTTGAGCGGCGGAAGCGGCCGCGTGGCGCGTCGCCGCGATTTCGCCTTTCTCTGCATGCGGCGCAAAGCGCGTGCCGTCGCCGCCCAATTCAACGGCAAAGCCGCGCCTCCCGCATAGTGCGCGTTCACGGCGAGCGCGAGTTGCGCGGCCGCGGCGTCGTCCGACTGCGTGAGATTTTCCAGCCGCGCCGGCCGGCCGAAGTCACCCGTTCTGTCCATCCATCGATACAGCGCCGGAACCATGCCTCGCAGTTCGCCGTTGCGCGCCACGGCTCGAAGCTTTCGCCACGCCATCGCGGCGCTCTCGCGGTAACGCCGTCTCGCCTCGCGCGCCCGCGCGCGGGTACCGCGCACGAACGTCGTGATCCGCGAACGCGCCCACAGCAGCACGCCGACCGCCAGAACGAGCGCGCAGCCAAGCAGCACCTCGCGGCTATGAATCACGACGATGCGGTGCGGAAAGCCCTGGCTCATCGCATCGGCGGGAATCTCGAACAACGGCTTCTCACGCGCCTTCGACGCGGAAAACGTCACGCCCGGCAACACCGCCGTTTCCTTCTTTTGCGTCTTCGTGTTCCACCACTCGACGCTCACCGGCGGCAGTTTGAAGCGGCCGTCGCGATCGGCGCTATAGGTCACGCTGTCGGTCCGCTCGCCGGCCACGAGACCGACCCGGTCCTGCACGATGTTGCGGGTGGTCGGCGGTTTTGCGTAGCGCTTCAGTCCTTCCACGTCGCCGAGACTGGCCGGCGGAATCAGCATCGCTTCGGTGCCCGCGGCGCGCTGCACGATCGTGCGCGTGATCGATTCGCCGACCTTCAGATGCGCGCTCGACGGCTCGATGTTCTGCGTGACCGTCAACGCGGAGGTCGCAAAAAACGTGGCCATCCCTTCGGCGCCGGGCGGCAGCGTCGCCACGAGTGTCAGCGCGGGCGTCATCACTTGCGCGGGCGCATTCGCGCCGCCGGGATACACGGTGATCGCGAACGGCGCGATCCGATAAGTTTTCCCGGCTTGCGGCGCGATCCGGTAGGCACGGCTCACGCCGAACCAGTGCACGCCGTCGATCTCTTCCGAAAGGTTGTCCGCCTGCTCGTCCGGCAAACTCACGATTGCGTCCGGCACGGTGAAGAGAGGCCAGTTCGGCGCTTCGGTGAACCACGTGGTGGTCAGCAGGTCGACTACGAGCTTGACCTCGCTGCCCGCGACCACCGGGCCAGCCGGCTCCAGATGCGCGCGGACCAGAAGCTGCGGCGCGGCATCGGCGAAAACGGGGGCGGCAGGCGCGAGGCCGAACAGTACGGCGAACGAAGCAAGCCGCACGTGTCGCATGAGCCAGAGCATCCAAAGACCCCGCGAAAACCGCAAAACCCGCAAAAATCCCGCTGTCATCGCGCCCCCGCTCCTTTCGCGTCCGACTCCTGCGCAAAACGTTGCTGCAAGAACACGGCCGGCGACGTGTTCAGGCTGCGCATCCAGACCTCTTCGCTCGGACGCGGCGCGCCCTCGATCACGACCGATGTGCCTCGTCCCTTCTTCTTGTCGACCTGCACCTGATCGGGCTGCTCCTCTTCCGGATCGTTCTCGTCCTGGTTGTCTTTCGCCAGCAGCCGAAGCAGATAAGCGCGGTTCGCCGCAGCCTCCGACAACCCCGGCTGAAGCGCGAGCGCATTGTCGTAAGCCTTGATCGCGCCGTGGTAATCGTCGAGATGCGCGAGCGTATTGCCGATGTAGAAATACGCGTGCGCGCTCTTCAGATGCGAAAAGCTGTCGAGCGCGCCCTCGTAATCGCCGGCCAGATATTGCGCGCGGCCCTTCCACATCGGGTCGTCGAAGCGTTGCGCCGCGGCCTTGTAGTCGCCGTGTTCAAAATGCCAGCGACCCTGCTGGTCGTGCGTCGCGAACAAGTCGAGCCATTGCCATTCGGCCGCCTGCGCGTGACGCGGCAACCCGCCGAACGCGAGCGAAAGCAGCAGCACGGGCAGCCATTTGACGGTCCAGCCGCGCCGGAAACTCCACAGCGCGAGCAGCAGCAAAAGCGGCAGCAACCAATAGCCGCTCTCCTTCCAGCGCGGCACGATCTTCGACTCTTCGGCCTGCTCGAGCCAGGTCTGCGCGCGATGCTGAACCCACACCACATCATCGTCGTCCGCCCGCATGCTGGCGAGCGGAATATTGGCCGCGTCGGCGGCCTTGCGGATCGCGCCCGCGTCGAACGTGCCCAGCAGCGGGTGCCCTTGCTCATCCATCGCGATCCTGCCGTCCGCGCTGCGGATCGGACCGCCCTGCTCCGTGCCGACCGCGAGCCACAGCAGTTGATGACGCAGCGACTTCGCCCTCTGCACGAACGCGTCCTGCTGGTTCGTATCGAAGCCGTCGCTCATGAACACGATCGTGCCCGCCGCCGGATCGTTCGCGAGAAGCCGCTCGGCGGCATCGAGACCGGCGGCGGCGTTCTTGCCGTCGCGCGGCATCAGTTCAGGCGACAGCGCCGGCACGTACAGTTCGAGCATCGCCGGATCTTCGGTGGGCGGCACGACGAGATGGCCGGTCGCGGCGAACACCACGAGTCCGGTGCGCGCGCCCTTGCGGGCACGCGCCAGATCGAGCACCTTCTGCTTCGCGCGTTCGAGGCGCGTCGGCGCGACGTCGGTGGCCTCCATCGAATGCGCGAGTTCCAGCACGACGACGAGCGGCGCCTTGTCCTGATTGAACGGCGGACGCTCCTGCTGCCAGGTCGGGCCGGCGGCGGCCAGCGCGCCGATGCCGAGCAACAGGCCGAGCGTGTGCACAGGCTGGATCACGCGCCGCTTCGTATCGCCGACGATCAGATGCTCCAGCAACGCGGGCTCGATGACATGGCGCCAGCGGGCTCGCACGTTGTTGCGGCGCAGCCATAAAAGCGGCAACGCGACTGCGGGAATCAGCAGCAGCAACCACAGCGGACGCAAAAAATGGAAGGCCGTCAGATCAATTTCCATCGCGGCCTCCGGTCGCCTGCGCGATTGCCGCTTCGTCGGCACGCGCTAAGGCCGAAGGCGAGCGACGCGGCGCGCGCAACCACGCAATCAGCAACGCGAGCACGTGGTACAACGCGAAAATCGTCACGGCCGCCGCGACCGGCACCCAGTAGAAATCGCGCTGCGGCCGGTAGATTTCGCGCTTCACCTTGTCGGGCGTGAGCTTGTCGAGCGTCGCGTAGACATCGGCGAGATCCTGCTGCCGGCCGAGCGCGCGAAACGCGCGGCCGCCGGTGATCTGCGAAATGCGTGCGAGCGCATCGAGATCGACCTTGTCTTCGCCGGTGGTATTCGGGTCGCCGATGCCGATCGTATGCACCACCAGCTTGTGACTCTTCGCGATCCCGGCCGCGCGCTCGGGCGGAATCGCGCTGCTGGTGTCGTTGCCGTCGGTCAGCAGGATCAGCACTTTTTCCTGTGCCTGCGACGGCGCCATCAGCTTCACCGTGAGGCCGATCGCGTCGCCGATCGCCGTGCGCGGCCCCGCCATGCCGATCTGCATCTGATCGAGCAACACCTGCACCGCGTCGTGGTCGAGCGTGAGCGGCGCCTGCGGATACGCGGCGTCGCCGAACACCACGAGGCCGAGCCGGTCGCCTTTGCGTTTTGCAATGAAGTCGCTCACCACGTGCTTGACCGCGCTCAGGCGGTCCATCCGCTCGCCGGTCGCGGCGACGAAATCGCGCGTCGCCATCGAGCCTGACAGGTCGATCGCCAGCATCAGATCGCGCGCGGGCTCTTCGCGCACGATCGGCGCTTCCACATAAACCGGCTTGGCCGCGGCGATCACGAGCAGCGTCCACAGCAGCGGCATCAGCAGACGCTGCAGCCCGTTGCGGCGCAGTCGCACGCCGCCCGGCGCCGGCTTTTCTCCCGCCGCCTCGGCCATTTCGTGAAAGAACGGCACGCGCACCGCGGCGGCCGTCGTGCGATACGCGGGGATCAGCCACCACACGAATAGCGGCAGCGGCAGCAGCGCGAACAGCCACGGAAAATCAAACTTCCACATGGTGATGCTCGATCCAGTCGCGCGCATGGGCGATCAGCGCCGTGGTGTCTTCAGCGGAAATCGCCGCAACCTGTTGTGCCGGCGCGTAGCTCGTGAGCGCGAGCAGCGCGCCGCTTCTCGCGTCGAAGCGGCCGCGTGTGCGTTGCAGAAACGCGAGCCATGCGTCGCCGCTGAGCGAGGCCACCTGATCGCGCGGCGCGACCGCGAGCGAGGTCCGTTTGAGCAGGCGAGCTATCGCGGCGAGCGCGCTTGCGCGTTGCACGGCATCCGCGCGCGCCGCGGCGAGGCTCGCTTCGATACCGGCCAGTTCCGCCAATGCGACGCGCCGGTACAACTGCCGGCGACGGCGCCGCCACACCAGCCATCCCGCGACGGCAAAAGCCGCGACCAGCAACACCGCGAGCACGATCCAGCCGACGGTCTGCGGCACATACGACACCACGTCGGGCAGCGGCAACTCCTTGAGCGGCGCGAGTTGCCCGGACCCATCCGGAGGCACCGGACCCTGCCCCGCGACCGAAGCGACCACGGCACTCATAACCCGCTCCCCGCCGACGGCCGCGCGCGTTCGCCGAACAGGCGCCTCACTTGCCCAACGGTCGGCTCGGCCGTCGACAACGCCATCAGCGGCACGCCGCTCGAACGCAACAACTCGGCGACTTGCGCGGTGCGGCCGCTGAACAGGCTCGACAGCGGCGCGCGCACGCGCTCCTGTTCGATCCGCAGCTCCACTTGCAAACGCCCTTCGCTGACCACGAGCGCGCGGTGCCCCGCATCGCGCTGCCGCAATAGATCGAACGCCGGATCGAAGACCATCGCCGCGACGACGTCGTTATGCGCGCAGAGCTGCCGCAACAGCCGCTGCGTGCGTTCGCTCGCGCCGGCAAAATCGCTGACGACGCAAATCAGATAATCGTGACCGGCCAGTTGCAGCACGCCTTCGAGCGCCGCGTCGAGTTGGGCGTAATTCGTGCGGATTTCGCTGCCGGCGTTGAGCGCGCGGTTCATCGTCGCAAGCGCGCCGAACAGCATCTTGATGCGGCTGCGGCTGCGCAACGGCCTCACGCGCACGACGCGGCTGTCGTCGAACAGCACGCCGCCGACGCGATCGCCCGCGGCGAACCCCATCCACACCGCGAGCGCGGCCACTTCGGCGGCGACCACCGACTTGAATGCGCGGCGCGACCCGAAGAACATGCTCATCCGCTGATCGACCACGACGAGCAATGGCCGGTCGCGCTCCTCCGTATAAGCGCGCACCTGGGGCTTGCCGAGCCGCAGCGAGACTTTCCAGTCGAGATGACGGACATCGTCGCCGGGCAGATACGCGCGGATCTCTTCGAAGTTCAGGCCGCGGCCGCGCAGCCGCGACGCGTGATTGCCGGACAACACGCTCGCCACCGGCGCGGGTGCGACGAAGCTCAGCCCGCGCGCCTGAAACTCGAGCCGCGCGAGATGCGCCGCGTCGACATACACGCTGCCGAGCGCGGAACTTGCAGTTTCGGACACCACGGCCACGCTGCTCCTCCCGCGTTGATGCGCTGCTTGATACGCTGCTTGATGCACGCGCCGTCAGGCCGGCACGGCGACCTTTTCGATCAGACGGTCGATCACCGCGTCCGCGCTGACGTTCTCCGCGTTGGCGTCGTAGGACAGGATCAGCCGATGCCGCAGCACCGGATGAATCACCGCGCGCACGTCGTCCGGCGTCACGTAGCTGCGCTCGGCGAGCCACGCCTGCACACGGCTCGCGCGATCGAGGCCGATCGAGCCGCGCGGACTCGCGCCGATCTCGATCCATTTGCCGAGCTCCGCGTCGAGCTCCTTGCCATGCCGCGTCGCATTGACGAGCGACACGATGTAGTCGTCGATCGCCGGTGCGACGGCAATTCGCCCGATCTCTTCGCGCACCGCGAAAATCACATCTTGCGCGAGTAAGCCGCTTGCATTCGCCGCCTGAGTACGTTCACTTCTAAGTAATCGCAACATGTCCGTTTCGCTTTGCGGCGACGGATAAGTAATCAGCACTTTGAGAAGAAAGCGGTCCATTTGCGCTTCCGGCAATGGATAAGTGCCTTCCTGCTCAATGGGATTCTGCGTTGCCATCACGAGAAAAAGATCAGGCATCCGATGTGTTTTTCCCGCCACGGAGATCTGCCGCTCTTCCATCGCTTCCAGTAATGCGGATTGCACTTTTGCGGGTGCGCGATTGATTTCGTCCGCGAGAATCAGATTGCCGAAGATCGGTCCCGGTTGAAAACTGAGCGAACGTTCGGTACCGCTTTGCAATAGCGTTTCCGCGCCGGTGATATCGGACGGCAATAGATCGGGAGTGAACTGGATACGGCTCATGGTGGCCGCGAGCCGCGTGGCGATCGCCTTGACGGTACGCGTTTTCGCGAGTCCGGGCAGGCTTTCGAGCAATACGTGGCCGTCCGCCAGCAGCGCGATCAACACCTGGCGGACTACGGCCTGCTGCCCGACTATTGCTTCATTGACGCCCGATTCGAAACGCAGGATGGTTTCGCGCATAGCCCTCGATTTCCCCAATCATTTTGTGTTGGACGACATGGGTGTCAATGCTTGCCGTCCCACACGTTAGTGCACTAGCGTCAATTCGTCAAAGTTTCGCGTGTGCTCAAAAAAAGCGTGAAATGTGCGGGAAAAGTTGTTAGCCTCCATGTGACGCATTATTACCGGCATCGAAACATTATTCCGTATCGCTAAGTTTCTTCTGTGCAAATTAGAACCGGACCCGCGCTTTTACGTGGCGCAAAAGGCGCAATACGCATAACGCGCGCTAGTGGACCGGCAGCAGTATCTGCCTACGAGAAAGGATGATGAGCACACGAAAACGTGAGTCGGTCAAAGCCGCCTCCGCCGGCGGCATGTCGTCTTCCAGCCGCCCTCCGGCCAATCGCTATCGCAAGCTCGCTTTATGGGCGGTGCTGCTCGTCATGCTCCCCGCATGCATCGGCGCGGCGGTCAGTTGGGCCGTTGCCGCGCGCACGCCGGCTCATCCGCCAATCGTCTATGGCGACGGCACGCATGGTCCGCGTGGCATGGCCTGGGTGCCCGGCGGCGAATTCCTGATGGGCAGCGACTCGAAGCAGGCGCAACCCAATGAGCGGCCCGCGCACAAGGTGCGCGTGCACGGCTTCTGGATGGATCGTCATCACGTCACCAATGCCGAATTCCGCAAATTCGTCGACGCCACCGGTTACGTCACGACTGCCGAAAAGAAGCCCGACTGGGACACGCTGAAAGTGCAATTGCCGCCGGGCACGCCGCGTCCGCCCGATAGCGCGATGGTGGCTGGCGCGATGGTGTTCGTCGGCACGAACCGTCCGGTGCCGCTGGAAGACTATTCGCAGTGGTGGCGCTATGTGCCGGGTGCGAACTGGCGTCATCCCACCGGACCGGACAGCAACATTGCCGGCAAGGACGATCACCCGGTCGTGCAGGTGTCCTACGAAGATGCGCAGGCATATGCGAAATGGGCGGGAAAACGCTTGCCCAGCGAAGCCGAATGGGAATTCGCCGCGCGCGGCGGCCTCGAGCAGGCCACTTACGCGTGGGGCAATCAGTTCACGCCGGACGGCAAGCAGATGGCCAACGTGTGGCAAGGCCAGCAGGTGCAGTCGTTCCCGGTGGTGAGCCCGAAAGCGGGCGGCGCGCTCGGCACGAGTCCGGTCGGCACGTTTCCGGCCAACGGCTACGGGCTCTCCGACATGACCGGCAATGCGTGGCAATGGGTCGCAGACTGGTATCGCGCGGACCAGTTCCGCCGCGAAGCGGTCGCCACCCGCGTGATCGACAACCCAGCCGGTCCGCGCGAATCGTGGGACCCCGCCGACCAGGGCGTGCCGGTGGATGCACCCAAGCGCGTCACGCGCGGCGGATCGTTCCTGTGCAACGAAGACTACTGCCTGAGCTACCGCCCGAGCGCGCGGCGCGGCACCGATCCGTACAACAGCATGTCGCATCTGGGCTTTCGCCTCGTGATGGACGAAGACACCTGGAAGGAGCCGCTCGCCCGCCAGGCGTCGGCCCGCGCCGCCGGTGCGGATAGCGCTAGCGCTGCCAGCGGGTAGGCCGCGTTTTCCTTGCGGGCTTTTTGGGCTAGGGCTATCTGCTTTTCGTGCCTGTTGCGCGCGTCTTCTGCCGTATCGCGGTATGCAGTTCATCGAATCGTACAAACCGGAATGGAGGTTGGATGCAATCGGACTGTGTGTCGGGAATGCAGCAACGCGCCACGCGTGCGACGCGCGCCGGATTAGCAGGCAAATTCACGGCTGGATTGGGCTCGACGTTTAGCGTAGCGCTTGCTGCGCTTCTTCTGGCGCTCGGCGTTGCCGGATGTACCGCGCCGGGCAACAACACGAGCGCGACGTCATCGCCGTCTTCATCTTCATCGACACCCGGTCAGGCGCCCGCACTGCCCTCCTGGCGCGACGGACCGGCGAAACAGACAATCGTCAAATTCGTCGCCGACGTGACGACTCAGGGTTCACCGAACTTCGTGCCGCCGGCCGAGCGCATCGCCGTATTCGACAACGACGGCACGCTGTGGAGCGAACAGCCGCTCTACTTCCAGTTCGTGTTCCTGCTCGATCAGGTGAAGGCCGCGGCGCCGAAGCATCCCGAATGGAAAGACAATCCGGCGTTCAAGGCGCTCGTCGCGAAAGACTATCCGGCGCTCGCGAGCCAGCAGAAACAGCTGCTGCAACTGGTGGCCGTCGCCAACAGCGGAATGACCGTCGACGACTACGACAAGACCATTCGCAACTGGCTCGCCACCGCGCGTCATCCGAAACTCAATCGCCCCTACACCGAGCTCGTGTATCAGCCGCAACTCGAATTGCTCGCGTATCTGCGCGCCAACGGCTTCAAGACCTTCATCGTGTCGGGCGGCACCATCGAGTTCATGCGTCCGTGGGTCGACAAGGTGTATGGCATTCCGCCCGAGCAGGTGATCGGTTCGAGCCAGCGCGTGGAGTACCAGATGCGTGACGGGCAGCCCGCGCTAGTGCGCCTGCCGAAACTCGATTTCGTCGACGACGGTGCCGGCAAACCGGTCGGCATCTATCGCAACATCGGCCGCAAGCCGATTCTCGCGTTCGGCAATTCCGACGGCGATCTGCAAATGCTGCAATACACGACGTCCGGCAGCGGCCCTCATCTCGCGCTGCTCGTGCATCACGACGATGCGGTGCGCGAATTCGCGTACGACCGCACGTCGAAGGTCGGCAAGCTCGACCGCGCGTGGGACGAAGCAATCGCCGACGGCTGGACCGTGGTGAGCATGAAGGACGACTGGCAAACCATTTATCCCGCGCCGAAGCAGTGAGTCTTAATGAACAGCAGCCGGACGCGGGAAAACGCGAGTCGCGCGCAGAGCGCGGCCGCTACGAGGCAACCCGGCGCGCAGGGAACGTGCAACGGGTGAACCGAAGTCAACTCCATTGGAGCGACACGATGAGAAAGTTCCTGCGCAAGGGGCGCTACGCAGTGGGGGCGGCAATCGTCGTCCTCGGTGCGTTTGCCGCACTGATTTTTCCATCCATCAACGCACCCGCGCAGACTCAGGCGCCGCCCAAAACCGCCGCGGCACCCGCCACCAGCGCGCCGCAACAACAGCAACAACCGCAACAACAGCCCGCCGCCAAAAATTCGGCCAAGCCCAACATCCTCGTGATTTTCGGCGACGACGTCGGCCAGGCGAACATCAGCGCGTATACGCGCGGCGTGGTCGGCTACAAGACGCCGAACATCGACCGCGTGGCCAACGAAGGGATGATCTTCACCGACTACTACGCCGAGAACAGTTGCACGGCCGGGCGCTCGTCGTTCATCACCGGACAGGTGCCGCTGCGCACAGGCTTGTCGAAGGTCGGTGCGCCGGGCGCGCCGGTCGGCCTGCAAAAGACCGACATGACGATCGCCCAGGCGCTCAAGCCGCTCGGCTACGCGACCGGCCAGTTCGGCAAGAACCACCTCGGCGACAAGAACGAATATCTGCCGACCAACCACGGTTTCGACGAGTTCTACGGCAACCTGTACCACCTGAACGCCGAGGAAGAACCCGAGCGTCCCTACTGGCCGAAAGACAAGAACGACCCATATGTGAAGAACTTTTCGCCGCGCGGCGTGATTCACAGCACGTCGGACGGCAAGGTTCAGGACACCGGTCCGCTGACGACCAAGCGCATGGAAACCATCGACGACGAAACCGGCGCGCACGCGGAAGAATTCATCCGCAAGCAGGTGAAGAACGGCACGCCGTTCTTCTTGTGGATGAACTACACGCGCATGCACGTATTCACGCATGTGCGGCCCGAGTTCAGAGGCAAGAGCGGGATGCCCGGCAACGAATACGCTGACGGCATGTGGGAGCACGACCAGGACGTCGGCAAACTGCTCAAGCTGCTGGACGATCTGAAGATCGCCAACAACACGATCGTCATCTACACGACCGACAACGGGCCGAACCAGTTCTCGTGGCCGGATGCGGCGACCACGCCGTTCCGCAGCGAGAAGGACTCCAACTGGGAAGGCGCGTTCCGGGTGCCCGCGATGATCCGCTGGCCGGGTCATATCAAGCCGGGCTCGACCTCGAACGAGATGATCTCGGGTCTCGACTGGTTCCCGACGCTGCTCGCCGCGGCGGGCGACACCGCCGTGAAAGACCGGCTACTGAAAGGCTGGGCGCCGAAAGCGGGCGGCGCGAGCTTCAAGAATCACCTCGACGGGTATAACCAGTTACCCCTTCTTACCGGTCAGACGACCAAAAACCCACGCACCGAGTTCTACTACTTCGACGACGACGGAGATCTGGTGGCAATGCGCTGGGATCAGGACGGCAACGCGTGGAAGGCGGTGTTCTGCGAACAGCGCGCGAAGGGCAACCTGAACATCTGGCAGGACCCGCTCATCTGCCTGCGTCTGCCGAAAATCTTCAACTTGAGGATGGACCCGTATGAGCGCGCCGACATCACGTCGGATCAGTACAACGACTGGGTCACGAAGAATGCCTATCTGACGGGCATTGCGACGATGAAAGCGTCGACATTCCTGCAGACTTTCGTCAACTATCCGCCGAGCCAGCGGCCCGCGAGCTTCAGCGTGGACGGCGTGCGCCGCCAGGTCGACCGGAAGATCGACGAGTCGTTCAAGAAGCGCGGACTCGAGTAGCGAGAGCGTGGCGTTGCGCCCGCCGGCCTTTAGCGGCGGTGGGCGCAACGCGCTGTGTGTTCGTTATCACTCGTGGTGCCGCTCGAAGTCCCCCTATCCCGCCTCGACGCCTTTTCCATCCGATGACCCAAACGCTGGCCCAACGTGCCAAAAGCTCACGCCGTGAGCGCCGCGCCGATGAGCGCGCACAACGTCGTGCCGAGCCGCATGAGCCAGGCTCGTCCGGGCCTTCCAGCCGCCCCGCGTCTTCTGATTTATCGATCGTGTGGCCGATGCTGTTGCTGTTCGTCTCGGGAGCGGCGTCGCTGGTTTATCAGGTGCTGTGGATCAAGCAGCTCGCGCTTGTGGTCGGCGTCGACGTGCTGGCCGTCACGACAGGTGTCAGCGCGTTTTTCGCGGGGCTCGCCGTGGGCGGCTGGTGGTTCGGGCGGCTCGCCGACCGGCACGCGCAGCCGCTGCGGCTCTATGCGTTGCTCGAAGCCGGCGTACTGGTGCTCGCCGTTGCCGCTACGTGGTTGCTGCCGCGTGCGGCGGCGCCCTTCGCGTTATGGCAGGACCATGTCGGGGCGCTCGCGTGGATCTTGCCGTTTGCGCTGGTCGGCCTGCCCGCCGTGCTGATGGGCGGCACGCTGCCGGTGCTGATGCGCTCGCTCGGTCCCGCCGCTGCGCAGATGGGCCGCACCGGCGCGCGTCTCTATGCGGCTAATACGGCCGGTGCGATCGCCGGTACGCTGGCGGCGAGCTTCGTGCTGATTGCGTCGCTCGGCGTGCAGCGCAGCGCGTGGATCGCCGCCGCGTTGAATGCAGGCGCGGCGTTGCTGGCCGCGCTGCTTGCGCGTGCGCGGCCGGCGTTGGCGCCTGCATCGACTTCCCTTGCCGCAACCACGGACGAGCCTTTGCCGACGCGCTTAGCCGCTGAAGACTCCCCCGCTGACCGCGCGACGGCGTCGAAAGCGCGTCTTGCGCTCGCACTGTATGCGATTGCCGGCGGCGTCGCGCTCGGTTACGAGGTCGTGTGGTCGCAGGTGATCGTGCAGTTCATCAGCACCCGCAGTTTCGCTTTCGCGGTCGTGCTCGCCACCTACCTGCTCGGCCTCACGCTCGGCAGCGCGTTCGCGTCGCGTTACGCGGACCGTGCCCGCGATCCGTGGGGGATGTTCGGCATCCTGATCGTATCGGCGGGACTGGTCGCGTTGCTCGAAGTGGCTGTGCTGGGCGAATGGCTGCCGCACTGGCAGAGCGTCGCGCGCGAAGCCGCGCTCGACGCCACCGGCAGTCTTCTCGCCGCGATGTGCGCGGGGTTCGCGGTGGCCGCGCTCTGCGTGGTCTTCATTCCGACGCTGCTGCTCGGCGCCGCGTTCCCGTTCGCATTACGCCTGAATGTCGACGCGCGGCACACCGGGCGCGATGTCGGCACCGTGGTGGCGCTCAATACCGCCGGCGGCATTGCGGGCACGCTGCTCGCGGGCTTCGTACTGGTGCCGCGACTCGGCGTGATCCATGCGCTCGCCGTGCTTGCGGCGGTGGCGGCCGCGCTGGGTATCGTCGCCGTGCTGCGCGGCGTGAACGTGCGGCGCGGCGCACGCTGGGGTGTCGCGGTGCTCGCTGTCGCGACACTCGCGAGCGTACTGCTCACGCCGACGAACCGGCTCGCGACGCTGCTCGCGCAAGCGCGCGGCGGCACGCTGAGCTTCTACGAGGAGAGCGCGGGCGGCACTGTCGCCGTGATCGAACAGAACGCCGGCAAGCGGCCGTTCCACCGGCTTTATATCCAGGGTGTCTCCAATTCCGGCGACACGCTGACCTCGCTGCGCTACATGCGCCTGCAAGCGCTGCTGCCGCTGATCATTCACCGTGACACGCCGCGTAGCGCGCTGGTCATCGGGCTCGGCACCGGCATTACCGGAGGAGCGCTACTGACGTGGCCCGGACTCGACCATCGTGTGATCGCGGAACTGCTACCGGCCGTGGTGCGTGCCGCGCCGCAGTTCAGCGGCAACTACGGGATGAGTACCGACCCGCGCATGGATATCCGTCTGCGCGACGGCCGCCGCGAATTGCTGCGTCATACGCAACGCTACGACCTGATCACGCTGGAACCGCCGCCTCCATCGGCGGCGGGCGTCGTCAATCTGTATTCTTCGGATTTCTATCGAATCGCGGCGGCGCGTTTGCAGCCGGGCGGCATCGTCGCGCAATGGCTGCCGTTGCCGACGCAAAACGAGGACGACACGCGCTCGCTGATCCAGAGTTTCATCGAGGTGTTTCCGCACGCCGCGTTGTGGACCACCGAGTTGCACGAGATGATGCTGGTGGGTTCGATGGAGCCGCTGGAGCTGGACGTGCCGCGCATCGAGGCGCGCTTTGCGCAACCGCCGGTCGCGGCGGCGCTGCGAGAGGTCGGCATTGCGTCGCCGGCCGCGCTCCTTGCGACGTGGATCACCGACCGCGCGGGCCTCGCATACTACGCGGCGGATGCACTGCCCGTCACCGACGACCGGCCGCGAATCGAGTACGCGCCATGGGTGCGCCGCGACGCGTTTCCGACGACGCTCGCTCATTTGCTCGCGTTGCACAGCGAGCCGCCGTTGCAGCATGCCGACGCGGCATTCCGTGCGGCGATGCGGGACTCGCGCGGCGCGTTGCAGAGCTTCTATGCAGCGGGACTGGATGCGTATCAGGGCGATCGCGACGCGTGGGCGCGAGACTTGGGCGAAGCATTGCAGGTGGATCCGGACAATGCTTATTACAGGTGGTTGGTCGGCGATAGAGGGTGAGTCGCGCGAGGGGCGCAAGCACCCCAAGTCCCCCCTCAAAAAAGCCAGGTGACGTCACCAAAGCACGACACCCGTTGCAAACCACTGGTTTGGGGAAGAACCGTTCCGGCGAGCACGAAGTGCGAGACGGGAAGAGCGATAGCCTTGTCACTCACGCGGAGTGCGCGACGAGCCGGATGCTCCGGGGCCACTACGGCAAACTTGCCGCTGATAACACATAGCACTGGCGGTGTGAGCGGCTTTCTTTGCTTACTTTCTTTGCCGCGGCAAAGAAAGTGAGTGCCGCCCCGCACAGGGGCAACACGAATAGACCACAAATCCCAGAAGAACCAGAACACCAGAAAAACCAGACCCGCCAACACGTCCCCGCGCCCCACCCCCACCCCGCATCCCCCTCCCAGGTAAAAACACGCAAATCAATCGCATTCCGATCACTTGCATTTCAATGCGATTTTTTTACTCCTATGCTTTTCCTCACGCGCAGCTAGCAGCCCCATCAGCCAGCAGCAGCCACCGCCCGACCAAGGAACTCTCAATGCCCTCAACCGCGCCTTTGCTAGCCCTCCTCCAGACCGAACTCGGCGCGGACGCGATCCTGATCGCCGAGGCGGACCTCGAAGGCTTCACCGAGGACTGGCGCGGCCGCTACAAGGCCCCTGCGCTGTGCGTCGCGCTGCCATCCACGACAGCGCAAGTAGCAGCAGTCGTCAAGCTATGCGCGGCCCACAACGTTCCGGTCCTGCCGCAAGGCGGCAACACCAGCCTATGCGGCGGCGCAGTGCCCGCGAGCGACGGCCCGCGCCCGGTGATCGTCAACCTGTCGAGAATGCGCCGCATCCGCTCGATCGACGCGGCCAACGGTTCAATGGAAGTCGAAGCCGGCTGCGTGCTGAAAACGGTACAAGACGCAGCCGCGGCCGAACAGCGTCTCTATCCGGTCAGTCTCGGCGCCGAAGGCTCGTGCCAGCTCGGCGGCAATCTGTCGACCAATGCGGGCGGCACCGGCGTGCTGCGCTACGGCAATACGCGCGACAACGTGCTCGGCCTCGAAGTCGTGCTCGCCGACGGCACCATCTGGAACGGCCTGCGCGCGCTGCGCAAGGACAACACCGGCCTCGATCTGAAACATCTGTTCATCGGCACCGAAGGCACGCTCGGCATCATCACCGCGGCGACGCTGAAGCTGCACCCACTCCCGACACACCATGCGCTCGCGTGGTTCGCGCCAGTCGACCCGGCCGCCGCGTTGCGCATTCTCGGCCTCTTCCAGGCCGCCTGCGGCTCGCGCCTCAGCGCGTTCGAAATGATCAACCGCCGCCAGCTCGAACTCGTGATCGAACACGTGCCCGAACGGCGCAATCCGCTCGGCGAACTGCACGAGTGGCACGTGCTGGTCGAACTCGCCGATACGCGCGGCGGCGATGAAATGACGGAACTGCTGCAACACACGCTGGAACAGGCGGCCGAAGCCGGCCTCATCGTCGACGCGGTGCTCGCGAGCAACGACACCCAGCGCGCGGCGCTCTGGGAAATCCGCCACAGCGTCTCCGAAGCGAACAAGAAAGGCGGCGTGGGCCTGACCACCGACTGTGCGGTGCCGGTGTCGGCAGTGCCCGCCTTCATCGAGCACGCGACTCGCGCAGTGCGCGCCATCGTGCCCGGCCTCGACGTACTAGTCGTTGCGCATCTCGGCGACGGCAACGCGCACTTCATCCCGTTCTTCAGCTTCGACGCGTGGCGCGAGCTCGCCGACCCCGCCGCCATGGCCGCCGCGCTGCGCCGCTCGGTCAACGACATCGCGCACGAATTGCACGGCACGTTCAGCGCCGAACACGGCGTCGGCCAGACCGGTCTCAGCGAAATGGCGCACTACAAATCGGCCGTCGAACTCACGCTGATGCGAGCGGTGAAGCAGGCGCTCGATCCGCAGCAGTTGTTCAACCCGGGGCGCCTGCTGCCATGACGTGCCGCCCTCCGCGCTACCCGAGCCCGATTCTTCGCGCAGCCGTTTAGTCGGCCTGAAGTCCCGCTTTCATCGCTTGCCACCTTCCCTGGAGTCGTCATGAAAAAGCAGCCCATCCGCGATCAGATTCAGCAACCCGGCCGTCGCACGGCCATCAAGACGGCGCTGGCAGGCACGGCGGCGCTCGCGTTTCCGTTTGTCTGGACACCGTCGCGCGCGGCCAGCAAACGGATCGTGATTCGCGACGACGGCGGCATCTACACGAAGGCCTACGGCGCGGTGTTCTACCGGCCGTTCACCGAGAAGACCGGCATCGAAGTGGTCGGTGTGCAGGCGAACGCCGAGCCGACCGCGCTGATCAAGAGCATGGTCGAGACCGGCAGCTACACGTGGGACATGGCGAAAATCAGCCAGCCGGCAATTCTGCTGCTGACCGGCGGCGGCAAGGACTACCTCGAAAAACACGGGCTCGAATCCGATCCGACGATCGCGAGGATTCCCAGGCAATACATGTCGCCGTACGGCGTGGGCACCAACATCTACACGACCGTGCTCGCCTATCGCACCGACGCGTTCAAGGGCCGCAAAGCGCCCACCTCATGGGCCGACATGTGGAACGTGAAGGACTTCCCCGGCCGCCGCGGCCTGCGCAAATACCCGTTCGACACGATGGAGCAGGCACTGATGGCCGATGGCGTGCCGACCGGCCAGGTCTATCCGTGCAATCTCGAACGCGGCTTCGCGAGTCTCTCGAAGATTTCGAAGCACGTCGACGTGTGGTGGACCACCGGCTCGCAAGTCGAACAGATGCTGGGTTCGGGCGAAGTCGACATGATCAGCACGTGGGTGTCGCGCGCGCAATCGGCGATCGCGAACGGCGCGCCGGTCGGCATCGTGTGGAATCAGAACATCTGGGGCGTCGACAACTGGTCGATCCTGAAAGGCACGCCGAACGCCGATGCATGCCGCGAGTTCATCAAGTTCGCCGCCGATCCGAAACGCCAGGCCGCGCTCGTCGAATACTTCCCGGCCGGCCTCACGCAGCCCGACGCGTTCAACTACGTCAAACCGGAAATCGCGAAAAACTGCCCGACGTTCCCGCCGAACATGACCAACGGCCTGCATATCGATGCGAAGTACTGGCAGGAAAACCAGAGCGTCGCGCTCGAACGCTTCAACCGCTGGATCCTCACGTAAGCGCGCCGCTGTTCCCTGCCACTTTTTCACGGAGGCCGATTCCATGTCTGCTTCGAATCTACAGATCGCGGGTCTTGGCAAACGCTATGGCGACTTCGTCGCGCTCGCGCCCACCACGCTCGACGTCGCCGAGGGCGAGTTCCTGACCCTGCTCGGCCCGAGCGGTTCCGGCAAGACCACGCTGCTCAGCCTGATCGCCGGCCTCGCAGTGCCCGACGAAGGACAGATCCGCATCAACGGCGCGGACGTGACCTATGGCGCGCCGTACGAACGCGACATCGGCATGGTGTTCCAGAACTACGCGCTGTTTCCGCACATGACGGTCGCGGAGAACATCGCGTTTCCGCTGCAAATGCGCAAGACCGACGCGAAGACGATTCAGGCCAAAGTGAAAGACGCGCTGGAGATGGTGCATCTGCCGCATGTCGCGCAACGCTATCCGCGCGAATTGTCCGGCGGCCAGCAGCAACGGATCGCGCTCGCGCGCTGCATGGTCTACCGGCCGTCGATCATTCTGATGGACGAACCGCTCGGCGCGCTCGATAAAAAACTGCGCGATCACATGCAGCTGGAGATCAAGCGGATTCATCGCGAGCTCGGCACGACGATCGTCTACGTCACGCACGATCAGGAGGAAGCGATGACGATGTCGGACCGCATCTGCCTGATGAACGCCGGCTCGATCGCGCAACTCGGCACGCCGGCTGATCTGTATTTCCGGCCCAATAGCGTGTTCGTCGCGGACTTCCTCGGCGAATCGAATCTGCTCGACGCGGTCGTCACCGGCCGTGCCGGCGATCAGGTGCAGATCAGCGTGCAAGGCGTTGCGAAAGGCGAAGCAATGGCCTACGACCCGGTGATCGCCAACGGCAAACCGGTCAAGCTGATGCTGCGTCCGCAGAACCTGCGCGTGCATGCCAGCGCGAACCATGTTGCGGATGCAGCGGGTGCGGCGAATGCGGGCAATGGCGGCGGCCTGTCAGCGAAACTCACCGACATCATGGTGACCGGCAGCATGACCAAGCTCTATCTTCAGCCGCATGCCGCCGATGCCGCGCCGCTCGTCGCCGCGTTCCCGACCAACCGCTTCGGCAGCCAGTACGAAGTCGGACAGACACTCGGCCTGTCGTGGCTCGCCACCGACGCCGTCGCGATCGCGGGGTAAGCGATGAATCATTCCGCCCTGAGCGCACAGCCATCGCAACCATCGCAGCCCGCGCAACCGCTCCAGCCCGCGCCGCGGCGTGCTGCGTGGCGCACGTGGTTGCGACCCGGCGCGAAAGGCGCGCCGCTCGTCGTGCTGCTGCTCGTGATGCTGGTCTACCCGGTCGGTCAGTTGCTGCTTCTCAGCATTCACAACGACACCGGCTTCACGCTGATCGAATACAAGCGGCTGTTCGCGTCGTCCGTGTATGTGGACGTGCTGCTGATCACGCTGAAAGTATCGCTGTGGACCACGTTTTTCTCGGTACTGACTGGCTATCCGATCGCGTACCTGATCTCGTCGACAACCCGTGCGCGCAAGAACCGCCTGCTGTTCTGGGTGCTGCTGTCGTTCTGGACCAGCTTTCTGGTGCGCACGTTCGCGTGGGTCGTTCTGCTCGGCCGCAACGGCGTGATCAACCAGCTTCTGTTGAAGCTCGGCATCATCGACGAACCGTTGAGCCTGCTTTATCACTTCGGCAGCGTGATCGTCGGCATGGTGCATGCGCTGATGCCGCTCGCGGTGCTGACCATGCTATCCGTGATGGAGAATATCGACCGGCGCCTGCCGAGCGCCGCGGCCACGCTCGGCGCTCGGCCCGGCACCGTGTTCTGGAAGGTGTATTTTCCGCTGTCGTTGCCGGGCGTCGCGGCGGGCGCGCTGATGGTGTTCGTCACCGCGATCGGCTTTTTCATCACGCCCACGCTGCTGGGCGGCCGTCATCAAACGATGATCACGCAACTGATCATCGATCAGGTGATGCAGGCGCTGAACTGGGGCTTTGCCGGCGCGATATCGGTGCTGCTGCTCGCGGTCGTGCTGGTCGTGTTCCTCGTGTACGACCGCATGGTCGGCCTGTCGACGATGGCGGGCGAAAGCACCGGCAAGACAGGCCCACGCGCCGGCCGCGGCTGGAGCCGCAAGCTCGGCGACCTGATTCTCAGCATGCTCGGCCATGCGACCGATGCGGTGCTTGCGGTGCTGCCCCGCTCACGCGATGGCCGCAAACGCGCTGCCGGCAACGGCGACAGCCTCACGCTGCGCGTGGTGGTGTTCCTGCTGCTGGTGTTTCTCAGCGCACCCGCGTTCCTGATGATCCCGCTGTCGTTCGATTCGGCGTCCGGGCTCGCGTGGCCGCCGCACGGATTTTCGTTGCAGTGGTATCGGCAGATCCTCGATTCGCCGCTGTGGATGCAGGCGATCACGCGCTCGATGCTGGTCGGCGTGGGCACCGGTTTGCTGTCGATGCTGATCGGCACGCCCGCCGCGTTTCTGCTGGTGCGCGGCGGCCTGCGCGGCAAGGCGGCAATGCTCGCTTTCGTGCTGTCGCCGATCGTCGTGCCGCGCATGATCATCGCGGTCGGCATCTTCTATTTCTTCGCGAAGATCGGCCTCGTGGGCTCGTCGCTCGGCCTCGTGCTCGCGCATACGACGGTCGCCGTGCCCTACGTCGTGATCACGATGATGGCCGTGCTGCGCAACTACGACACCCGTCTCGATCTCGCCGCGCAGAGCATGGGCGCGCGGCCGTGGGCCACGTTGCGCCGCGTGACGTTCCCGATTCTCGGCGCGGGCCTGATGTCGTCGTTCCTGTTCGCGTTCGCGACTTCGTTCGACGAACTGACGATCGCCCTCTTCACATCCGGCGGCTTGAGCACGACGCTGCCCAAACAGTTCTGGGACGAAATCACCATGCAGATCTCGCCGGTGATCGCGGCCGTCTCCACGTGCCTGTTCATTTTCATCGCCGCGCTCATCTGGGTCGCGGACCGTTTGCGCCGGCGCAGCCTCGCCACCTGAACCCATTCAATCACAGAGACTTCTTATGCTTTCAGCACAACAACTGCGGGGCGTTTTCCCGGCCATTCCGACACCGGTCAACGCCGACGACAGCATCGACGCCAGCGCCGCCCGCGCGTTGATGCAGTACCTGCTCAAGCAAGGCGTGGACGGCATCGTGCCGCTCGGCGGCACCGGCGAATACGGCGCGCTGGCGCGGGCCGAACGCATCCGCATGGCCGGCATCGTCGCCGAAGAGGCCGACGGGCGCATTCCGGTCATTGCCGGCGTGCTCGATCCGGGCTATCACGACGCGATGCAGGCGGGCAAGGAGTTCGCCGCCGCGGGCGCGGACGGCCTGCTGGTGTTGACGCCGTACTACACGAACCCGACCCAGGGCGGCATCCGCGATTACTTCCTGCGCTACGCCGACGAATCGCCGTTGCCGATCCTGATCTACGAGATTCCGTATCGCACGCGTATTTCGATCGCACCCGAAGTGCTGCACGAACTGTCGAAGCACGAACGCATCATCGGCATGAAGGCGTGCAATACCGACATGTGGCACTTCCTGCGCACGGTGGCTGGCGTCGACGATTCGTTCGCGGTGCTGAGCGGTGAAGACACGCTGTTTCCGCTGCACGTGGCGGCGGGCGCGCGCGGCGGCATCGTCGTGACGGCGAGTCTGTTGCCGAGCGCGTGGCGCGCGATCTACCAGCTCGCGGCCGACGGCAACACGCAAGACGCGCTCGCGCTGCACCGCTCGCTGATTCCGCTGATGAACCTCGCGTTCGCCGAAACCAACCCCGGCCCGATGAAATCGGTGATGGACCTGATCGGCGTGCATGCGCCGACGATGCTCGCGCCGCTGGTCCAGGCGGCGCCCGACTTGGCGGCGAGCCTGCGGATCGAACTGGACAAGCAGCTCGACGTGTTCGAGCGCCGGCTGTGATCGATCAGCGCTGATAACCGGTGAGCCGCGATTTCGAAATCGACGTCGCGGCCACCTGCACGTGCTGCGCGAGTTCGGCCTCTACCTTGTCGCGCGACCAGCGTGACGTGGGCACCGAAATATTGATTGCGGCCACGCCCATGCCGCCGTGATCGGTGACCGGCGCGGCCACCGAAATATCGCCGAGCACCGTTTCGTTTTCGACGACCGCATAGCCGCGCCGCGCGACCCGGCGCACGCGTTCGAGCAGTTTGTCGGGATCGGTTTCGGTGTAGTGCGTGAGCGGGTCGAGGCGCGTTTGCGCGAGGATGTCGCGCACGCGATCGTCGGACAGACGCGAGAGGATCGCGATGCCCGCCGCGGTGAACATGGCCGGCAAACGCGCGCCGACCACGATGTCGATGTTCACCAGATGCTGGCCCGGAAAGCGCGCGACGAACACGATCTCGTGACCGTCGAGCTCCAGCAGATTGGTGGTCTCGCCCAGACGCCGGCTGATGTCGAGCAGATACGGCGACGCTTTGTCGATCAGTTCGTTGGCGCGCACGTAGTTGTAGGAGAACTGCAGCACTTTCGTGGTGAGGCCGTAGCTGCGCGTATCGGGCACGCGGTACAGATAGCCGAGCACTTCCAGCGTATGCACGAGACGCTGCGTCGCGCTGCGGTCGAGCCCGGAGGCTCGGGCGATATCGACCAGCGTCATGTGCCGGTTCGGGCCGTCGAAAGCGTGCAGCACCTGAAACGCTTTTTCGGTCGAGCCGACGAACAGCGACGAGCGCGGCGTGTCGGTTTCAACCGAGTTGGGCTTGCGGGATGGGCGTGCGGCGTGTTCGGCCATGATGGTGTCGCGCTCTGTTGAAAGATCGGATAGCAGTTGTCTCGATTGTAATGCGATTGAATCGCACCTCAGCAGCAAATTTCGAATCCGTGGAGCGTTCATGCTTTCATGCGTAGCTGATTACCGGATCGCGGCACAGAAGCGTTTGCCGCGCTTGGCCTTCGACTATCTCGACGGCGGCGCGGAAGACGGCGATGCGCTGCGGCGCAACGCGCAGGTGTATCGCGAGTGGCTGTTCAAACCGCGCGTATTGACCGACGTGTCGCGCTGCTCCAGCGCCACGCGTTTTTTCGGGCGCGACGCGGCTGCGCCGTTGATCGTGGGGCCGACGGGTTTGAACGGGTTGTTCTGGCCGCGCGCCGACGAATTGCTCGCGCGTGCCGCGAGCGAAGCGGGCCTGCCCTTCGTGTTGTCGACCGCATCCACGTCGCTGCTCGAAGACGTGCGCGCGGCAGCGCCGCACGGCGACCTGTGGATGCAACTCTATGTGCAGCAGGACCGCGGCATCGCCGAGGATCTGATGCGGCGCGCGAGCGCGGCCGGCTATTCGACGCTCGTGCTGACCGTCGACGTGCCGGTCCACGGCAAACGCGATCACGATACGCGCAACGGTTTCGCGTTGCCGCTGCGTCTGTCGCCGCGACTGATCGCCGATTGCATCCGTCATCCGCATTGGTGCTGGCAGATCGCGCGGCACGGTTCGCCGCAACTGATGAACATCGCGCGCAGCGTCGGCGAGCGGGCCGATCTGTCGCGTCACGCGGCGATGCTCAGCCGGCAGATGGATCTGACGCTCGGCTGGGCGGATCTCGACTGGGTGCGCCAGCACTGGAGCGGCAAGCTGATCGTCAAAGGCATACAAGGGCGCGACGACGCATTGCTCGCGCTCGCACGCGGCGTGGACGGCATCGTGTTGTCGAATCACGGCGGCCGGCAATTGGGCAGCACGTTCGCGCCGCTGGAACTGTTGCCCGGTATCGTCGACGCGGTCGGGCAACGGCTCGATGTTTTCATCGACGGCGGCGTGCGGCGCGGCAGCGATGCGCTGAAGGCAGTTTCGCTCGGCGCGCGCGGTGTATTGCTGGGGCGCGCGCCGCTCTATGGGCTCGCGGCGCGCGGCGGCCCCGGCGTCAGCGAGGTGCTGACGCTGCTGATGCAGGAGATGGAGATTGCGATGCGTTTGCTCGGGTGTCGCGCGCTAAGCCACCTCGGGCCGGAGTCGGTCGAACGTGCGGCATGCCGGAGTAAGAATCGCTTTGAAACCGGAGATGAAACTCGGGTTGAAAGTGTGAGGGCTGCTTGAGTCAGACTGAATCTGCGATCCGCGTTTTCGATCCGTATCGGCGACGCGCCAATCGTTACCGTTACCGTTAGCGACCACCGCGGCCAGCGACGTGTTTGCGCGGCTCGTTTGTGCACACGCGGAAGTCGAAAGCAAGCCCGAGAATTCAGGCCTTCTCGCCGGCCCGCGCTTTCGCGCTGCCGCGGGTTCGAGTCGCAGCGGGCGCATTCTTCTTCAGGTTCTTGCGGTTGTAATCGATCGCGGCGCGCACCAGATCTTTCAGCGCCCGCGCATTGACCTTGTCGCCCTCGAAAATATCGATTGCCCGTCGCGCATTGCCTTCGAGACCCGCGTTAAACAGCCCATCAGGATCGGCAAGCTGCGCGCCGTGCGCAAAGGTCACCTTCACCTTGCCTTTATGCGCATTCGCAACCGCGATCATGCCGTCGCACGACCACACCGGGCTGCCCATCCATTTCCATTCCTCGATGATCTCGCCGTCGGCGTCGAGAATGCTCTTGCGGACGCCGGCGAAAATCTTGCCGCGCCAGTCCGTGAGTTCCGCGATCATCTGGTCAATACGTTCCGATGGATTCATGGGATTTCGCACCTTTTTTCTTATTGCGCATTTGTCGCCGTATCACGCGGCTCTGTAGCGACTAGACTGGCAAAAGTGAGACTCCGATAGTTCCGATAGTTCCAATAGCGAGGCATAGCGTGTCACAGCTCAGCCCTGATCGCAAGACGACGTTTGGCCGGCGCCTTTTATGGTTCGTCGGCTTGTGGCTGCTCGGCGTGGCGGGAGCGGTGTTGCTCGCGCTGCCGTTTCGTCTTCTGATCGCCGCGGCCATGCATTTTCAGCATTGAGACCCTGGCGGCCGCACGCTGCACCGCCCGCTCAGTGATAACCCGCGTCGCCTTCACGCACCTTGCCGCGGAAAACGCGATATTGCATCGCGTTATAAACCAGAATCACCGGCAGCACGATCACCGTGCCGACCAGCGCGAACAACTGGCTCGAATGACTCGACGACGCCTCCCAGATCGTCAGCGAAGGCGGCACGATATTCGGCCAGATACTGATCAGAAGCCCGCTATAGCCGAGAAAACACAACGCGAGCGTGAGCAGAAACGGCATCGCTTCATGCGTGAGACGCAGTGATCGAAAAATGCCCCACACGCATGCGACCACCAGAATCGGCACCGGCAGAAACCATCCGAGAAGGCCGCTGCCGAACCAGCGGTGCGCGACGGCGGGCAATCCGATCACGGTCCACAGACTGACCACGGCCATCGCGCCCAGCAGCACGCCGACGAGCGGCCGCATCACTTCGCGCATCTTGCGCTGCAACTCGCCGTCGGTCTTCAGGATCAACCAGCCGCAGCCGAGCGTCGCATACGTGGTGAGCACACCGATCCCGCACAGCAAACTGAACGGCGAGAGCCAGTCGAACGGATCGCCGGCAAAGCGGCCGTCGACGATCTTGATCCCTTGCAGCAACGAACCCAATACGATCCCCTGGCAGAACCCCGCGAGCGCGGAACCGGCCATGAACGCGAGATCCCACGCATGCTGGGTGCGCGTGGCTTTCGCGCGCAACTCGAAAGCCGCGCCGCGAAAGATCAGCCCCACCACCATCAGGATCAGCGGCAGATAGTTGGCCGGCAGCAGCGTCGAATAGACGACCGGAAACGCACCGTAAAGGCCCGCGCCGCCGAGCACGAGAAAGGTTTCGTTGCCGTCCCAGACCGGCGCGATGGTATTGAGCATCACTTGCCGGTCGGCTTTCTGCTCGAAGAACGGAAACAGCAGCCCGATCCCGAGATCGAAACCGTCCAGCATCACGTAAATGAACACGCCGAGTCCGATGATCGCGGCCCATACCACCGGAAGGTCGATTTGCATCGTGTTACTCCTTCTCCAATGCGTCGAGCGGACGATTGCGCAGCACCGGATGTTTGACGGACTCCGGGCGGTCGACATTCGCTTCCGGTCCGCGCGCCATCATCTTCAGCATGTAGTACACGCCCATGCCGAACACGAGGAAATACACCAGCACGAAGATCAGCAACGAAACGCCGGCCTGCTGCGCGCTGATCGGCGACAGCGAGTCTTCGGTGCGAAGCACGCCGTAGACCGTCCACGGCTGACGGCCGACTTCGGTGGTGATCCAGCCGGCCAATAGCGCGACGATTCCAGACGGCCCCATGCCCAGCACGAAAAGCTGAAACCAGCGTGTGTCGTACAACCGGCCGCGTACTCTCAACAGCAGGCCGAGCAACGCGGCGAGCAGCATCAGCATGCCGAGACCGGCCATGATCCGGAACGTCCAGAACACGATCGGCGAATACGGCCGATCCCGCGCGGGAAAATCTTTCAGCCCGCGAATCTCGCCGTCCCAGCTATGCGTGAGGATCAGGCTGCCCAGATGCGGCACTTGCAGCGTGTAGCGCGTCACTTCCGCGTTCATGTCGGGCAGGCCGACCAGATTGAGCGCGGTGCCGCCCTTCTCGGTCTCCCACAGTCCTTCGATTGCCGCGATCTTGGCCGGTTGATATTCGCGCGTATTGAGGCCGTGCGCATCGCCGACAAAAATCTGGACCGGCGTGAGCAGCAGCAGAATCCACAACGCCATCGAAAAACTGCGCGTGACGGGCGCGTCGCGCCGCCCCTGCAACAGATGCCACGCGCCGCACGCGGCGACGATGAAGCCCGCGACGATAAACGCGGCGATGGTCATATGCGCGAGACGATACGGAAACGACGGGTTGAAAATCACCTTCATCCAGTCGACCGGCACGAGGCGGCCGCTCTCCATCGCGAAACCTTGCGGCGTCTGCATGAAGCTGTTCGACGCGAGAATCCAGAAAGTCGAAATCAGCGTGCCCGCCGCGACCATCAATGTTGCAAAGAAATGCCCGCGCGGACTCACACGCTCCCAGCCGAACAGCATCACGCCGAGAAAGCCGGCTTCGAGAAAGAACGCGGTCAGAACTTCATAAGTGAGCAGCGGCCCCGTGATGTTGCCGGCAACCGACGAAAAGCCGCTCCAGTTGGTGCCGAACTCATAGGCCATCACCACGCCGGAAACCACGCCCATTCCGAAGCCGACCGCGAAGATCTTCGACCAGAACAGGAACATGTCCTTGTAGACCCTGTCGCCGGTGAGCAACCAGCGCCATTCGAGCACGGCGAGAAAACTCGCCATGCCGATGCTGATTGCGGGGAAAACAATGTGAAATGAAACGGTGAAGGCGAACTGTAACCTGGCGAGATGGAACGCATCGAAGAGGTTCATGATCGATCAACGACTCCGCCGCATCGACTGGCGGTAGCCGTAGTCGCAGATCGACCGGGATGTTCGTTCGCCGTTCTGCGCCACCGCGACACGGGCGACAGCAGGACGGGCATCGCAGATTGCGCAGAAAGCGGGCATCGTAGCGTCACCTTTTCCGGTGGGTTGAATCATCCGGCCTCGTGAAGGCGCAGAGAACACGCATGCCCGGTTAATTCTATGAGGTGAGAGCGGATCAGGCGATATTGGATTTTTCGATGACCGGCATCGGTGAGTGTGATCGACGCTATCGCTGGCGACTGGTGTCAGCGCCATATCCTGTTCATTGAGCGAGCGTATTGATTCGTCATACGAGTGCACGCTTTCACGCGCGATATATCGGCGCGGCCGCCGCGTATCGTGTCTATAGTGAATTGAGTCGCGCCCCGCGCTGCAACGCTAATGGAGAAAACGATGCCCGACAACACGGCTTTGTACGGCGGTTTCGAAATAGTCGTGCGCACCGAACTCAACCCGCGAGGCGCGTGGGTCGCGAAAGTCAGCCTGAAAAATGGCGAGCATGCCGTCGTCGACATTCGTCCGATGACGGTCCAACCCGAATGGCTCAATGAAGACGAAGCGATCCGGGATGCCGTCGACTGGGCCCGCCGTTATATCGATCGGGATCTCGACGCGCAGCCGCCCGAATCGTGGGTGGCGACGCGATCGCGAGCGGAAAACTGGTTCCGCGACGAGCAGGAACGATCGCGGGGTCCGGATATCAGCATGTAATCGCTACCTGATCGCACCTCGCCGCAATACGGGCCCTGCAAAGCGAGCCCCGCAAAGTTCTCCGCTTAAAGATTTTCCCGCATCCATGCTTCCATCCCGCTCACCGGAATGCCGCGTCGGGCATTGAAAGTCTCGTTCTTATCCCACGCGACACCGACGCCTTGCGCAAACACAGCCCGGTATTTCCTGAGCGAATTGCCGGGCTCGCGGGCCAGTTCGCTTTTCAGTTGCGGCACGCTCCATTCTTCGCGGTGCACGTTCAGATTCAATAGCGAGTCGACCGCATCCGCCACCTGCCGATAAGTCACGGTGTCGCCGGCCACGTACACCACCTCTCGCGCAATGCGCGGTTCGGCGAACACGATTTCCGCGGTCAACGAACCGATGTCCGCTGCGGTCGTGATGGTCACCGCGGTGTCCCAGCTTCCCAGCGCGCGGACGGTACGGTTCGCGAGGTCCACCACGCCGAACGACGGCTCGAACAGAAAGCTGGTGAACATGCCGGTCGACACGATCACCCATTCCGTGCGGTCTTGCGAGCGCAGCAGATCGCGCACGTCGAGTTGCTCGTCGAACAGATCCTGCGGGCTGCCACGACCGATCGCGTCATAGTCGACCCCGAACTGCCACGGGACATAACGGCCGACCTCGGCCGCGAGCACTGCCTGCGCGATCTTCACCTGCACCCCGCGGCCACCGACGAAGCCGGTGCAGGAGATAACCGTGTCGAAACGACGGAACACTTCGGCGAGCGCGTCGACCGATTGTTCGGCCAGATCGCCTGGCACCAGTTCGATGCCGAGCGAGCGCAACCCCGCGATGTCTTTCTGTTTGACCGGATCGCTCGACGCGATAGTCGATGCACGCACCAGTACCGCTAGCGACACAGTGGGTTGTTCCGCGGCGCGGCGCGCGAGACTGCGCAGGACGGCCATGCCGAGTTCGCCTGCGCCGAGAACGAGAATGGATTGATCTTGAGACATGAGTTTGAGCCTTTCGAAACCTGAATACAGTGGTCGGTAGCGTCCGCTTGCGCGAGCCGCCATCGCCGGCTCGATGCTTCGCGAGGGCTTCGGATCGAAGTCAGCCGGACGATCCGGAGTGTAGGTGCGCGACGCCGTGGCATTGTTCGCAGTAACGGAAATGACAACACGCGGATTTCGAATCGTGCGGTTTCAGCCGCGGTTTCAGGTGCGGCTTCAACGATCGTGGCGATGCCGCAATGCAAATCCCAGTGCGGGTAAGATGAACGCCCTGTCGCACAGGTACCCTTCTCATGGACAAGCTGCAAGCGATGACGATCTTCGTGCGTGTGGTCGACGCGCAAAGCTTCAGCAAGGCGGCCGAGACGCTGTCGATGCCGCGCTCATCGGTCACGACGACGATCAAGAACCTCGAACGTCATCTCGGCGCGGTGCTGCTACGGCGCAGCACCCGCACGCTCAGCGTGACCGATGCGGGCGAACGCTATTACGCGTCGTGCCGCGCGATCCTCGCTGAAATCGAGCAGGCGGAAAGCGCGGTCTCCACCGAAGCGACTGTGCTGCGCGGACGCGTGCGAGCCGACATGCCCGGCGTGATCGGCCGCGCGCTGCTGATCCCGAGGCTGCGCGAGTTCGAGCAGCGCTTTCCAGGCATCGAACTGGTGCTGGGTCTCAGCGACCGCCCCGCCGACCTCGTATTCGACGGCATCGACTGCGTGATCCGGACGGGAGAACTCGCGGACTCGACACTGGTTGCGCGGCGCGTCGGCCAGTTGAACTGGATCACGTGCGCATCGCCGCTATATCTGAAGGAACATGGCGAGCCCCAAACCGTCGGCGAGCTGGAAGCACACCGCGCGGTCAACTATCTGTCGAACGGGACGGGCCGGCCGCTCGACTGGCGCTTTCGTGTGGACGGCGAAAACCTCGTCCGGCCGATGCAAAGCCGCTTTGCCGTCAATGAAACCGAAGCCTATCTGCAATGCGCGCTGGAAGGTTTGGGGCTGATCCAGTTGTCCGAATTCGTCGCGTCGCCGTATCTGAAAACAGGACGGCTGCGTGAAGTGCTCGCCGAAGCGCGATCCGCACCGATACCGATTTCGATCGTCTATCCGAATGGCCGCAATGCGAGTGCGGCGACGCGCAGCTTCGTCGACTGGGTTGCGCAGATTGTCAGCGAAGACAACCTGCTCAACACGCGTTCAACGCGATGACGCGATGCGTTCCAACGCACGCGCAAGACGCACGGCGCCTTGCCCGATTGCGTCGACATCGACAGCGGCAAAGCCCAGCACCAACCCAGGAGGCACCGGACGCTCGAACCCGTAGTAAGACAGCGGGCGTGTTTCGACACCTGCCGCTGCCGCCTGCCGCGCGGCCAGCGTATCGTCCGTTTTGAGCGGCAGAAACGCCGGGGTATCGAGTCCCGTAGTGATCGCGGGCAACTCCAGCAGGCCGCCGAGATGTTTGTCGAGCGAATATTTGAGCGCTTGCGCGCGCTCGCCGTATAGCAAACGCATGCGCCGGATATGGCGGCCGAAATGCCCTTCGGCGATGAATGCATGCAGGATCGATTGCTGGTCGAGCGCGAGATGGCGCGAAGTCAGCGAAAGCGCGGCGACGAACGGGTCCACCAGCCGGTCCGGCACGACCGCATAGGCCGTGCGCAATGCCGGGAACAACAGCTTGCTGAACGTACCGCAATAGATCACGTGGCCGCTGTCGTCGAGGCTCTTCAGTGCGGCGAGCGGCCGGCCCTCGAAGCGGTATTCGCTGTCGTAGTCGTCCTCGAGGATCAGCGCGCCTTTTTCACGCGCCCACGCAAGCAGCGCGAGGCGGCGTTCGAGCGCGAGCGGTGCGCCGAGCGGTGCCTGCCTGCCGGCCGTCACGTAGGCGAGGCGCGCGTCGGGTGCATGACGGCGCGCCCAGGTCACGTCCATGCCGTCGCTGTCCACCGGCACGCCGACGATCTGCGCGCCGGCCGCTTCGAGCACGAATCGCGCGCCGGGATAGCCGGGGTCTTCCATCCACGCACGATCGCCGGGATCGAGCAGCAGGCGCGCGCTCAAATCGAGCGCCTGCTGGACGCTGGCGAGCATCACGACATTGCCGCCAGAACACGCGATGCCGCGCGCCGTGCGCACGTGTTCGGCGATCGCATCGCGCAACGGCGCGTAGCCTTGCGCTTCGCCGTCGGTCAGCAGATCGCCGCTAAAACGTGGCGCGCGACGCGAGCGGCGCGCGGCGAGCCTCGCCCACAACGCAAAAGGAAACGCGGCGAGATCGGGCTGGCTCGGCCGGAACGCCGGCGCGGGCACCGCACGCCCCTCAACCTGAAACGGCGTGCGCGACAGCAGTTCACCGCGCGCCGATAAACCCAGATGCGCGACGGCACTAAGCGCGGCGGGCTGCGGCGCCTGCGGACGACGTTTGCGGGCCACGAGACGCCGCTCGGGCAATTCCGCGGCGACGAAGCTGCCCCGCCCCACGGCCCCCGACACATAGCCTTCTGCGGTCAGTTGCGCGAAAACGCCCAGTACCGTGCCACGCGAGATCGTGAAGCGCGTGGCGAGATCGCGCGTCGCGGGCAAGCGGCTGCCGGGCGCGAAGCGGCCGGTGAGGATCGCGTCGCGGATTTCGTCGTACAGCCACTGTTGCAGCGAAACCCCGTCCGGCCGCGGCGCAAGCGCGATCTCGATGTCTTTGGCGCGTCTCAACGTTCACCTCAAAATGGCTCAATCAATTCTTCAATATTGGCTCTTTTGTCTCGCCAATATGATAGCTAATCTGCGAGTCAGGTTCTTGCGGCTTACGGATAAAGGAAAAGTCATGGCAGACACAGTCTTTCTCGCAGGCGCGACCGGTGCAGTGGGCAGCACGCTTGCGCCGCTGCTGATCGACGCGGGTTTCACCGTGTACGGCAGCACCCGGAAAGCACAGCGCGCGGGGCAACTGGAAGAGGCCGGCATCGTGCCGGTGGTCGTCGACGTATTCGATTCGGCGGCTTTGACAGGCGCACTGATGCGCATCAAGCCGCAAAGCGTGATTCATCAGCTAACCGACCTGCCGCGCGGACTCGATCCTTCGCAAATGGCGCAGGCGGTCGTCAACAATGCGCGCATCCGCAATGAAGGCACGCGCAATCTCGTTGGGGCCGCTCGCGCCGCCGGCAGCCGTCGACTGGTCGCGCAAAGCATTGCGTGGGCTTATCGCGCGGGTACGCGGCCTTACGACGAAACCAGTCCGCTCGACGTCGATGCCCCCACGCCGCGCAGCATCAGCGTGCAAGGTGTGGTGGCGTTGGAGAAATGGGTGCTCGAAGCGGACGGCGTGATCGGCACCGTGCTGCGTTATGGGCAGATTTACGGTCCGGGCACCGGCGCCGACGCACCCAACGGCGCGAGCCCGCTGCATGTCGAAGCGGCCGCGGCGGCGGCGTTGCTGGCATTGCAGCGCTCGCACGGCGGCATCTACAACATTGCCGAAGACGAAGCCGACGTGAGCAGCGCGAAGGCCAAACGGGAGTTGGGATGGTTGCCGTCGCTGCGCTCGGCGAGCGTCGCACGAACATGAGCGGGCTCGAGTCCGCGCGGCCGACGGCCCGATGAGCCGCTTGCCGGGTTAGCTTCAGGCCGCCTTCGCAAGCTCGGCGTCGATCGCGGCGACGAGGCGCGGATCGTCCGCGGCGACATCCGGCGAGAATCGGCCGACCACTTCACCATTGCGGCCGATCAGGAATTTTTCGAAATTCCACAGCACGTCCGTCTGATTCTCCGGATTCACGCCATAGCCTTTCAGTCTTTCGCGGAACGGGCCTTCGCCGGTTGCGGCAGGTTGCGCGTTGACGAGGCTCGCGTATAACGGATGGCGATCGTCGCCAAGCACCGAAATCTTCGAGAACAGCGGGAAATGCACGTCGTAATTCGTCGAGCAGAATGAAGCGATCTCGCTGTCGCTGCCCGGCTCCTGGCCTTTGAAATTGTTGGCGGGAAACCCGAGTACTTCGAGGCCCTTCGCGCGCTTGTCCTGATACAGGCTTTCGAGCCCGGTGTATTGCGGCGTCAGTCCGCATTGGGATGCCACGTTGACCACCAGCAATACCTTTCCTCGATAACTGCCGAGGCTCGTTTCGTTGCCGTCGATTGTCTTCAAAGGAATGTCGTACAAAGCCTGTGCCATGAATGAAAGCTCCTGGTGGTTGAGAGGTAGACCGCGACGTGCGCGAGCCAGCGGCAAGACTAACGGATTCGGCGCAGCGCTGCTGGCGCGTCCGAAACGCCGCGCGAGCTACCGGCCCAGCCGCTCCATCGGGAAGTCAACGAAACTGCGCACGCGCGCGGACAGGTGATCGGCGTGGCGCTCGGGCTGCATTCGGCGTTCTTCGTCACGGGGACGCTGCTGGTTGCCTGTGCGGGATGGTGCTCGCGGCGCAGCGGTCTTCGGCCGCTCAAGCGGTTTAAGGCGCCTTAAAAGGCACCTTAAAAGGCACCCTAAAGTGGTTACCTGAAAATAGGAAAAATCGGTCATTTAATCAAGCCAGTCGAGCGTTTAATCTGCACTCACCGCCTGACACGCAGGCGTCCATTCAGACCACGGAGTGCATCATGGAACAACGTCTCGACTTCTACAAAGCCAATCCCGCCGCGATCAAGGCGATGCTCGCCGTCGAAGAACGCATCGGCAAATCCGGGCTCGAAAAATCGCTCGCGGAACTGGTCCGTCTGCGGGCTTCGCAGATCAACGGCTGCGCGTTCTGCGTCGACATGCACGTCACCGACGCCCGCAAAGGCGGCGAAACCGAACGCCGTCTGGCCACGGTCGTGGTGTGGCGCGAAACGCCCTTCTTCACCGACCGCGAACGCGCGGCGCTCGAATGGACTGAAGCGCTGACGCTGGTCTCGCACGAGCACGTGCCCGATGCCGTGTGGCAAGCAGTACGCCCGCATTTCAGCGACGAAGAACTGGTCGACCTGTCGCTGCTGATCGCCGCGATCAACGCGTGGAACCGCTTTTCGATCGGCTTTCGCAAAATGCCGGCCTGAGCGCGCCACACCCAGCGCCGCTACTAATTTCCAGATTGAACCGGTTTGCCGAGGAAGCCAGTCATGAGAATCCTGCACGTCGACGCGAGCGCCAAACGCGAGCGATCCAACTCACGCGCGCTCGCCCGCTTTTTCCTGGAGCGCCTGCGCGATGAACACGTGAACGTCGAAGTCGATTATCTCGACGTCACAGTCGATACGCCGGCCCACGTGAACGAAGCGTTCGCGATCGCGACCTACACGCCGGCGGCGGAGCGCACGCCCGAGATGAAAGCCGCGCTGGCACCGTCGGATGCGTTGTGCCGGCGTCTGCTCGAAGCCGACGCGTGCGTGTTCGCGATGCCGATGTACAACTGGTCGATGCCGTCCGCGTTCAAGGCCTATGTCGACAACATCACGCGCGCCGGCCTCACGTACGTGAATGGGCCCGATGGCCGGATTCACGGCGTGCTGACACGGCAGAAAGTGCTGTTCATCACGAGTCGCGGTGCCGATCTGCGCGTCGAGCCGTATTCGTCGATGGATGCGTTGACCCCTGCATTGCGCGCGGCTTTCGGCTTTATCGGCGTGGCCGAGCCGGGTTTCGTCGATGCACAGCCATTGCAGTTTTCCGAGCCGGCCGCGCGAATGGCAGCGCTCGAACGCGCGCGCGCCGAGTTGTCGACGGTGGCGGCCAAATGGGCGGCGGCTGTCGAAGCACAGCCGGCTTCGCCGGTGCAAACGAACCAGGACGCGATGGCGTCAAGCGTCGCATGACACGCGGCGCGCGACTGTGCTCATCTCACCGTCGCCACGAACCGTGCGGCTGTTCGGCATCGCGGGTTGCGGCCGCCAGGCCCCCGATGAGTCCCGCGCGATTAAACGGAATGCAATACACCGGCTTCGCGCGCTCGAATCGCCAGCTCTCCGCGAGCGCACCGGCATCCACCGGATCGAAACCGAATTCATCGACGAGCGCGCTCACGATCTGGCGGGCGTCCGCGTAGTCGCTCGCGAGCGGTAGCGCGCGACGGTTCGCCGTGCCGGCAGGTTGACCGCTGCGGCTGATTTCACCGCGCTCCGACGCTGCGCCGTCGGCACTGCTGCGCGGATCGAGGTCCTTCGCGAGAATCGCGTTGAATGCCTTCACCACCCGCGCTTGCGGCAAAGCCGCGGCGAGCAACTGGCTCGTGGTGGTCTCGCGTTTGTCGAGCGCTTCGATCTGCCCGTCACGATCGGGGTAGTAGTTGCACGTGTCGATCACGATCTTGCCGGCCAGCGCTGTGGCCGGCAGCCCATTCCTCCGGTTGAACGGCACCGCGATCACGACCACGTCGCCGAATCGCGCGGCCTCTTCCGCGCTGCCGGCTTCGCAGCCCAGTTCCGCGGCCGTGTCCGCCAGCGTGCGTGGATCGCGCGAATTGCTGATCATCGCCTGATGACCCGCGCGCACCGCCAGCGCGGCCATCGCGCTACCGATGAAGCCCGCACCGAGAATTCCGATTTTCATTGCTCACACTCCGTATTGTCAGAGGCGGCGCCCGGTCGGGCGCGCTTGGGAACACTATGATTCAAAACCCGAACCGGATAAATGTGCATAATTCGACGGGTGTCGAAACCATGAGTGGGGAATGATGGATCGTCTGACCAGCATGGCCGTGTTCGTCAAAACCGTCGACAGCGGCTCCTTCGCGGCCGCAGCGCTCGCGTTCGGCATGTCGTCGCAGATGGCGGGCAAGCACGTCAGCACGCTGGAAGAGCGGGTCGGCGCACGGCTCCTCAATCGCACCACGCGCCGCCAGAGCCTCACGGAAATCGGCCAGATCTTCTACGAGCGCTGCAAGGCGCTGCTCGCCGACGCCGAAGCCACCGAAGCGGTCGCGCACGATCTCTCCGCCGCACCCCGCGGCCGCTTGCGGATTACCGCGCCGGTCACATTCGGCACCTGTTGTCTCGCGCCGATGATCACGCGTTACCTGAAGGCCAATCCGGAAGTGCGGGTCGAGCTTGCGGTGACCGACCGCTTCGTCGATCTGATCGACGAGGGGTGTGAAGCCGCGATCCGGCTGGGATCGCTCGCGGATTCCACGCTGATTGCCCGGCAATTGATGCCGTACCGGCTCGTCGCGTGCGCCGCGCCCGCTTATCTCGCCGAGCGTGGCGAGCCGCACACGCCGCAGGATCTGATCGGGCACGAGTGCCTGAGCTTCGTGTACACGAGCTTGCCGGTCGCGACCGAGTGGCAGTTCAGCGACGCGCGCGGCCACTACACGGTGCCGGTCGCGGGCCGCTTTCAGGCCAACGACGTGAAGGCGCTGCTCGCCGCGGCGCTCAGCGGCGGCGGCGTGATGCTCGCACCCGAGGTCGCGGTGCGCGACGAGCTGGCCACCGGCCGGCTGGTGCGCGTACTGACCGGTTATGAAACGCCTGCGCGGCCGATGCATCTGGTGTTTCCCGCAAGCCGCGTGACGCCGAAACTGCGCGCGTTCATCGATCAGGTGGTCGCGGAATTCGGGCCGGCCGCCGTGTGAACCGGATACCGCGAGTCTGGACGCGCAACGCTGCCCGGTGCGGCCCGATCCGCCAATCTGCACCCATTGCCCGCTAGAATGGCCGGCTTTGTCTGCTTCGGGCGCGCTTCATGATCAACGCGCGACCAACATTTGAACAACACAAGGCAAAATACGGGTTTTGCACGGCCGAAACGCGCCGTGCAAGCGGATCCGGATGGATCAGACCTCGGCGGCGAGTGCTGCCACCGACCTTCGCCAGGACGCACGACAACGGCCCAGCGTAACTTTCAGGCCCGTCGCGTGCGCCACCGCCAGGACAGCTCGTCCTTTAACAGAGCCCCTCAGGAGCATTGATGACCGATTCGAACCCTTCTTTTCTCGGCAGGATTTCCATTGCCGTCAGCACGTTTTTCAGCATTCTCGGCGATGGTGAGTTCGCCGCCGGGGTCGTGCGTCTGCGTAACGGCGCTGTAGCGCCCGCAGCGGCGCCGACACCGACACCCGCGTCGGCTCCCGCGCCCGCTCCCGTTGCGCCCACACTGAAAGAAGCCGGCCCCGAAGCCGCGCTGCAACTGCTCGGCCTGCTGCAACGCGACGCGCGCCTGATCGATTTCGTCGAAGAAGACATCAAAAGCTATAGCGACGCCGACATCGGCGCCGCCGCGCGTCTCGTGCACGAAGGCTGCCGCGCGACGCTGCGCGAGCATTTCACGATCCGCCCGGTGCGTGACGAGGCCGAAGGCAGTCGCGTCACGCTGTCCGAAGGCTTCGACGCCACCGCCGTGCGCCTGACCGGCAACGTGGTCGGCCAAGCGCCGTTTACCGGCACCATCAGCCACCGCGGCTGGCGCGTGGATGAAGTGCGTCTGCCGAAGCTCACGCAGAGCCACAACGCGAAGATCGTCGCACCGGCCGAGGTCGAGCTATGAGCGACGCAGCGAACGCAAACGCATCCCGCTATTCGATCGGGATCGATCTCGGCACGACCCATTGCGCGCTGTCTTATGTAGACACGGCGGTGGACCCCACAACAGGCGACGCCGAAAAAATCGCGCAACACGTATTGCCGATCGCACAACTCACCGGCCCCGGCGCAATCGACAACCTCGATCTGCTGCCATCGTTTCTGTACCTGCCGCATCCGGACGAACTCGCGTCGGGCGACCTGTACCTGCCGTGGACCGGCCAGCGCGAATTCGCGGTCGGCGAATTCGCCCGCAGCCGCGGCGCGGCCACGCCGATCCGGCTCGTGTCGAGCGCAAAAAGCTGGTTGTGCCATCCGGGCGTCGACCGTCGCGCGGCGATCCTGCCGAACGACGCGCCGCCCGAAGTCGCGCGCGTGTCGCCGCTCGAAAGCTCGGTGCGCTATCTGACGCACTTGCGCGAAGCGTGGAACCACGCGCATCCGGACGCACCGTTCGACCAGCAGGACATCACGGTGACGATTCCCGCGTCGTTCGATCCGGCCGCCCGCGAGTTGACCGCCGAGGCCGCGCAAGCCGCCGGTTACACGCGCATGACGCTGCTCGAAGAGCCGCAAGCCGCGCTCTATAGCTGGATCCAGAAGAGCGGCGGGCAATGGCGCAAGCAGGTCAAGGTCGGCGATATCCTCCTCGTGGTGGACGTCGGCGGCGGCACCACCGATCTCTCGCTGATCGCGGTGATCGAGCGCGACGGCAATCTGGAACTGCACCGCGTCGCGGTCGGCGAGCACATTCTGCTCGGCGGCGACAACATGGACCTCGCGCTCGCGCACGGGGTCGCGCGCAAGCTCGCAGCGCAAGGCACGCAGGCCGATGCATGGCAATTGCGCGCCCTCACCTACGCGTGCCGCTCGGCGAAGGAAACGCTGCTCACCGATCCGTCGACGGATACCGTGCCGCTCGTCGTGCCGAGCCGCGGCTCGAAGCTGATCGGCGGCTCGATCCGCACCGAACTCACGCGCGCCGAACTCACGCAGACAATCCTCGAAGGCTTCTTCCCGCATGTCGACAGCGCCGCGCGGCCGGTGAGCCGCGCGCGTGCCGGCCTCACGCAACTCGGTCTGCCGTATGCGCAGGACGCGGGCATCACGCGGCATCTGGCAGCCTTCCTCGGCCGTCAGGTCGGCGCGCTCGCCGAGCTCGAAAGCCTGCGCGGCCAGGTCGATGAAAACGCGAGCTTCCTGCATCCGACCGCCGTGCTGTTCAACGGCGGCGTGTTCAAGTCGCCGTTGCTGGTCGAGCGCATCATGGGCACGCTCAATACCTGGCTCGCGGCCGAAGGCGCGGCGCCCGCGCGTCTGCTCGAAGGCGCGGACCTCGATCTGGCGGTCGCGCGCGGCGCGGCCTATTACGGCTACGTGCGGCGCGGCAAAGGCGTGCGGATTCGCGGCGGCACCGCGCGTGCGTACTACATCGCGATCGAATCGGCGATGCCCGCCGTGCCGGGTCTGGAGCCGCCGATCCAGGCGCTGTGCGTCGCGCCGTTCGGGATGGAAGAAGGCACCGATGCCGCGTTGCCCGCGCAGGAATTCGGTCTCGTGGTCGGCGAGCCGGTGCACTTTCGCTTCTTCGGGTCGTCGGTGCGTCGGCAGGATCAGGTCGGCACGTTGCTGGACTTCTGGGGTCCTGATGAATTGCAGGAACTCGAAGAAATCGAGGCAACGCTGCCCGCTTCCGGCCGCAGCGCCGGTGAAGTCGTGCCGGTGAAACTGCATGCGCGCGTGACCGAAACCGGCACGCTCGAACTCGAAGCCGTGCCGCGCGGTACCGACGAACGCTGGAAAGTCGAGTTCGACGTGCGCGGCAGCGTCAATGCATGACCGCGATGAAGCGCTTCAGCGTCGGGATCGATCTCGGCACCAGTAATACGGTGCTCGCCTATGCCGAGGCGGGGTCGGCGGAGATTCGCGTCTTCGAGATCGAGCAGCTGGTCAGTCCCGGCGAGGTGGCCGCGCGGCCGCTGCTGCCGTCGGTGCGGTATCACGCGGCGGCGGGCGAACTGAGTGCGGGCGATGTGCAGTTGCCGTGGGATCCCCGGCTCGACGTGCCTGGGCTCGACGTCCCTGACAACGCGCAAACGCCGCCCGTCGTGATCGGCCGGCTCGCCCGCACGCTCGGCGGCCAGGTGCCGGGGCGGCTGGTCGCGAGCGCGAAGAGCTGGCTCTCGCACGCGTCGGTGGACCGGACCGCGCCGATCCTGCCGTGGGGCGCCGCGGACGAAGTCCGCAAGGTCTCGCCCGTCGAAGCCAGCGCGAGCTATCTGGGCCATGTGCGTGCGGCCTGGAATCAGCGCTTTCCAGATGCCCCGCTGGAAGACCAGCACGTGGTGCTCACCGTGCCCGCCTCGTTCGACGACGGCGCACGCGCGTTGACCGTCGAAGCCGCCCGCCTCGCGGGACTGCCCTCGCTCCGTTTGCTGGAAGAGCCGCAAGCCGCGTTCTACGACTGGCTGTTTCATCATCGCGACCATCTCGCCGACGAACTCGCGCACACGCGGCTCGTGCTGATCTGCGACGTGGGCGGCGGCACCACCGACCTCACGCTGATCGAAGTGAATCTGCGCGACGCCGGCGAGCCAGTGCTTACGCGCATCGGCGTGGGCAATCATCTGATGCTCGGCGGCGACAACATGGACCTCGCGCTCGCGCATCTGGCCGAGGCGCGGCTGTCCGGCGGCAGCGGCGGCGAGCGCGCGCGCTTGTCGGCAGCGAGTCTGTCGCAACTGGTCGAGCGGTGCCGCGGCGCGAAGGAACAACTGCTCGGACCGCAAGCACCCGACTCCGCATCGATCACGCTGCTCGGCGCGGGCTCGAAGCTGATCGGCGGCGCGCGGACCGCACAGGTCACGCGCGAAGAAGTCGAACGGGTGATTGTCGACGGTTTCTTTCCGGCCGTGAATGCGGACGCGCGGCCCGGCCGCCCGCGTGGCGCGATTGTCGAGTTCGGGCTGCCCTATGCGAGCGACGCTGCCGTCACCCGTCATATCGCGGCTTTTCTGAGCCGCTTCGCGGCGCAGTCGCGCAACGCGCTCGCCATGACGCCCGAAGACAGCGACGCTTCAACGCTGCCCGTGCCGGACACGCTGCTGCTGAACGGCGGCGTGTTCCGCGCTGAAGCCCTCACGCGGCGTCTCGCCGACACGCTCGGCAACTGGCGTGGCGAGCCGCTCAACGTACTGCGCAACGACAACCCCGACGTCGCCGTGGCGCGCGGCGCCGTCGCCTATGCGCTGGCCCGCTCGGGCAGCGCGCCGAAGATCGGCGGCGGTTCGCCGCGCAGCTACTTTCTCGTACTCGACGAAGCCGGCGCCGATGCGTCGGCCCAACGCGGCATCTGCCTGCTGCCGCGCGGCACCGAAGAAGCTCACGAAATCCTGATCGAAGACCGGACGTTCGCGTTGCGGCTCGGGCATCCGGTGCGCTTCCATCTGGTGTCGTCGAGTGCGGACACGGTCTATCAGGCCGGCGAACTCGCCGATCTCACGGGTAACGATTTCGTCAGGCTGCCGCCGGTCGCGACGATCGTGCAGCCGCGCGGTTCGAGCCAGACGCGCGAAACCGCGGTGCGCATCGCCACGTCGCTGACCGAAGTCGGCACGCTCGAAGTCCATTGCATCGAGCGAGACGATCCAGGCGAGCGCTGGCTGCTCGAATTCCAGTTGCGTCGCGAAGACGCACCTGTCGATCTTCCCGGTGCTCCCGCTGAAAAACGCCACCCCGCACTCGATGAAGCGATCGAACACATCGAGCGCAGTTTCGGCTCGCGTGCGCAGAAAATCGATCCGAAGGAAGTCAAACGCCTGCGCGCGCAGCTCGAACACCTGCTCGGTCCGCGAGAAACATGGAATAGCGCACTGTTGCGCGAGCTGTTCGGCGCGCTGTGGGAACGCGCGCGACGTCGCCGTCGTACGGCCGACCATGAACGACTGTGGCTCAATCTCGCAGGCTATTGCGTGCGGCCGGGCTTCGGATATCCACTCGACGAATGGCGGGTCGAGCAACTCTGGTCGCTGTTCGACGACGGCATTCAATATGTTCAGGAAAGCCAGGTCTGGTCCGAATGGTGGACACTGTGGCGCCGCGCCGCCGGTGGCCTCGACGAAAACGCGCAATTGCGCGTGCTCGACGCGATGACGTATCTGCAAACCGCCGCGCAATCGCGCCACAGGCTGCCGTTCGACGTGTCGAAAACCGGCATCACCGATATGGTGCGGTTGAGCGCGTCGCTCGAACGGATTCCGGTCGAACGCAAGATCGAGCTCGGCGAATCGGTGCTGGCGCGGCTACGCAAGCCCGCGGAAAATCACCAAAGCTGGTGGGCGGTGGGCCGGATCGGCGCGCGGCAACCGTTCTACGGCAGCGCGCATACCGTCGTGCCGCCCGAAGTCGCCGAGCAATGGCTGAACGAAATCCTCTCGCTCGACTGGAAGAAGGTCGACCCTGCCGCGTTCGCCGCCGTGCAAATCGCGCGCATGACCGGCGACCGCTCGCGCGACCTCACCGAGGATCTGCGTCACACGGTAGTGCGCCGGCTCGAAGCCGCCAATGCGCCGCGGGCGTGGATCACGATGGTGAGCGAAACGGTCGCGCTCGATAACGCCGACGAAGGCCGCGTGTTCGGCGAATCGCTGCCGGCGGGATTGAAGCTGATCGTGAGTTGAGACGCGCGGGGCGTTAGCGCGCTAGTGGCGGCCGCCGCTCGACCCAGGCGAGCTGCGGGAGATTGATCGGGATTCCGTATGAAAGCGCACTACGCCAGCGTCACCCGGTTCCTGCCGCTGTGCTTCGAGCGATACAGCGCCCGGTCGGCACTCGCGAAACCGTCGCGATGCGCAGTCCGCGACGCTTCGCCGATCCGCGTGAGCGCAGCGCCCACGCTCACCGTCACCACGCCGAGCGGTGAAGCGCTATGCTCGATCGCGAGATCTTCGACGCCCTGCCGCATCGTCTCCAGCGTGCGTTCGAGCACCGAGGGCTCGGCGTGCAACACCAGCAAGCCGAATTCTTCGCCGCCCATGCGCCCGACGATGATGCGTTCGCCGTCCGCCGCCGCCTGCATCACCGAGGCGACCTTGCGCAGGCAGTGATCGCCGGCCTGATGGCCGTAGGTGTCGTTGTACTGCTTGAACCAGTCCACATCGACGACGACCGAACCCATCAAATCGCCGTCGTCCGCTTCTTTCCATTTGAGCGTGATGCTCTCAAGCAGGAAACGGCGGTTGTACAACTGCGTGAGTGGGTCGATCGCGGTGGCCGTGCGCATTTTCAGATCGTTCTCGATCATCGCGCGCAAGTGATAGAACACCGCGCGCTGCCCGGCGTCGAGGCGTCCCGGCGACGGATCCATCGCGCACAGCGCACCGACGATCTCGCCGTTCGGCGCACGCAGCGCTATCGCCGCATAAAAGCGCACGAACGGGTAGCGCTGCACGAGCAGGCATTCGCCGAAGCGGGTGTCGTCGCGGGTATCCTCGATCACGAACAGCTCGCCGTCGCGCACCGCGTAATCCGCGAGCGAATGCGCACGCGTGATCAGCGGCATCGCCATGCCGACTTCCGCGCGATAGTGCTGGTGCTCGGCATCGAGCAGCGTGATCGCGGTGATCGTCGCGCCGGTCACGCTCTTCAGGATTTCCGCGGCGTGCGTGAAGCATTCGCGCATCACCTGATCATCGTGCAGCAACCACTCGATCACCGACGACTCCACTTCGGGTTCGCCCGTGGGCGAATCGGCCATCACGCGACTGGACAGGCGGTCGTTACTATAAGCAAGGTGCACGGCTGGGCTTCCCGAGTGGCATTGGCTGGTATCAACGGCAAAAATGCCCGGAACTTGAGTGGGCACAATGCGCTTTAGCAGGAATTTCCGTTCAGCGCATAGGGACCTATTCGCGTTTCCAGCGAACCGATAAACCAGCATTGCAGCAAGTACAATCGGCGCGCAAGCCGTGCGAGCCTTGGTGCACGGCCCTAACGCAATTCAACAGACAATTGGAAATCGCCTGCCGTGCAAATTTGCCTGCGCGCCGCGCGCCCCACCTGCTTATGACTTCGACTGGTACATCGGCACTCGCTGAACGCCTTTCCGATTCTTTACTCATCGCCAACGTCCGTCTGCCCGACGGCACGCGCGTCGATGTGTCGATTTCTGGCGGCCGCATCGCGGCAATCGGCGCGGACCTGCCGCGCACGCCCGGCGTCGCGATCGAGCACGGCATGGGTGCGCTGCTGCTGCCGGGTTTCGTCGAAGGCCACACGCACCTCGACAAGACCCACTGGGGCCTCGACTGGTATCGCAACGAGGTCGGCCCGAAGCTCACCGATCGCATCGAAAACGAGCGGCATTGGCGCGCGGCAAGCGGCCACGACGCGGGCAAGCAGTCGCTCGCGCTGGCCCGCGCATTTCTGCAACTGGGCACCACGCGGTTGCGCACTCATGTCGACGTCGACACCGACGCGGGTCTGCGTCATCTCGAAGGCGTGCTCGCCACGCGCGAGACGTTGCGCGATGTGCTCGATATGCAGATCGTCGCGTTTCCGCAATCGGGGCTGCTCGGCCGGCCGGGCACCGACATGCTGCTGGACGCCGCATTGAGCGCGGGCGCCGACGTGCTCGGCGCGCTCGATCCCGCGTTGATCGACGGCGACCCGGTGGCGTCGCTCGACCGGACCTTCGAGATCGCGCAACGTCATCACAAACCGATCGACATTCACTTGCACGAACCCGGCGAGGTCGGCGCGTTCACACTGGGGCTTCTGCTCGATCGCGTCGCCGCGCTCGGCATGCAGGGACAAGTGGTAGTGAGTCACGCGTTCTGCCTCGGCGCGCTACCCGAACGCGAACGGGACGCGCTGCTGGCACGGCTCGCCGATCTGCGCGTCGCGCTGCTGACCACCGCGCCGCCTGCGACGCCTGTGCCTCCGCTCAAAATCTGTATCGAACGCGGCGTGTCGATTTTCGGCGGCAACGACGGCGTGCGCGATACATGGACGCCCTATGGCTCGCCGGACATGCTCGAACGCGCGATGCTGATCGCGATGCGCTTTGGTCTACGCCGCGACGACGATTTAGCGCTTGCATTCGACTGCGTGAGCACCTATGCCGCACGCGCGTGTGGATTCGACGATTACGGCTTGCGCCCCGGCGCACGTGCCGATCTCGTGCTGGTTGACGCGGATACCGTCGCGCATGCGCTGGTGGCGCGGCCGCCTCGCAGGCTGGTGGTCGCGCACGGGAAGATCGTCGCGCGCGATGGTCAGGGCGTTGGCTATTAAGCTCGTTTTTCGCACTCGGATAATCGAGCTGGCCTGTTGACTCGTCAATCAAGTATGGCCATGCATCGATCACGATGCCTTTATCTTCTGGGTAACGCCTTGCTCCAGATCGGCCTCGGTAGTGAGGACGCCGACCGCAGTGACAGGCACAGCAGCACTTAACGTGATCGGAACGGTCACCGACGCATACAACGACAAGCGCGGCTTGTTGCCGAGCGATTGCCAGAAATTGCCAAGGCTGTTCAGCTCGTCTTTCGGCGCGATCATTCGCGTGTAGGAGCCGGTCAGTCCCGGCAACGTACGATTGTTCACCAGTGCATTGACCACCTGATTCATGACTTTAATCGCCTGATTGTCCGGCGCACTCGCAGGACTATCTCCGCCGCCGCCCCCCTGAGTAGAGTCCCAATAGGTGATCAGGTAGTTGCAATTCACATTGACCCAGCCGGGGGAAATAGTGACGGCATTTGTCGTCTTGTCAGGTACTGAACTCGTTCGCGACTGACCCGTTCTCAACCGCAGATCCTCATGAATTTCGTACAGGAATACGCTCAACGTCGGTTCACTGGGTAAGTTGTCGAGATCAGGGAGATCAAAAGTAATAATAACGCCCTTGGTAACATAGGACAGCAGGATCGTGTTCAACGAATTATTCACATTGATGATATTCGTATCAGATGTTATTGGAGTGCTCATGGTGACTTTCTCCGCATAGATGAATCACATAATCAACCGGCCGACCTTCGCCAGTTCGCGTTTAAGTGCAACTTCGATATGCGCAAGCGTCACCCTGCCATCGGGGTTCTCTGAAGCCAACCAGCTCGCCAGCAACGCAATATTCCGGATACTTGCTCCGGTGATGTCGGTGCGACGCGCGAGGGCACCGAAATCGAGATCGTCGGACAATGGGATGCCCTTCGGCCAGATCGTGCGCCACATCGTTTCGCGCAATGCGACATCCGGAAAAGTGAATCGGGTGATGAACGTGAACCGCCGGCTGAACGCATCGTCCAGATGACTGCGGTTGTTGGTGGAAAGGATCACGAGTCCCGGGTAGTTCTCGAGGCGCTGCAACAGATACGAGACTTCAATGTTAGCGTGCCGGTCTTGTGCATCTTTCGCCTCGCTACGCTTGCCGAAC
>NZ_JAQQBV010000035.1:0-80417 GCF_046030735.1 Paraburkholderia xenovorans
GTACACCATTTCTTTTCCTCGAAGCGAGGTTCCTTATAGCGTCGGCTATCTCGGCAAGAAAGGAGAGGTCGTGATCCTCCGCATCGGGATTGACGGCCCGGACGGCTTCGGAGAGGAAGTCGAGGCTGCCGACAATGATTAACTGTGCCTTGGCGCGGCTCAGTGCGACATTCATGCGCCGTCGATCGCGCAGAAAGCCCAGCGCGTTGCGGGGATTATTTCGCACCAGCGACAGGATGACGACGTCGGCTTCGCTACCCTGAAAAGAGTCAACCGTGCCAACAAAAGCGCCGTCGCTGCGAACGGGTACAAAGTCGCTCAGGTGGCTCAGGTGGTGCGCCTTCGCGGATACAATTCGCTCGTGAATCTTGTCGACTTGCGCCTTATATGGGGAGAGGATCGCAAGAGTTGGCGGTTTGCTGGTGTCGCGCGCGCGCAAATGTCGCAGAACGTGAATGACCGACGCTACTTCGGCGGGATTATGCCAACGTGGCCGACCGCGTTCCATTTCGGCAGCATGGCCGGTAGCGCTTACATGCGGGAAATTGACTACGACCACAGGCGATTGTGGCAGGGCCCCGAGCTGTATGACCGGTGAGGCCTCTGTTTCGGCGGCACGTGCGCGATTGACTTCTGTGCTCAGCCGACCGCCGTAGAAAGCTTTCGAGACGATCTCCGCTATGGCCGGATCCATTCGTCGCTGCTCGGTAAGCGTCGCCGCGATCGGACGATGCGTGGGATTGGCGTGCCTGCGCCGCTCGTCGTCCTCAACGAAGGTGCGGAACGGTTCAAGTAGACGCAATGCCATATCTGTCGAGGCCTTCAGTCCGGCTGGATCGGAGGCGATCAGTTCCAGTCCATCGAGTTCACCATCACGCAGTAGTGCGCCCACATATTGGTCGGCAATCGCCAACGCTTCGCTCACTAGGCTCTGGTCACTGAGAATTTGCACAAGCCGGTCAGCCTCGAATGGCGGCAACTGATGGTGATCCCCGATCAGGAGCCGGCGGCCCGATAGCATAAGTGGGCCGATCAATTCGGGCCCCGTCGCCTTGGCAGCCTCCTCGACGATGACCCAATCGAATTGCTCTCGCGCCTCGACAAGGCTTTCAATATCGGAAGAGTTGGCCGTTGAGATCACAATGTTCGCTGCGTCCAGCACAAGATGCGACACCGCGCCCAAGCCGGATCGTTGCTCTTTGTTCACGGAGTCTTTCGCTTGTTCGAGGCGGCTTGCAGCAGCCTTTAACTCTGCAATGCGGGCGCGTATCGGTTCTGGCGCTGTGCGAGCGAGAGCGCTTTCAGACAGACGCTCCAGATAGTCGAGTCCAGCTCGATGAACTTCTTCGTTGCTGGTGGCTCTCCGCTCGGACGTTGTCGACCGGACAACGAGAACGTCATCTAGTCCTGCTTTCTTAAGGGTCTCCCTGATCTTGTCCTGCAGGTTGTCGAGGGCGTCGTGGCCTTGGGCGCTAATCAGCATCCGGGTCGAGCGATCTGCGGCAAAACGACGTCTAACCACCTCGGTCGCAAGTTTAGTCTTTCCGACCCCGGGTGGTCCCACCACGAAAAACGACGGTAGAGTAGACCAAAGGCCCACAAGGGCGTCCTGCTTTGGTGGATCCAGATCAAGGAACGCTTCATCCATGCGCGCATCTTCGCTGAAGTCTTCTCGGCTTGAGCGTCGAACTCGCCATGGGTCAGCCAGCATTTCAACTAGGTCGACGCGCGTATTCAACGCTTTGATATTGCGCAAGCGCCGGGCGATCACTTGCTCTGTGCCGGTGTCACGCTCGGTACGCAGAAAAAATGGTCCTTCATCGCGAAGGTCCTCGTCGATTTCGAACCGGTAAGCACGTCGGCCGCGATGATCAACGACATCGACAAAGCTCGCCACGACGTCGCTGGTTCGTGTGGATCCCAGTCCGGCCGCCCGGCAAAGTTGCCACTTCGCTTCGGCATCGCGATGCTCTTCTTCGAAGAGGCGCTTAAGAGCAGCTGCGCTTTCTGATAATCCGACTTTTTTGGCAACACGGTCCCGTTCGTTGTCGGGTTCGGCTCGAATGGTCACCGATCGGCGACCATTATGTAGGTCGGTATCCAAGATTTCGACCGGGTAGACCTCTAGGGCCTTGACCACCGCTTCGACCGTTTGCACGAGCAGGAGCGCATCGCGGATCGTGTCGCCCTCGCTCGGTTCCGCTGTATCCCGGACGGGATTTGCGAATGTGCTCCAATCGAGTGCGTCTGCCCCAAGACGACCTCGTGCTTCGCGCGCCTCGCGGACATTTCCCGCGATCATCAAGGGCTGAAGCAAGCTATGTTCTTCGTTGTCGCCCAGGCCGAAAGTCTCTTTCTTGAGTTCGACCTTCTGGCAGATAGCGATGTCCCACACGGCCGACCCTTCGTCCCGAAAGGCAGAGAGCCTGTAGACCATCGTGGCGGTTACAAGTTTGAGTGAGCTCGTCGCGGGATCAAAGGATCGAGGGACCAGAAGAGTTGCTCCGCCATCCAGGTCGGCTCGAACCCAATCTAGCTGGCGACGATATTCATCAATCGGAATTTCGCCGTCAGTTGCTTCATAGACTACCTCGCCGAGCTTTGAATGCCGGGCAAAATTCAGGATGAATGTGCCAGCGCGTGCGGACGCGGAATGAGCAACGCTTGCGATCAGATCGTCAATCGCGCTCCCAATCGAGTCTGCGTCGATCTGATCCATTCTTGCTGGCGTAACCAGCCGCTTTAACAAGATGCGTTCGGAGACATTCAGGACAATGGCCGGATCGTTGCGGCCTGCGGGATAGACATCGCCTGACGCTTTTACTATGGAATCGAGGCAGTCCGCGATCATTAGGCCGATTGCATGCCAATCTTGCGCGAAGGAGTAGCTTTCGTTCCTATGGGCAGCGGCAGTCATTCCAAGTTTTGCATGCGACCGGTCAGGGAGATCGGTGCTGAGCCACAAACTCCATTCGAAGCCTCCGAGCTGGAAGTCCGGTTCGTCGGCGCCCTCAGTCATGACCACGTCTGTCCCGACGTGTCCATGTACCAGACCTTGGGCGTGAACGATGCCGAGTGCGGTGACAACTCGTTTGATGTTCTTCCAGAATAGGATTCGAGGCCGGGAGGCGCCCAGATTGCGCAGCCAGTGCTGGCGCGAAACCCTCTTGAGTTTTTCCGTCAGCGGATGCCCGACCCGCTCCAATAGCACGCCGAAATCCTGCTCGTCCTCGACGAATTCCAGGATATCGACAATTACGTCACGAGCCCCTGCATAGGACATAACCCGCTGGACTTGGCGCATCTCGTGCAGCCAGAGCTGACGAAGATCGTCATCGAGCTGCGTGCCGGTTTTGCGCCAGAGCTTAAGACTGCGCTCTGCGCCTGAGTCCTTCTCCTCGACCTCGAAGATCGCCGGTCGAAGTGCGGCTCGACTGCCTGGCGCCACGGCGTCACCGACAAAGTCAAATCGATCATCAAGGGAGGCTTTTTTGCGTCTAGCAGTTTTTGCACTTGGCATTCTTATCCCCGATAACCCCTGTACAGGGCGATGGTTTGTCTGACTTTATCCGATCGCGGGAGCTTTGAGGGGTTTGTGTCGTCCCGGGTATGGGTCAGGTGTCTAGGTTGATATGCATCCGAGGCCGTTGGCCGGTCGGGCACGGCAACGACAGAAAATTCTTGCGTGGTGAAAAGGTAGCTGCGTATAATTGCGTTTTTCGCTGCTGTGACTCCCGAGACAGGTTGCACGAGGGTGTTTCAGAGCGAGATGTTGCTGGAAAGCGTCAAATCGTAGATCATGTACCCCAAGTCGTACCCGATGGGGTTTGAGATTGACGAGACCCTTTGGTGGCAAAGGTCTGCAGGGAGTTTTTCGATCCCGCTTACCCCACCATCAGAGCAGAGTGAAGTGGTTCCGAAGTGTGGGACTTGTAGTAAAAAAGACTTCACAAACAGCGGTAAGGTAGTTAGAATATCGGTCTTTGCTGCTGACGTAACAGAAGTTAGCGTGAGTTAGCAGCAAGATAAAGACAGATCTGAAAAGATTATGTCCCCTTCGTCTAGAGGCCTAGGACATCACCCTTTCACGGTGAGTACAGGGGTTCGAATCCCCTAGGGGACGCCAAACATCAGCGTCGCTTTAGTGTTTCGGGTTAAGTCCCGGTTAGCAGTAGAGAAGCGCAGTTTGCAGAGAAAAAACCAACGCTCGCAAGCCAGGATGTAAAGACTGGAGTGGTAGTTCAGTTGGTTAGAATACCGGCCTGTCACGCCGGGGGTCGCGGGTTCGAGTCCCGTCCACTCCGCCAGACAAAGCCCGTTCATCGGAACTTGAACGGGCTTTTTCATTAAAGGTGTAAGCAGTACGTTGTCCCCTTCGTCTAGAGGCCTAGGACATCACCCTTTCACGGTGAGTACAGGGGTTCGAATCCCCTAGGGGACGCCAAGTCATCGGCGTCATTCGGTTAGATGGTTGAATGATGCGGCTAGCGAGCAAAGCTCGCCGGCCAGGATGCAAAGATCTGGAGCGGTAGTTCAGTTGGTTAGAATACCGGCCTGTCACGCCGGGGGTCGCGGGTTCGAGTCCCGTCCGCTCCGCCAGATTGAGAGAAGCCCACTTCGAAAGAAGTGGGCTTTTTTTATTTCCGAAGTCCGCGTCGCCTGGGTATGCTCGTCGGGACAAACAGCCATTGCCAGCGGGCGTGGGCTGTTTTACCGTTGACCCGACTCATCTTCGTCGTTCCACCATGTTCGATCCAACCGAAGCTCCGTCGCCGTTTCATCTGCGCAAAGCCAGCATGGACGATTTCGAGTTTGCCGAAGCGCTGACTCGCAACAACATGGGCGGCTACTATCGCCGGCATCATCTGGTCTGGCGAGGCGATCTGTTTCTCGGGAGCTGGCGCGAGTCGGAGAACTTCATTCTCGAAGTGGACGGTATGCCGATCGGCGTGTTGCGCATCACGCAGGAAGGCGATTCGCTGCATATCCGCGACGTACAGATCGCCGAAGGACATCGGCGGCTCGGCGCCGGCACTTATCTGCTCGATATGTCTCATCAGTGGGCGCGTGAGCGCGGGTTACGCGAGTTGCAGTTGCGTGTGTTCGTCGACAATCCCGCAGCGCGTCTTTACCAGCGCAAGGGCTATAAGCTCGCCGGGCCGCGGCTTGCGCAACTCGGCGCGATCCGTCATCTGGCGCGGCGCGTGTGACGTGTCGCTAGTGGCGTTGTCAATCGCGCCTCTGGCTACGCCGCTTACTCTGTTGTCATCCGGATCTCGCGGCTCGCCCATGCAAGCAGGTCTCTCTCCCCGCGCGTCGAGCCAATACCGTCATCGTTCGGCATCGTTCGCTGTACCTGAGCTATTGCGGGCGGCTTCGTCATCCGCGTCGGCGTCGCTATGTTCGCCGTGCACCGTGCGATGCTCGGCGCCACGCTCGATAAACGCTCGCGGGCTTTCGCCGAACGCGCGTCGGAACATCGCCGAAAACGCGCTCTGGCTCTGATAGCCCAGTTCCTGTGCGACATGCGACAGCGGCCGTCCCTGACTCAGCAGCGGAATCGCGCGCGCGAGTATCGCCTGCTGACGCCACTGCGAAAAACTCACGCCCAACTCCTGACGAAACAGCCGCGCGATCGTGCGCGTGCTCGCGCCCACGCTCGACGCCCATTGCTCGAGCGAGTCGCTATTGGTCGGATCGGCGATCACCGCTTCGCATAGCGCGCGCAGGCGCTTTTCATTGGGCATCGGCACGGACAGCGGCAGCGGCTCCGAACGCGTCAGTTCATCGAGCGCGAGCTCGCCGAGCAGACGCTCGCGCGTCGCCGAAATGCCAGACGTGTCGAGCGCGGCGATCACTTCGCGCAGCAGATCCGATACCTCGACCACGCGCGGCGTATCGAGTCCGGGCGGCGCCGCGCTTTCAGTGATGTAAAGGGTGCGCAGGAACGCATCTTCGACGGACACGACTTCGTGCGTCACATGCGGCGGCACCCAGATGGCTCGCGACGGCGGCACCATCCACGTCGTGCCGGTGGTCGCGACCCGCAGCACGCCGCGCGACGCGTAAGCCACCTGCGCCCACGCATGCGTATGACGCGCGATATGCCAGCCGGCCGGCATCAACCGCGAGCGCACGCGGATCGGATGCGTGGGCGTCGGCTCGAACTCCGGCGGGATGTCGGCAAAATGAACGAAGCTCGCCAGATTGGCGTCGGCGGACGAATTCATGGCGATGACCGGTTATCTGGATGGAACCCGAAAGCCCAATGGGCTTCTCATTGTAGGTGCTGCACCTGCATCGCCGTTGCATAATGACCCGATCGCCCTCATCCACCGGAGACCCTCATGAGCTTTGCCACCGCGGACCTGTGCGACGCACACGAGGATCAACTGGCGCTCGGCACGTTGCGCGTGCTCGAGCCGGTCTTTCATCTGTTTAGCCGCACCGAGAGTTTCAGCGGCGAAGCGCTCACGCTGAAAGTATTCGAAGACAATGGCCTCGTGCGCGCGGTGCTCCAAGAGAAGGGCGCGGGCCGCGTGCTGGTGGTCGACGGCGGCGGTAGCCTGCGTAGCGCGCTGGTGGGCGGCAACCTCGCGCAGCTCGCGGAGCAGAGCGGTTGGGCCGGGATCGTGATCAATGGCTGTGTGCGCGATGCGCTCGAGCTCAATGAAATCAACATCGGCGTTGCGGCATTGACCACGTGCCCGCGGCGCTGCCAGCAACTCGGCGCGGGCGCGCGCGACGTGCCGGTGCAATTGCCGGGCGCGCTGGTGCGCCCCGGCGAGTGGATCTATGCGGATATCGACGGCGTGCTCGTCGCGAGCGCGCCGCTCGAATGACGCGACTCAACCCTGGTTGCCGGATTCAAACCGGATTCAAACCGGATTCATGCCGGACTCAACTCAAACCTCAAGGAGAACCCACGACGATGCAAACCGTTTTTGTATACGGCACATTGCGCGCCGGCGAAGTGAACGACATCAGCGAGGCTGCGGCCCGCAATGAAATCGACGCGCCGAATCTGCTCGGCTCGGCTACCGTGCGCGGCCATCTGTTCGACTTCGGCGCGTATCCGGGCCTCGTCGTCGATGAAGCGGGCGTCGACGTGATCGGCGATGTCTACGAAATCGACGACCGGCTGGTCGCCGTGCTCGACGAGATCGAAGCCGTCTACCCAGGCGTCGAGGATCGGTTTCTCGCACGCGACGTGATGCTGAAAGTGGACGGCAATGTCGTCAATTGCCGGTTCTATCCGATCACGCCGACTGCGGCGAAAGGCCTGCCGGAAATCAAATCGGGCGATTGGGTCGCGCACCGCAGCACGCGCTAGCCGTACCGGAAAAAAACAGCCCGACAAGCATGAGCCTGTCGGGCCGTCGGTCGGTCAGCCTTGCGACATGCAAGCCGCTTGCGTATCTCGCCGGGCTGGCGCAAGCGGTCTTGCTACTGCGTCGTTCGCTGCTGATGCAAAAGATTTCGCTGCTACGCGAGACGAATCGCCCGTATCAGATTTCCTCGTACAGCGGCAGCGTCAAGAAGTCGGTGAACTGCTCCGACGTCGACATCTGTTCGAAGATCTGCGCGGCGCGCTCGTAAGGCTTCGTATCGCCGCCCACGGCCAGCTTCACCTTGCCGAGTTCCTGCGCGGACAATTCCCGCACCAGTTCGGCCGTGACCTTGCGGCTGTCGTCGAGCTTGCCCTTCGGTGAGCGGATCCACTGCCACACTTGCGAGCGCGAAATTTCCGCGGTCGCCGCGTCTTCCATCAGGTTGTGAATCGGCACGCAGCCATTGCCCGCGAGCCACGAACCCAGGTAGTGAATGCCGACGTTGATGTTGTTGCGCAAACCGGCTTCGGTGATCGGCGTCTCGGGACGGAAATCCAGCAGGTCGGTCGCGGTGACGAGCACGTCGTCGCGCTGCTTGCCGATCTGGTTCGGCTTGTCGCCGAGCACCTTGACGAACTCCTCCATCGCGATCGGCACGAGCCCCGGGTGCGCGACCCAGCCGCCGTCGTAACCGTCGCCGGCGTCGCGTGCCTTGTCCGAGCGCACGCCGCCCATCGCCTTGTCGTTCGCGGCCGGATCGTTCTTGATCGGGATCAGCGCGCTCATTCCGCCGATTGCCGGCGCATTACGACGATGGCAGGTTTTCAGCAGCAGCAGCGCGTACGCGCGCATGAACGGCGACGTCATCGTGATCTGCGAGCGATCGGCGAGACAGAAATCGCGGTCGGCCTTGAACTTCTTGATTGCCGAAAAGATGTAGTCCCAGCGGCCCGCATTCAGACCGGAGCTATGCTCGCGCAACTCGTACAGAATCTCGTCCATTTCGAACGCGGCGAGGATCGTTTCGATCAGCACCGTCGCGCGAATCGTGCCGCGCGGCACACCGACCGCCTCCTGGGCAGCGACGAAGATATCGTTCCACAGACGTGCTTCCAGATGGCTCTCCATCTTCGGCAGATAGAAGTACGGGCCCGAGCCGCGCGCGACCAGTTCCTTCGCGTTGTGAACCATGAAGAGCGCGAAATCGAAGATGCCGCCGGACACGCGCTTGCCGTCCACCGTCACGTGCTTCTCGTCCAGATGCCAGCCGCGCGGGCGCACGATCAGCGTCGCGACCGTGTCGTTCAGCCTGTACGACTTGCCGTTCTGTTCGAGCGAAATCGTGCGGCGCACCGCGTCCTTCAGATTGATGTGGCCGGTGATCTGGTTGTCCCAGCTCGGCGCATTCGAATCTTCGAAGTCGGTCATGTACGAATCCGCGCCTGAATTCAGCGCGTTGATGATCATCTTGCGCTCGACCGGTCCGGTGATTTCGACGCGCCGGCATTGCAGGTCCTGCGGCAGCGGCGCGATGGTCCAGTTGCCTTCGCGGATTGCTTTCGTCCCGGCGAGGAAGTCAGGACGCTCACCGGCGTCGAGACGCTTCGTGCGTTCCGCGCGTGCCTGCAACAACTGCTGGCGGCGCGGTTCGAATGTGCGATGCAGCGCGGCGACGAGTTCGAGCGCTTCACGCGTGAGAATCGCTTCATAACCCGGCTTGAGTTCAGCGGTGATTTCCATGCCCTGCGGCAGCGGCAACGATGACAGCGAATTCGCCATGTTTTCTCCTTGGTCGGTCAGATTGCAAAGATGCAGAGGTTGAGATGCGGTTGAAATGAGGTTGAAGTCCGTCGTGTGGTTTCCGGGGCGTAGCAGCCGTCATGCGCCAGGGCTGTGGCGCGCGCGGCTGCCGCTGGAGCGGTCGGACGACGCGAGGGTCTTCAGAAAAACGAGCAGATCGTTCATGCCTCTGCCCGTGCCATGCGGGCTCACGCCCAGTTCTTCGACGGGCGCGTTGTGCCGGTTGAGCCAGAAAGTGGTGAAGCCGAACCAGCCTGCGCCCGCCACGTCCCAACCATTCGACGACACGAACACGATCTCGCGCGGCTCGACGCCGAACGCGTGCGTGCCGAGTGCGTAAGCGGCGGGCGAGGGTTTATAGGCGCGTACTGTGTCGACGGAAAGGACGTGGTCGAACAGACCCGTCATGCCGGCACTCTTCACGGCGATGTCGAGCATTTGCGGATTGCCGTTCGACAGAATCGCGACGCCGGGCGCGGCTTGCGAGCCGCGTGGCCCGTGCGATTCACGCGATTCACGCGATTCACGTGTTCCACGCAACTCGCGCAGCGCGGGCACCGCATCGGGAAACGCGGACAGGCACGCGTACTCGTCCATCAGCCGCTTCTCGGCGGTGCGATTCAGTGTGAGCTGGAGTTTTTTTGCGGCGAAGCGCAGCGCGTCGAGCGTGATGTCCCAGAACGGCCGGTAGTGCGCGCCGGGCGCATCCGCCGGCGCGGCGAGCGTGCGCAACTGCGTGTATTCGATCTGCTTCAGACGCCACAACTGCGAAAGCGCGTCGCCGTGGCCCGGGAACATCTGCTCCGCGGCAGCGATCACCGAATGCACATCGAAAAGCGTGCCGTACGCGTCGAAAATCACTGCTTGAGGGGAGAGTGTCGTTGTGGCCGACATTGCCGTGCACTCCTGTCAGAGGTCAGGACCGATTGTATTAGTGATGGTCTACGCTAAAAAAGAGCCGAAAGATCACTTGATCTTTTACTTTCATCCACCTAATCTGGCGCGCACCGACCACTTTGCCGCGCCCTTGCGGCGCTGCCATCCCATGGACCGTTTCAAGCAGATCGAGACTTTCGTGACCGTCGCGGCCAAGGGCAGCCTGTCCGCTGCGGCGCTGGCAGAGGGCGTCGCGCCCGCGATCATCGGCCGCCGGATCGACGCGCTCGAAGAGCGCCTCGGCGTCAAACTGCTGGTGCGCACCACGCGCAAGATCACACTGACGTTCGAAGGCTCGGCGTTTCTCGAAGACTGCCAGCGCGTGATTCACGACATGCAGAACGCCGAAGCCAGCGTGTCGGCGGGCGGCGTGAAGGCGAGCGGCCATCTGCGGCTGTCCGCACCGGCCGGCTTCGGGCGGCGGCACGTCGCGCCGCTGGTGCCGGCCTTTACCGTCGCGCATCCGGACGTGTCGATCACGCTCGATCTGTCCGACCGGCTGGTCGATCTGGTCAACGAGGGTTTCGATTGCGCGGTGCGGCTTGGCGAATTGCCGGACTCGTCGCTGGTGTCGCTCAAACTCGGCGAAAACCGCCGCGTGTGCGTGGCGTCGCCCGCGTATCTGAGCCGGCGCGGCGCGCCGCACACGCTCGCCGACCTCGCGCAGCACAACTGCCTCGCGTTCGGCGCGAGCGCCAATCAGCAGCGCGGCTGGATGTTCCAGCAGGGCGATAAAGTGGTGTCGATCAAGGTGTCCGGCACGATGGAATGTTCGGACGGCGCGGTGCTGCACGAGTGGTGCCTCGACGGCCACGGTCTCGCGTGGCGTTCGTGGTGGGAAGTCGGCAGCGATATGGCCGCCGGGCGCCTTGTCAGCGTGCTCGACGAATTCGCGGCGCCGCCGATTGGCATCCATGCGGTATTTCCGCAGCGCCGCCATTTGCCGCTGCGCGTGCGGTTGTTCCTGGATTTTCTCAAGCATACGTACGGCCAGCCGGACTATTGGGGCTGACGGCGCGCCGCGCCGGACATGGCCGAGCGATCCGTCACGGGTTTCCGATAATCGGACAGACCCTTCAATCGACGCGTGCATGCGTTTCCCCGACCTACAATCCATTGGAGCGGCTTCTGCCGGGCCCCGCTGGACGCTGACGCCGCGCTGCGCACAGCCGGCGACGGAGGACATCATGTTCAGGCACATTCTGGTTCCGACCGATGGTTCAGACCTGTCGCGCAAAGCGATCGACGGCGCGATCGATCTCGCGCAGGCCGTCGACGCGCGCGTGACGGCTTACGCGTGTTTGCCGCAATATCCGTACTCGCCGTTTTCCGACGTGGCGGTCGAGCCGCCCTCCGAATTCCTGCAGCGTAGCGAACGTGAGGCGCGCGTGCATCTGCGCGAGGTGGAACTGGCGGCGCGCAGAGTGGGCGTTGTGTTCGATTGCCACACGAGCGTGCATCCGGCGCCGTATCTCGGCATCATCGAAGCGGCGGAGAAGGGCGGGTGCGATGTGATCTTCATGGCTTCGCATGGACGCCGCGGTCTCGGCAGTCTGTTGATCGGCAGCGAAACACAGCGCGTGCTGACGCATACGAAAATTCCGGTGATCGTGTATCGCTAGGACGGTTGTGCTGTAAAAAACGCGCTGGGGATGAAGCCGGCGCGTTCCATACACTTCCGACCACCACTGTCTTGCACTCTCTCTCTCTCCCAGATTCCAGCCCCTCGAAGCGCAACTGCCGCCGCGACGGTTTCTCCTCCCTGTGACGGCAGCCCTCTAACGGGGCCGCTTGTTCGTCGTCGTGCCCACCGTCCGTATTGCGGCTCCCGCGATCAGGCTGCGGGAGCGCGCAAATCAGGCGACTTTCTTGTCGAAGAACTGTTCGTCTTCGGTCGAACCATGCAGCGCGGTCGTCGACGCGTCGCGCTCGACCGTTTGCGTCACCGCGTCGAAGTAGCCGGTGCCGACTTCGCGCTGGTGCTTGACCGCGGTGAAGCCCTTTTCTGCCGCAGCAAATTCGGCCTGCTGCATTTCGACGAACGCGGTCATCTGGTTGCGGGCGTAGCCGTGCGCCAGGTTGAACATCGAATAGTTCAGCGCATGGAAACCGGCCAGCGTGATGAACTGGAACTTGTAGCCCATCGCACCGAGTTCGCGCTGGAACTTCGCGATCGTCGCGTCGTCGAGGTTCTTCTTCCAGTTGAACGACGGCGAGCAGTTGTACGACAGCAGTTGATCCGGGTATTCCTTGTGGATCGCGTCCGCGAATTTCTTGGCGAACTCGAGGTCCGGCTTGCCGGTTTCGCACCAGATCATGTCGGCGTACGGCGCGTAGGCGAGGCCGCGCGAAATCGCCTGGTCCAGACCCGGCTTCGTGCGGTAGAAACCTTCCACCGTGCGCTCGCCGGTCAGGAACGGCTTGTCGTTGTCGTCGACGTCCGACGTGATCAGGTCCGCGGCTTCCGCGTCGGTGCGGGCCAGCAGCACGGTCGGCGTGCCGGAGACGTCGGCGGCGAGACGCGCGGCCGTCAGCTTGGCGATGTTTTCACGGGTCGGCACGAGCACCTTGCCGCCCATGTGGCCGCACTTCTTCACCGAAGCCAGTTGATCCTCGAAGTGGACGCCCGCGGCGCCGGCTTCGATCATCGCCTTCATCAGTTCGAACGCGTTCAGCACGCCGCCGAACCCGGCTTCAGCATCGGCGACGATCGGTGCGAAATAGTCGATGTAGCCTTCGTCGCCCGGATTCTTGCCTTCCGACCACTGGATCTGATCGGCGCGCGTCAGCGTGTTGTTGATGCGCTTCACGACGAGCGGCACCGAGTTGGCCGGATACAGCGACTGATCCGGGTACATTTCGCCGGCCACGTTCGCGTCGCCCGCCACTTGCCAGCCCGACAGATAGATGGCCTTGAGGCCGGCCTTGACCTGCTGCATCGCCTGGTTGCCGGTCAGTGCGCCGAGCGAGTTCACGAACGGCTCGTTGTTGACGCTCTCCCACAGCTTTTCCGCGCCGCGCTTTGCGAGCGTGTGCTCCACTTGCACGGAACCGCGCAGACGGATCACGTCTTCAGCCGTGTAGGTGCGCTTCACGCCTTTCCAGCGCGGATCGGTTTCCCATTGCTGTTGAAGTTGTTTGGCTTGTTGTTCGCGGGACATGGTGTGCTCCTTGGCTGCCTGTTATGGATAGGTGATTGATGTATTCGTCGAAGCGGTTGGCCTCGGGAGGCGTTCCGTTTCGCGAAGTCTTATATAAGAGTCTAGGCAAATCACCGGCACCGCAATAGACATGCGTCTGGGTTTTTATAATATTTATTTTTATTTTAAATCAATGGCTTGTTGGGTTCGTTCCGCATTGAGAAACGACTTTTCCCATGTTGCAATAGCGTGTCTTGTGCCGTGCAACACGATTTTTTACGACGCAAAAAAATTTTCCACATCGTGAAATATCGGTCGTGACCACAATCCGGACGAAAAAAAACCGGTGCGGGAGCGCCGGTTTCTTTCGACTGACGGACGGCGTGAGGCCATCCGGGTCGTTTCACGCAGACTTCCGACCGATCCGACCGGCCGCCAGCCTGCGCTTCATTTCACTGCCTAGCTGCCGCGGCGAGCCGTACGCGGGCCGTCGCTGCGGCGTGCGCCGTAGCCGCCGTCACGCGAACCGCCGTAGCCTTCGCGCGAACCGCCACCGAAGCCGCCTTCACGCGAGCCGCCGCCGGCCGACTTGCCGGCCCAGCCGCCGCCATTGCCGCTACCGCTGCGCGCACCGCCGCCGTTGCCAGCCGGCTTGCCTGCGCCGCTACCGCTACCGAAGCGACGGCCACCGCCGTTGCCGCCGCCCGGACGGCCGCGGCCGCCAAAGCCAGGACGGCCGTTGCCCGACGGAGCCGACTTGCGCGGCTCGAAGCCGGCGACGACGTTGACCGGCAGCGGCGTGCGCACGAAGCGCTCGATGCGCTTCAGCGCGCCCTGTTCCGCGTGATGCACGAGGCTCACCGCGATACCCGAGCGGCCGGCACGGCCGGTACGGCCGATACGGTGCACGTAGTCTTCAGCGAACTTCGGCAGATCGTAGTTGAACACGTGCGTGATGCCCGGGATGTCGATACCGCGAGCGGCGACGTCCGTTGCGACCAGCACACGCACACGACGCTCGCGCAGGGCCTTGATCGTGCGGTTGCGGGCGCCTTGCGGCAGATCGCCGTGCAGAGCAGCCGATTCGAAACCGGCGTCGGCCAGACGGCCGGCCAGTTGGTCCGCGTCCATCTTGGTTGCCGTGAAGACGATAGCCTGATCGAGGCCTTCGTCGCGCAGCAGATGGTCGAGCAGACGGTCCTTGTGATCGCGGTCGTCGACGTAATGGACGGTTTGCGCGATGTTGGTGCGCTGTTCGAGGCGTTGAACGATCTCGATGCGCTCCGGATCCTTCAGCAGGCGGCCGGTCAGCGAACCGATCTTGCCGTCGAGCGTGGCCGAGAACAGCATGGTTTGGCGCGTAGCCGGCGTAGCGGCAACGATCGTTTCGATGTCTTCGATGAAGCCCATGTCCAGCATGCGGTCAGCTTCGTCGAGCACGAGGATCTGCAGTTGCGACAGATCGATACGGCCGCGTTCCAGGTGGTCGATCAGACGGCCCGGCGTGGCAACCAGGATTTCCGGGTTCTTCGCGAGCAGCATCAATTGCTGGCCGTATGCGACGCCGCCCAGAATGCTGACGGTGCGCAGACGTTTGAGGTGCTTGCCGTACGTAGCGGCAGCGGTGGTGACTTGCATCGCGAGTTCGCGGGTCGGCGTCAGCACCAGCATGGTGGGACGGGCAACCGGTTGCGGGCGGCGCGTGGTGCGGGCGCCGTCAGCCGGACGCGGCTCGCGCGGCTGGCTGGCTTGCGCCTTTTGCAATTGCGAGAAACGCTCGATGGCGGGCAGCATGAACGCGGCGGTCTTGCCCGAACCGGTCGGGCTCGAGACCAGCAGATCGCGACCGGCGATGCCGGCGGGGATCGCGCGTTGCTGAACCGGCGTGGGGTTCTGGTAGCCGGCGGCCGTCAACGCGGAGACGACATCCGCGGACAGGCCGAGCGACGCGAACGACGGACCGGCGGGCGCTGCGGCAGCAGCGGCAACGGCTTCCGGCGCGACGGCAGCGGGTGCTGCGGCTTGCGCGGGGGCTACGTTACCGTCTGCGAGACCGAGGGCTTGTTCGGCGATGGCGTTCAGCGGGCTGGAGGTATTGCTCGAAGTCATGAGAATCCTTGAAACACAGGGAATTAAAACGTCGGCGCCAATCGGCATACCCAAGTCGTCGGATTCAGCGAGCAAAGAAGCAGCGAGCAAATCGAAAAACGGGGGCAGCTCGCGGCAATGAAGGCGAGCTTTTCGTTAGAAGCTGTATCGGATGCGACATGCCAACACGGCGTGCCGCCAGCCTGGTACATGATCGCCCGTAGGGGGCTAGGCAGGAGGGGACAGGTTCTAAACTGGATTGGAGCTAAACGCTACGAGGCGCTGCGCCGCAAAGGCCGCTAGAGAAAAGCCGGGCAAAGCAGTGAAGCGCAGGCAGGATTGTATAGACTTTTGTTGCACTGCGCCACCATTAGGGCGAATTCTGGAAAAATACTTCGGCCGGGCGGCGGTTCGGATCGGGACCGCCGCCCGGTTTTGTTCAGCTGGTGGAAGCTGGTGGGTGAACGATTGAACTATTGGCGGCTGGTTGGTGGTTGGTGGCCAGCCGCTGCTGCGGGCGGACCTTACGCCGACGCGCCGCTTTTCAGCGATTCGACCAGCTCGACATATTGTTGCTTTGCCGCGTCCTGAGCGGTGCCCTTGAGCGCGGCCCACGCGTCGTACTTGTATTTGCCGACGATGTCGGTGAAACCCGGCTTGTCGCCGTTGACGTCGCCTTCGCTGGCCTGCTTGAAGAGCGCGTAGAGGCGCAGCAGGGTCAGGTTGCCCGGGCGCTCGGGCAGTTGTTTCACGTCTTCCTGGGCCTGGGTGAATTGTGCGTTGATATCGGTCATGTCGTTTGTGCTCCGGGCAGATCGGGGTTTCAGTTCGTCTCGGGCGACGATCATAACAACTGCTCGCACGCGCGGGGCCGAGGGGTTATTCCAAACATGGCCGGCTTCCCGTGACGACGCCTGCTGGCCGCAGATCACGTTTTTGTGCGAGCGAACTGTCCTCCTCGCGGTCATTGCGTTCATCCTGCGCGCTTCATGCGCTGCCGCCACGGCCCGTTCCAAAACGCTATCCGCGCGAGCCGTGCCGATTACAATACGGTCCATGACTCAAACTGTGCTTCTTGCCCTCGATACCTCGACCGAATTCTGCTCGGTGGCGCTGCTGTCTGCCGCCGACGAACCGTCAACGCATGCCGTTGCGCCGCGCATCTGGGTGCGCCACGAACAAACCGGCGCGGTTTCCAGCACGCGCCTGCTGCCCGCCATTCGCGAACTGTTCGTCGAAGCCGCGCTGCCGATGTCCGCGTGCCACGCGGTCGCATTCGGCTCCGGTCCCGGTTCGTTCACGGGCTTGCGCACCGCAACCGGCGTCGCGCAGGGCCTCGCGTTCGGGCTGAACCTGCCGGTAGTGCCCGTCAGTACCTTGCTGACCTGCGCGGAAAGCGCCCGTTTGCGGGATCCGTCGGCGACGCGCGTGCTCGCCGCGCTCGACGCCCGCATGGACGAAATCTACTGGGCCGACTACGCGTGGGACGACGCCCTGTGCGAATGGCGCACGCTTCAGCCGGCTTCGCTCGATGCGCCTGAACGCCTCGTGTTACCCGATGTGCCGTTCACGCTCGCGGGCAACGCCGCCGCAGCCTTCGGCGCGCGCTTGCCGGCGGTTGCCGTCGCGCGCCGCGTCGATGGTGAAGCGCTGCCGCATGCGGTGCCGCTCGCGCATGCGGCGCTGCGCGCGTTTCGCGCGGGCCGCACGGTGCCGGCCGATCAGGCCGCGCCGGAATACATCCGCGACAAGGTCGCTCAGACCACGGCCGAGCGCGTCGCCGAAAAGGCGGCCAAGGCCGCTCAGGTCGCTCAGGTCGCTCAAGCCGCCGAGGCCGGGCATCACGCGGACGCGGCGAATAGCGCGCGTCACGGAGAGGGCCGGCAATGAGCGGCGTGTTGCTAGCGGACCGCTACATGTCGCCCATGACCGAAGGCGATCTGGACGAAGTCGCCGCGGTCGAGAAAATCGCTTACGAATTCCCCTGGAGTCGCGGCAATTTCGGCGACTCGCTGCGCAACGGCTACTTCGGCATCTGCCTGCGTCATGTGACCGGTTCGCTGATCGGCTATTGCGTGCTGATGCCCGTGGTCGACGAAATGCATCTGCTCAATCTATGTGTGACGCCCGCCGCGCAAGGTGCGGGCGCCGGACTTACGCTGCTGCGCGAAGCGGTGCGCATCACCCGTGCCGAAAAACTCGATGGGCTGCTGCTCGAAGTGCGGCCGTCGAATCATCGGGCGATCCGGCTTTATGAGCGCTTCGGTTTCGCGTCGATCGGCCGGCGCAAAAATTATTATCCGGCGCGGCATCGCAGCCGGGAGGACGCCATCGTGATGCGTTTCTCGTTCGCTTCGGAGGGCGCAGATGGCGCTGCATGAATCGGTTCTGGAAGAATTTGGACTCTCGCCTTTATGGGTGCGTCGCGGGATGGCGGTGCAGCAGCGTGCGGGCGAGGTCGCGGGTGAGGTGACGCAGGCGTCGGCGGGGCCGGGGGCGGCGCGGCACGGCGAGTCGGGGGCTGCGGCGCCTGGTGGCGCGCGGTCGGCGCTTGCGGCGGCATCGGCGATTCCAGCGCAAGACGATCCGCGAGCGGCGTCGCAAGCCGACTCCGCGCAAGTGCCGGACGAGCGGGGCGCACCGCGTCGAGTGGAACAAACTCCGGCGCAGGCACGCGAGCGCTTCGATCGGGACGCGCCGGGCCGTGCTGGCGAGATGTCGCGGCCGATGCCCGCGAGCGGGCAGAGCGACGCTCGCGCGCCGTCGGAGCAGGTTCGTACACGGCCTTCTACCCAGGCGCCGATTGCGGAGCCGTCGCGAGCGGAACAGCCGACGTCGCGCCAGCCACGCGTCGCGGAACCGCCGCTGTCCGACGCACAGCCTGCACAGCCCGCCTCGCACGACGACGATTTCGCGTGGTTCGACGATCTGCCGTCTCATCCGCCCACGAAGGCGCCCGCCGAATCCCGCGCCGAGACGCCGCAACTGCCATCGCTCCAGACGCTCGGCTGGGATGCGCTTGGCGAGCGCGTCGCCAATTGCCGGCTTTGCCGTCTGTGCGAGAAGCGCACGAACACGGTCTTCGGTGTCGGCGATCGCGAGGCCGACTGGATGCTGATCGGCGAAGCGCCGGGTGAGAACGAAGACCGTCTGGGCGAGCCGTTCGTCGGCCAGGCCGGCAAGCTGCTCGACAACATGCTGCGCTCGCTGACGCTTGCGCGCGACGCCAACGTCTACATCGCGAACGTGATCAAGTGCCGGCCCCCCGGCAACCGCAATCCCGAGCCGGACGAAGTCGCGCGCTGCGAGCCCTATCTGCAACGCCAGGTCTCGCTGGTCAAGCCGAAGCTGATCGTCGCGCTGGGCCGTTTCGCCGCACAAAGCCTGTTGAAAACCGAGTCGAGTATTTCGTCGCTGCGCGGCCGCGTGCATGAATATGAAGGCGTGCCGGTCATCGTCACCTATCACCCGGCCTATCTGCTGCGCAGCCTGCCCGACAAGGCGAAGGCCTGGGCCGATCTGTGCCTCGCGCGCGACACCTGGTTGAAGGCGGGCGGCGTGCAGATCGACGCGGCGAAGAAGTGACGAAAGAGCCGGCGTCGTCGGTGGGTCCTGGTAAGGCGCTCGTCCGGTCCAGCATGTCGTCGGTGGATTCTGGCGAGGCGCTTGCCCAGTCCGACTCGTCGTCGGCGAATCCCAGCGCAGCACCCGTCCGATCCGCAACGTCGATCGAAGCGCTGCTCGACAGCATGCACGAGCCTGCCGTGCGCGATCTCGCGTGGTTGCTGTTCAGCGCCGATCTGTTGCACGCACAACCACCGGTCGGTGTACTTGCCCGACCGTTTCACACGCCGCTCGAAGCGGACCTCACCGTCGACTGGCTGCGCGCGCTCGATGCGGCTCCGGCCGATCTGCACGAAGACCTGAAGGCGACCCGCATCACGCGTGTGGGCCGTTACGCGGAGCGTTTGCTCGGCTACTTCCTGCAACGCGGTCCGGCCGCGCGACTGGTTGCCGCCGGCGTGCCGCTGCGGCGCGCGGGTGTCACGCTCGGCGAATGCGATTTTCTGGTGCGCACGCAGCAGGGCGAGCAGTTGCATTGGGAACTGGCGGTGAAGTGTTACCTGCATGCCGGCGACGGGCCTGCGGGGTTGGGCACACCGTTATCCGCGCGTTTATCCGATTACGTCGGCCCGAACCTGAAGGACCGCTTCGACCTGAAGCTCGCTCACGTGCTGAACCATCAACTGCCGTTGAGTGCTCGCGAGGAATTTGCATCGGTGGGCTACGCGGGGCCGTGGACGCCGCAGATGTTCATCAAAGGCTGGCTGTTCTACCGGCAGGGCGAGACGCCGACGTATCCTGTCGAGCTCGATCCGTCGCACGGTCGTGGCTGGTGGGTGACTCGCCGCGATTGGCCCGCATGGGCAGCCTCGCGGCCGCAGTTCTGGCGTGTGCTGCCGAGACTCGAATGGCTCGCGCCGCGGCGTTATGAGCCGGCCGAGGCCGAAGCAGCAGGAATCGCATTCGTGGATGCGCAAACGCTCGCCGCGCAAATCTCGCCCGAGCATGGACCGACGATGGTCGCAGCATTTACTCACGACGAAACGGGCGTCTGGCGGGAACACTCGCGCGGTTTCATCGTACCGGACGACTGGCCGGAGCACGCGCAAGCGTATGCGCGCCGCCAGGTGTCGACTCGGGAAAGATAACTCGCAGCAGCAGGACGCCAGCGGCGTCACGCCACGCCGCTAAAACCACCGTCACCACCACCGATAAAAATGATGCACCGGCCCCACGCCGCTGCCCACGTCGAGCAGATCGCTCGCCTGCAGCGCGCCGGTCAGATATAGCTTCGCATCCGCGACCGCGCTCGCCAGGTCGCCGCGCTGCGGAATCAACGCCGCAATCGCCGACGACAACGTACACCCCGTCCCATGCGTGTTCGTCACCGGCACACGCGGGCCGCCCAGGCGCAACGTGCCGCTGTCCTGCACGAGCCAATCGGGACTATCCGCAGCGCCCAGAAGATGCCCGCCTTTCATCAGCACCGCCTTCGCGCCCAGCGCACGCAGCGCTTCGCCTTGCGCGATCATGCCGGCTTCGTCGTGGGCGGCCGTGACGCCCAGCAACGCGGCAGCCTCCGGCAGATTCGGCGTCAGCAGATCGGCAAGCGGCAGCAATTCGTCGCGCACCGCCGCCACCGCATCCGGCAACAGCAGCGCATGGTTGCTCTTCGAGATCATCACCGTGTCGAGCACGACGTGCTTCGGTTTGTAACGGCGCAGCGCATCGGCCACCGCGCGCGCAATCGGCGCATTCGCGAGCATGCCGATCTTCACCGCGTCGATCCGGATGTCGTCGAACACCGCGTCGAGTTGCGCGGTCACGAAGCCCGGGTCCGGCGCGTGGATCGCGGTGACGCCGCGCGTGTTCTGCGCGGTCAACGCGGTGATCACGCTCGCGCCGTACGCGCCGAGCGCCGAGAACGCCTTCAGGTCGGCCTGAATGCCGGCGCCGCCGCCGGAATCGGAACCGGCGATCGTCAGCACATTGGGAATCGGTTGAGTCATGGTCAGGCGGGAAGGAGAAAGGGCGCGGGCGCGATGGGCCCGCCGCGGGTCAGTGCTTGACTTCGCCGATCAGCGCGACCGAGTCGAACGCGCGCTGGTTCGCCTGGTGGCGCCGCATCACGAACCACATCATCACGCACACGAACGTGCCGAACAGCACGATCACCGCGGTGACCGGTACGTCGAGCCACACCAGCACCGCGTAAAGGCACAGCATCACGAGCACGGAGAGGTTCTCGTTGAAGTTCTGCACCGCGATCGAGTGTCCCGCCGACAACAGCACGTGGCCGCGATGCTGGAGCAGCGCATTCATCGGTACGACGAAGAAGCCCGACAGGCCGCCGACGATCATCAGGAAGATATACGCGACGATCAGATAGCCCGGCACGTGCATGCGGCCGAAATAGAGGCCCCAATGCGACGGGAACAGATCGCGGGTATAGAACGCCATCAGCATCACCGCGACGCCCATCATGATGCCGACCGGCAGCACCGACAGCGATTTTTTCAGCGGCACGCGCGAGGCCGCGAAGATCGCGCCTGCCGCGACGCCCACGGCCACCACCGCCTGCAGGATTGCCGCTTCCGACAGCGACATGTTGAGCGACACTTCCGCCCACTTCAGCACAATGAATTGCAGCGTCGCGCCCGCGCCCCAGAACAGCGTGGTCACGGCGAGCGAGATCTGGCCGAGCTTGTCGCGCCACAGTACGAGGAAGCAGTCGGCGAAATCGGTGACGAGCTTGATCGGGCCGCGTTCCTGTTTCGGATAGCGCGCGCCGGTGTCGGGAATGCGCAGATTGAAGAGCGCCGCGATCACGTAGATCGCCATGATCACCAGCATCGCCGCTTCGGCGGGCGTGTTGACGGTGGGAATGTGCTGCCGCAGGATCGGCGCGGCGATGTGCGGGCTGATCAGCGCGCCGCCGAGCACGGTGCCGAGAATGATCGAGCCGACCGTAGTGCCTTCGATCCAGCCGTTCGCGGCGACCAGCCGGTCAGGCGGCAACAGTTCGGTGAGAATTCCGTATTTGGCGGGCGAGTAGGCCGCCGCGCCGAACCCCACGATGCCGTAGGCGATCAACGGGTGCGCGCCGACCAGCATCGTGATGCAGCCCACCACCTTGATGGTGTTGGTCACGAACATCACGTGCCCCTTCGGACGCGAGTCGGCGAACGCGCCGACGAAAGCAGCCAGAACCACGTATGACAGCACGAAGAACAGCTTGAGCAGCGGCGTCATCCAGTTCGGGGCGTGAAGATCTTTCAGCAGTGCAATAGCGGCGATCAGAAGCGCATTGTCGGCCAGCGACGAAAAGAACTGCGCGGCCATGATGGTGTAAAAACCTTTTTTCATCTGATGCGATGCTGTCCTCGCTGCGGTCTATCCGCCCCGACCGTGTGCAAAACGTGCGGGTTTATGCCGTTCGAAATGGGTTGTGCGCACGGCTTTATATCACGAAAATAGCTGGATTCGGACTAGCAGAATCCTTGATCGCACCGTCCAGCGGGCTCCTTAAGGCTGAAAACGCCCTGTAAGCCGCTGATTCGCAAGTGTCTTTACGAAAATATCCCATGCCGCGCCCGCTCTCAGCCACGATCCATACCTCCGCTCTCGCCAATAATCTTGCCGTCGCACGACGCTACGCGCCAAAATCCAAAATCTGGGCCGTCGTCAAGGCCAACGCATACGGCCACGGCCTGGCGCGCGCCTTTCCGGGCCTGCGCGCAACCGACGGCTTCGGATTGCTGGACCTCGAAGAAGCCGTGAAGTTGCGTGAATTGGGCTGGGCCGGCCCGATTCTTCTGCTGGAAGGCTTTTTTCGTCCGACCGATATCGACGTCATCGACCGCTATAGCCTGACCACCGCGCTCCATTCCGACGAACAGTTGCGCATGCTGGAAATGGCGCGCCTGTCCAAGCCGGTCAATATCCAGTTGAAGATGAACACCGGCATGAACCGCCTCGGCTACACGCCGGAAAAATTCCGCGCCGCGTGGGAGCGCGCGCGCGCCTGCCAGGGCGTCGGCCAGATCACGTTGATGACCCATTTCTCCGACGCCGACGGCGAACGCGGCGTCGCTCATCAGATGGAAGCGTTCGAGCGCGGCGCGCAGGGCATTGCCGGCGCGCGCAGCCTGTCGAATTCGGCGGCCACGCTGTGGCATCCGGCCGCGCACTTCGACTGGGTGCGCCCCGGCATCATCCTGTACGGCGCGTCGCCGTCCGGCGTGCATGCCGCGATCGAAGGCACCGGCCTGCAGCCGGCCATGACGCTCGCGTCCGAACTGATCGCCGTGCAGACGCTCGCCGAAGGCCATACGGTCGGTTACGGCTCGTCGTTCAAGGCGCGCGGTCCGATGCGCATCGGCGTGGTGGCCTGCGGCTACGCGGACGGTTATCCGCGCGTCGCGCCGGAAGGCACGCCGGTGATCGTCGACGGGGTGCGCACGCGGATCGTCGGGCGGGTGTCGATGGACATGCTCACGGTCGACCTCACGCCGGTTCCGACCGCCAACGTCGGCTCGCGCGTCGAGTTGTGGGGCACCTCGCTGCCGATCGACGACGTCGCGCAGGCCTGCGGCACGATCGGCTACGAGCTGATGTGCGCGGTGGCGCCACGCGTGCCGGTGCGCGGCGAATAAGGATCCCTGCGTGGCTAAACAGAAAACGTTGTACATCTGCAGTGAATGCGGCGGGCAATCGCCGAAATGGGCCGGGCAGTGCCCGTCATGCCAGGCGTGGAACACGCTGGTGGAGTCGGTCGCGGAAGCGCCGTCCACGCACCGCTTCCAGTCGCTGGCGAAGAGCGCGCCGGTGCGCCGTCTCGCCGACATCGAAGCGTCGGACGTGCCGCGCTTCTCCACCGGCGTGAGCGAATTCGATCGCGTGCTGGGCGGCGGTCTGGTGCCGGGCGGCGTGGTGCTGATCGGCGGCGATCCGGGGATCGGCAAGTCGACGCTGCTGTTGCAGTCGCTCGCGGAAATCGCCGCGGACAAAAAGGCGCTCTATATCAGCGGCGAAGAATCGGCTGCGCAGATCGCGTTGCGCGCGCAACGGTTGTCGCTGCTGGAACCGGGGTCGAAGGCGAGCGAGCTGCAACTGCTCGCGGAAATTCAGCTCGAAAAAATCCAGGCCACGATCGCCGAGCAGCGTCCCGACGTCGCCGTGATCGACTCGATCCAGACCGTCTATTCCGACGCGCTGACTTCGGCGCCCGGTTCGGTCGCGCAGGTGCGCGAGTGCGCGGCGCAGCTCACGCGGATCGCCAAGCAGTCCGGCACCACGATCATCATGGTCGGCCACGTGACGAAGGAAGGTGCGCTGGCCGGCCCGCGCGTGCTCGAGCACATCGTCGATACGGTGCTGTATTTCGAGGGCGACACCCATTCGTCGTATCGGCTGGTGCGCGCGATCAAGAACCGCTTCGGCGCGGTGAACGAACTCGGCGTGTTCGCGATGACCGAGCGCGGCTTGCGCGGCGTCGCCAATCCGTCGGCGTTATTTCTGTCGCAACACGAACAGTCGGTGCCGGGCTCGTGTGTGCTGGTCACGCAGGAAGGCACGCGGCCGTTGCTCGTCGAAGTGCAGGCGCTGGTGGACGCGGCGAACGCGCCCAATCCGCGGCGGCTCGCGGTGGGCCTCGAACAGAACCGGCTCGCCATGTTGCTCGCAGTGCTGCACCGGCATGCCGGCATAGCCTGTTTCGATCAGGACGTGTTTCTGAACGCGGTGGGCGGCGTGAAGATTACCGAGCCGGCCGCCGACCTCGCGGTGCTGCTCGCGATCCATTCGTCGATGCGCAACAAGCCGCTGCCGAAGGGACTGGTGGTGTTCGGCGAAGTGGGCCTCGCCGGCGAGATCCGGCCGTCGCCGCGTGGGCAGGACCGGCTGAAGGAAGCCGCCAAGCTGGGCTTCTCGGTCGCCGTGATTCCTAAAGCCAATGCGCCGAAACAGCCGATCGAAGGCTTACAGGTCGTTGCGGTGGAACGGATCGAACAGGCCATCGACCGGGTGCGCACGCTCGAATAGACGGGGCTTCGGCGTCGGCGGCGGGGGTTTTCCCGGTAATGCGCCGTAAATATCCCCATATTGTCTGTAACCTGGCAGACATGCCTTTTTTCTAAGCTGCAAGGGTATTGCATCCCTTCTGATGCCGAAAAAGGATCGCGCCTTGAAACAGTCATACGAAACCGCCGCCGAGCGACCGATCCAGGTGCGCGGCTGCCGCGTCTCCGCGCCGATTCGCCAGCCTTGGGGCGGCGCTTGCCGGATCGTCGAGTGGATCGACACGACCGGCCAGATTTCGCGCCGGGTGGTCGCCGAGCATGCCACTGCCGCCGAAGTGCGCGCGACGATCAACCGTCACGTGGAAGGCCGCAAGCATGTGCTCTACGACGACGAAAAAACGCCGCGCCAGGTGTTGCCGCGGCAGACCGTGGTGCGGCGCTGAGCTCTGGCGGCGAGCGGGGCGCACTGCGTCGTTGCTTCGCCGGGCGCCGACAAAAAGGATGACGTAACCGCGCTCGCGTTGAGTTCAACGCGAGCGCGGTTACTTTTATGACGACGTGTTCGCAGCCGGCGGTCGGCCAGTCGTGCGGATTTTGCCTTTGCCGTCATCGCTTTCCGGTTCCGCTGCTTCTGCGTCTAGTCCGCCCCAGACTTGTGGATTGAACAACGGATGCCGCGCCGCTTCGGCGGCCGTGAGCACCGGCGAGACGCAGCAGTCGAGCGGCTCGAGCAATTGTGCCCACTCCACCAGCGGACGCTTGCCGATCAACTCGGCGAATTCGCGCGTCAACGCGGCCGCGTCCGGGCCGCCGATCGCCTGACCCAGGCTCCAGTGGCGCGTCGCCCACTCGGGCCGGTCCAGCGCCATGCAGAGCGTTTCCCAGAACTTCAGTTCCAACGCACCTACCGCCAGCCAGCGCTCGTCGAGCGTGCGGTACAGGTTGTAGCAGGGCACGCCGCCGTTCAGCAGGCCTTCGCCCGCGGCCGGCGCCACGCCGTCGTTGGCGAGCGCGACTTGCGCGACGACGTTGTGCGCATGCGTGACGTGGGTCATCGACACGTCGACGAAACGGCCTTCGCCGCCGCGCGCCACGTGCCACAACGCGGCGAGAATCTGCGTGACCGCGCTCAATGCGCCGCCGAGCAGGTCGGCGATCTGGAAATTCGGCAGGATCGGCGCGCCGTCACGATCGGCCAGTTGATCGAGCACGCCCGCGTAGCCGATGTAGTTCAGGTCGTGGCCGGCGTGGTCGACGAACGGGCCGCTCGCGCCGTAGCCCGTGATCGCGCAATAGACGAGCCGCGGATTGAGCGCACGCAGTGTGTCGTAGCCGATGCCGAGCCGCTCCATCACGCCGGGCCGGAAACTTTCGATCAGCACGTCCGCTTCGGCTGCCAACGCACGCAATACGTTGCACCCCGCGGCCGATTTCAGATCGAGACGCGTCTCGCGCTTGCCGCGGTTGACCAGCCGGTAAAACGCGCCGGGCCGGCCGGCCACGCGATCGCTCGACGACTGCATCATCACGCGGGTAGGGTCGCCGGCGCCGGGCGCTTCGATCTTCAGCACTTCGGCGCCGAGTTCGGCAAGCCGCAGCGCGGCGACCGGACCGGGCAGCAGACGGGTCAGATCCAGCACGCGCAAGCCTTGCAGCGCGGGCGGCGCCGCAGAGGATAACGACGCGGAGGATGACGCGGATGATGTCGTAGGTGCCAAGGCCAAGCCCTCATCGATCCGGCGCGGACGCTGAAACCAGGTGCCGTCAGCCGATTTGTTCGAGTTCCTCATGAGTCTCGAGCCATTCGGCTTCGAGCGTTTCGAGGCGCGCGTTCACGTCTGCCTGACGGCGGATCGCCTCCGTCAGTTTGTTCTTCTGCTCGGGCTCGTAACTCGCCGGATCGACGACGAACGCGTCGAGCGTTGTCTTCTCCGCGTTGAGCGCGTCCATTTCCTTTTCGATCTTCGTGATGCGGCTTTGCAGCGGCTTTTTCAGGTGCGCGAGCTTCTGACGCGTTTCGGCTTCCTGACGCCGCTGTTCCTTGCGATTGACGCCGTTATCCGCGTCGAGGCCGCTGTCTTTGCCGTTCGCCGCACCGGCCTTCAGCGCCGCGCGTTGTTCGGCCGCGTGTTGCAGCAGCCAGTCGCGGTAGTCGTCGAGATCGCCGTCGAATTCCTGCAGACGGTGCTTCGCGACCAGCATGAATTGATCGGTGGTGGCGCGCAACAGGTGACGATCGTGCGAGACCAGAATCAGCGTGCCCTCGAACTGCGCGAGCGCCATGGTCAGCGCATGACGGGTTTCGAGATCCAGGTGGTTGGTCGGTTCGTCGAGCAGCAGCAGATTCGGCTTTTGCCAGATGATCAGCGCGAGCGCGAGACGTGCCTTTTCGCCGCCGGAGAACGGCGCGATTTTCGCGGTCGCCATTTCGCCGGAGAAATTGAAGCTGCCGAGGAAGTCGCGCAGCTCCTGCTCGCGCGTGTCCGGCGCGAGCCGCGCGAGATGCTGAAGCGGTGTGTCGTCGGCGCGCAGCGTTTCGAGCTGATGCTGCGCGAAATAGCCGATGCGCAGACCCTTGCCTTCGCGCACGTGGCCGCCGAGTGCGTCGAGCGTGCCGGCAAGCGTCTTGATCAGCGTGGACTTGCCCTGGCCGTTCGCGCCGAGCAGGCCGATGCGCTGGCCGTTCTGGATCGACAGCATCACGTGCTGGACGATCGGTATCTCGACGCCGTCGTTTTCGTTGCGATAACCGCAGCGCACGTCTTCCATCACCATCATCGGATTGGGCGCGGATTCGGGCGTGCGGAATTCGAACGTGAACGGCGACGCCGCATGCGCCGGCGCGATCAGCTCCATCTTCTCCAGCGCCTTCACGCGGCTTTGCGCCTGCCGCGCCTTGGTGGCCTGCGCCTTGAAGCGGTTGATGTAACTCTGCAAATGCTCGACCGTGCGCTGCTGCTTCTCATACGCGCTCTGTTGCAACGCGAGCTGCTGTGCGCGCAGCACTTCGAATTGCGAGTAATTGCCGCCGTACCGCTTGATCTGCTGATGCTCGAGATGCAGCGTGACGTTGCAGACCGAATCGAGAAATTCGCGATCGTGCGAGATCACGACCAGCGTGCCCGGATAACGGTGCAGCCAGTCTTCGAGCCAGACGATCGCGTCGAGGTCCAGGTGGTTGGTGGGTTCGTCGAGCAGCAGCAGGTCCGAGCGGCACATCAGCGCCTGTGCGAGATTCAGCCGCATGCGCCAGCCGCCCGAGAAGCTGCTGACCGGCTCGCGTGTCTGATCCAGCGTGAAGCCGAGGCCGAGCAGCAACGCTTCGGCGCGGGCCGGCGCGGTGTAGCCGTCGGCGTCGGCGAATGCCGCGTGCGCTTCGCCTTCGGCGGCGCCGTCGTGCGCGGCGGAGGCCGCGGCGATGCGCGCTTCGATCGCGCGCAACGCGGCGTCGCCGTCGAGCGTGTAGGCGAGGGCGGTTTTGTCCGCGGCCGGCGTTTCCTGCGCGACGTGCGCGATCTGCCACGTCGGCGGGATCGAGAAATCGCCGCCGTCCGCATGCAGTTCGCCGAGCAGCACGGCAAACAGCGTGGACTTGCCCGCGCCGTTCGCCCCCACGAGCCCCGCCTTTTCGCCAGGGTTGAGGGTGAACGTGGTGTTGTCGAAGAGCGGCTTGGTGCCGCGCGCGAGACTGAACTGGTTAAAGCGGATCACGAAGAGGCCGGCTGAAGAAAAACGCTATTTTAGACTGCCGGGCGTGACACCGGGCGCTCAGGCGCCATCGGCCATTCGGCCGACTGTACCGGCGCGGCTTTTGGCATAGACTGACGGCTTTCACGGGGGAGCACACATGACATCGATCTATTCGTTTGCGGCACGCACGCTCGGCGGCGAGGAAGTGAGCCTCGAGCAATATCAGGGCAAGGTGCTGCTGATCGTCAACACGGCGAGCGAATGCGGGTTCACGCCGCAGTACGCGGGTCTGCAGAAGGTGTACGACGCGTATGCGGCGCGCGGTCTCGCGGTGCTGGGTTTTCCATGCAACCAGTTCGGCAAGCAGGAGCCGGGCGACGCCGCGCAGATCGGCAGTTTCTGCGAGAAAAATTATGGCGTGACCTTCCCGATGTTCGATAAGGTCGATGTGAACGGCGCGAATGCGCACCCGCTGTTCCGCTATCTGACGGGCGAAGCGCCGGGCCTGCTCGGGCTCGAAGCGATCAAGTGGAACTTCACGAAGTTTCTGGTCGACCGTACAGGTGAAGTGGTGAAACGCTATGCGCCGCTCACGAAGCCTGAGGCGATTACCGCGGACATCGAAAAGTTGTTGTGATGCTCGGTTGTGAAGCGTGGCCGTGAAGCGTGGCTTTGATGTAGGCGGTCGACCCGCACGCTTGTTCGCGCCGTCAAAGGATCGGCGCGAACAGCCGCGCGACGTGCATCAGCACACGCCGCAGCGCGCTCGATTGCCGGTACTCGTTGCGGTCGATCTCGACGGATTGCGCGAAGTCCTCCAGCAGCATTGCTTCGACTTCCTTTGCAAAGCCGCGGTCCACCGTGAGCACCATGATTTCGAAGTTGAGCCGGAACGAGCGGTTGTCGAGATTCGCGCTGCCGATTGCCGCCGCCGCGCTGTCGATCAGCACGACTTTCTGATGCAGGAAACCCGGTTGATAGCGGAAAATCCTGATGTTCGCGCGCAGCGAGTCGTACGCATAAAGTTTCGACGCCTGGAACACCACCACGTGATCGCGCCGGCTCGGAATCAGAATGCGCACGTCCACGCCGCGCAGCACGGCGAGCCGTAGCGCGGCGAACACCGCCTCGTCGGGGACGAGATAAGGCGAGGTGATCCAGATCCGCTCGCGCGCCGCATTGATCGCTTCGACGAAGAACAGCGAGCAGGTCTCCTGCTTGTCCGCGGGGCCGCTCGGCACCACGAGGCAATGCATGCCGTCGTCGGTCGGCTCGAACGCCGGCATGTCGAACTCGGGCAATTGCTGGGTCGCCCAGTGCCAGTCTTCGGTGAATACAAACTGGATGCTGGCCACCGCGGGCCCGCGCACTTCGATATGCGTGTCGCGCCACGGCGAGAGCGGCGGCTTGCCGCCGAGATATTCGACGCCGACGTTATGGCCGCCCACGAACGCGCGTTCGCCGTCGACGGAAACGATCTTGCGGTGGTTGCGGAAGTTCAGTTGCAAGCGGTTCACGAAGCGGCGATTGGTCGCGAACGGATGCGTTTCCACGCCCGCTGCGCGCAGCGCCGCCACGTAGCGGTGCGGCAGATCGAAGCTGCCGATGCTGTCGTACAGGAAGTACACGCGCACGCCTTGCCGGGCTTTCGCGATCAGCGCGTCTTTGAGCATTTCGCCGAGTGCGTCGTCGCGCACGATGAAGAACTGCACGATCACGTAGCGGCGCGCGCCTTCGATCGCTTCGAAGATCGCCTCGAAGGTCGCCGCGCCGTTCACCAACGTGCGCACCGAATTGCCCGGCAGGAACGGCATGCCGCCGAGCCGCGTAAGCGAATGCACGAGCCGCGAGCCGAGTTGCTGCGTCGGCACGCCCGCCGACGAAGCCCGCGAGTCCCATTCCGGCGGATGAGCGCGCGTGCGCAGCAATTCGTTTTCGACGCGGCGTGCATCCGCGTAGCCGGCGAACTTGCTGCGGCCGAGAAACAGGTACGGCACCAGCGTCAGATACGGCATCGCGACCAGCGACACGGCCCACGCCACCGCGCCTTGTGAGGTCCGCGTGTTGAGGATCGCGTGGCACGCGGCGACCACGCCGAGGATGTGGGCGAGGGCAACCAGCGTGCCGATGTGAAGCAGGTCGAATTGCATAGGCGGGCGGTGGAGGGCGCGAGAGCGTGCCGGATCCTCAGTGCGGCAGATCCCTTGCCTGGATCAGGAACACGTTGTCGTCGCCGGCGCTGGTCGACAGCCAGACCAGATCGAGGCCGCCGAACGCCGCTTCGACGTTCGCGCGCTCGTTGCCGATTTCGACCACCAGCACGCCGTCGTCGGTGAGCCAGTTGCGCGCGTCGGCGATGATCCGCCGCACGATGTCCATGCCGTCCGCGCCACCCGCCAGCGCCATGTCCGGCTCGTGCTTGTATTCAGCCGGCAACTCCTGCATCGAGCCCGCGTTTACATACGGCGGATTGGTGATGATCACGTCGTAGCGGCGCTCGGCGAGCGGTGCGTACAGATCGCCGTCGAACAGCGCGATACGGTCGTCGAGCTTGTAGTCCATCACGTTGCGCGTCGCGACTTCGAGCGCGGGCGCCGACAGATCGACCGCGTCGATATCCGCGTTCGGGAACGCGTGCGCGGCGAGGATCGCGAGGCAGCCGGAGCCGGTGCACAGTTCGAGCACGGCGCTCACCTGCTCGGGATCTTCGACGTACGGTTGCAAACCGTCCTGCAACAACTCGCCGATGAACGAGCGCGGCACGATCACGCGTTCGTCCACGTAGAAGCGAAAGCCGTGCATCCACGCTTCCTGCGTGATGTAGGCGGCCGGCACGCGTTCGGTCGCGCGGCGTTCGATCACGCTCAGCACCGCGTCGACTTCGGCCGGGGTCAGCTTCGCGTCGAGAAACGGGTCGAGCAGGTCGAGCGGCAGATGCAGCGTGTGCAGCACGAGATACGCGGCTTCGTCGTAAGCGTTGGCGGAGCCGTGGCCGAACGACAGTTCGGCCTGATTGAAGCGCGATACCGCGAAACGCAGCAGGTCGCGCACAGTGGAAAACGGGAGCGTCATCGCAATTAGTCCTGGGTCAGGCGATCAGTTGTTCGAGCACGCGGCGATACACGTTCTTCAACGGCTCGATGTGTGCGACGTCGATATGTTCGTCGATCTTGTGGATGCTGGCGTTCAGTGGGCCGAACTCGACCACCTGCGGGCAGATCCGCGCGATGAAGCGGCCGTCCGACGTGCCGCCGGTGGTGGAGAGTTCGGTCGTCACGCCGGTTTCGTCCTTGATGGCCGTGGCGAGCGCGTTCGACAGATCGCCGCGCGGCGTCAGGAACGGCAGGCCGCTCACCGTCCAGTGCAGATCGTATTCGAGACCGTGTTTGTCGAGGATCGCATGCACGCGGGCTTGCAGTCCTTCCACCGTGCTCGCGGTCGAGAAGCGGAAGTTGAACAGCACGTCGGCGTGGCCCGGAATGATATTGCTGGCGCCCGTGCCGCTATGGATGTTCGACACCTGCCACGTGGTGGGCGGAAAGTATTCGTTGCCGTCGTCCCAGCGTTCGGCCACCAGTTCGGCGAGCGCCGGTGCGAGCAGATGCACCGGATTCTTCGCCAGATGCGGATAGGCGATATGACCTTGCACGCCTTTGACGACCAGCTTGCCCGACATCGAACCGCGCCGGCCGTTCTTCACCATGTCGCCGAATTGCGCGCTCGACGTCGGCTCGCCGACGATGCAGTAGTCCATCCGTTCGCCGCGCGCCTGCAACGCTTCGACCACCTTGACGGTGCCGTCGGTCGCGGGGCCTTCTTCGTCGCTCGTGATCAGGAACGCGATCGAGCCGCGATGCGCGGGGTGCGCCGCGACGAATTCCTCGCTCGCCACCACGAAGCCGGCGATCGACGTTTTCATGTCCGCCGCGCCGCGGCCGTAGAGCTTGCCGTCGCGATGGGTGGGTTCGAACGGCGCGGAGTGCCACTGTTCGAGCGGGCCGGTCGGCACGACGTCGGTGTGGCCGGCGAACGCGAGCAGTTTGCCGCGCGTGCCGTCGGTGCCGCGCCTGACGGCCCACAGGTTGGTCACGCCGTTCGATTCGATCGTCTCGTGCTCGAAGCCGAGCGCGGACAGACGTTCGATCAGGAGGCGCTGGCAATGCTGGTCGTCGGGCGTGACGGACGCGCGCGAGATCAGTTGTTCGGTAAGGGCGAGGGTGCCGGACATGGATTCAGTACAAGCCACTTTGAAATGAAAAAATGCCGGCTGGCGGTGGGACACCGCAGCCGGCAACAGCTTTTGACGCAACGCAATCGCTCAGGCGAACAGCGCCGCGTAGTCGTCTGCCGCGAAACCGAGCGACTTGACCCGGCCGTTGACCACCAGCACCGGCCGCTTGATCACCGACGGCTTGTGGATCATCAACGCGATCGCGCCGGACTGCGTTTGCGCGGCGGCTTTCATGTCGTCGGACAGGCCACGCCACGTGGTGCCGCGGCGGTTCAGCAGCGCGTCGAGCTTCACGTCTTTGAGCCAGTCCTGCACGAGCGGCTCGGTCACGCCGTGTTTCTTGAAGTCGTGGAACTCGAACTCGACGCCGTGTTCTTCCAGCCACACACGGGCTTTCTTCACGGTGTCGCAGTTCGGGATGCCGTAGACGACGGTTTTGGTGCCGCGCGCCATCAGTCGCCTCGCAGCAACTCGTTCAGGCCGACCTTCGCACGCGTCTTCGCGTCGACCTTCTTCACGATCACCGCGCAGTACAGGCTGTGCGAACCGTCTTTCGACGGCAGGTTGCCCGCCACCACCACGGAGCCCGCCGGAATGCGGCCGTAGGTGACTTCGCCCGTTTCGCGGTCGTAAATTTTGGTGCTCTGGCCGAGGTACACGCCCATCGAGATCACCGAGTTTTCCTCGACGATCACGCCTTCCACGACTTCCGAGCGCGCGCCGATGAAGCAGTTGTCTTCGATGATGACCGGGTTCGCCTGCAGCGGCTCCAGCACGCCGCCGATGCCCACGCCGCCCGACAGGTGCACGTTCTTGCCGATCTGCGCGCACGAGCCGACGGTGGCCCACGTGTCGACCATCGTGCCTTCGTCGACATACGCGCCGATGTTGGTGTACGACGGCATCAGCACGACGTTCTTCGCGATGAACGAACCGCGGCGCGCGATGGCGGGCGGCACCACGCGGAAGCCGCCGGCGGCGAAGTCTTCAGCGGTGTAGTTGGCGAACTTCGACGGCACCTTGTCGTAGAACTGGGTGTAGCCGCCAGCAGCCAGCGGCGCGTTGTCTTCCAGGCGGAACGACAGCAGCACGGCTTTCTTCAGCCATTGATTGACGACCCAGTCGCCGTCCTTCTTTTCGGCGACGCGCAACGCGCCTTTGTCCAGTTGCTCGATCGCGTGAGCGACGGCTTCGCGCACGTCGGCCGGAGCGGCTTTCGGCGACAGCTCGGCGCGGTTTTCCCAGGCGGTGTCAATGATCTGCTGAAGTTGTTGCGACATATGCGTGCTTTTCTGAAGAGTTGAAGTCTGAAGAAGGGAGTGCGGTGCGCGGAGCTGCTGAATTCGAAAACGCGCGAAAACGTGCGAAAAACTCAGCCCGCGAGCGCGCGGCAAAAATCGACGATGCGTTGCGCGCCTTGTGTGCATTCGTCGACATCGGCGACGAGCGCGAGGCGCACGAAATTGCGGCCGGGGTTCACGCCGTGCGCGGTGCGCGCGAGGAACGAGCCCGGCAGAACCGTCACATTATAGTCGGCGTAGAGACGCTGGGCGAACTCGGTGTCCGTGAGGCCCGTGCGCGACACGTCTGCCCACAGGTAGAACGCGGCGTCCGGCAGGCGCACGTCGAGCACGTCGGCGAGCATCGGCGTGACGGTGGCAAACTTCCGCACGTATTTTTCGCGGTTCTCGCGCACGTGGGTTTCGTCGTTCCATGCGGCAATGCTGGCGTTCTGGAACACCGTCGACAACGCCGCGCCGTGGTACGTGCGGTACAGCAGGAAATCTTTCAGGATCGCCGCGTCGCCGGCCACGAAGCCCGAGCGCATGCCGGGCACGTTCGAGCGCTTGGACAGGCTCGACAGCATCACGAGGCGGTCGAAGCCGCGACCGAGCTGGTGCGCGGCTTCGAGGCCGCCGAGCGGCGGGTTCGCCTCGTCGAAATATATTTCCGAGTAGCACTCGTCCGACGCGATCACGAAGCCGTAGCGGTCCGACAGCGCGAACAGTTCGCGCCAGTCGTCGAGCGTTAGCACGGCGCCGGTCGGATTGCCCGGCGAGCAGACGAACAGCAACTGGGTGCGCGCCCAGATGTCGGCAGGCACTGCCGAGTAGTCGCACGCGAAGTTGCGCGCCGGGTCGCTATTGACGAAATACGGTTGCGTGCCGGCCAGAATCGCCGCGCCTTCGTAGATTTGGTAGAACGGGTTCGGACAGAGTACGATCGCAGGCTCGCCCGTGGCGTTCTTCTTCGGGTCGAGCACGGTTTGCGCGAGCGAGAACAGCGCCTCGCGCGAGCCCGATACCGGCAGCACCTGAGTGGCCGGATCGACCGGCGGCAGGTTGTAGCGCTGCGTGACCCATTTCGCGATCGACTCGCGCAACGCCGGCGTGCCAAGGGTTGCCGGATAGGCGGCGAGGCCGCCGAGCGACGCGATCACGGCTTCGCGAATCAGCTCGGGCGTCGGATGTTTCGGTTCGCCGATGCCGAAGCTGATGTGCGCGAGGCCGGCGGGCGGCGTGACGTCCTTGAAAAGCGCGCGCAGCTTTTCGAACGGATAGGGCTGAAGGGAGTCGAGTAGCGGGTTCACGGAGCGGATCGAGCCTGATCGAAGATGAGCGCAGAGGAATGCTGGAAGCGGTTGGGCGAGTAGGCCGATCGCCGTGGACCGATTCGGAACGGGTACGCACGGCGCTTCGCGAACACTGCGCGAAGCTGCCAGGGCAGCCCGCGAGCCGATCGTACGGCATACACGGCAAGCGCAACGAGCGGCCGATTATAGCGTGGCGCGGGCCCGTTCGCGGCCCGCAACAAGTGGTGTCACGGGCCGTTGGCCGACTGGATGATGCAGCAAAGCGATTGAGAGATCGCTACCACCCGCCAGGCGCGCAGGCATGCGACGCAGCGGGAACGACGCGAACCGCCGACGGTTCGCGCAAAAAAGAAGCAGGAGCAGCAATGTACGTAGCAGCAACGGACACATTCGTGCACAACGGGCGCAACGGTGCCGCAACCGGCAAACCCAGCCGCAGCAACAACGCCAATAGACCGGCCACGCGCACGCGCACCCACGCGAGCGTCGCGCCATGAACCACTCGCTTCGCAACGGCTGGCCGACGCTCGCGATCATGCTGGGCGCGTCGGTATGGGGGATGATCTGGTATCCGCTGCGCATGCTCGCGGCGCTGGGCATCACGGGCACGGCGGCCAGCGCGCTGACGAGCGCCGCGGGTTGCCTGTTCGTGCTCGCGGTGCGCCACCGCGCGCTCAAAACGGTGCGCTGGCACTGGCTGCTGCCGGCGCTCGCGCTGGCGGCGGGCATCACCAATCTCGGCTTCGTGTGGGGGTCGATCCACGGTCAGGTGATGCGGGTTCTGCTGCTGTTCTATCTGACCCCGGCGTGGACCGCGCTGTTCGCGCATTTCATCCTGCACGAGCGGTTGACCTGGTCGGGCGCGGCGCTCGCGGCGCTGTCGCTCGTCGGCGCGATGACGATGCTGTGGTCGCCGCAACTCGGCCTTCCGGTGCCCGGCAACCTCGCTGAATGGGCGGGGCTGGCCGGCGGGATGGGCTTCGCGATGAGCAATGTGCTGATCCTGAAGACGAGCCGCGTCTTGCCGGACATGAAGCCCGAAATGCGCACCGCGACGGTGTTCGGCGGCGCGGCGCTGTTCGGCGCGTGCGCGTCTTTCTTCGAAGCGATGCCTGCGCCGCCCACCGGCGCGCATCTCGGCACGGCAGTCTGGCTGGTGCTCGGCCTCGGTTTCCTGCTCGCATCGAACAACATGCTGGTGCAATACGGGCTCGCGCGCGTGCCGGCCAACCGTGCGTCGATCATCATGCTGTTCGAGATCGTGGTCACCGCGCTGTCCGCGTGGATTTTCGCCGGCGAGACGCCGGGTCCACGCGAATGGGCGGGCGGCGTGTGCATCGTGCTGGCCTCCGCGTTGTCCAGTTGGGTGCATCGCACGAAGTCTGTTCCGCCCGACGCAGCCAATCTGGCCGAGGACGGCGAACCAGGCGCAAACCCCGACTGTAAGGACGGTAAGAACCGCTCACGCGCGATGGTATGATTGCCCCTCATCAGCCGACGCGCGCCTTGACGGCATGCGGACGGCGCCCGAGTCGCGGAGTGTCGCGCGCTGTTTTTAGCTGTCTTTAGCTGTTTCGCTGCTTTGTCGCGAACGGCCGGCGCGGCCTCCACGAGCCACCTTTTTTTCCCTTTTCAAACAGCGAAATCGCCGTGCGTCTGACCTCGATCAAACTCGCTGGCTTCAAGTCATTCGTCGATCCCACGCATTTCCAGGTTCCGGGCCAACTGGTTGGCGTGGTCGGACCGAACGGGTGCGGCAAGTCCAACATCATCGACGCCGTGCGCTGGGTGCTCGGCGAATCGCGCGCGTCCGAGCTGCGCGGCGAATCGATGCAGGACGTGATCTTCAACGGCTCGACCGCGCGCAAGCCGGGTAGCCGCGCCAGCGTCGAACTCGTGTTCGACAACGCCGACGGCCGTGCCGCCGGCCAGTGGGGCCAGTATGCCGAAATCGCCGTGAAGCGCGTGCTCACGCGCGACGGCACCTCGAGCTACTACATCAACAATCTGCCGGCGCGGCGCCGCGACATTCAGGACATCTTCCTCGGCACCGGTCTCGGGCCGCGCGCGTACGCGATCATCGGGCAGGGCATGATCGCGCGCCTGATCGAGGCGAAGCCGGAAGAGCTGCGCGTGTTCCTCGAAGAGGCCGCGGGCGTGTCGAAGTACAAGGAGCGCCGCCGCGAGACCGAGAACCGTCTGCACGACACGCGCGAGAATCTGACGCGGGTCGAGGACATCGTCCGTGAGTTGAGTTCCAACCTCGAAAAACTCGAGGGGCAGGCTGTGGTCGCCACGCGTTACAAGGAACTGCAAACCGACGGTGAAGAGAAGCAGCGTCTGTTGTGGCTGCTGCGCAAGAACGAAGCCGGTGGCGAGCAGGAGCGCCAGAAGCGCGCGATCGAGCAGGCGCAGATCGACCTCGAAGCGCAAACCGCGAAACTGCGCGAAGTCGAAGCGCAACTCGAAACGCTGCGCGTCGCGCATTATTCCGCGAGCGACGCGATGCAGGGCGCGCAGGGCGCGCTGTACGAGGCGAATGCCGAAGTCAGCCGGCTCGAAGCCGAGATCAGGTTCATCGTCGAATCGCGCAATCGCGTGCAGGCGCAGATCGCCGCGCTGACCGCGCAGCGCGAGCAGTGGCAGTCGCAGGCGCACAAGGCGCAAGACGATCTCGCGGACGCCGAAGAGCAGCTCGCGGTCGCCGAAGAAAAAGCCGCGCTGGCCGAAGACGAAGCCGCCGCGAAGCACGACGCGATGCCCGCACTCGAAGCCCGCTGGCGCGACGCGCAAACCGAACTGAACGCCGAACGCGGCGGGATCGCGCAGACCGAACAGGCGTTGAAGCTCGAAGCCGCGCATCAACGCAATGCCGATCAGCAGTTGCAGCAATTGCAGCAGCGTCACGAGCGTTTGAAGCAGGAAGCAGGCGGGCTGGACGCGCCTGACGAAGCGCAGCTCGAAGACCTGCGCATGCAGCTCGCCGAGCACGAAGAAATCCTGCACGACGCGCAGGCGCGGCTTGCCGACGCGCAGGAGACGCTGCCGCGTCTGGACGGCGAACGGCGCAGCGCGCAAGATCGTGTGCAGTCGGAAAGCGCGCAGATTCACCAGCTCGACGCGCGCCTCGCCGCGCTCAAGCAGTTGCAGGAAAACGTGCAGACCGAAGGCAAGATCCAGCCGTGGCTCGAAAAGCATGAGTTGAATGGGCTGCCGCGTCTGTGGAAGAAGCTGCATGTCGAAGCCGGCTGGGAAGCCGCGCTCGAAGCGGTGCTGCGCGAGCGGCTCGCCGCGCTGGAAGTGTCGAACCTCGACTGGGTCAAGGCGTTCGCTACCGACGCGCCGCCCGCGAAGCTCGCGTTCTACGCGCCGCCGGTCGCGGGTCAGCCGGCGGCCACGCCGCCGTCGCTGCGGCCGTTGCTGTCGCTGGTGCGTATCGACGACGCCGGCATCCGCGCGGTGCTCAACGACTGGCTCGGCCTCGCGTTCGTCGCCGACGATCTGCAGCAGGCGCTCGCGATGCGCGCGCAGTTGCCGGAAGGCGGTTCGTTCGTCGTGAAGGCGGGTCACGTGGTCACGCGCGTCGGCGTGCAACTGTACGCAGCCGACTCCGAACAGGCCGGCATGCTGGCCCGTCAGCAGGAAATCGAAAACCTCGGTCGTCAGGTGCGCGCGCAGGCGCTGCTCGCCGATGAAGCCAAAGCCGCCGCGATCCGCGCCGAAGCCGCTCACACGCAAGCCGCGCAGGCGCTGACCGACGTGCGTCAGCAGTCGGAACGCGCGACCCAGCGCGTGCACGCGTTGCAGATGGACGTGCTGAAGCTCACGCAGGCGCATGAGCGCTACATGCAGCGCAGCACGCAGATTCGCGAAGAGCTCGAGGAAATCACCGCGCAGATCGAAGAGCAGCGCGCGCTGCGCACCGAATCGGAAGCGAATTTCGAGCGTCACGACGGCGAGCTCGCCGAATTGCAGGCGCGTTTCGAAGACAACCAGTTGGCCTTCGAAGCACTCGACGAACAACTCACCGCCGCGCGCGGCCAGTCGCGCGATCTCGACCGCGCCGCGACCGATGCGCGGTTCGCCGCACGCAACATGGCGAACCGCATCGACGAATTGAAGCGCAGCATCCAGGTCGCGCACGAACAGAGCGAGCGCGTGGCTGCTTCGCTGGAAGACGCGCGCGCCGAACTGGAAACGATCAACGAGCAAACCGCGCACACCGGCTTGCAGGACGCGCTCGACATCCGCGCGGTCAAGGAAGAGGCGCTGCACGCCACGCGTCTCGAACTCGACGACCTGACCGCCAAACTGCGCGCCGCCGACGAAACCCGCCTGAGCGCCGAGCGCGCGTTGCAGCCGCTGCGCGACCGCATCAACGAATTGCAGCTGAAGGAACAGGCCGCGCGCCTGAACGGCGAGCAGTTCATCGAGCAACTGGCCGCGGCCGGCGTGGATGAAGCCGAGTTGCAGGCCAAGCTCACGCCGGACATGAAGCCGTCGTACCTGCAAGGCGAAGTCACGCGCATCAACAACGCGATCATCGCGCTCGGTCCGGTCAACATGGCCGCGCTCGACGAACTGAAGGCCGCGACCGAACGCAAGATGTTCCTCGATTCGCAATCGGCCGACCTCAACAACGCGATCGAAACGCTCGAAGACGCGATCCGCAAGATCGACGGCGAAACGCGCACGCTGCTGCAAGGCACGTTCGACGAAGTGAACCGTCATTTCGGCGAGTTGTTCCCGCGGCTGTTCGGCGGCGGTCAGGCGAAGCTGATCATGACCGGCGACGAAATTCTCGACGCCGGCGTGCAGGTGATGGCGCAGCCGCCGGGCAAGAAGAATTCGACGATCCACCTGCTGTCGGGCGGCGAAAAGGCGCTCACCGCCACCGCGCTGGTGTTCGCGATGTTCCAGCTGAATCCGGCGCCGTTCTGTCTGCTCGACGAAGTGGACGCGCCGCTCGACGACGCGAACACCGAACGTTTCGCGAACCTCGTGCGGGCGATGTCGGACAAAACCCAGTTCCTGTTCATCTCGCACAACAAGATCGCGATGGAAATGGCGCAACAGTTGATCGGCGTGACGATGCAGGAGCAGGGCGTGTCGCGGATCGTCGCTGTCGACATGGAAACGGCTGCGGGTTTCGCCCAGAATATCGTTTAAGTAAAAAGCCGCGCGGGCGTCCGCGTTCACCGCAGCGGCCATCGGCCGCGCGACACGTGAGCGGGCGTATAGCCGCGCAGACAGAAGAATTGCTGATGGAGCATGCATGGACGAGTTGACACTCGGTTTGATCGGCGCGGGTGCCGTAGTGGTCGGGGGCGTGGTGGTGTACAACGCGTGGCAGGGCGCCAAGGTGCGCCGCAAGATGCCGCGGCCGATGCCCACCGACACCGCCGAAAGTTTCACGCGCGACGATCACGAAGAACAGAGCCCGTTCATCGAGCCGGCCAGGCCGACCACGCGCCGCGAACCTGTCGTGGGTGCGGACGTGACGAGCGAGCCGTCTTCGACGCGGGTCGAGCCGACGTTCGGCGCGAGCGCCGCGCCGCTCGATACGCCGGCCGATATTCAGGCCGAAACCACCACGCCGAACGGTTATCCGGAAGCGGAAGGCGTCGCGCAAGCCGAAGGTGAGCACGCGGCGGCTGCCGCCGCCGCGCAACCAACCGACGAACCGATCGAACCGATCCTGCCCGCCGCCACGACGATTTCGTCGGCGCCGCCGGCGATCGTCGATCGGCGTATCGATTGCATCGTGCCGATCCGCCTGAACGGGCCGGTGCCCGGCGACAAGGTGATTCCGCTTGCGCAGCGTCTGCGCCGCGCCGGCAGCAAGCCGGTGCATATCGAAGGCAAGCTCGAGGACGGCACGTGGGAGCTGTTGCAAAACGGCGCGCGCTACGAAGAACTGCGCGCGGCCGCGCAACTCGCGAATCGCAGCGGCGCGCTGAACGAACTGGAGTTTTCCGAGTTCGTGACCGGTGTGCAGCAATTCGCCGACGCGCTCGATGCGTCGCCGGAATTCCCCGACATGCTCGAAACGGTTGCGATGGCGCGCGAACTCGACGGTTTCGCCGCGCAGTGCGACGCGCAGTTGTCGATCAACGTGCTGTCGGACGGCGCGCCGTGGTCGGCGAATTACGTGCAGGCGGTGGCTTCGCAGGACGGCCTGCTGCTGTCGCGCGACGGCACGCGCTTCGTCAAGCTCGATGCACGGCAGAGCCCGGTGTTCATGCTGCAATTCGGCGACACCAATTTCCTGCGCGACGATCTGACGTACAAGGGTGGTCAGATGATCACGCTGGTGCTGGACGTGCCGGTCGCCGACGAAGACATCCTGCCGTTCCGGCTGATGTGCGATTACGCGAAGTCGCTGGCCGAGCGGATCGGTGGACGGGTGGTCGACGACGGCCGCCGGCCGTTGCCTGAAACCGCGTTGCTCGCGATCGAAAAGCAACTGATGACGCTGTATGCGAAGCTCGAACAGGCGGGTATTCCGGCCGGTTCGCCGGCCACGCGGCGTTTGTTCAGTCAGTAAGCCCTACGGTTTTCTGTAGCACGCGACGGCCGCACGATGTGCGGCCGTCGGCGTTTGCGGGCCACGCAAACACCGCGCGAAACTAGCCGTTCGGCCAATGTAAAGGGGCGCGCTTTCCTGCGATAATCCAATGTCCGAATTCCACTGAAAACGCTTCCAACAGCATGGCCCGAACCTCCGTCCCCCATCCTTCAACTAGCGCGCCGGCCGAGCGGGCCGCGTGGCTGCGCGCGGAACTCGAGCGCGCCAACTACGCGTACTACGTGCTCGACCAGCCGGACCTGCCGGACGCGGAGTACGACAAGCTGTTCAAGGAGCTGGAGCGGATCGAAACCGAACATCCGGACCTGATCGTGCCGGATTCGCCTACCCAGCGCGTGGGCGGCGAGGCAGCGAGCGGTTTCGAGCCGGTCGTGCACGATCAGCCGATGCTGTCGCTGAACAACGGTTTCGCCGACGAAGACATCGTCGCGTTCGACAAGCGCGTAGGCGACGCGCTCGGCAAGAACGCGAGCGAGCCGGGGGTGCCGGTCGCGCCTGTACCAGTCGATTACGCGGCCGAGTTGAAGTTCGACGGCCTCGCCATTTCGCTGCGCTACGTCGACGGGCAATTCGTTCAGGCCGCCACGCGCGGCGACGGCGCGACCGGCGAGAACGTCACTGAAAACGTCCGCACGATCCGCTCGATTCCGCTGAAGCTCAAAGGCAAACGCGTGCCGCACATTCTCGACGTACGCGGCGAAGTGCTGATGTTCAAGCGCGATTTCGAGAAACTGAACGAGCGGCAGCGGGCCGCCGAACACAAGGAGTTCGCCAATCCGCGCAACGCGGCGGCGGGCAGTTTGCGGCAGCTCGATTCGAAGATCACCGCGCAGCGGCCGCTATCCTTTTTTGCATATGGAATCGGCGTGCTCGACGGCATCGAGATGCCCGCCACGCATAGCGAATTGCTCGATTGGTACAAGGAACTCGGTTTGCCGGTGAACGGTGAGCGGGCGGTGGTGCAGGGCGCCGACGGCTTGCTCGGGTTCTTCCACACGGTGGGCGAAAAGCGCGACAAGCTGCCGTACGACATCGACGGCGTCGTGTACAAGGTCAATCGCCGCGACGAGCAGGACGCGCTCGGCTTCGTGTCGCGCGCGCCGCGTTTCGCGCTGGCGCACAAATTTCCCGCGCAGGAAGCGCTCACCAAACTCGTCGCGATCGACGTGCAGGTCGGCCGCACCGGCGCGATCACGCCGGTCGCGCGGCTTGAGCCGGTGTTCGTCGGCGGCGCGACGGTGACCAATGCCACGCTGCATAACGAAGACGAAGTGCGCCGCAAAGACATCCGGATCGGCGACACGGTGATCGTGCGGCGTGCCGGCGACGTGATCCCGGAGGTGGTGAGCGCGCTGCTCGAACGCCGCCCCGACGACGCGCGCGAGTTCGTGATGCCCACGCAGTGCCCGATTTGCGGCTCGAGCATCGAGCGTTTGCCGGACGAGGCGATCGCCCGTTGCACCGGTGGCCTGTTCTGTCCGGCGCAACGCAAGCAGGCGTTGTGGCACTTCGCGCAACGCCGCGCGCTGGATATCGACGGGCTCGGTGAAAAGATCATCGACCAACTGGTCGAGCAGAACCTCGTGCGCACGCCCGCCGATCTGTTCAACGTCGGTTTCGCGACGCTGGCCGAACTCGATCGCTTTGCCGAAAAGTCCGCGCAGAACCTGCTCGACTCGCTCGAAAAGGCCAAGCACACCACGCTCGCACGCTTCATTTACGCGCTCGGCATCCGTCATGTGGGCGAATCGACGGCAAAAGATCTGGCCAGGCATTTCGGCTCGCTGGATCCAATCATGGACGCGTCGGTCGAAGCGTTGCTCGAAGTGAACGACGTCGGGCCGGTGGTGGCCGAGTCGCTCCATCAGTTTTTCGCGGAAGAACACAACCGCACGGTGATCGAGCAGTTGCGCGCGCCGGGCAAGGTCACGTGGCAGGAAGGGCCGCCCGCACCGAAGGCGCCGCAAGGTATTCTGGCCGGCAAGATCGTCGTGCTGACGGGCACGTTGCCGTCGCTGGCGCGTGAAGAAGCGAAGGAAATGCTCGAAGCGGCCGGCGCGAAAGTGGCCGGTTCGGTGTCGAAAAAAACGGACTATGTGGTGGCGGGGGCGGAAGCGGGCAGCAAGTTGGTGAAAGCCGAGGAACTCGGCATCCCGATACTCGACGAAGATGGTATGCGTAAGCTCCTGGAGGGGCAGTTATGATCCGCGAAATTCTCAAGATGGGCGATCCGCGTTTGTTGCGTATTGCCGATCCGGTCGATCACTTCGACACGCCCGAATTGCATGAACTCGTCAAAGACATGTTCGAGACGATGCACGATGCGAACGGCGCAGGGCTCGCCGCGCCGCAGATCGGCGTGAATCTGCAGGTGGTGATCTTCGGCTTCGGCCATAACGAACGCTATCCGGATGCGCCTCCGGTGCCCGAAACGGTGCTGATCAATCCGACCATCACGCCGGTGTCGCAGGACATGGAAGAGGGCTGGGAGGGTTGTCTTTCGGTGCCGGGACTGCGCGGCGCGGTGAGCCGGTTTTCGATGATCAAATATCACGGCTTCGATCAGTACGGCAAACCGATCGATCGCGTCGCCGAGGGCTTTCATGCGCGCGTCGTGCAACACGAATGCGATCACCTGATCGGCAAGCTGTATCCGATGCGAATCAACGATTTCGCGAAGTTCGGTTTTACGGAAATCCTGTTTCCGGACATGGATCCGAATAGCGACGATTGAGGTGGTGTCGGGCTTTCGGTTTCGGCGTTGCTCAGGCGCAAAAAAACCACGCAAAACGCGTGGTTTTTTTGCGCCTGCGGCCGGCGGTTCTGCAAGGAGAGCATCTGCACGCTCTCATTGCATCGGCGCATCAGGCTATCAAAACGACTCGTCTGCCGACAGATAACGCCATTGCCCCGGCGGCAACGCGCCGAGCATCACGCGACCCATTCGCACGCGCTTCAGGCCGATCACTTCCAGCCCGACCAGCTCGCACATCCGGCGAATCTGGCGCTTCTTGCCTTCGCGCAGCACGAACCGCAGTTGCTCGCCGTTTTGCCAGCTGACTTGCGCCGCCTTCAGCGGCACGTCGTCGAGTTCGAGGCCGTGGCGCAGCAGCGCGAGGCTTTCGGGCGGGAAGTGGCTTTCGACGTCGGTAGTGTGTTCGCCGAACGCGACGCGCACCAGATATTCCTTGTCGATCTCCGAGTGGCCGCCGATCAGTTGCTTGGCGATGCGGCCGTCCTGCGTGAGCACCAGCAGGCCGGTCGAATCGATGTCGAGCCGGCCGGCCGGCGCGAGTTGCCGCAGATGCGCGACCGAGAAACGGATGTCCGAGCGGTCGCCTTCCCAGCGGTTCTCCGGCGTGACCAGCGTGATGGCCGGCTGATAGCCGTCTTCCGCCTGGCCCGACACGAAGCCGACCGTCTTGTGGATCAGCACCGTCACCTGGCTCGCTTGCGCGGCTTCGGCGGCGGGGTCGATTTCGATGCGCTGGTCCGGACGAACCTTGGTGCCGAGCGTGTCGATGCGTTCGCCGTCCACCAGCACCCAGCCTTTCTCGATCCATTCGTCGGCTTCGCGGCGCGAACACAGGCCGAGTTCCGACATCAGCTTGGACAGGCGCAGCGTGCCGGGGGCGTCTTCGTAGTCGCGGCGCGGGGTGCGCGGGGCCGTGTCGGTGTCGTGCGCTGCGCGTGCGGCGGATGCCGGGCCGCGCGGTTTGTCCGCGCGAGCGGGGCGGTCGTTGTCGGCGAAGCGGCGCGGCGCGCCCGGTAAGGTTTTGTCGAAGCTGCGGGCCGGGCGTTCGGTGCGGTCGCCACGCTCCGGACGTTCTGTGCGTTCTGTGCGTTCGCCGGCACGCGCCGGTCGGTCGCTGAAATCGCGTTTGGCGGGAGCGCGCTCGCCCCGGTCGTCGCGCGGTGCGCGCGCCGGGCGTTCGGAACGGTCGCCGTAAGCGCTTTTGACCGGCTTTGCGAAGCTGCGCTCGCCGCGCTCGGACGAACCGCGTTCGCCTTCGAAGCGACGCGGCGCGCTATCGCTGCGCGGGCCACGGTCACCGCTGCGGCGATCTTGCGGGCCGCCACGGTCGCTGTTGAAGCGCGGTCGGGAGGCGGCGTCGCGTTCGCCGCGCGGTCCGCCTTCGGACGGGCGACCGGTGCCCGGACGCGCTCCGCTAAACGGACGGCGCTCGCCGTCGTCGCGACGCGCAGGGCGGTCGCCGAAACTGCGGGGTGCGCGATCAGCGCTGCCTTCGAAGCGGCGCGGTGCACCTTGGCTACGCTCACCATCGGCGCGGCGGGGCGCGCGTTCGCTACGGTCGGCGCTGCCTTCAAACCGACGCGGAGCACGCTCTTGTGCATCCCGACGCGGTGCACGATCGCCGCTGCCTTCGAATCGACGCGGCGCGCCTTGGCTGCGCTCACCATCGGCTCGGCGCGGCGCACGTTCGCTACGCTCAGCGCCACCTTCAAACCTTCTCGGCGCGCGCTCACCATCATCCCGGCGCGGACCACGATCGCTACTACCTTCAAATCGACGCGGCGCACCTTGACTACGCTCCCCATCATCCCGACGCGGCCCACGCTCGCCGCCTTCAAACCTCCGCGGGGCGCCTGCACCGCCAGCGCCTTCACGCCGCGGCGGCCGATCCGACGGCGCCCGGCGCGCACCACCCGCGCCAGCACCCGCATCCCGCTCACGCGAAAACGATCCCTCGGCCCGCGGCGCGCGCGCACCGGCGCCTGCCGGCTTACCCGCGCCAGCAGGCCGTTTGCCGCCACCCGTACCGCCAGCGCCTTCACCCCGCGCCCCGCTGAAACCCGCCTTCGATGCAGACTCGGACGGCTTCGGTCCCGCCGGACGCGTCGGCTTACGCGCCGACGTGCTTCCGGTACGGACAGGGGCGCGTTCGGACGAAGCCGGCCGCGGGTGCTTGGCTGTTAATTTGACTCGCATGAAATCTCACACTGCGATCGCGCGCAGCAGTTCCGTCTCGACCTGAATTTGCAGGCGGTTGTCAGACAGACCGTGTCCGTCCAGCAGGAACACGTCTTCGACGCGTTCGCCGAGCGTATTGATCCGCGCCGACGCGACGCTGACCCGGTGCTCGGCCAGCACGCGCGCGATCGAATAAAGAAGGCCTGGCCGGTCATTCGCAGACACGGACAGGATGTAGTATTGGCCGCGTTCGTCGGCCCGAAGATCGACGCGCGGCGTAACAGGGAAGGTCCGCGAGAGCCGCGACAAACGGCCTTTCGACGGTCCCGGAAGCAGGGTGCCGTCACCCGTGAGGCGGGCGGTCAGTTCCTGTTCGACAAGATTGGCGATATCGCGATAATGCACGTCTTCTTCGGTATGCGCGACGAGGAAATTATCGAGCGCGTACCCGTGACGAGTCGTGCTGACCCGCGCATCGAGCACCGACAGGCCGTTGCGGTCGAAATACGCACAAATGCCGGCGAACAGATCGGGCTGGTCCTTCACGTAGACCAGCACCTGCAGCGCCTCGCCGATCGGCGACGGACGCGCCCGCACGATCGGCGTCGCCGTTTCGACATGGCGCGACAGCACGCGTGTCTGCCATGCGATATCCGCCGCGTCGTGGCGCAGGAAATAGCCGATGTCGAGCTTGTCCCACAGCGCCGTTTGCGCGCCTTCCGGCACGGTTTCGAGGCGCAAGAGCGCGAGCGCCTCTTCCTGACGCGACTTCAGTTCCGAATGCGCGTCGGGCCGTGCGCCGCCGAGCACCGCGAGGGTGGCGCGGTACAGGTCTTCGAGCAGCTTGCCCTTCCACGTATTCCAGACTTTCGGGCTGGTGCCGCGGATGTCGGCTACCGTCAGCAGATACAGCGCGGTCAGGCGCCGTTCGGTGCCGACCAGCTCCGCGAAACGCTTGATGACTTCCGGGTCGCTGGTGTCCTGTTTCTGCGCGACCTGGCTCATCGTCAGATGCTGCTGCACCAGCCACACCACCAGATCGCCGTCGTCGCCTTCGATTCCGTGATTGCGGCAGAAGCGCCGTGCGTCGGCCATGCCGAGCTGCGAGTGGTCGCCGCCGCGGCCTTTGGCGATGTCGTGAAACAGCGCCGCCACGTACAACACCCACGGCCGGTCGAAGTTGACGATCAACTGGCTGCAGAACGGATATTCGTGCGCATGCTCGGCGACCGCGAAACGGCGCAGATTGCGCAGCACCATCAGAATGTGCTGATCGACCGTGTACACGTGATACAGGTCGTGCTGCATCTGCCCGACGATGCGCCGGAAGTTCAGCAGATAACGCCCAAGCACGCTCGTCTGGTTCATCAGCCGCAGCGCGTGCGTGATGCCGGCCGGCTGCTTCAGGATTTCCATGAACAGACGGCCGTTTTCCGGATCGCGCCGCCAGTGCTGGTCCATCACGTCGCGGGCGTTGTAGATCGCGCGCAGCGTGCGCGCCGACAGACCCTTTACGCCCGGCGTCTGTTCGTACAGCAGGAAGGCTTCGAGAATCGCGTTCGGCTCGCGTTCGAACACGTCGTCGTCGGCGATTTCCAGCATGCCCTGTTTCTCGACGAAGCGGTCCGACAGCACGCGTGTGATCCCGCTCGTGTTCGGGAAGAGCTGCGCTTCGATGTTCTGGATCAGGATCGTCGCGAGTTGCGTGACGGCCTTCGCCGACCAGTAATAGCGGCGCATCAGCTGTTCGCTGGCGCGTTTGGTGGCGGTTGGCTTATAGCCGAAACTCTCGGCCACCGGCGTTTGCAGATCGAACACCAGGATGTCCTGACGACGCCCCGCGGTGACATGCAGCCGCGCGCGCAGCGCCTTCAGGAAACTCTCGTTGCGACGCAATTCGCGTGCTTCGCGCTCGGTGATCAGACCGCGTGCTTCGAGTTCCCGCCAACTGCTGCCGAACCTAGCCGCCTGAGTGATCCACAGGATCAATTGCAGATCGCGCAAACCGCCCGGGCTTTCCTTGATGTTCGGTTCGAGCGAATACGGCGTGTCCTGGAATTTGGCGTGCCGCTGACGCATTTCCAGCACCTTGGCCTGGAAAAATGCGCGCGGATCGAGCGCGTCGCGGTAACGCTTCGCGAAGTCGTCGAACAGCGTGGCGCTGCCGGTGATGCGGCGCGCTTCCAGCAGGGAGGTGCGCACGGTGACGTCGTTCGCGGCTTCTTCGAGACATTGCGACACGCTGCGCACGCTGCTGCCGAGTTCGAGCCCCAGATCCCATGCAAGGCTGATAAAGCGCTCGATGCGCGCTTCGAGATGCTCGAACGGCGCGTCCGGCAGCAGGACGAGAATGTCGATGTCCGAATGCGGCGCGAGTTCGCCGCGCCCATAACCGCCGACGGCCAGCAGCGCCAGCTCCGGCGGCAGTTCGCAGGTGTTCCACGCGGCGCGCAGCGAGTCATCTGTGGCGCGCGCGAGGGCGGCCATCAGCGTATCGACGTTGGTCGCGGTCTTGAAGCGTTCCAGCAACTGGGCTTTGGCCACTTTGTAGTCCGCCTTGAGCGACGTGGCATGCGATTGGGCGACGGCTGGAACACTACTCATTGGCAGGCGGGCGGTGAGGGCGGAGGTCGATCAGGCCGTGGCGGCCACGAGCGGCGGGCGTGCGGGCGTGCCGGCGGACACGGTCAGCACGTCATAGCCGGTTTCGGTGACGAGCACGGTGTGCTCCCACTGCGCCGACAGGCTGCGATCTTTGGTCTTGACGGTCCATTGATCCGGCATGGTGCGGATGTCGCGGCGGCCGGCGTTGATCATCGGCTCGATCGTGAAGATCATGCCGGCTTGCAACTCGAACCCGGTGCCCGGACGGCCGTAGTGCAGGATCTGCGGATCTTCGTGGAAGACCGTGCTGATGCCGTGGCCGCAGTATTCGCGCACCACGCTGTAGCCTTGCCCTTCCGCGTGTTTCTGGATCGCGTGGCCGATGTCGCCGAGATGCGCGCCCGGCCGGACCTGATCGATGCCGAGCCACATGCACTCGAAGGTGGTCTGAACCAGCCGTTTGGCCATGATCGACCCTTCGCCGACGATGAACATCCGGCTCGTGTCGCCGAAATAGCCTTCCTTGATTACCGTGATGTCGATGTTCAGCGCGTCGCCGTTCTTCAGCGTCTTGTCGCCCGGAATGCCGTGGCAGATCACGTCGTTGACGGAAATACAGGTGGCTTTCGGGTAGGGCGGATAGCCGGGCGGCTGGTAATTGAGCGGTGCTGGGACGGTGCCCTGTTCCTTCAGCATATATTCGTGACACAGGCGATCGAGTTCGCCGGTGGTGATGCCGGCTGTCACGAACGGCGTGATGTAATCGAGCACTTCGCTGGCGAGTCGGCAGGCAACTCGCATTTGCGCGATATCGTGTTCGTTTTTGAGGGTAATAGCCATGAGTCGGGTCTGAAATGCGATTATTGCGGGATTATCGCACCATATTCCGGCTGCCGCAGGCTTTTGCGACGGCCGCTCGATGCCATGGCGGCATGTTTGCGGCCGAACGGCCGGTGTGTCGATAAAGGCGCCGGACGCTTGAGGTGCAACCGCCTGCGACAAACAGGAGCTACCAGGCAGGTTGAGTCGACCGATAGTCGCGTGCTATAATCTTTGGCTAAGTCGGCCTCTGTCTTATTTTTGCTGCTCAATTGCCGGTTTCCAGGTGAAAACTGGGCAAAAGCGACTGGGCAAAAGCGGTAGATAAGCAGTAGATGCAAGATTACCCGTAGCGATAGCTGCCTGCGCTACGGGCAAAGCAGCACCAAGGCAGCAGACTCGCAAGCCGGCGCACCCAGGGTGTCGGTCGCGTCAGCCAGGAACCAGCGGTTATGGCGGCGCGGCAGATACGGCAGCCGGCTTAAGACCCAACCCTCGCGGAGATTTTCATGGCAGTTACCATGCGTCAAATGCTGGAAGCCGGTGTCCACTTCGGTCACCAAACGCGCTTCTGGAACCCGAAGATGGCTCCCTTCATTTTCGGTCATCGCAACAAGATTCACATTATCAACCTCGAAAAGACGCTGCCGATGTACAACGACGCGCTGAAGTACGCGCGTCAACTGGCAGCAAATCGCGGCACCATCCTGTTCGTCGGCACGAAGCGTCAATCGCGCGACACGATCGCTGAAGAAGCGCAACGCGCCGGTATGCCGTTCGTCAACGCGCGTTGGCTCGGCGGCATGCTGACCAACTTCAAGACGCTGAAGGTTTCGATCAAGCGCCTGAAGGACATGGAAGCGTCGCTGGAAGCAGGCGAAACCGAACGCATGAGCAAGAAGGAAGCGCTGCTGTTCGAACGCGAAATGGCCAAGCTGCAAAAGTCGATCGGCGGCGTGAAAGACATGGGCGGCATTCCGGACGCGATCTTCGTGGTCGACGTCGGTTACCACAAGATTGCCGTGACCGAAGCCAACAAGCTCGGCATCCCGGTCATCGCCGTGGTCGACACGAACCACTCGCCGGAAGGCATCGATTACGTGATCCCGGGTAACGACGACGCGTCGAAGGCTGTCGCTCTGTACACGGCTGGCGTGGCTGACGCGATCCTGGAAGGCCGTGCTAACGCGGTCAACGAAGTGGTGACGGCTGCCCGTGGCGGTGACGGCGACGAGTTCGTCGAGGTCAACGCGGAAGCGTAAAGCTGCCCCGTGTCCGGCAAAAAAGGGGGCTTTCTACAGGCCCCCTTTTTTTAAGTCGCGACATTGTAGTGGGGTGCTGCAAGCGGTGTGAAAATGCGGTGCCCAACGCGTTGTCCGTAAAAAAATGCGCACAACGCTGAAACGAATTCTTGCCGCCGGCATCGAAGTCCGGGCGGCGTGTGACAGACGGAACTCAAGGAGCAAATGATGGCGGCAATTACCGCAAGCATGGTTGCAGAACTGCGCGCAAAGACCGACGCGCCGATGATGGAATGCAAGAAGGCGCTGACGGAAGCCGACGGCGACATGGCGCGCGCTGAAGAGTTGCTGCGCGTGAAGCTGGGCAACAAGGCGAGCAAGGCAGCATCGCGCGTCACGGCTGAAGGCGTGGTCGCTTCGTTCATCGGCGGCAATGCGGGTTCGCTGGTCGAGCTGAACTGCGAAACCGACTTCGTTTCGAAGAACGACGACTTCCTCGCTTTCTCGAAGAAGATCGCCGAGCTGGTCGCCACGCAAAACCCGGCTGACGTCGCGGCGCTGGCGGCACTGCCGCTGGAAGGCTCGACGGTCGACGCAGTGCGTCTCGCGCTGGTCGGCAAGATCGGTGAGAACCTGTCGATCCGCCGTTTCGTGCGTTTCGACACCTCGAACAAGCTGGCAGCGTACCTGCACGGCACGCGTATCGGCGTGCTGGTCGAGTACACGGGCGCGGACGAGCAGATCGGCAAGGACGTGGCCATGCACATCGCCGCAATGAAGCCGGTGTCGCTGTCGTCGGACGACGTGCCGGCAGACCTGATCGCGAAGGAACGCAGCATTGCTGAACAGAAGGCTGCCGAATCGGGCAAGCCGGCTGAAATCGTCGCCAAGATGGTCGACGGCAGCGTGCAGAAGTACCTGAAGGAAGTGTCGCTGCTGAACCAGACGTTCGTTAAGAACGACAAGCAGACGATCGAACAGATGCTGAAGGCTGGCAACTCGAGCGTGCAGAAGTTCGCGCTGTTCGTGGTCGGCGAAGGCATCGAGAAAAAGCAGGACGATTTTGCAGCTGAAGTGGCGGCTCAAGTCGCTGCTGCGAAGCAACAATAAGCGTCGCTCAAGCTTGATCTAGTACCGTTGGACCCGCGGCGGAGCAAGACTTCGCCGCGGTCGGCAGCGCCGCAAGGCCGCGCGTGGGTCGACCCTCGTGGCCTATGCCGCTGGCGGACCCCAGGGTTCGCCAATTTGGCGGCGCTTGCCCGAATCAGCATTTCACCCCTACATTAGTCCCTTGTTGTTGCCCTGTTCTGCGCGATCTGGATACCCCTATGCCCACTGCCTATAAACGCGTCCTGCTCAAACTCTCCGGTGAAGCTCTGATGGGCGACGATGCCTTTGGCATTAATCGCGCAACCATCGAACGAATGGTGGCGGACGTGGCCGAGGTGGTTCGGCTCGGCACGCAACTGGCGGTGGTCATCGGCGGCGGCAATATTTTTCGCGGCGTCGCGGGCGGCGCGGCGGGTATGGACCGCGCCACGGCCGACTACATGGGCATGCTGGCCACCATGATGAACGCGCTGGCGTTGCAGGACGCGATGCGCCACGCCGGTATCGAAGCGCGCGTGCAATCCGCGCTGCGCATGGACCAGGTGGTCGAGCCGTACATCCGCCCGCGCGCAATTCGCCAGCTCGAAGAAGGCAAGGTCGTGATTTTCGCGGCCGGCACCGGCAACCCGTTCTTCACGACCGACACGGCCGCTGCGTTGCGCGGTTCGGAAATCGGCGCGGAAGTCGTGCTGAAGGCGACCAAGGTGGACGGCGTCTATTCGGCCGACCCGAAGAAAGACCCGAGCGCGACGCGCTACACCACGATCAGTTTCGACGAAGCCATCGGCCGCAATCTGCAGGTGATGGACGCCACCGCGTTCGCGCTGTGCCGCGACCAGAAGCTGCCGATCCGCGTGTTTTCGATCGTCAAGCCGGGCGCGCTCAAGCGCATCGTTCAAGGCGAGGACGAGGGCACCCTCGTCCACGTGTAAACTCTCGTTCACATAACGTGGGCTCTGACGCGATTTTCGGCCGCCGCTTTTCGCGCGCGCTGGCCGGTTCGCACCGTTTTGAAGGTTCGGAGGTTTAAAAATGTCTGTGGCTGGTATCAGGAAGGGCGCTGAACAAAAAATGCAGCGCTCCATCGACGCGTTCAAGAACGACCTGTCGAAAATCCGCACGGGCCGTGCGCACACGGGCTTGCTGGATCACATCCAGTGCGACTACTACGGCTCGCCGGTGCCGATTTCGCAGGTCGCGAACCTGACGCTGATCGACGCGCGCACGATCGGCGTGCAGCCTTGGGAAAAGAAGATGGTCCAGGTCGTCGAAAAGGCGATCCGCGAGTCGGACCTCGGTCTGAACCCGGCCACGCAAGGCGACGTGATCCGCGTGCCGATGCCCGCGCTGACCGAAGAACGCCGCCGCGAACTGACCAAAGTGGTCAAGAGCGAAGCGGAAACGGCCAAGGTTGCCGTGCGCAATCTGCGCCGCGACGCGAACGAGCAACTCAAGAAGCTCGTGAAAGACAAAGAGATTTCGGAAGACGACGAGCGCCGCGCCGGCGACGACGTTCAGAAGCTGACGGACAAGTTCGTCGCTGAAATCGACAAACTCGTCGTGACGAAAGAAGCCGAGATCATGACGGTCTGAGCCCGCGAGGCTCAGCACTTTCGCGATTTCCACTTCTTTATTTGCAGTCACTGTCCCGACGGCCATGACCTATACCAGCTCAACCGTGCGCGTGCCTGATGTCGCCGCGGTGCCGCGACATATCGCGATCATCATGGACGGCAACGGCCGTTGGGCGACCCAGCGCCGCCTGCCGCGCGTCGCCGGCCATACGCGCGGCGTCGACGCCGTGCGTGCGGCCGTCGAGGCGTGCGCACGGCAGGGCGTCGAATATCTGACGCTGTTTGCGTTCAGCTCGGAAAACTGGCGCCGCCCGAACGACGAAGTGTCGTTCCTGATGCGCCTGTTCGTCACCGCGCTGGAGCGCGAAATCGGCAAGCTGCACGCGAACGGCATCCGTCTGCGCGTGGTCGGCGATCTGTCGAAGTTCGATGCGCGCATCCGCGATCTGATCAAGCGTGCGGAAACCAAAACCGCGCGCAATACCCGTCTCACGCTGACCATCGCCGCGAATTACGGCGGCCGCTGGGACATCATGCAGGCCACCCGCAAGCTCGCCGAACAATCGGCGCTGGCAGGCAAGGCGGTCGAGGTGAACGAAGACTCGTTCGCCGAGCACCTGTCGATGGCTTATGCGCCGGAGCCGGACCTGTTCATCCGCACCGGCGGCGAGCGCCGTGTCAGCAATTTCCTGCTGTGGCAACTCGCGTACACCGAGTTCTATTTCACCGATACCTACTGGCCGGATTTCGACGCCGACGCTCTCGGCCACGCTATCGCTTCCTATGCGGAGCGTGAGCGCCGCTTCGGCCGCACCAGTGCTCAACTCGAGCCGCAATCGCAGAACGTCGATTCGCTTCCATGCTAAAAACCCGTGTCATCACGGCGATCGTCATGCTGGCCGTGTTCCTGCCGGTCACGTTGTTCGCGCCGGTCGGCGCGTTCGGCGCGCTGATCGCCTTCGTCGTCGTGTTCGCCGCGTGGGAATGGGCGCGCCTTCTGAAACTCGGCGGCGCCGGCCCGGCGATCTACGCGATCGTCGCCGCTATGGCGCTGGTCGCGAGTACGCGGCTCGGCACCGGCGTCGACGAGCCACGGCCGCTGTTTCAGGCGGCCGCGGTGTTCTGGGTGATCGCCGGGCCGTACGTGCTGCTGCGCAAGCCCACGCTGGCCCAAGGCGCCGCGCGCATCTTTCTGTTCCTTGCCGGGATTGTGGTATTCGTCGCGTGCTGGCATGCTCTCGTCGCCGCGCGCATGAAGGGCGTGCCGTTCGTGCTGTCGCTGCTGCTCCTGGTATGGCTGGCCGATATCGGCGCATACTTCTCCGGAAAAGCGTTCGGAAAACACAAGCTGGCGCCTGCCATCAGCCCCGGTAAGACCTGGGAGGGCGCGATCGGCGGCTGGCTCGCGGTCATGATCGTGGCGGCGCTTGCGGTCTTTTTGCATGCGTTCGAGCCAACCCTGTATTCTGCGCTGCTGGTGCAATTGGGCGCCGTGCGTACGCTGCTCGCGCTGACCTTGCTGGTGATCTTCAGCGTAGTGGGCGACCTGTTCGAATCGATGATGAAACGCCAGGCCGGTGTGAAAGATTCAAGCGGCCTGTTGCCTGGGCACGGCGGCGTGCTCGATCGCATCGACGCGTTACTGCCGGTGCTGCCGCTTGCCATGCTGCTGCTCGGCTAGAGAAAGAGATATGCAAAAACGTCTGACATTGCTCGGTTCCACGGGCTCGATTGGAGACAGTACGCTCGACGTCGTCGCGCGTCATCCCGAGCGCTTCTCGGTTTATGCGCTCACCGCGCATCGCAACGGCGACAAGCTCGTCGAACAGTGCCTGCGCTTTAAGCCCGACGTCGCGGTGGTCGGCGACGCCGATACCGCGCTTCACGTCGCGGCAAAACTGCGCGACGCCGGCTGCAAGACTGAAGTCACGTACGGGCCGCAGGCGCTCGTCGACGTGTCGGAAAGCGCCGGCTGCGATACGGTGGTGGCGGCGATCGTCGGCGCGGCGGGTCTCGCGCCCAGCCTGGCCGCGGCGCGCGCCGGCAAGCGCATTCTGCTCGCCAACAAGGAAGCGCTGGTGATGTCCGGCGCGATCTTCATGGACGCGGTGCGCGACAACGGCGCGGTACTGCTGCCGGTCGACAGCGAACACAACGCGATTTTCCAGTGCCTGCCGCGCGAAGCCGCGCAGCACGGCGGTGTGTCGAAGATCATCCTGACGGCTTCGGGCGGACCGTTCCGCACTCGCGAGCCGGCCACGCTGGTCGACGTCACGCCGGACGAAGCCTGCAAGCATCCGAACTGGGTGATGGGCCGCAAGATTTCGGTCGACTCCGCCACGATGATGAACAAAGGCCTCGAAGTGATCGAGGCGCACTGGCTGTTCAACCTGCCGGGCGAGCGGATCGAGGTGCTGATTCATCCGCAAAGCGTGATTCATTCGATGGTGTCGTACGCAGACGGTTCGGTGCTCGCGCAACTGGGCAATCCCGACATGCGCACGCCGATTGCCTATGCGCTGGCGTTTCCGGATCGCGTCGATTCGGGCGTTCAGCAACTCGATCTGCTGCAGGTCGCGTCGCTGTCGTTCGAAAAGCCCGACTACACGCGCTTCCCGTGTCTGGCGCTGGCGGTCAAGGCGCTGGCCGAGGGCGGCATGGCGAGCGCGGCGCTGAACGCCGCGAACGAAATCGCCGTCGAGGCGTTCCTCGCGCGCCAGATCGGTTTCATGACCATCGCGCAGGTGGTCGACTCGGTGCTCAACGCGCTGCCGAACCAGAGCGCGCACGCACTGGAAGACGTGATCGAGGCCGATGCCGCCGCGCGTCGTGCCGCGGCCGAATTCATCGCGCGTCTGCCGGATAGCGCCCGTCGCACGGAACGCGCCGTCCAGTGAGGCGCTTATGAATCTGCTGATCGAACTGCTCGCCTTCGCGGTCGCTATTGGCGTACTCGTGGTCGTTCATGAGTATGGCCATTACAGCGTGGCGCGCTGGTGCGGCGTCAAGGTGCTGCGCTTTTCGATCGGCTTCGGCAAGCCGCTGTTCCAGTGGGTGAGTCCGAAAACCGGCACCGAGTGGACGATCGCCGCGTTGCCCCTCGGCGGCTACGTGAAGATGCTCGACGAGCGCGAAACCGGCGGCGCGCCGATTTCCGCTGAAGCGCTGCCGCACGCGTTCAACCGTCAGCCGGTATGGCGGCGTTTCGCGATCGTCGCGGCCGGCCCGGTCGCGAACTTCCTCCTTGCCATCGTATTGTTCGCGCTCGTGTTCGCTACCGGCGTGACCGAACCCGCGGCCGTGGTTGCAGCGCCGGCGCCGACTACGCTGGCCGCCGCGGCGGGCTTCGAAGGCGGCGAGACGATCGTCGCGGTGCGCTCGGAGAATGCGGCCGAGTCGGAGCCGGTGCGGTCGTGGTCCGACCTGCGCTGGAAATTGCTCGGCGCGGCCTTCGACCATAAACGCGTCGTGCTGAGCGCGAAAGACGCGCACGGCACCTCGGATTTCCAGCTCGATCTGCGTGGCCTCACCGAGAAAGACGTCGACGACGACTTCATGTCGCGTCTCGGCTTCGAGCCGGGTGGCGGCAAGCTGACGGTCGCGGGCGTGCAGCCGGGCAGCGCGGCGCAACAGGCGGGGCTCGTCGCAGGCGACCGTCTGCGCGCAGTCGACGGCGTGCCGACCGACAACGCAACCGCGTTCATCGCCTATGTAAAATCGCACGCCGGCAAGCCGGTGACGCTGCAGGTCGAGCGCGGCGTGCAAAGTGCGCAGGGCGCGCAGGGCGCACAGTCGGCGGCCAAGCTCGAAGACGTGCGCATCGTGCCGCAAGCACAGCGCGACGACGCTACCGGTCAGCAAGTCGGCCGCATCGGCGCCGAGCTGGCCACCCAGGTGCCGTCGATCGACGTGCGTTATGGGCCGGTTGAAAGCTTGCAGTTGGGTGCGCGCCGTACGTGGGATCTTGCGGTTTATTCGGTGCGGATGTTCGGGCGGATGATCGTCGGCGAGGCCTCGCTGAAAAATCTTTCCGGCCCGGTGACAATCGCCGATTACGCAGGAAAGAGCGCACGTCTAGGTCCTTCTGCATTCCTGTCGTTCCTGGCCCTTGTCAGTATTAGCCTTGGCGTACTGAACCTGTTACCAATTCCGGTTTTGGACGGTGGGCATCTGTTATATTATTTGGTTGAAGCTGTAACCGGCAAAGTTGTCTCCGATCGCTGGCAACTCGTTTTTCAGAGGGCGGGTCTCGCCTGCATCGTCGCATTGTCGGCGATCGCGCTGTTCAACGATCTGGCTCGTTTAATCCATTTTTAAAGTGTCCGGCGGCGTTCCGATGGCGACCGCCTGACCTGATGCAGCTATACACACTGGGGAAGCACGTTGTTTAAACCTCATCGCTTTGTTCCAAAGACGGTTATAGCCGCGGCGTTCGCCGCGCATGGGCTGGTTGCTCACGCAACGACGCCCTTCGTGGTGCAAGACATCCGGATCGAGGGATTGCAACGCGTCGAACCCGGTACCGTGTTCGCGTATCTCCCCATCAAGCAGGGCGACACGTTTAGCGACGACAAGGCTTCCGAAGCCATTCGTGCGCTGTATGCCACGGGCTTCTTCAACGACGTCAAGATTGCGACCGAAGGCAATGTCGTCATCGTGCAGGTGCTGGAACGTCCGGCCGTCGGCACGATCGACTTCGCGGGCATTCACGAATTCGACAAGGACAACCTGACCAAGGCGCTGCGCGCGGTCGGTTTGTCGCAAGGCCGTTACTACGACAAGGCGCTGGTCGACAAGGCGGAACAGGAGCTGAAGCGTCAGTACCTGACGCGCGGTTACTACGCGGCCGAAGTCACCACCACGATCACGCCGATCGACCGCAATCGCGTGTCGGTGCTGTTCTCGGTGGCCGAAGGTCCGAGCGCGAAGATCCGCCAGATCAACTTCATCGGCAACAAGGCGTTCAGCACGGGTACGCTGCGCGACGAAATGCAGCTGTCCACGCCGAACTGGTTCTCGTGGTACACGAAGAACGATCTGTACGCGAAAGACAAGCTCACCGGCGACCTCGAAAATGTCCGCTCGTATTACCTGAATCGCGGCTACCTCGAGTTCAACATCGACTCGACTCAGGTGTCGATTTCGCCGGACAAGAAGGACATGTATCTGACGGTCACGCTGCACGAAGGCGAGCCGTACACGATCAACAGCATCAAGCTGGCCGGTAATCTGCTCGACCGCGAGGCGGAGCTGGCCAAGCTGATCAAGATCAAACCGGGCGACCGTTTCTCGGCCGAGAAACTGCAAGCCACCACGAAGGCGATCGTCGACAAGCTCGGCGAATACGGTTATGCGTTTGCGACGGTGAATGCGCAGCCGCAGATCGATCAGGAACACCACAAGGTCGACCTGACGCTGCAAGTCGATCCGAGCCGCCGCGTGTACGTGCGCCGCATCAACGTGGTCGGCAACACGCGTACCCGCGACGAAGTGGTGCGCCGTGAAATGCGCCAGCTCGAAAGCTCGTGGTTCGACTCGAACCGTCTCGCGCTGTCGAAAGACCGGATCAACCGTCTCGGCTACTTCACCGACGTGGACGTGACCACGGTGCCGGTGGAAGGCACGCCAGACCAGGTGGACGTCGACGTCAAGGTGGCCGAAAAGCCGACCGGCGCGATCACGCTGGGCGCGGGTTTCTCGTCCACAGACAAGGTGGTGCTGTCGGCCGGTGTGTCGCAAGACAACGTGTTCGGTTCGGGCACGAGTCTGTCGGTGAACGTGAATACCGCAAAGACGTACCGCACGCTGACGGTCACGCAGGTCGATCCGTACTTTACGGTCGACGGCATCAAGCGGATTACCGACGTCTACTACCGCACGTATCAGCCGCTGTACTACTCGACCGATTCGAGCTTCAAGATCGTCACGGTCGGCGGCGACCTGAAGTTCGGCATTCCGTTCTCGGAAGTCGACACGGTGTATTTCGGCGCGGGCCTCGAGCAGAACCAGCTCGATATCGACAGCAATACACCGCAGAGCTACATCGACTACGTGAACCAGTTCGGCCGCGTGTCGAACAACGTGCCGATCACGGTGGGCTGGTCGCGCGATGCGCGTGACAGCGCGCTGGTGCCGAGCCGCGGTTACTTCACGCAGGCGAATGCCGAATACGGCACGCCGATCGGCGGCACGCAGTACTACAAGGCCGACATCAACGCGCAGTACTATTACTCGTTCTCGCGTGGCTTCGTGCTGGGCTTCAACTTCCAGGGTGGCTACGGTAACGGCCTGAGCGGCAAGCCTTATCCGATTTTCAAGAACTACTACGCCGGCGGTATCGGTTCGGTGCGGGGCTACGAGCCGAGCTCGCTGGGTCCGCGCGACGCCAAGACCAACGACCCGATCGGCGGCTCGAAGCTGCTGGTGGGTAACATCGAATTGACGTTCCCGCTGCCGGGCACGGGCTACGACCGTACGCTGCGCGTCTTCACCTTCCTCGACGGCGGTAACGTGTGGGGCACGGAAGGCAACAGCATCGGCGCGAACGGTTTGCGTTACGGCTACGGTGTCGGTCTTGCATGGATCTCGCCGATCGGCCCGCTCAAGCTGAGCCTGGGTTTCCCGCTCACGAAGCACACGGGCGACCAGTATCAGAAGTTCCAGTTCCAGATCGGGACGGCGTTCTGATCCCGGTGGCGAGCTCGGCCAACTACAGTATCGAGAGGATGACTTTGCTAACCGGTATGTTTTCGAAACGTGTGGCATGCGCGCTGGCGCTGGCAGTGACGCTCGGCGTCGGCATCGTGGGCAGCGCGCAAGCACAGGAGGCCCGGATCGCGGCCGTGAATTCCGACCGCATCCTGCGTGAATCGGCCGCGGCGAAAGCCGCCCAGGTCAAGCTCGAAGCCGAGTTCGCGAAGCGCGACAAGGATCTCGCGGACATGGCCGCGAAGCTGAAATCGATGTCCGATTCGCTCGATAAGAACGGTGCGTCGATGTCGGCTACGGATCGCGCGCAGAAACAGCGCGATCTGTCGCAGCTCGACACGGACTTCCAGCGCAAGCAGCGCGAGTTTCGCGAAGACCTGAACCAGCGGCGCAACGAGGAGCTGGCAGCGGTGCTCGATCGCGCGAACAAGGTGATCAAGCAGATTGCCGAACAGCAGCACTACGATCTGATCGTGCAGGAAGCGGTGTACGTGAGCCCGCGTATCGACATCACCGATCAGGTATTGAAGGCGTTGGCGGCGTCGGGTAATTGAGTCTGAGTGTTGTGCGGGTTGAAGTTTGACCGCACGGATCGTCAGAAGGCTGGACTGAATTGCGGTAGCAGGCTTGCATGGGATCAGACTAAGCGCTGAAGCGCTAAGTCTGATCGACATTGGAGACAGGATAGGCATGGCATTTACGCTCGAGGACATCGTCCAACGGTTCGGCGGTGAAGTAGTCGGGAACGGTTCGCAGCGCGTCGGCAGTCTGGCGCCGCTCGATCAGGCAGGCCCGGACCAGTTGGCGTTCCTCGCCAATCCTAAGTATTTGTCGCAGGTCGAAACCACCCGTGCGGGCGCGGTTCTGATCAATGCCGACGACCTCGCCAAACTCGCTCCGGCGAGCAACGGCCGTAACTTCATCGTCACGCCCAATCCGTACGCTTACTTCGCGCGCGTCGCGCAAACTTTCATCGATATGGCCGCACCGAAGCCGGTGCCGGGCGTGCATCCGAGCGCGACCGTCGACCCGTCGGCGCAGATCGCCGCGAGCGCGGTGATCGGGCCGCATGTCACGGTGGAAGCGGGCGCGGTGATCGGCGACAACGTGCGGCTCGACGCCAACGTGGTGGTCGGCCGCGGCACCCGGATCGGCGCCGGTTCGCACCTTTATCCAAACGTCGCGGTGTACCACGGCTGCAAGCTCGGCGAGCGCGTGATCGTGCACGCGGGCGCAGTGATCGGTTCGGACGGTTTCGGCTTCGCGCCGGATTTCGTCGGCGACGGCGACGCGCGCACCGGTAGCTGGGTGAAGATTCCGCAGGTCGGCGGCGTGTCGATCGCGGCGGATGTCGAAATCGGTGCGAATACCACGATCGATCGCGGCGCGATGGCCGATACGATCATCGAAGAATGCGTGAAGATCGACAATCTCGTGCAGATCGGCCACAACTGCAAGATCGGCGCGTACACGGTGATCGCCGGCTGCGCGGGCATTGCCGGCAGCACGACGATCGGCCGGCATTGCATGATCGGCGGCGCGGTCGGCATTGCCGGGCACGTTACGCTGGCCGATTATGTGATCGTCACCGCGCAGTCGGGCGTGTCGAAGTCGCTGTCGAAGGCCGGTATCTACACCAGCGCGTTCCCGGCCGTGAATCACGCGGACTGGAACAAAAGCGCGGCGTTGCTGCGCAACATCGACAAACTGCGTGACCGTATCAAGGCACTCGAGCACGCGGCAGCCGGGCAGCAATCCGGCGCCACGAGCCAGTCCGGCAGCGACAAGGACTGAGAAATCAGGGCGGCCGGCCCGCGCCGCGTAAAATAGCGGGCAAGTATCAGGAAGCAACGCAAGAAACAACTCAGGAAGCAACCGAGGAAGCAACTCAGGAAGCAACGTCGGTTGCCGTGACCGGGTGGCCCGGCGGCCCGTGCCACCCGGTCACGGCAACGGCCGGCAGCACGCGTTACCAACCCACCTGCACCAGCATCCGCAGTCATCATCGCGCAGTCAATGCGTGAGCAGAAACACCATGAGCACCGAAAAAATCAATCTCGACATTCACAAGATTCTCACGCTGCTGCCGCATCGTTACCCGATCCTGCTGGTCGACCGGGTGCTCGAACTCGAGCCGCACAAGAGCATCAAAGCGTTGAAGAACGTGTCGATCAACGAGCCGTATTTTCAGGGGCACTTCCCGACGCGTCCGGTGATGCCCGGCGTGCTGATTCTCGAAGCGCTCGCGCAAACCGCGGCGCTGCTGACGTTCTCGGAAGAGCCGAGCGATCCGTCGAACACGCTGTATCTGTTCGTCGGCATCGACAATGCGCGCTTCAAGCGCGTGGTCGAGCCGGGCGATCAGCTGATCCTGAACTGCACGTTCGAGCGTCACATGCGCGGCATCTGGAAGTTCAAGGCACGTGCCGAAGTGGATGGCGTCGTTGCGGCGGAAGCCGACCTGATGTGCGCGGTGCGCCATACGGACAAAGACGCGTGAAGCCGCTCCGGGCAAGCGTCGGCTCGCTGCAACGCATGCGCGAGCGTCGCCGGCCCGGTGCAGTCCATCCAGACAACGCAACAGAATGAGAAGCGAGGACGCATGAGCAGGATTCATCCCACTGCGATCGTCGAACCGGGCGCGCAACTCGACGAGTCCGTCGAAGTCGGTCCGTATGCGGTGATCGGCGCACATGTGACGATCGGCGCGCGCACCACCGTCGGCTCGCACAGTGTGATCGAAGGTCACACGACGATCGGCGAAGACAACCGGATCGGCCATTACGCGTCGGTCGGCGGTCGTCCGCAGGACATGAAGTACAAGGACGAGCCGACCCGGCTCGTGATCGGCGATCGCAATACGATCCGCGAGTTCACCACGATCCACACCGGCACGGTGCAGGACGGCGGCGTCACGACGCTCGGCGACGACAACTGGATCATGGCCTACGTGCACATCGGCCACGATTGCCGCGTCGGCAACAACGTGATTCTGTCGAGCAACGCGCAGATGGCCGGCCACGTGATCATCGACGATCACGCGATCGTCGGCGGCATGTCGGGCGTGCATCAGTTCGTGCGCATCGGCGCGCATTCGATGCTCGGCGGCGCGTCGGCGCTCGTGCAGGACATTCCGCCGTTCGTGATTGCCGCCGGCAACAAGGCCGAGCCGCACGGCATCAACGTGGAAGGCTTGCGTCGCCGCGGTTTCTCGCCGGATGCGATTTCGGCGCTGCGAGCCGCGTATCGTCTGTTGTACAAGAACGGCCTGTCGCTCGAAGAGGCGAAGGTGCAGTTGCGAGAACTCGCCACGGCCGGTGGCGACGGCGACGCGCCGGTGCAAACGCTGCTGGCGTTTGTCGAAGCGTCGCAACGCGGCATCATCCGCTAAGCGATGGTCTTGCAACCTAGTCCGCTGCGCGTCGCGATGGTCGCCGGCGAGCCGTCCGGCGATCTGCTCGCGGCCTCGCTGCTCGACGGCCTCGCGAGCCGTCTGCCGGCCACCACCCAGTACTACGGGATCGGCGGCCCGCGCATGACCGCAAACGGCTTCGACGCCCATTGGCCGATGGAGAAGCTGACGGTGCGCGGCTACGTCGAGGCGCTGAAGCACATCCCCGAAATTCTCAGCATCCGCAATGAGCTGAAGCGCCAACTGCTGGCCGAGCCGCCGTCGGTGTTCATCGGCGTGGATGCGCCCGATTTCAACTTCGGCCTCGAGCATCCGCTGCGCGAAGCGGGCATTCCGACCGTGCACTTCGTTTGCCCGTCGATCTGGGCGTGGCGCGGCGGCCGTATCAAGAAGATCGCCAAAGCGGTCGATCACATGCTGTGCGTATTTCCGTTCGAAACGGCGCTGCTGGAAAAGGCGGGCGTCGCGGCTTCGTACGTGGGCCATCCGCTCGCCGACGAAATCCCGTTCGAACCCGATACGCTCGGCGCGCGCCGTACGCTCGGTCTCACCGAAAGCGGCCCGATCATCGCGGTGCTGCCGGGCAGCCGTCGTTCGGAAATCGATCTGATCGGCCCGACCTTCTTCGCGGCGATGGAAATGATGCAGCACCAGGAGCCGGGCTTGCGTTTCGTAATGCCGGCGGCAACGCCCGCGTTGCGCGAGATGCTGCGGCCGCTGGTCGATTCGCATCCGGGTCTCGCGCTCACGATCACCGACGGCCAGTCGCAACTCGCGATGACAGCGGCGGACGCGATCCTCGTGAAAAGCGGCACGGTGACGCTCGAAGCGGCGCTGCTGAAAAAGCCGATGGTGATCTCGTACAAGGTGCCATGGCTGACCGGGCAGATCATGCGCCGTCAAGGCTATCTGCCGTATGTCGGCCTGCCGAACATTCTGGCGGGGCGCTTCGTCGTGCCGGAAATCCTGCAGCATTTCGCGACGCCGCAGGCGCTCGCCGAAGCCACGCTGAAACAGTTGCGCGACGAAGCCAACCGGCGCACGCTGACGGAAATTTTCACGGAGATGCATCACGTGCTGAAGCAGAACACCGCGCAGCGTGCAGCGGAAGTCGTGGCGAACGTCATCGAAACGCGCAAGGCACGGCCGTGACCAGCGCTCGTGCTCCACGCGGAAAAACCGCGCGGGTTGCCGGCGCGGCGGCCCAGCAGGTCGGCCTCGAGTTCGAGACGCCGGACGATATCGTCTGCGGCGTCGACGAGGCAGGGCGCGGCCCGTTGGCCGGTCCGGTGGTGGCGGCGGCGGTGATTTTCGATCCGTCGAAGCCGATGATCCGCGGCCTCGACGACTCCAAAGTGCTGACCGCGAAAAAGCGCGACGAACTGTATGACAAGATTGTCGAGCGCGCGTTGGCTTATTGCATCGCTTCGGCTTCGGTCGAAGAAATCGACACGCTGAACATCCTGCACGCGACAATGCTGGCGATGAAGCGCGCGGTGGAAGGCCTGAAAGTCGTGCCGACGCTCGTCAAGGTCGACGGCAATCGTTGCCCGACGCTGAGCATTCGCAGCGAGGCGGTGATCGGCGGCGACGCGCTGGTGAAAAGCATCTCGGCCGCGTCGATTCTCGCGAAGGTCACGCGCGACCGGATGCTGCTCGAATTGCATCAAACGTTTCCGGTCTATGGCTTCAACGCGCATGCCGGTTACGGCACGCCGCAACATCTCGCCGCGCTGCGTGAACATGGGCCGTGCGAACATCACCGGCGTTCGTTCGCGCCGGTGCGTGAAGCGCATCTGCGCTTCGGTACGGGCGTAACGTTGCCGGGCGGCAGCACGATCGTCGTGCCGAACACACTCACCGACGCGATGCTCGACGACGACGCCTTCGGCGAACGCGCGGGCCTCTGAGCGCCGAGCTTCGCATACTCCTTTCTCTCACTGTCTGCGCTGCCTGTGAAAGCCATCACCTCGCGGGACAATCCGCTCTATAAACGCCTCAAGGCACTGGCCGGCTCGACGCATCAGCAGCGTCGCGGCGGCCACGCGTTGCTCGAAGGCTTCCATCTCGCGAGCGCCTATCTCGACGTCGCCGGGCAGCCGGAAATGTGCGTCGTCACCGACGGCGCGCTCGCGCATGAAGAAGCGCAGGCGATCGTGTCGCGCATCGAAGACCATCGCGTCGTCACGCTGCCGGATGCGTTGTTCGGCCAGTTGTCGAACGTCGTGCACGGGGTGGGGATTCTGCTGCTGGTCGAAAAACTCGACACGCCGTTGCCGGCAAAAGTCGCGCAAACCTGCGTCGTGCTCGACGGCGTGCAGGACGCCGGCAATGTCGGCTCGATTCTGCGCAGCGCGGCGGCAGCCGGGATTCAGCACGTGTTTTGTGCGCCGGGTACGGCCTACGCGTGGTCGTCGAAGGTGCTGCGCTCGGGCATGGGCGCGCACTTCCTGTTGCAGATCCACGAAGACGTCGACGCGCACGCGTTGATCGAGCGCCTCGCGGTGCCGGTCGTGATCACGGATTCGCACGGCGCCGAGGCGATCTACGATTGCGACCTGAGCGGACCGCTGGCGTGGGTGTTCGGCAATGAAGGGGCGGGCGTGTCGCAGACATGGCGCGATGCCGTGTCGTTGCGCGTGACGATTCCGCAGCCGGGCGGCATGGAATCGCTGAATGTGGCGGCTGCGGCGGCCGTCTGCGTGTTCGAGCAGTGCCGCCAGCAGCGCGCGGCGTGAGCCGCAACCGCCATCGCTATCGCGTCAATAAGCCGGCCGGTCCAGTTTGATTTCCTGCAGGATCGTGGTGGCGATTTCCTCGATCGATTTATGCGTCGACGACAGCCACTTGACGCCTTCGCGCCGCATCATCGCTTCGGCTTCGTTGATTTCGTAACGGCAGTTTTCCGGCGCCGCATATTTGCTGCCGGGACGCCGCTCGTTACGGATTTCCGACAGCCGCTGCGGATCGATCGACAAACCAAACATCTTCTGCCGATGTGCCAATAATGGCGTAGGCAGTTTGCCGCGCTCGAAGTCTTCCGGAATCAGCGGATAGTTAGCCGCTTTCACACCGTACTGCATCGCGAGATAGAGGCTTGTCGGCGTCTTGCCGCTGCGCGATACGCCGACCAGAATCACGTCGGCGTCGGCGAGATTGCGGTTCGATTGACCGTCGTCATGCGCGAGCGAAAAGTTGATCGCCTCGATCCGGTTCTTGTACTCCTCGGTATCCGCATTCTGGTGCCCGCGGCCCATTGCGTGGCTCGACTTCAGCTCCAGTTCCTGTTCGAGCGGTTCGACGAAGGTCTGAAACATATCCAGCACGAGCGCGTTCGAGCCCTTGACGATCTGATTCGACGCGCTGTCCACCAGCGTCGTGAAGACGATCGGACGGCGGCCGTCCTGCTGGATCGCTTCGTTGATTTTTTCGAGCGTCGCGTACGCCTTCTCGGTGGAGTCGACGAACGGCACGCGGACCAGGCGGAATTTCTGGTCGAACTGGGAGAGGATCGAATGCGCGAAGGTTTCGGCAGTGATCCCGGTACCGTCGGAGACGATGAATACGGTGGGCGGCATCAGTGGGGCTGGGAACGTGAGCGGCAAAAAACGCTCGAAAGAAACATCGCTGTCTTGACGCGTGCTGCACGGTGGCTAACCGGAATTTGCAGCGGCGTTTCGACAGCGCGCCGTGGGCACCGCAACTGCGCCCGGCTGGCGGCGGGGCCTCGCAAAGGCCCGCTGGCCGGTCCGGGGCGCGATTCGAGGCGCAATTCTCGTCCGACTGTCACATTTTGAGAGTCGGCACGGTAGAATAGCGGCAACCTGTTGGATAAGCAATTGCAGTCGATTGGCGGCTAACTCACTGCGAACCGTCGTTCAACGCCACTCTATTCGCCGGTAACTTGAGCGCAAAGCAGTGGTTCGATCGGTAAATTCGGCCATCCGTCTGCTTCTTCGTGCATCCGGTGCTTCGAGGGCTTCTGCCGAATCCGGTGCATCGCCCAGCGATTGCTTCTCCAACAGGTTGTGCAAGACGTGAGGTCACGCTCCCAATGGGCGTCTCGCGTTCGAGCCCACTTGCACAGCCGTGAATTTCTTTCACACTTAGGGGCTTGTATGACTAACGTAGTTACCGTCGCAAAGGACAAGGCGTATGTAGTTCCGTTCGAGCAGTTGCGGATGACCGATGTGGAGATTGTCGGCGGCAAGAACGCGTCGCTTGGCGAGATGATCAGCCAGCTCGCTGAAGCCGGCGTGCGCGTGCCGACCGGTTTCGCCACTACGGCGCTGGCTTTCCGCGACTTCCTGCATCACAACAATCTGACTGAACGCATCGCCAAACGTCTCGAAACGCTGGATGTCGACGACGTGAAGGCGCTCGCCGAAGCGGGCAAGGAGATCCGTCAATGGATCATCGACGCGCCGCTGCAAGCGCAGCTCGAGGCCGACATTCGCGCGGGCTTCGACACGCTGCAAAACAGCTCGCCTGAAGAGCTGTCGTTTGCCGTGCGTTCGTCGGCAACGGCAGAAGACTTGCCGGACGCATCGTTCGCGGGTCAGCAGGAAAGCTACCTGAACGTGGTCGGCGTCGAAGACGTGCTCGATCGCATGAAGCACGTGTTCGCGTCGCTGTATAACGACCGCGCTATTTCCTATCGTGTCCACAAAGGCTTCACGCACGCGGAAGTCGCGTTGTCGGCGGGTGTGCAGCGCATGGTGCGCTCGGACGTCGGCGCAGCGGGCGTGATGTTTACGCTCGACACCGAATCGGGCTTCAAGGACGCGGTGTTCATCACGTCGAGCTACGGTCTGGGCGAAACGGTGGTGCAGGGCGCGGTGAATCCGGACGAGTTCTACGTCTACAAGACCACACTCGCGCAAGGCAAGTACCCGATCATCCGCCGTTCGATCGGCTCGAAGCTGATCAAGATGGAATTCACGAAGGCCGGCGAACAAGGCCGCGTGAAGACCGTCGACGTGCCGCACGAGCAGCGCAACCGCTTCTCGATTACCGACGAAGACGTGATCGAACTCGCGAAATACGCGGTCATCATCGAAAAGCACTACGAGCGTCCGATGGACATCGAGTGGGGTAAAGACGGCCGCGACGGCAAGATCTTCATCCTGCAGGCGCGTCCGGAAACGGTGAAGAGCCAGGCGGCGGGCAAGGCCGAGCAGCGCTTCAAGCTGAAGGGGCAATCGAACGTGCTCGCGACCGGCCGCGCGATCGGTCAGAAGATCGGCGCGGGTCCGGTGCGCGTGATTCACGATCCGTCGGAAATGGACCGTGTGCAGCCGGGCGACGTGCTGGTGGCCGACATGACCGACCCGAACTGGGAACCGGTGATGAAGCGCGCTTCCGCGATCGTCACGAACCGCGGCGGCCGTACCTGCCACGCAGCGATCATCGCGCGTGAACTGGGCGTGCCGGCGGTGGTGGGCTGCGGCGACGCAACCGACGTGCTGAAGGAAGGCGCGCTCGTCACCGTGTCGTGCGCGGAAGGCGACGAAGGCAAGATCTACGACGGCCTGCTCGAAACCGAAGTCACCGAAGTGCAGCGCGGCGAGCTGCCGGAGATTCCGGTCAAGATCATGATGAACGTCGGCAACCCGCAGCTTGCGTTCGACTTCTCGCAACTGCCGAACGCAGGCGTGGGTCTCGCGCGGCTCGAGTTCATCATCAACAACAACATCGGCGTTCACCCGAAGGCGATTCTCGAGTACCCGAACATCGATCAGGACCTGAAGAAGGCCGTGGAAAGCGTCGCGCGCGGCCATGCGTCGCCGCGTGCGTTCTACGTCGACAAACTGACCGAAGGTATCGCGACGATCGCGGCAGCGTTCTATCCGAAGCCCGTGATCGTGCGTCTGTCGGACTTCAAGTCGAACGAGTACAAGAAGCTGATCGGCGGTTCGCGTTACGAGCCGGACGAAGAAAACCCGATGCTGGGTTTTCGCGGCGCGTCGCGCTACATCGCCGACGACTTCGCGGAAGCGTTCCAGATGGAATGCATCGCGCTGAAGAAGGTGCGTGAAGAGATGGGCCTCGACAACGTCGAGATCATGGTGCCGTTCGTGCGTACGCTGCAGCAGGCGGAACGCGTGGTCGGGCTGCTGGCCAAGTACGGCCTGAAGCGCGGCGAGAAGGGTCTGCGCCTGATCATGATGTGTGAGGTGCCGTCGAACGCGATTCTCGCCGAAGAGTTCCTGCAATTCTTCGACGGTTTCTCGATCGGTTCGAACGACCTGACGCAGCTCACGCTCGGCCTCGACCGCGACTCGGGTATGGAGTTGCTGGCCGTCGATTTCGACGAACGCGATCCGGCGGTCAAGTTCCTGCTCAAGCGTGCGATCGAAACCTGCTTGCGTCTGGACAAGTACGTCGGTATCTGCGGCCAGGGTCCTTCGGATCATCCGGATTTCGCGCAATGGCTGACCGACGAAGGCATCAAGTCGATCTCGCTGAACCCGGATTCGATCATCGAGACGTGGCAGCAACTGGCGAAATCGCTGACGAAGTAATTCGCGGAGCGGCCGCCTGATAAGCGGCCTGCATAAACGGCGCTGCGTAGTGTCAAAAGCTTGTAAAGCTTGCTGCGTCGCCCGCTAAAATGCACCAGCTTCGTGCTATAAACACCCCGGTAGATCCGGGGTGTTTTGCTTTGTGGAGGTCGACGTGGCGCCAGGTGGATTGTTCTGGTGGATCGGGGCGGGTGTGCTCATCGTGCTGGAGTTGATCAGCGGCACGTTCTATCTGTTGATGATCGCGTTGGGTTTTGTCGCGGCAGCTATCGCGCACATTGCGGGTGCGGCCGCCGACCTGCAGTTCGCGGTCGCAGCCGTGGTCGCGCTGGCGGCCGTGCTGGTGTTGCGGCGCTCGCGCTTTGGGCGCAGGACGCGCAAGGAGGCGTCGAAGAATCCGGACGTCAATCTGGATATCGGTCAGACCGTGACCGTGCTGGCGTGGCACGAGCGCCGCGCTCGCGTGAATTATCGCGGCGCTGCGTGGGACGTCGAGCTGGCCGATAACGAGCCTGAAAACGCGCAACTGTACGAAATCGCGGAGCTGCGCGGCAGTTGCCTCGTGGTGGTCGCGAGCCGTCACGCGAAGGCGGACGCGAGCGCGGTCTGAGCGTCGACATGACTGACGACCACCTCGCACGTACGCAATTATTCGAACTACGAACTGGAGGGTAGTAATGGATTCGACCATCATCGGGGCGGTGTTTTTGCTCATCGTGATCGTGCTGGCGGCGCAGACGCTGAAGATCGTGCCGCAGCAACATGCGTGGGTGCTCGAGCGGCTCGGCCGCTATCACCGCACGTTGACGCCGGGTCTGAGTTTCGCGTTTCCGTTCGTCGACCGGATCGCATACAAGCACATACTCAAGGAAATCCCGCTCGAAGTGCCGAGCCAGGTTTGTATCACGCGCGACAACACGCAGTTGCAGGTGGACGGCGTGCTGTATTTTCAGGTCACCGATCCAATGAAGGCGTCGTATGGATCGAGCAACTTCGTGTTCGCGATCACGCAGTTGTCGCAAACCACGCTGCGCTCGGTGATCGGCAAGCTCGAACTCGACAAGACCTTCGAAGAGCGTGATTTCATCAATCACAGCATTGTGTCGTCGCTCGATGAAGCCGCGTCGAACTGGGGCGTGAAAGTGTTGCGCTACGAGATCAAGGACCTGACGCCGCCGAAGGAAATTCTTCACGCGATGCAGGCGCAGATCACCGCGGAGCGCGAGAAGCGCGCGCTGATCGCCGCATCGGAAGGGCGCAAGCAGGAGCAGATCAATATCGCGTCCGGCGGTCGTGAAGCGGCGATCCAGAAGTCCGAGGGCGAACGGCAGGCGGCGATCAATCAGGCGCAGGGTCAGGCGTCGGCGATTCTGGCCGTGGCCGAAGCCAATTCACAGGCGATTCAAAAGATCGCCGCGGCGATCCAGTCGAACGGCGGGATGGAGGCGGTGAATCTGAAGGTGGCCGAACAATACGTGAATGCGTTCGGCAATCTGGCAAAGCAGGGCACCACGCTGATCGTGCCGGGCAATCTGGCGGATATGAGTTCGATGATCGCGTCGGCGCTGACGATCGTGAACAAGGGTAAGGGCGGCGCGACCGACGTGCGTTAAGCAGGTGTCGCAGCAGGTTGCCGCTGCATCAACGAAAAGGCCCGCTCAGTGCAAATGAGCGGGCCTTTGTTTTGACGCGGTGCGGGCGCGGCGAGGGTGCGTGTGGAGCCCCAGGCGCGGCAAATCCGCGCGCCTCGCGCGCCGGTTGGATCAGATCAGGACGGCGAGCGCATCAGCCGGGCCTTTTCGCGTTCCCAATCGCGTTTCTTCTCGGTTTCGCGCTTGTCGTGCTGCTTCTTGCCCTTAGCGAGGCCGATTTCGCATTTGACGCGACCGCCCTTGTAGTGGAAATTCAGCGGCACCAGCGTGTAGCCGCGCTGTTCGACCTTGCCGATCAGTTTGCTGATCTCTTCGCTATGCAGGAGCAGCTTGCGGGTGCGCACCGGGTCGGGATTGATGTGGGTCGAGGCTTCGGGTAGCGGGCTGATGTGCGTGCCGATCAGGAACAGTTCGTTATTCTTGATAACGACATACCCTTCCTTGATCTGGCCGCGCCCGGCGCGCAGCGCCTTGACCTCCCATCCTTCGAGCACGAGCCCTGCTTCATAGCGTTCTTCGACCGAGTAGTCGTAGAACGCTTTTCTGTTGTCGATGATGCTCATGAATGGAAAGTGCCCAACTCGTTTAAAATCACGATTTTAGCAAAGCGGGGCAAGGAAAGCCCGCGGCGCTTTTCAACCCGCTTGTCCACCCTTGCCACGCGCTGTTCAATTTATGGCAGATGTCCAGAAAACCGTGTTGATCCGCCATTCGGCGGAACAGATGTTCGACCTCGTCACCGACGTCGCCGATTACCCCAACTTCCTGCCCTGGTGCGGTGGAGTCGAGATTCGCCGCCAGGACGAAACCGGCATGGAGGCGAAGATCGACATCAACTTCAAGGGCATCAAGCAGCATTTCGCCACCCGCAACAGCATGGAGCGGCCCACGCGTATCGATATGGAATTCGCAGACGGCCCGTTTCGCAAGTTCACCGGTTTCTGGCGCTTTACGCCGCTGCGCGCGGATGCCTGCAAGATCGAATTCGCGTTGCACTACGAATTCACCAACATCATCCTCGAGAAGATCATCGGGCCGGTGTTCAGCCATATCGCCAACACCTTCGTCGAATCGTTCGTGAAGCGCGCCGATCAGCGCTACGGTAAGGCATGAGCGCGCGCTTGTCGATTGAAGTCTGTTACGCGTCGGCGAGCGAGCAGGTGCTGATCGCCGTCGATCTGCCGGAAGGTGCGACGCTGCAGCAGGCGCTCGACGCGAGCGGCATCCTGAAACGTTTCCCGCAGATCGATCTCGGCACGCAGAAGGTGGGGGTGTTCGGCAAGCTCAAGCCGCTGGATACGGTGCTGGCCGATCATGACCGTGTCGAGATTTACCGGCCGCTGCTGGTGGATCCGAAGCTGTCGCGGCAACGGCGCGTCGAGAAAACCCGCAAGGCGGGCTCCATCGAAGGGCGTCGCTGGCAGAACAGGGATTCGCGTTAGTAGCGCGTTGTGCGCCGCTGTGACCCGCTGTGCGCCGTCGTGCGAGGCCCACGGCGCGTCGTTTCAATGCGTGGAAGGCTGCGCTTTGTCCTCGATCGATACTGCGCCGGACGAATCGTCGTCCACATGCTGTCGCACCGACCAGCACACTCCCGCCACCAGCAGCAGGATCGCGGCCGTTTCCAGCGGGCGCGGCAACCGCTGATCGTAGATGAACGCGTAGAGCAGCGCGAACAGCGTCTCGAACACGATCAACTGGCCTGACAGCGTGAGCGGCAGGCGTTTGGACGCCGCGTTCCACAGTCCGTTGCCGAGCCACGACGCGCCGATGGCAAGCCCCAGATTCAGCAGCCAGAAGGTGTGCCAGCGCTCGTCCGCGAGCGCGCTTGGCGCGCTGCCGGATGGCAGCACCGCGATCACGAGCCACAGCGCGGCGCCGAGCGCGCCCGTCACGACGCCCCACAGCATCGACCATTCGTTGCCGCTGAAGTGCGTCTGGCGTTGCAGATAACGCGCGTTTTCGACCGCGAACCACGTCCAGCAGGCGAGCGCGCCGACCGCGCAGGCGAGGCCGAAGAGCTTGGTTCCGATGCTGACCGGCGTGCTCTCGGCGACGGTGAACACGTCGACGTTGATGCACGCGATGCCCGCCACCACCATCGCGAGCGGCCATGCCAGCCGCGCAAGCGGCACGGCGCCGTGATCGCGCCGGCCGAGCAGTGTCACCGTGACCGGCAGCACGCCGACGATCAGCGAAGCCGGCGCGATCCCGATCATGTGCACGGCGGCGGTGAGCAGCAGGTAATAGAGCAGGTTGCCGGCCAGCGCCAGCTTGACGAGCGCGCCGAGATCCTCGCGGGTCAGGCGTTTGACGAGCGAACGCGCGACCGGCAGCGCGGCCGCCAGTGAAACGATCCCGTACATCGTGTAGCGCCCCGCGCTCAGCAGCAGCGGCGAGAAGTCCGGCAGCACGCGCGGCACCAGAAACACCATGCCCCACAAGGCCCCGGCCATTACTCCATATGCCACACCGCGCTGCATCGACTGCCCCTTTCAAAAAGATTGGAATGGTCGGCAGAATAGCCGCTCGACGGCAGCGCGTCTTGTTCGATTCTGCATTTCGGAGCGGATGGCTGCGAACGCGCAAACGAAACCGGATCGAACCCGAGCCGAACCGGGAAGCGAAATAGCGAAGCTGGAAGTCACGAAAAAAATCGCCCGAAATTCGCTAAGCTGCTGTTAGTGCAGTGAAAAGCGGGGAGGTATCGCGTATAATTCGCTTTTGCGCCTATAGGATTTGCCATGCGTCTGATCCAAACAGCACTCACGTTCGATGACGTGCTCCTCGTCCCGGCTTTCTCCGATGTTCTGCCGCGCGACACCAGCCTCAAGACCCGGCTGACCCGCAACATCTCCCTGAATATGCCGCTCGTGTCCGCCGCCATGGACACCGTCACCGAAGCCCGTCTCGCCATTGCGATGGCGCAAATGGGCGGCGTGGGCATCATCCACAAGAATCTCACGCCGGCCGAGCAGGCGCGTGAAGTGGCGAAGGTCAAGCGCTTCGAATCGGGCGTCGTGCGCGATCCGATCACGGTGCCGCCGCAAATGAAGGTGCGCGACGTGATTGCGCTGTCGCGCCAGCATGGCATTTCGGGCTTTCCGGTTGTCGAAGGCGCGCAACTGATCGGTATCGTCACGAACCGCGACTTGCGCTTTGAAGAGCGTCTGGACGAGCCGGTGCGCAACATCATGACGCCGCGCGAGCGCCTCGTCACTGTCAAGGAAGGCACGCCGCTCGCTGAAGCCAAGGCGCTGATGCACAGCCATCGCCTGGAACGCGTGCTGGTCATCAACGACGCGTTCGAACTGCGCGGCCTGATGACGGTGAAAGACATCACCAAGCAGACCGAACACCCGGACGCCTGTAAAGACGAACACGGCAAGCTGCGCGCGGGCGCGGCGGTCGGTGTGGGCGAAGACAATGAAGAGCGCGTCGAACTGCTGGTGCAGGCGGGTGTGGACGTGATCGTCGTCGACACCGCGCACGGTCACAGCAAGGGCGTGCTCGAGCGCGTCAAGTGGGTCAAGCAGAAGTTCCCGCACGTCGAAGTGATCGGCGGCAACATCGCTACCGCCGCGGCGGCCAAGGCGCTCGTCGAATACGGCGCGGACGGTGTGAAGGTCGGCATTGGCCCCGGTTCGATCTGCACGACGCGGATCGTCGCCGGTGTGGGCGTGCCGCAGGTTACCGCGATCTCGAATGTGTCGGAAGCGCTGAAGGGCACCGGCGTGCCGGTCATCGCCGACGGCGGCGTGCGCTTCTCGGGCGACATCAGCAAGGCGCTGGCCGCCGGCGCGAATGCCGTGATGATGGGCAGCATGTTCGCCGGCACCGAAGAAGCGCCGGGCGACGTGTTCCTGTTCCAGGGCCGTCAATACAAGTCGTACCGTGGCATGGGTTCGGTTGGCGCGATGAAAGACGGCGCGGCGGACCGCTACTTCCAGGACAACTCCGCGAATATCGACAAGCTGGTGCCGGAAGGGATCGAAGGCCGTGTCGCCTACAAGGGCTCGGTCAATGCGATCCTGTTCCAGCTGATCGGCGGCGTGCGCGCGAGCATGGGCTACTGCGGTTGCCGCACGATCGCGGAAATGAACGACAAGGCCGAGTTCGTGCAGATCACCGGCGCGGGCCTGCGCGAGTCGCATGTGCATGATGTGCAGATCACCAAGGAAGCGCCCAACTACCACGTGGACTAAACGCCAATGAAGCCATTGCTGCGCGTTGTACTTCTCCTCGATGCCTTGCTGCTGCTCGCGTTCGGCCTGCTGTTCCTGCTGACGCCCTGGACATCGTTGTACAACGCGCTGCTTCTGGTGCAAACCCAGCCGGCTCTGGTCGGTCAGGGGTTTGGCGTGGCGCTGATCGGGCTGGCGTGGCTCGCGTTGCATGCGTCGATCGATGGCGCGCTTACTTCGACGGTCGCCAAGGTCGTCGGGCATGTGAACTGGCTGACCGGTGTACTGATGCTAATCTGGCTGCTCGGGTTGCATACGCCCGCGCTGACTGGTTTCGGGCAGATCGTCGCGGTGCTGACCGGCGTGGTATTGCTGTTGATCGGTCTGGGCGGTGTGCGTCTGTCGGGGGCCGTGCGAAAGCGTGAACGAGTGCGCGTCGCCGAAGCTGCTGCCGCTGAGCGCGCCGAACGGCAAGCCGCGAAAGATGCGGCGAAAGACGCCGCCAACCGGCGCGAGCCGGTTCCTGGCGCTGGTCACGTCACCGCAGGTTTTCCGGTTTATCACGCTGAACCGCTGGTCGAGCCGGTGATTCCGGTCACGCGTCCGGTTGGCTCCGCAGCCGCTACTGCTACGCCGGTGCAGCCCGTGGTGGTCGACGAAGCGGGGCTCACGGCGGCCGAACAGGCTGAGCGTGCCGAGCGTGCAGAACGAAGGGCGAGGGAAGCGAGTGCCGACGCTGCCGCCGCGCGCGACGAAGCCCGCAATTCCGCCGCCGACGCACCGGGCGCACCCCGGCCACCGTTTCATGGCTGACGCGCTGAGCGCCAACCCGAACGCCGAAGCTGCTGGATCATTCCGCTCGCGCGCGCCGCAACGCGCTGCGTGCTGCGTTGTCCAGTCGAGCGCGCTTCATTGCTGTACACCTTGTTCGATCGTCCCCACGTGGACCGCTTTGAATTCAACGCCGCGCGTGTTGCGCGGCATTCCCTATCCGTTCACTTTTGACTCCGTCCGCTGCCATGCATGACAAGATCCTGATCCTCGACTTCGGTTCGCAAGTCACCCAACTGATTGCACGTCGCGTTCGCGAAGCCAACGTGTATTCGGAAATCCATCCGTACGACGTCGACGCGTCGTTCATCCGCGACTTCGCGCCGAAGGGCGTGATCCTGTCCGGCGGCCCGAGCTCGGTCACCGAAACGGATACGCCGCGCGTGCCGCAAATCGTGTTCGAACTCGGTGTGCCCGTGCTGGGCATCTGCTACGGCATGCAGGCGATGGCCGAGCAGCTCGGCGGCAAGGTCGACAACGGCCATCTGCGTGAATTCGGTTACGCCGAAGTGCGCGCGCGCAATCATACGAGCCTGCTCGAAGGCATCAGCGACTTCACCACGCCGGAAGGTCACGGCATGCTGAAGGTGTGGATGAGCCACGGCGACAAGGTGCTGGAAATGCCCGACGGCTTCCAGTTGATGGCGTCCACCGAATCGTGCCCGATCGCGGCAATGGCCGACGAAAAGCGTCACTTCTACGGTCTGCAATGGCACCCGGAAGTCACGCACACCGTGCAAGGCCGCGCGATGCTCGAACGCTTCGTGCTGCAGATCTGCGGCGCGAGGGCCGACTGGGAAATGGGCAATTACATCGACGAAGCGGTTGCGAAAATTCGCGAGCAGGTCGGCCGCGAGCACGTGATCCTGGGGCTGTCGGGCGGCGTGGATTCGTCGGTGGCGGCGGCGCTCCTGCATCGCGCGATCGGCGACCAGTTGACTTGCGTGTTCGTCGATCATGGTCTGCTGCGTTTGAACGAAGCCGAGCAGGTGATGGCGACGTTCGCGGATCACCTTGGCGTAAAGGTGATTCACGTCGACGCGAGCGAAGTGTTCCTCGCGAAGCTCGCTGGCGTGACGGATCCGGAGGCGAAGCGCAAGATCATCGGCGCGGAATTCGTCGAAGTGTTCCAGGCCGAAGCGGGCAAGCTGACTGACGCGAAGTGGCTTGCGCAAGGCACGATCTATCCGGACGTGATCGAATCGGCGGGCAAGGGCAAGAAGGCCGCGCAGACGATCAAGAGCCACCACAACGTGGGCGGCCTGCCGGAAACGCTGAACCTGAAGCTGCTCGAGCCGCTGCGCGAACTGTTCAAGGACGAAGTGCGCGAACTCGGCGTGAAGCTCGGTTTGCCGCCGGCGATGGTGTATCGCCATCCGTTCCCGGGCCCGGGTCTGGGCGTGCGGATTCTTGGCGAAGTGCGGCGCGATTTCGCCGACCTGCTGCGTCGCGCGGACGCGATTTTCATCGAGACGCTCCGCACTTTCATCGACAAAGAAACCGGCAAGTCATGGTACGACCTGACGAGCCAGGCGTTTGCGGTGTTTCTGCCGGTGAAGAGCGTTGGCGTGATGGGCGATGGCCGCACTTATGAGTATGTGGTGGCGCTGCGTGCCGTGCAGACGCTGGACTTCATGACCGCGCATTGGGCGCATCTGCCGCATGAACTGCTGGGGCACGTGTCGAATCGCATCATCAATGAGGTGCGCGGGATTAATCGGGTTGTGTATGACATCTCGGGGAAGCCGCCGGCGACGATTGAGTGGGAATGATTTTGGACCGTACCAAGCTGTCTCAGTTGATGTCGAAGATCACAAAAATCTATTATACATCAATGGCTTAAAGCTATCAGTCGGAATCACCCTGTATCGCTCAATCTCGGTGGATCTGCTGGTACGGTAGATGGCACCTTTTAGGGTATCCGTTCCGTTCGGTTTGGTACCATTGAGATACCATGATGGTATCTGGTGGTAATGCCGAACGGAGGACACCTTGCTGACAGATACAGGACTGCAGAAGCTCAAGCCAACCGAGAAGCTTTACAAGAAGGGCGACCGTGATGGCTTGTACGCCGCAGTGTTACCTAGCGGCACTATCAGTTTCCGGTACAACTACCGGATAAACGGCAGAGGCGAGACGCTCACAATCGGCCGGTACGATGCCAGGCTGGCGCGTAAGCCGGCGCGCGAACTCGATACGCTCGAATTTGGCATGGACGTATCGCTGGCCGAGGCGCGCGCGCTGTTGGACCGCGCGAGGCGCGACGTAGAGCGCGGCGTGTCGCCGTCGCGCGGGAAGGCAGACAAGCGGACCGCAGCGGCCGAGTCGCTGACGTTCGGCGGCTGGGCGGAAGGCTATTTTGCTCACAAGGCAGACCCGAAGAGTGGCGCCGAACGACTGGCGGACAGCACTCTGGCGATGCGAAAGTCTGTCTATAAGCGGGCCATCGAACCGGCGCTATCAAAGCTAAAGCTGGACGAGCTAACGCCAGCTCGCCTGAAATCGCTCTGTGATGACGTGAAGGCCAAACGCGGTCCCGCTGTGGCGGTCCATGTCCGCGAGATAACGCGAGCAATATTCGCGCACGCGCGTGCCAGCGGGCAGTCCGTCGATAACCCGGCCGAAGCGATACGCGCATCTGCCATCGCAACGTTTGAACCTCGTGACCGTGCATTGTCACCCGCTGAAATCCGCACATTCCTGACGGCGCTGGACCAGGTGGCCACGACACCCACGCTGCGCCTGGCGCTGAAATTCGTTTTGCTGACTGGCGTGCGAAAGAGCGAGTTCATCGATGCTATTTGGCCCGAAGTCGATTTCGACAACGAGCGGTGGACCATCCC
>NZ_JAQQBV010000036.1:0-79291 GCF_046030735.1 Paraburkholderia xenovorans
ATCTATCGACTTCGCATTGGCACCCGTCGCACCACCGTTGTTCGTCTGCGCGTTATTACCTGATGCCCCGCCATCGACCGACTTTGCGTTACTGCCTGTCGCGCCACCGTTGTTCGTCTGTGCGTTATTGCCCGATGCCCCGCCGTCTATCGACTTCGCATTGCTACCCGTCGCGCCACCATTGTTCGTCTGGGCGTTGTTGCCCGATGCCCCGCCGTCTATCGAATGTGCTTCAGTGCCTCCAGCAAAGCCATTTTTCGTTGTCGAGCCAAGACCAGTTACACCTGATGGCCCCTGCGGCCCCGGTAGCCCCTGCGGCCCCGGTAGCCCCTGCGGCCCCGGTAGCCCTGGCGACCCCTGCGGCCCCGGTAGCCCCGGCGACCCCTGCGGCCCCGGTAGTCCCTGCGACCCCGGCAACCCCTGCGGCCCCGGTAGTCCCTGCGACCCCGGCGGCCCCGGCGGCCCCGGCGGCCCCTGCGGCCCCACTCCGCCTGTCGCCCCACTGTCCCTATCCGCTCCCGACCCACCATTAGTTGGCGCCGGAGCCGGGTTGGCAATGTCGTTGGTATCCCACCCATTCTGCACAACACAGGCACCGCCTGCCGGCAAGCCGAGCGCACTTTTACAGCGAAAACCACCACCTGGTATAGACTCGATCGCATTCCAATATTCGGCGCGAGCAATAGCACGATCACTTGGCACCACATAGATGGGGTTACCTTCGGGAACTCCCGAGACAGTTTTTCTATAAAAAAATGTCCCTGCATAAGGGCCGGTAGCCTGCAACCAAAGCACCGCCACATCTGCCCAAACCGGCGAAGCGAATCCCAATAAAACGAACGGAATTATCACCAAAGGTCGAACACCAATCTCTGCAATCGAATCCCATGTACTTAATATTCGTACTTGTTCGCTTGAATCTTTGTTAATCTCTGCAGAAGCAACAGACACAACGCGATTTTTTCGATTTTTTCTACCAGATTTTCCGGTTCCGCGCATCCTGCAATGCTCTCCCACCGCCACCCAACAGGCATGCACTTCACTCCAGATAAGACTGTATATCTTGTTCATTTCAAGCCACCAATAACCATTCCATATATAATAAAGATGAATAATTCGATGTGAAATCCTCCCACACAATTATTCATCCAAGAAAAATACATCGGCGAGCCAAAAATAATTTATAATAATCAATAAATCTCAAAAATCATCCGTATTATCACGTACTTCGAGCGAATTAAAATGCACTCATTCTTGGAAGACCCCAGCGTGATGCTAAGGATGCTGATGCTCCCTCGCTCACCGTTTGGTTTATTGCTGCCGACGTGACACCGCAAGATCGGCCTCACAGGAAAAATAAGTTTCTTACGACTGGTTAATGAAAAATTTCACAATAAAATTTCAGAAATACCTTTCATTCCCCAGCCCAACCCGTTCGCTCATAAAAGCTTCCAACCCGTCAACAGGCGACCGATCCAGGAGTCGCCTCAACCCTTCCTCAATAATCCCGTCGAACATCGCCTTATAAACCGGCGACCGCGCAAAGGAAACGCATTTTTCAACAAACTCCTCGCGGGTCTTAACCACAAAATCACCTAATCCAATCTGAGTCAAAATCGCCGCCCCATGATTTTTGCGCATAGCATTCCCCCGCAATGTTATTACAGGGGTTCGACTGTGCAGTGCATCCAGAACAGTGTTGTGTCCGGACCAGGATAGGTTATCGATAAACAAATCAGCCATGTTACAAGCCTGCATAAATCCGGCCTTTCCCTGACTCGGGATAAAAATAATATGCCGACCAAACTCCAATCCACGCCTTTCAAAAACCGTCGTTAACCGATCAACAAATTCTTTTCTCCCTTTCTGACCATCTTCTGAAATAAACACAAATTTCGCATTATTAACGCGAAGCGCGATTTCGGCATAGATATCGTCGTTTTCAGGAAGATATTTGAATAGCGATTGCGGAGACAATAAAACCACATCGCTTTCCGACAATCCAAATTGCGCCTTGGTAAGCTCAGCACTATAGCGCTGCATGATCTCCTTATCGTTCTTTCCATGATAAGCAAGGAGAAAAGGCGTTACCCAGCCATCTTCTTCGAAACTCTGTGCTGCATAACCGGGCATAGCCAAGGCCGTCGTCACCTCATCGTGAATGACATCAAGCTCCTTTACAACAGCCTCTCTCGATCTCAGCAAATGCTCGGTCGATTCATACGACACCGTCAGATGCAGTATCAGTTTGAAGAAAATTCCCGCTATGTTGGTTGGAGCGATGCGCACTGCCAATCTCATCTGTGCAATCGCCTTTTCAACAAACCCATATTTATAATAGGCCATCGCTAACCGCCGGATCGTCCCAACATCCTCCAGATTCAACGCTAATGCGGCGTTATAGCTACGTATTCCATCCTCGAAACAATTCAGCCGGTTGATACACAATTTACCCAGGTTTATGGCATGCAGTGCGTCCCCGGGGTTCAAGGTCATTGCCCGGGCATAAGCGGCCTTAGCGAATTCATATTGACCGAGCCTTTCGTAAAACACACCAGCGTTGTTGTGATACATCGCCACGCTGGAGTCCAGTTGAATTGCTTTCTCGATGCAATCAAGTCCATCCTGATTTCGCTCGCAGCGCTCAAAAGCGAGACCAAGTACAAATAAAAGCTCCGCGTCATCCGGTAAGCCGCATTTCAGAACATGCTCCGCCAATTGCTGCAACTCCGCCGTCATTGAACTTTCGAGGAGATCGCGCAACATCCAGACTAGCAGTTTGTTTCTGTCGGGCATATCCGCAACAAAGGTGCCCAACTCAAGCACGCGCTCTGGATCGACAGCATTTTTATTCCTACCTGAAAGGCGTACATCCAGGTAGCTCGATAATTCTGGAAACATAAATGGGCTTGGCTTTTATTTCAATCTTCGATTTTTTCGCGATGAGCAGAAAAATTCACGCAGATAGAAGTATGGTCACAAAATTTGACGAATATAAATTTTGCGATTCTTCTCGATCAAATCACCAGTTCGAAATCAATCGCAGACCGCACAATACTTTATAATAAATTTTAAAACCTATAAAAATTGATAAGAACCGCTCCATAACAACGGAGATAAATAGATCACACCGTCCCAACAGGCAGGACGATTGATACTTGATGGGAATATAAATGGAAAAATATACCGGGACTTTTTCGATAGCCGGAGCGTCAAGCGCTAATGCGTCCGTATATAAACGGCATCTTGCGAATTCTGGAGATCAGGGAAATATCGCATGTGCTCCATCGGACGGCGCAGTGCAGTGGAGAGCGACCGACTAGTTCATCTCGCGGACTCAGGCTGCTCAATAGAATAGCGGCGCATCGCTTGATAAAGCGGTGCGCCGCGCGACGACCTGTTTGACTCTTACTCCCCCGTCAACGCCCGCCGCGCCACCTCCCCCTCACTCCGCGACGAAGCATAAAAATCCCTGGCCCTCCCGATAACGATTTTCAGCATCGCAATCCCCGGCACCGCCAGAAAAATCCCCGCAACCCCACCAAGTTGATCGCCAGCCAGAAGCCCAACAATCACCAGAAACGGACTCACCTCCACCCCTTCGCTCATCAGATAAGGATTGAGCACGTAGTCCTGGAACAACCGGTAGCACGCGATAAAAATCACCAGCGCCAACAGATGCGAGTACCCACTGAAAATCGCCACCACGAGCGTAATCGCGACCGCGCCGAGCGGCCCGACGAACGGCACGAACTCCAGCAAGCCCGCAGTGACCGCCAGTAAAAATGCATACGGCACGCCGAGCAACGAAAACGCGACGCCATAACAGATCAAAGTAGCAAGCGACAGAAACAGCAACGCCCGCACGTACTTCGACAGCAGCACGTTCAGATCGGTGACGATCTGCGCCCACAACACGCGATGCCGGTTCGTCAGCAACGCGAGGAACGCGTCGCGCATCTGCGGCCCTTCGTTGATCAGCAGAAAGCTCAAAATCGGAATCAGCACGAGGTAGATCAGATTGCTGGCGGCGTGCACCACGCCGAGCCCGACACTGCGCGCCATCGGCACGGCTTTGTCGGAGCCGCTCTCGATCTGGCTGCGCACGAAATCGACGATCCGCTCGCGCAAGGGCTCGAGAAAATGCGGCAGCGGAAAACGGTTCGGCACGTCGGACTTCATCAACTCCGGCAATTGCTGGAACAGATGTGTCGCCTGATCCTGCAATTGCACACCGAACAGCGAGCCCACCACCGCGATCACTGCGACCACCACAATAAAGACCAGCGCAATCGACGCCACCTGCGGCACGCGACGCGGCCGCACGCGTTCGACCAGCTCGACCATCGGGTAAATCAGATAGCTGAAAAAGACCGCGAACACGACCACCAGCACAGTGGACGACGCGATGTAAATGACGAAGAACAGCAGCGCGATCAGAAACGCGGTCCAGACTTTCCTGGCGGTAGAAACATCGAATCCCAGCATGAACATTCCTCGAACAGACGATGAGATCCGGCGCATCGAACACGCCGGGAACTTCGGACAACTAAGGCGCCCGCCGGGCTAAAACGAACGCCGGAACGCGGCAGGCCGATACGCCCGCCGCCGGCGCATCCGCACATTTACAGCAGCTTGCCCAGCAGAAACCCGACGCCGACCGCGATCAGCAGCGCGCCGAGAGGATTGTTGCGCGCGGCCTCGGCGACGTGATCGACGCTGTCGCCGTAGGTCGCCTGCGCCTTGCCGGCCAGTTGGCGCGCCTTGCCTTCGGCCTGCAAGCCGGCGTCGCCGGTCAAGCCGCCCACCGCATCCTGCACCTTCCCTGCTGCATCCTTGACGGTACCTTCGAACTGGTTTGAGTTCATCGTGTTGTTCTCCTTGAGCAGCGTTGAGTGTCCAGCCGTAATTACACAAGCACCGGCCGCAGCCGGCGCCTTCCGTTTAAATCCCATTACTTCGCACACCAGAGCGTCGAGAGCCTATTGTAAAACAGCGGCGAATGCACCAGATCGTGCCAGTGCATTTTCCCGGACGGCCCCAAGCAGATTCGACCAGCACGATCCGTTCCCGACCTGCTGCACTGCATCGGAAAGAAGTCCACGAGACGGCTGCCGGCATCGGGCGCGTTCGCGCGGTGCACGTTGACGAGCATCGAACACGTCGAGTTCGTAGACCGCGCGAGCGATCACGTCCTCGCGCACGTAGCCGGTCATCTCCGGAAAACCCTGATTGAATGTGATGTAGCGTTGATCGCTGAGGCGGCACATCACTGCCGGTGCGGGATTCGCATTGAAGGTCTTCTCGAAGCGCTTCTCGGGGCTTCGTCAATCGCAGGCGTCGTGCGGGATCAGCGCGAAGCAGCGCTGTGACGTGATTTCTTCAACCGCCGACTCAGCCCTCTTCCGCGCCCAAACCCGCTAGCGGATGCGCCTCCCGCTTCCACGGCGAGGCCAGAAAATGCCTGACGCGTTCACTGCGCACTTCGGCCAGCGTCGCGGGCGCCCAGCGGGCTTTGCGGTCCTTGTCGATCAGATGGGCTCTTACGCCCTCGCAGAAATCGCCTTCCTCGATCACGCGCGTGACGATGCCGAGTTCCATCCGGAAGCACTCGGCGAGCGTCATTTGCCGGCCGCGCAACAGCGCTTCGCGCGTCACGTACAGCATGGTGGGCGAGTGCGTGAACAGCGCATCGTAGGAGGATTGCAGCCATTGCCTGATTTCGCGCGGCGGCTCGCGCTCGAGATCGTGCCGCAACGTCGCGACCGTTCGCTCGACGCTCGAACGCCGGTCGAAATGGCGCATGATCAGTTGCGTGAACGGCTGAAGCGCCGCATGCGGCACGATGTTGCATGGCGGCTCGAAGACGCCGCGCAACGCGGCCATCAGATCGCCGTCATGCGGCATGCGTTGCAGGCGCTCTTCGAACGTGGCGAGCCATTCAGCCGGCACGCACAGATCGGCGAGTTGCAAACGCAGAGCATCGGCACCCGACAAAGTCACGCCGGTCATCCCCACATACAACGCGAGTTCGGCAGGCATCACGTTCAGGAAACGCGTTGCGCCGACGTCCGGCAGGAAACCGATGCGCGTCTCCGGCATCGCGATCTTGCTGCGCTCGGTGACAATGCGCAACCGCGCCGCCTGGCCGAGGCCCATCCCGCCGCCCATCGCGATGCCGTCGAGCAACGCGATCACGGGCTTCGGAAACCGTTGCAGCGCAAAATCGAGCCGGTATTCGTCGACGAAGAATGCAAGCCAGCGGCTATCGCCGCGCTTCGCGAGCCGCTGCACTTCGCGCACGTCGCCGCCCGCGCAAAAGCCCTTGGTACCCGCGCCCTTCAGCACCAGCGCGACAATGCCGTCATCGGTGCGGCAATGTTCGACCAGCACGGTCAGCTCACGCACCATTGCGTGAGACAACGCGTTCAGCGCCGCGGGCCGGTTCAGCGTGATGATCGCGACACGATTGACGACGCGAAACAGGATCTCGCGCTCCGCTTCCTCGCTTGTGTCGAGCGCCGCGCTCTGCAACGCGCTCATCGTTCGGACTCCTGCGCCGATTGCACCGATTGCACCGATTGCGCCGACTGCCAGCGCGGCGTGCGCTTTTCGAGGAACGCATTCACACCTTCGCGCTGATCCGCGCCGTCGAACAGATCGACGAAGCGCTCGCGCTCCACCGCCAACGCCGCAGCGCGCGGCACGCCATTGCGGCCCTGATGGATCAGCGCCTTGCTGAAGCCGACCGCCTGCGGACTCAGGTTCGCAACGCGCGCGGCCATCGTCAGCGCGGCCTCGCGCGCGGCGCCCTTGTCCACCACTTCCTCGACCAGACCGATCCGCAACGCGGTAGCCGCGTCCACCCGTTCGCCGGTCAGGATCATCCGCTTCGCCCAGCCTTCGCCGACGAGCCAAGGCAGCGTCTGCGTGCCGCATCCACATGGCAGCAGACCGACCGCCGTTTCGGGCAACGCCATCTGCGCATGCTGTTCGGCGATGCGGATGTCGCACGCCAGCGCGCATTCCAGGCCGCCGCCCATCGCATAACCGTTGATCGCGGCGATCACCACAGGTCGGGCGTTCTGCAACGTTTCAAAGGCCGCGCCGAAGCGCGTCGCCGCAGTGCGGGCAACTTCGCGATTGCCGTCGGCGAAGGTGTTCAGGTCGGCGCCCGCGCTGAAAAACTTCGGGCCGTCGCCGGTCACGACGATCGCGCGCACGCGGGCTTCACCGTTCAGCCGCTCGACGGTCTGCTGCAATTGCAGCAAGCCCTCGGGCGTAAAAGCGTTCGCGGGCGGCCGCTTGAGCGTCAGTAGCGCAACGGCGCCGTCATGCTGATAGTCGAGTTCGATCATCACGCGGCTCCGTTTTTCGCGTCTTTCGGGTCGTCCGGATTCTGGCGATACAGTTTGATTACCGCTGAAAAGTCCAGCCGTCCCGCGCCTTTCGTGCTCATCGTTTGATAAAGCTGTTGCGCCAATGCGCCGAGATAGACCGGTTGACGCGCGAATTTCGCGGCGTCGGTGGCAAGGCCCAGGTCCTTGAGCATCAGATCGGTGCCGAAGCCGCCCGTATAAGCACGCGACGACGGCGCGGTCTCGATCACGCCGGGCATCGGGTTATACGTATCGGAACTCCAGCAACGGCCCGTCGACGTATTGATGATGCCGCCGAGCACCTTCGTATCGATGCCGAGCGCTTCGCCGAGCGACATCGCTTCGGCAACGCCCGCCATCGTGATGCCGAGCACGAGGTTGTTGCAGATTTTCGCGACCTGGCCCGTGCCGGTATCGCCGCAATGCACGATGTTCTTGCCCATCGCCGACAGCACCGGTTTCACCTGCTCGTAAGCCGCCGCGCTGCCGCCGACCATGAAGGTCAGCGTGCCCGCCGCCGCGCCGCCGGTGCCCCCGGAAACCGGCGCATCGACAAAAGTGTTGCCGTGTTGCCCGGCGAGTTCGGCGAAGGCCTTCACGCTCGCCGGGTCGATCGTGCTCGAATCGATGATCGCGACGCCTTTGGCAATGCCGGCCAGCACGCCGTCGTCGGCAGTGAGCACGCTGCGCACGTGCGCCGCGGCCGGCAACATCGTGATCACGCATTGCACGCCGGTCACCGCCGCTTTCGGCGAGCCGGCCGCCTTCGCGCCGGCCTCCACCAGCGCTTGCACGGCTTGCTGGTTGAGGTCGAATACGTTGACCTCGTGGCCTGCCTTGAGCAGGTTGTGCGCCATCGGCGCGCCCATGTTGCCGAGTCCGATAAAGCCAATTTTCATGATGTCTCCCATGCAAGCCCGTGAAACACTCAGCGCAGGCTGATCGTCGTATTCACACCGTCGTTGACCGTGTCGTCGTCGAACCAGCGTGCGGTAACGGTCTTCGTCTGCGTATAGAACTGCACGACCTGCTTACCGTACGGACCGAGGTCGCCGAGCTTCGAGCCGCGCGAGCCGGTGAAGCTGAAGAACGGCACCGGCACCGGAATCGGAATATTGATGCCCACCTGGCCGACGTCGATTTCGCTCTGGAATTTGCGCGCCGCCGCGCCGCTCTGCGTGAACAGACCTACGCCGTTGCCGAACGGATTGGCATTGACGAGCGCGATCGCGTCGTCGAGCGTGGCCGCGTTCAGCACGACGAGCACCGGGCCGAAAATCTCCTGACGGTAGATATCCATTTCCGTGGTCACATCGGCGAACACCGTCGGGCCGATGAAATTGCCTTGCTCGTAGCCCGGCACCTTCACGCCGCGGCCGTCGAGCGCAAGCGTCGCGCCCTGCTTCACGCCGGATTCGATCAGCCCGAGAATGCGTTGCTGCGCCGCGCGCGACACCACCGGTCCGATGTCGGTATTCGGTTCACTGCCCGCGTTCACCTTCAGCGTCTTCGCCTTCGCGACCAGGTCGGGCAGCCACTGCTGCGCCGCGCCCACCAGCACCACCACCGAAGTCGCCATGCAGCGCTGCCCCGCAGCGCCAAACCCGGCGCCCGCCAGCGCGTTCAACGTCTGTTCGCGATTCGCATCGGGCAATACCACCGCGTGATTTTTCGCGCCCATCATCGATTGCACACGCTTGCCGTGTTCGCTGCCGAGCCGATACACATGCGTGCCGACCGCCGTCGATCCGACGAACGAAATCGCCCTCACCAGTTCATGCGTACACAGCGCGTCGACCACCTCCTTGCCGCCGTGCACGACGTTCAGCACGCCCTTCGGCACGCCCGCTTCGAGCGCGAGTTCGACGAGTTGCATCGTCGACATCGGGTCCTGCTCCGAAGGCTTCAGCACGAACGTATTGCCGCAGACGAGCGCCATCGGGAACATCCACAGCGGAATCATCGCGGGGAAGTTGAACGGCGTGATGCCCGCGCAAACGCCGATCGGCTGACGCAGCGTGTAAGTGTCCACGCCGCCCGCCACGTTTTCCGCGAATTCGCCTTGCTGCAAGGTGCCGATCGAACACGCATGCTCGACCACTTCGAGGCCGCGGAAAATATCGCCTTCGGCATCGGGAATCGTCTTGCCCTGCTCGGCGCTCAGGGTCTTCGCGATACGCGGCGAGTGCTCGCGAATCAGCGCCTGGTACTTCAACATGATCCGCATGCGCGCGCCGATCGGCGTGTCCTTCCACGTTTTGAAGGCCGCGTGCGCGCTGCGAATGGCCTCATTGACTTCGGCGACGGTGGCAAACGGCACGCGCGCCAACACTTCCTGCGTAGCCGGATTGACGATATCGCGCCATTCAGTGGTTTTCGATTCGACGAACTCGCCGTTGATCAACAGCTTCACGTTAGCGATCTGGCTCATGCTGGAACTCCTGTGCAGTGGCCGCGCGGCGGCCGCGCAGTAATGGGGAAACGACGGACAATGAAAAGCATCAACGCAGGTCCGGGAAGTCTTCTTCCCAGTACTCGTCGGGCAGGCGTGCGGGCTCGGCCGCGCGCTCCATTTCGCGACGCCGCAATTCGACGCGGCGAATCTTTCCGGAGATGGTTTTCGGCAGTTCGCTGAATTGCAAACGGCGAATCCGCTTGTACGGTGCGAGCTTTTCGCGCGAGAACGCGAACACCGCGCGCGCGAGTTCGGGGCCCGCTTCGTAACCTTGCCGCACGGTGACGAACGCCTTGGGCACGGACAAACGCAACGCGTCCGCACTCGGCACCACCGCTGCCTCGCCGATCGCCTCGTGCTCGATCAGCACGCTTTCGAGTTCGAACGGACTGAGCCGGTAGTCGGACGATTTGAACACGTCGTCCGCGCGGCCGACGTAGACGTAATAGCCGTCGTCACGTCGCAGCGCGACATCGGATGTCCGGTAGAAGCCGTTGCGCATCGCCTGCGCGGTAGCGTTGGCATTGTTCGCGTAGCCGGTCATCAAACCGAGCGGGCGCTCGTCCAGAGGCAGCGAGATTTCACCTTCGGCGACGGGCTGATCGTCGGCGTCGAGCAGTTCGATCCGGTAGCCCGGCAGCGGCCGGCCCATCGACCCCGCGACCACCGCTTGTCCCGGCGAATTGCCGATCTGGCAGGTGGTTTCGGTCTGGCCGAAGCCGTCGCGGATCGTGATGCCCCACGCGTGCTTTACGCGTTCGATGATCTCCGGATTGAGCGGCTCGCCCGCGCCGACGATCTCGCGCAGCTTCACTGGATAATCCGTCAAATGCTCCTGCACGAGCATGCGCCAGACGGTAGGCGGCGCACACAGCGTGGTCACGTTGAAACGCACCAGCACGTCGAGCGTGTCCTTCGGCACGAAGCGCGGAAAGTTGAACACGAACACGCAGGCCTCGGCATTCCACGGCGCGAAGAAGCAGCTCCATGCGTGCTTCGCCCAGCCCGGCGAGCTGATGTTCCAGTGAATGTCGTTGGGTTGCAGGCCGATCCAGTACATCGTCGACAAATGGCCGACCGGATAGCTTTGATGCGTATGTTCGACCAGCTTCGGCTTCGAGGTCGTGCCCGACGTGAAGTACAACAGCATCGGATCGGACGCTTGCGTCACGCCATCGGGCGTGAATTGCGGCGATGCTGCGTAGGCGGCTGCGAGATCGAGCCAGCCATCGCGCGGCGCGCCGGCCGACAATTTCGTGAGCGGCACGTCGAGCGTGTCGAACTTGGCGGTCTCCGCGCTATCCACTACGACGAACTTCGCGCCGCCGATCTGCACGCGATCGCGCACGTCGTCGGCGGAAAGCTGGGTGGTGGCGGGGAGCACGATTGCACCGAGCTTCATCGCGGCGAGCATCACGTCCCACAGTTCGACGCGATTCGGCAGCATCAACAACAGACGGTCGCCGCGGCCCACCCCTTGCGCACGCAGGAAGTTCGCGACGCGCGACGAGCGCTCGGACATTTGCGCATAGGACAAACGCAGGCCGTCGCTTGCCGGGTCGTCGACGATCCACAGCGCCGGGTTGGGGTTGTCGCGCGCGATCACGTCGAAGTAATCGAGCGCCCAGTTGAACTGGCCGAGCGTCGGCCATTTGAATTCGCTGTATGCACGCTCGTAGTCCGTGCGATGGCGGAACAACAGTTCACGCGCGTCCAGAAAGCCCTTCGCTGCAGTCATCGTCGTCTCCTTGTGGCACGTCGATCGGCGTGGGTGCAAAGCACTGATTCCAATCCCGTGCCGTGGCGGCTCTGTTTTTTGCGTTACCAGCGGGACATCTTGCGCCCGAATCGCCGGTGTATTCCCTCAGATATTGCGCGCGATCACCATCCTTTGCACTTCGCTCGTGCCTTCGTAAATCTGCGTGATACGGGCGTCGCGATAATGGCGTTCGACCGCATAGTCCTCGAGATAGCCGTAGCCACCGTGGATCTGGATCGCGTTCGAGCAGATCTCCTCGGCCAGTTCCGACGCGAACAGTTTGGCTTGCGATGCTTCCGACAGACACGGCAAGCCTTCCGAGCGCAGCCGCGCCGCGTGATGAACGAGCAGACGCGCGGCATTGAGCCGGGTGGTCATATCGGCGAGCATGTTCGCGATGCTCTGATGGTCCTTCAGCGCCTTGCCGAACTGCACGCGTTCGTTGGCATAGAGACGCGCGGCGTCGAACGCTGCCCGCGCAATGCCGAGCGCCTGCGCGGCAATTCCGATACGCCCGCCCTCGAGATTCGACAACGCGATGCGCAAGCCTTCGCCGGGTTCGCCGAGCAGATTGTCTTGCGGCACCGCGCAGTCTTCGAGCGAAATCGGACAGGTGTCCGACGCGCGAATGCCGAGCTTGTGTTCCGGCTTGCCCACATTGAAGCCCGGCGTATCGGTCGGCACGATGAACGCCGAGATGCCGCGTTTGCCGAGCGCCGGATCGGTGACGGCGAACACGATCGCGAGGTCCGCGCGCGAACCGTTGGTCACGAACTGCTTGCTGCCGTTGAGAATCCACTGGCCGTCGCGCAGCACCGCCCGCGTGCGCAGATTGTTCGCCTCGGAGCCGGCCTGCGGCTCAGTCAGACAAAATGCGCCGATACGCTTGCCAGCGGCGAGATCGCGCAGATAGCGGTCTTTCTGCGCGTCGGTGCCGAACTTGAGGATCGGACCGCAGCCCACCGAGTTGTGCACGCTCATCAACGTCGCGCACGACGCGCAACCAGCGGCGATTTCTTCGATCGCAAGCGCATAAGCCACGTAGTCGGTATATGAGCCGCCCAATTCGGCCGGCACGATCATGCCGAGAAAACCGAGCTCGCCCATCTGTGTGACGACTTCGTCGGGGAGTCTGGCGTCGCGGTCCCATTGGCCCGCGTGGGGCGCGAGGCGCTCGAGCGCGAAATCGCGGGCGGCATCGCGGATCATCCGCTGTTCTTCAGTGTAGAAACTGTCCATGAGCTGGGTCCTGTCAAATGCGTGTACCGGCGGCGGGCGTTGGCTTTCCTGAACGCCGATGAACGCGCGCCGCGCGCGATCCGTGTATTCCAGTGTAGGCAAGCCGCCGGAAAGCTTCGATGCTCAGCCCGATCATTCTGGTTGAGCGCATTTGCCATACTGGTACGATGCGAGGGCAGCCGGGGCCGCGTTTCCAGCGGCATTGCGCCGCATATCAAGCAAAATGTTGAGCGCCTTTACCAGCATTGCTGCTTCGGACAAGCCGGCGCATGTGCGTCGACACGCAGCAAAGTCAGGGTAAACAGAGCAACGCAGAGCATCACTCACTCATGAGAAACGATAAAGGCACGGTCTCCGTCAGTCTGGTCGAGGAAACCCTGGCGCTGGCCCGGGCAAGCGGCTTCGATGCGCGACCGCTCGCCGAAGCTGCGGGCATCGCCGCGCCGCTGCTGGCGTCGCCGAAAAGCCGCGTGTCGTCCGCGCAATACGGCGCGCTGTGGGCCGGCATCGCCCGCGCGCTCGACGACGAATTCTTCGGCCAGGACTCGCATCGCATGAAAAGCGGCAGCTTCATTGCGATGACGCAAACGGCGCTGACCGCCCGCAACGGCGGCCAGGCGCTCGTCCGCGCGGTGCGTTTCATGCGGCTCGTGCTGGACGATCTCAGCGTGCGCATCGAAACGGACCCGCAGCGCGTACGGCTTCGGTTCGTCGAGCGAGAAGGCACGCGGGCGCCGGCGATGTTCGCGTACGCCACGTGGTTCATCCTCGTCTACGGGCTGTTGTGCTGGCTGGTCGGGCGGCGCATTCCGCTCTTCGAAGCACGCTTTCGCTGCGCCGAGCCGCCCGCCGCGCACGAATACCGGCTGATGTTCTGCGACCACATGACATTCGATCAGCCCGACTCCTACGTCGATCTGTCGCCGGATTTTCTCGAACTGCCGGTGATCCAGACGACCAAGTCGGTCAAGCCGTTCCTGCGCGACGCGCCGGGCAGCTTCATCGTCAAATACCGCAATCCCGGCTCGCTGGCCGCACGGGTGCGCAAAGCGCTGCGCACGCTGCCGATGGCCGCATGGCCCGGCGCCGACCAGATGGCCGCGCGTTTGAACGTCGCCGAGGCGACCATGCGACGGCGGCTGAAGCAGGAAGGCTATACGTATCAATCGATCAAGGACGATCTGCGGCGCGATATCGCGATCGGCGAGTTGCAGGACACCGATCGGACGATCGCCGACATCGCGAGCGCCGTCGGCTTCGCCGAACCGAGCGCGTTTCACCGCGCGTTTCGCAAATGGACCGGCATGCGGCCGACCGATTACCGGCAGGCGCGCGCCGGTCTCACGCGCCGCGTGGAATCGGACTAAGCTGTAAGGATCAGGCCAGCCTTTTTGAGGTTGCGGCCCGCGCGAGTCGAGCGTTGTCGATTACCGTCGATACCGTTCGAAATGGCGCGGCAGCCGTCAGCGATGAGCACGTATCCACGTCTCCCGTTCCGGCAGTCTGGTCCACGTGCTTCGCGTATCCGCAGAGCAGTCTTGGGCCGGTTGATGCGCGGCATCGCCGCGCTCGGGATGCTGTTGGCCTGCGGCTTCGCATTGTGCGAAAGTGCGTCGCCGTTGCGGGCCGCTTCAGCCGCGGCGCCCGGTAGTGTCGTGGTGATTCCGGTGAACGGTGCGATCGGACCCGCCAGCGCCGACTTTATCGTGCGCAGCCTGCAACGCGCAGCCGACGACCACGCGCAACTCGCGGTATTACAGCTCGATACGCCGGGCGGCCTCGATACGTCGATGCGGCAGATCATCAAAGCGATTCTCGCGTCGCCCGCGCCGGTCGCGACGTTTATCGCGCCGAGCGGCGCTCGGGCCGCGAGCGCCGGCACCTATATCGTCTACGCGAGCCATATCGCCGCGATGGCCCCGGGCACCAATCTCGGCGCCGCGACGCCGATCCAGATGGGTATGGGCGGCGCCGAACCGCCGGCCGACGGAGGCACCCCCGGTCTGCCGGGGCTCGGTGGCGGCGGCAGTGGCGCCGGCAAGCAACCGAACTCGCCTGCCGCCACAGGCTCCGCACTTCCGCTCGATACTCAGTCCACCGAACTACGCAAGCAGGTTCACGACGCCGCCGCCTACATCCGCGGCCTCGCGCAAATGCGCGGGCGCAACGCCGACTGGGCCGAGCGCGCGGTACGCGAAGCGGTCAGCCTGTCGGCCGCCGACGCGCTCGCGCAACACGTGGTCGATCTGAACGCGCGCGACGTTCCCGACCTGCTGCGCCAGCTCGACGGCCGCACGTTCGTCACCAGCCGGGGCAACGTCACGCTGAACACGTCCGGCGCTGCGCTCGTCACGCTCGAGCCCGACTGGCGCAGCCAGTTTCTTGCCGTCATCACCGATCCGAACGTGGCGCTCATCCTGCTGATGATCGGCATGTACGGGCTGTTCTTCGAATTCGCTAATCCGGGCTTCGTGCTGCCGGGCGTGGTCGGCGCAATCAGTCTGCTGGTCGGGCTCTTTGCAATGCAGATGCTGCCGGTCAATTACGTCGGCCTCGGCCTGATCTTTCTCGGCATCGCGTTCCTGATCGGCGAGGCGTTTCTGCCGACCTTCGGTTCGCTCGGTTTCGGCGGCGTGGTCGCGTTCGTGATCGGCGCGCTGATGTTGATCGATACCGACGTGCCCGGCTACGGCATTCCGCTACCGCTGATCGCGGCAGTCGTCGTGTTCAGTGTGGTGTTCGTGCTGGGCGTGTCGCGACTCGCATTGCGCGCGGGCCGTCGACCGGTGGTGAGCGGCGCGGAAGCGCTGATCGGCAGCATCGGCGTGGTGCTCGACGGCGGCCTGCTGCCGGACAACGACGCAACGACTGCGGGCACGGCCGGCGCAACGGCATCCGCCGCGCCGGCCGGCTGGGCCCAGGTGCATGGCGAACGCTGGCGGGTGTCCAGCACGGCCCCGGTCGCGGCCGGTCACGCGGTGCGCGTCACCGCGCGGCGCGGACTGACGCTGAGCGTGGTGCCCATCGAAGGACTACAACAAGGAGAACGCTCATGATCGGTTTCACATTCGGCTTCAGCAGCATTCTGATTCTGCTGGTGGCCGCGCTGATTGCTTCATCGATACGGATTTTTCGCGAGTACGAACGCGGCGTGGTGTTCATGCTCGGGCGCTTCTGGAAGGTCAAAGGGCCGGGGCTCGTGCTGATCATCCCGGTCGTGCAGCAGGCCGTGCGGATAGACTTGCGCACCGTCGTATTCGACGTGCCGCCGCAAGACGTGATCACACGCGACAACGTGTCGGTGAAGGTCAACGCGGTGGTGTATTTCCGCGTCGTCGATCCGGAGAAGGCGGTGATTCAGGTGGCGCGCTATTTCGAAGCGACCAGCCAGTTGTCGCAAACCACGCTGCGCGCGGTGCTCGGCAAACACGATCTCGACGACCTGCTGGCCGCGCGCGAGCAACTGAACGCGGACATCCAGCGCGTGCTCGATGCGCAAACCGACGCATGGGGCATCAAGGTGTCGATCGTGGAAATCAAGCATGTGGACATCAACGAAACGATGATCCGCGCGATTGCACGCCAGGCGGAAGCCGAACGCGAACGGCGCGCGAAGGTGATTCACGCGGAAGGCGAATTGCAGGCGTCGCAGCATCTGCTGGAGGCTGCACAAACGCTGTCGAAGCAGCCGCAGGCGATGCAGTTGCGCTATCTGCAAACCCTCACGACGATCGCCGCCGACAAGAACTCGACGATCGTGTTCCCGTTGCCGATCGATCTGCTGAGCGCCGTGCTCGAGCGCTTCAGCAAGCCGTCGCATCCATAACCGCAAGACACCCCCGGCTCATTCAACGCAACGATGAATTGCCTTTAATCGCTTTACCGACAAACCGTGCTGAAACTAGAATCCGCGGGTCGCGTTTACCCGCACTACAGGAGCCTGCCATGAAATGCGTTTCTCAAGCCGGATTGGGCGCGCTGCTCGCCGCCGTTTGCATGAGCACCGCCTTCGCGCAAAGCGCCGCGCGGCCGTACAACGCGGCGGATGCTTCAGCGCCGAAAACGCGTGCCGAAGTGAAAGCCGATCTCGTCGCATGGCGCGCAGCCGGCTACGATCCGCTCGACTGGGTCGACTATCCGGGCAACGCGCAACGCGCCGGCCGCATTGTCGCTGCACGCCGCGCGCAGGAATCGGGCGCAACCGTCACGCAATAAGCGCCGCTGGTCCCACGGTATGGAAGGCCGCCCGCGCCCGCGACCGCCACGGTCGTGGGCCACGTCGGCCCTGCTTGCCGGCGTACCGCCAAGTCCACTCTCCCCGCTCAATCCGCTTACCGCGCTTCCGTACGCGCCGGCAAGGTATCATCTCGCCCCTTCGACCACCCGTCGCGTTTCACCCACGCAATCCGGCTTGCGTCGACCGATCATGATTACAATCCGCCGGTAGCCTCGCTGACGCCGCGCCTTTTCCCGGCCGTGGCACGCGTGCCCGCTATGCATTACCGCCTCGACCACAACAAACCGAACGCATTCTGAAACGACGAGAGACGCGCCTCATGGACTCCATCAAACGCTACTTCGGCTTCGAAGCCGCCGGCACCAACCTGCGCACCGAAGTGCTCGCTGGGCTGACCACTTTCCTGACGATGGCCTACATCATCTTCGTCAATCCGGCGATTCTCGGCGACGCCGGCATGCCGAAAGACGCGGTGTTCGTCGCCACCTGCATCGTGGCCGCGCTGGCCTCGCTGATCATGGGCCTGTACGCGAACTACCCGATCGCGCTCGCGCCCGGCATGGGGCTGAACGCGTACTTCGCGTACACGGTCGTGAAAGGCATGGGCTTCACGTGGCAGGCCGCGCTCGGCGCGGTGTTCATCTCCGGCTGCCTGTTCCTGATCGTCACGCTGTTCCGGGTGCGCGAGGTGATCGTCAATGGAATTCCGCATTCGATCCGCATTGCGATTACCGGCGGCATCGGCCTGTTTCTCGCGATCATTTCGCTCAAAACCGCCGGCGTGGTGGTCGGCAGCCCGGCCACGCTGGTCACGCTCGGCGACCTGCACAACCCGCACGTGATTCTCGCGGTGATCGGCTTCTTCGCGATCGTCACGCTGGACTTTCTGCGCGTGCGCGGCGCGATTCTGATCGGTATCGTCGGCGTGACGGTGTTGAGCTTTTTCTTCGGCGGCAATCAGTTCCACGGCATCGTCTCCGTGCCGCCGTCGATCTCGCCGACGCTGTTCCAGCTCGATATTCGCGGTGCGCTGTCGAGCGGCGTGCTGAACGTGATCCTCGTGTTCTTCCTCGTCGAACTGTTCGACGCGACCGGCACGCTGATGGGCGTGGCCAATCGCGCCGGGCTGCTGGTCGAAGGAAAAATGCACCGGCTGAACCGCGCGTTGCTCGCCGACAGCACGGCGATCCTGGCCGGTTCGATGCTCGGCACCTCGTCCACCACCGCGTATATCGAAAGCGCGTCGGGCGTGCAGGCCGGCGGCCGCACTGGCGTCACGGCGATCACGGTAGCCGTGCTGTTCCTCGCCGCGCTGTTTTTCGCGCCGCTGGCAGGCGTGGTGCCGGGTTATGCGACCGCGCCGGCGCTGCTTTACGTGTCGTGCCTGATGCTGCGCGAAATGCTCGATCTGCCGTGGGACGACGCCACCGAAGTCGTACCGGCCGCGCTGACCGCGCTGCTGATGCCGTTCACTTACTCGATCGCCAACGGCGTCGCATTCGGCTTCATTTCGTATGCGGGCCTCAAGCTGCTGACCGGCCAGGCGCGCAAGGTGAAACTGGTGGTGTGGGTGATCGCGGCGATTTTCCTGTTCCGTTATTTTTATCTCGGCAGCGAATAACGCGCGACCTGCAACTCGGCTGTTGTCGATGCGCTAACGCCCGACTTCAGCCGATTTCAATTGCGCCAGTTGGCTTCGTAGAAACGCACGTAACCGCTGCGCAGCACGAGGCACTGTGCCCGCGTTTCAGACAGCAGGCGACGCGTGGCGGCCTCGATCCGCGCCCGGTGCGCGTCGAATGCGCCGACCATGTCTTCGAGGCGCGGCGACGCGGCCCCGAAGTGGTCTTCGAGCGCCTCCGCCGTGATCATGCACTCGACCCTCTCCCCATCCACCATTGCCGGGAACGCCAAGGTTAGTTCGCGACCTGAATATTCAGGAGTTTCGTTCGGGAATTGGATCTGCATGGGAGTCTGCCTAAAGGTTGGGTGCTGCTCATGCTGGCTGCGGTGGATCGCGCTTCTGGCGTGCTTCCCTCCTTGACGGGTGCCGACCGGCGCGGGCTCTTCGACCTCCTGACTGTGCGGCATTGCGAGATTCGCGCCGCGCGGAGGTGATTTGATTCACTTTAGACGAGTTCGGCCGGGGCGCAAGTTTTCCTTTTTGAGTGCGTCGATTTGTACCGCTCCGACGATTTCCGCCCGCAGTTTCCCGTATTTACGCCATTGCGTGCCCGTCCTGTACTATCGGAGTTCGGACGCCGCGCGCATGTTGCGCTGCGCAACGACAATGGCCGGCAACGTACCTGCCATGTCCGTATAACCGGAGACATGCCTTGGTTCATCGTTCTGCCTCGGCGGCCGACATCGGCCGGCCTGATGTTCTCGCGCAAGCTCATGCACGGTCGCTCGAAGTCGGTTTGCGGCAGTCGGAAACGCCGGACTTCCAGCCGTTGCCGCGCAGCGCGCTGCGCGAACTCGTCGACCGGAATCAGTCGCTGTATAGGCATGCGTTGCCCGTCATGGAATCGCTCCATGCGCAGATCGTCGATACGCAAAGCATGGTGCTCCTGACCGACAGCCGCGGCGTGATCCTGCATAGCCTCGGCGACAGCGACTTCGTCGCCAAAGCCAATCGCGTCGCGTTATGTCCGGGCGTTTCGTGGGCCGAAGCGGATCGCGGCACCAACGCGGTCGGCACCGCGCTGGTGGAAGGGCAACCTACCGTCGTGCATGCGGGCCAGCATTTTCTGCATGTCAACCGCATCCTCACCTGTTCGTGCGCGCCGATCGTCGATCCGTTCGGGCGCACCGTCGGCGCACTCGACGTGAGCGGCGACACGCGCGGCTTTCATAAGCACACACTCGCGCTCGTCAGAATGTCCGCGCAGATGATCGAAAACCATCTGTTCTCCAACCAGTTCGCCGATGCGATCCGGGTTCACTTTCACGCGCGCGCGGAATTCATCGGCACGCTGTTCGAAGGACTCGCGGCGTTCGCGCCGGACGGGACTTTTCTGTCGGCCAATCGCAGCGGGCTGTTTCAATTCGGCCAGCCGCTCATCGATCTGCAACGGCAATCGTTCGATGCGCTGTTCGGCGTCACGTTTGCGCAGATCGTGCAGCAAGCCACTCGCGCGCCAGGCGAAAACATTCTGCTGACGCTGCCTAGCGGCGTGCGCGTGGTCGCGCGCGGCGAGTATGCGGCGCCGCGCATCGTCGCGCCGTATGACGGCTTCGCCGGTTTGTCGCGCGCGGCGGATTCGGGCGCACGACGCGCATCGGCTCAAACGTGCGAAGCACCGCCCGTCGCGACGCTCGAAACGCTCGACACCGGCGACGCACAGGTCGCCGCGATCCTGCGCCGCGTCGCCAAACTGCGTGGACGCGATATTCCCATGCTGGTGCTCGGCAAAACCGGCACCGGCAAGGAGTGGCTCGCGCGCGCGATCCATCACGATTCACCGCGACGCGGCGCGCCTTTTGTCGCGCTGAATTGCGCGTCGTTGCCGGATACGCTGATCGAAGCCGAGCTGTTCGGCTACGAAGACGGCGCGTTCACCGGCGCGAAGAAACGCGGCAGCGTCGGCAAGATCGTGCAGGCCGACGGCGGCACGCTGTTTCTCGACGAAATCGGCGACATGCCGCTCGCGCAGCAAGTGCGCCTGATGCGCGTGCTGCAGGAGCGCACCGTCGTGCCGCTCGGCGGCACGCGGGCGATTCCGGTGGATCTGCGAATCGTCTGCGCGACCCACCGCGACCTGCGCGCGATGATCGAAGACGGCAGCTTCCGCGAAGATCTGTATTACCGGATCAATGGGCTCGTCGTGACCTTGCCGGCATTGCGCGACCGGAGCGATCTTGCGGAGCTCGTCACGCGCATGCTGGCCTTGCAGCGCGATGGCGAGCGCTTGCCGCGGCGCGTGTCCGACGCGGTGCTCGCGCGTTTTGCGCAATGCCGCTGGCCCGGCAATTTGCGGCAGCTTGCGAATGTGCTGCGTACCGCGAGCATCATGGCCGAAGGTGAAGAGCAGATCGAACTCGAAGATCTGCCCGAGGATTTTCTGCAGGACTGCGTGACGGCTGGGGATGCGGACCACGTGGGGCGTGGCGATCGCGCGGGTTCGTCGGGTTCAATGCTACGCAATGGCGGAACGGACAGCAGTCTTGGGTCCACGGCGCCGGAGCAAGCCGCCGTCCCCGCCCGGATGGAAGACTGGCAAACCACGTTGATCGCGCAAACGCTCGCGCGGCTCGACGGCAACGTGTCGGCCGCGGCACGCGAGTTGGGGCTGGCGCGCAATACGGTGTATCGGTATTTGAGGCGCGGCAACACGCATTGAAGTTGCGGCAACGTGCGTGGCGTCCGCGATAACCATGCCGGCGCCCGACACCGTGTAAAGTGTGGCGCAAATCCGCCACTCGCTGCTGTTCAGCCTTTCACACGATGTCCGACTCAAACCGTCCGCCGCTCGTTCGCGTCGAGCCGCTCGGCGAGACCTTCGAAGCACCCGATTCGCTGACGATTCTCGAAGCCGCCGGCTTTGCGAACCTGCATCTGCCGCGTTCGTGCCGCAACGGCACTTGCCGCACGTGCCTCTGCAAGATGACGGCCGGCCGCGTGCGCTACACGATCGAATGGCCAGGACTCAGTCGGGAAGAAAAAGCGGAGGGTTATATCCTGCCGTGCGTGGCGGTCGCGGAAACCGATGTCGTGATCGACGTGCCGGATGCCGCGCTTCGGGCGCCGCGCTGAATCGTGCCGGCCGTGCCGCCCGCACGTTGCAGGCAGCACGAACGACAACGTGAACCGCAACGGGCCTTAACTCGGCTTAACGCGCCTCAACGCGCATTACCCATCGCACGGGCGATTTTCTTATCGGTGTTGTATTGGCTCAACGCGTACACCGACCAGATGGCAGCCGGAATCCAGCCGATCAGCGTGATCTGCAGGATCAGACAGATGATCCCAGCGAACGGGCGGCCGATCGTGAAAAACTGGAACCACGGCAAAAGGATGGCAAGCAATAAACGCATTCGGATTTCCTGATGTTCGGTGAATATCGACGCCGCTCAATTGATCGGCGCGAAGCGCGGCACTTTCTCTCCGTCCACTTCGACCAGCTCGAAAAACACCGAAGCCGGACGGGTCCAGATCGTACCATTGGCCGCTTTGTAAACGATCATCGTGACCTTCGGATCGGACTCGAGCGTCGCTTCGCAAACCAGTTCGTAAATCCCGCCCTTGTAGTGCCGGTAGCGCACCATTCGCATCCTCCTTGCGTTGAAAAGCGCAGCGTTTCGTGGACAGCGCGACGGCCCGGCCGTCAGCCACCCTCTTTCATCTGCTTCAGAATCTTGTAGACGGTTGCACGCCCCATCGTCAGCACGGCGGCCACGTAGTTCGCGGAACTGCGGCCGCGGAACGCGCCCTGCGCGTGCAGCGCCTCGACGATTTCCCGCTTGTGCTCGCGTGTGAGCGCATTGATGCCGATCTGCCGCTCGCGCAACCACGTATGCAGGAACGTATTGATGCGGTCCTGCCAGTCGTCGCGAAACAGTTCTTCCGCGGGTGCATCCGTGAGCGAGCCGCCTTTGATGAACAGATCGAGCGTCGAGCGGACATCTTCGAACACGGCGATATTGAAGTTGATGCACAGCATGCCGGCCGGCTTGCCGTCGTCGTCGAACAGGATGTTGCTCACGCAGCGCATGCGCCGGCCGTCCCAGTTGACCTTCTCGTACGGGCCGATGGTCCGGCCGCGCGCCGCGTAATGGACTTCGTCGAGCACCGAGGGGCCGCCTACTTCGAGCTTCGACAGATTGTTCACCAGATACGCGATGGTCTGATCGCGCAGGTCGTGAATCACCACTTCGGCGCATGGATAGAACAGCGCCGCGATGCCGTCCGCGACATGGGCGTAGCGATCCAGCAGCAGGTCTTTTACGGCAGAGGCGTTTGTGTTGCGCATTGGAAAATCGCAGGTTTCAAAAGGATGCAGCGCTGCAGCGTGCACGCAGCATAAAAAAGCACGCAACGAAATCGACGCGCACACCCGCTCGAGGACGAATCGACCGACGCAGCCTCACGCGACGAGTCGCCATTGTAGCCACCCGGCCCCACCTCGGCGACCGCGATCCGCACCGTGGCGGCGCGAAGCCGGTTTGCGGTTGATTGGTAGCTGATTCGTAGCCGGTTGGCTGCCGGTTGCTGCCGGTTTGCTGTTGTTTGCTGCGAGGCCACATCGTGCGCAACGCCTTACATTCAGCCTGCCTGCGCTTCTTCGCAAGCCTCGAAGTTGTTGCATCCGCACACGGCGATTTTTGTCTGCTTGGCGATGGATTTTTTTTCGTGCGATAAAAGAATTCACTATTTCACGGAGCAACAGATGGCCACGCTCGAAGCGTTTCGCGCCGTGCTCGATGACGAAGGCACGCCGGAAATCATCCGCAATCACATCATCGATTCGCTGCAATACTCGTTGCGCAATTACGGGCAGATTTTTACGTCGAAGGAAGTCGAATGGCTGGCCAAGTGGGACGACGCGCGCATTCCGCTCGCCGCGGCGCGCGAATTGCAGAAGCGCGTTGCTGAAACCTCGCGCTGATTGCTGTTCGCGTCGATCCTGTTCGCCTTCGATTCACAGCGTCCCAGCCGTTCTCCGGCACGCCGCACGGGGCCGGACCTTTGCGCCCAAACCCCCACCGGTTGGGCGGTTTGCCTATGGACGGAACTTTTTGCTATCCAATTAGCCCCATTTAGTGCATCATATTGGAATAGCTGTATTCCGCATTCGTAGCATCGGCAGCACCAGACAGTCTCAAATCGGCATCTCCGCACCACCCCCGACTGTTCGACCGTCGCTTGTCGGCGATCCCGTCACTCAGGCAATGCGCCGCATGCATTCGCCGTCGCGAGTTGTGCAGCTGAGGGGTTCATTTACGCGCCCGATGTCCGCGCGACATCAGCGTGTTTCTTCTCCATCGAATCCGCGATTGTGCGCGGCCGCGCTCAAGCCCTTGCTACTGGGCCTGTGCCAACCTTTTTCCATGGCGGCGCGCCCCAGGGTGCTGCGCTGCCGGGCCTGTCGTGCCGCGCGTAACACGCGTGACATACCGGCCACGTAATACAGGACAAGTGCTTCATGAATTCAGTTGTCAAGACGTACAAGGGTTACGAAATTCATCCGCTCGTCTATCCGCGCCGCCCAGCGGACGGTCAAACGGCTCGTAACCCGGACGCAGGCTATGACGCTTCGGTGCGCATCTGTCGCGTGGGCGCCAATCCGGCAGCCGACGGGCGCGTGTTCCGCCTGCAGTATCTGTTTCCGTTCGACGGCACCGGCAAGGCGCGCATCGCGTGCATGGCCCACGCCGAACAGTTGATCGACGGCCGCGTAGACGGCCAGTCCGTCGCCGATCTTTGAGCGGTACTATCAGCGAATCGGCGGTCAATCGCTGAATCTGGCTGTTGCCGCAACACAGCAGGCCTGAAAACCCGCTGTCAACCGTATCTGAAGCCGTTTCGCCGGTCAGTCCGGCGGCCCGGCAAAACCTAAATCCCATCGACCAGGAGTGATGCATGGCGAAAGAAGAACTGCTTGAACTTGACGGTATCGTCGACGAAGTACTTCCGGACAGCCGTTACCGCGTGACGCTCGACAACGGCGTCGTGGTTGGCGCTTACGCGTCCGGACGCATGCGCAAGAACCACATCCGTATTCTCGCGGGCGACCGCGTGACACTGGAACTGTCGGTTTACGATCTGACCAAAGGCCGGATCAATTTCCGTCACAAAGACGAGCGCGCCACCGGTGGCGGCGGCGCACGCAATACGCAATTCCGCCGTCGTTGATGCCGGCGGCGCGTTGATCGCGCATTGACCGTTTGTCGAGCCGCTTCCGGGTCGGCGGTCGCGCGATTGATTGCAGTGAGTTGTTTCGCGAAGCCCTTCGCGCGCCTTCTTTGACCTGATTCCTCGACTCGGGTCCGAGCGGCGCGCTGTGGCGTCACATAAGCTGCGACAACGATTGCTTCGCGGGTCGCTGTTGTCACGTTGTTATCGCCGTTGTCATTGTGAAGGCAGCTTGTCTTGCCTGGCGGCGCTTTGCGCGCCAGCGCCTTCGCTGCCTCTACTTCACCTGCACCCCAAAAACCGCACCGAGATCCTCTGCTGCGGTGCCTTTGTGCATCTGTTCGACCACCCGCTCCTCCAGTTCCGACAAGTGCTCACGCATCGCCGCGAGCGCCGCAGGCAGATCGCCCGCCTCGAGCGACTCCATGATCTGCAGATGCTCGTCGGCGGAGCAGGTAGAACCTTTCGACGGGTCATAGAGCGCCTTGTACAACTCGGTCTTCGCGACCAGTTGCCCGACCAGCCCAAGTAGTTCGGTGCCGCCGGCCAACTCGGTCAACAGCACGTGAAACTGGCCGGCGAGCCGCACCGATTCGTCCAGCGTACCCGCGCGCGAAGCCTTTTCCTCACTGCGCACATGCGCGCGCAAGCGCCGCTTGTGGGCTGCACTCACATTTCCGCACAACGTCGCGACGATTCCCGCCTCGACGATCTGTCGCGCCAGATACACCTGGCGCACATCCTGTTCAGACGGCGACGGCACGAACGCACCGCGATTCGTCTCGAGCGTCAGTTTGCCCTCGAAGCCCAGGCGCGCGAGCACCTTGCGCAATGCGCCGCGCGTGCAGCCGAACGCCGCGGCGAGGTCGCGCTCGACCAGTTGCGCGCCCGGCCGCAGCCGGCCTTGCAGCAGCGCGGCAGTGATCGTCGCGTAAATGCGCTCTTCGACGCTGCCCGATTCGGCATCGACGTTGTTCGGCGCGGGCGTTGCGGTGTCGGCAGACGCCAACCTGGGAGAGCGTGAAACCATGAATTGGAGACCGGAAAGAACGCGTAGAACAGGAGATTCGCCCGGCATTGTAGCGACGGCTTACGCCCGCCGCCATCGAGCGTTGTCGAACTCCGATACCGGACATCACAAAAATGGTTAACCATTTTAAGTTATTATGGTCAACCAAAATAGCGTGGACACGATCTTCGCCCGCTCCGGCGCGATCGAAACGCGCTACCGCCCCGCTTCCCGTCAAGGTTCATCGTGAATTCGCCCTACCGCACCTCTTCCACCACTCGCCACCCAACTGCCGACGCAGCATCCCGTGCGTTCACGCGGCAAGACCTGGTCTGGCTCACCGCGATCGTCGTGATCGGCATCAACCTGCGGCCTTTGCTCACGTCCATCAGCCCGCTCATGACGACGATCCGCACCGCCACCGGCCTGAGCTTTTATAGCGCTTCGCTGCTGACCAGTCTGCCGGTCGTCGCGATGGGCATCGGCGCGTTCGGCGCCGCCGCGCTGGCGCGCTGGGTCGGCGAAACGCGGGGTGTGGCGCTGGGACTGCTGGCGATCGCGCTCGCTTGCGCGGCCCGCTGGGTCGCCGCCAGCGGCGTTGCGTTGCTGATGACGGCAACGCTAGCCGGCGTGGGCGTCGCGGCGATCCAGGCGCTGCTGCCCGCGGTGCTGAAGCAGCGTTTCCACGCGCGCGTGCCGCTGGCGATGGGGGTTTTCTCGGCGTCGATCATGGGCGGCGGCGGCTTGGGCGCACGCCTGAGTCCGATGGTCGGGTCAGCGTTCGATTCGTGGCACGCCGCGCTCGCCGTGTGGGCGCTGCCCGCGATCGCCGCCCTGTTCTGCTGGCTGGGACTGAACCGCACCTCCAATGACGCGCCGGCCCAGCCGGCAACGGCCTACGCCGTGGCATCCCCTTCGTTATGGCGCAAGCGGCGAGCGTGGACGCTGGGGCTGTACTTCGGGATCGTCAACGGCGGCTATACGAGTCTCGTTGCGTGGTTGCCGGCGTTTTACCAACAGCATGGCGTAAGCGTGGCGGACAGCGGATCGCTGCTCGCTTCGATGACGGTTTTCCAGGCCGCCGCCGCGCTGCTTTTGCCGCTCGCCGCCGCGCCGTTCCGCGATCGCCGGCCGTGGTTGCTGCTCGGTTTGTCCGCGCAACTGGCGGGCTTGCTGGGCCTGATCTTGTGCCCGGATGCCGCGCCGCTGCTGTGGGTCGGCGTGGCGGGCGCCGGGCTTGGCGGCACCTTCTCGCTGACTCTCGTCACGGCGATGGATCATTCCGCGCATTCGGCTGTCGCCGGAAAACTCGTCGCTTTCACGCAAGGCGTCGGGTTTGTCGTGGCCGCAATCGCACCGGTCGTGGCCGGTATCGTACGCGGCTGGAGCGGCAGCTTCGAAGCCGCCTGGATCATGCTGGCCGTCAGCGTCGGCATCATGCTTCTCGTAACTTTGCTGTTTTCGCCGGGTAGCTATCTGCGCTGGCTCGCCGCCAATAACCGTGTCGAATCAAGCGCTTCCACACGAACCTGCCACTAGTCCTACACGCTTCGCAACCTTTCCTACAAACATACAGAAGTTCGCCCATTGTTTAGCCTTCTCCGGCTATTTATTATCCTGATCCAGCCCTCTCTTTCGCAAATATAACCAAGGCACAGAGGGCCGGCGATCGGCAACGCGTAGCAACTTATCAAATTTGCTGTCGACCGTCATTTAGTTAGGCATCTTAATAAAACAGGGGCAATCAGGTATGTCGTACGAGATACAGGAAACATGCGCGAAGCAACACGTAATAACAGGCAGGACCGCTCAGGCGAATTCGTCGCGAGCAGCGGAGTATTGCGCTCGACAGTGAAATGGCGCCGCGTGCTGGTATGCGCGGGCTGGCTGTCCGTATCTCTCGCGCTCGCGGCTTGCGGCGCCAACAGCGGTAGCGGCGGCGACACACCGTCGGCAAGCGTGACCTCGCTCGAGTCGAGCGCGGCATCGGCGGCGGCATCGACTACCGTTCCGCTGCAACTGGCGCTGAAAATGAACACGAGCGGCGTGGCGGACGATGCGTCCAATGAGCGCTTCATCATCAAGTACAAGACCGGCACTGCGGAAGGCGGCGCAAGCTCCGCCGTGCAATCGCGACTCGACCGTCTCGCGAATGCGTTCCCGGCGAGAGCGCGTCATCTGCGGCGGATGGGCGTCGGCGCCGACGTCGTCACCACCGCGCGCAAACTGGACGGCAGCGACGCAAAGGCGTTCATGCGCGCGATCGCTTCGGACCCGAACGTCGAATACATCGAAGTGGACCGCGAAATGTCCACCACGATGGTGCCGAACGATCCGGAATACGTCAGGCAATGGGGTCTCACGTCGAACCAGAAAGCGGGCACCGCGACAGCAGGCATCCGGGCAGAAGGCGCGTGGGACACTGCCACCGGCGCGGGGCAAGTGATCGCAGTGGTCGATAACGGCGTGACGAGCCACAGCGATCTCAACAGCAACTATCTGCCAGGCTACGACTTCACGTCCGGCAACCGCGGCGGCAACGGCACCAATCCGGGCATCACGACGGAGAAGTGCCAGGTTCAATGGCACGGCACGCACGTCGCGGGCATCGCGGCCGCGCTGACCAACAACGGCACCGGCATCGCCGGCGTCGCGCCGGCCGCGAAAATCGTCCCGGTGCGAGTGATGAACGCGTGCGGAACTGGCTACACCTCCGATATCGCCGACGGCATCATGTGGTCCGCGGGCGGCAGCATCGCGGGTGTGCCGAACAATCCGTACCCCGCGAGAGTCGTCAATGTCAGTCTCGGCGGCGGCGGTGCGTGCGAGACCACGTTGCAGCACGCGATCGACTACGCGACGGCACAAGGCGCCGCAGTCGTCGCGGCAGCCGGCAACAACAGCTACAGCGCGACCAACTTTTCGCCGGCCAATTGCCGCAACGTGATCAGCGTCGGCGCGAGCAATCGCCTGGGGCTGAGGTACGTCGAGTCGAACTTCGGACCGACGGTGGATATCGCCGCGCCCGGCGATTCGATCTGGTCGACGTACAACACCGGAAACGCGACGCAGGGCACCGAAAGCTATGCGTTCATGTCGGGTACGTCGATGGCGGCGCCGATGGTAAGCGGCGTGATTGCGCTGATCCAGTCGGTCGCGCCGAGGCCGCTCTCGCCGGCGGAATTGCGGACCGTGCTCACGCAAAGCGCGCAGCCGTTCCCGAACGGCAAACCGGACCAGGCGATCGGCGCAGGCATTCTCGATGCGAACGCGGCAGTCGTGGCGGCCCGCTCCGGCAAGATTCCAGCGGCGGCGAACTTCACCTGTTCACAAAGCGTCGACCTGATGCACGTGTCGTGCACGGATCTCTCCACCGCGAGAGGTGCGGCGATCAGGTCGTGGGCGTGGAATTTCGGCACCGGCGGCGCGGACCAAACGTTCACTCGCTCCGTGAATCCCGAGATCGATTACGAGCAACCGGGCACCTACGAGGTCACGTTGACCGTGACGGACATCAACGGTGTGACGAACCGGCTGACCCGGCGCGTCGACGTGGCGCCGCTGCTCGTCACCGACATCACGAATAGCCCTTACGGCGTGCGTTTTCCGTTGCAGGCGTCCGGCAAGCTGTACTTCTCGGTGACCGTGCCGCCGGGCGTGAAAAGCCGGTTCGTCCCGGCAGGCATGAAGAGCCTCGCGTTCACGCTTTCGCCGAGCGCATCAGCCGATAGTGCGACGCTGTATCTGAAGGCCTTTACGGCGTCGATGGTCAGTCCGGACTGCACGGCCGCGATGTCGGCAGGCAAGGCGGCGACCTGCGCGGTGGCCGGTCCGGTTCCGGCCGGCACCTACTACGTGATGGTGAATGCGAATACGTCGATCAACGACGCATCCATTCTGGCGGTCGCGACCTACTACGGTCTCGAGTAAATCCTCCGCCCCTCGATGCCCCGGCGCTTCGGCACCGGGGCTACTTTGCCCCCCACGATCCGCCAATGAAGCCCGCCGACGCGCATGCACTGCATCGCCTGGCGCTTGCTTGCGTTCACACAGGCGAGATGGATCGCGCACGCGATTATCTGGAGCAGGCGTTGAGCGCCGCGCCCGAACGCGCGCAAATGTGGGAACACGCGGGCTTGTTGGCGGCTTCAGCGGGCGAGCTGGCGAAGGCTGAAACGATGTACCGTCGCGCGCTCGCTCTGTCGGGCGACACTGCCAGCCTGCATCGGAACATGGCCGATTGTCTGCGGCTGGCGGGCCGGCCTGTCGATGCGATCGCGCACTACACGCAAGCGGTCGCCATCGATCCCGGTTTGCATCACGCGGCACGCGCGTTGGCTCGCATCCATACAGAACTCGGCAAGCTGGACGAAGCCGCCGACTGGTGGCTGCGCGCATCGACAATGAACGGTAGCGTGAGCGTCCTGGATGATCTCGACCTGGTCGCAGCATTGGCGAAAACCCATCGCACAAACCAGCTTGAAACACGCATCGAACAGATCAGAACACGTTTCGCCGACGACGCCGAAGCGCTCAAATCACTTGCGTTCGTCCTCAACACGCACGACTGCTTCAACGAAGCGCTGAGTGTCGCGCGGCAGGGCCTTGCCCTCGCTCCGCACCACCCGCTCCTGCATCACAACGCGGCGCGAGCACTCAGCATTCTCGGCAAAACTGCGGAAAGCCTGCCGCACAGCGTGGCCGCGGCACAGTTGATGCCGGATAACGCCTACCTGCAATTCCACCTTGCCGGTGTGCTGCTCGCGCTCGGTGATTTCGAAGCGGGCTGGAAACAATACCGATGGTTCTACGCGCTGCCGGGCACGGCAAACGAGCGGATGCGCCCCGCTTTTCCGCAGTGGCGCGGCGAGTCTGTTGCGGGGAGCCGATTCCTGCTCGTCGGCGAACAAGGGCGTGGCGACGAAATTCAGGCGCTCCGCTTTGTCGAATGGTTGCATCGCCAAGGAGCGACGGTCGACGTGCTGGTCAGCGAGCCGATCGCGAGTCTCGCACGCACTATGTCGGACGTGCATGACGTATTCGTCTCGTTGCCGCCTGGCCCTTACGATTTCTGGTGCCACATGTTAAGGATGCCGGAACATATGAAGCTTCGAATCGCGATGCTTCCGGCCGTCACCATCCCGTATCTAACCGCGAGGCCGGACAGGAGGCGGTACTGGCAAACCTGCATCGATGCACTCGCGGCACGCGGTAAGCGGACGCGAAACCGTCGCGTCGGTCTGGTGTGGGCAGGTAATCCGGCACACGCGCTCGACCGTTTCCGCTCCGTCGCGCTGGATGCGTTGCGACCGCTGCTCGCGATCAGCGGTATCACGTGGTACGCGCTGCAAAAAGGCGAGCGGGAACGTGACGGCGAACCTTTCGCGAACGGCGGCGATTATGACTTGCACACGCTAGGCCCCGCGATCGACGACTTCGCCGACACGCTCGCGATACTTCCAGCGCTCGATCTGCTGATCACGGTCGACACGTCGGTGGCGCACCTCGCCGGCGCAGCGGGACACCCTGTCTGGGTGCTCGTGCCTGCCTATACCGAATGGCGCTGGTTTAGCGAGCACAAGCGCGGCCACAAGCGCGACCACACGCACACAGACACCCCATGGTATCCGTCGATGCGCGTCTTCCGTCAGTCCAAACTGGGCGTATGGGACGACGTAATCGACAAGGTCCGGCATGCGCTGCTCGAATGGCGCGACGCATGAACTCGCCGCACGGTTCATGCTCCGCTTCGGTGCACAACCGCGACACGCCCCACGCGAGTGCATCGGCGTATCACCCAATGCGCAATTCCGTCGCTCCGATCGACGCCACGCCGCTATTGGCACAGCCATTGCGTTAAGATTCGCCAAAGCCGTTCACACTACCCCCCATGCTGCGCGTTCTTCTAGTCACCGACACCGACAAGCCGATAGGCGATCTGCGCGATGCCCTCGCGCGGCTCGGCTACGACATGCTCGCCGACACCGCGACGCCGCAAGCGCTGCATCGCGTCGTCGAAAGCGAGCGGCCCGATGTGATCATCATCGATACCGAATCGCCGTCGCGCGACACGCTCGAACAACTCGCGGTGATGAACGCCACCGCGCCCCGCCCGGTGCTGATGTTCAGCCACGACACGAACCAGCAACTGATCCGCGACGCGGTCGGCGCGGGCGTCACCGCGTATCTGGTCGAAGGCCTCGCGAAGGAGCGGCTCGCGCCGATCCTCGAAGTTGCGCTCGCGCGCTTCGCGCAGGAATCGCAATTGCGCGAACGCCTCGCGCAAGTCGAAAACGAACTCGCCGAACGCAAGCTGATCGACCGGGCCAAGCGCCTGTTGATGGATCAATTGAAGCTTACCGAGCACGCCGCCTACGCCAATCTGCGCAAGCGCGCGATGAACCAGGGCGTCAAACTCGCCGAGGTCGCGCGCGCTGTCGTTGCGTCAGCGTCTGCCGACTCGCTCAAATGAAGCGCCGCTCATGAACTTGCCTACGTCGCCTACGTCGTCTACGTCCCCACCCTCGCCGTCCTCGCCAGGACCACTCGAGAAAACGCATCTGCGGCTCGGCTTCGTGTCGCTCTCGGACGCCGCGCCGCTCGTCGCCGCGAAGCTGCTCGAATTCGGCCACGCACATGGATTGACGCTCGAACTGATCCGCCAGCCTTCATGGGCCGCCGTGCGCGACAAGCTGCTGTCCGGCGATCTCGACGCCGCGCATGCGCTGTACGGAATGGTCTACGGCGTGCAACTCGGGCTCGGCGGTCCGCAAACGGATATGGCCGTGCTGATGGTGCTGAACCGCAACGGCCAGGCGATCACGCTGTCGAACCGTCTCGCCGACGCGCTGGCCGAGCACCGCAGCTTGCCCGAAGCGCTGGCCACACTCGGCCGCAAACCGGTATTCGCGCAGACCTTCCCGACCGGCACGCACGCGATGTGGCTGTACTACTGGCTAGCGTCGCAACACGTGCATCCGTTACGCGACATCGACAGCGTGGCGATTCCGCCGCCGCAAATGGTCGCCGCGCTCGCCGACGACAAACTCGACGGCCTGTGTGTCGGCGAACCCTGGAACGCGATGGCCGAAGCGCAACGCGTCGGCCGCACGATTGCCTACACAAGCGAAGTGTGGCCCGACCATCCGGAGAAAGTGCTCGCGTGCCGACGCGACTTTGTGAGCGCGCATCCGAATACCGCGCGAGCGTTGGTGCAAACGATGCTGGAGGCGTGCCGCTGGCTCGACGGCGCGGGGCATCGCGAAGAGATTGCACGCTGGCTGGCGCGGCCCGAATTCATCGGTATCGATGAAGCGCTGATCGCCGCGCGCCTCGGCAACCCGATCGCAGCGTCCGCGCCGCGCGGCGCCCCAGTGCGATTCTTCGACAACGGCGCGGTGAACTACCCGTTCGCGTCCGACGGTGCGTGGTTTCTCACGCAGTTCGAGCGTTGGGGAATGATCGACGCGCGCGCGGATTACGCGAATCTCGCGGCGAACATCAACCAGACGCAGTTGTATCGCGAGGCGGCTGCGCGGATCGGCGTTGCGGTGCCGGACAAGGAGACGCAGCAGGTGCTGATCGACGGCGCGGTGTGGCCGTCTGAAGCGTATGCGAAGGGCTTTGCCATCCGCGCGTAGGCGCGCCGGCAGGCACCCGGCGTGTTACTGCGCCGCGCTGTCCGGAAACAGCACACTGACCACCAGGCCGCCGCCGGGCGCATCGCTCAATGCGATCAGCGCGCGGTGCACGCGAGCGATTTCCCTGACGATCGACAACCCGAGCCCACTGCCTTCGATCGCCTGCGTCGCTTCACTGCGATAGAAGCGCTCGAACACGGCCTCGCGCTCCGCGGCGGCGATGCCCGGACCGTTGTCGATCACCTGCAACAGCGGCTGCCCCGCTTCGCACGCCACGCGCACGGTGATCACCGCGCCGTCGCCGGCATAGCGGATCGCGTTGTCGATCAGATTGCCGACCAGTTCCGCCAGCAGATCGGCCTGGCCGATCACGTCGACGCGCGCATCCTGTTCGAAGCCGAGATCGATACCTCGTGACCGCGCCACCGGCGACCAGTCGAGCGTCACGCTGCGCGCAACCTTGTGAAGCGGCAACGCGGTGTGCCGGACCGCATAGCCGTCGGCATCGAGCCTCGACAACGACAACAACTGCTGCACGATGCGCACCGCCTGCTGCACCGCGCGATTCAGGCGTCGCAGATGCACGCCTTGCCGCCGGTTGCCGACGGCGTTTTGCCCGGTGTCGTCGGTATCGCGCAACGCCAGTTCGGACTCGGCCTGAATGATCGCAAGCGGGGTTTTCAGCTGATGCGCGGCGTCGGTGAAAAAACGTCGGCGCGACGACTGCATCAATTGCGTGCGCCCGATGTACTGATTGATCGAATCGACGAGCGGCGCGACTTCGCTCGGCAAGCCGCGGATATCGAGCGGAGTCGGATCGTCCTCCGCGCGCGCGGCGACTTTCGCGGACAAACGGTTCAACGGCCGCAGCCCTCGCGCCACCCCGAGCCATACGATGCCGAGCACCAGCACGACCAGCAGGCATTCCTGCTGCAACGAGCCGGTCAGAATCTCGCGTGCAAGTGCCTGACGCTGCTCGATCGTTTCACCGACCCGTACGATCACCACACGGGTTTGCGCGCCCGGCACGTCATGAACCGGCAACCTGAGCATCGCGACACGCAGCGGCTGGCCGCGGAACACGTCGTTGTAAAACTGCACGCTATAGGGCTCGACGGGCGGCTTTTGTTCGCGCGGCATGTCCGGATAACCGGTGACGATACGGCCGCCTTCCTCGCGAATCTGATAGTAGATATTCCCGCCGCCGTTCGACTCGAACATCTCGAGCGCCAGATACGGCAGATCGACCTCGATCTGGCCGTCGCGCAAGCGGATGCCGTCGCGTATCGAGCGCAGCGAAAACTCCAGCGTGCGATCGAAAGCAATGTGCGCCGCGTTCATCGCGCGCTGATAGGTGAGCCACGCATCGAAAGCGAGCAGCGCAAGCAGCGGCAGCAACAGCCACAGCGCGACCCGCACGCGCAGATTCGGCCGCGTCATGCGGACTTGGCTTCCAGCAGATAACCGAGCCCACGCAACGTGACGATGCCCACCGAACTGTGTTCGAGCTTCTTGCGCAAGCGGTGCACGTAGATTTCGATCGCATCGGCATTCACCGATTCGTCGAGCCCGAAAATTTTCTCCGACAGCGTGTCCTTGTTGATCGCGCGGCCGTTGCGCAGGATCAGCACTTCCAGCACCGAACGCTCGCGCGGGGTCAGCGCGAGCGGCTCGCCGTTGAGCGTGAAGCCGCGGTCGACGCTGTCGTAAGCAAGCGTGCCGCACTGCGCGCGCAACGCTTCATGGCCGTGGCTGCGGCGGATCAGCGCGCGCGCTCGCGCTTCCAGCTCGGTCAGCACGAATGGCTTCGCGAGGTAGTCGTCGGCGCCGAGATCGAGCCCACGCACGCGCTCTTCCACCGAACCGTGCGCGGTCAGGATCAGCACCGGCACCGTGTTGCGCCGCGCCCGCAAACGGCGCAGCACTTCCAGCCCGTCGAGCTTCGGCAAACCGATGTCGAGGATCACCAGCGCGTAGTCCTGCGTGCGCAAAACGTGGTCGGCCGATTCGCCGTCGTGCATGCAATCGACAGTGAGTTTCGCGCTGGCGAGCGCGTCCGTCAGCGAGCGGGAAAGGATGGGATTGTCTTCGACGAGCAGCACACGCATGAGTGGAATCCAGGGAAATCCATGAGGCGAATCCAGCCATTGTGACGCATTTCTTTCGCAAAATGAAAGCGTTCAGAAAGCGGCCATCTCTTACCATTCGCCTACACACAACAAACACAATGTTTTTCTGGAGGAAGACTTGAAGACCGCTATTAAGTATCTGGCCGCAGCCCTCGCATTCGCGGCAAACCCAGCATGGTCGGCCTTCCCGGCCGGTTACCCCGGCGACTATCAGGCCACGCTGGACAGCGCTAAAAAGGAAGGCAAGCTGATCGTGTACTCCGTCACGGACACGGCTCTGGTGCGCCCGCTCATCAAGGACTTTGAAAGCCTGTACGGCATCAAGGTCGAGTACAACGACATGAACAGCACCGAGTTGTACAACCGCTACATCAGCGAAAACGCGGCCAGCAGCACGAGCGCCGACGTGCTGTGGAGCTCGGCAATGGACTTGCAGGTCAAGCTTGTCAACGACGGTTTGATGGCGTCCTATGAATCGCCCGAAGCGAAGCATTTGCCGCAATGGGCGCAGTACCAGAAGCAGGCGTACGGCACCACGTACGAACCGCTCGCGATCGTCTACAACAAGCGGCTCGTGGCGGCCGGCGAAGTGCCGCAAACCCGCGCCGATCTGATCAAGTTGCTGCAGTCCAAACCGGATCAGTTCAAGGGCAAGGTCACGACCTACGACATCGAAAAGTCCGGCGTCGGTTTCAACTATCTGACCCAGGACGCACGCGTCAATCCGCAAGTCACGTGGGATCTGGTCAAGGCGATGGGCGCCACGAACCCGAAGCTGCAATCCAGCACGGGCGCGATGATGGAGCGCATTTCGTCGGGCGAAAATCTGATCGGCTACAACATTCTCGGTTCGTACGCGCTGACCAAAGCGAAGAAAGACCCGTCGATCGGCTACGTGTACCCGAAGGACTACACGCTGGTGGTGAGCCGCCTCGTGACGATTTCGAAGAAAGCGCAAAACCCGAACGCCGCGAAACTGTGGGTCGATTATCTGCTGTCGCAACGCGGTCAGACTTTACTCGCGAACCAGGCCAGCCTGTTCTCGATCCGCTCGGACGTCGACGGTGAAACGTCGATGGCGGGTCTCACCAAACAGCTCGGCGATTCGCTCAAACCGATTCCGATCGGCTCGGGTCTGCTGGTCTATCTCGACCAGTCCAAGCGGCTCGAATTCCTCAAGCAATGGCAACAGTCGATCAAACGCTGATCTCGCGCTGATCTCGCGCTGAACCTTTGCTGAACCTTCGCTGATCCGGGCGGCGTCCGCGCTGCAACGCGGGCGCCCGTCTCTCTCCTGAATACCTGTCGATATGCGGCCCACCGGCCGCAGGGGGACACTCATGCTCTCAACTAGCGCAACCGCGCGCCGCGCGGCTTCACTGCCCGCGCCCGACGACGGCCCGATCGGCGCACTGCCGGTCAGTGCGCTGCAGCCGTTCGCGGGCCTGCTGCGCTGGCTCGTCGTCGCGGTCTTGACCGTGGCGGTCGCACTGCCGCTCGGCTTCATCCTGTTCCAGAGCGTGCTGAGCGCACCGTTCTTCGACGCGAAACGCACGCTAGGCCTTGCCGGCTTCGAATTCATTTTTAGCGATCCGGACTTCTGGTCCGCGCTGAAAAATTCTTTCATCATCGCGAGCGGGATGCTGTTCATCTCGATTCCGCTCGGCGGGATCCTGGCATTCCTGATGGTTCGTACCGACCTTCCCGGCCGCCGCTGGCTCGAACCGATGCTGCTCACGCCGGTGTTCGTCTCGCCGATGGTGCTCGCATTCGGCTACGTCGTCGCGGCCGGCCCGGTCGGCTTCTACTCGGTGTGGTGGAAAGAGCTGTTCGGCACAGGCGAAGCGCCGTGGACCGTGTATTCCGTCTTCGCGATCACGGTGATCGTCGGTCTCACGCATGTGCCGCACGTGTATCTGTATTCGTCGGCCGCGCTGCGCAACCTCGGCTCGGACGTCGAAGAAGCGGCACGCGTGGCCGGCGCCCGCCCGTTCCGCGTCGCACTCGACGTCAGCCTGCCGATGACGCTGCCCGCGTTGCTGTTCGCCGGCGTGCTGGTGTTCTTTCTCGGCTTCGAGGTGTTCGGATTGCCGCTGGTGCTCGGCGACCCTGAAGGCCATCTCGTGCTCGCCACCTATCTGTACAAGCTCACCAACAAGCTCGGCGTGCCCTCGTATCACCTGATGGCCGCGGTCGCGGTGTGCATCATCGCGATCACGTTCCCGCTGGTGCTGCTGCAACGCCATCTGCTGAAGCGCGCCAACCGCTTCGTCACGGTAAAGGGCAAAGCGGGTCGCCAGACCGTGCTGCCGCTCGGCGCATGGCGCTGGGTTGCGCTCGCGATCGTCGCGCTGTGGTTGCTGCTCACGGTGGTCGTCCCGCTCTCCGGCATCACGCTGCGCGCGTTCGTCACCAACTGGGGCGAAGGCGTGAATCTCGCGGAGATGCTGACGCTCGCCAACTTCACCGAACTGCTCGAACAGGACAACCTGGTCCGCGCGATTCTGAACACGCTCGGGATCGGCGTGATAGGCGGTGCGCTGGCGGTGGGGTTCTACTCGCTGGTCGCCTTCGCCGGACATCGGCGCAACGACTGGGCCACGCGCCTGCTCGACTATCTCGTGCTGCTGCCGCGCGCGGTGCCGGGCCTGCTTGCCGGTCTCGCGTTCCTGTGGATCTTCCTCTTCGTGCCGGGCCTGAAAGAGCTGAAGAACTCCATGTGGAGCATCTGGATCGCGTACACGGTCGTGTGGCTCGCGTACGGGATGCGTCTGATCCAAAGCGCGCTTTTGCAGGTCGGCCCGGAACTCGAGGAAGCCGGCCGCAGCGTGGGCGCCACGCGCGCCCGCGTGAGCCTCGACGTGACGCTGCCGCTCGTGCGCTTTGGACTGCTCGCGGCGTGGTTGCTGATCTTCATGATCTTCGAGCGCGAATACTCGACTGCCGTTTATCTGCTCTCGCCCGGCACGGAAGTAATCGGCGCGCTGCTGGTGTCGCTGTGGGCGACCGGCGCGGTCGATCAGGTCGCGGCGCTTTCTGTCATCAACATCGCGATGGTCGGCGCCGGACTCGCCGTGGCCATGCGCTTCGGAGTGAAATTGCATGGATAAGCTCTCGGTCGACAACCTCTTTCTCAGCTATGGCGACAACCCGATTCTGAAGGGCGTGTCGTTCGAACTGAATCCCGGCGAAGTGGTGTGCCTGCTCGGTGCATCCGGCAGCGGCAAGACCACGTTGCTGCGCGCGGTCGCGGGTCTCGAACAGCCGTCCTCCGGCCGGATCGAACTGGACGGCAACGCGTTTTACGACGGCGCCGCGCGCGTCGACCTGCCGGTCGAGCAGCGTTCGCTCGGTCTGGTGTTCCAGTCCTATGCGCTGTGGCCGCATCGCACCGTCGCGGAGAACGTCGGCTACGGATTGAAGCTGCGGCGCGTATCGGGCGCCGAGCAGAAAAAGCGCGTACAGGCAGCGCTCGATCAACTCGGGCTCGGCCAACTCGCCGCGCGCTATCCGTACCAGCTTTCCGGCGGACAACAACAACGCGTAGCGATAGCGCGCGCCCTGGTCTACAACCCGCCCGTGATTCTGCTCGACGAACCGCTGTCGAATCTCGATGCCAAGCTGCGCGAAGAAGCGCGCGCGTGGTTGCGCGAACTGATCGTGTCGCTGGGTTTGTCCGCGTTGTGCGTCACGCACGACCAGACCGAGGCGATGGCGATGTCCGACCGCATCCTGCTGTTGCGCAACGGCCGCATCGAGCAGGAAGGCACGCCCGCCGAACTCTACGGTGCGCCCCGCTCGCTCTACACCGCTGAATTCATGGGCAGCAATAACCGGATCGACGCGCGCGTCGCGGCGGTGGAAGGCCAACGCGTAACGCTCGCCGGCGACGGCTGGCAACTGCAGGCGCAAGCGCGCGAAACGCTGGTGGCCGGTCAGAACGCGCAGGCCGTGATTCGCCTCGAACGCGTGCAGGTCGCCGACGGTCCCGGCGCGAACCGCCTCGAAGCCGAACTCGTCACGTCGATGTATCTCGGCGACCGCTGGGAATACCTGTTCCATTGCGGCGAACTGCGTCTGCGCGCGTTCGGCGCCGTGCCGCGCGCAGCCGGCCGGCATTGGATCGAATTCCCCGCCAACGACTGCTGGGCGTTCGCTCAGGCGAGCTGAAGCACGCCGCTCGATTCGTAGTACTGCCGCAATCGAAGCAAACAAAAATCAACCACAGGAGACTTTTGATGAAGTGGAGCAACAGGAAGGCGACCCTCGGCGCAACCTGCATGGGAATCGTCGGGATCGCCGGATTCACTGGACTCGCCGGCTTTGCCGCGACGGCGCACGCACAATCGAGCGTGACGTTGTACGGCATCGTCGACGCGGGTGTGGAATATGTGAATCACGCGAGCAAGGACGGCGGCGCCACGCGGCTCGTGTCCGGCGGCAAGAACACCTCGCGCTGGGGTCTGCGCGGCGTCGAGGACCTGGGCGGCGGCCTCAAGGCGATCTTCCAGTTGGAGAGCGGCATCAACGTGGCGAATGGTCAGTTCGACGACGGCCCCGGTGCGATCTTCGACCGCCGCGCGACCATCGGCCTGAAGAACCGCTTCGGGCAAATCACGCTCGGGCGCACTTTCACCACCACGTACGACTACATGATCCAGTTCGACCCGATGGGTTACGCGCCGAACTACTCATGGGCGACTTCGTCCACCGCAACCGGCGGTCGCAAAGACGGCCTCTTCTCGCGCTCGGCCAACGCGGTGCGTTACGACGGCACGTTCTCGGGCTTCAAATTCGGCGCGATGTACGGCTTCGGCAATGTACCCGGCAGCATGAAATCGAGTTCCAAGTACGACTTCGGTCTCGGCTACGAAGCCGGTCCGTTCGCGGCAGTCGTAACGTTCGACCGCCAGAACGGCGCCAACGACAGCGTCACGCCCGCGGACACCACGAACTACATTCAAGGCATTCACGCGGGTTTGAGCTACGACTTCGGCACGGTCAAAGCGATGGCCGGCTATCGCAACTATCGGCGTACCTTCCACACGGCCGCGCCGACGCTGCGCAGCGACATGTACTGGCTCGGCGGTCAATACGAAGTGACACCGTACTTCTCGCTGTTCGCGGCCGTCTATCATCAGGACATCAAGGACGCGAGCGATGCCGATCCGACGCTGGTCTCGCTGCGCGCCCAGTACGCGCTGTCCAAGCGCACCGTGCTGTATGTCGCGGGCGGCTATGCGATGGCGAAACACGACAATGCGGTCAGCCTGTCGCGCGATCTGACCGGCGCAGCGGATACGCAGGCCGGGGTTACAGCGGGTATCCAGCACCGCTTCTGACGCGTTTATTGACGCGTTTATTGCGCATTTACCGACGCATTGACGAAGCACGAAAACGACACGACGCGCGCCGGGGCCGATCCTCCAGCGCGCCTCGTTTTCTACGGCAACGCCGCGCTAACCGCGCAACGTTGAACGCGGGTTAGAAATTGAAGTTGTCGATATTGCTCGAGTCGAACGTGGTCGGCGGTCCGAGAATGATTTCGCCTTGCGGTCCGATCGTGCGTTTGCCGAGTTTGCCTGCGTCGAACGATTCGCCTTCCTTACCCGTGATCGTTCCGGACGACAGCGCGGCGGCTGCATAACCCGCCAGATAGCCGAGCTGGTTCGGGTCCCACAACTGGAACGCCTTCACCGTGCCGTTCTTCACGAACGCGCGCATCTGGTTCGGCGTGCCGAGGCCGGTCACCGCCACCTTGCCCTTGCTCGACGACGACGAGATATAACGTGCCGCCGCGGCAATCCCCACCGTTGTCGGCGAAACGATCGCCTTCAGGTTCGGATACGCCTGCAACAAGCCCTGCGTTTCGACGAACGATTTCTGATCGTCGTCGTTGCCGTAGGCGATCTTGACGAGTTTGATCTTCGAATACTCGGGTTTTTTCAACTCCTCCTGCATCCACTTGATCCAGGTGTTCTGATTGGTCGCGTTGGGCGTGGCCGACAACACCGCGAATTCGCCCTCGCCGCCCATCAGCCTGGACACGAGTTGAATCTGGCCGCGGCCGATACCCTCCGCGTTCGCCTGGTTCACGAACAGTTGCCGTCCGTCAGGCGCAGTGTCGGAGTCGAACGTCACGACCTTGATCCCTTGCGACATCGCTTTCTTCAGATACGGCACGACCGCATTGGCGTCGTTCGCGGCGATCACGATCGCGTCCTGCCGTTGCGTGATCAACGTGTTGATGTACTGCACTTGCGACGAAGCGCCCGCATCCGACGGCCCCACGACCTTGCCCACGCCGCCGAATTCCTTGATCGCGGCCATCCCGCCGTCGTCGGCGATCACTTCATACGGGTTGTTGATCTGCTTGGGCACGAACGCGATTTTCAGGCCGCTCTTGAGACCGGCCGCGCCCGCCGCGCAACTGATCGCAAGCAATGCAACGCAAAGCGCAGCGGTGCCGGTGTGACGTAGAGGTTTGAACATGGAGCGTCTCCTGCCTTGTTGTCGGACGCAATACGGTCCGGGTTATTGGTTTTGGGTGGATCACTTGTTGAATCAGGGTTATGACGAAACGGTGGACGAGGCGGCCGACTTCGCGATGAACCGCCGGTCGCGCGCCGCGCGCCAGCGCGCGACCAGATTCGGAATCAGCACCGACGCGAGCAGCAACACGCCGGTGACGATGGTCAGCGTTTCGCTCGACACATCGTCGAGCGTCAACGCGTTTTTCAGCACGCCGATGATCAGCAACGACAACAACACGCCGATCATCGACCCGCGTCCGCCAAAAATGCTCACGCCGCCGAACAGCACCGCCGCGATCACCGACAATTCGAAGCCTTCGCCGTTGTCGCCGCGCGCGCTGGTGAAGCGCAGCGTGTACACCACGCCCGCCAGCGCGCTCATCAAACCGGACAACACGAATAGACGCAGCCGGATCTTCGCGACCTCGATGCCCGAGAACGCCGCTGCGGTGGGATTCGCGCCGATCGCATAGAGGCTGCGGCCGAACGCGGTGGCTTGCAGCAGCACCGTAAACAACACCGCGCCGACAATCACGATCGCGAACGGCAACGGAATGAAGCTCGCGCCGACCGTATCCATGCCGAACGCCGTATAAGCCGGCGGAAAATCCGCGACCGCCTGGTCGCCGAGCAGCACGTACGCGAGTCCGCGAAACAGCGCGAGCGTGCCGATCGTGACGGCAAGCGAAGGCAGATTGAGCTTGACGATCACGAGCCCGTTCAGCAAACCCGCCAGCGCGCCGGCGATCAGCACCAGCACGATCACCACCGGCATCGGCAAGCCCATATGCCACAACACGCCCATCAATGCACTCGAAGCGCCGAGCACGGACGCGACCGAAAGATCGATTTCCGCCGCGACGATGATCAACGTCATCGGCAGCGCCATCAAGGCGATCTCGGTCAGATCGGCCAATATGTTGCTCACGTTCGCACCGGTCAGAAAGACGGGCGACAGCACGCGTCCGAGTACCAGCGAAACGATCAGCACGATCACCAGCAATACTTCCCATTGCAGCGGCGTTTCGCGTTTGCGCGTGAGCAGCGCGGAATCGGGTTTAGCCATGATCGCGTTTCCTCATCATGCGTTTGGCGACGGAGCGGGCCAGCAAGGTATCGGCGGTAATCGCCGCGACGATCAGCGCGCCTTCGATTGCCTGCTCCCAGAACGGCGACACGTGCAGCACGACCAGCGCGATGCTGATCACGCCGAGCACGAGCGCGCCGAGCGTCGCGCCGAGTATCGTGCCGACGCCGCCGGTAATCGCGACGCTGCCCACCACGGCAGCCGCCACCACCTGCAATTCGATGCCCTTCGCGGTGCTCGCGTCGACGGTGCCGAAACGCGCGAGCCACAACGCGCCGGCGAACCCGGCAATCGCACCGGATAGCAGAAAGCCCGACATCACGCGCCGCTCGACGTTCACGCCGGCGAGGCGCGCCGCTTCCGGATTCGAGCCGATCGCATAGTGTTCGCGGCCGCCGCGAAACTGCTTCAGATAGATGCCCAGGCCCACCAGCACGACCACCGCGATCAACGCGAGATTCGGTATGCCGAGCAAGGTGCCAGTCGCGAGACGCGAGTAAGCATCGGGCAGACTGGTCGCGTTGATCTGGCCGCCATGCACCCATGCGTAATCCGCACCGCGGAAAATGTAGAGCGTGGACAGCGTTGCCACCAGTGACGGCACGCGCCCCACCGCAACCAGCAATGCGTTGATGCCTCCCGCCACGAGGCCGATCGCGAGCCCCGCTGCGAGTGCGACGACCACTGGCATATGGGGAAACGCCACGTACAGACTGCCGACCGCATACGCGCTGATACCGACCGTCGATCCCACCGACAGATCGATATGCCGCATCAGGATCACGACCGTCATGCCCGCCGTCAGCAAACTGATGATCGACACGTTGAGCAATACGTCGCGCAGATTCTGCAAGTTCAGGAACTGCGGCTTCGCAAGCCCGGTGCCGACAACCAGCAGGATCAACACGACAAACAACGTCGTTTCGCGACTCTTCGCAATGCCCGCGACAAACGCGCCCGGCGCGCTGGCGGAACGTTTGGGCACGGGCGCCTGCACCGGCGCCGGCGCCGGATGAGTGGATGAATGGCGCATCATGCGGCCCGCCCCAACGGTGGAATCGGTTGGCCGAGCGCGGCGGCCATGATGCGCTCTTCGTCGGCATCCGCGCGCGCTATATCCGCGCTGATACGTCCCTCGTGCATCACCAGAATGCGGTCGGCCATGCCCAGTACTTCGGGCAGCTCGCTCGAAATCATCAGCACGGCCATGCCTTCGCTGACCAGTTCGGCAAGCGCGCCATACACCTCGGCTTTGGCGCCGACGTCGATACCGCGCGTGGGTTCGTCGATGATCAGCACTTTCGGGCCGGTAGCGAGCCATTTGCCGAGTACGACCTTTTGCTGATTGCCGCCCGACAGCGTGCCGACCGGCGCATTCGGGTCACCCGCTTTCAGACGCAAACGCGTGCCCCAATGATTCGCCAGTTGCGTCTCGCTGCGCGTGGAGATCAGCCCGTGCCTGACGAGCCGGCCGAGCACCGTCATCGACGCATTGCGGGCAATGCTCAGTTCGAGCGCCAGCCCCTGTTGCCGCCGGTCTTCCGGCACCAGCGCGAGACCCGCGCGCACCGCCGCTGCGGGCCGGCCCGCAGCGAGGCGCTTGCCGGCGATCCAGATTTCGCCGGAGTCGAGCGGATCGATACCGAAGATTGCCCGCGCAACTTCGCTGCGCCCCGCGCCGACCAGTCCCGCCAACGCAACGATCTCACCGGCGCGGACGTCGAACGAAATACCTTTGAAAACGCCGACTCGCGTCAGATCGCGTACCGACAGACGCACTTCGCCAGGCGGGCGATCCGCCTTCGGATAGAACGTTTCCAGATCGCGGCCGACCATCTTCGCGACGATTGCCTCGGTGCTGAGATCGGCGGTGAGTCCGTCGAACACTTTCGCGCCGTCACGCATGATCGTCACGCGTTGCGTGAGCGTGAAGACTTCATCGAGCCGGTGCGTGATGAACAGAATCGCCACGTCGCGCTCGCGCAGTTTGCGCACGATTGCAAAGAGCCGCTCCACCTCAGGCAGCGACAACGCCGCAGTGGGTTCGTCCATGATCAGCACGTTAGCGTTCAACGACAACGCCTTCGCGATTTCGATCACCTGCTGATCGGCAATCGACAAACCGCGCACCAGTTGATCCGCGCGCAAGTCCACACCCAGCGACGCGAGCAGGCCATCCACCTCGCGGCGCATCGCGTCATATTGAATGCGGCCGATGCGATCCACCGGCTGCCGTCCCATGAAAATGTTCTCGGCTATCGACAGATCGAAGAACAGCGTCGGTTCCTGATAGATCACCGCGAGGCCGGCGTCGCGCGCTTCGGCGGGTGTCGCGAAACGGCGCGCCACGCCGTCCACCAACAGTTCGCCGCTATCCGGCTGATGCACACCGGCGAGTATTTTCACGAGCGTCGATTTGCCCGCGCCGTTTTCTCCGAGCAGCGCATGGACCTCGCCTGGCCATAGCGCGAGATCGCCGTCGGAAAGCGCACGGACCCGGCCGAATGATTTGCTCGCGTGCCGCAGTTCGAGTCTCGGCGCGGCGGATGTCGGTGGCTGCACTACGTTGTCTCCTTCTTATTTGCTTTCGAGCCGGCGTGCTCAGATCCGATACAGGCGCTCGGCGTTACCGCGAAACAGCGCATGCCGCTCGGCATCGCTCGCACCTTCGACAATCGACGCATACGCGCGCCACCAATCCGTATACGAACCGAACAGGCGATCGACCGGAAAATTCGATGCGAACATCGCGCGCTCCACACCGAACGTGTCGATCGTTTCGAGCACATAGGGCCGCAGGCTTTCCACCGTCCACCGATGGTCGAACATCGCGAGCCCGCTGATCTTCACCGCCACGTTGCTGCAGGCCGCGAGCAGACGCATGCCGTCACGCCATGCGCGATAACCGGCCACGCTATGGCGGTCGACGAACATGCCCGCATGGTTCACGATCAACAGCGTGTCGTCATGCGCGCGCGCCAACGCGGCGGCCTCCTCCATCTGCGATGGATATAGTTGCAGATCGAACGACATGTCATAGCGGCGCAACAACGCAAAATGCTCACGCCATTGCGGCTCGCGCATGAAATGACGGCCCACGTAATCGAATAGTTTGTCGTCGTGCACGTTCAGGATCTGGCGGATGCCGCGCGTATTCACGAATGCCGCATGCGCTTCGAGCAACGCCGGCGCATTCGGCGCAGACAGATCTACTGCCGCGACAATCGCATTCGGCATGCCGCGCGACTCGGGACGATCCGCGATCGATTGCAGCCAGCGCGTTTCTTCGACCGGATCCGCCGGATCGTGATTCGCCTCCACATGCACCAGCTTGACCACCTCGATGTCGCCCGCCTCGCGTAGCAGATCGTCGAGCAGGTAGTCGTGCTTCAATTCGCGCGCGTCGCCCACGAACGACACGCCCGGATTCTCCAGCCACGGATAACGGTGCGTGTTCAGGTCCCACAGATGGATATGCGAATCGACAACCTGCATAGCGGCTTGCCTCCGTCCGGTGAAACTCAGCTCAGTGAATTCAGATGAAAGACCGGTTCGAGCGGCTGTTGCAACGGCGTATGGTCAGGCGCCGTTTGCATGATGTCGGCCATGTAATCCCACCATTTGCGCATGACGTCGAGTTCCGGTAACTCGTTCATCCGATGATTCGTGCTGCGAGTCAGAATCGCGAAGAGGTAATTCGAATCCGCGTCGAAGAAGATCCGATAGTCGCGCACACCGGCGTTGTGCAACGCATCAACCAGCTCGGGCCAGATGTGCGCGTGGCGTCGTTCGTACTCCTCGCGCATGCCGGGGTTGAGCACCATGCGGAAAGCGATTGTTTCCATTGCGCCTGTCTCCCGTCGTTTTCGGACGCTTTTCCCGGCATGGCCGGCCTCGCGTCTGTAGCGACTATAATTCCTGCGTCGATAGCAACTCAATCCGTTGTTGGGATTGGGCGATCCACAAACCGAATCGCACCGGATTGCACTGGACCCATGAGCCAACACTCAGCCGCCATCGCCCTCGTCAATCGGCTCAAGTTCAAACACCTCGCGTTGCTCGTCGCGCTCGACGACACGCGCAATCTCCATCAGGCCGCCGAAGCGGTCAACGTCGCGCAGCCGAGCGCGAGCCGCATGCTCGGCGATATCGAAGAAGCGTTCGGCTTCCTGCTGTTCGAGCGCAACGCGCGCGGGATGACGCCCACGCCGCTCGGCGTGGTCACACTGGCTTACGCGCGGCGCGCACTCGCCGAACTCACCCGCTTTGCCGAAGACCTCGACGTCAAACGCCGTGGCGGACACGGACAGCTGACCGTCGGCGCGATCATGGGCGCCGCACCCGATCTGCTCGCGATGGCAGTGGCCACGCTGAAAACCGAAAGCCCGTTGCTCAACGTGCGCATACTCGGCGAAACCAGCGACCAGGTCGTGCAACTGCTGCACCGCCGCGAAGTCGATCTCGCGCTCGGCCGCCTGACCAGTCCGCTGCAACACAACGATTTCAGCTTCGAACCGCTCGCTCGCGAGACGTTGCTGCTGGTGGTGCGCTCGGTGCATCCGCTCGCGCAGCGCGCACACATCACGCTGCGCGAACTGATCGACTGGCCCTGGGTCGCGCAACCGGTCACCAGCCCGGCGCGCGTGCTGTTCGAAGAAGAACTCGCGCGCGCGGGACTTGCCACGCCGGTGAATCTGACCGAATGCGCGTCGATCTTCGCGACGCTGCAATTGCTCGAAAACTACGACGCAGTGGCGATGCTGCCCGAATCGGTCGTGCGCGATCATGTGCGCGGCAAGCTGCTGGTCGCGTTGCCGCTCGAAATCGGCAAGAGCCTCGCGGGCTTCGGCATTCTGACGCGCAAGGAAGAACCGCTCGCCGAACCCGCGCTGCGTTTCATCGAACTGTTGCGCGGCTTCTCGCGCAAGCTCGCACGCGACGATACGCTGGCTGCGACACCCGAACCCGCGTCCGCACCGGTGGATTGAAGTCGGCATCGCGTGTTATTGCAGCGTGTTATTGCAAATTGACGAACAGACCGCCGTCCACCAGCAACGCCGCGCCGGTCACATAGCGCGCACGGTCGGACGCGAGAAACGTCACGCAATCGGCGACGTCTTCCGGGCGCCCTAATCTGCCAAGCGGGATGCGCTTTTCGAAGTAGGCTTTCTTCGCTTCATCCGCGAGATCTTCGGCGTTCAGGTCCGTTGCGATCGTGCCGGGCATCACGGAATTGCAGCGAATCCCATACGGACCCAACGCGACCGCGCACGATTGCATCAGCGAATGCACGCCCGCTTTGGTCGGCGTGTAATGCGTCTGCATGCCGCCGCCCACCAGCGCGCTGATCGAACTGGTCGCGACGATCGCGCCGCCCGTGCCCTGCGTTTTCATCTGTTGCGCGGCGGCTTGCGTCACATAGAACGCGCCGTTCAGATTCACTGCCACCGTCGATTCCAACACTTCCGGCGGCATGTCGAGAAACGCATGGAACGGACAGATTCCCGCGTTGCTCGCCAGCACGTCGACCTTGCCGAACGCTTCGACCGTGCGGCGCACGAGTTCCTGACCGGTTTCGCGCGCGGCGACGTTGCCCTCGATCGCGATCACGCGCCGCCCCAAAGCCTCGATTTCGCCGACCACTTCTTCGACGGCGGAACGGCGCCCGTATGATGCGTCGTTATCGCCCCAGTAGTTGATCGCCACATTCGCGCCTTCGGCGGCGCATGCAACGGCTATCGCGCGACCGATGCCACGCGAACCGCCTGTGACGATCACGACCTTGTCCTTGAGCAGCACGTCATTCTCCTCGTAGCGTCAGGTTTCAGCGATTCAGATTGTCAACGTGGGTACGGCCGTTCCAGCTTGCACTCCGGATTCAGTTGCACGCCGAAACCCGGCGTATCCGGCACTTTCATGCGGCCGTTCACCGGCACGGGTTCATCGAGCAGCAGCGGCGTGAACATCGGCACGACTTCGTCCGCTTTCGGCGCCATCATCAGAAACTCGGCGAATGGCGAGTTGTGCCGCGTGACGACGAAGTGATAGCTATACACCGATGACCCGTGCGGCACCACCATCACATTGTGCGCATCCGCCAGCGCCGAAATCTTGATCAACTCCGTGATGCCGCCGCACCAGCCGACGTCCGGCTGGATCAGATCGCAGCACTGCATCTCCAGCAGCATGCGAAAGCCCCAACGTGTCGCTTCGTGTTCGCCGGTCGACACCATCATGCCGCGCGGCACGTTGCGGCGCAGTTCGGCGTAACCCCAGTAGTCGTCAGGCGGCAGACATTCTTCGATCCATTTCAGCCCATACTCGTGCGCCGCTTGTGCGAGCCGTGTGGCGTACGGGACATCGAGACTCATCCAGCAGTCGTACACCAGCCAGAAGTCGTCGCCGACGCGGCTGCGCATATCGGCGAGCTTGTCCAGATTCTGCTTGAGGCCCGCTTCGCCTTCTGCGGGACCATGCTGCAACGGCAGCTTGCCGCCGATGAAACCCATTTCCTTCGCGAGGTCCGGACGCGCGCCCGTCGCGTAGAACACGAGTTCGTCGCGCACCGGTCCGCCCAATAGCTGGTACACCGGTTCTTTACGAACCTTCGCGAGCAGATCCCACAGGGCGAGATCGACGCCCGAGATCGTATTGAGCACTACACCCTTGCGGCCGTAATACAACGTCGAGAAGTACATCTGATCCCACATCTTCTCGATATCGGTGACGAGTTGTCCTTCGAGAAAACGCGCGAGATGTTTTTCGACGATGAACGCGCCGATCTCGCCGCCCGTAGTGACCGCGAAGCCGACGGTGCCGTCGCTCGCCTCGATCTCGACCACCAGGGTGCCGAGCACGTTGATCCCGAACGACTGGCGGCTTTGGCGATACTCGGGATAGCGCGCCATCGGCGTGGCAATATGATCGTCGATCCAGTGTCCACCGGGTTGGTCGTGATAATCCGCGCCGCCGCCGCGAACGATGAAGGCACGCACGTGCCGGATGGTGGGCATGGACATGAAGGGACTCCGTTGTTGGTGCGTCGTGGGTGCATCTGACATGCAGGGAGCACGGGGCCCCTGGCGGGCGCGGTGCAGCAACAGATTGATCGGTACTTCGAACAATGCATAGCCGACGAAAAACACGCCCGCACTGAATGCGAATGCCGCGTTCGACAAACCCGTATTGCGAGCGTATCGCTCAGTAGGTCGCGCGGCCACCGGACAGATCGAACACCGCGCCCGTGCTGAACGCGCAGTCTTCCGATGAAAGCCACAGGATCAGCGACGCGGCTTCTTCAGGAAGCAGGAAACGATTCATCGGGATTTTCGAAAGCATGTAGTCGATGTGCTGCTGCGACATCGAGTCGAAGATTTCGGTTTTGGCCGCGGCGGGCGTCACTGCGTTGACGAGGATGTTCTTCGTCGCGAGTTCCTTGCCGAGGGATTTAGTGAGGCCGATGAGGCCCGCTTTGGACGCGCTGTAGTGCGACGCGTTCGGGTTGCCTTCCTTGCCGGCCACCGACGAGATATTCACGATCCGGCCGTAGCCCTGCTTGAGCATCTGCGGTACGACCGCGCGGCAGGTGAGATACGGCCCGATCAGATTGACGTCGATCACGCGGCGCCATACTTCGGGTTCCAGCTCCCAGGTTGTACCGTTGCCGCCGGTGATGCCCGCGCAGTTGATCAACACGTCGATCGCGCCATGAGCGACGACCGTTTGCTGCACCGCGTGTTCGACCGACGCTTCCTGCGTCAGTTCGACCGTGACCGCCGAGACCTTGCCGAGTTCGCTGAGTTCGCGCTCGCTGCGGGCTAGCCGCTCGGCATCGATGTCCCAGAGCGCGACCGAAGCGCCTGAGCTCAACGCCCGCTGCGCGACCGCGTAGCCGATACCGCGCGCACCGCCGGTAATGGCGACGACGCGCCCCTCCAGATCGATTCTGTTCATCGCTGTGCTCCTGTGACACGCGTCGCTGCGTGCCTTTCAGTTGTTGTATGTCCGCTGTACCGCTTTGGGTTCAGCCAATATACGAGCGAGGCGATGCGCTAACAATCCGAGTATTGGAGGGGGTGATAACAAAAGTGGATCGGGGGCTATGCTGCCCCGCTGCCCCGCTACCCCACTGTCCAGCCGTCAAACCTCCCGAGCAGAAAGACGGTAAGTAATAGTCCTCGGCCTACCCACCCTAAAAACCAACCCAGCCCGATCAGCAAGCGGATGATCCGCAGGTGGAATCACCACCCGCCCAAGGTCAAAAAAACTATGGGTCGGCTCGACGCCAACAGCAAAATGCCGACCCGACCAGGGTTCGTGAGTACGCCCGCCATTACTGATCCAAAGCAACGCATCCGGAAGGTCTTCGGCATCCCAATCAAGAAACACATCGGCCTGCTGTTCCGGATAACGCAACACAAACGGCGGCTTGCATCCCGCGATTTGCACCAACTCTTCGGTCGCTCTGGGCAATGGCAGACAGGTTGCATCCATCATCCCGTACGTGGCCGGAATTTCCTTCAGAGACGAGATAGTGCGATTCGGCAGAATTCGCGAAACGCCCGCCTCTTGCGCAACGGGATAGCTGTGAATGGCGTCGAACGCACAGGCGAGGATTTCAACGCCACCACTCGGAACGGCAAACGTCGGATGAAGAGCGAACGGCAGAATCGTATCGCGACGTGCATGAACGGTGAGTGAGACGATCAACGCAGGCGCGTCAGGCTGAACCGAGATGGTGCGCTCGAGCCGTTCAATCTCGCTGCCGGGTGGATACTCGATCTGAAGCTTGAGCATGTGCTCGCTTTGCTCCACCCACTCCCACATATGGTTCGCACCATACCCGTGGACCCAGCTATCGTCCGCGTCGCGCAAACGGAAATCAGGCGGCAGGCACAAAGGAGCTTCGACCATTCCAAACGGCAGGCAGGGCCATTCGCCGCGCAATGCACGCATGATCCCAGGCAAATGCGGATCGTCTTCCCACGGAGCGACTTGCAGCGGGGAGATGCTGCGTCCGCCGCCCAGTTCGAATCGCACCGGCGCGAGCATGCCGCCGAGCGCCTGAACTTCCGCCTCACCGTGTGGCCATCGCAATGTCCAACGCTCGATCGATTCCATCGTGCAGTCATCCCACGTCGAAACAGAAACCCACTCGCTTCCCACAAGATCAGCGTTTGACATTCGTTACTCCGACCATTGGAATTGAATATCGGCACGCGCGCTGGTTGCATCGACCAGCCGCGCGTTCACCTCGTCGGTCTGTTCAACCCACTGTTCCGCCGCGGCCTGGTCCCGGCCGAAACTGATATGCCGGGAAACGAGACGCTGCCGTCGCAGCGCAGGGTCGACATTGACGTACCAGACTTCGTCGAGCAACGGTCGCGCGGTTTTCCAATGACCGTGATCTAAAAGCAGGTAATTCCCCTCGGTGATGACGAGCGGCATATCCGGCGCCACCGGAATGGCGCCGGCAACAGGCTCTTCAATTTCCCGCCGGAACGTGGGGGCGTAGATCGTTTCGTCGGGACGCTGCTCACGCAAACGCTTCAGAAGCGCAACATAACCCGCGCTGTCGAAGGTATCTTCCGCACCTTTGCGGGACGCGCGACCAAGACGGGCGAGTTCGACATTCGCAAGATGAAACCCGTCCATCGGCACAACGACTGTCCGTCCGGGGAAAGCCTCGTGAATGGTTTGCGCGAGCGTTGATTTGCCTGCGCCCGGAGCGCCAACCAGGCCGAGAATACAGCGCCGGCCATCCTCAATCAAATGGCGCAAGCGACTGAGATAACGGTCTTCGATCATCGACATAAGCCCAAGCCTTCGAGGTAAATCGGCATTCGACGAGCGCATCTCACTCGCTCGCCGAAGCCGGAATCGACAACACGTGCCGGGGAATCACGACACATTCGAGGCGACGCCACCCGACTCCATACGACAAACGTTGTTCAGTGGTGCGCCCTGGCTTTAGCGGCAGCGTTGATGCCGCCCGCGATAAACCCGCGCGCATGCGTCGCGAGATCCATCCCGTCGTCCCACAGGTTGCGCCAGATTGCCAGCGCATTGGACAATTGCTCGTTGACGACCGTCGACGAGAAACTCTCAAACGTCACGATGCCCTTGTAGTCGATCATCGCGAGTGCATGGAAGAACTGCGCGAAGTCGATGGTTCCGGAGCCGAGATATCCGCGATTGCTTTCGCCAATATGAACGTAACCGAGACGATCACCACATTGAAGAACCGGCTGCATAAAATCGGATTCCTCAATGTTCATGTGATACGTATCGAGGTGAACGACCACATTGGGCGCGCCCACTTCGTCGATCATCGCAAGTGCTTGCGATGCGGTATTCAGCAGATTGCTCTCGTAGCGATTGACGACTTCAAGCCCTAGCGTCACGTTCTTTTTCAACGCGAAGTCGGCAATGCGCTTGAGCGAGTCGACCGCGTTACGGCGGCCTTGCGGCGTAACAGGCGCGTTGTATTTCCCCATCGCACCATACAGAATGCCGCCGAAGTAACTGCCGCCCAGCTCCGCCGTGATACTGATACCTTCTTCGAGCAACGATACGCCGCGGGCAACTGTCGCTGCGTCGTCGCTGGACACGTCCGCATCGAACGTAAGACCACGCGAGCAACCGATGTCCAGTTCGAGTTCCTGCAACAAATCGCGCGTATAAGCCAGATCCATGATCTTCGGACCATGCAGGGACAGCTCGGCCAGATCGAAACCGGCCGCTTTGGTCTGGCTCAAAACCTTGCGCGTCGATTCGGGTGTCAGGTCGCCAGCCCAGACCAGTGCGTGTACGCCAAGTTTGTTCATTGTGTCACTCCTTTAGATGCGGTCACGCGCCTGCGGACCAAAGTTTTCGACATGCCGTTCGCCCATGCCCAGCGGAACAGCATCACAGCAAGCAGGAAGACGCCCCACAACGCAGTCGCCAGATGCTGGTTGGCGCCGAGCAGATTGAGGCCGGAAGCAATGACTTGCAGAATCACGAGTGCAATCACGACGGGCACCACGCGACCAAAACCGCCGAACGGATCGACGCGGCCGAGAAAGCACGCCAGTACCGAGATCAGCAGGAATGCCTCGCCGTGTCCCACGCGAACCGAATTGAACTGGGCCGCCATCACCACGCCGGCGACGCCGCACATCAGCCCCGACAGCATGTAAATCCGCGTGACGGCGCGTGTCGTCGCGATGCCGGAGTACCGCGTGGCTTCAAGATTCGAGCCGATCATCCGCGTGGCGAAACCGAGGCGCGAACGCGTCATGACAACGTGCCACAGCAACGCGCAACCGAGAAAGATCAGGAGCGGAATCGGTATGCCGAGAAAAACGCCGTTGCCCATTTCGCGCACGAACGGCGGGAACCCGGAGATGTCGCCGCCACGCGTGAGGAACTCCCCGAGTCCGCGCAAGAAGATCATCATCGACAAAGACACGAGGATCGGGCTTGCCCCGGTCCGGGCAATCACGGCACCCATCACCCATCCGGCCGCGGCACCGGTGGCCAATGCGGCTGCAATGCCGAGGATCACGGCCAACGCGCCGGCATCCGCCCCGCCGTAATGACGAAGCACCCACGCCATCGCCAGACCCGACATGTTCGCGGTGAACGTCACCGAGAGATTGAAGCCGCCGGAAATCAGCGGCATCAGCATGGCCAGCGTAAAGAACCCGAGTTCCGGCAACTGGAAAGCGACCGACACGAATGTACTCGCCGAGAAGAACTGGTCGGACGCGAAGCTCAGCACGGCGATGACCAGCACGAGAAATCCGAGCAGGCCGGCAACATCCGGCGCGATGAACGACGCGGCCGTGCGGGGTGATGAGGACGTTTTCATGACGAGGCCTTTACGCTGCGTGACGTGAATCGCGTGCCGACGAGTTTGGCGAACCCACCGCTCGACAACGTAATGGCGACGAGGATGATGGCGCCGATAATCATCTTGAACGCGTACGGCGAGATGCCGAGCAGGTTCAGGCCGTTCGCGGTGATCGCGGTCAGGAGGATGCCGAGGATCGCGCCGAGAATCGTGCCGCGTCCGCCGCCCAGTCTCGCTCCGCCGAGCACCACCGCGGCGAGCACATCCAGTTCGCGCCCGTAAAACGCGTTCGGCACGACTTCCTGCACGTAATGAGCCTGCATGAGTCCGGCAATCCCGGCCATCATCCCGAGCCAGCCGAACGCGATGTAATGCATCGCCCCGATGTCGACCCCGACGCGTCGCGCCGCTTCGGGGTTGTCGCCCATCGCATAGAGCTGCCGGCCGGTTGTCGTGCGTCGTAGCAAAAACCACGTCGCGACAACCATGACCACCATCACAGCCACGGGCAAAGCGAGATTCGCATTGCCGCTCGCGGTGCTGAAATTGACGATCGAGACCCGGTCGGTCCACCAGTCCGGCAGATCGTAGATCGACACGCCGCCCGTGAGAAACATCAGGCCGCCGAAGAACACGTTGAACGTGGCGATCGTCACCACGATCGAAACGATACGGAATCGGTAGATGATCGTCGCGTTGATGGAACCCAGCAGGAATCCGAACAATGCGGACACGATGAAACCGAGCGCCCAGTTGCCGCCGCCGAGCCGCATCACGGTCAACGCGGTGAGGTACTGGACCACTGACGCACCAACAGCGAACGAGATATCGATGCCGCCGGCAATCAGCACGACCAGCAATCCCACCGCGAAGATGATGTTGACGGAGCTCTGGTTGAGCAGATCGAACAGGTTGGGCAGCGTGAGAAAGGTCGAGGTCGAAAGGCTGAGGCCGATCACCATGATGGCGATGACGAGAATCAGCAACGCCTCGATCGAACCGATTCCGAGTTTGCGAAAATCAGGCATGGACGTCTCGCTCGATCTGTTCCATCGTTGTGGTTCCCGGCACGTACTCTTTAACCATGCGGCCGTCGCGCATATGCAGAATCCGGTCGGCGTTGAAATAGACTTCCGGAATTTCGTCCGATATCAGCAAGATGGCCATGCCCTCGGCGGCAAGCTTGTGAATGATCGCGAAGATGCCGGCACGGGCACCCACATCGACGCCCACGGTGGGCGAATCCAGGATCAGCAGCTTCGGGTTCGTTGCCAGCCACTTCGCGAGCACGATCCGCTGCTGGTTGCCGCCGGACAGTGTCGAGACCGCGTCGTCCGGTTTGCCGATCTTCACGGCCAGTTGTTGAATCCAGTCGTGAATCAGCGCATTGCGCTTTCTCGCGGCGATCAGGTGCGTGCCGTCCAGAAGGTGATCCAACACGGCCGCGACTGTGTTGTCTCCGATCGATTGCGGCTGGACGAGTCCGAGCTGGAGCCGGTCTTCCGATACGTACGCGATGCCGGCGCGGATCGCGTCGCGATTCGTACGCAGCGACAGCGCTTTTCCGTCGAGCCGGATCGAGCCCGCATCGGGCCGCGTCATTCCGAATAGCGACAACGCAACTTCCGTACGTCCGGCGCCGAGGCGTCCTGTGACGCCGAGTATTTCGCCGCGCCGCACGTCGAACGACACATCATGGTACTGGCGGCTTCGCGACAAGCCCTGCACTTCCAGCACGACTGGCGCTTTCGTCAGATCGGTGGTGCGTACTTCATAGTCGAACGTGCGGCCCGTCATCAATTCCGTGAGACGGGTTTGCGTCATCCCTTCAGTGGGAAAGGTGCCCACATACTGCCCATCGCGGAAAACGGTCACACGGGTGCAGACGTTCAACACTTCAGCAAGCCGGTGACTGACGAACACCACGGCAATACCATCCGCCGAAAGCCGCCGGACGATGGTCAACAGCGCTTCCGTTTCGGCATGACTGAGCGACGCGGTCGGCTCGTCCATAAAGACCAGCCGGGCATCGCGCACCAGCGCTCTCGCGATTGCCACGACCTGGCGCTGCGCGATGGACAGCGAGCGAACAGAACGGCTCAGATCGATCGACACGCCGAGCCGCTCGAGAATCCGGCGTGCGGCTTCCTTCATCTTCGCGTAGCTGACGATGCGCGGACGCGCCCCCAGGTTCTGCTCGAAAGCGATGTTCTCCGCGACGGTCATTTCAGGAAAAAGCGCGAGATCCTGCCAGATGACCTGGATGCCGAGGTCGCGGGCTCGGGCCGGATCGAGACCTTCGATCGACTCGCCATCCATCAGCATCACCGCACCGGGTTCCGGCTGATAGACCCCGCTGATGATCTTGATGATGGTGCTCTTGCCGCAGCCGTTCTCGCCCGCGAGGCAAAGCACTTCGCCGGGCATCACGTCGAATTTCACGGCGCGCAGCGCGTTGACGCCGCCGAATATCTTGGAGATGTTCTCGAGCTTGAGCAGGGGCGCGCGGCCTGCATCGAGCGCGGCCGTGGCACTGCTCGCGTCGCCTCGTCGGGAAGGCAGGCTGGCAGTGGATGCTGATTGACTCATGGAAACGCTCCGATGGACTTGCACGCGACCCGCTCGCAAGCAGACGTGTCGTACCGCTAACTTCCGGGTAAGCCGCGCGCGAGGCGCGCTCACCCGTCTCGCTGCGTCAGAGGCCCATCTTGGCGAGGTCGTCGACGGTTTTGGCGTTCAGGTCCACCAACTGGTCGACAATCAGATTGTGACCATCGGGGTGGACGACGCCGAGACCCGGGATATTCGTGCCGTCCTTAACCGGCTGCCCCTTCGCGAGCATCGTGCCGAGCGTCACGAACACTTCGCCGGCGATTTCCGGATTCCACATGTAGCCACCCGTCAGCACGCCGTCGTGGACGAGTTTCCGGCCTTGACCCGGCGAGAACGGCCCGAGAACCAGGACTTTGCCTTTCGCCTGCTGCTCCGCAACCGCACGCGCTGCGCCAATCGGACCTTGGCTACCGAACGCGAGAATGCCTTTCAGACCGGGATGCGCGCGCATCAGGTCGAGCGCGGTCTTGCGCGACGCGTCCACGTCTTCGGCAACGCCGTAGCGATCGCCGACGAGAGTCATCGCCGGATAGTGCGCCTTGATATAGGCAATGGCCGCATCCGCCCATGCGTTATGAAGCGGCACCGTCAGCGAACCGACGAACACCGCATATTCACCCTTGCCGCCCAACGCCTCGCCGAGGCGCTTTCCGTACGCTTCGCCAAAGCCCTTGGCCGACGCCAGTTCAAAGTCCCAATCCACGTTCTGCTGTTTCGGGGACTCGTGCGTGATGACCTTGATACCCGCTGCCCGCGCGCGCTGAAGCACCGGCTCCAACACCTGCGCGTCGTTCGGCACGACGCCGATCACGTCGACGTGCTGCGCAATCAGATCCTCGATGGCTCGCACCTGAAGCGCGGGGTCCGCGCTCGTCGGCCCGACCATGAAGGCCTTCACGCCGAGCTGGTCGGCGCGCTTCTTGATCCCGGCTTCCATCGCGTTGAACCAGGGAATGCCGCCGATCTTCACGACCACACCGATGACGGGTTTGTCGGGCGAGGCCGATGCGAAACTCGTCGTCAAAGCGAGCGCGACCGCGCTTGCGCCCAAAGTGCGGATGATGTTCTTGAACATGTCTCCTCCGTTGAACGCCTGTCCGTGCCGGCAGACGCTCGATGTGTTTGAAAAAACCCGTTTTTAGACGTTGCTAAACATTTGCTGAATCCATTTAGCAATTCGGGTTGGGGTATGCTGAATCTATTCAGCAAATCGGTCGACTCGGAGTTACCCTGGTACGGCACCGATTACGAAACGGTTACCTTTCCCGGAACATGAACGACGGAAAATGCGCTCGGAGCAACGTTGATGGCAAGCAGCAACCCCGGACGCAAGTCCACGATTTACGACATCGCAAAGACAACGGGATCTTCAACGTCGACGGTGAGCATGGTGCTGAACGGCACGTGGGCCCGCTATCGGATCAAGGAGGAGACGGCGAACCGGATTCTCGAATGCGCGCGCGAACTCGGCTACAACGTCAACATGAAAGCGCGCGGCCTCCGGCTGTCGCGCTCGGGGCTCGCCGGGATGATTCTTCCGCACTACCGGAACCGCTTCTTTGCGGGGCTCGCTCAAACCTTCGAAGACCAGGCCCGCAGCCGGGGGCTTTGCCCGATCGTCGTGGGCACCCAGCGTGATCCTGAGGTCGAGGTGAGCGTCACGGAAACATTGTTGTCGCAGAGGGTCGAGTTGCTGTTCATCGCGGGCCTGCGCAATCCGACACCGCTGAACGAACTCTGCACGGCTGCCGGCATACGGTCGATCAATCTCGACTTGCCTGGCGACGGCGCGCCGTCGGTCGTCACGGACAATCGCAAAGGTTCAGCCACGATTACCGAGCTGTTGATCGAAAAACTGCTGGCGCGCGGCCATGACGCGGACGAGTTGGTGCTGCTGGGAGGGGTGGCCAATGAATACGCGACCGAAATGCGTATTGCGGGATTCCGCGATGCGCTCGAGGCCCGCCATATCACTGCCGCCGAAGACGCCGTGGAGTGCTGCGGCTACAACGCCGCCGCGGCCAAACGCGCGTTGACCGTTCGCTACGAAAAGCTCGGTCGACTACCGTTCGGTTTGCTGATGAATTCGATTACCGCGCTCGAAGGCATGGTCCAGTTCATGGCGACACTGCCGCACGACGCGTGGAAATCGGTGGTGGTCGGCTGCTTCGACTGGGACCCGTTCGCAGCGTATCTGCCGTTCGACGTGACCATGTTGCGGCAGGACGTGCAAGGCATCATTGCCGAGGCGTTTGCATTAGTGGAGAACGGCGATCCGACGGATCGCTCTCTCGTTATGGTGCCGACGGGATTCGGCAAGATGTATGAAGAGGAGGAACAGACGAAGGAGTTCGACCGCTAATGCCGGTTCCGAAAGTACCGGTTCAAAGCGCCTCCTGACACAACACCATCATCTTCTGCACCATCGTGCTCGCGCCATTGAGCTCCATCTCGTCCGTAAACAACGCATTCACACTGGACAAGCGAACCGCGACGCCGGCCTCGAGCAAATCCTTACGCGCGATTTTCAGCGCGAGCTGGCCGATACGAACCCGGTCGAGCCAGTGCATGGTCACGCGGTTCTTATCCAGCCAGCGTCGGCAGCATTCGACCACATGATCGACGCGCCACTCCTCCGTCAGCGCGTACGACGCCGCCGCGATCGCGACGAGGAAGCACAGCAACTCGGGGCGCGCGCTATCGGGCTCGGTAAATTCGGGTTTGATCATGTTATCGGCCTGGCTACTCTCGTTGCTCGACACAAGCACATGCGGGCAAGGTCGCGGGATTCAACACCGGCGCACAGACAACTCATGAAGACCACGAGCATTCGCCGCCGCGCGCCTCAACCCGATCGCCTGCACTGTTTCGAGATCATGCCAGATTCATTAACCTCATCGACCGCCAGGTTGCAGGGCATCCCGTCGAAACCCGTGATGCCCTGCAACCGAACGGCGAACGACCTTAACCGACGCGCGACAGAATCGTCTGCCTCAACGCCGCCAGCCCCTCGGCATAAATGCCGTGAAACAGCTGCGCGATGTCTTCATCGCTCACGCCGACCGGCGAAAAACTACCGGACCACGTGACGAGCGACGTCGCCATACCGGCAATCTCCTCGACGCCGATAGTCGCCAGATAGCCGGTAATCGGAAACGGCGCGTCTACGATCGAATAACTGTACGTGCGGGATTTGTCATCGAACGCTTCGAGCCGCTCGACGATGGTCTGCCCGTCCGCCGTCTTCAGATGCCGCAGCCGTCCGTCTTCGCTCAATTCGCTGACCGCAATCAGCGGCAACCAGTCGGGCAGCGAATTGAAGCCGCCGATCAGTTGCCAGACCTGGTCCGCGGTCGCCGGGACTTCAAGAGATGCCGTGGTATGTGCCATATCACACTCCGGTTTGGGTAAGCGGCAACGGAGCGTCGGCGGCGACCAGGCGTTGCTCTCGCATCTCCTGCCAGAAAGCCGCGGGAACGATCTGCGCCAACGCGGAGAAATCTTCGGCGATCCGCTCGGGTTTGCTAGCGCCCGGAATCACCGCCGCCACTGCCGGGTTGGCCAACGAAAACTGCAATGCCGCCGCCTTCACACTCACCTGGTGGCGTTGCGCAAGCGCCTTGATGCGCTCGACCTTCGCAAGGATTTCCGGCGACGCCTTCTGATACTCGAAGTGCGTGCCGCCGGCGAGTACGCCGGAACTATAAGGACCGCCCACGACGATATCGACGTGCTTCCGCGCCGCTGCGGGCATCAGACGCTGCAACGCGCGCTCATGATCGAGCAGCGTGTAGCGGCCGGCGAGCAGAAAGGCGTCGGGCTGCGCTTCGGTCAAATCGAGCGTCAATTCGCATGGCTCGACTCGATTGACGCCGAGTCCCCATGCGCTGATCACGCCCTCTTCCCGCAGACGGCTCAGCACCCGGAACGCCCCTTTGCGCGCGGTTTCGAACTGCGCGAGCCATTCGTCGCCGTAGAAATCCTGCGCAATGTCATGCACCCACACGATGTCGAGACGATCGGTATTCAAACGCTTGAGGCTGTCTTCGATCGAACGCAGCGTGGCGTCCGCACTGTAATCGTTGACCAGTTTGTTCGGGCGGCCGAACTCGAACAGGCCGCCTTTCTCACCGAGGTCGCGCGCGGCCGGCTCTTCGATCTCGTCGAGAACCAGACGGCCGACCTTCGTACTCAACACGTAATCGTTGCGATTGCGCTTTGCGAGCGCCGCGCCGAGGCGGATTTCGGCGAGCCCCGCTCCATAGAACGGCGCTGTGTCGAAGTAGCGCACGCCATGGTCCCAGGCCGCGTCGACCGTTGCCTGCGCTTCTGCCTCGGGAATGTTGCGATACATGTTGCCCAAAGGCGCCGTACCGAAGCCCAGCTTGCCTTCCAGCTTGTCCTTGATGCTCATTTCGAACCCTTCGTTGATGACAGTGAAGCCAGTTTAGGTTGTCACGGCGAGTCCGTCCAAGACATAATTAGCCAATATTGTGTCCTACGAGGTCTCAAGTGCTGGATATCCGCCAACTCCACTATTTCGTCGCCGTCGCCGAAGAGGAACACGTCGGCCGGGCTGCGGAACGGCTGCATATTTCGCAGTCGCCGCTCAGCAGGCAGATCGCCCAGCTCGAAGAGCGTCTTGGTTTGACGCTCTTCGAGCGCAGCCAGCAGCGCATCCGTCTGACCGCCGACGGCCGCACGTTTCTTCAGGAAACGCGCGCGCTGCTCACTCACGCGAATCGTCTCGAATCGCTCGCGCGGCGCCTCGGTCGCGGCGATGAGGGCGGGCTGTGCATCGGGTATCTGGAGAACGCGATGCATTCGGGCGTGCTGTCCGACGCATTGCGGGCGTTGCGCAAAGATCGGCCCGCTGTGCATATCGCGCTGTACAACCTGCCGTCGTCCGAGCAACTGGAAGGATTGCGGCAACGCAGTCTGGATGTCGCGCTGGTGTGTGAGCCGCCGCTCAAAAACGATCCGGACCTCGACTGCTCACAACTGCTGAGCGATCCGATGCTGCTTGCGCTGCCCGACTCGCATCCGTTGGCCGCCGCGCCGAAGCTCACGCCCGCAGCGCTCGGCAAACTCGACTGGATCGCCGTGCTGCATAAGGAAAGCGTGCTCAAGCACGACAACTTTGTCGCGGCCTGCGCGCGCGCCGGATTTACGCCGGCGATCTCGATGGAAGCACCCGAGCCGCTCACCGCATTGCGGCTGGTGGCCGCAGGTCTCGGTGCCGCGATGATTCAGAGCAGTTTGCGCCAGCAGGTGCCCGCCGGCGTCGTGCTCAGGGAAGTGCCGTGGTTCACCTATCGCATGCCGCTATGGGCTGCATGGCACAAGATCAACTTGCGTCCGCTCGTGGAAATTTTCAGGCGGACGCTGGTCGGCGAGGCGGATGCGAACAGCGGCAGCGGCGAAGTGTCCGACGCCCCCGCCCACCTCGTTCACGATTGAGCGTCGGGACACACCGAACCCGCCAGCGAAGACGCCGCCGTCTGGTCGCCTCGCCCAAAACTGGCGAGCGCGGCCAGTCCCAGCAGACCCAGCCCGCTGCCGAACAGGAAGTCCGCGGAAATGCCGACATGGTCGACCACCACGCCGCCCACCAGCGAGCCCACGGCGATCGCCACCTGGATGATGCTCACGAACAACGCGGAGCCGGCTTCCGGCGAGTCCGGCGTCGCACGCTGAATCCATACGCTGAAGCACAACGGCAGCGCGCCGAACGACACGCCCCACGCGAGCACCAACGCCGCAACGCCGAGCGGCGAATGCTGCAGAAGCGGCATCGCCAGTAGCGCGAACATCAGCAACGAAACCATCGCGCCTACCGACGTTTTCAGATTGCGCGTTACCGTCGACGATACGGCGAAGTTCGAAACGAAGCCGATCAGGCCGAAGCCGAGCAGCAGCCAGGTGATCGTCGCCATCGAGAAACTGGCGTTGTGCAGCAGGAACGGCGTGACGTACGTGTACGACGAGAAATGCGCGCCGAATACGAGCGCGACCATCAGCATGCTTCGACGCGGATGCGGCCGACGCAACAGCGCAACCAGATCGCGCAGACGCAACGCCGCGCTCGACGGCAGCGACGGCACGAAAAAGAACTGCGCGACGAGCGCGATCGCAACGAGCACGCCGGTCGCCATGAACGAAGCGCGCCACGAAGCGAAGCTCGCGATGAAGGTGCCGAGCGGCACGCCGATAACCGTTGCGCAGGTGACGCCGGTGAGGATTGTCGCCATCGCGCGGGCCGAATCCTTCGGCTTCACGAGACGCCCGGACGCGGCCGTGGCGAGTGTCCAGAAACCGCCCAATGCCGCACCGAGCAGTGCGCGCCCGACCAGCATGACCACGAAGCTCGGCGCAAACGCCGAGATCAGATTCGACGCCAGCAACAACGTCGTCAACAGCAGAAACACGCGCCGACGGTCCATGCGTCCCGCCACCAGCATCAAGCCCGGAGCAGAGAGAGCGGCGATTACGCCCGGCACGGTAACCATCAGACCGGCCGTGCCCGGCAGCACACCGAGGTCGGCCGCGATGCGCGGCAACAAACCCACCGGCAGGAATTCCGTGGTCACGAAAGCGAACGCGCCGATTGCAACGGCGACGACCGCAAGCCACGAACGCACCGACGACGACGCGCCATCGTCCGGCGAGGCCGAACTCGCCGGCAGATTATCTTCGATCAACATAGTATTGTTTGTGAGTAAGTCGACAACGATTGGGATTAGAGTGGCCGCACCGGACTAATCGATTCATGCAGCGCACGCCACAAATAGAAAAGCAGGCAACACGGGCCTGCTTCTTTATGTGCGGCTTATGCGTCTTAAGCGTTGAGTTTTGAAAAAATCAGCGGGGGTGAAGCTGGAATAGCGCACACCATAACATCGTCTTTAATCGCTCGCTGACGACTCCGTAAAATTGGACTCGCGTGTGGGGTTATCGCGCGACCCGCGCGCAACGTGCTGACGGGTGCATCGCGGGCACATGGTTTGCTCGGACTGGCGCTGGCGTAAACGTCGCAAGGGAAAAAGCGGGAGGCGGCTCGATCGACGCTCGAACGTTCTCCCGCAGCACGCGCTCGATATTTCAGCCATTCCAGTCATCCCGATCAGCGGCCGAAGTAGATCTTGCATTCCGCTGCGCCGGAGCAAGGCCGGTCGTCGCGACCACCCGCCTCCACACGGCCCGAACTCACCCCGCCATACGAGACGTTGCGCACGGCCTGCGTGCCGGTTGCCGGTGTTGCATCCGCATCGCCATATGAAATGTCGGTGGTGGCTTGCGCCGATTCGTTGGCGTTCTACATCAAGGTTTGCGACGACGCGCTCGCGGGCTGCTGTCCTTCGAATGCCGCGGTTGCGATCGGCGCAAGAATGAGCACCGCACTTGCCAATGCGATCAATAAACGTAATTTCATGTCCAGACTCCTTGAATCGGGCGCAGCAATGTCCGTCTTTCCAAAGAATTGATCCGCGAAAAAACGTCATGTGGCCAAATTCAAGCGGGCCTACGGGCGAATACGTATACGTGACTGCTGCGGCGAGTCATTGAACTAAACAAGTGACTAGTTGCCATACCGTTAACCGATGACCGGCGTGCCCTCGCGGGCTAGCCGGAATCGAAGGTCATGGTGCTGGAAAACACGGAGTGTCGCTCCGCAGTTTGGTTATAGTTCGGTCGCGCAGGATTGCAATCTCGCCGGCAACCCTGGCCGCGGCACCGATTATCGGCGTAGCGCCACGCTCAAATGCGAAAATCAGGCGCGGCGGCGCGTGCATTGGGCCGACAGTGCGTTATGATGCGGCTATAACGCAAAAAAATCGGCCCCGCAGACTCACCGGCGAGAGACGGAGCGTGGACATGAAGCCAGCCGTTCGCAATCAATGCATTGTCATCACCGTTTTTTCCCACAGCAGTAGCGTGGCTTATCCAGTCACATGTGCCGTGCGGCGGACAGTTTGAATATTCATTGATTGGCACGGCCGGCTCGCAGTGATCCGGGTGGTCCGGCGGTTGGTTCAGTCGTTCGCCCGGTCATTGATCTGGCCTGGCAGTAGAGTGGGTAGTGAGCACTTATAGTGCATCGTTGTCACGCATTTACAGGTGGACGTTATTTGACGCCGCCAATGGAATTTCCTTCGATTAATCATTTCACCGCGGGCCGGCCCCATCTGCATGGGCGCGAGGCCCTCGCGGCGGACCCCTGCAATCTGTAACTGACAGAACGCCAGACGCTTTAGAAGGACGAATATCTTATGGACGAACGGAAGCGAGATAGCATGATTGCGTATCTCCGCCATCGCATGGAAGAGTTTGGTATCAAACCAGAAGATCTGGCTGCCGTGCTTGCGAAAGAGCAAGGCGGTCAAAAAAACGCGCGCTATCGTAGCGCGACGGGAGATACCTGGGACGGTCAAGGCGACATGCCGCAATGGCTCAAACAGGCGATCAGCGCAGGTCAATCGATCGGTCACTTCGAACTGTCGGCCACGCCCACGGCAACGCCGGCTGCAGCCGTGCCCGCGAAGAAACGGGTGGATTGGCAGAACGATCCGTTTGCAGGCAGTCCGCTGGCACGCTCGAATAATCGTTAAACAGGTAGGCCGTTCACACCGTTTCGCATGAAGCCCGACCCGCAGTCGCCGGATAAAAACCGGCACGGCAGATTCATCGGCGCGCGCAGGCGTGCATCGCACTTTCAGATCGACATGATCTCCGCTTGAATCCAGAAGCCTCCCTCTGCCGTATATCCCGTCAGAGCAACGCAATGGCGCGTTGCCCTTCGGGGACTGGCCATGATCTTCCTGCCGCGCAACCAGCCTCTTTTTAGCGGCTTACGTCAGCTCGCCGCGACCATCGGACCTGATGTGCTCGCACGGAGAAATGTCATGCGCAATTCAATGCAGAAATGGATGCTGGTCGGGTCGACGGCGATTTCGCTCGCGGTATGCGGTACGGCTTTCGCACAAGGCGGCGGCAACGGCCAGGGCGGCACGGGCGGCGGCAACGCGCATAGTGCGGCAACAGCGGGTATGACTTATCGCGGCGATCCGGTCACGAGCCCGATGGCGGCGATGCCGGGCGACACGATGAGCAAGATGGATTCGAGCAGCACCGACATGCATGCGATGTCGTCCAGCGACTCGATGAACTCCGATAAAACCGCGCAGTGAAATTGACCGCGCGCGCCGCGATCGGATTCGCGTTTATCGGTCGCGTCGCATGCGTGGGCAATTCACATACGGTAGAAGGCCGGATTGCGCGGCGCCGCGCTCACCGGCTCTGCCGACTCCGTCTCCACGCCATGCGCGTGGTTCTCGCGCAGCGGCGCTTCGGCGTACCTCGGCAATTCGATGAGTGCGCTAACCTCGCGGACGGTCTGCCAGAACACCTTGTCGAAAGTACGCCCGCGTTCCGTTTCGGAGAGGTCGTTCGCGAGCGGATTCGCAAAGACCCAGTTGCATACCGCCGGGCCGCCGGGGAAACCGGGCGCGTGTTCGCCGGCCATGCAGTCGTCCAACGCGACCACGAGGTCCATGCGCGGCGCCCATTCGCCTGTAAATTCCAGCCAGCTTTTCGGGCACAGCGCGCCGAGATCGGAAATGCCGGGCCGCAGTTGTGCAATCGCCAGCGGATGAACGCGCGCGGCCGGCTCCGGTCCGGCGCTGAATGCGTCGAACCGGTGTCCGGCCAATTCCCTTAATAAAGCTTCGGCAATGATGCTACGTGCTGAATTCTCGCGACAGAGAAACAGCACCTTGTATTTTCTGGTCACGCTTACCCCGTACCCACGATTTTTTTGTTTCTGGCCGCGATTCTGCCGAGTCAGTCTTGCGTCTGCGTGACACTACGATGCCTTAATTGCTTGCGCCACATTTTTTCGCTCGGGACGAAAACCGGCTGGACGAACTGGAATATTACATTAAGCTGTCGCCAATGCACCGGAGACAGGATCCCTGTCGTCGTCTGAAAAAATTCAAACCGAGGCGTCCGTTTCGCGTTGTCCGGACAGAATGCGGTTCGCGGCATCGCTGCCGTCGGAGGCCGCCGCGGGCGATACATCGAAACGCATCTCAGCGGACTGCGGCGTGATCGCTTTCACGCCCTTCTCGATGCCCGGCGTCGCGACATAGGGGATAAAGGCCGCGACCGCGACCACGACGATGAAAGTCAACATGGCTATCGTGCCTCTCGGAATGCGCAACGTGGAGGGCGAACGGAGAAGCGGGCGTGAGTTGCAAACCCGCATGCGTGGCAGCGTCGAAACTGTGAGCACCGGATTCGTGTGAGCGTTCAAACGGCAGACACACGTTTCGGACGTATAAACAATTCTAGAAGCGCGCCTTCCAACGCCAAAGGCCGCGCTCTATATCAATTCGGTCTACGTCTATCGTCTGGCGGCCAAATGCATCGTCCGATCATCAGACGAGACACGACTCGCGCGCGCTCCCCGCACGACTCAGGAATGCGAACGATGCCAACGCCGACAGCAGCGTGATCGCGATCAGCACATGCAGCAGACTCGTGAACGCATGCGTATAACTCGACGCGAGTTCGTGCACGCCGAGTTGCGGCAAGCTCGCTGCCGCTTGCGTGAGTCCACCGGTCGTCAGACGCTCGGCTGCGACGGCCACGCGCGCCGCCATCGTGGGGCTCGCGTCGGGCAGGAGTCGCGCGAGATTCGCTTGCGACAGCGCGGCGAGCAGCGCAGTGGCGATCGCAAGCGCGATGCCCTCGCCCGCCACGCGCGTCGTGCTGAAAATACCGGACGCCATCCCGGCCCGCTCCTTCGGCACGACGCTCACGGACAAACCGTCCATCAAACCCCACGGCATGCCTGCGCCGATCCCGATCACGAGCATCGGCAGCACCACCGACTGCGGCGCCGCGCTGACGTCGACGCGACTCAACCAGCCGAGCCCCAGCGCCGCGATCAGAAAGCCGACACCCGACAACACGCCGGCCGACACCCAGCGCGTCAGCGAAGCGACCAGCATCGGCACGACGAGCATCGGCGCCGACAGCGCGATCATCAGCATGCCGGCGTCGAGTTCGCCGAGACCTTCGGCGCCGATAAAGCGCAGCGGCAGCATCACGATCAGCACGATGTAGCAGTAGCAAGTGCCGATCGGCAGAATCTGCACGCCGACGAAACGCGGATAACGGAACAGGCTCAAGTCCAGCATTGGCCGTTCGACACGCATTTCGACGATCACGAACACCGCCAGCAACACGGCCGACGCGACCAGCATGCCGACCACACGCGCGCTCGACCAACCGTCGGCGGGTGCGTCGATCACGGCGAATGTGAAGCACGCGAGCGTGCCGGTGAAACTGAGCGTGCCCGGCCAGTCGAGACCGCGTGCGGCGGGATCGCGTGTCTCGCGCATTCGCGGCACGCCGAACACGCAGGCCAGCGCGCCGAGCACAGCAATCGCGACGAAAATCGCGCGCCAGCCGAAATGCGCGATCAGCACACCGGCCATCAACGGACCGAACGCGAGACCGACGCCGAAGCTCGTGCCGAGCATGCTGAACGCGCGAGTCCGCGCATGGCCGTCGAACTCCTGCGCGAGCGCCGCCGTGCCGCCCGCGAGCGACGCCGCCGCCGCGACGCCCTGCAACGCGCGCAACACGTCGAGCCAGATCACGGACGGCGCGCAAGCGAGCGCCAACGAGCTCGCGATGAAGCCGCCGAGGCCGCACGTGAACAGCCGTTTGCGGCCGAACTGATCGGCGAGTGCGCCGGCGGCCATCAGCAGGCTGCCGAAGCTCAACATGAACGCATTGGTGATCCACGTGAGCGAGGCCGCGCTGCCGCCGAGATCGCGTCCGATCGCGGGCGTAGCGACCGCGCCGCCGGAAAACGCCAGCGGTAAAACGAGCGCGGCGAGACAAACGGCCGCGAGAATGAACCGACGCGTGCGGTCCGCGCCGTGTGTGATTGAAGTATTCATCGGTGAGCCTTATCCGGTAGATGCGCCAAGGGCGTCATTCTGTTGGCGGATAGGGCCCGGATAAAGAGCGTGCGTGTCCTGACTGACACGCCTGAAACGCGGTAATCGGTACGCGATCGGTTTTAGAACCGCAGGCTATTCAGGAATTGATACCAGAGCCCGCCCAATGCACCGGCTGGATTGGCGTCGTGGGGATTGTCTTCACGTTTGGCTTGTTGAGTACCGCCGACGTGACCGGCCGCCGCCTGTTGAGCAGAAGTTGCTTCGGCTTCTGCTTCGGCTGCAACTTCAGCTTGCGGCGCGCTATCGGGTGTCTCGGTCTCCGCACCCGCATCACCCTTCTCTGCCTCGCGCCGCGACGCCTGCAAAGCAGCCACGCTATCCGCGATCTGCGCCGCGCGCCTCGCCTCGCAGCGGCGGCCGAGCAAAACGCCGAACAGCACGTCGCGATTGTGGCCTTCGTCGGCGAAACGCATCGCGAGCGACACCATTTGCGCGTAAGCGGCTTCGTCGGCTGCGCGCGTGGCCGCTTCCCGCTCGGATTGCGCCTGCTGCCGGCGCGCGCGCTGCGCTTCCCAACCGCGCATCTGCTCCGCGTAGACCGTGTCGTACACCTTGCGCTGCGCGGCGTCGGAGAGGATCGCGTACGCGTCCTTGATGTCCTGGAAGGTGGCGCGCGCGACGTCTTCCGCGCCGTGGTTGCGGTCCGGATGCCACTTCATCGCGGCCTTCCGGTAAGCGCGCTTGATTTCTTCTTCGGTGGCGTGCATGGGCACGCCGAGCGTGTCATAAAGCGTTGTCATTGCTGCTCGACCTCGTCGTGAATCGCCTGACGGACGATCGTAGCACGCGAAAAACGGCGTCCTTGTGAAGCCGCCGGAGCGCCGCGCGGCAAATACAGGGACAGGAAGCGCGGACAAAAAAAAAGCCTCACCACTGACGTAGCGAGGCCGAGTCCCATGTCAAGGAGTGTCATGGAGGAGACGATTCGATCATAGCCGCGCGGCATCGCACCCCCAAACAATCGTTCGCCATATGCTTATCCAGCGCGGCTTCAACAGCATTGCAGCGCGCGCGGCAACGGCACGACAGCGGCGCGGCGCCGCCGCCGGGCCGCGCCGGTAACCCCGTCCGGTTATATCGTTAGAACAAAAAGTCGCTTCGTGCGCGCGGCGGCGGTCATTTAAGATGACGCTTCAAAGTCCGGTTCGTTCCGGCACGTCTCTCGCGCACCCCGCGCCAGCGTCCCGTGAGCCGCTACCGAAGGAGCATTTCGTTGACCAGATTCGATCATCACCGCCGCCCGCTCGTCGTCGGCATCGGCGGCACGACACGCGCGGCGTCGTCGACCGAGCGCGCGCTCGGCTTTGCGTTGCGCGGCGCCGAAGCGGCCGGCGCGCATACCCGGCTGTTCGGCGGCACCTTCCTGCATAGCCTGCCCCACTACGCGCCGGAAAACCCACAACGTACCGACGAACAGCTCGAACTGATCGAAGCGGTGCGCCAGGCAGACGCGCTGATCATCGCGACACCCGGTTATCACGGCGGCGTGTCGGGCCTCGTGAAGAACGCGCTCGATACGCTCGAGGAACTGCGCGCCGACGAGCGTCCGTATCTCGACGGCCGCGCGGTCGGCTGTATCGTCACAGCTTACGGCTGGCAGGCAGCCGGCTCGGTGCTGACTTCGCTGCGCTCGATCGTGCACGCGCTGCGTGGCTGGCCTACGCCGTTCGGCGCCGGCATCAACACGCTGGAAACGCGCTTCGATACCGTCGACACCTGCTCGGACCCGAAGGTCGTCGACCAGCTCGCAACGGTCGGTCAGCAAGCGGCGCAATTCGCGCTCGCGTTCAACGCGCATCGCACGCCTGCCGCCGGTGCAGCGCCGCTCGGCGGCTCGCAGCCGGACACACCGCAACCCACACGCCTGCTGCACGCGGTCTGAAGCCGCGCGTCACGCTCATATCGAAACGCCGTGGCAACCGGAACACTCCGGTCCACGGCGTTTTTCATTTCCGCGTTGCCCCTTCGTCTCCTTTACATCGGCGCAAACCCTGCACGGTGTAGCACACGAACCGTGCGCCACATAACAGACGGTGTTTATTCATCGCCGGATAGTGTGTTCAACGCAGCGTCTATCGACTGAACCGGTCATCTGAAGATCGTTCCAGAATCGCGCTGATTTGCTTACGACGAATCATTGGTTCACCCGCTGCGCGGCGCGGCCTACGCTTCACCTTGCCCGCTCATTCACCGGTTGCCAGACGCACAGTATCGCCTCTTCGCCATCGGCTCCTTAGCAACACATGCGGGCATACTCACTGCCACGACCATGAATTCAAATATCCGCTACAAGGGCTACGAAGTCGCACCCGCCGCGCAACGGCTGCCTAACGGCCTGTTTGCTGCGAACCTGACGATCGAAAAAGCCTCCGCGAATCACCAGGCGTATTCGTTCGACGCGCTCGATTATTTCTTCGACGAAGAGCATGCGCTCGCCTATGCATTCCGCTGGGGACGCATGTGGATCGATAACCGACAGTAAACCGGGCGCTTGCATCGACCCAGGTTCGTCCGCACGTGGCGTGCAAGACGTCGCGTCCGGAAGGGTTGTGCCAGAATACGCGACACCTTCGCTCTGAGCACGCCCGCCATGACATGGACCGTCGATGAACAACTCGCGTTGACCGCAACCGAAGCGGTCGCCGCCATCCAGTCAGGCCGCCTCGAGGCCGTCGACTATATCGGCACGTTGCTCGCGCGCGCCGGCGCGCTCAGCAGTCTGAACGCCCTCACCACACTCGATCTCGACGGCGCGCTCGCCGCGGCAAAACGCATCGACGCGCTTGCGCCCGAAGCGAAAGCGCAGTTGCCGCTCGCCGGTTTGCCGATCGTCGTGAAGGACAACATCAACACCGCCGGCTTGCAGACTTCAGCGGGCACGCCAGCTCTCGCGGGCTTCGTGCCGAAGCACAATGCACCTTCGGTGCAGCGTCTGATCGACGCCGGCGCCATCGTGCTCGGCAAAGCCAACATGCACGAACTCGCATTCGGCATCACGAGTACGAATCTCGCCGCGCATGCGGGCCCGGTGCGCAATCCCTACGACCCCGGATTGATTCCGGGCGGCTCGTCGGGCGGCACGGCGGCGGCAATCTCCGCGCGCATCGTGCCCGCCGGCCTCGGCACCGATACCGGCGGCTCGACCCGCATTCCCGCCGCGCTCACCGGCATCGCGGGGTTTCGTCCGTCGGTCGGCAATGGCGGCGCCGAGCGGCGCTACCACGATCCCGATGCGGTCGTGCCGATCAGCCATACACGCGACACTGTGGGACCGATGGCACGCACCGTCGCCGATATTGCGTTGCTCGACGGCGTGATCACCGGCGCGGGACCGTTGCCGCTGATCACGCCGAGCGGCCTGCGCATCGGCTTGCCTGCGCCGCTGTGGACAGGACTCGAACATCTACTCGAAGACGTGGCGCGCGCCGCATTGACCCGGCTCGAAGCGGCGGGCGTCGTATTCGTGCCGGTCGAGATGAGCGATCTGGATGCGCTGAACGCGCTGGTCGGCGGTCCGATCGCGATTCACGAAGCGCTCGTCGACGTGCAGGCCTGGCTCGACGCCAACAACGCACCGGTGAAAACCGTCGCCGAACTGGCGGCGCGGATTGCGAGCCCCGACGTGCGTGAGATTTACGACGGCGTACTCGCCGGTGTGCTCGACGCGCAATACGACGCTGCGCTGAATCTGTGGCGCCCGCGCTTGCAGCAATACATTGCCGCCACTTTCGCGGACGAACGTCTCGACGCGCTGCTGTTCCCGACCACCCGGCTCGCCGCGGTACCGATCGACGAGTTGAACGGTTCGTCGACGGTCACGATCGATGGGTCGGGACCGATCGAAACGATGAACGCGTTTCTGCGCAATACGGATCCGGCGAGCACGTCCGGCATTCCCGGCCTGTCGCTCGCGGCGGGGATGACCGCGAGCGGTCTGCCGGTCGGTCTCGAACTGGATGGCCCGCTCGGCCACGACCGGCGGCTGCTGGCGATCGGCGTCGCGTTCGAACAGGTGCTCGGCGTGCTGCCGGCACCCGTGCTGTGATGCCGGTCCGCGCCCGCATGCAGCGGGTCGTGTCGCGCAGCGCCGTCGTACTGATCCTCGCGTTTGCCGCCACCGCGTGTGCGCGCCTCGCCGCGGTCGATTCGAACGCGCTGTGGAAAATCGTTTCGCTGCGCTGCGTGCCGTCGCAGCAGGCCACCGGCACGTCGGGGCAATGCACGAGTGTCGACCTCGACAAGCGCTATGCGATTCTGAAGGACATCGTCGGACGCTCGCAGCATCTGCTGATTCCGACCGACCGCATCACCGGCATCGAAAGCCCGCTGATTCTGGAGCCGCACGCGCAGCCGTATTGGGCCGATGCATGGGCTTCGCGCGTCTACGTCGAGAAGGCGGTCAAACGCTCGTTGCCCGATAGCCAACTGAGCCTCGAAATCAACTCGGCTTTCCGGCGCTCGCAGAATCAGTTGCATATTCACATCGACTGCTTGCGCGGCGACGTGAGCGAGACACTCTCACAGCACGCGAACGACTCACCGGGCCAATGGCGTTGGGACACGCTCGACGGCAATCGCTACCGGATCATGCGCGTCACGTCGCTCACCCAGCAGAACGATCCGTTTCAGATCGTCGCGCGCGACAACAAGGATGCCGACGCCATGGCGATGCAAACCATCCTCGTGACGGGCGCGGGAACGTCGGCTGAGAAAGACGGCTGGCTGATCGTGAATAGCGGCCTGAATCTCGACAACGGCAGCGGCTCGGCCGAAGGTTTGCAGGATCACAAGTGCCGTGTGGCGGAAGCGAACTGACGCCGACAACGCCGGTGTTTGCATTCAGCCACCGCGGCGGCATACCCATATAACCCCACGGCCTATGCAAGATTTTGCAGATGCATTGCCGAACAAAATGGTTTTGAGGCGCCGGATTGGTCCGTAGCATGCATACAAACGTGCACTATGACCGATTCACTCCATGGCGATTTATCTCGACGAAACGCAGCGCAAATCGCTCGCCGACATGGCGGGAAGCTGGACATGGCGCACGCAATGGCCGACCTGGCTGCTGATCGTCACGATTTACGGTGGATGGATCGGCGTCGCGACGCATGCGCGCGAGCTCGGCTTGCCGCTCACCACGGTGCTGCTGGCGCTGCTGGGCGCGTGGTACATGTCGCTGCAACACGAACTCCTGCACGGCCATCCCACACGCTGGCCGCTGGTCAACGCGCTACTGGGATTCGCACCGCTCGCGGTATGGTTTCCGTATGGCGTGTATCGCGAGTCGCATCTGCAACACCATGACGACCCGCACCTGACCGTTCCCGAGCGCGATCCCGAAAGCTACTTCGTGGCCTACGCCACATGGATGCGCGCGGGTGCGCCGATTCGCGCATTGCTCACGTTCCGCAACACCTTTTTCGGCCGATTGCTGATCGGTCCGGCATTCGCGATCGCCGCGACCGGCGTGACCGCGCTCAACAAAATCAGACACGGCGATGGGCGCGATGTGCCGATGTGGCTCGCGCACTTCGCGGCGTTGGGCGTTTTGACTTTCGTACTACAGAGCGTGTGCGGAATACCCGCATGGGTGTTCGTTATCGGCGTGGGTTATGGCGCGTTGTCGTTCGGGTCGGTCCGCTCGTTTCAGGAACATCGCACCGCACACGAGCACGAGCATCGGACCGTGATCAATGAAGCAGCGTGGTACTGGCGCCTGCTGTTCCTGAACAACAACTACCATCTGGTTCACCATGACTTGCCTCACGTCCCCTGGTTCGCGCTTCGGCACGTGTATGAAACCTCCCGGCAGCAATACATTGAACGCTCGGGAGGTTTCCTCGTAGAGGGGTACAGCGAATGGTTGAGACTTTATGCATTCGCTGCGGTCGCGCATCCGGTGGCCCGCACAGGATCGGATCACGTCCGGGAAAGTCCACCTGCTTCCGTCCGTTTTGCAGGCAAAAATTAGAGTAGAAAAAAGGCTTTACCTCACTGTTTTATATCCATGCCGCCCTGACGCTTTGCTCGAAACGGGTTCAAAAAGATTTTCTACGGCCTCCGCGATATCGAATAAGGCGTCGTCACACCTCGGGTTTCCCATCAAGGTAAGCCCGATAGAGAGCCCACCGTAGCAGTCAACGGGAAGGGTCACCGCACAGCGATCGAGGACATTTGCAACACGTGTATTTCGCATCAACAGCATGTTGTAGTGGTTGTACCCATCGTTACTAGCGACGGCGGAAATCAGCGGCGGAAGTATCGGGCACGTCGGCATCAGCATTGCATCCCACCACCTTGTCTGTTGCTCGGCGCTCTCGACGAGAGAAGAACGCAACGAAAGCCTGTCAAGCATGTCGGAAGCCAAAAGAACGCCGCCCTGTTCGATTCGTGAAAATGCTCGCGCTGCAATGTGCGATGGTTCAAGAAAACCGCGAGCCCTTAGCCACGCATAAATCTCGGCCATCGAGAAACCACCACCTTGATAAACATCGGGGATGCGGTCAAGTTCGCGGAGGTTAATCTCCTGCAAAATGGCTCCCTGTTCCGACAGAAGCCGGAGGGCCCGTTCAAATCCCGCAGCCACTGGGGGTTCGAGATCGTCCAGCACATAGTTCTGTGGCACGGCGAGCCTCAGTCCCCTGATAGGTCTCAGCGCTGCGTCGGGCGAATGGATTCGGGGTTTTCGGGCCAGCACCTCATGGACAATGCGGCAACAACGAACGGAGGTTGCGATTGTTCCTATCGAGTCGAGATGGCGCGAGAGTGGAACGACACCTTCGCATGAAATCTGTGCAGCGGTTGCTTTAAAACCCACGAGCCCGCATAGCGCGGCAGGAATTTGCACTGAACCACCCGTATCGGTGCCAAGTGCGGCGGGCACGGCTCCCATGGCAACCGACACGACCGCGCCGCACGAAGAACCGCCGGGAACGCGCTCATGATCGAGCGGGTTGGGCAGACTAGCGGTTCCTGCAATCAGACCGACAGATGACATGGCGAGCTCCGCCATTGCCGTCTTGCCTAAAATGATCGCACCTGCTTCGCGAAGCCGCCTCACCACAAAAGCGTCAGCAGCCGCCGAAGGGGCTCCGTTTGCAAGGACACTCGAGCCCGCCGCAGTCGGTTCGCCTGCAACATCCATGTTGTCTTTTATCGTGATCGGGATGCCCGCTAGCGCACCTGACCTTCCGAGACCACACGCGTGCCGTGTGTCCACCACAGCCGCATCGGCCCTCGCCGCTTCGGCATAAATACGGGTGAACGCCACATCCTGAGTGCCGGCGGCTGTCAACGCTGCTTCGACTAGAGCGCCGCTGCTAATCTCACCCGCTGACAACCGGGTTTCAAGGTCTTCAATCAGCGAACGTGTGTTCTGGGCCATGCCATGCCTCCGTTAAAGTTGCAAAGTCCCACAATCGGGAGTCGCTATTCGCCTCGCGCAGATCTGCAGCGGCGTGCAAACGGCACGGACGGATGCTGCAAATGCCACCGGGTCGCACTTTGGTATGCAGCTGCGACTGCCAACAGTTTTGCTTCTTGAAAACGCCGTCCGATCAACTGCGCACCGATAGGCAAACCGTCGGATGAAAAGCCGATGCAGAACGACAGCGCCGGATGGCCGGTTACATTGAACGGCACGCGCATTTCATTAGTAGATTTGTTCACGGCCTCCTCGTCGGCGAGTGACGCGGCAGTTTCTGCTGAGACGCCGGTCATCAGAATGTCCGATGTGTCGAGCAGGTGATCGATTTCGTCCGCCAGAGCGCGTTGTTGTCTCTGCGCCTGCGCGTATTCCGACGGCAGAACCGCAGCGCCTCCTAGAAGCACGTCGCGACAGCGAGCGCCGTAGCGTTCAGGCGCGTGAGTCAGAAACTCGCGGTGAATCGCATAGGCCTCGACGCGCAGAAGCGTAGCGCCGCACCGGTGATATGACTGGAGATCGCTCGCCTCGACCTCTTCGAACTCGGCTCCAAGTTGAACTAGTTCACGTGCAGCCGACGCGAGCGCAGCACGCGTCTCATCGCTTGCAGAGACATCGCGCATATAGAAATGCGCGAGCAATCCAACTCGGAGACTGCGCAGTGGCAAGTCGCTCACCTGCGCTGCGCTGGCGGTGACCGGCCGGCCAGCGCCACGTTGCAGAACATCGAGCAGCAGCGCGCAATCGTTAGCTGTGCGCGCCATCAAGCCGACGTGATCGAGCGATGGTGCAAGTGGAAAGACGCCTTGGCGACTGATCAGGTCGTATGTCGGCTTGAGGCCAACCACCCCGCACATGGCGGCAGGATTTCGAACGGAGCCTGCTGTGTCGGTGCCAATCGCCAGCGGCACGTGGCACGCGGCCAAAGCGACGCCACAGCCGCTCGACGAGCCTCCGGGCGTACATTCGATATCCCAGGGATTGCGTGCTGCCGGCCACGGCAATGCATCGGATGGCGAACCGATGCCGAATTCTTCGAGCGCCAGTTTCCCGATCAGGATTGCACCCGCATCGCGCAATTGACGCGTAACGACGGCGTCCTGGTTGGCAACTTTATGACGCAAGACATCCGATTGCGCAGTGGTCTGCTTACCTTCGACATCGATCAGATCCTTAACGGCAAACGGCAAGCCATGAAGCGATCCGCTAGTTTTTCCTCGAACCATGCGATTGTCGGCGTCGCGTGCCGCCGCGAGCGCTTCGTCCCGATAGACGTCGAGAAAAGCGTGCAGCGTACCGTTTTCCGCGTCAATCGCGTCGAGCGACGCCGTTACGTACTCGAGTGCCGACAATTCCTTTCGCGCGATCAGTTGTTGTGCGTCTGTCGCGCTTAGGAAGCGAAGCCTGCTATCGGTCATGAAAGTGAGTTGCCCGGTTAAGTGGCGATTGAGAGGTAGGTAGGGATATTTCGCGCTGGTGTCACTCTACCGTCGCAGCATTTCTGGCCCGGCTGATGAATGAGATGGATTGCCGGCCGTCGCTGCGAACATGTAACGAGGCAGCACATTCCGACGAAGCTCGACACGACAATCGCACGGCGTTCGGGAGCGCATTAATCGTGTGCGATGCTAGTGCGACCTGAGGTCTGATAAAAATGCCTTCGCCCTTGCGTGCTGTGGAGAACGAAAGAACTCCTCTGGGGAATTCTGTTCGAGGATGACTCCCTTATCCATGAACCAGACGCGATCGCTCACTTCACGTGCGAATCCCATTTCGTGCGTCACGCAAACCATCGTCATCCCGTCTCGGGCAAGCGATTTCATCACATTCAGGACCTCGCCGACCATCTCCGGGTCCAGCGCGCTGGTTGGCTCATCAAATAGCATCACTGGCGGGTTCATCGCGAGTGCTCTCGCGATTGCGACGCGTTGCTGCTGTCCGCCGGACAACTGTTGCGGGTACGCTGCCGCTTTGTTTGCCAGGCCCACACGCTCGAGCAACGCGATAGCTTGCTCTCTGGCTTCGACTTTGCGCTTTCCCGACACTCGAATTGGCGCAA
>NZ_JAQQBV010000037.1:0-78665 GCF_046030735.1 Paraburkholderia xenovorans
TATATGCGCGTTTCCGGCTCCGCACCACTTATCCTAACGTCCCTTGCGCTACTTGCTTTTTGCAAATACGTGAGCGCTTCCACTATCGAGCGCGTCGCACCGGCTCCGGCAGCGTTGTCAGATGCGTCGGGTTCCGAGGTGAAATCGCGAACGGACGCCAACGCGATTTTGACGGCGGCGGAACTGGTAAGCATCGGCCAACAGTTACTCCAGGCCAAACGCTACGACGACGCGGTGACGTATTTCAACAAGGCCTTGAAGGCGGGCTATTTTGAGCCCGCGCTCATCGGCCGGGCGAGTGCTTACATGCTAATCGGTCAGCTGGATTCGGCGCTCACAGACTACTCGGCAGTGCTGGCGCGCGACTCGCGCTCCGCAGACGCGCTGTTCGGTCGAGCAAGTGTCTACATCGCGCGGCAGCAGCGCGCGCTTGCTCTCGACGATTTGAATGCGGCAATTGCGCTCGCTCCGGACCCAAGATTCTCCACGATCGCGCTCGCTCTACGTGCACACGTGTTTGAGGATGCTCAGGAATATACGAAGGCCGGCGATGATTTTTTTGCTGCAGGCAGGATTAGCCCCACAACGCCATCGCTGTTTTTTCACCTGGCGGGACTGATGTACGAGAAGGCCAATCAAAATGGGCGAGCAGTCGCTGTTCTTTCACAAGCGATCGACCTGGACCCGCACGACGCGGATCTTTACCAATCCCGTGGCCGCATGTACAAAAAGCAACGGGATCTCGGACGCGCACTGAACGACTACACGACCTCGGTACGCCTCGACCCCACTGATGTCGACCAGCATCAATCACTTGCCGATCTGCTGGACACGATGGGCCAGAAAGAAGCCGCACTCGACGAAGACAACGAAGTAGTTCGTTTAGCGCCGGATTCGGCCGAGTCGTACGTCGCTCGCGCACAGATATTCACCGAACTGGGACGAGATGTCGAAGCACGACGCGACTACGCTGAGGCTGAGCGTATTGCGCCCGGTACGCCGCGCCTGGTTCATTCGCGGATGCAGTTCCTCTTTTATCAGGGTGATTACGCGGGTGCTGTCGCTGATGCGAACGCGTGGTTGGCTGCGCCGACCAGGTCCAAGGATCCTGTCAACGTCGCCTATACGCTGCTTTGGCGGCACATCGCGATGCAACGTCAACGCATTGATGACCGCGCTGACCTGGAGGCCGCAACTTCGCCATTACCGATTCGCGATCAATGGCCGTATCCGTTGATCGAGTTTTCGCTCACCAGGATCGACGAGACGCAACTGCGCGCAGCCGCCTCGCGAGGAGACCCGATCACATCGCAGGAGCACCTATGTGAGGCTAGCGCATACATCGGCGAGCGTTACGCATCCCATGGACAGAATCCTCAAGCAAAAAGTGCGTTCCAGACCGCAATGGCAATTTGCCCGGTGTCATTCATCGAACACGACCTCGCAATACGCGGACTGAAGCAAATCGCGACAGCGCTGGGTCAGGCAGGCGCAAGCGTACATTCCTGGAAATCAGATCAGCATCTTTCGACCGCCACTGCGAACAAGCCGGCCACACCGCAGTGACTTGGAAATCGAAAGGAGGCTCGCAAGAGCATGCAAAACGATCGCAAACCCGATTGCATGCAGCCTCCTTGCTTAATTGTCGGAGCCGCGCTTATCTGCCGTGCCCCAAGGATGCCCCGGCGGCACCTCATCCAGGCGCTTTGCCCGTTCAGCGACCTCGTTAGCCTGCGCCGCTGCTGTTGAGATTGGCACGCCAATGGAATGCAGCGCTACGGTCGCGTGCAATTCGTTTGCCACGTCGCGCTGACTGGCCGCCGTTCTGAGCGCCGCGGATTCCACCAACGCCGGCGGCACAACAGACGCTCTGGTCATGCGTGCGCGAGCCCGTGACGCAAATTGCTCACTGACGGTAGTTGTCGCATCCCACAGCCCATCCGTTCCTTGCTGCGCGGAGAAATTTTCCTCGCGAAGCGACGCGAGAGTTTCTGCGTATTCGGGCATCGCGGCGGCCATTTTCGAACGATGCTCCGTAATGTCGTCTTTGAGACCGGGTAGGTCTTCCGCCGTGTAGAACTCGTCGACTTCGGTGTTTTCCGGTTGCCTGCTAAACCGGCCATCGGTCGATAGAACCGCCGCTCCGATCGACCACGCGTCCATCGCAACGGAAGGCGCGTCGCTCTCGGGATTGGCTGGTGACAATTGAGCCCATCCATGATCGATATCCGTATGAGTCACCATTTCGACCAGCCGGTCGTCGAGCGCACTGCGGGGTGGTTGGGCGTTAAGCCTTTCGAGAGCACGAACGGCGGTGTGAGCAGCGAATTCGCCGCAGCTCCCTGCCTGGGTAAGACTGGCGGACGCAAAGAGTTCCGGCAGTCGATGATCTCCGAAAGGCGTCAGGAGCACGCCGACGCCAGGATGTTTCGCCGCGTCAGTGCGCAATCCGCCTTCGTGGTTGTATTGACGCAGTGCCTGGGTAACGTTGCCGGGGCCGAACGGGAAATTCGTCCGCGCACTTTCCATCGCGGTTGTCGCGAGGCATAAATCCTTCAGCGGCGTACCTTCGACATGCTCACCCAATGCGGCCTTCGCCGTGAGATAGGCGCCTAATTCCGCGACGGGAGCGGCCAGATCACGTTTAATTGCAGGACCTGTACGAAGCTTCTTTGCTTCGCGTGCTTCCGGCGTTGCATTGCGAGTGGGCAGGCCTTCGAGTACTCCATCACGCTTACGCTTATTTCCACCCGATCCGCCCGATAAGGGTTGCCCTTGCCCGTCCGGTTTGGGTGACGGCCCACCCGACGGGGAAATGAGCGATTCGTTGTCGCGGGATAATGTCGATGGAATCTGGGTTGAAGAAGCCGGTCTGTTAGTAATCACGGTGTTGTCCACGTAGCACGCAAGCTTGTGAGCTTGCACGCCGACGTAGTACCGGGAAAGCGCACTACCGAATTGCAGGCGCGTTGCGCGAAGCGTGAATCCGATCCTGCGACGGTATGACGTTCAAATGACTTGCCGCACACAATCGGCATGCGAACCGGTCACGGACCGGTTCGCAAACCACCATCGCAGGATTTCCCAGCTTTCCCAACAATCAATCGGTCCCGTACTTCGGCGAGCGCGGACCATAAAGCAACCCGGTCGGCGGTCCGGCATGCAGCAACCGATAGCTCGTGATCCCGGCAATATCGTGACTCTTGTCAGTCAGCGAGTTGGAAATCTGCTTGACCGCGGCGATCACCAGCATCCCGATCAGACCGCCACCGCTAGCGTTATTCCCCTCGTTGCTATTGGCGCTCGCGCTGCCTTGCCAAAGCACGGTGCCCGTTTTCAGATCGACGAGTTTCGCCGATGTCGAAACCACCGTCGCGCTATCCAGCACGCGATACGTCGTGCCGTATTGCGTGATCTTCGAATACAGCACCGCGTCGGCGCCAAAGATTTCGCGCAGCTTCGCAGGCGGAGTCTGCTGGATATCGCCGGCGGTCGTCAGGCCGTTCTGCCTGAACGTCTCTTCCATGACCGCGACCGGCACCACGTAGTAGCCGGCTTCGGCCAGCGGCATCGTCATCTGCGAGATCATGCTGTTCGACGCTTGCACATCGGTCGTGGCGTTATCCGGCGGCAGCACCAGGATCGATCGCGGATGCGCATCCTTGAAGGCCGTGTAATCGACGTGCCGCACGGGCTGCGCGCACGCAGCAAGCAGCGCGAGGCTGGACAAGGCAAACCAGAGCTTGGGAGAAAGGAACTTGGACATAACGGACTCGCTCGCTTATTGTTGTTTCGGCTTCTTCATCAGGAAATCCATGTAGGTCGACGACTCGGGAAACAGATGTTTCTCGGCGTCGAATTCCTGCATGGCCTGGCCGTCGTTGCCGACACTCGCGTACAGCATGCCCAGTTGCGCGTGAAAGCCGGGCGGCGGCGTGCTGCCCTTCGCGTTAATCAGCTGGACTGCCTTCTGGAGTGCGTCGATCTGCTCCTGCGGCGACTTCTCACCCTTCAGATAGTCGTAGACCGCCGGCTGATAACCGCTCCATTGATAGAGCGGCGGCGTAGCGTTGTTCGCGCATCCCGCGAGCAGCAGAGTTGCCGCCGTGACCGGCAGGCAGATTCCCCGAATCGTGCCGATGTATTTCATTTTTTGAACCCCTTTAGCGTGGTTGTTTTTATCAAGCGTGAATGATTTGACGACAGGCCCTCGCGGCCCGTCTAGTGCGCCGGCTTGAGCGCGCCCGCGTCGACCTGATCGGCCAGGTGGTTGACCGCTTCCTGGATCGCGAGATCGAGCACCTTGCCGTTGAGCGTGGAGTCATAGCTGGCCGTGCCGCCGAAGCCGATGATTTCCCGGCTCGACAGACTGAACTCACCCGCGCCCTGGCTCGACGCCACGACTTCGGAGGTTGTCGTATCGACCACGTTCAGGCTCACCTTCGCGTACGCCACCTGGTTTCTGCCGCTGCCGAGGATGCCGAACAACTGGTGATCGCCCACTTCCTTGCGGCCGAATTCGGTCACGTCGCCGGTGATCACATAGTTCGCACCTTTGATCGCCTGGGTCTTCTTCGCGAAGCCCGCTTCCTGACGGATCTCGTCGAGGTTGTCGCGATCGAGCACGTTGAAGCGTCCGCTTTGCTGAAGCGACGTGACGAGGATGGTCTTCGCCTGGCCGCCCAGACGGTCGACGCCGTCGGAGAAAATGCCGCGCATGTAGCTCGAACGATTGTCGAACTTGCCGACCGAGATCTGCACCGGCTTGCCGACGGCCGGCCGCTGCACGCTAACGGGCGGCGCGATCGGCAGCGAGCGCGACGACTCCGTTGCGCAACCGCTCAAGGCGACGATGGCGGCCGCGAGTACGACGCCGTATTTTTTAGTCGAATTCATTGATCTTCCTATTCGATAAAACTGTTAAGACGATTGAATGTCTGCGCTAACAGAAAGCACGGTGACAGAGCACCGTGGTTACAAGCGCCGGACTGGGAGGCAGTGTCGTGCCGTGCGTGACTCGGGGAGCCGCGTTTGGCATGAGGTCGGCGGAATTGAGCGCCGCGGATGAAGGGGGGCTCGAAGAGTGGGGTGGGCGTGCGCCGGGAGGCGAGTCGGCGGAGCCCCGCGCGCATCGGATACGGCAGCCGTCGGAGCCGGCCGACGGCCGGCCGCTCGTGAGTAGGCGAAAGCATGGGCGCTCGCAATGCATAGGCTGCACAAGCATCGCGACGCTCTCAGTACATCACTGCGCTCACCTCTATTTTTTCTGTGTTGCATGGTCTTCTTCTCGACGCGCAGGGGCACGTGCGATTCCCTCGATGCGGTCGTTTCGCCGCTTGTTGGCTTTGTAGTAAATATTCCAAACGCGTTATCGGCGGCTTTCGAAAAAACTTTAGTGCCTTACGCCGCGCTATTGGCGTTCAAGGTATGCGGCTTGCGTCATCTATGCTGCGTCTGCATTTCTGCCAGCAATTTAGCCTGCATCGACATCGCTTCTTCCAGCGCGGCGCGCTCCTTCATGCCTCGCAGCCGCGACGCGCGCCGCGTGGGCCGCCTCAGCAAGGCAATTCGTCTTGCACTACACTAGCGGCCCGCCCAAGCCAGCTCCGTAGAGAGCAAGACATCGATGCCTCCAGCTCCCGCCGACCCTCCTGGTTCGTCCTCCTTCAGTTTGCCGAAGCACCCCGCCTTCCAGCGATTCTGGTGCACACGGATCCTTTCTTCGCTGTCGTTCCAGATGCTCGCCGTCGCGATGGGCTGGCACATCTATGCGCTCACGCATAGCGCGTTCGCCCTCGGCCTCGTCGGCCTCGCGCAGTTCCTGCCGATGTTCATGCTGACGCTGGTGGTCGGCCATGTCGCCGATCGCTACGACCGTCGCCGTATCGCGGCCATCTGTCAAAGCATAGAAAGCGTCGCTGCGTTGCTGTTCGCCTGCGGGACCTTCGGCGGGTGGATCAGCGCGCCGGTCATCTATGTGCTGGCCGCATGCGTCGGCGCAGCGCGCGCGTTCGAATCGCCCGCGGTCGCGTCGCTGCTGCCCGCTGTCGTGCCGCGCGGCGAATTGCCGCGAGCGACCGCATGGGCCACGTCCGCCAATCAAACCGCGCAGATCGCCGGACCCGCGTTGGGCGGGCTGCTGTACGGCGTCGGGCCGGGCGCGGCGTATCTCGCGTGCATGCTGTCGTTCGGCGCCGCGGCGCTCGCGGTATGGGCGATTCCGTTGCAGGCCAAGCCGGCGAATCGCCCACCTGTCACGCTCGAATCGGTGTTCTCGGGGATCGCCTTCATCCGCAAGGAGCCGGTGATTCTGGGGGCGCTGTCGCTGGATCTGTTCGCCGTGCTGTTCGGCGGCACCACGGCGCTGCTGCCGGTTTTTGCGCGCGACATGCTGCATACGGGACCGCTCGGTCTCGGCTTGCTGCGCTCGGGCACGGCCATCGGCGCGCTCGCGGGCACCATCTGGCTCGCGCATTTTCCGTTGCGCAACCGGCCCGGCGCTGCGATGTTCGGCGGGGTCATCGCGTTCGGCGCGGCCACCATCGTGTTCGGACTGTCGCATGAGTTCTTTGTGTCGCTGTTCGCGTTGATGGTGCTCGGCGCGTCGGACACCATCAGCGTGGTCGTGCGGCTTTCGCTCGTGCAACTGCGCACGCCGAATGAAATGCTGGGACGCGTCAGCGCGGTGAATTCGCTTTTCATCGGGACGTCGAACCAGTTGGGAGAATTCGAGTCCGGTGTGACGGCCGGTTGGTGGGGCGCGCGACCCGCGGTGCTGTTCGGCGGCATCGCGACGATCACGGTCGCGTTGCTGTGGATGCGGTTCTTTCCGGAGTTGAAGCGCACGCGCTCGCTCGCGCGCGAAGACGATCTCGCGCCGAGTCGATGAGCGAGGTGGCGTGCGCCCTGAATGGACGCGGCGCGCGAGCCGCTATGATGATGTTCACGTCATCGCAACGGACACGCTCATCATGCGCATCGCTCCTTTACCCCCGCTGCAATGCCTGATCGCATTCGAATCGGCGATGCGGCACGCGAGCTTTACCAAAGCGGCCGCTGAGCTGCATCTGACGCAAAGCGCGATCAGCCGTCAGATCGCGCAACTTGAAGATTTCCTCGGCCGCTCGCTGTTCGTGCGCGAGCACCGCGCGTTGCGTCTGACGATCGCGGGCGAGCAATATGCGAGGCACGTGCAAACGCTACTGACCCAATGCTCCGAAGCAACGCTCGACGTGATGAAGCGCTACGGCGATCAGGAATTGACGATCGCCTGTTCATCCGGCGTCGCGGTGTTGTGGCTCACGCCGCGGCTCGGCGCTTTCCGCGCCGCGTATCCGCACGTGAAGATCAGGATGATCGTGCGCGACGGCCTCGCGTCGTTGTCGCCTGCGGAATTCGACGTCGGCCTGTACTACATCCGCCAGCGCGCGGAGCCGCATTTCACGGCCCGCCGTCTCTTCGACGAAGAGGTCTATCCGGTCTGCTCGCCCGCTTATCTCGCGGGCCGCGTGCTTACACCCGCCGACCTCGCGCATGAAACGCTGCTGATGCAGGAAGACGGTCAGCGGCAATGGATGTCGTGGGCCGAATGGTTCCGTCTGAACGACGTGCCGATGCCGGGCGCGCCGCACACCGTCGTCATCAATCATTATCCGCAGCTCGTGCAGATGGCGATTCTCGGCCAGGGCGTGGTGCTCGGCTGGCGTCATATGATCGACGCATGCCTCGACGAAGGGCTGCTGGTGCGGGCCACGCGAGCGTCCGCGAGTCACGGCGGCGGCTACTACGTGGTGTCGCCGAACGAGCGCGCGCAAAACCAGGCGGCCCGGGTATTCACGCGCTGGCTGTTCGATCAGGCGGAAGAACAGGTCGGCAGGGCGGCGGCCTAAGCGAAGTTCGCATGCGCTGCACGCATGCATGCATGCGAATCTTTCGTTTCGAAAACAAATCAGGTCTCTCTACGATCGGCTTTATGCATGCGAAAGCGCTACTCCAGATGGCGCGGCGTGTGACGACAGATCCGCCAGACAGGCAGCCAGATGAGGAAAGAGACCATGCAAGGAACGCTTTCATCCAACGTCGCGATATCCGTGGATACGCTTGCGCGGCAGCGGCGCCGCGCGATTATCGCCACCGTGCTAGGCAACGGGCTCGAGTGGTTCGACTTCACCGTCTACAGCTTTTTCGCGGTCATCATCGCGAAGCTGTTTTTCCCGACCGGCAATGAACTGACCTCGCTGCTGCTCGCCGTCGCGACCTTCGGCGTGGGCTTTTTCATGCGGCCGGTGGGCGGCATCGTGCTCGGCGTGTACTCGGATAAGGTCGGACGAAAGGCCGCGCTTTCGCTGACCATTCTGCTGATGGCGGGCGGCACCGCGCTCATCGGTCTCGCGCCGACTTACGACCAGATCGGCGTGTGGGCGCCGGTGTTGATCGTGGTCGCGCGTTTGCTGCAAGGCTTTTCGGCCGGCGGCGAAATGGGCAGCGCGACCGCGTTTCTCACCGAATATGCGCCCGCCGGCAAGCGCGCTTATTACTCGAGCTGGATCCAGTCGAGCATCGGTTTCGCGGTGCTGCTCGGCGCGGCGGTCGGCACCTTCGTCACGGCGAACCTCAGCGCGGACGCATTGCATTCGTGGGGTTGGAGAATGCCGTTCCTGATCGGGATTCTGATCGGCCCGGTCGGCTATTTCATTCGCAGCCGGATGGACGAAACGCCGGTGTTCAGCGCGGTCGCCGAGCAGGCGAAGAAGGATTCGCCGCTCTCCGAAGTATTCCGCACGTTCCCGCGCGAAACCTTCGCGAGCTTCTCGATGGTGATCCTGTGGACGGTATGCACGTACGTGCTGCTGTTCTACATGCCGACCTATTCGGTACGCACGTTGCACCTGCCGCAATCCACCGGCTTTCTCGCGGGGATGTTCGGCGGCGCGATGATCATGTGCTTCTCGCCGGTGGTCGGCAAACTCGCGGACACGTTCGGCCGTCGCCGTTTTCTGTCGGGCTCGGCAGCGCTGATCCTGGTGCTTGCGTGGCCGATGTTCGCGTACATCAACCGTGCGCCCGGTCTTGCTTCGCTGATGGTGTTTCAGGGCGTGTTCGGCCTGCTGATCGCGGCTTACACGGGCCCGATTCTCGCGGCGTTCTCCGAGTTGTTCCCGACCAAGGTGTTGTCGACGGGACTGTCGGTTGCGTACAACTTCGCGGTGACGATTTTCGGCGGCTTCGCACCGTTCTTCATCACGTGGCTGATCGCGTCGACGGGCAGCAATATGGCGCCCGCGATCTACGTGATGATCGCCGCGACGATCAGCCTCGTCGGCACGTTCTATCTGCGCGCTCCCGGCAGCGTGCGGGCTTGAGGCATTCTCGAGTCATTCAGTCAGGAAGAAAGTAATGAGTATTACGGTAATTAGCGGCGGCAACGTATTGGATCTGGTGCAGGGCGTGTTGTTCGAGCATCATCATGTGGTGATCGAAAACGGCCATATCGTCGAAGTCACCGATCGTCCGGTCGATCTGCCGAATGCGCGTGTGATCGATGCGCGCGGCAAGACAGTGATGCCGGGTCTGATCGATTGCCACGTCCATGTGCTGGCGTCGCGCGCGAATCTCGGCGTGAATGCGGCGCAGCCGAATATCCTCACCGCGATTCGCGCGCTGCCGATTCTGAAAGCGATGCTCGGCCGCGGATTCACAAGCGTGCGCGACGCCGGCGGCGCGGATTGGGGTTTGACGCAGGCGCTCGAAAGCGGCCTGATTCCGGGGCCGCGGATTTTCCCATCGGGCAAGGCGTTGTCGCAAACCGGCGGTCACGGCGACTTCCGTCCGCGCGGCGACGTGCTCGAACCGTGTTCGTGCGCGTTTCGCGCGGGGGCGATTGCGCGGGTTGTCGACGGTGTCGATGCGGTGCGTCTCGCCGTGCGCGAAGAGATTCAGAAGGGCGCGACGCAGATCAAGATCATGGCCTCCGGCGGCGTGGCTTCGCCGACCGATCCGATCAGCAATACCCAGTACTCCGAAGATGAAATCCGCGCGATCGTCGCCGAAGCGGAGGCCGCCAACACCTACGTGATGGCGCATGCGTACACCGGCCGCGCGATTGCGCGGGCGATTCGCTGCGGCGTGCGCACGATCGAGCACGGCAATCTGGTCGACGAAGCCGCCGCGAAACTGATGCACGAGCACGGCGCGTTCGCCGTGCCCACACTCGTGACCTACGACGCGCTGGCCAGGCACGGCGCCGATTACGGCTTGCCGGCCGATTCGATTGCGAAGATCGAAACCGTGCGGCAGGCAGGGCGCGATTCGTTGCAGATCTACGCGAACGCCGGCGTGCGGATGGGTTTCGGTTCAGACCTGCTGGGCGAAATGCATACGTTCCAGAGCGATGAATTGCGGATTCGCGCTGAAGTGCTCGGCAATCTCGAAGCGCTGCGATCGGCTACCGCGATCGCCGCGGAGATCGTCGATCTGAGCGGCAAGCTCGGCGCGATCCGAGTGGGGGCGATTGCCGACGTGCTGGTGGTCGATGGCGATCCGCTGAAAGACATCGGCGTGTTGACGGGGCAGGGCGAGCGCCTCGCGTATGTGCTGCAACGTGGCGAGGTGGTGAGCGAGCGAGGCGCGGTTGTGGCGGGTTGATGCAGATTCGGGGCGATCCTTTTGAAGTTCCTATTTGATCGTCAACCTGCACCACTGGAAGATCTGTACGCCCTTCCCAATGCCTGACCGATACGGCACACAAGACTTCTCGTCGAGATGAAATCCGTTTCGTTCAAAGACCGGAGCCGCCTCGCCGACGATGGCGCGATTCTCGGATACGGTGTCGCGGATGTCGTCGGCCCGCACGGTCAGGCGGCACTGTTCATTCGCGGCACTGCTATCGACTACGCTTGCGTGCAGTCGTAACCTCGATACGGCCCAACGCATCGCAGCGCATCCGCGTGGTCCTTCGTTAATCCCGAGACGGCCCACCAGCCGATTCACGTCAGCGACGTTGTCGTCGCGCCAGTTATAGGTGCCGTTGATCAGCCCAAAAACTGGCCCACTGCGCTCCCGGGCCAGTGACAGTATCCGGCCGCGGAACACATCTGTTGCCGGAAAACTGCTTTCAAGCTGTGTGAACGCGACGCTATCAGGGAACTGGGTCGCGACCCATCCCCATGCGGTCGTTCCACTGACGATCACAACGGTCGTCCGGTCCGGTTCGGTGAGGGGAGGAATCTCGGCATGGTAGAGGGGATCCGACCAACCCTCGTGCCCCCACGTTCGCGCTCCCCCGGTCACGACGACACCTGAGGCGACGACAAGCAGCGTTATTGCTACGCGCTTCGCATGCCGCTGTTGTGGCAGTGCATAGTTCAGCAGGATCCACACAGCCATCGGAGCCAGTACTTCCACGGCGACGAGGTAACGGTAGATGCTGAAGACTTTCATCCACACGATAAAGCCGAGGCCGACGAAGAGAACGACAAGTCGCTGCCTGGGATCCAACGACGGATGCGTTGCATGGGAGCGCCTTTGTTTCGCCCACGCGACGCCGGCCATGATGAAAGCGAGATAGACGATCGGCCAGATGATCTGCCGGATCGGCGTCTCGCCGACGCGATGAGAATCGGCCGTGATGATGAAGGGCCACAGCAGCGACTCATATAGTCCATGCGGCAGCCATCTCGAATCGGCTGCCGCGCCGGGTTGCGTCAGGACGTTGGGAAAGAACCCGCCGAACTGTGGGTACAGTGGATTGCCATACAGGTTCCACATGTGGACCATCCAGTACCCGCCGGTGATCGCGATGCCGGCCAACACGCCGATACCGAACAGGAAGCTTATTCTGAGCCGCGCGAGCAAGGGGGCGGGGTAGCTGAGCAGTGCAAGACACAGCGCAACGGCGAAAATCGCATTGGTGAGCTTGAGACCGGCGCTGAGGCCCACGAGAACACCGCTTCCGACCGAGACGGCCAGAGCCGCTCCATCAGCCCGCACGAGTTGTTTCCAGTTGGAGAGCACGACGAGCACGCCTGCCAGCACGAGCAGCGCTGTCGTATCGTCGCCCATTGAGTTGCCCAGGCCGGAGAGGAAATTGGCCGTCAGGCATCCGGCCGCGGCAAGCAGCACCGGAACGCGCATGCGCCCGGTCTCCGATGCGTCGGGAAACGCATGACGTGCGATGCCGACGAGAAGAACGAACGTCAACCCATGTAACGTTCCCAACAGGAATCCGACCAGCCGGGACGGCAGATGTGTGTTCAGTGTGAACAGCACCACGTCCATGAGCGGGTTGAAGTACGACTGCATCCCGGCTGGCGCGAGATCGATCGATTGCTTTCCATGCAACCACGCGAACGGGTTATAAAGATGGTAGTTGTAGAGGTCCCAGTTTGAATCGGCACCCAGCCAGACGGAATAGAGGCCGAACAGAAGCGGAACGAGAATGCACGCCCGCGTGATCGAGCGCGGCGTATCGAAACGCGGGAATTTGAAGTTCATGGTGTGTTGCTACCGCTTTTTGAAAACCCACAGCTTCGCGCTGAGGAAGTTGACGATCATGCCAACAATCGAGCCCACGGCGACAGCGCACAGCGGCTTGAGCGGAGTACCTGGAAGAAGCATCACGGTCACGCTATAGGCCGCATAGTTCAGCGATCCGCCAGCGAGCATCGCGGACAAATACCGCCACCATTCCTGCCAGAGCGTGCCGGAGTCGTTCGGCGCAAACGTAAAGCGCCGATTGATCTGCCAGGTTGTCCATACGGCCGCCAGAAACGACACCAGCCGACCGACGAAGTAGCCCGCTCCAATCGCGAGCATCCCGTACAGAATGCCGGCATCGACCGCGAAGCCTACGCCACCGGCGATTGCGAATCGAACCAACTCCCGTTTCATTGCAGCGCTCGTCCTGTACCGCTGCCCGGCGCAGGTTGGCTCAGGTACGCGACGCGCTTGACCTCGCCTCGCCCTTGAGTCACGGTATCGAGCACGATTCCACACACGAGGAAGATGCCGCCGAGGATGGCCAACGCTGCGCACAGAACGACGGTCGGTATGCGAGGTACCAGCCCGGTGGAAAAGTACGTTTCAAAAAGGGGGAGCGCCAACAAAACCGAAGTCAGCACGCAGACCGCCGACCCTATGGAAAAAAACGCCAACGGCCGTTCGGCGCGGAACAGCTTCAGAATCATCCCGAGGATCTTGAAACCGTCACGGTAAGTGTTGAGCTTGCTGACCGAACCTTCCGGCCGCGATTTATAGGTCGTTGCAATTTCGGCGACCGGCATGCGCAATTCGAGGGCGTGTACGGTCAGTTCCGTCTCTGTTTCGAAGCCGGTCGAATGGGCGGGAAACGATTTGACATAGCGCCGCGAGAACACGCGGTATCCGGACAGCATGTCCGTGAACGATTTGCCGAAGATCGATGCGACAAAGCGAGTGAGCGCGACGTTGCCGAACCGGTGCCCGAGCCGGTACGCTTCCTGTTCATCCGACACTCTGCGCGCCACCACCATATCCAGAACATCTTCGATCAAACGTTCAACCAGCGCCGGCGCGGCGGACGCGTCGTACGTGTCGTCGCCGTCAACGAGGACGTAAACGTCGGCGTCGATATCCGCGAACATTCTGCGAATGACGTTGCCCTTACCCTGATAGGAAACCTGACGCACGATAGCGCCGGCGTTGCGCGCGATTTCCAGCGTGTTGTCGGTCGAGTTGTTGTCGAAGACATAGATTTCGGCGCCCGGAAGGGCTTGGCGGAAATCGTTCACGACAGAGAGGATCGTTGCGGCCTCGTTGTAACAAGGCACGAGGACAGCGAGGCGAAGCGACGAAGACAAATGCATCGGTGGGAGCGGACGGCTGTTGGATGGGTTATTCCCGCGTGGATTCAACGAGAGGTGCGTGCGTGTATTAACCCCATATTCTACCGCGCCCCCATGTGGCGCTTCTATTCGCGGGGCTCGGTGCGCCAAAGTAAAAGGGGCGCGGATCGAACAACCCGCGCCCCACGCGATTTAACCCGTCGCGCTTATTCGCAACGGTTTGTCATCTTTACCGCTGTTATTGGCCGGCAGCCGGCGACACGACACTCGGAGTCGCCAGCGTGTTGTTGGTCTTCGGCGCGCTGGTCGTCGTCGAGTTGCTGTTGCTGCTCGGCAGGCCCGAATTCGGCGCCCTGCCGGACATCCCGCTATCTGAATGGGTGGTGCCCGGCGTGCCGTAGCCGCCCGTTGCGTTGTTCGGCTGGCTGACCTGATTCGACGGGCTCGCCGTGCTGCCTGATGTGCCGTTGCCGCTCGAACCGCCGGCCGCCTGGGCATAAGCGCCACCCGACAGCGTGAGCGCGGCGAGGGCCGCGATTAATGTGCTGGTTGCCTTACTCATGACCTCTCCCTCCTTGATCGGACTGAAATAGAGAAAAGCAGACGGTCGCTGCCTGCTTGACGATGAAGGCAGCAAGCACCGTGCCGCGGGTTTGGGTCCGGATCGAAGCGTTGTGCGTGTTTCCACTTCGATCCCGTCGCCGCAAACCGTCACGCGTTCGCCGGGCTCACACGCCACGCACGCCATCGCACTGTCGCGAGAATCGCCGCGGCGACGATCAGCGCACCGCCTACCCACGCCGTCAGCGAAATCTTTTCGCCTAGCCAGAGGCACGCGAACAACGCGCCGAACGCCGGTTCGCTGCCCATCAGCAGCGACACGCGCGTCGGGCTGCTGCGCTTGATCGCGAAGTTCTGCGCGAAGAACGCGAACAACGTGCAGGCCAGCACCAGATAAGCGATATAGCCCCAGAACGCCGCGTGTCCGGCGAACCCAGGCACCGGCTGCCACTGATGCGGCATCAACAGCAGCGCCACCGCTGCGCTGCCGAACGCCACCACGCCCGACTGAACCGCGGTCACCGACAAAGGCGGCAACGCGGAATCGCGCATCACACGTTTGGTCACGCAGACATTCAATGCGCGCAGCAGTGCCGCAAGCAAAATCAGTGCGTCGCCGGGATTGAAGCTGAGCGCGCCGTCGCCGGCCAGCAACCAGGCGCCGAACAGCGACAACGCTACCGCCGCCCATTCGATCCGGGTCGGCCGGCGCTTGAGCAATAACCATTCGACGAGCGGCGTCAGCACCACGCACAGGCTGATCAGAAACGCCGCGTTGGCCGCGTGCGTCAGCAGAATGCCGAAGGTTTCGCACAGAAAGATGCCGAGCAGCAGCGCGCCGGCGATCAGCACGCCGCGCAGCGTGCGGGCGTCGGCGGCGCGCAGGTGGCGCAATGTCGGCGACAGAATCACGAACGTGATGCCGAAGCGCATCGCCAGCAAACCCAGCACCGGGTAAAAGACCAGCGCGCTTTTGACGACGCCGTAGCTGGTGCCCCACACCACGGCGACCGCGAGCAGCATCAGATCGGAAAGCAGGAGCAGGCGTTCTTGTTTCGACATGGCGGACCTCAACGCAGATGAGCGCGTATTGTCGAGCTTTGCGTATGCGGTGATAATCGGGCCGATGCGCACAGTGTTTATGTCGTAGATGCATTAATCCGCACGTCCCGTCTGTCTGCTCAGGAAGTCAGCCAAAGATGAACCCAACCGATCTTTTCGCTTTACTCCCCGACATGGCGGTGTTCGCGCGCGTGGTCGATGCCGGTAACTTCTCGGTGGCCGCGCGGCAGCTGGGGAGCACACCTTCCACGGTCAGCCGCCAGATCAAGCGGCTCGAAGACGCATTGGCCACGCGCCTGCTCGAACGCTCCACCCGCATGGTGCGAGTGACGGAATCGGGCGCCCAGGTGGTGCGCTTCTGTCGCGACATGGTGAGCGCTGCGTCGGGCGCGGTCGATGCAGCCGGGCAACTGGCCGGCCGGCCGCAAGGCAAGGTGAGCCTGAGCGCGCCCACCGCGTTCGCGAAGCAGGTGATCCATCCGTTGATCCCGGACTTCCTGCGTGCCTACGATGAAGTCGACTTGCAACTTCGTTTCACCGATCACGACATCGATCCGCTCGCCGACGATATCGATCTGGTGATCCGCCTGACCGAGCATCCGCCGCAAGGTCTCGCGGGAAGGCGGCTGGGTTCGGTGCGCTGGCTGCTGGTTGCGTCGCGCGCGTATCTGGATGCGCGGGGCACGCCCCAACAGCCGCGCGATCTGCTGAAGCACGACTGCATCTATCTCGGCGAAACCGCGGACGACAATCGCTGGCGCTTTCGCCGCGGCACGGAAACGCAAAGCGTCGACGTGACAGGCCGTTACATCGCCAACCATGTCGGCGCACGGCTCGAAGCGGCGCAACAGGATTTCGGCATCGCCAGCTTGCCGGAATTCGCCGCGACCGACGCGTTGTTGCGCGGCGAACTGGTGCAGGTGCTGCCCGACTGGACTATCGAAGCGCGGCCTTATGTCGGTTCCGTGTGGCTGCTTTATCCGCCGAATCGTTTCCTGCCGCCGAAGGTGAGGGTGTTGATCGACTACCTGGCGCAGCGTATCCAGCCTTCGCAATAAGCATGCATAAAAACGCACGCCGTGACGCGGATAGGTCTCCTGTGAAAGAGCCGACTGTAGAATCGCGCAGGCTAACCTAAAACATCATTCAGTGTGATCGGCACGAGCGAGTGCGATCACAACCATCCGGGCAGGCGATCAGGAGGAGAACAGGCATGAGCACACGCGCAAGCACAAGCACATCTATCGCGGCAACCGTCTACCGCGGCGATTCGATCGAGAACACGCATCTCGCGCATGTCGCGGTGGTGGACGCGAACGGTCGCCTGCTGTATTCGTTCGGCGACCCGTATCGGATGACCCTGGTGCGCTCCGCGGCGAAGCCCGCGCAAGCGTTGGCGGTGCTCGAAACCGGCGCGCTCGAGCGCTTCGGTTTCGACGAAGCCGATCTCGCGCTGATGTGCGCGTCGCACAGCAGCGAGCCGCGTCATATCGAACGCACGCAGCAGATGCTCGCAAAAGCCGGCGTCGGCGAAGCGGATTTGCGCTGCGGCGGTCATCCGCCTTTGTCCGACGCGGTGTATGTCGACTGGTTGAAGCGCGACTTCAAACCGGGCGGCGTGTGCAGCAATTGTTCGGGCAAGCACGCGGGGATGCTGGCCGGTGCGCGTTCGATCGGCGCCGCGCTGAGCGGTTATGAATTGCCGGATCACCCGTTGCAGCAGCGCGTGAAGCATACGGTCGCCGATGTTTGCGACTTGCCGGACGACGCGGTCGAATGGGCCACCGACGGCTGCAATCTGCCGACGCCCGCATTCGCGCTCGATCGTCTGGCGAGATTGTTTGCGAAGCTTGCCGCGGCGCAGGATGCGAGTTCTTCGGGCTCGTCCGGCGACACACCGCGCACGGCGGCGCTCGCGCGCATCTACCGCGCAATGACGCGCTATCCGGAGCTGGTTGGCGGCGAAGGGCGCTTTTTCACGCTGCTGATGCGCGCGTTCGACGGCGCGCTGGTCGGCAAAGTGGGCGCGGACGGCAGTTATGCAATCGGCGTGCGGGCGTCCGCGCAAACGGCGAAGCTCGCCGAGGCCGACGGCGCGATCGGCATGGCGGTGAAGATCGAAAACGGCAATCTCGGCGTGCTCTATGCGGTGGTGGCCGAACTGCTCGCGCAACTCGACATTGGCACGGTCGCGCAGCGCGCGGCACTGGACGCGTTCCACGCGCCGAAAATGCTCAACACGATGGGCGTCGAGATCGGGCGGCTCGCGTTGTCAGTCGAACTCGAGCCGCATCGTTGAGCGCATCACGCCGCTAGCGCATTCCGTATGGCATCGGCCAGCTCGGCCGCGGCGAACTTCGCGACATAGCCGTTCGCGCCCGCGTTCTTCACATGCGCTTCGTTCGCCGCGCCGGTCAGCGACGAATGGATGATCACCGGAATGTCGCGAGTCCGTTCGTCGGCCTTGATCTGCCGGGTCAGCATGAAGCCGTCCATCTCCGGCATCTCGAGATCGGTCAGCACCAGCGCGATGCTGTCCTTCACACGCGTGCCTTTCGACTGCGCGTCGCGAGCAATCGCCTGCAACGTATGCCACGCCTCTTCGCCGGTTTTCGTCATCACGTAGTCCGCGCCTATTGCGCTCAATGCCTGTTCGATCAGCTTGCGCGCGAAACCGGAATCGTCGGCGGCAAGAATCTTCGCGCCGGCCTTGATGCCCAGCGCGTCGCCAACGGAAGCCGGGTCGACGCTCGGATGCTGTGACGGAAACACGTCGCGCAAAACCTGCTCGACGTCGATCACCTGCGCGAGCCGCGAGTCGCCCGTGTTGCCGTCGATACGCGCAATGCTCGTGACCAGATTGCCGCCCGCCGCGCCTTCCGCCGACAACACCTGGTTCCATTCGAGCCGCACGATATCGTCCACTTCTTCGACCGCGAACGCCTGCGTCGAACGCGCGAATTCGGTCACGAGCAGGATGTTCAAACCGCGCGTCGGTTCGCAACCCATCAGCCGCGGCAGATCGATCACCGGAATGATCTGCCCGCGAATGTCCACCGCGCCCATCACGTACGGCGACGAACCGGCGATCGGCGTGACCTGCGGCATCGTCGAGATTTCGCGCACCTTGAACACGTTGATGCCGTAAAGCTCGTGCGCGTCGCTGCCGGGAACGGAGCCCAGCCGATACAGCAGCAACTCGAACTTGTTGGAACTCGTCAGGTTGCTGCGTTCGTCCGTCGCGCGTTGGTCTACTGCCATCGGAACTCTCCTGGGTTTGCGGTGCGTGTGATGCGCCATATCCGCGCCATAGCTTGTGTTATCGGCGCGGGATGGGGAAAGTTCAGCGATTCACACGCGTGTGCTGGTTAACACTCACGTGCTGGCGCGCGCTGTGTGCGTTCGCAAAACGGGGCGCAAAGAGGAGGCCTAATCAGCACAACGATGCGACATTCCTATGAAGGTTACCTAAGGTTACAGAAGCGACAGCGTCGTTTCACATGGGCTGTAGCGCGGCTTCTAGAATGCACAGCGATCACGCGTGGCGTCTTCATCGATATCTGCAAGCGAACTGCAAGGACTGCCGCAATCGTTTGCGGATACCGGGACGCACACGCATCGCCCGAGTTTCGCTTTCATTCCAAGGAGAACGTATGATCCGCTTGCCTCTCGCCCTCACCAGTGCCTGCATGGCCAGCCTGCTCGCCGTCGCCACCGCGGCCAGCGCTCAGACCGCACCGGCCGCGCCGAATGCCGCCGCCGCGGACGCGGGCCGTTTGCATGCCGCCGACCAGGCGTTCATCGCCGACGCGACTCAAGCCGTGGCGACCCAGCGCGACGCGGCGCGCATCGCCACGTCGCGTTCCAGCGACCGCGACGTGAAGGCGTTTGCCGAACGCGTGTCGACCGACAACGCGAAGATCTCCGACGCATTGCGCGCGGCCAGCCCGCGCGGCGTGGATGTGCCGAAGAACGATCCGGACGCGGCGGTGCTCGCGAGCATCAACAACCTGCGCGGCGCCGACTTCGACAAGACCTACATCGAACAGGTCGCGCTCGCCGGCGAACAGAAGGCGCTGTCCGCGTTCCAGGCGGAAATCGCGTCGGGCCGCGACGAGCAGTTGAAGGCCGCGGCAACGAAGGCGCTGCCGACCATCCAGCAGCATTACGCGATGGCGCAGGAACTCGCCAGGCGCAAGCATCTGGCCACGACGACGCAGTAACGTGTAGCGCATGTCGTGCCGTGGCGTGCCGCGGCGCGACACGCATGAAGTAACCGGCGGCGAATCGGATGCAGTCTTTTCGGCGATAATCGGCTTCTTTCTTTCGAACACTAGGTGACACGTCGACACGTGCCATTCAACGCGTTTCGAAAGCCGCTCCGATTTCGTTCCGATCCCAAGCTCACCGTATGAGCAAGCCCGCCAATCTCCCGCAACAGTTGGACCACATGCTTCGGCAAGCCGTCGCGCTACAGCAGAACGGCGCACTCGCAGACGCCGAAGCGCTCTACCGCGAGATCCTCGAACTCAAGCCGCGCCACTTCGAAGCGCTGCAATTGCTGGGCGCGATTTCGCTGCAAACCGGCCGCATCGTCGAGGGCATCGACCTGCTCAACAAGGCGCTCGCGATCAACGCGAAGCAGGCGCCGCTGCATTCGAATCTCGCGTATGCGTTGAACGTCCAGCAACGTTTCGCCGATGCACTCGCAAGCGCCGATCGCGCGCTCTCGATACAGCCGAAGTTTCCCGATGCATTGAACAATCGCGGCAACGCGCAGGCGGGTTTGAACCGGTCGCTCGACGCGCTCGCCAGCTTCGACCGCGCGCTTTCGCTGACGCCCGCTTTTGCGCAAGCCTGGAACAATCGCGCATGTGTGCTGCGCGATCTGGGCCGTCCCGCCGATGCGCTCGCGAGTTGCGATCAGGCGCTCGCGTTGCAACCGGGCTATCCGGACGCATGGAGCAATCGAGGCAATGCGCTCAGCGATCTGAATCAGCCTGAAGAGGCCGAGCGCAGCTATCGTCGCGCACTCGAACTGGCGCCCGGATTCGCCGATGCTTGGAACAACCTCGGTCTCACGCAGATCGACTTGAACCAGCACACGCAAGCGTTGCAGAGCTACGAACGCGCGCTGGCCGCGAATCCAGATGCAGCGGAAACGCATTGGAACGAATCGCTGTGTCTGCTGCAACTGGGCCGGCTCGAAGCCGGTTGGCAGAAATACGAATGGCGTTGGGAGCGCAGCCGCATCAAGGCGACGAAGCGCGTGTTCGCGCAACCGCTGTGGCTCGGCGATTTTTCGATCGAAGGGAAAACGATTCTGCTGCACGCGGAGCAGGGGCTCGGCGATACGCTGCAATTTTGCCGCTATGCCGCGCTGGTGTCGAAGCTCGGCGCGAAGGTGGTGCTGGAGGCGCCGCGCGAATTGACGCGGCTGATGTCGACGCTCGACGGCGTGGACCAGTTGATCGAAGCCGGCGAGCCGCTGCCGCCGTTCGATTGCCACTGTCCGCTGCTGAGTCTGCCGCTCGCTTTCAAGACCGACCTCGCGAGCATTCCGTCGCACACGCCGTATCTGTTCGCCGAACCCGAAGCGGCCCAGCAATGGCGCGAACGTATCGATGCAAAAGCGGACGGCCGTCTGAAAGTCGGCTTGGTGTGGGCGGGTGGAAACCGGCCGCATGTGGCGGAACTTCGCAAGAACGATGCGCGCCGGTCGATCGCGTTCGAGCGGATCGCGCCGCTTCTCGCCGTGCCGGATGTGCAGTTTGTCAGTCTGCAGAAGGGGCCGCCCGCGCAACAACTCGCCGATTATCCATCGGCGCCGGACATCGTCGACTACACGGCCGAACTCGACGACTTCGCCGACACTGCGGCACTCGTTGCCAACCTGGACCTGGTGATTTCGGTGGACACATCCACCGCGCATCTGGCCGGCGCGCTTGACAAGCCGGTATGGATTCTGAATCGCTTCGACACTTGCTGGCGCTGGATGCTGGAGCGCACCGACACGCCCTGGTATCGCAGCGCGACGCTATTCCGGCAGCCCGCTCCAGGCGACTGGAACAGCACGATCGAAGCCGCGCGCAAAGCGCTTGCGGAACTCGCGACTTAAGCCTCGACCCTGCGCGCCCGCCGACGAATTTTTCCGGACACGCGTAGACTGAACGTCCGTTTTATCGACGGCAATGCCATGGAGATTCATCAATGGAATACAGACATCTGGGTGCATCCGGTTTCAAGGTGCCGGTGCTGAGTTTCGGCACGGGCACGTTCGGCGGCAAGGGCGAATTTTTTCAGGAGTGGGGCGCGACGGATGTCGCCGAAGCACGTCGTCTGATCGACATCTGTTTCGACGCGGGCGTCACGATGTTCGACAGCGCGGACATCTATTCGAGCGGCGCATCGGAGTCGGTGCTCGGCGAAGCGCTCAAAGGCAAGCGCGATAAAGCGATCATTTCGACCAAGGCGACCTTCCGTTTCAACGACGAACCGAACAATGTCGGCTCGTCGCGCTTCCATCTGATTCAGGCGGTGGACGCGGCGCTCAAGCGCTTGCAGACCGATTACATCGACCTGTTCCAGTTGCACGGTTTCGACGCGCGAACGCCGGTTGCCGAAGTGCTGTCCACGCTCGACGATCTGGTGCGCGCCGGCAAGATCCGCTACACCGGCGTGTCGAATTTTTCGGGCTGGCATCTGATGAAATCGCAGGACGTCGCGGACCGTTACGGCTATCCGCGCTACGTCGCGAATCAGACCTATTACTCGCTGATCGGCCGCGATTACGAATGGGAGCTGATGCCGCTCGGCGCCGATCAGGGTGTGGGCGCGGTAGTGTGGAGTCCGCTCGGCTGGGGGCGCCTGACCGGCAAGATCAAGCGCGGGCAAGCACTGCCTGCCACGAGCCGTTTGCACAAGACCGCCGACATGGGGCCGCCGGTACCGGACGACTATCTGTTCCGCGTGCTCGACGCGATCGACGAAGTTGCGCAGGAAACCGGCAAGACCGTGCCGCAGATCGCGCTGAACTGGCTGCTGCAACGGCCGACGGTGTCGACGGTGCTGATCGGCGCGCGCAACGAGGAGCAGTTGCGGCAGAACCTGGGCGCGGTCGGCTGGAATCTGACGCCCGAGCAGGTCGCTAAACTCGACGAAGCGAGCGCCGTGCGTCCCGCGTATCCGTACTGGCATCAGGAAGGATTCACGGAGCGCAATCCGAAGGCGGTTTAAGCGCGCAGTGTTTTCCTGCGCCGTATAGCGTCGTTTCATCGCTCCGGCCCGGCTTCATTTAACGACGTGACCGGCTGGAGCAGCAAACAGTTCGTCATAGTAGCGGCGGCCCGCATCGAGATGTGGGCCGAACGCGAAACCTTGTTCGATCATCGCGTCGAAGTCGGCGCGTTCGATCTTCATCACATAGCTGTGTTCGGTCGTGACGAGCCGGCATCGCGTGCCCGTCCCGGCGGTGTCGAGCCCCGCACTGAACCACTTCCCCGCGCCGGCATGATCCGCCGGATACGCATGGTCTGCGAATTCAACCTGCCAGCCGCCGTCCAGCAGAATCCACATCGCGCGATCGTTCGTCGCAGCGTCGCCGCATTGCGCGACCACGGTGCCGGGCTGCGCTTCCCATTCGCGCGAATGACCGATCACCGAGCGCAACTGCGCGGTCGTGAGACTCGTGAAAAACGGCGTGTGCTTCAACAAATGAAGGTAAGTCACCGAGGGTTTCATTGCCATGCTCCGCGTGGTGGACGATGCGGCGTGCGGCTCGGTTCGACCATCGCACGCGGCGAGTAGAAGCGGCAGCAGCACGGCGCAGGCGATCAGGATCGGGGGTTTCATCAGGAGTTCGATTCGTCGATGCAAGCGTGGTCCGAGCCGCGACGAAACCGCCGCGCGCTTAAGCAATGCCGCCGTTGGCGCGCAGAATCTGGCCGTTGACCCAGCCCGCGTCCGCGCCGGCGAGGAACGACACGACCGCGGCGATATCGTCCGGTTGGCCGAGACGTTGCAGCGGCGGCATTTTCGCGAAGGTCTGGATCTGCTCGTCGGTCTTACCGTCGAGGAACAGCGCCGTGGCGACCGGACCCGGCGCGACCGCGTTGACGGTGATGTTGCGGCCGCGCAGCTCCTTCGCGAACACATGCGTGAACGCTTCGACCGCCGCCTTGGTCGCGTTGTAGATCGCGTAGCCCGGCAGGTTCAGCGCCAGCGTGGTGCTCGAAAAATTGACGATGCGCCCGCCGTCGTTCATCCGCGCAGCCGCTTCGCGCAGCGTATTGAAGGTGCCGCGCACGTTGATGTCGAAGGTCTGGTCGTAGAGCGCGTCGCTGGTGTCGGCGAGCGGCAGCGTCTTCAGCACACCGGCGTTGTTGACCAGCACGTCCACCTTGCCGAGTTGCTGCTCGGTGGTCTCGAACATGCGGCGCACGTCGTCGGCATTCGCGACGTCGGCCTTCACCGCGATCGCTTTGGCGCCGGCTGCCGTCAATTCGGCGACGAGCGCGTCGGCTTCTTTCGCGCTCGACGCGTAGTTCACGGCGAGCGCGAGGCCGTCTTCGGCGAGACGCCGCGCAATCGCTGCGCCGATGCCGCGGGATGCGCCGGTAACGATGGCAACGCGGGCGTTGGTGGTCGTGTTCATGATTCGCTTCCTTGTGTCGGGTGAGTGGGTGAGAGGAATCATGGACGCATTCGTCGCTGAGATAATTGGGTGTAATTTGCTATCATAATTCCATTTACTTTAACAATTGTGCCGGGAAGGCCGCGTGGAGGCGGCAAACATGGATCGATTCGAGGAAATGCGGGTGTTCGTGCGGATTGCCGAGCGGCAAAGTTTTACGCGCGCCGCAGACGACCTGCAGATTCCGCGCGCTACCGTCACCAACCTGATGCAGCGGATGGAACAGCGGCTCGGCGCGCGCTTGCTGGAGCGCACCACGCGTTCGGTGCGGCTCACGCACGACGGCGACGCGTATTACCGCCGTTGCGTGCGGCTGATCGCCGACATGGAGGAAGCGGAAGGGTCGTTTACGAACATCGCGCCGAAGGGGCTGCTGCGCGTCAATTTGCAAGGCACGCTGGCGCGGCACTTCGTCGTGCCCGCGTTACCGGCGTTTCTCGCGCAGTTTCCGGACATCGAACTGACGATCGGCGAAGACGACCGGCTGGTCGATCTGGTTCGCGAGGGCGTCGACTGCGTGTTGCGGGCGGGCAATCTGCAGGATTCGTCGATGGTAGGGCGGCGCGTCGCTCAACTGCCGCAGGTGACGGTGGCAAGCCCCGCCTATCTGGACACCTATGGCGAGCCGACCGATCCGGCGGCGCTCTCCGCGCACCGCGCGGTCAACTATCTGTCGAGCGCGACGGGCAAAGCGTTGCCGCTCGAATTTACCGTCGACGGTCGTGTGAGCGAGGTGGGGTTGCCGGCCGCGGTGTCGGTCACCGGAACCGAGCTTTACACCGGCTCGGCGGTGGCGGGCCTCGGCATCGTGCAGGTGCCGCGCTATCGCGTCGCGGCGGAACTCGCGGCGGGGCACCTCAAAATCATCCTTGCAGACTTTCCGCCGCCGCCGTTGCCGGTTTCCGTGCTGTACCCGCAGAACCGGCAGTTGTCGTCGCGGGTGCGGGTGTTTGCGCAGTGGCTGCGCGATATCTTCGAGGCGGCGAGCGCGACGACGGATTCGGTGTGAATGGGTCGGACGTTCGCGGGCCGTGCGGCATGTCGTGAGATCATACGGGCCGTGCGAGCGATAGTGTTTGGCACGATGAGCAGATAACAGGAGCAGGACGATGATCGATGGACTGGTGGGCGGGCGCTTGTACGGCGACGCGCAGATTCGCACGGGGCAGAACGGTAAGCGGTTCGTGACTTGCAAGGTGCGGGCGACCACCAACGATGGCGATACGATTTTCGTCAATGTGATTGCGTTCGACGACGACCTGCAAACCGCCTTGCTCGCGCTAAACGATGCGGACAGCGTTGCGTTGAGCGGTGCGCTGACGCCCAAAGTGTGGACCGACAAGAACGGCCTGATCAAACCGGCGATGGATATGGTCGCGCATCGGTTGTTGACTGCGATCGAAGGGCGGCGCGACGAGTGACGATTGCGTTTTTGCACGGCGGTCGCGGCTTACGCGCCGGTGGTTGGTAAGGCAAAAATATTCACTTGGTAGTTAATCCAATCCTCAAAGTCACAAAACCAGCCTAAGATCGACGCGAACTTGAAAAACGACGGGGGAAGTCATCATGAATCGCTATCGTTCGCTGGGCATCGTGACCGGCGCTGCGCCGCTCGCCAGCGCCGATGTGCTGCGCAAGTTGACCGCCGCGTCGCGCCGTTCCTGCATCGCCCAGCCGTTCGACTTCGCGATGGAGCGCAGCCCCTGGCAGGGCCCGGCTTCGGAGAGCGCGGCCAGCACGCGATTCAAACTCCATGTGTTCGATGCGATCCGCGCTTTCGAGCGCCGTGATGTCGATGCGATCGTGCTGCCGTGTTTCCTGAGTCATACGTTCATCGGCGAACTCGAGGCGAGTCTCGCGCTGCCGGTGGCCAACATCATGAGCGCGTTGTCCGCGCATGTGCGGCGAGCGTTTCCGTCGGTGCGCCGCATCGGCGTGCTGACGTCGGACGCGATTCGCGCGAACGGCCTCTTCGAGCGTCATTTCGACTCCACCGAATTCGACGTATTGCATCCGCGTAACGAAGCGGGCGTCGATCGCGTGACGAGCGCGGTGTATGCGGACAACGGTATTCGCAGCGGCTTTCTGTTCGGCCGGCCTGTCGAGTTACTGCGCGCGGCTTGCGCGGATCTGATTGCGCAGGGCGCGGAAATCATCGTGCCGGGACTCGCCGAAATCGGTTTGGTCGCAAGTGCGCTCGGTCCGCTGGAAGTGCCGCTGATCGATTCCAACCTGGTCTATGCGCGTTACGCGGCGAGCGCACGATTTCCGCAACCGCGGCGTGGTTTCAAGGTGGGCGTGGTGGGCGGCGTCGGCCCCGCGGCGACCGTCGACTTCATGTCGAAACTGGTGCGCAACACGCCAGCCACGCGCGATCAGGACCATCTGAAGGTGATGGTCGAACAGAATCCGAAGATTCCGGATCGCACCGCCGCGTTGCTCGGCAACGGCGACGATCCGACACTCGCGCTGTACGCGGCGTGCAAGGCGCTGGAGGAGGGCGGCGCGGATATCATCGCGATTCCCTGCAATACCGCGCATGCGTTCGTCGACGCGATTCAGCCGTCGTTGAGCATTCCGATCGTCAATATGCTGAGCTGCGCCGCCGATCATCTGCGCGAGTCTTTTCCGGCGTTGCGGGAAGTCGGCGTGCTGGCCACTTCGGGCACGCTCGCGAGCCGTGTCTACGAAACGGCTTTGCAGGCGCGCGGTTTCGTGCCGGTCGTGCCGTCTCCCGCTGCGCAGGCGCGGCTGATGAATGCGGTCTACGGCCATGACGGCGCGAAGGCCGGTTTCACGTCGGGCGAGTGCATCGACGATCTTTACGCCGCGGTGGACGACCTGATCGCGCAAGGCGTGGAAGTGATCGTGCTCGGCTGTACCGAGTTGCCGTTACTGCTGCGCGGCTCGACGCTCGCGCGTCCGGGTGGCGTCGTGGTGCGGCTCGTCGATCCGACCGAGGTGCTCGCGAAACGCTGCGTGGCCTATGCGCTGGGCGCACGAAGCATGGCGGACCGCGCGCCGGTGAAGACGATGCGCGTGGCGGCTCACCGGCTCGGCGCGGAACGCGCGTACGGGTAGTTCCAGCCTTCGGCTCCCGGCTCGCAACCGAGCCCGCAGCCGAGCCCGGAGCCGGAATTCTGCTTTTTCCCGGCGGCACAGCGCTTGCGGCACACCTGCACGGCGTGCGTCCCGCACTGCCGTTCAGCGCGCGGCGCGTATTGCCCCCTCCACCGTGCCGTGTCATGGAAAACTGTATAAATATACAGTATAGTATCCCGTTGCAGCCCGGCCTTCGGCGTGTGGTCCCGCCGGCCGGGCCGTACTGAACTTGCGCGGCCGCGAGGCGTCCGTGAGAGGTGGCCCACTCATTCAGACGGTCGGAAAATTGGCATCTAATAATTTGATCCGCATTCGCGGCGCGCGTCAGCACAACCTGAAAAACGTCGATCTTGACGTACGAACCGGCGAGATGACGGTAGTGACCGGCCCGTCCGGTTCCGGCAAATCGAGTCTCGTGTTTGACACGCTTTACGCGGAAGGGCAGCGGCGCTACGTCGAAACCTTCAGCGCTTACGCGCGGCAGTTTCTGGACCGGATGGACCGGCCGCAAGTCGACCGTGTCGACGGCGTGCCGCCGGCCATCGCGATCGACCAGACCAATCCGGTGCGCAGTTCGCGCTCCACCGTCGGCACGATGACGGAACTCAACGACCACCTGAAGCTGCTCTATGCGCGCGCGGCCGAACTGTTCGACCGTCAGACCTCGCATCAGGTGCGTCACGACACGCCGGAAACCATTTACGCCGAGTTGCTCGAACGCACGGCGAAAGAAGATCCGCGGCTCGTCGTCACGTTCCCGGTCGAGTTGCCGGAATCCGCGTCCGAGCAGGAGGTGGAGCAATGGCTGTCGGCGAGCGGCTACACGCGCGTGCAGGCGCAACGCGAAGTCGATTCGCCCACGGGCAAGCGCAAGCTGCTCGACGTGGTGGCCGACCGTTTCCGGCTGAGTTCCACCGACAAGCAGCGCGTGGTCGAAGCAATCGAAGCGTCGCTCAAGCGCGGCGGCGGCCGCGTCAATATTTACGTGCTGCCGCCCGCGCCTGAAGCGCCGGAAGCCAAAGAAGCCGAGCCGCAAATCTGGCGTTTCTCCACGGGGCTGCATAGTCCCGACAGCGATCTGCGCTACGCGGAGCCGCAACCGGCGCTGTTCTCGTTCAATTCGGCATACGGCGCGTGTGAAGTCTGCCGCGGATTCGGCCGCGTGATCGGCGTCGATCTCGGTCTGGTGATTCCTGATGCGCGCAAGACGCTGCGCGACGGCGCGATCAAACCGATGCAAACGCCGGCTTGGAAGGAATGCCAGGACGATCTGATGCGCTATGCGGCGAAAGCCGACATTCGCCGCGGCACGCCGTGGGGCGAACTGACCGACGCCGAGCGCGACTGGGTCATCAACGGTTCGCCGGACTGGAACGGCAAGTGGCAAACCCATTGGTACGGCGTCAAACGTTTCTTCGAGTATCTGGAATCGAAGGCGTACAAGATGCATATCCGCGTGCTGCTGTCGAAGTACCGCAGCTATACGCCGTGTGAAACCTGCGGCGGCGCACGTCTTAAAACGGAATCGCTGCTGTGGCGTCTCGGCAGCAAGCAGAATGCGGACGACGTGCTCGCGCCCGAAAAACGCTTCATGCCGCGCGGCGTTCAATGGCGGCGCGAACAGCTCGAAGCGTTGCCGGGCCTGACCGTGCACGACCTGATGTTGTTGCCGATCGAACGCATCCGGCGCTTCTTCGACGAAATCAGTCTGCCGAGCGCGTTGCTCGACGACGCGCTCAAGCTGCTGCTCGCCGAAGTGCGTACGCGTCTCAAATACCTGTGCGACGTCGGCCTCGGCTATCTGACGCTCGATCGCCAAAGCCGCACGCTGTCGGGCGGCGAGGTGCAGCGTATCAACCTCACTACCGCGCTCGGCACGTCGCTGACCAAAACCCTGTTCGTGCTCGACGAGCCGAGTATCGGCCTGCATCCGCGCGATCTGAACCGGATCGTCGAGGCGATGCATCGTCTGCGCGACGCGGGCAATACGCTGGTGGTGGTCGAGCACGATCCTTCGGTCATGCTCGCGGCAGACCGCCTGATCGACATGGGCCCGGGGCCCGGCGAGCGCGGCGGTTCGATCATTTACGACGGCGCGCCCGAGGCGATCCGTTCGTCCGGCACGCTGACCGGCGAATATCTCGGTGGCCGCCGGCATGTCGCGGACGCCGCGCATTGGTCGCAGCGTCCGGTGACGGCCAGGACGCCGCGCATCGTGCTGGAAGGCGCGACCGAACATAATCTGCGCGACGTCACGGTCGAGATTCCGCTGGAACGGCTGGTGGTGGTCACCGGTGTGTCGGGCTCCGGCAAATCCACGTTGCTGCAAGACGTGCTGTATCCGGCCATGGCGCGCCATTTCGGTCTCGCAACCGAATCGCCCGGCGCGTTCAAAAGCCTGACGGGCGCCGACCAGGTCACCGACGTCGTATTCGTCGACCAGTCGCCGATCGGCAAGACCGCGCGCTCGAATCCGGCCAGCTACGTCGGCGCGTTCGACGAGATCCGCAAGCTGTTCGCGAAGGCGCCGCTCGCGCAGCAACGCGGCTATGGTCCCGGCATGTTCAGCTTCAACTCGGGTGACGGGCGTTGCCCGACCTGCGGCGGCTCCGGTTTCGAGCACATCGAAATGCAGTTCTTGAGCGACGTGTATCTGCGCTGTCCGGATTGCGACGGTCGCCGTTATCGCGCGGAACTGCTCGAGGTGAAGATCGAGCGCGGCGAGCCCGCGCGTGCGTTGAGCATTGCCGACGTACTGGAGTTGACGGTGAACGAAGCCGTCGCGTACTTCGCGAAAGACGCGGAGGTACTGCGCGTGCTGCAACCGATCGTCGACGTCGGTCTTGAATATGTGAAGCTCGGCCAGCCTGTGCCCACGTTGTCGGGCGGCGAGGCGCAACGTCTGAAGCTCGCCGGTTTCCTCGCGGAATCGGCGCAGGCGCGCACTGCGCGCAGCGCGAAGCAGGCGGTGGCCAAGCGCCTGTTCATGTTCGACGAGCCGACCACCGGCCTGCATTTCGACGACATCGCGAAGCTGATGCAGGCGTTCGGCAAGCTGCTCGCGAGCGGCCATTCGCTGATCGTGATCGAACACAACCTCGACGTGATTCGCGCGGCCGACTGGATCATCGATCTCGGTCCCGAAGGCGGCGACGGCGGTGGGCGCGTGCTCTGCGCGGGCACGCCGGATGAGGTCAAGCAATGCGCCGGATCGCATACCGGCGAGGCGCTGCTGCAATACGACCGTGCGATGAATTCGGTGAATCACGAGACGTCCGCGCAAGGTGTGCCGCTGCAAAAGGCGCTGAGCGCGGCGCGCGCGCGTCGGGCGATCGAAGGTGAGGACGTGGTGCGCATCGTCAATGCGCGCGAGCACAATCTGAAGTCGCTCGACGTCGACATTCCACACGGCAAGTTCAATGTGATCACCGGTGTGTCCGGTTCGGGCAAGTCCACGCTCGCCTTCGACATTCTGTTCCACGAAGGGCAGCGCCGTTACCTCGAATCGCTGAACGCGTATGCGCGCTCCATCGTGCAGCCGGCCGGCCGTCCCGAAGTGGACGCGGTGTACGGCATTCCGCCGACCGTCGCGATCGAGCAGCGTCTGTCGCGCGGCGGCCGCAAGAGTACTGTCGCGACCACCTCGGAAGTGTGGCATTTCCTGCGGCTGCTGTACGTGAAGCTCGGCTTGCAGCACTGTATTCACGACGGCACGCCGGTCACGTCGCAGAGCGTCGAATCGATCGCCGCGCAATTGCTGCGCGATCACAAGGGCCAGCATGTCGGTTTCCTCGCGCCGTTGGTCGTCAACCGCAAAGGCGTGTACACCGATCTGGCGAAGTGGGCGAAAGCGCGCGGCAATACGCATCTGCGTGTGGACGGCGAGTTCGTGCCGGTAGATCCGTGGCCGAAGCTCGACCGTTTCCGCGAACACACGATCGAATTGCCGGTGACCGATCTCGTCGTGTCCGCCGATCACGAAGCGGAGTTGCGCAGCGCGCTCGATCAGACGCTCGAAATCGGCAAGGGCGTCATGCATCTGCTCGCGCCGCTCGACGGCCTGCACGACGCGATCAGCGGTGGCCGAACCACCGCGAAGCTCGGCGCGGTGAAGGTGTTGTCCACCAAACGCGCGTGTCCGGTGTGCGGCACCAGCTATCCGGAACTCGATCCGCGTATGTTCTCGTACAACAGCAAGCACGGCTGGTGTACGACCTGCGTCGGCACGGGCCTCGCGTTGACGCGTGAACAGCGCGCGGCGTACGACGACACGATCGTCGTCGACGACAATCGCGGCCGCGAACAGAGTTTGCCGTCCGAGGAGCAGGAGCCGGAAGGTCTCGCCGACGAACCCTGTCCGGATTGCTCGGGCACGCGTCTGAATCCCACCGCGCGTGCGGTCACGTTCGACGCGCAGGCGATCGTCGACGTCGCGCAATGGACGGTGTCCGATACGCGCAAATGGATCGACGCGCTGACAATGACGGGCCGCGACGCGGAAATCGCGCGTGACGTGGTCAGTGAAATCGGCAGCCGCCTGCAATTCCTCGAAGAGGTGGGGCTCGGCTATCTGAGTCTCGATCGCGCGGCGCCGAGCTTGTCCGGTGGCGAAGCGCAACGCATCCGGCTCGCCGCGCAACTCGGCAGCAACCTGCAAGGCGTGTGCTACGTGCTGGACGAACCCACGATCGGTTTGCATCCGCGCGACAACCAGATTCTGCTCAATGCATTGCGCAAGCTGGGCGAGAAGGGCAACACGCTGGTCGTCGTCGAGCATGACGAAGACACGATCCGGCGCGCCGATCACATCATCGATATCGGGCCGGGCGCGGGCAAGCGCGGCGGCACGCTGATCGCGCAAGGCAGCGTCGCGGATCTGTCGGCACAGCCCGATTCGCTGACCGGGCAGTTCCTCGCGTCGCCGATCGTGCATCCGCTGCAACCGCGCCGCCAGGTCGTCGCGCCAGGCAAGCGCGCGGCCGCGGTGCCGGAAAACTGGCTGACGGTGCACGGCGGCAAGCTGCACAACCTGCGCAACGTGACGGTCGGCATTCCGCTGTCGCGGCTCGTCGCGGTGACGGGTGTGAGCGGCTCCGGTAAGTCGACGCTCGCGCGCGACGTGTTGATGGCCAATCTGCTCGACGCGGTCGGGCGCTCGGTGTTGTCGTCGCCGGCCACGCGGCGTGCGCGAGCGGCGGCGGAAGAGAAGCCGGCGGCGAACCGGCGCTCGAGCGTGCTGGCACGTACCGCGCCCCGCGCGCCGCTGAACGTCACGCATGCGTGGCAAGGCTGCGACTCGATTACCGGTTGGGAAACGATCGACCGTGTGCTGGAAGTCGATCAGACGCCGATCGGCAAAACGCCGCGCTCGTGTCCGGCTACCTACATCGGCGTGTGGGACGCCATCCGCAAGCTGTTCGCCGGTACGCTCGAAGCGCGCGCGCGCGGCTATACGGCGTCGCGCTTTTCGTTCAACACCGGCGAGGGCCGCTGTCCCGCTTGCGAAGGCCAGGGCGTGCGCACGATCGGCATGAGCTTCCTGCCCGACGTGAAGGTGGCGTGCGACGTGTGTCACGGGCAGCGCTTCAATCCGGAGACGCTCGCGGTCACGTGGCGTGGCAAGAATATCGGCGACGTGCTGACCATGGAGATCGACGAAGCGGTCGAGTTCTTTGCGCCGATCTCGAACATCGCGCATCCGTTGCAGTTGATGAAGGACGTCGGCCTTGGCTATCTGACGCTCGGTCAGCCGTCGCCTACGTTATCGGGCGGCGAGGCGCAGCGGATCAAGCTGGTCACCGAGTTGAGCAAGGTGCGCGACGACATCACGCGGCGCGGACAGAAAGCGCCGCATACGCTCTATGTGCTGGACGAGCCGACCGTCGGTTTGCATATGGCGGACGTGGCGAAGCTGATTCGCGTGCTGCATCGTCTCGCGGACGGCGGCCATAGCGTCGTCGTGATCGAGCACGATCTGGATGTGATCGCGGAGGCCGACTGGATCATCGACCTCGGCCCGGAAGGCGGTGTGGGCGGCGGATCGATCGTCGCGGCGACCGATCCGGAAGGGCTCGTGCAAGTTCGTGCGAGTCACACGGGCGCTGCGTTGAAGCCGGTACTCGCGCGCGCCGGAAACGTTCGGGCGGCGCCGGTCGAAGTGAGCGAAGGCACGAACGGCTAGCGCGCAGCAGCGCCTGTTCCGCGTCGCTTCGCACCCTTATCCCCGGCTGCCGTGGCCACGGCAGCCGGGTTCAACAACGTCTCATCAGAGAACCTCGAATGATTGACGAACGTTGGGCGCAAACCGCCCGCTCGCTGAAGAGCCGTGCGGCGTTCTGGTCGCTGCGGATTGTCGACGAACAGATCGACGACCACGAAGTCCGCAACGACATCGCGCAGCCGCTGCGTACGGTGCGCGATCGCGGGGCGATGCTGATTGCGTGGGTCGGCGCGGGGGCGGGGTATGCGGCGACCGCGAATCTGTCGGCGGCGGGTTTGCAGGCGGCGCTCGATATTGCCACCGCACGCGCGGAAGCAAGCGCGGAGCTGTCGTTGATCGACCATCGCGAGGTCGCGCGCCCGGCCGTCAGTGGGCAGTATGCATCGCCGAATGCATTGCAGGCGTTGCCGGCCCGCAGCGAATGGCTCGACTTGCTGGGTCATGAATGCGCGAGCGCGAAGCTCGACGCGCGCATTGTCGAACGGATCGCGGCGGTGCAGATCACGCACACAGACCAGCTTTACCTCACCAGCGACGGCGTGCGGATCGATCAACAGTTCCGCTTCGTCATGCCGCAACTGAGCGTGGCCGCGCATGCGAACGGCGACACGCAGATGCGCACGCTCGGCGGCAATTACGGCACGCTCGCGCAGGGCGGCGTCGAAGTGCTGGCGCGCTTCGGCTTCGAAGGCTCCGGCGCGCGCGTCGCGAACGACGCGCTGCAATTGCTGGCCGCGCCGAATTGTCCTTCGGGCAAGCGCGATCTGCTGCTGATGCCCGACCAGATGATGTTGCAGATTCACGAGTCGATCGGTCATCCGCTCGAACTCGATCGCATTCTCGGCGACGAACGCAATTTCGCGGGCTGGAGCTTCGTCAAACAGGATATGTTCGGTTCTTACCGCTACGGCTCGGAACTGCTGAACGTGACCTTCGATCCCGAATTGCGCGAAGAGGCCGCCGCCTACGCATTTGACGACGACGGCACCGAAGCGCACAAGCAATACCTGATTCGCAACGGCGTGCTCGAACGGCCGCTCGGCGGCGCGCTTTCGCAACAGCGTGCACAGATGCCCGGCGTGGCCAATTCGCGTGCGTCGAACTGGAACCGGCCGCCGATCGACCGGATGGCGAACCTGAACATCGAACCGGGCGCGAGTACGTTGGACGAGATGATCGGCAATATCGAACACGGCATTCTGATGCGCACGAATACGTCCTGGTCGATCGACGACCATCGCAACAAATTCCAGTTCGGTTGCGAGTTCGGGCAGTTGATCGAAAACGGCAAACTGACTCAAGTCGTCAAGCAGCCGAATTACCGCGGCATTTCGGCGAATTTCTGGCGCAGTCTGAGCGCGGTCGGCAATGCAGGCACGCGCGAGGTGTACGGCACCTCGATGTGCGGCAAGGGCGAACCGATGCAGATCATTCGCGTGGGCCATGCGTCGCCGGCCTGCGTGTTCAGCAACGTCGACGTGTTCGGAGGCGCGTGATGAGCCAGTTCATGTCGTCCCGAACCGGTGCGTCGTTCGACTGGCAAACGCATTTCACCGCGCTGGCCGACGCGATCGAACGCTTTCAGCAAGGCGCCGAACTCACGTTGAGTTCGTTTGCCGGCGAGCAGTCCGATTTCATCCGCTTCAACGCGGGCAAGGTGCGGCAGATCGGCAACGTGTCGCAAGGCAAGCTGACCTTGCGTCTGATCGATGGCGCGCGTCAGGCTTATTCGACACTGACCGTGTGCGGCGATCTGCAGCAGGATCTCGACGAAGTGAGCGCCGCGCTCGCCACATTGCGTGAAGGTCTGCGCGGCGCGGCGGACGATCCTCATCTGCTGGTCGACACGACGCAATGGCAGCGCGTCACGCAGCGCTCGGGCAAATTGCCTGAGCCGCAGGCGCTGTTGCGCACGGTCGCCGAGTGTGCAAGCGGGCTCGATTTCGTCGGCTTCTATGCGGGCGGCACGATCGTGCGCGGTTTTGCGTCCACCCGCGGCAGTCGCGGCTGGTACGAAGTCGACAACTTCAATTTCAGCTGGTCGCTCTACGATCCGAGCGGCCGCGCGATCAAGACCACCTACGCGGGCGACGACTGGAACGACGCCGTCTTTGCGCGCAAGGTCGAACAGACGGCCACACGGCTCGCGGTGCTCGCACTGACGCCGCGCGGCTTGGCGCCCGGGCGCTATCGCTCGTATCTTGCGCCCGCGGCACTGTCGGAACTGCTCGGCGTCGCGTCATGGGGCGGTTTTTCCGCGCGAGCCCAGGCGAGTTCTCGCAGCGAGCTCTACAAGCTGCACACCGGCGAAGTCACACTCGATCCGCGCGTGAGCCTGAGCGAAGACCTGAATCTCGGCATCACGCCGGGCTTCAACGACGACGGCTATCTGCGCGAAAGCGTGTCGCTAATTCATGCGGGCCGCAGCGCCGAACGTCTGACCAATGCGCGCAGTGCGCGCGAGTACGGATTGACGCCGAACGGCGCGCTGTCGAACGAGTCGCCGGCCGCGCTGGCGATGGCGCCCGGCGATCTGCTGGAAGAAGACGTCCTTGCGAAACTCGATACCGGTCTTTACATCGGCAATCTCTGGTACGTGAACTTTTCGGACCGGATGAATTGCCGACTGACCGGCATGACGCGCTTCGCCACGTTCTGGGTGGAAGGGGGCGAGATCGTCGCGCCGCTCGACGCGATGCGTTTCGACGACAGCCTGTACCGTCTGCTCGGCGGCGAACTCGAACAACTCGGCGCGCACGCCGAATTGCTGTTGAGCGACTCGACCTGGGGCGAGCGTGCCACGGGCGGTATGCAATTGCCCGGCGTGCTGGCGAAGTCTTTCGAGTTGACGCTATGAGCGTGTAACCCGGTGCGCGGCCACGCTTACGGCATGTCGCCCGCGCCGCGCACCCGGCGCTGAGTTAGGATTGACGGCTCACGACGCTATCATGATCGACGTGTCGCGGCAGCGCGCGCTATGCGCGCCGCCGCAGATCGACGAAGCGTACATCGGCCCCCATCGAAGCAACGCGCTTCGAGGCCCCCTGACCGGAAATCCGAGTGCCATTCTTTTTTATCGACCGCCCGATCTTTGCCTGGATCGTCGCGCTCGCCATCGTGGTGGCGGGCGCGCTGGCTATTCCGCAGTTGCCGGTGGCGCAATATCCGCGTCTCGCGCCGCCGCGCGTCGTGATCAGTGCGTCCTATCCGGGAGCATCGACCGAGGTGGTGGACGAGAGTGTCGGCAGCATCATCGAGGAGAGTCTCGATGGCGCCGACAATATGCTGTACTACGAGACGACCAGCGACAGCCTCGGCGAGCTCGAAATCGACGTGACCTTTGCGCCGGGCACGAATCCGGACATGGCGATGGTCGACGTGCAGAACCGCCTCAAGCAGATCGAGCCGCGTTTGCCGCAGCAGGTCGTGCAGCAGGGCATATCGGTGTTCAAGGCGGCCAATACGTTTCTGATGCTGGTCGCGCTTACGTCCACCGACGGCACGCGCGACTCCGTCCAACTGAGCGATTACCTGAGCCGCTACGTGATGCGCGAGCTGAAGCGCGCACCGGGCGTCGGCTCCGCGCAATTGTGGGACGCCGACGAGGCGCTGCGTATCTGGCTCGATCCGATGAAATTGCGCGAGTACGGGCTCGGCGCGGCCGAGGTGAATGCGGCGATCTCTGCGCAGAACGCCACCGTCACCGCGGGCACGCTCGGCGACGCGCCATTCGTGCCCGGCCAGCAACTGACCGCATCGGTCAGCGTGAAAGGGCAACTGATCTCGCCGCAAGAGTTCGGCCAGATCGTATTGAAGGCGCAGCCCGACGGCTCGGCGGTGCGTCTGCGCGACGTCGCACGGGTCGAACTGGGGCGCGACAGTTACTCGTATTACTCGCGGTTGAACGGCAAGGCCGCGGCTACCGTCGGTATTCAACTCGGCCCGCGCGGCAATGCGCTCGAAACGTCGAATGCAATTCGCGCGCGTCTCGCCGAACTGGAGAAGGGCTTGCCGCCCGGCGTCGCTGTCGAAATACCGTTCGACAATGCCCATTTCGTGAAGATCGCGATTCACGAAGTACTGGTGACGCTCGCCGAAGCCGTCGTGCTGGTGTTCTTCGTGATGTGGCTGTTCCTGCGCGATCTGCGCTACACGCTCGTGCCCACCGTCGTGATTCCGGTCACGCTGATGGGCGCGTTTCTCGCGATGTACGCATGCGGGCTGTCGATCAACGTGTTCACGATGTTCGGCCTCGTGCTCGCGATCGGCATTCTGGTCGACGATGCGATCGTCGTGGTGGAGAGCGTGCATCGCGTAATGGAAGACGAAGGCCTGCCGCCGCGCGAAGCCACGCGCAAGGCGATAGCGCAGATCGGCGGCGCGATTGTCGGCGTGACCGCGGTGTTGACGGCCGTGTTCGTGCCGATGGCGTTTTTTCCGGGCGGCGTCGGCGGTATTTACCGGCAGTTCGCGGTCGCGATGATCGCGTCGATGCTGGTGTCGTCGTTCATGGCGTTGTCGCTGACGCCCGCGTTGTGCGCGAATCTGCTGAAGCCGCACAAGCATCCGGTGCGCGAGCGTGAAGCGCGGCGCGGCGTGCGCGGGCTGGCCGCGCGTGGCGCGAGCCGTTTCGCGGCGGCCTTCGAGCGGGCCGCGCACGGCTACCGCGGTTTCACCGCGCGCAGCTTGCGCCGCATCGGCACGGTGCTGGCGATCTACGCGGTGCTCGTGGGCTTCTGCGGTCTGCTGTACTGGCAGATGCCGGGCGGCTTTCTGCCGAGCGAGGACGAAGGGCAACTGCAGGTGATGGTGCAGTTGCCGGCGGGCGCGACGCAGGCGCGCACGCTGTCGGTTGTCGAACGGATGGAAGCGGTGCTGCGCGCGGAACCGGCGATCGCGAACGTCACGAGCGTGATCGGCTGGAGCTTTACCGGCAGCGGGCAGAACGTCGCGATGGGCTTTGTCCAGTTGCAGGACTGGAGCAAGCGCCACACCGACGCGCTGACGTTGCGCGACCGGCTCAACGAACAGTTCGGCAAGATTCTCGACGGTGACGTGGAGGCGCAACTGCCGCCGTCGGTGCCGGGTCTCGGGCATTCGGACGGCTTCGTGTTCCGGCTCGAGGATCGCGGCGGCATGGGCCTCGACGCGCTGAAGGCGGCGCGCGAGCAACTGTTCGACAAAGCCCGCGCGAGCCCGGTGCTGGCCTCCGTGCATTCCGAAGATCTGCCGGACGCGCCGCGCGTCGAACTCGTGATCGACCGCGCGAAAGCGTATGCGCTCGGTGTGCCGTTCGAGCGGATCGCCGAGGTGCTGGGCAGCACCTTCGGCTCCACCTATATCGATGACTTTCCCGCCGGTGGCCGCATGCGTCGCGTGATGATCGCCGCCGACGCCGCGACGCGAATGAACGAAGCCGACCTGATGGCTTTGTCGGTGCCGAATTCGTCGGGCGGGATGGTGCCGTTGTCGGCGATCGCCACGCGTCACTGGACGATCGGTCCGGTGACGCTCACGCGCTACAACGGCTATCCGTCGCTCGACGTGAGCGGCCGCGCGGCGTCCGGCTATAGCTCGGGCGCGGCGATGGCGGAAATGGAGCGGCTCGCCGCGACGCTGCCGGCCGGCATCGGTTACGACTGGGTCGATGCGGCGCGCGAGGAAACCGCGGCGGCGCGGCAAACGCCGTTGCTGATCGCGTTGTCGCTGCTGGCGGTGTTCATGGCGCTCGCCGCGCTCTATGAAAGCTGGACGGTGCCGCTCGCGGTGCTGATGGTGGTGCCGCTCGGCGTGATCGGCGCGATCGTCGCGGTGCTGTTGCGCGGGATGCCCAACGACGTGTACTTCAAGGTGGGCATGATTACCGTGATCGGCCTCGCGGCGAAGAACGCGATTCTGATCGTGCAGTTCGCGCGCGATCTGCACGCTCGCGGGTTGCCGCTGACGCGCGCGGTTACCGAAGCAGCGGCCGCGCGTTTCCGGCCGATCGTGATGACCTCGGCGGCGTTTCTGCTGGGCGTGGTGCCGCTGGTGTTGTCGAGCGGAGCGGGCGCCGAGAGTCGCCGCTCGATCGGTACCGGCGTGTTCGGCGGCGTGCTCGCGGCGACCTTGTTCGGGCTCGTGTTCGCGCCTGCCGCGTTTTACGCGGTGGCGTCGCTCACGCATGGACGGCGGCGGCTCGGCGAATTGCGGCGTAAGCGTGAAGAGCGGCGAGCGCGCCGCGCGGCCAGTGAAAACAACGGGCGCCTCACGAACGGCCGCTGATCGCGCGTGGCTTGCTGCGCGTTCGCGGTTTCATGCGCCGCGCTCACGATGCCAACCCGCGCAAGCAGTTGCACGCTAAGCCGACCTCTCAACCCGCCGGTTGACTCGAAGCCTGCGCGGACGTCGGCACCGCAGGCTGCAAGCAGTCCGCGCGATATTCCGCTTGCACTTTCTGCTCGGCGGTTTGCAGATCGTCCGGGTAGGTGTTCGAATCGTCCGGGCTGTAGCCGGCCGCTTCGAGTTCGCCCAACTCCTGCATCAATTGTTTGTGCGTCACTTCGCCTTTGGTCCGTACGAACGGATAGTCGTGGCATTGTTGCTGCGTCAGGCCGGGCGCGGCCATCGCCGATGCACTGCCGATCAGAAGAAGCGCGCTGGCGAGGGTTTTCGTTACGAGTTTCATTGTCATGTCGTCCACGAGAAGGATTCGAATCGCGCCGGAAAAGGATGAAAAGCGGCAGCGCGACGGAGTCAGACTAGTGGAGAGGGCTTACCGGAGCGGCGTCGGCAGGATGAAATTTGTTTTATCGTTCCGGCATGTCCAGCATGCTCGGCAAGTGGCCGCGAACTTAAATTTTTCTTCATGAACCGGACACGCCCGCGCTAGCTCCCACGGCGTAGCCTGCGTGCAGGCCCCGAACGAAGCGGCGACACCCGTCGTCGCAAGCCCGGGCACCAAACACGCAAGCCGAATATGGCATTATGTCCTTCCACTGATAACCGGTCGCGTCCGCCGCTTGAGTCGGTAGAACTGGCTGCGGCGCGTGCAATGATCATGTCGCGAGTACTCACGATTGAAGACGACGAAATTACCGCGAATGAAATTGTCGGTGAGCTGAAAAGCCGCGGCTTCACCGTGGATTGGGTGGCTAACGGCCGCGACGGCATGGCTCGCGCGATCAGCGAGGACTACGACGTCATCACGCTCGACCGCATGCTGCCGGGCGTGGACGGTCTGACGATTCTCACCACGATGCGCAGTATCGGCATTCAAACGCCTGTGTTGATGCTGAGCGCGCTCGGCGACGTCGACGAACGGGTGCGCGGTCTGCGCGCCGGCGGCGACGACTACCTCACCAAACCGTTCGACCCCGAAGAAATGACCGCGCGCCTTGAAGTGCTGTTGCGCCGCAGTCAGACGCCGGCTGCGCAGCTCGACACGCATCTGCGGGTCGGCCCGCTCGAACTCGATCTGATTTCCCGCAAGGTTCAGCGCGACGGCGAAGAAATCGTGCTGCTGCCGACCGAATACCGCGTGCTCGAATTCATGATGCGTCACGCCGGCCAGACCATCACGCGCACGATGCTGTTCGAGGCGGTGTGGGGTTATCACTTCGACCCGGGCACGAATCTGATCGACGTGCATATGGGCCGTCTGCGTAAAAAAATCGATCCGCCCGGCGTCAAGCCGATGATCCAGACCGTGCGCGGTTCGGGTTATATCCTCGCATGAGCAGGGCTTTCTGATGGACACGACTTTCCCTGCCCGCTCGGCACTCGCCCGGCGCTGGCAGTCCACTACCTTTCGTTTGCTGTCGGTCTACGCGGTCATCTTTTCGCTGTCGGTGATGCTGCTGCTGGGATTCATCGCGAGCGCGGTGACCGGTGTGATGGAGCGCGCGACCGATAAGGTGCTGGTCTGGCAACTGATCTACTTCGATACGCTGCCCGATTTAGGACTGGCCGACGCGATTCGCCGGCGCGTCGAGCACGAGCGCATGCACACCAACTACTACGGATTGTTCAATCCGGACGGGCGGCAGGTGGCCGGCGACGTGCTGGCGCTGCCGCCCGACTTGACGGCGCTGCTGCCCGACCCGTCGATGCCGATGGAACGGACCGGCTCGACCCGCGATCTGCTGCTTTCGAGGGCCGGCAACGAGTCGCCGCCGGTGGTTCGGGTGATGGCGGAGCGGCGCCAGGACGGCTCGATACTCGTGGTCGCGCGCGACCTTACGCACATCTTGCAGATTCGCGAGACGATCCTCAATGCGCTGGTGGGCGGCGGTGTGTTGTGCCTCGTCGCGGGCGTAATCGGCGGCCTTGCGCTGAGCGTGCGGCAGATGCGCCGGCTGAAGGCGATCCGGCGGGTCACGCAGCGCATCGCGCAGGGCGATCTCGCGCAGCGTCTGCCGATCGGCGGGCACGACGAAGTGGATATGCTCGCGCATCTTGTGAACCATATGCTCACCGAAGTCGAGCGTTTGATGAACGAGGTGAAGGGCGCGTGCGATGGGATCGCGCACGATCTGCGCACGCCGCTCGCGCATGTGCGGACGTTGTTGACGCACGCGGCCGAACGTCCGAAGACGCACGAAGATGCCGAACTCGCGAAACTGGTCGAACGGGCGCGCACGGAAACCGACGTGCTGCTCGATCGTTTCCGCGCGATGTTGCGGATCTCCGAAATCGGCACGTTGCAACGGCGCGGCGGTTTCGGCGAGATGCAACTGGAGACGCTGGTGCAGGAAGTCGGTGAACTCTACGAGCCGTTGGCCGAGAGCCGCGGGATTCAGTTTTCCGTCCGTGCGCAAACCGTCGACATCATTCACGGCGATCGCGCGTTGCTGTTCGAAGCACTGAGCAATCTGGTGGACAACGCAATCAAGTTCACACCGGAAGGCGGCGCGGTGCGCATGGTGTTGACTCAGACCGCGGCCGGCCCGCAGGTCGATATCGTCGACAACGGTCCGGGCATCGCGGCCGGTGAACGCGACGCGGTGTTGCAGCGGTTTTATCGCGGAGAGAGTACCCGGCATCTCGCGGGGTCCGGTCTTGGCCTGAGCATCGTTTCCGCTGTGATGCGCGTGCACGATTTCACGTTGAAGATCGGCAGTGCCGGGCCTGGCGCGAAGGTGTCCATCGAATGCTGGTCGAGGACGCTTGCATGATTCTTTTTCGACTCATTCGTTCTGGCAGGTAAGTGAATGCGCGTGCTGTTCGTAGGGCCTTCTCATCCCGAAGCCGGCTGGCTTTTCAAGGCGCTGCAGGAAAGCGCGCATAGTTTGCAGCGCGCCGACGATCCGCGGGACGGGGTTTTTCTTGCGTCGCAGGAAGCGTTCGATGCCGTTGTGCTGATGGTGCTCGATGCTGGGGCGTATGCCGGTTTGCATGAACTCGTCGCGGAGTTTTCTGCTGCTGCGGGCGGGGCCGCGCTGGTTGTCGTGCTAGGGGTTGCCGACGCGCAGCAGCGGACCAGAATCCTTCGCGCGGGCGCCGATGCCTGTTTCTGTCAGCCTTATTCGTTTATTGAAATGCACGAGAGGATGCAGGCTTTACGACGGATCGGGTCGGCTCGCGCGACAGCAGTGTCTTCAACCGTCGTTCAGGATATCTCGCTCGATGCCGCGACTCGCGAACTCGTGTTTCGGCGCAGGAGAGTGGCGGTGACGCGGCGCGAGTTCCTTTTGCTCGAGTGCCTGTTGAAGCAGGTGAGTGCGCCGGTGGCACGGGATCAGTTGATCCGGTATGCGTGGCCTGAGAAGGAAGACGTCGATCCTGCCAGCGTCAATCTTGTTGTCTCCCGATTGCGGCGCAAGCTTTCTTTTGATTTGCCTGAAGTCAGTATTGAAACGGTGAGCCGGTTCGGGTATCAGGTTCTGGTCGATTGAACACAACGAACCGGTTGCTCAGTCGCTCCTGGCGCTGCGCCTGTCAGCCTTGCCGGGCCGTCGCCAGACCGGCGGCGCTTTTTCCACGCCGCTCGCGGGCCAGCACGATCGCAGCGACAATCACCGCGACAATACCGAGCAACGGTGCCAGCACGCCGCTGTACGGCACGTGAGAGGCAAACGCCGATAGATCCCATAGGCCATGCAGCAGCATGGACGCAATCAGCGATCCGGTCGTACGGCGTGCAAGGTAGAACACGGTTCCCATGCCGAACGCGATAACCACCTGCACGATCGCGAGGCCACCCAGACCAAAGAAGATGTTCGGCAAGTGGAACACCGCGAACATCGCGCTGGACAGAAGCCACACGCCGGTCTCACCGAACCGGCTGCGAAGCGCGACGACGAGCGTGCCGCGGTTGACCATCTCCTCGTTGAAGCCAACCATCGCGCAGCCGCCGATCAGGTACACCCACATCTGCGGGGTAACGGTGGCGTAGTTGCCGAGCAGCATGTTGACGAGCGCGACGACCGCCGCGAGGGCGGGAACGAACGCGGCCCAGCGAGGCAGCCGCCGTCGATCGGTCAGTGCGAGCCGCCACCAGCCGTATACCGACACCAGCACCACAGCCACGACGAATCCTGCGATCGTCGGCGGCAATAGCCAGCTGCGCAGTGTGTCAGCGCTTTCGCCGACACGCGCATATTCGACCCTCATGAGAATGAACACGCCATAGAACACGGCCGTATACGCAAGGTAGACCAGTACGCCGTGCCACACGGACGGCAGCACACGCAGCGAGGGGGAGATGTCAGAGTGGGTAGTCATGTCCGGATATGTCGCGAGCCCGAATCGCTCATCAAGTGTCGAGTGCCGAACTATATACCAAAATGGTCTGTGTCAGACCGTTTTGGTAGGTTGACTTGATGGTGGACCGATTCATGCATCGCGGATGCGAGTACGCATCGCGGTTCAGGTCAATGATGCATTCATGAAAATGCAACGCAAATTCTGAAAGTCTGTGTTGCAGCTGCGACGCTTTTAGGCGTCGATATATTTGTCTCGTGGTCACACGCAAATCAGTCTCCACTGCTGTCAGGCATCCTTAATTAAATCTACAGGTGATTCATGAGTCAAAAGATGAAGCTGACCTTCCTGGTCGGAGCGCTCCTTTCCATCGGCGCCGTATCTTCCGCTTACGCGCAAAGCAGCGTTACGCTTTACGGCTTGCTCGATACCGGTATCGACTTCGCCAGCAACGTCAACGGCAACCATCTGTATCAGATGGCGAGCGGCGTCAGTGCGGGAAGCCGCTGGGGCGTTCGCGGTAAAGAAGATCTCGGCGGTGGACTGTCGGCGATCTTCGATCTGGAAAGCGGCTTCAATTCCGCTAACGGTAGTCTTGGGAGCGGTCTGGGTTTCTCGCGTAACGCCTATGTCGGGCTCGCGAGTCAAACTGCCGGTACGCTGACGCTCGGGCGCCAGTGGGATCCGCTCGTCGATCTCATCGAACCGTTTTCGCTGAACGGCACCTACGGCGGCTGGTACTTCTCCCATCCGAACGATATGGATAACCTCGATAACGGCTTCGCCATCAGCAATGCAGTGAAGTACACGAGTCCCACCATCGGCGGCTTTACCGGCGAAGCACTGTATTCGTTCGGCGGTCAGGCAGGGCAGTTCTCCAACAACTCGGCGTATAGCGCGGCCGCGAACTACGTCAACGGCGGCTTTTCTGCCGGCGCGGGTTATTTGCGCGTGAACGATCCCGAAGTGGCCGTGCAGAGCTATCAGAACGGTTCAGGCTTTACCAATGCGGTGTACGGCACCTATCTGGCCAATGCGCGCAGCCAGGGCATCTTTGCGGTCGGCGCGGCTTATCAGATCGGCAAGTTCAAGGTGATGGGCAACTTCACCAACGTGGATTTCCAGCAAGGCGACGCGGGGCAGGACGTCAAATTCCAGAACTATGAAATCGCCGGCACGTTCGCGGCGACCAGCCAGTTGAATCTCGCCGTCGGTTATACGTACACCGATGGCCGCGATCACGCGACCGATCAGGAACCGAAGTATCAGCAGCTCAATCTGAGTGCGGAATACGAAGTGTCGAAGCGTACCGCACTCTATGCACTCGCTGCGTTGCAAAGAGCAAGCGGCGGTGCGGTCGCGCAGATCGCCGGCTTCGATCCGTCGTCCGACGGCAAACAGGTAGTCGGCCGGATCGGTGTGCGGCACTCGTTCTAAAACGTTCGCGCCAGATCAAAGAGCGCGCGGTCCGGATGGGCCGCGCGCTCTTTTTTCTCATGAGCCAAAGTAGATGTTGCAGAAACTGGGTGGGCCGACACAACTGTCGGCGGACGCCGGAGCCGTCGTCGCGCAGCCGGATAACAGCAGCCCGGCTGCCGCCGCCGCAATCGCGTAGCGTGCGGATCGCTTGAGTGCAGTACGAAATGTCATCGATGTCGTGAAGCTGAAATGGCGGAGTATTCAGCGCCGGCGATGCCAATGCCAGCGAACCGAAGCAGCGTCGCGACGGCATGCCGCCGCGCACGCTCGCTCGACACGCACGCGTCAGTGCGCGTAGATCGTCGAGTTCAGATACGCGAGCTGGCCGTCCTGCTCCGCATGCACGAGTTCGCGATAGACCTGCGCACGCGTCTTTCCCACAGTAGGCTGACCGTACGGCGGCACCCATGAACCCGCGGCATTGACGGCGGCCGTGCTGTTCGCCGCGACTTGCAGTGCCGGCGCCGCGTTTTGTTGCGACGGCGCAGGAGTCGATTGGGCAAATGCAGAGGCGGTTGCCGTGACACCGATGAAAGCGATGGCGAGTGTCAGAGATTTCATGTCGTAATCCTCACAAATCAGATTGGATGGGACCGACTCGCGAACCGGATGGCATTCGTGGATCGGTTGATAAGAAGGATAGTCACCGGGGTATAGCGGATCGGCGGTGCGCGCATGAAAAGATATTTATCCGTTCGAGCGTCGGCGCGGCGGTATTCGCGGAGTCTTGCCGATACATGTCACGAAGTTAAAAAACGTTTCATGAAGCGGGCCGTTTTGATCACGGGTATGTCACCGCGCGAATCTACATTGCGGCTACCCGCACGGTGTGCGGGATCGGTCCGTCGATGCGCGGACCGGCGCCTTCTCTTACCCGGAATCAAACATGAATAAAGCATTGGCAACCACACTCGTCGCGCTGGCCGGCACTCTCGGCGCGGCTGCGCATGCGCAAAGCAGCGTGACGCTGTACGGCACGCTCGATACCGGTCTCGACTACGTGAGCAATCAGAAAGCGGGGTCGGGCGGGAAAAGCAACTGGATGATGGAAAGCGGCAATGTGAGCACGAACCGCTGGGGTCTGCGTGGCAACGAAGATCTGGGTGGCGGCTTGAGCGCGGTCTTCGATCTCGAGAACGGCTTCAACATCGACAACGGCAAGTTCTCGAACGGCGGCGACGAATTCGGCCGTCAGGCGTGGGTCGGGATTGCGAGCAAGCAGTGGGGCACGGTGACGCTCGGCCGCCAATACGACTTTATCGTCGACTTCGTGGCGCCGCTGTCGGCGACCGGTTCCGGCTTCGGCGGCAACATTGCCGATCATCCGTTCGACAACGACAACCTCAACAACGATCTGCGCCTGAACAACGCAGTGAAATTCCGCAGCGCCACCTACGACGGTCTGAGCTTCGGCGGCGCGTACGCGTTCAGCAACGCAGCGGGCGGCTTCAGCAACAACAGCGCGTATAGCCTGGGCGCGCAGTGGGCGGGCGGTCCGTTCAACCTCGCGGTCGCCTACCTGCAACTGAACCAGCCGGGCGGCGTCAACCAGCCGACCAACGCCGGCGGCGCGGCGAGCAGCAGCGACGGCGACGCGACCTTCACCGGCGCACGCCAGCGCATCCTCGGCGCGGCAGGGCGCTATACGTTCGGCGCGGCGACGGTCGGCCTCGTCTTCACGCGCACCATACTCGACGATCCGCACCAGATCACGCAAGGCGGCGCATATTCGACGCTGAACGGCAATCTGCTGACCTTCAACAACTACGAACTGAACGCTCGTTACGCGCTGACGCCGGCGTTGTCGCTGGGCGGCTCGTACACCTTCACCGACGGCCATTTCAGCACCGCGAACAGCAGCGTGTCGCCGAAGTGGAATCAGTTCATGCTTCAGGCGGACTACTCGCTGTCGCGCCGCACCGACGTCTATCTGGAAGGCGTGTATCAACACGTGTCGGGCGCGGACGGCATCTCGGTGCTGGGCAATGCGTCGATCTATTCGCTCGCGGCCTCGTCGAGCGACCGGCAGGCAATCGTCGGCGTCGGCATGCGGCATCGCTTCTGATCTCGCTGTCAGAGCTCGTTTTCGAACGGGCTCGACACAAACAGAATCGCCGGCGCATCACGCCGGCGATTTTTTTGCTTCAGCCGCTCTGTGCGGATCAGTCAGCGGAAGCGAGTGTTCGCGGAGGGGATGCCTGTGAGTCCTGCGAGGCCTGTGAGGTCTGCACTGCCTGCACGGCAGGAACGGCCGCAGCGCCGTCTGTCGACCAGCCGCCACCCAATGCCTCGATGAGGCCCACCGAAGCCAGCAAACGCCGCGTATCGAGGTTCAATGCGGCGATCTGCGTAGTGAGCTCGGTGGTTTGCGCGGTCACCACGTCGAGATAGCTGACCACGCCGTCGCGATAGCGCGACATCGACAGCTTCAACGTGCGTTGCGCGGCGACGAGCGCTTCGTTCTGCTGGGTGGCTTCGTCGCCGAGATGATGCAGTTGCGCGAGATTGTCCTCGACCTGCTGGAACGCGAGCAGCACGGCCGCCTTGTAGTTCGCGCCGTTCTCGGCGAGCTTCGCGCGGGCCTGCTGCGTGATCGCCTCGCGGCGGCCGCCGTCGAACAGCGTCAACACGAGGCTCGGCCCGACCGACCAGATTTCGTTTGGCGCCGCCAGCCACGGCGACAGCGTATCGCTTTGAAAACCGCCGTCGAGACCGAGTGAGATGTCCGGGAAGAACGCCGCCTTCGCCACGCCGATCTGCGCATTGGCCTCGGCGACGCGCCGTTCGGCCGCGGCGATGTCGGGCCGCCGTTGCAGCAAGGCGGCGGGCACGCCGGCAGGAATCGACGGCAGATAAGCGGCGTCCGTGACCGGTGCAAGCGCGAAGCTCGAAGAGGGCGCACCCGTCAGGCTCGCGATCGCGTGTTCGTAGAGCGCGCGGCGCGCGGCGACGTCGTCGGCGGAAGCGCGTGCGGTGTCGAGCTGCGTCTGCGCGCGCGACACATCGAGGTCCGACGCGATGCCGCCGGCGTGACGGCTGACGGTCAGCTTCAACGCGTGCTTGTAGGTGTCGATCGTATCGTTGAGCAATTGCTGCTGGGCGTCGAGCCCGCGCAGGTTGAAATACGCGGTTGCGAGATTCGCCTGCAAGCTGAGGCGCACCGACGCGAGATCGGCCTCGCTGGCCTGCATTGCCGCGCGGCCGGCCGACACTTCGTTGCGGATCTTGCCCCACAGATCGAGGTCGTAGCCGATGCCGATGTCGACGTCATTGGTGCCGTACACGGACGGCTGATCGGCGCCGCGCAAAGGCCGGTTGTCCGATTGCCGCTGACGTTCCACCGACGCCTCGGCGCCGATCGTCGGAAAGAGGCCGGAGCGCGCCTGCGATAGATACGCGGTGGCTTCGTCGTGGCGCGCGATCGCGGCGGCGACATCGGGATTGGCGATGGCGACCTGTTGCTCCAGACGGTCGAGCACAGGATCGCGATACACGCGCCACCAGGCGTCGCGCGGCACGCGGTCTGCCGGCCGCGCGAGTTGCCAGGGGCCGCTTTCCTTGAAGCTCGTCGGGATGGCAGTGGCCGGCGCGTGATACGGCGGCGCGAACGAACAGCCGCTGACCAGCGCCGCGGCCGCCAGCGCGATTGAGAGGCGGCGTTTATCCATGAGTGCCCTCCGCGGCACGGCGTGCGGCGAGCGACGTGCCGGCATTGCTGGCGGCATCGGCGGTGTGAGCTTCGAGCCGCACTTCGTCGCCGTCCGCCAGCGAGTCGGGTGGGTTGTCGATCACACGGTCGGTCGGGTTCAGACCCGAGGCGATCTCGACATGCGTGCCGAGATCCGTCGCCACCGAAACCGGCTTCAACACGGCGCGATTGTCGTTGCCGACCACCGCGACCTGCAGCCCGTTTTGCCGGAAAATCAGCGAGCTCGCCGGAATCGACATTGCGTGCGCATCGGTCGGCAACACGAAATGAACCTCGGTGTACTCGCCGGGGATCAACAGGCCCTTCTGGTTGTCGACGGAAAGTTGCACGAGCAACGTACCGGAGGAGGGCGTGATCGAGTCGTCGGTGTCGACGAGTTTCGCGTCGAACGTGAGGCCCGGCCGCTCGGGGACGGTAAGCGTCGCCGTCATCCCCGGCCTGATCGCGGCGGCATCGCCCTGCGGCACGCTCACGTAGACCCGCAACTGATGCGCGTCGGACACGGAGAACAACTCCGGCCCGTTGCCGCCACCCGCATTGATCAGCGCGCCGATATCCGTGGTCCGCGCGGTGACCACGCCGTCGAACGGCGCGGTGATCCGCTTGAACGATTCGAGCGCTTCGAGCCGCCGCACGTTTGCTTCAGCGGCGGCAACCGTGGCCTGCTTTGCGGTCAGATCGCTGGTCTTCTCGTCGGCATCCTGTTGGGCGACCGAGTCCTGCTTCAGCATTTCGGTCCAGCGGTGCGCGGTGGTCGCCGCGAGCTTCTCGTTGGCCACCGCGTTCTGCCAATCGGCGCGCGCCTGTTGCAATTGCTGATCGAGGTCGGGTGTGTCGATCGACGCGAGCAACTGGCCGGCCTTCACATGCGTGCCGATATCCGCGTACCACGCGTGCAGATAACCGGATACGCGGGCATAAATCGGCGCATTGACGAATGCGGACAGACGACCGGGCAGCACCAGCGCTTGCCCGCTCGTATCGTGTTTCGGCGTGTACGCGACCACGGTCGGCACCGCCTGCTGTGCGGACCACGTGGTCAGTTCCTGCTTCGCGTGCACACGGCTCGCGATACCGCTGGCGACGATGCCCGCCGCCACCAGCAGCGCGACGATGCCGACGAGCTTCAGATGACGCAAGCGCTTGGGCGAATTGATCTCGATGTCAGTGGACATGATGAACTCCGGATTCGGATAACGAGGGATCTTGCGAGGCGTGAGGATCGGCGGCGTCGCGCCGATGCACGAGGCTGAACACGACCGGCACGAACAGCAGCGTCGCGAACGTCGCGCAGATCAGCCCGCCGATCACCGCGCGGCCGAGCGGCGCGTTCTGTTCGCCGCCGTCGCCGAGACCGAGCGCCATCGGCGCCATGCCGATGATCATCGCGAGCGCCGTCATCAGCACCGGGCGAAAGCGGGTGAAGCCGGCTTCCATCGCGGCGACCAGCGCGTTGCCGGTCACCGCCAGCCGTTCGCGCGCGAAACTCACCACGAGAATGCTGTTCGCCGTCGCGACGCCCATGCAGAGAATCGCGCCGGTCAACGCGGGAACCGACAGCGGCGTATGCGTGGTGAACAGCATCCAGACGATGCCGGCCAACGCCGCAGGCAGCGCGGTGACGATCACGAACGCGTCGCTCCACGAGTGGAAGTTCACGACGATCAGCAGATAGATCAGCAGGATCGCGCCGACAAGACCCAGCGACAAACCGAGGAACGCGCTGTTCATCGTCTGCACCTGGCCGCGCAGCGTGACGAGCGAGCCTTTCGGCACGTCTTTCGCGGTCGCATGCACGATGTCGTCGATCTTCGCTGCGACCGCGCCGAGGTCCTGGCCTTGCGTGGTCGCGAATACGTCGTAGAGCGGTTCGATGTTGTAGTGCGACACGACCGCGTTGCCGACGCCGCGTTGAATCGTTGCGATGCCGCCGAGAATCTGCGCGTCGCCGGTCTTGCCGGTCACCGGCAGGTTGTTCAGATTCGACAGCGACGTCATCCGGTATTCGGGCGTTTGCGCGACGATCGGATACGACACGCCGTTCTTCGAATTCAGCCAGTAGGTGGGCGACACCTGACTCGTGCCCGACAGACTCGCCACCACGGAATTGGTGACGTCCTGCTCGGTGATGCCGAGTTGATCGGCGCGCGAGCGGTCCACCGACACGGTGAATTGCGGATACGTCGACGCCTGCTGGATGCGTGTGTCGGCAATGCCCGGAATCATCCGCATGCGCTGCATCACTTCGTTCGCGTAACGGTGATTCGCGGCCTGGTTCGGCCCCGCGACTTGCAGATCGATCGGCGCAGGTGCGCCGAAATTCAGGATCTGACTGACGATATCGGCCGGCAGGAACGCGAAGGTCGTACCGGGGAATTGACGCGGCAGCGTCTCGCGCAGCGTGCGCACGAAACCGGCAGTCGGGTCATGGTCTTCATTCAGCGCGATCAGGATGTCGCCGTCCTGCGGTCCGACCGTGCCGCTGTTGTTATAGGTCAGGTTGATGCCGCTGTTCGGCAGCCCGATATTGTCGACGATGCTGCGCAACTGGTTAGGCGGAATCGTGCGGCGTACCGCGTTTTCGATCAGATCGAACTGCGCGGCGGTGTCTTCGATGCGCGTGCCGATCGGTGCGCGGACATGAATCGCAATTTCGCCGGAGTCGATGTCCGGGAAGAAATTGCGGCCGAGCCACGGTGCGAGCAGAAACGATGCGCCCACCACGATCAGAAAACCCGTGACGAAGCGTTTGCGATGCGTCAGCGCGAGACCGAGCACGATCCGGTAGACGCTGCGCACGCGCTCGAAACGTTTTTCGAAGCCGCGCTGGAAACGTACCAGCGGATTGCGCGAAGGTGGCGCATGCACGTGGCCGCCATGCGGGTCCATCAATGCGGCGAGTTCACCGGACGCGTGACCGCCCGACGCATGCGGCTTCAGCAGATACTGCGCGAGCATCGGCACGAAGGTGCGCGACAGAATGAACGACGCGACCATTGCGAAGATCACCGCTTCGGCCATCGGCACGAACAGGAAACGGGCGATCCCGTCGAGCAGCAGCATCGGCACGAACACGATGCAGATGCACAGCAGCGACACGAAGGCGGGCGCGACGATCTGCGCGGCGCCGTCCATGATCGCGCTCCTGACGTCCTTGCCTTGCTCGAGGTGCCAGTTGATGTTTTCGATCGTGACCGTGGCGTCGTCGACGAGAATCCCCACCGCGAGCGCGAGGCCGCCGAGCGTCATCACGTTGAGCGTTTCGCCCATCGCCGCGAGCCCGGCGATCGCGGCGAGCACCGCGAGCGGAATCGAGGCCGCGATGATCAGCGTGGAGCGCCAGCTGCCGAGGAACAGCAGGATCATCAGCGAGGTCAGCGCGGCGGCGATCACGCCTTCGCGCGCAACGCCGCTCACCGCGCCTTTCACGAAAGTCGACTGGTCGCCCATCGTGACGAGTTTGAGACTCGGCGGCAGCGTTTCCTCGATGCGCGGCAATTGGGCCTTCACGCCGGCGATGATGTCGAGCGTCGACGCGGAGCCGTTCTTCAGAATGCTCATCAACACCGCACGATGACCGTCCACGCGCACCACGTTGGTTTGCGGCGGATTGCCGTCGCGCACGTGCGCGACGTCGCGGATATAGATCGTCGCGCCGTCCACGGTTTTGATCGGCAATGCGTTCAGCTCGTCGAGTGCGAGCGGGCTGTTGTTCAGCTTGATGTTGTATTCGAAGCGGCCGATCTTTTCGGTGCCCGCCGGAATGATCTGATTCTGCTGCGCGAGCGCGGTCGCCACGTCGTTCGCGGAGAGTTTCTTTGCCTGCAGCGCCTGCGGGTTCAGATCGATCTGCACTTCACGGGTTTTGCCCCCATACGGGCTCGGAATCGCGACGCCCGGCACGCTCAGCAGTTGCGGACGAATGAAGTTGGTCGCGTAATCGGCAAGTTGCTGTTCGTCGAGCGTGTTGCTGGTCAGCGCCAGTTGCAGAACGGGCACCGTGGACGCGTTGTAGTTCAGGATCTGCGGCGGCGTGGTGCCGGGCGGCATCTGCTTGAGCACCGTCTGCGAGACGGACGTGACCTGGGCGGTGGCGGTGCGGATATCCACGGTCGGCTGGAAGAAAATCTTCACGATCCCGTAGCCGCGAAACGATTGAGACTCGATATGCGCGACGTCGTTGACCGTCGTGCCGAGCGTACGTTCGTAGTAGGTGACGATGCGCCCGGACATGTCGTCCGGTTGCAGACCCGCATAACTCCAGACCACGCTGATCACCGGAATGCGGATGTCGGGAAAGATATCCGTTGGCGTACGCAACGCGGCAAGCGGGCCGATCAGAAGAATCAGCATCGCGAGCACGATGAAGGTGTAGGGCCGGGTCAATGCTAACCGGACTATTTTTAACATCGAAGGCTGCTCCGTTCAGAGGCGCGATTGAATCTGCGCGGGCGTGTGGCGATGGAGGCGCGAAATGAAAACGCGGCCTGGTGACGGCATTCTGAAGAGCGGGCCCTAACAGCCACGGACTAAACAAATGAAACTAGTTTTAGGAAGCCGCGCACCTGGCGGGTGTGCTGGTGCAGCGGCGTTTGCACCGCATGCAGCATGGGAAATGGCGCTATTGACAGCGCCATTGGCAGCAGCGCTTCAGCCGAACAGATAGCCTGAACCGCGAATCGTGCGAATCAACGGACGCTCGCCGGGCATGTCGACTTTCTTGCGCAAACGGCCCACGTGCACGTCGATCAGGTTGGTGCCGGGGTCGAAGCGGCAGCCCCACACCGCCTCGAAAATCATCGTGCGCGTGAGCACCTGGCCGGTGTGGCGCATCATGAATTCGAGCACGCGAAATTCAGTGGGTTGCAGATCGAGTTCGCGCTGCCGGTAGGTGACTTTGCGTTTGACCAGGTCGAGTTCCAGTGCGCCGCTGCGCAACAGCGTTTCGACTTTTGCGTGGCGTGGCCGTCTGCGTAACAGTACTTCGATGCGCGCGGACATCTCGTCGGGCGAGAAGGGTTTGGTCAGATAGTCGTCGCCGCCTGCGCGCAGGCCTTGAATGCGCTGGTCGACGTCGGACATCGAACTCATGACGAGCACCGGCGTTTCCATGCCGACGCCCCGCATCGTCGCGACGATGGTGAGGCCGTCGAGATCGGGCAGCATGCGATCGAGCGTCACGACGTCGTAGTCGCCTGCCATCACCTTGGCCATGCCTTCGCGGCCGGTGCGCGCCACGTCGACCGTGCAGCCGTTCGCGCTGAGCGTCCGCACGATGTCGTCGGCGATCAGCTCGTCGTCTTCGATAGTCAGTATTCTGGGCATGATGCGCAGCGCCCGGGTCAGGCCACGGCCCGCAGTGCGACCTGACGGTCGGGTGCGCGATACTGGCTGACCGCGAAGTCGATGAAACTGCGCACGCGCATCGACAGGTAATTGCGGCCGGAGTACAGGATCGACACCTGACGCGGGCCGCCGTTGATGTCGAACTGTTCGAGAAGCGGTATCAGTCGGCCTTGCGCCAGATCGTCGGCGACGATCGGCGTCGGCAGCAGCGCGATACCCATGTGATTGAGCGCGGCAACCCTCACCATCGCGCTGCTCGTCGCGGTGAGCGCGCTGCCGGTGCTGACGCGGTAAATGCCGTCGGCGTCGGAGAACTCCCAACTGCGCGAGGTGCCGTCGGATACCGTCAGCAATCCATGCCGGTTCAGCGCCGATGGATCGCGGGGCGTGCCGTGGCGCGCAAGGTAAGCAGGCGAAGCGACCACCATTTCGTCGACGCTGGTGAGCGTGCGGCTGACCAGCGTCGAATTGGGGAGCCGCTTGTCGTCGCAGAAGCACACGTCGAAGCCGCCTTCCACCAGATCGATCGGCGTATCGAAGGTCGTCACGTCGAAATCCACTCGCGGATGCAGCGTACGATACGCGGCCAGCAGTGCGCCGAGGCCGGCGCTCGCGAATGTCATCGGCGTGGCGATGCGCAACGTGCCTTGCGGATCGCGCGTGGTCTCCAGCAGATTCGATTCCATTTCGTCGAGTTTTTCGATGATCGCGCGACACCCGTCGAGATACTCGCGGCCCACGTCGGTCAACGAAAGGCTACGCGTGGTGCGATTCAGAAGCCGCATGTTCAGATGCGCTTCCAGCGTGCCCACGCTGCGCGTGACCGCGGCGGCGGACATGCCTAACTGTCTCGCCGCGAGGTGGAAGCTGGCGAGATCGACTACCCGTGTGAAGACACGCATCGCTTGTAGCTGGTTCATGTTGAGCACAGTAGAGAAGGGCGATGCGTGCATCATCGGCGATGGTGGATAAAACGGCGCTGCTAGGTGGATTAAGTCTTTTTTAATTTTGTGCAATGTTCATGAACCGGTCGATGCGATGACAGGATCGCGTACGCTGATCGTCAGCAAGACTAAGGAAAATACAAAAAAAGAGCGCGGACGGAGCCGCGCTTCGGAAAGAGACTTGAATGAAAGTAACCGCAGTGATGCGGCGAGTGAAGTATAGGGCCGGAGTGCCGCGCGCTGCGCGTGCAATCTGAAACGCTGTGCTGCGTCAAATGCAATAAGCGGGGGGCACGCAGGCAACAAGCAGGCAACAAGCAGGCAACAAGCAGGCAGCGCGTAAGTGCTGCCTGCCTAGTTGAGCATGCCGTGTACTTCGAGCGAGGCCTCGAGTTGCTGCGTCAACGCGTGATGGAGTCTCGCGAGACTTTCGGTGGGCAGTGCGAAGCCGGCCCAACCGAGACCGGAGTGGCGCAGGAACAGCATCGTGTTGTCCTGCAGCGGGTGCTTTTCCGTGTGCCAGCACGGATCGATCTCGATCACGTACTGATGCGAGCGCAGCGGCTCCTTCGGAATTTCCGGGCGCATGCTCGAGCGCAGCGCGGAAAGATGTTCGATCAGCGCGTCCAGATCGTCGGCTTCCAGCAGCACGGCGCTCTGGTCGATCGCGATGCGAACCGCGTGTTGTCCATACTCGTTGACCTTCTCGATGCTCATCGGGCGCGTCATGGCGGTGCTCCTTGTAGCTATCACGGTGGACAAATTATGCCGCCGCGACTCTTAGACGAGCCTTAAAGCGAATCATCCGTTGATGAAACTTTGTTTAAGGACGAAGGGCGCGTTCCGTGCCGCGGTTTTGCGTTCATCCGAGGTCGAACGTGCGGCGAAGTTCAGGAGACGATTAATTCATACTTTATCAGGTCGCATGTTTCAATATAGAAACGTTTTTTGATCGTGCTGTTAATGGTGTCCGGATCATTCTGCGGTGAATCGACGAATCGGATAGCAATTCGCTAATTATCACCGCATGCCACGGCTTAAATTCCCGGTTTGCGAATAATTCGCGGATTGTGTGTTCATTATCCGCGATGTTTTTATTTCATGTTTGAAACACTTTTCGTCGGTATTCTCCTGAATGGCGTTATTCGATTCACCGTGTCACGGCTCCGCGGTTCCGCACGGACGTCGGCCCGTAACGCAGGCTGTGTGCGGTTCTTAACATTGGTCCATCGAAATGTTGCGATATCCGCGCAGAACCGTCCGGCGCGTGCGATGATTGTCATATGAAACGCGCAATAATACGTTTCGTCATACATTGACTTTACCAATAATCAATTGTTTTCAAATTTACTATAGCGGTTGCTTCCGCTAGCATTACGCATAATCCGGCAAGCGGCGTTGTCAGCGATTTTCAATCGCCGTATTCAACTCGATAAAAACAGCCGGCCGACGGGTCAGCGGGGTCCACAACTTACGATAGTTTGGGGAAAGATCATGCCGCACATGCACCTGGATACTGCGAGGGTCACCTGGCTACACACGCCGACACTGAACGTGCGTACTGCCGCGCGGCGAATCGGCGTGCTGCTGTTCGACGGCTTCTGGCTGCTCGGGCCCGGCACGGTGGTCGAAATGTTCCAGACCGCCAACGAACTCCTTGGTTCGCGCTCGGGCGAAGAACCGCCCTACGAAGTGCAATTTCTTTCGATGGACGGCGGCAGTGTCGCGAGTTCGTCGTCGGCGCGCATCTGGACCGATCGTATCGACGCGCGCTTCGGCAGCGGCTTCGACGTGCTGTTCATTGCGGGCGGCCACGGTGCGCTCGAAGCCGCGTGCGACGAACGGCTGCTGAACTGGCTGCGCGCGGTGCAGGCGCGCACCCGCGCGATCGAGACGATCGGCGAAGGCCGTCTGGTGCTGGAAGCGGCCGGCCCGAGCGGGCACGACGGCTTTCCGCCGAATCGCTTCATGAACGGCATCACCGGCGAGGCCGCGCTCGGCGCCGCCAGCGACCGTCACGATTGCGCGCGCAGTGCGCTGATGTTCATCAAACGCGATCTCGGCGCGGAACTCGCGCGCGGTGTCGCGGATCGCGTGATGCCGGGCATGGCCGCGACGTGGGTGCCGCTGCCGGCGGAAGGCGGCACGCTCAGCGTAGCCGAGAAGATTCGCGCGGCCGCGCGCTGGATGGAGGCGAATTGCGATCGGCAGGTGTCGGTAGCCGATGCAGCTCAGGTCGCGGCGATGAGCGAGCGCAATTTCCTGCGCCGCTTCAAGCATGAAATGCAGGTCACGCCGTCGGACTATCTGTTGCAGGTGCGCTTGCGCATCGCGTGTAATTTTCTGACCGAAACCGAGTTGCCGGTCGACAAGATCGCACGGCGCAGCGGCACCGGCAATGGCGACCGACTCGCGAAGATTTTCCGCAAACGCATGGCGCTGTCGCCCACCGAGTATCGGGCGCGCAGCCGGGTCGCGACAGAAGCGTAGATGAGCGCATCGGCATCGCGTGCGGCGGCGCCGGGCCGACGGCGCGCGGCAACCCCGCCCGACACGGCTGCCTCGGCGGACCGTGCGGCTGCCGGCAAGCTTATTACGAGCACACAGTGGTATGGGCAACAAGGTAACGGCGACGGCATTGCCGGATGTGAAAATCATCGAGCCCGACGTGTTTTGCGACGAGTTCGGTTTCTGCTTCGAAACCTTCAGTGCGGATGAGTTTGACCAGGACGTATCGGCAGGCTTCGACTTCGTACAGGATCGTCATTTGCGTGCGGTGCGCGGCGTGCTGCGCGGGTTGCACTATCAGGTGCAGCGTTCGCAGGGGCGCCTCGTGCGCGTAGTGGTCGGCGAAGTGTTCGACGTCGCGGTGGACGTGCGGCTCAATTCACCGAACTTCGGCAAATGGTGCGGCACGTATCTGAGCGCGGCCAATCAGCGGCAAGTGTGGGTGCCGCCCGGCTTCGCGCATGGTTTCGTGGTGTTGTCCGAAGTGGCCGAGTGTCTGTGGAAGACCACCGAGTACTGGTTTCCGGAACTCGAGCGCTGCATCTTGTGGAACGATCCGGACATCGGGATCGAGTGGCCGATCGACTTCGCGCCGACGCTCGGCAGCAAGGATGCCGCCGGCAGGCGGCTTTACGAAGCGGAAAACATGGCTTGACCGGATGAGCCGATGCGCGCTCGCCGGGCGCGTCCCGTTGCGCGAGGTCGCCTGATCTTCCACATGGTTCAGCGCGCCACGACCACCGCGCCGACGCTCGCGCTCACCACCAGCAGCACGCCCACCAGTTGCAGGATCCCCATCGGCTGACGCAATACGACGAAGCCGGCCAATGCGCCGATCGCCGGCTCGACGCTCATCAGGATGCCGAAAGAAGCGGACGACATGTGACGCAACGCGATCATTTCCAACGCGTACGGCAATAACGGCACCAGCACCGCCAGGCCGGCCGTCGCCGCGATTTGCGTGACGGCGATGTGCATCCCGCTGCTCGCGAGTCCAAACGGCGTGGCGACCAGCGCAGCCGCGAGCAGCGATACCGACAGACCTTCGAGTCCTTTGAACATCGTGCCGGTTTTCTTCATCAGCACGATATAGCTGCCCCAGCCGAGCGCCGCGCCGAACGCGAGCAGCACGCCGAGCGGCTCGCCGATCCATGCGCCGCCGTGACGCGCGAGCAGGACGACGCCGGCCAGCGCCAGCAGAGGCCACAGCAGCGCCCGCGCGCGGCGCACCGCGAAGGTCGCCACGGCAAGCGGCCCGAGAAAGTCGATCGCGACGGCCAGTCCCAGCGGAATGCGTGAAACCGCGGAGAAAAAGCACAACGTCATGCCGGCCATTGCCGCACCGAGCGCGCCGGCCGCGAGCCAGTGCGAACGCGAATAGCTGAGAAGGCGCGGACGCACGATCACGGCGAGCACGAGGGCGGCCCAGCACAGACGCAACCAGGTGGTGCTGAGCGAGCCATAAGTGGCCATGGTCGGCGCCGAGAGCGCCGCGCCGAATTGCACGCTCGACATCGACAGCACGCAAAGCAAAGCGGCGCCTGCCGCGGCGCTCGCCGGCTTCACGGCGGCATGCGCGGGCGGCTCGATAGCGGGCGCCCCGGCGGCCGTCGGCTGCGTGGGCTTGATCGTGGTGTCTTGCATGATGGCCTGGGAGGTCTTCGGCGGATTCGTTGACCGCTATCTTATCGGTGTGGACCAGATTAAGATAAGTTGATATTACTTATGTCCGTATCAAGAATCGTGATGACCCGAGACCTCGACAGTAGTCTGTTACGCGCGTTCGTCACCGTGGCGGAGACCGGCGCCGTGGGCGTTGCCGCGGTGCGTCTCGCACGCACTCAGGCGGCGGTCAGCATGCAATTGCGCCGCCTTGAAGATGAACTGGGGCAGCGTTTGCTCGACCGCTCGCCGCGTGGCGTGCAACTCACCGAGGCCGGCCATCTGCTGCTGCCTTACGCGCACACGATTCTCGGCGCGGGAGCCGACGCGCGCCGCGCGTTGAGCGCCGGACAGGTATCGGGCACCGTGCGCCTCGGCATGCTCGAAGACATCGCAGTGGGACGACTGCCGCGCGCGCTGCGGCGGTTCTCGATCGCTTATCCGCAGGTGGCGCTGGAGATCGTCGTCGATACGAGCGGGGCATTGTCGAATCGTCTCGTGGACGGCAGCCTCGACGTGGTGGTCGGCGATCCTTCGCTGGTCGATTCGACGCCGTTGCTGACGTGGACGCAGCCGCTCTACTGGGTCGGCGCACGCGGCTTCAATCGCGACGACGCAACCGCGCTGCCCGTGGTGGCGTTCGGCGGTGCATGCCTGTGGCAGCAGCAGGTGCTGAGCGCGCTGCGGCGCGCGGGGATTGCATGGCGCATCGTGTGCACCAGCACCAGTTTGCCGGCCGTGCAATCGGCGGTGGAGGCGGGGCTGGGTGTGTCGGTGCTGCTCGACGGCAATATCCGGCCGGAGTCGATGCGCGTGCTCGGCCAGGCTGACGGCTTGCCCGATGCGCCGAGCGCCGATTTCGGTCTGTTCATGCGCGCGGTATCGGGCGCGCAGGCAGCGGCCGTGCAGGCATTGCAGACCTTCCTCTGCGAAGAATTGCATCTCGGCTTGCGCGAGGGCGAGCCGCTGGTGTCGTCCGCCGGGTAGTGCGCTTCGCACGTTGCGGCGGCCGCCGTTTTGCAGTGAGTTTTTACGACATTTTTTCTTGAGACGCATGCACGCGAAATCTACACTTCGGACATCCTGATAGTGCGAGGTGCTCAACGTGAAGCGACGTGCAACGACGCAACAAGCCATTCGTATCGACTACGTTTCTCACGGCGTCGGCCGCGTCGAACTGCGCCGCTTCGATCCTTCGCGCGATTCTTACGTGGCGTTGACCGCGCTGCTGCATCGGGCTTTCACGAGGCTCGGCGAGATGGGACTCAATTGCACGTGTGTCGACCAGACGGTCGCGATCACGCGTTCACGCGTGATGAGCGGCGACTGCTACGTGGCGGTATGCGAAGGGCGCATTGTCGGCACGATGACGCTGTATGCGCCGCAACGTGATTCGGCATGCGAAATATATCGGCGCGACGACGTCGCGAGCTTGCGTCAATTCGGCGTGGAGCCGGTGTGGCAGTCGCGCGGTATCGGCACATTGCTGATCGCGTTCGCCGACCATTGGGCCGCGACGCGCGGCTACGCGGAACTCGCGCTCGATACGCCGCAACCGGCCGCGCATCTGATCGCGTTTTATCGCGGGCAGGGGTTTCGTATCGTCGATTTTGCGCGCTTCGACGGCAAGCAATACGACAGCGCGATTCTGAGCAAGCCGCCGGTGGCGACGCGTACGTTGGCGAGCTGGTCGCATCGTCTGGGCGTGCCGGGACGGATTGCACGCGCCGCGTGAGCGGACTGTGCGGAGGGTGATCGGCCGGAGTCGCGGTGTTGCACTGCACTGCACTGCGGTGCGATGAAGCAGGCAACCCGATCGCTGCACGTAAAAACCCCGGCCAGGGCCAGCAACTATTGCAAGAGGATGCGGCAACTATTGCAATACGTCGCGGCCGTTCGCCGGGGTCGGTCGGTCGCCTGATGCACCGATGCGGTGGTCAGCGTCGCATCACGCCCATCAGCAAGGTCACGAGGAAGATCACCACGAAGATAAAGAACAGGACCTTGGCGATTTCCGTCGCGCCTGCGGCTATCCCGCCGAAGCCGAATACCGCGGCGATGATCGCGATGATGAAAAAGATTGCAGCGTATCGAAGCATGGGGCCTCCCACCGATGGATTGCTGGATTGATGTTGAAAGCGGCTGAGACTCGCTGCAGCACTGTGTGCGTTGACGGGTTGTGTGCCGGCGAGCGGAATACAGCAATAGGTGTGCCCATGGGGCGGTCCGCGAGTGTGCGGTGCGTGTGCGTGCACTACGCGGCACTCATGCGGCGCTCATGCGGCGCCGACCCGCATTACAATTCCGGGTCGGCCCGCGCCCGCCGGGCCATCCTCCGCCACACGGCGCAAAAAATATGTTGAAGATTCTGGTCAGCGCCTGCCTCGCCGGCCATCCTGTGCGCTACAACGGCAAAGCCAAATCCGCGAAGGAAGCCGCGCACGAAGCGGTGCTCGCCAGATGGCGCGACGAAGGCCGTCTCGTCACCGTGTGCCCCGAAGTGGCCGCGGGTTTTCCGACCCCGCGGCCTCCCGCGGAAATCCAGTTGCGCAGAAGCGGCGCCGACGTGCTCGCCGCCGAGGCCACGATCAAGGACAACACCGGCGCCGACGTCACCGCGCTGTTCATCGCGGGCGCACAGCATGCACTCGAACGGGCGCTGGCGGAAAACTGCCGCTTTGCACTGCTCGCCGACGGCAGCCCGTCGTGCGGCAGCAGCTTCATCCATGACGGTGCGTTCAGCGGCTCGACTCATCCCGCTACCGGCGTCACTGTCGCCTTGTTGCAACGGAACGGCATCCGCGTGTTCGCGGAATCGCAAATCGCCGAACTCGAGGCGGAAATCGCACACGACCCCGTGAGAAGCAACCGCCGGTCAGTTTGACCGCGAACGGTGCGCTATTCCCCACTTGATATTTCGTCGAGATAACGTTTGCGCGCTCTTTAATCCGCAGACGAATTAATCGCGTCGATTCAACCTGCGCGGTTTGACGAGAATTAACAAATGCGGATCGGAAAAAATGCCGGGTAGCATTTTCGGGCTCGATAGAATCCGGAAACGTTTGCGAGGCGGCTGCGGCCTGCATCTTCGTCAAACCCGCCTTCTCGGCGTGATGGCACGGGCATCCCAGGCACGGCACACCAGGCCGGATCGGCCACGAATCCGGCGGAAATGCGCGTTAGAATGCGCTGCGCTTTGTTTGCGTCGGTGTACAGCGGTGTAAAGCGTGTGCACGGGTGAGCAGCGCCCCCGGATCGCCAGGGGAACCCGACCGAACGTCGGCCGTATTTTCGCAATTGATCGATTTGTCCGTCTGTCCGCAACTGTTCGTCACGGACACTTGGGATCGGTAAATAGCGCGCGCTATCGAACTCGCAGCGCCGCTCGCCGCCAATAAAACATTCAAAAAGTTTCAGGACACATGGTAACGAGGATATTGTCGATTTTCGGCACGCGGCCGGAAGCCATCAAAATGGCGCCGCTGATCAAACAGATGGAGGCTGACGCGGACATCGAGTCGGTGGTCTGCGTCACGGGGCAGCATCGGCAGATGCTCGACCAGGTGCTCGATCTGTTCGGGATCGAACCGCATCACCATCTCGCGCTGATGACCGCCGACCAGACGCTCAACGAACTGGCCGCGCGTCTCATCGCAGCGCTCGACGACGTGCTCGCCGCCCTCCGGCCCGACCGCGTGCTGGTGCATGGCGACACCACCACGGCCTCGGCGGCGGCACTGGCGTCGTTTCATCGCCGCATTCCGATTGCGCACGTGGAAGCGGGGCTGCGCACCGGCAATCTGATGCAGCCGTGGCCGGAAGAGATGAATCGCCGGGTCGTCGACGTGATGAGCGATCTGATGTTCGCGCCCACCGCAAGCTCGAAGGCGAATCTCGCGCGCGAAGCGTTGCACGGCAGGATCGTCGTGACCGGCAATACGGTGATCGACGCGCTGAACCTGGCCACTGCGCGCATCGACCGCGACCCGGCGTTACGCGCGGAACTCGACGCGCGTCTACCGTTTCTCGACGGCTCGTTGCCGGTGCTGCTGGTCACGGGCCATCGGCGCGAGAGCTTTGGCGCGGGCTTCGCGAACATCTGCGCGGCGCTCGCCGATCTGGCGCAAACCGATAGCGTGCAGATCGTCTATCCGGTTCATCTGAATCCGAATGTGCGCGGCCCGGTGCAGCAAAGCCTCGGCGGCGCGCGCAACGTCCATCTGATCGATCCGCTCGATTACCTCGGCTTCGTGAGGCTGATGCAGCGCGCGTCGATCATTCTCACCGACTCGGGCGGCGTGCAGGAAGAAGCGCCCGCGCTCGGCAAACCGGTGCTGGTGATGCGCGACGTGACCGAGCGTCCGGAAGCGGTCGAAGCGGGCACGGTGCGGCTCGTCGGCACCGGGTGCGAGGCGATCGTGCGCGCGGTGACGGGGTTGCTCGCGGATGCGCGCGAACGCGAGGGCTTTGCGCATCGGATCAATCCGTATGGCGATGGGCACGCGTCGCAACGGATCGTCGCGGCGTTGACCGGGCGTCCGTTTGCGGAGTTCGAGCCGGTTGCGAACGCGGGGTCGAACGGGGACGTGAGCACGAGCACGGAGAACCTGCACCCGTCCCCGCAGAACGCCGACGTGGTTCTCCGGTGATGCGGCGCGCCGCTTCATCGGCCCGCGCGTTGCACGTCGCCGCGGACATCGCCGCGCGCTTCGTCATGCACCTCGCCGCGCGCTTCGCAATCCGCCATTCACTCCCGTTGCCTCACTTCACCTTGCAGACGACCGTGACATCAGCCTCCGCTTCGCAGGCCACGCGCCGCCCTCACATCAGCCGCGGCCACGCGTTTTCGTTCCGCGTGGCCGCGCTTTCGCTGGCGGCATGCTGTGCGCTTGCCGGCTGGGCCGATGCCGCGCACGCGCAGCAGAACGACGGCTTCGCCGAAGCGCTCGCGCACGCCGGCAACAGCGTGACGAGCCGCACGATCAGCCTGACCGGCCTCGGCATTCGCGACGTCAGCACACTCGGTGCGCCGGACGGCCGTCGCGAATATTACTTCCCGGTGCCCGCGGGCGTGCCGATCGGCGACGCGCAATTGCAACTGGACGCCGACTATCTGCGCGGCGACGGCGGACGCACCACGATGCTGGTGTCGGTCGACGGTTCGCCGGTCCAGGCGCGCGCGCTGACGCAGCCGCAGGGCGACGCGGCCGCGACGCTCGGCATCGGCGGTGCGCCGCGGGCGAACGGCTATGTGCGCGTGGGTCTCGGGTGGTCGTCGGTGATCAACGACGCGGTGTGCGCGGATCAGACCGCGATCGGCAATGTGCTGCGCGTCGCGCCGACCACGCACCTGAGCTATCGCTACGACACCGCCGACGTGAAGGACCTGCGCACCGCATGGACCGCGCTGCCGCGCACGCCGGCCGTGCTGATCGCGGGCGGGCAGGTGAGCGCGGCGAGCTACGACACCGCGTGGCGGGTCGCCGCGCTGCTCCAGCGCGACGGCCGCGAACCCGCGGTGCACAGTTGGCCGAAAGTGGGCGACACGCTCGAACTCGGTTCGCCGAATGTGCTCGACGTACCCGCGCCGCTGCGCGCGTTGCCCGCATTCGCCGCGCTGGCGGCGGCCGGTTCGCATCGGCTCGCCGATCCCGCCGAGCTCGGTGCGCTGCTCGTCGTCGGTTCGGCGCGGCTGGCGCCGGCCGACGTGATCGTGATGGACGACGCGCTGCGCGCTTCGCTCACGGCATCGCTCGATGCGTTGCAGGCGCAGGCGGCCGGCGTGTCCGCGAGCGCCGCCGATGCATTCGCCGCGTGGCGCAAGCGCAGCGCCGCCGCGCTCGTCGCGCCGCTCGCCGCGGGCGAGGCGCGTCTCGTGCACATCATGGGGCAGGCCTCCATCGTGGTCGGCGACAGCCAATCGATCGGTGTGTTGTCGCAAGTCTGGCGTCCGGTCGACGTGTCGAACCAGATGGTGGTGCACGAGATCGACAGCGCCGCGAACGGCCGGTCCGACGCAGTGTCGCTGGCCGCGCTAGGCGGTGAGCCGGGCACGATCGACGTGCGCCGCGAGGCGACCTGGAGCGCGGCCTTCGATCTCGGCGCGGTGGCTGGCGCCGGCCGTCTGCCGGACGACGTCGTGCTCGACCTCGCCGGTTCGCCGAACACGCATGGCTCGGCCGTGGTCGCGTCGATCTATTTCAACGACGTGCTGATCGGCGCGCGACTGCTCGGCACCGAGGGCCGCGCGCAGCACGTGGTCGCGCATATCCCGCGCTACGCGCTGGCCGCCCGCAACGTGTTGCGCGTGTCGCTGCAGCGTCAATCCGACGCGGGCTGCGCGACCAATCAGGGCTTTCCGGTCGCGGTGCTGCCGAGCAGCCATCTGACGCTCGTGCAAGCGGACGGCGACGTGAATTTCACCGGTATGGTCGCGCGTTTTGCGTCGAGCGCGACGCTGATCGTGCCCACCGCGTATCTCGCCGACGCGACCGTGACGCTGCCGCGCGTCGCCCGTCTCGCGGACGCCGCCGGCGTCGCGCCGCAACGCGCGGTGCTGAGCGTGACGCCCGCCGGCCAGAGCGCCGCGCCGACGAGCGCGTTTCTCGCCGTCGACGTGCCGCTCGCCGATTCGAAATCGCATGTCCGCGTGACCGACAACGGCCTGACGATTCTCGGCCCGGACGAGCACACGCTGTACGACGTCAGCGGCGTGGCGAATCTGAGCGGCGTGGGCGTGATCCACGTCGCGCATTCGGGCGCCACCGCGGGTGTGGTCTATCGCAGTCTCGGCGCGCCGCCGCCTGTGCTGCCCGCCGCGTTGCAACTGGGGTACGGCGACGTGGCCGTGGTCGACGGCAGCGGCGTGTTGAAGGAACTCGACACGACGAATGCCGGCGGCGTCGAGCGCGGCAGCGCCGGCACGCCGTGGTCGCGCGACTGGCTCACCTGGGTCGTACCGGCCGCGGTGCTCGGCCTGTTCGTCGCGTTGCTGCTGCTCGCCGCTCATACGCGACGCCGCAAGCGCAAACAGGCCGGCGAGTGAGTCCGCACGCGATGGATCTGCACCTCGGCTCTCATCTCGGATACTACGCGGCCGAGTACTACGACCTGCTGCAATACGGCGCGGGCGTCATCGCCGTGCTGATTCTGCTGTCGAGCCTCGACGATCTGTTCATCGACGCGTGGTACTGGATCCGTGAAGCGTATCGCGCGTATTCGGTCAAACGCGTGCACCGGCCGCTCACCGTCGAGCAGTTGCGCGCGCGCGAAGAGCAGCCGCTCGCGATCATGGTGCCCGCGTGGCTCGAATACGACGTGATCGCGGCGATGGTGGAAGACATGGTGCGGGTGCTCGACTACCGCAACTACGTGGTGTTCGTCGGCACCTATCGGAACGATGCGCAGACGATTGCCGAGGTCGAGCGCATGCGCCGCCGCTACAAGCAGTTGCGGCGTGTGGAGGTGCCGCACGACGGGCCGACCTGCAAGGCCGATTGTCTGAACTGGGTGATCCAGGCGATCTTCCGCTATGAGCAGGACGAGCAGATCGAATTCGCCGGCGTGGTGCTGCATGACAGCGAAGACATGCTGCATCCGATCGAACTGAAGTTCTTCAACTATCTGCTGCCGCGCAAGGACATGATCCAGTTGCCGGTGGCGTCGCTCGAGCGGCACTGGTACGAACTCGTCGCCGGTACTTACATGGACGAATTCGCCGAGTGGCACGCGAAGGATCTGGTGGTGCGCGAGAGCATGGTCGGGTCGGTGCCGTCCGCGGGCGTCGGCACCTGTTTCTCGCGGCGCGCGCTGCTCGCATTGAGCGAAACGACCGGCAACCAGCCGTTCAATACAGATAGCCTCACCGAGGACTACGACGTCGGCGCGCGGCTCGGCAAGCTCGGCATGCAGTCGATCTTCGCGCGCTTTCCGGTGCAGTTCCGTTCGCGCCGCGCCAGCTGGTTCGGTCTCGGCAAGGACCGCGACGTGACCGTGACGATGCCTTTGTGCGTGCGCGAGTTTTTCCCCGACACGGTGCGCACCGCATACCGGCAACGCGCGCGCTGGGCGCTCGGCATCGGTTTGCAGGGGTGGCAGCACACCGGCTGGAGCGGCACGCTCGCGAACCGCTATCTGCTGTTTCGCGATCGCAAGGGTGTGGTGACGGCGTTCGTCGGCATGCTGGCTTACCTGCTGGTGATCCAGTTCCTGATCTTCATGGCCGCCGACGCGATGGGCCTCGCGAGCGAAATGTGGCCGTCGCCGTTTACCGATTCGAAGTGGATGGACGTGGTGCTGTGGCTCAATGCCGGCGCCGTGGCGTTGCGCGTGATCCAGCGCAGCTACTTCGTGAGCCGGCTGTACGGCTGGGAGCATGGGCTGATGTCGATCCCGCGGATGGTGGTGGGCAACTTCATCAACTTTCTTGCGGTGTCGCGCGCGTGGCGGATGTTTCTCTCGCATCTGGTGACCGGCAAGCGGCTCGTGTGGGACAAGACCATGCACGACTTTCCGTCGGCGGATGGGTTGACCGGCGGACGCCGTCAGCGGCTCGGCGAACTGCTGCTGTCCTGGCAGGCGATCGACGAGCGTCAACTCGCCGCCGCGCTCGACGACGAACACGCGCGCGAAGCACCGCTCGGCCGCGTGCTGATGGCCAAGGGCTGGCTCGATGAGGAAACGCTCGCGGAAGCGATCGCGTTCCAGGCAGACCTGCCGCGCGCGACATTGGATCCGGCGCAACTGCGCGCCGAGTGTGCGCGTCTGCCGCTCGACGCGGCGATCCGTCACCGCGTGCTCGCGCACGGCACGGATGCCCGTGGGCGCGCGGTGCTGCTCGCCGCCAGTCCGCTTGCCGACGATGTGCTCGCGCAACTCGCCGAGTCGATCGGTCAGCCTGTCACGCTGCAGATCGTGCGCGAAAGCGAAATCGCCACCGGTTTGCGTCTGTTGCGCGGCGAGCAGGCCGCGCTGCTGCCGGGCGCCGCGCGCGTGCCGCTGATCGGCGATCTGCTGATCGAACTGGGACATGTGACGCGCGAGCGTTTCGACGCGGCGCTGGAGCGTTACCGGCCGGACCGCGACGGCCGGATCGGCGACTTCATGATCGCTCGCGGTGTGATCACCGGCGCCGCGCTGAACGCGGCCATCGACGCGCAGAGCCGCGCTCGCGACAATGCGGGGGTGCGGACGTGATGCTGCGCTGGTTGCGTTTTTTGCGCCCGTTGCGCCCGTTGCAAGGGTTGTCGTTGCGGCGCGCCGTCGCCGCGCGTGGGCTGCGGCGCGTGCATGCGGTTCGCGGCGGTTTGTCAGCCCTATCGCTGACGACCCTCGTGACGCTTGCCGGCTGCCAATCGCCGCCGGCCGTGCAGGGCATCGCATGGCAGCCCGACAACGAGCACGTCGACCCGCACGGCGACTGGCAACGCCTCGGCGTCAGCGATCTATTGATCCAATGGACCGAGGTGGACGACACCGCGTTCGTGGCCGGCACCGCGCAGCCGCGCGCGCCGCGTCTGCCCGACTGGCAGCGTATCGCGCGCGAACCCTGGGCGACTCATGTGCTGCTCGGACTCGCGGGACGTTTCGACGAAAGCGCTGCGCGCGCACACGCCGCGCAACTGGTCGAGCAGTCGCTGCAACTGGCGGCCGCGGCGCCGCCGCTCAATATCGAAGGCTGGTATTTCCCCGTCGAAGTAGATCCGACCTGGCAGGACGCGCGCAGTCTCGCGCCGTTGCTCGCGCGTTTGCCGCGGCCGTTGTGGATCAGCGTGTACGACCGCTCGAACATCGGCGGCAATGCGCTGGCCGACTGGCTCGACAGCTGGTTGCCGCGCGACGTCGGCGTGCTGTTCCAGGACGGCGTCGGCGTGTATGCGCGCGAGCCGCAAGTCGCGCGCGCGTATGCCGACGCATTGGCGGCGAAGCTCGGGCACGAGCGCGTACGGATCATCGCCGAAGCATTCCGGCCCGGGACCGACAAGCCGTTTCGCGCGGCGACGGCAGCCGAACTGCGGCCGCAGCTCGACGCGTATCGCGGCTATCGAACCTATCTCTTTGACGGACCGCACTATGTGGCGCCTGAACTCGTGGAAGAACTGCTGAAGTGATCGATCGTCTTCCACCTGGTAGGAGGCGGCGCGCCGTTTTTGCGTTGTCCTGTGCATCGTTTTTGACGCTCGCTTTTGCGAGTGCGCCGGCCCGTGCCGATGCAATCCTGCCGCTGCCGTTGAGTGGCGACGCGTATCGCGTGGCTCAGGATGCGTACGGCGCGTTCGCGCAGCATCGTTACGCGGAGAGTGCCCGCGATGCGCGCGAGGCGATCCGCCAGCGTCCGGATGTGGCGTCGCTGCGGCTGCTGTTGGCGAACGCGCTGGCGGCCGGCGGCGATGTGGCCGGAGCGCGGCGCATGCTCGACAGCGCGATCCGCGAACTCGGTCCCGATAAGGCATTGATTGCGCGCCGCGGAGAACTCGCTGCGTTGGCGAGCGTGCCGCGCGGTGGTGGCTCGCATGGGCCGTCAGCGCTTGCCGGCAAGCGTGACGCGCGACGCGCGTCGGATATGTCGGTGGACAAATCAGCGCCGCTGACCGGCGCAGCCTTCGAAGCAGCCGACCGCGCCTACCGTGCGTACGCGAAGAACGACTACGCGGCTGCGGTCGCCGCCGCGAACGACGCGTTGGCGCTGCGCCCCGATGTGCTGAGCTTGCGCTTGCTCGTCATCGACGCGCTCGCCGCACAGGGCGACGACAACGGCGCGTACGCCGCGGATCTCGCTGCGCGCGAGCACGGCGGCGACAACGAAAGCCTGCGTCTGCGGCGCGTGTTCATCGGCGGGCGTCTCGCGCCCGCGCTCGCTACGGCTTCGTACGACGCATTCGAACAAGGCGACTTCGACACCGCCGTCGACGACGCGCGTCGTGCAGTCGGCTACGCGCCCGGCGTGCTCGCGTATCACGAACAACTGATCGCGGCGTTGCTGCGCGCGAACCGTCTCGCGGAAGCGGATCAGGCCGCCACCGACACGATCGCCGTCGACGAAACCGCGATCGTGCCCTGGGCGCTGCGCGGCTACATCCACGCACGGCTGGGCGAGCACGCGCAGTCGCTCGCCGACTTCGACCACGCGCTGCAGATTCGCGACGCCGTGCAGCAGGACGAACGCAATAGCCGCCTCGTGATCGCCGATGTCGCGCTCGCGACCGGCGAGCCGCAACGCGCGCTCGACGCGTTGCAAGACCTGAAGCCGATCGGCGACGCAACCGATCTGATGATTGCCGTGCGCCGCCGCAATGCGAAGCGCGCGCTCGCGGACGCTCCGGGCGGGACGAATGTCGGCCCGGCGAGCGTGGCCGCAGGCATCCCGGCAGTGCGTCTGCCGGCGCCGATTCTCGATTGCACGGTGTCGCCGAACGGCGCGTTCTGTTCGCTCAATCCGTACGATCCGGCATTCGCGATTCATCAGGCCGGCGCGCGTGCTTACGACAAGCACGACTATGCGGTGGCGCTCGAACGCGCCCGCGAAGCCGTGCGCATCGCGCCGGACGATCCGGTGCACCGGATGTTCCTGATCAACACGCTGAACGCCGCCGGTCAGCCGGCCGAAGCGCGTCGCGAATCGGCCGCGCTGGTCGACGCCGGTCTGCTCGACAGCCTGCCGGACCTCGACGCCGCTTATCTCGCGGCGGGCGCGGGCAAGCCCAAGCTTGCCGCGTATCACTTCAGCATCGCGGACCAGGCGCATGAATTGCCGCCAGCGAGTCTGCTGGACGCCGGCTACGCGAGCCTCGGCGCTGGCATGGCGGAGGCCGCGACCGGCTACTTCAAACGCAGCCTCGACGCCGACGCCGGCAACGCGATCACGCTGACACCGCAGCAACGTTTCGATACACGTCGCGCGGATTCGGAGCTGGAGCGCACGTGGGGAGTGAATGCGTCGCTGGGGTATCGTGCGCCGGGCGGTCAGACGAATCTCGCGCTGAACCCGTCGGCGAGCGCCGACGAAAATCTGCAAGGCGGCGCGGAAGCTTACTGGCGGCCTTTCGGTTATCTGGGCGGCCGCACGGTCGAACTGTACGCGCGGCTCTACGACACCTTCTATTCGAAGGCCGGCGACGCGACCGGTACACCGAGCTTGCAAGGCGCGCTCGGCGTTCGCGCCAAACCGTTCGCGACGCAGAACGTGATCTTTGCGTTCGAACGCGTGATTGCGCTCGGCAGCCGGGTGCAACCGGACTGGCTCGCGCGGCTTGCGTATTCGAACGGCTTCGGCAACGATCTGCGGGTCGACGTGCCGAGCTGGTGGACCGGCCAGCTATACGGCGAGGCAGGCCGTTTCATCACGCACTCGCAGAACTATTGGACTTTCAACGGCGAACTGGGGCGCAGCTTCCGGCTCGATCAGTTGAGCCCGCATGCGGTGGTGTTTCCCTATGCGGTGATCGGCGGCGACTACAACGCGCAGATCAACCATTCGAGTGCATTCGGTGCGGGCGTCGGTGTGAATCTGCGTTACTGGTTTCGCGAAGACACGTATCATGCGCCGCGCTCGTTCGTCGATCTGTCGCTGCAATACCGCTTGAAGATCGCCGGCGACGACCGCGCGCGCGGCGTTTTCTTCAATGCCAATTTCAACTATTGATTCGACGGCGATCCAGTCACCGCAACTGCGTTACCGCCAGCAGCAACACCATGCCGCCGATCGCGCCGTCGAGCACACGCCACGCGGTTGCGCGGCGAAACAGCGGCGCCAATGCGCGCGCACCGTATCCCAGCCCGACGAACCAGATGCCGCTCACCGCCATCGCGCCGAGCGCGAAGGCCACTCGCGCACCGTCCGGCTCGCGGGCACCGGCCGTGCCGATCAGCAGGAACGTGTCGAGATACACGTGCGGATTGAGCCACGTGAACGCGAGCGTCATCAGAACGATCGGCATGGCGCGCTGAACCGGCGGTACGGGCGCGGCGCCGTCATTCGTATCGAGCACCGCATGGCCCGGGCGCACCGCGCGGCGCAGCGCGTTGACACCGAACCAGGCCAGATAGGCGAGCCCGACATACAGCATCGTGTGGACGAACACCGGATAGCGTTCGACCAGCACCGACGCACCGCCGACGCCCGCGCCGATCAGAATGCAATCCGACAACGCGCACAACGCGACGATCTTGCCGACGTGCGAGCGCATGATGCCTTGGCGCAGTACAAAGGCGTTCTGCGCGCCGATTGTCACGATCAGCGAAGCGCACAGCGCGACGCCGTGAGAAAAAGACAGCCAGTTCATAAACGATCCAGTAGACGGGAGAAGCCAACGACGCTAGTCTGCGGTGTTGCTCCTCATAAGAGAAGCTAATTTACCTAACCTGGATTAAGGAACGCTAATGCTGGACTACGCGTTGCTCGATGCACTGGCCGCCGTGGTGCGTCACGGCTCGTTCGATCGAGCGGCCAGCGAGCTGAACGTGACGCCGTCCGCGGTGTCGCAGCGGATCAAGCTGCTGGAGGAGCGGGTGGGCAGCGTGCTCGTCAAGCGCGGCCAGCCTTGCGTGGCGACCACCTCGGGCGCGCTGTTGTGCCGCCATACCGAGCGCGTGCAACTGCTGGAAGCGGAGCTGACCGGCCGGCTGCCGGCGCTGCCCGGCGCGCTGGTCGAGCCGTGGCCGACGCTTCGCATAGCCGTCAACGACGACAGCGTGGGCACCTGGTTCATCGACGCGGTCGCGGGTTTTTGCGTCGAGCGCGAGATGCTGCTCGATCTGGTGATCGACGACCAGGACCACACCGCGCAGCGGATTCGCGACGGCAGCGTGCAGGGCGCGGTGACCACGCAAGCCGAGCCGGTGCAGGGCTGCCGCTCGACGCGGCTCGGCCGGATGCGCTATCTGGCGGTCTGCACGCCGGCGTTTTGTGCGCGCCATTTCGCCGGCGGCGTCACGCGCGAGTCGTTGCGGCGCGCGCCGTGTGTCGCCTTCAATCCGAAGGATCAGTTGCAAAAGCGCTTCATGCGGCGCATCACGCGCGCCGAACTCGATCCGCCGCTGCACTGGATTCCGCACGTCGCCGGCTTTTTGCGCGCCTGCGTGACGGGACTCGGCTGGGGCATGTGTCCCGAGCGGATGATCGCGCCGCATCTGGCGAGCGGCGAATTGATCGACATGGCGCCGGGCAAGCATATCGACGTCGATCTGTACTGGCAGAGCTGGCGTTTGTCGATCGGCTGGCTCGACGATTTCGGCGCGGAACTGCGCAAGCGGGCGACGGAGTTTCTCGACTGAGTCCGTCGGATCGTCTCACTTCGCCGGCCAGTCTTTGTATTCCATCCGAACGCCGTTTTCTTGCGCGCGCAGTGCGAACTGTCCGATCACCTGGTGTATATCGTGATCGATGTGGTCGGCGCGTGCGGCATCCAGAATCAGCGTGGCACCCGGTGGAATCTGCTCGAGATAACTTTTCAGTTGCGGTGTGGACAGGAAGCTCGCGCTTTTGCGGATCGTCAACAGGTGATAGGCGCCATGCCGCGTGAAGGTCAGCACACGCCGGGAATTCTGCTCGATCATCAACACGACGCTCAGCGCGAAGCCGATCGCGATGCCGATCAGCAGATCGGTCAGCAACACCCCGGCAATCGTGCCGACGAAAGGCACGAGCTGCGCATAACCCGCCCGGCCCATCGAGATGAACAGTTGCGGTTTGGCGAGCTTGTAGCCGGTGTAGATCAGAATCGCCGCGAGGCTTGCCAGCGGTATCAGGCTGATCACGCCGGTCAACGCGAGCGTGGCGACCAACAGGATCGCGCCGTGCGTCATGCACGCGAGGCGGCTCCGTGCGCCGGCATGCAGATTCGTCGCGCTGCGGACCACTACGGCCGTGATCGGCAGCGCGCCGAGCAGACCGCCGAGCGTATTGCCCACGCCCTGCGCGAGCAGTTCGCGATTGGGCGGCGTTTTTCGATGCGACGGGTCGAGTTGTTCGAGCGCTTCGAGACTGAGCAGGGTTTCCAGACTGGCGACGATCGCAATGATCGCGGCGACGCGCCATACCGCGGGGTTGGTCCACTGCGTGAGGTCGGGGAAGGTGAGTGCGGCGCCGAGCGCATCCCACGAGCCGAGCGGCGGCATGCTGACCGTCGGCAAGGACGGCATCGCGCCGGGCGCGAGCCATCCGGCGACTGCGGTCACCGCGATGCCGAGCAGAACGACCGCGAGCGGCCCGGGAATCGCTCGTACTACGCGCAGCCGGCGCAACGTCGGCGAATCCCAGGCGATAAGCAGACCCAGCGAGATGAGCGAGAGCGCCGCGACCCCGATGGAGATCAGTCCGTTCGCGAAGCCCACTGCCGTCGGCAACTGGTTGATGATCAGCAGAATGCCGATCGATGCGAGCATCCCGTTGATGACCGGTATCGGCACATAGCTGGCGAGCCGTCCGGCGCGCAGCAGGCCGCCTATGCATTGCAACAGCCCTGCGAGGATCAGTGCCGTCAGGAAAGCGGAAAAGCTGCCGAGCGTCGCGAGCGCCTGCACGACGATCACGACAAGCCCGGCTGCCGGACCGCTGACGCTGAGCCGCGAGCCGCTCAGCAGCGCTACGACCAGTCCGCCGATCACGCCGGCAAGGATGCCGGCGAACGGCTTGACGCCGGACGCGGCGGCAATGCCGAGGCAAAGCGGCAGTGCGATCAGGAACACGGTGATGCCGGCGAGCAGATCGCTTCGAATCGCGGAGGCGGCGGTGGGAGTGAGCCGGTGGGGCGTCGTCGTGTTGAGGTCTGTCATGGCGGCCTACCTGTGTTGAACGTTTCGAAGCGGAAGACGGTGCGCCTGATCGTGTTCGCGCGATGAATCCGTGAGCTCTTTCAGGCGACCTTCGCGCATCGAAAATATCCAGCCGTGAATCTCGACCTGCGGTTGTGCGTTCTGAATTAGCGGCAACTCGCGCAGCGCTTTTACCTGCGCAAGTACATTGAGTTCGGCGAGCCGGTCCGCGCGCTCCTCGAGGCGCGGCAACCGGAGGAGCTCCGCAGCATGGCGGGCGGACAGCTGGCGCACGCTGTCGATGCGCCGATTGACGTTCGGCAGTTCCGGCGCCGGTTCGCGCAGCGCCGCGTGCATGCCGCCGCAGCGATGGTGTCCGCATACGATGATGTGCTGCACCCGCAGCGCGAGCACCGCGTACTCGAGTACGCTTGCGAGGTTGTCATCGCGCTCGGCGACCAGGTTCGCAATATTCCGATGGACGAAGATATCGCCGGGCACGGCGCGCGTAATGGCCTCGGGCACGCGGCTGTCGGAGCAGCCGATCCACAGTACCTGGGGTTGCTGGCTGCTCGCGAGGCGCGAAAAGTACGCGGGGTCGCGCGTGTTGAGTTCTTCGGACCATGCGAGATTCTCGACAAGCATACGTTTGGGGTGAGTCATGGTGGGCTACCTCCAGAAACAATTGGTATGCCGAAATGTTTAAGGCATGACTTATTCTGGCTGAAGGGAATGAGGCGGTCGTGATGGTGGGATGACAGTTTCGTCATCCGTGTCGCAGCGAATCCGGCTACCGTCCACGTGCAGAGCCGGTACGGGCTTTAGTTTGGAAAGCGCAGCGCAAAGGTGGTGCGTACGTGCGGCACGCTCTCCACGCTGCATTCGCCGTGGTGCTCGTCCATGATGGATTTGACGATGGCGAGGCCGAGGCCGGTGCTGCTCGCCGGGTTATGCCGCGCTGGGTCGATCCGATAGAAACGATCGAAAATGCGTGTGAGGTGAGGGCCGGCGACTCCCGCGCCGGTGTCGGACACGGAGAGTTCGACATGGCGCGCACGCTCCACGCAGTTCACTTCGACCGTGCTGCCGCGCGGCGCATGGACCAACGCGTTCGAGATCAGATTGCTGAGCGCGCGCTGAACCAGCAGCACGTCGCCGACGAAATGCGCTTCGCCATTTACGGCGATCTCCACGCCGGCATCCGAGGCCATGATTTCGTAGTAACCGGCGACTCGCAACGCCTCGGCGCGTGCGTCGATTCGCTGTAACGACAGGCGGCGCTGCGCGTTGTCGGTTCGCGCGAGAAACAGCATGCTTTCGATCAGACGCGACAGCCGCTGCAATTCATCGACGCTCGACTCGATTACCGCACGGTAGTCATCCTTGCTACGACGCTGTGACAATGCAACCTGGGCTTCGGCGAGCAGGTTGGTCAGCGGTGTGCGCATGTCGTGCGCGAGATCGGATGAGAATTGCGTGAGACGGCGAAACGATTCGTCCAGCCGCGCCAGCATGCGATTGAAGGCCAGGCTCAGGTCTTTCAGTTCGCCGGCCATATCGTGCTCGGGTAACGGTTGCGCGAGACGGTTGCTGGAAATCTGTTCGGCGAGCGCGGTCAGGCGCCTCAGCGGTCGCAGTCCCAGGCGCGCGATCGACCACGCCAGCAACGCGTTCGCCAGCGTGCCGATCAGGATCACGAACAAAACGGTGAATGCATAGGAACGCAGGAGCGATATCTCTCCGGTTGCGTCGTACTGTACGACCACACGTACTTTGACACCGGAGCTGGCGGCGAGCGGCGCCATCGCGACGACAAAGCGCAGTTGCGTGTCGTTCATCGTTATTTTCACCGGACCTGGCCCCTCGCTCGCGGCCAGCACCTGGGCATTCGGCCGGTAGCCGCTGGAGTGGGTGAGTGGCGCGCCGCCCGCGTCGAACAGTGCGACGTCGAGATTCTGGTGACCGTGTAAGCGGCCGTACCAGATCTCGCGATCCGCTTTTACCGCTTCGATGCTGGGCAATGCACGCAGCTTCCGTTGCAGCGACGTGACAGCGGTGGTCATCTCTCCGTCGGAGGCCGATTCTATTTGTTTTTCCAGCCCGCGATACAGCAGCACACCGTTGAAGATCAGCAACTGCGAAGTGGACAGCGCAAACAGAACCGTCAATCGCAAACGGAGTGTGCGCGGCAGGATGGATGCGACGAGCTGCCGTGCGAGTTGCTGGAGCGCTGCGATGGAAATGCTTTGCGTCATCGCAGCGAGGGGCCGCGATCTTCCAGTACGTAGCCCATCCCGCGTACTGTATGAATCAGCTTCGGTTCGTAGTTGTCGTCGACTTTCGCGCGCACTCGGCGAATCGCGGCGTCGACCACGTTGGTGTCGCTGTCGAAGTTCATGTCCCATACCTGGGACGCGATGGTCGAGCGCGGCAGGATTTCGCCCTGGCGGCGCATCAACAGCCAGAGCAACGCGAATTCCTTGGCGGTCAACAGAATTGTGTCGCCCTGGCGGGTGGCTTTGCGGCGGGTCAGATCGAGCGCGAGGTTGGCGACATGTAGCGATGCGGCTTCGCGGCCGTGACCGCGCCGCAGGATCGAGCGCACGCGGGCCAGCAATTCGGCGAAGTCGAACGGTTTGCCGAGATAGTCGTCACCGCCTAGTTCGAGACCGCGCACCTTGTCGTCGACGTCGTCGCGCGCGGTTAGCAGCAGGACCGGGGTGGCGCGCGTGTGGCGCAGGTTCTTCAGCACGGTCCAGCCGTCGATGCCGGGCAGCATCACGTCGAGGATGATCAGGTCGTAGTCTTCGGTGAGCGCGAGGTGTTGGCCTGTTGTACCGTCTTCGGCCCAGTCGACGACAAAGCCCGCCTCGGTTAGGCCCTTGCGGAGGTATGTGCCGGTTTTTGTTTCGTCTTCGACGATCAGAATTCGCATGGGTGATTTTCCTCGTCGTGGTGGTGATGCTGGTTTTTTCTGGATATCGGTGGTTTTTGATATATAACGGTGTGCTGAATATTTTTTTGTTTATACCATGGAGCTGGATTGATTCGCTGTGATGTGGGGTGGTTTGACATTTGTTTTTGCCTGCGGCGGTTGCGGTTTTACTCATTTCTTTGTGGTCTATTT
>NZ_JAQQBV010000038.1:0-74348 GCF_046030735.1 Paraburkholderia xenovorans
GGTCCATCGAAGTGATCTCCGGTAGTTTCCTGGACCCGTTCGCCGGGATTCGCCTCATCCGGATATACCAATCAACCGACATGTGCGTAATCGCTTATTGTCAAACGGCCGTCTCGGGCGGCAACACGTACCACAAGCCGTCATCGTGCCGGAAGAAAAAGAGGACAACCACGGCTTCCGGTCGCTGCGCCTCGACGCATACGTAGCGCCTCAGGTTAGAGCGTGTGTGACTGAATCGCATTACGCGAATCGGCATCGCCAAAGTCGGACTCAGCCATTCTTCAATCAGCAAACGCAGCGATTTTCCCGCGCTCACCCACTTCTCCTACAACCTCGTTCCGATTGGATCGGCCCGCGTCCTTACCTACTCGCGAAGACAAAGATCCAACCCCAAGGAACTTTATAATTCGCGTAACGGATACTCGATGCAATCCAACGAGGTAACGGCAGCGACCTCCGCAGTTTTATGAATTCCTGATTCAGTACCCAGGAAGATCTTTTTTATGCAGGGTCAAATGGCATTTCATCGACACTGCTTCCGTCGCAAGAGTCGTCACGAACCATTTCGGAGCATAAATTCGTAACCCAACCTGCACCGCCCCGAACTATTAAGCGGCCGTATTGCACGAAGCGTTATTGCGCTATCACACAGCTGACGACTAGGATGCTCCGCTGCTGCGATGATAAACGTCGCGCCACGAAACGCCTGCTTCATTGCTCGCTTAATCCTCCGCGCGAAACACATCTAACGGGACCGGCTACTCTCGGCCGAAGCATAGAAAGATGCAGTTGTGCCTCGCGCCAAACGCGAAAGCGCGATAATCATCACGATGACATCGGACTGCGGAATCTGCAAAGTAGAAACCGTGCGGATCGGATAACACTACGACCTATCATCCGGGAATACGCATGGTGACAAATTCTTCCGCAGCGGTAGGATGAACACCAAGCGTGGAGTCAAATTGGGCCTTCGTAGCACCCATTCCAACGGCGATAGCTACGCCTTGAATGATCTCAGCCGCATCACGTCCTACCATGTGCGCGCCGAGGATCCGCTGCGTGGCACTGTCCACCACCAGTTTCATGAAAGTCTTTTCGTCACGCCCCGACAGCGTATGACGCAACGGTCTGAAAGAAGACCGGTAAATATCCACCTCAGCATATCTCTTTCGGGCGTCTGCTTCCGCCAATCCAACCGTCGCCACCTCGGGCTGACTGAATACTGCCGATGGCACCGTATCGTATTCCGTAGGCACCGTCGGTGAATCACTAAACAGTGTCGTCGCCAGCGTCGCTCCCTCGCGGATAGCAACCGGTGTCAGCTGAATCCGATCGGTCACATCCCCGATCGCATGAATCGAATCGATGCTTGTCCTTGACCATTCATCAACCACGACTGCCCCATTTTCCTTCAAGGCTACGCCGACGACTTCAAGGCCCAGCCCTTGCGTATTCGGCGCGCGGCCGATCGCATACAAAACGGTATTGTAATCACCATGGGTGCCATTCGCGTGAATGATCCTCACGGTATCGTCCGAGATTTTCTCCAGCGCAGAAACTTCAGTGCGGGTACGAATCCCCACGCCTTTCTTTTTCATTTCCACAGCCAGCGTGTCGCGGACGTCATCATCGAAACCGCGCAAGATTTGATCACCTCGGTAAAGCACATCGACACGCGCGCCCAAACCATTGAATATGCCAGCGAGCTCAAGCCCAATGTACCCGCCACCCACTATCGCAATCCGCTCCGGAAACGTTGGAAGATCCAACGCTTCGTTCGAACTGATCGCATGCTCGATTCCCGGGATGTTGGGCATCACAGGTCGTGATCCCGTCGCGACGACGATGTGTCGCGCGCTGATCCGGCCGCCGCCGATCTCCACGTGATTGCTGCCGCTGACAGTGGCGCGCCCATCAAAGAGCGAAACGCCCGAGTTCGCAAGGAGATCCAGATAGACGCTATTGAGGCGGTCAATTTCGAGACCCTTTCTCTCGATCAGCTTACTCCACGAGAAAGTTCCGGGTTCAAAGTGCCAACCGTAGCCCTCCGCATCTTCCAATTCTTCCTTGTAATGCGACGCATAAACCAACAGCTTCTTCGGAACGCATCCCCGGATAACACACGTGCCGCCTACCCGACTCTCTTCGGCGATCGCTACACGCGCACCGTAGGCGGCAGCCATGCGGCTTAAACGCACGCCACCAGATCCAGCGCCGATCACGAACAAGTCATAGTCGAAATTCATCTCTTTGGTTCTCGCGTTTCTAACACCTGATTGACGCCTTATGTCAGTTTGATCTCAAACCCACGCTGGACACGTGGCCGAGCCATAAGACTGTTGTACCAGCGGTGGACTTGAGGGAAGTCCAGAAGATTGACTTGATGCCGCTCGTGCCGCCACACCCAGCCCAGCACGGCGAAGTCCGCAATCGACAGTTCTCCTGCAATAAACTCTGATCGACCTAATTGCAGATCAAGCACCCCATAAAGTCGACGGGTTTCGTCACTGAAGCGCTTCAAGCCGTATCGACGATCAACTTCATCCTTAAGACCGAGAAAGTGGTGCACCTGTCCCGGCATCGGGCCAAAGCCGCCCACTTGCCACATTAACCACTCCAGAACCGAAATACGCTTGCGCGTATCCGTGGGCAAGAATTGTCCGGTTTTTTCAGCCAGATAAAGAAGGATCGCACCGGATTCGAATAGGCTAATAGGTTTCCCGTCCGCGCTGCGCGGATCTACGATGGCGGGAATCTTGTTGTTCGGGCTGATCTTCAAAAACTCAGTCTCGTGTTGCCTTCCCTTTGTAATATCCACGGGCTCTACGACGTACGGCACTGCCATCTCTTCCAGGGCGACGCTGATCTTACGGGCATTGGGTGTATTCCAGGCATAAAGCGTAATCGTCATGTTACTTGCACCTCGTCGCTCGTGGGCCGGTAGTGGCTAGCTCAGTGGCACAGCGATGTAGCGCTGGAACCCCGCGCTCGCTGCGATGCGTCCGTACCATGACGCGAGCGCTGGCAAATCCAGCCGTTCTACGCCTTCTAGGCCAAACCAGCGCCGTGCATATGTGCCAAGAGCGATATCGCCTATTGAGAAATGATCACCCTCGATCCACCGCCGCGATGCCAAGTATTTGTCCAGCATGGCCCAATGCACACCGACCGAACGGAAATCGGCGTCTAGCGTGGCCATATCGCGCTGCTCCGCAGGAGTGCGCACGAGAGCCACGAATACAGTCCTCTCGGCCGGCGCGAGCGTGGATAGTGTCCAGTCTAGCCAACGATCAATGCTGGCGCGCACCGGCGGCGAATTCGAATACAGATCTGTATCGCTTCCGTATTGAAGTGCCAGATAACGCAAGATCGAGTTGGACTCCCACAGTACAAAGTCTTCATCGACCAATGTCGGCACCCGACCATTCGGATTCATCGCAAGGTAATCAGAATCCTTATTGCGGCCATGTTGCATGCCCGCATCGATCCGATCAAATGGCAAAGACAGTTCTTCGCAAAGCCACAGCACCTTCTGCACATTCACCGAATTAGCCCGGCCCCATATTGTTAGCATTGTCCGCTCCTTAATGCGCCCGTCAGGCCAGCAATCCATGCGGATCAAGCACGAACTTCTTTGCGGCGCCGGCATCAAATTCGTGATATCCGTCCGGAGCCTGATCAAGTGCAATTACCTGCACATTCACCACTTCCGCGATATTGATCCGGTTCCAAAGGATGGCTTGCATTAACTGCCTGTTGTACTTCATAACAGGCGTTTGCCCAGTAAAGAAACTGTGGGACTTCGCCCAACCCAGACCGAGTCTTACGCTCAGGCTACCCTCCTTCGCAGCTTCATCGACAGCACCCGGATCGCCGGTAACGTAAAGGCCAGGAATGCCAATGTTACCCGCGGCACGCGTTACTTCCATGAGTGAGTTCAGCACTGTGGCGGGGGCCTCAAGGGCCGATCCTGATACACCATGACCACGCGCCTCGAAACCCACGCAGTCGATCGCGCAATCAACTTCCCGATGGCCCAGCACGTCTTCGATTTGATCTACCAGCGGCGTGTTCTTCGATAAATCTACGGTCTCAAAGCCCATTTTCCTTGCATGTTCAAGACGAGCTTTGTTGACGTCACCGACTATGACAACGGCAGAGCCCAGTAACCGTGATGACGCTGCGGCCGCCATGCCCACTGGACCAGCACCTGCAATATAAACCGTCGTTCCTGGCCCCGCCCCAGCCGTCACCGCTCCGTGATAGCCGGTGGGAAGTATGTCGGAAAGGCAGGTCAGATCGCGTATCTTGCTCATCGCCTGATCCTTATCCGGAAACTTCAACAAATTGAAGTCCGCGTAAGGGATCATCACGTACTCGGTCTGGCCACCAATCCAGTCACCCATGTCTACATAGCCATAAGCACCTCCAGCTCGCGCCGGGTTGACGGTTAAACAAACGCCCGTATTACGTTGCTTGCACATCGGACAGCGCCCGCATGCCACGTTGAAGGGTACGGAAACCAGGTCACCTACCGCTATTGTTTCGACATCGGAACCGATCTCGATGACCTCTCCGGTAATCTCGTGTCCGAGAACGAGACCGACCGAAGCGGTTGTTCTTCCGCGAACCATGTGCTGATCCGAACCGCAAATGTTCGTCGAAACGACACGCAAAATTACACCGTGATTGATTTTCTTCCCGCGCGGGCTCTCCAGCCTCGGGAACGGTATCGTCCGCACCTCCACGCGCCCGTTGCCAGCATAGACAACGCCTTTGTTTGATGTCATTTTCGTCTCCGTTATGGTTTCCGTTTTCCAGCATATTCAAGCCACCGATCACGTTGAGGAAATTCCCTGCAACATCGAAAGATGACTGAACTCGATCGCTGATCTCCTCTGTGGAAACTGCCTGTCCAGCGTTGAGAGCACATGGCGATATTAGAGCGTTTAGTCATGCGAACGGCTATCCCCTCTTGGGAATGTTGCTGATGCCCGTGCCGGATATTGGTCCAACAGATCAATGGATCGGCGACCGTTCCTCACCTGACTAACAGGAATACCCGACATGCCGCTTTGGGAATGGACGCCAATTTCCGGTACCCGCAGGATGCACGCACAGAAACCGGCGTCCCGGGTAATCGCGCTCGGCGAGACGTTTGATCCGACGTGCCGGTCACAGAGAAAGAGCCGTACGACCGATCCCGCTTCATGGAGCAGTAAGCCATGAGCCTGATCCGGACCCCGGAAAGGAGGCCGGGAATAAAGGATGTCGAAGACAAAAAGCTTAAACATAAATAAACGAAAGGGGTTCCATACCCCGAGGAGGAGACATGATGACAAACATACGCAAAGCGTGTAGCCAGACGTTCGCCCTGAAGGCCGTTGCGATTACGCTATTTTCTTGGGGTGCCACTCCATCATTCGCGGTGGACGGCGCACAGTTAAGTAGCTTCGGCGTGATCGCAGGCGGAATGGCAGGTGTTTCAATCGCCCTACCCCAGGATAGTGTGTCCGCAGCGAACAATCCCGCCGGAATGGGAGTCGTGGGAAGTCGTTTCGACTTCGGGCTTCAGGGCATCGAGCCGCAGATTGACTATGAATATGGATCCGCCAACAATCACCTTCATTCCGGTGGCGTCTCTGTTGTTCCCGAGGGTGGATTCAACCTGCAGATCAATCCGCGTGTCACCTTCGGCGTATCGCTGTTCGGCGTGGGCCTGGCCGCTAACTATGGAAGTCCAGCGTTGTCCATCCCCGGCGCTCAAATCGCCAAATCGAGTCTTCAGGCCATGGCAGCGGCGCCCACTGTGACCTATAAGTTTAACGAACAAAACATTATCGGTTTGAGCGTCGTTCTGGCATACGAGCGATTCTCAGCAGAGGGCATCATTCTACCGGACGAAAGCGGTGGCCTGACCACACTGCCGTCGCACGGAGTGTCTCGAGCATTTGGATACGGTGGTCGAATCGGCTATCTGTGGAAGCCAGTGCCAAACTTCACGCTAGGCGCGATGATAGCGACCACGATCCGGATGGGACGACTTTCAGGCTACGACAACGACATTCTGGCTGCTGGAGGTGGCCGGATAGACGTGCCCCCTGAATATGGTATTGGCGTGTCGTATGAACCCGTTCCTGCGCTCAAACTTGCCGCGGACTGGCTTCACATTTCCTGGTCGAAGACTATTTTGGGGTCCGCACAAACGTTTTCGTGGAAGGACCAGGACGTGTTCAGGATCGGCGCTTCGTATGATATCAGCCGCCGCTGGACTATTCGTGCTGGATTCAGTTACGCGAACCCGACGTTCAACTCCAACGCCGTCGCGCAAAACTTCCTTACTCCTATCGAAAATGGCAAGACGGTGTCTGCGGGTTTCACATATCGAGTAAGCAATAAAGACGAAATCAGTGCACTTTTCGAATATGGCATTCCGGTCAATATGCACGGAACTGGCCCGAGCGAGGGGTTTAACGTTAAAACTACGACGGAAGTTATCGGCATCACTTATGGCCACAAATTTTAGCACCGATGGGGTCGGATTTTTTTGTCGGACGGTCAAGCATATACGGTTCTGAAGGACCAACCATGTGGTGATCTGACGTGACCGGAGAATTCGACCGATGAGGCCTTGTGTCTTTTCGCTGCCGGACAGTCGACATTCCACTTTGGAATTTCCCCTATTGCCGAGAAGCTATAGCCGCCAAGTGGAGGAAACACCATACTTTCATCATGCGGCGTCACGGCTATGCCGGCGCCCCAGGTTCGCGGCGGTGCCGTGAATAACATAGGTTCAACTCAAGCAAGGAGCTAGCATGAACAACGATTCTATTAGAGGACTGCATCACATTACCCTCTGCACTTCATCAGCTCAGGCCGATGTTGACTTCTTTGTGAAGGTCATCGGTCAACGATTCATCAAACGCACCCTCTTCTATGACGGACGCATTCCGATTTACCACTTGTACTTCTCCGACGAAGTTGGCACACCCGGAACCGTCATGACCACCTTCCCGATGCTTCGTACCGGCCTCACCAGTCGAAAAGGTTCTGGCCAGTTCACCGCGATCGCCTACTCGGTTCCGCCGGGTGCGCTAGACTTCTGGCGCGAGCATTTCCGGAAGAACAACGTCGAATTTTCGGGTGAATCCGAGCGTTTCGGTGAAAAGTATATCCGTGTCGTTCACGCCGGCATCGATTTCGAAATTGTGGAAGACGAAACAGACCTCCGCACCCCCTGGAAATCGGATTACGTGCCCGAGCAATACGCGGTACGCGGCTTTCACAACTGGACTGCTACCGTGCGCGAGTTCGAGGATATGGAGGTTTTTCTCAAAGCCGCTTGGAACTTCAGGGCGACGATGAGCGACGGGAACTTTACGCGCTATGAGACTCAGGAAGGAGGCGCCGGCAAACGTCTCGACGTCTTGCATGCTCCAGACCTCAGACAAGGAAGCTGGACCCTTGGTCAGGGGATCGTTCATCACGGTGCGTTCGATGTTGCTGACTACGACACCCAGTCGCGCATCAAATTCGAATCCGAGAGTATGGGATTCACTGACTTCTCCGACCGAAAGAACCGTGGCTACTTCGAGTCCGTATACGTGCGTACACCGGGTGGGGTCATGTTCGAAGCGACTAAATCACTCGGCTTCAAAATGGACGAGGAAGAGGCACAACTCGGAACGGAATTGAAGATGTCTCCGGAACTCGCGCCATCACGCGATGAAGTACTCGCGCTCATGGAGCGGGACGATCCAATCCATGTCTGAGATCGGCAAACGCGCCATGGGCAAATCAGAAAACAAGGAGACAACTCAATGAAATCATTCAAGCTGATCGGCATCGGCGCACAAAAGGTATTGCTATTTCCGGGTTTGATGGGAACCAAGGACGCATTCGATCCCATGCTGAAGTATGCGGACCTCGAGCGCTTTCAGTATGCCGCGGTTGACTACCGTGGCTACGGCTGCTCGAAACCGATGGACGGGCTATTCACGCTTCGGGAAGCGGTCGTAGACGCATGCAAGCTGGTGGAATTCCTCGGGTGGAAGAACATCGCGGTGGGAGGGCATTCACTGGGTGCGCTCGTTGCGCAAATGCTCGCGGCCGCCATGCCGCATCGGACGTCCGCCATCGTCTCCATCGCTGGAGTCAGCGCAAAAGGCCCGGTATCGGATCCAGCGCGTGCTGCACTGATGGCGGGAGCTGCCACATCGGCGGAGAGGCGTCAGCAGATTGTCAAAGGCGGGACTGCAAATCGCTGTTCCGACGCCTTTGCGCAGGCATTGGTGGCGGCAACCTTCGCCGAAATCAGTCCTGCTGCTTTCGCAGGCTACGCAAACGACGCGAGTCGTACCGATATCCGTGAACAGGTCAAGGAACTTCCGCATCCCGTTCTCGCGATGGTGGGCGAATTTGATCCAGCGTGCTCCGAACAGGCTGCTCGGGAAACCACGGCAACTTTCTTCAAACAGGTCGAGATTCAGGTTATACGGGGCGCAAGTCATTATCCGCTGTATGAAGCGCCCGCCGAGACTATCGCCTCCCTGGAACGCTTCGTTAGCAAGCACGTCGCACTGCAAGAGCTCGCTCCACCGCTTCAATTGGGGACCAACAAAAATTCTTGATCTCAATGAATACAACATCACAACTGAGGTGCACCGACGCATTGCAAGTGCCCCCTTGACGATTTCGCGAAATCCTGATCGCGCTGGTGCAGCACCTTCACGATTTCGCTCGCGAAGTCAAATTGACCGAGCCTGAATGGATGACCGGAATCGAATTGCTCACGAGGACAGGACAGATCTGCAGCAATACCCGACAGGATTTCGTCCTCCTGTCCGACTCACTTGGCCTTTCTCAGCTCGTGGTCGCTCAGCGTCATATCGAGTGGAGGGCGTGAGCAAACAGACAGTATTTGGCCCGTTCCATGCGGAGGAAGCACCGAAAGCCGCAGGTCTGAATACTGATATCGCCGGGGGTGCCAAGGGGTGACCCACTGTATGTTTCGGCGCGCGTTCTATCGGCCGGGGCTCCAGTTGCACAGGCCGTCGTGGATGTCTGGCATGCAGATGCAGGAGGCCGATACGACGTGCAGGACGCGAACTGGACGATTGAGAAATCTCGTATGAGGGCGGTACTTGAAATCGATGCTGACAGTCGCATCGGATTCTGGTCGGTTCTTCCAAAAAGCTATCCGATTCCCACGGACGAACCGGTCGGAGAGATGATTCGCATAACAAATCAATCTTCGACGCGACCCGCTCATGTTCATTTTAGGATCGGAAAGGAAGGATTCGACACGCTTGTCACACACCTCTCTGCTGACGGCGATAAGTACCTCGATGCTGACGCTGCTCTTGGTGTGTGAAGTTCGTGCATAGAAAACTATGAAAGTCGCCCCCCGGGATAGTACCGGACGGCAGATTAATGGGTCTCCATTTTTTACCCTTGATTTTTGCTTCGTTCTGGGTTCCGCCCTCACCTGTTAGGGAGAAGAAGATGCATTTCGTCATTGTCGGACGTGATCGGCCCGGCGCAGAGGATCTTCGCTTGAAAACACGCCCAAGCCACCGGGACTATATTCACGGGCCCCATGAGAATGTCGTGCTCGTATTGGCCGGACCTCTTCTTGCGCCCGACGGCCACACGATGACGGGATCCCTCCTCGTCGTGGAAGCGGAGAACCGAGAAGCAGTTGAGCAATTCTCACGGCGAGATCCCTATCGCAAGGTTGGGCTTTTCGCAGATGTACAGATCGATGCATGGAACTGGGTCACCGGCAAGCCGGGTCAAAAGTAAGGCGTAGCTTGTGGCACAACGATATCTCGAATAATTTTGATCTTTAGTATAACTGATTGATAAGCAGGAGAGCAGTTAAAATGAATCAAATTACACTCTATCATTTCCCCATGTCCATTTGCTCAATGAAGGTACGATTGTGCCTCGCTGAACTGGCCGTTCCCTATGACGAGCGGATAGTGGATATCGGGCTTGCACTCGAAAATCTGGAGCCGTGGTACGTGCGACTCAATCCACGCGGCGTCGTACCCACGCTCTGCGACGGGGAGCTGGTCGTAACAGATTCAGCAAAAATCATGTATTACCTGGCAGATCGCTTCGAAACCGGGTTGCCGCAAGAACCTCAACAGAGAGCGGAGGTGGGACGGTGGGTAGACGTCGCAGATACTTTTCCGTTGCATGCAATCAGTTATAGCCGCTGCGGTATTCCACGCGGGAACGAATTGCTTGCAAGCCGCCTTGCTCGGATCGTCGAAAACAAAGCGCGTCACCCGGATCTCGCTGATACCTATTCTGCGTTGTACGATCGGGTTTCCGCCCTGCGCGACGCGTCGGTAGACGGCGAAGGTACCACCGCCGCGCTTGCTGAACTTGATACGGCATTTTCAAATCTGAACGCCATTCTGGCTTCGAACCCTTTCATTGGTTCCGAGACGTATTCGATTGCCGATGTAATCTGGACCGTGACGTTGGCGAGGTTGGATATGCTCAAATTGGGTGATCTATTCTCCAGCTTCCCGTTGCTGTCAGCATACTACGAGCGCATGGTCGCGCGACCCAGCTTTGACGCGGCTCGAATCTGCCGTGCCTGGGTCGGGGCGATCTAGCGCCAACTGGAATATCTGTAGGCTCGTGGACCGACCGTGAGACAGAGACACGCCGCATATGCGTGGAACACAGAACTGTGCAGGACATAGGAGACGAGACATGTACCCATTTCAAGACGACCTTTATGCAGCCCGCAATCAGTGGTACATCGCCGCTTTTTCGCAGGATGTCGGAAGAGAACAACTTCTGGAACGATGGATTCTGGACGAGCCGGTAGTGTTCTATCGCACAGTCGTTGGCGATGCAGTCGCACTGGAAGGTCGTTGTGCGCACCGGCATTTCCCGCTCAGCAAAAGCAATCTTCAAGGCGACAACATTCAGTGTGCCTACCATGGCTTCACTTACAATTCGACCGGTTCCTGTGTTCACATTCCAGCCCAGGAAAGGATTCCAGCGGCGTGCCGCATCAAGGCTTATCCACTTGTCGAACGATGGAACTGGCTGTGGATCTGGATGGGAGATCCGGTGCTCGCTGACGAATCCATGATACCGGACCACAAAGAAATCGGTCTGACCGACCCTGCTTATATTTCGAACATAGTGGTCTATAACGAAGTCGCGTGTCGTCATCAGTTACTGCACGACAATCTCCTCGACCTCACACACATATCGGTTCTGCACAGTGCCACCATCGGCAATGGTAGTGATTCGGTCGCTTCGACACCTGAAACGCATGAAGAAGGTGATAACTGGGCGGCAAGCAAGCGTGTCATCAAGAACTATCCCTGCCCCGAAGTCTTCACCTCGTTCCTCGGCTATAGAGGCAACATCGATCGTACAATCACGTTGAAATTTCTGATGCCTGGTCTGCACTGCGGAATGGACGAGTTCCGCAGACCCAGTGTCGGCGATCAGCCCGGTGAACTGCTTGGACGGCTGGCAATTTACCACGGCGTAACGCCAGGCCGAAGGCATACTACGCACTACCATTTCGCAATTGCACGCGACTTCGCGAAGAATGAGGCCACGACCGACGTGTTCAACCATGCGATGAGCGCGGTGATCGAGGAAGACAAAGTGGGACTCACTGCCCTTGAGGAAATGCTCGCGGGGCTCGGTGATCGCCGTCCCCGGGAAGTCCTGGCAATGAGCGATAGCCATCAGACACGCGCACGCCGCATTTTCGAGAAGCTGATCAAGAATGATCAGGCGATGGTATGTGCGGTGTCTATCGTTCCCATTGCGAACTAAGGTCTGAACCCGGGCGGAGAAGCGGATGGGAATGCTTATCGAAGGTGTATGGGAGCCCGACGACGCAGCAGCGCGTGTCGGGCCTCGCGGTGAGTTTGTGAGAACGCAAACTACCTTTCGCGGCACAATCTCGAAAGAGCGCGGCGCAATGTATTTTCCCGAAGCCAACCGCTACCATCTCTATGTGTCGGACGCATGTCCGTGGTCGCATCGAACTGCGATCACGGTCGTGGTCAAGGGCTTGGCCGACTTCATCTCGCTGTCGTCAGTCGCGCCGCAGGTCGGCACGAACGGCTGGACCTTTGCTGAATTCGCAGATGGCGACCACGATCCGATCTATGGCGCCGATCATCTGCATCAAATCTACAGCGCAGTGCAGGCAAACTATACGGGCAGGGTCACCGTTCCTATCCTATTCGACAAAAAGACTCGCACCATCGTGAACAATGAATCCACCGAGATTATGCGAATTCTTAACTCGGTATTCAATTCAATGGCACGCCATCCGGAAGTCGACCTGTATCCGAGAGCACTGCATGAAGATATTAACTCACTCAACAATCTGATCTATAGCACGGTCAATAACGGTGTCTACCGCGCTGGCTTCGCGATAACGCAAGAACAATATGAAGAAGCGGTGATCGGGCTTTTCCATACTCTTGATCTTCTGGAACGGCGATTAGCCGGAAAGCGCTATTTATGCGGAGATTGTTTGACCGAAGCCGACTGGCGCCTATTTGTGACGTTGATCCGTTTCGATCCGGTCTACTATAGTCACTTTAAGTGTAATGTTCGGCGAATCGTCGATTATCCGAATTTGTCCGGTTACCTTAGAGACCTGTACCAATTTCCCGGCATCGCGAGCACGGTTAACTTTGAGCACATAAAAAATCATTATTATCGTAGTCACCCTACGCTCAATCCAACTGGAATAGTTCCGGTCGGACCAGATTTTTCGCTACTCGATACGCCTCACGAACGGCAAAGCTTGAGGCGTTCGTCGAGCGCATGAGAATCAGGACACGTCTTGAAGAAGCGGACAGCGGCACTAACGCCCGATATTGCAGATCAAACTGAACAGTTATGCTCCCATCCATCGTTCAAATCGGATGGTTTTCCGTCAATAGGAATGGCCGAAGGCTGTGCAGCTAACCCCGACGAACATGAAAGAGGCGGGAAATCGCGGCGTGACTTGATACGTTCCAAGACCGAATCGGGGATGTCAAATACACCGTGGACGAAGGTACGCAGCCATTGACAGGCGGGATCGTGTGAAAATCGCTCGTGCCAATATTGCAGAACAGTAAATTCCGGCAACTTCAACGGGCAGGGTAAGCATTCGAGATCAAATTCTGGTGCCAATGCTATGGCGGCAGCCGATGGAACGGTAAGAACATGATCCGTATGGCGCGTCAGCATCGCAGCGAGCAAAAAGCTTGGAACTCTCACGGCGACGTTCGACGGTAGTATTTCATCGAGTAGAAGCGTTTCTGCTCGTCCATGGATGTGTCCGGACTTGCCGCTCGCGACAATGATATGCGTTTGCTGCTGGAACAGATCGGTATCGAAGACCGGCGCAGCGCACACGGGATGGCCACGGCGAACAAGGCAGATGTACTGTTCCACAAATAGGCGTTGCTGATAGATTCCACTTTCTGACAACGAAGAAAAGGCACCTAGAGATAGATCGATGTCCCCGACCTCAAGTCCCTCAAGAACCTCGTGTTGATTTCCAGTAGTTCCAGTTATGCGAGCGTGCGGTGCCCGTCGCTTCAGTTCAGGTATCAGGATTGGCAATAGAACTGACATGCCCAAGTCCGATGCATGGATCGCAAATATGCGATCGGATGAGGCAGGATCGAAAGATGGTGCGATGGCAATGCGCTCATAGTATGTCCGTAGCACATCAGCGATAGGAGCTTCCAAGGCCTTGGCCCTAGGCGTTGCCTCCATACCATTTGGTGATCTAACGAATAGCGTGTCGCCCAGATGCCGACGAAGACGCTGCAACGATTTGCTGATAGCTGACTGCGTGACACCAAGATTCTCGGCTGCGAGCGTAAGACTATGACATTTTCGAATCTCGTCAAAAATCACGAGCAGCTTCAGATCGATGTCGGGTAGCTTATGAAAATCCATTGGCCGTTCTCCTTCAAGGCTGACAAGCGCCTGTGATGTTCGATCGAATGATTGTGGAAGCGTACTCTCCACGCGGTCTTAACATCTAGAAGGCACATGACCATCGGTAGTTGGTCTCCCGTTTCCGCAATGCAACATTCAATACGCAGCATGCGACACCATGCTTTCTCGCAACTGTCTGTGAATTGACGTTTGGATGGCCTTTGCGGATTGACGTGAATGGCGGTATTTCATGCTACGTAGCCGTTGGTAAGGCGTCAATAGAGGCTCGCCCGAGGCCAGTTTAACCCTCTACTGTTTTCCTGCAGTTGTCGGATAGCCACCATGACTGGGGGCGCAAGATGGAATCTTGCCCTGCGCTGTGATTGGAGACCAGCCCCACAACATAGTACGCGTCGTCACGCATAAGCGATGCTCGCGCAAATGATTCGGCATCCCATACCGACGACCCTTCGTAACCGTCTGACCGTGCTTGTAATTACCCGTACCCATTTGCGGGCCGGTGTCAAGCGAGCAAAGCGATGCCATGCTTTCCCGGGGAAAAAGTGTGACTGTACCCACAAAGGAATGAGCCGATCTCGGAACGTTGTGCACGTTGACTGCGGATTTCGGCGATGGTGATCAGCCGTTTCGGTGAACGTGATCAGTATGGAAGTTGGTGTTGCGCGGTCAGAGAATTATAACGAAGGTGATCACGATGGGGATGAGTCGGATTGCTTTGCGTTGGTCTTTCGCATCGAATCACCTTTTATTGGAAGCCTATGCGCTTGGTGCACGAGCCGGTCGAGGATTGCGACGGCGAGCGTGGGGTCTTGCAACCACGCATGCCAATGTTCAAGGGGCAACTGCGAGGTGATGATTGTCGAGCGTGAGCCCACGCGATCGTCGATCACTTCGAGCAGGTCGTTTCGCGCGCCCTGATCGAGTTCCTGCAGTCCCCAGTCGTCCAGCAATAGCACGTCAATCTTGGCGAGCTGAGCGAGACGGCGTGTGAAGCTGCCGTCGCCATGGGCGATGCGTAATTCTTCGAACAGGCGCGCGGCGCGCACGTATAACGCGGAGAACCCTTGGCGGCACGCCTGCTGCGCAAAGGCACACGCGATCCAGGTTTTACCGGCGCCGGTCGGTCCACTCAGGATGATGTTCTGGGCGTTGCGGATCCAGTCGCAACTAGCGAGCGTGGCAACGACTCGCTGGTCCAAGCCGCGGCTTTGCCGAACGTCGATGTCCTCGATACAGGCTTGTGGGTTCTTCAGCCTGGCGGCCTTCATCAGGCGTTCAAGACGGCGCGTGTCGCGCCAAGCCAGTTCGCGTTCGACGACCATGCCGAACCGGTCCTCGAACGACAAACTGGTGCTAGCGGTTAGTGCGGCTTGTTCCTCGAAGGCGCGGGCCATGCCGTCGAGTTTCAGGTTCCGAAGTTGCGAGATGGTTTGCTGCATCAACATGGTGACCTCCTTCGGTCAGTGATAATAGTCAGGCCCGCGCACGTTCTCGTGTTCGGGAGATTGCCATTCAGTGAGTTCGATCGGCATAGATGCCTGTCGGTCCAATCCGGACTTGAGGATCGATAGGACAGAGCGACGCGTGGGCGAGCCGACCACGAGGGCGCGCTGACAGGCCGCTTCAAGGCGCTCGCGCCCGTATTTGCGGGCCAGCGCTAGCAGTCCCAGACAAGCCCGGTAGCCCATTTCGGGATGCGGGCGGTTGGTCAGCAGGTGCCGGACGATTGCCTCGGTGCCGGGGCCAATAGATGCGCCCCAGTTCAGCAGGCGCCCGGGAGTCCACTCCAGGTGAGCGCGGTGAGCGACGGGCATGTGCTCGGGCAACGTCGTGTGTTTGTTGCGCAGATGGCTGCGGGCGTGAGCCGCTACCCGTTTGCCACCGTGAAGGATCTCAACGCCGAAACGGGTCAAGCGGGCATAGACTGGCTGGCGCACGAGGCTGTGCGGGGCGCTGTAGTAGTGGTGATCGACCTCAACATGGTAGTCAATGTTGACGACGCATCGCACGAAGGTCGCGATCTCGTAGCGCTGGGCGGGTAACGGCCGCAACGCCGGTTGGTCGAGCCGCTCGAACCATTCGCAGCGATTACCCTGAAGCTTCTTGAAGGGGCGTTGGTTGAGATCAGCAATGAGACCAGCGATCGCGCGGTTCAACTCGGTCAAACTAAAGAAGCGGTGGTTGCGCAGACGAGCAAGGACCCATCTCTGGACCACTTGAACTGCTACCTCGGCCTTCGCTTTATCACGCGGCTTTCTTGGCCGTGCTGGGAGCATCGCTGTCGCGTAGTGGTTCACGAATTCCTGCGCCGTGCGGCCAAGGCCCGGTTCGTATCGGTCAGGTCGCGCAATCAGTGCGCGCGGATTATCTGGGACCAGCAGACTCGGAGCTCCGCCGTAGAATTCCATGGCGCCGATAAGCCCGCCGATCCAATCGTGCGTGCCCTCCGAACGCGTCGCACAGGCATACGTATAGTTCGATGCGCCGAGTACAGCGACAAACACGTGCGCACGAAACGCAACGCCACCGCGCCCGTCGAGGATCGGCATGGTGTGCCCGGCAAAGTCGGCAAACAGCTTCTCGCCGGCGCGGTGTTGCTGGCGCATCGAACGTTTGAGCGTCTGCGCCCAGTCGCGGTAGCGCTGGCAGAACTGGGTGTAGCGGTAGGTGCGCTCGCCGAGGTGCGCCTCAACGTACTCCTCCCACAATAGTTGCAGCGTCACGTTTGCGCGCCGCAACTCGCGATGAACCAGCGCGTAGTCCAGGTCGACACGCCGGGCCTGCGAATTCTGATCGGCCGGCAGGCTCAGCTTGGCCTCGAGTTCATCGTCAGCCAGCGGTTCGACGCTCGCCCAGTCCAGATCGGCCGCGCTTGCACGCGCTGCATACGCCGATACCGCTCCCACGCTGATACCCGCGGCCCGGCTGATCTGGCGGTGCGACAAGCCGCACACCCACTTCAGCCGCAGGACTTCTTTCAATTTGCGCATGCTCATCCGATGTGCCGGCATTACCTGTCCCCTATAAAAGAGACGAGGCTAACGCCCGTCGTTGATGTCATGCGCAACACCACCGCCAGACCGAAATAGCGTTCCCGTTTCGGTCCGGTGATCACTCATTCCGGGAGCGTGATCACCTGTTTCGGCAAGATGATCAGTCGTTTCGGAAACGGGTGATCAGCGATCACCATCAACCGAAATGTCTGATCACCTTCCTCCGGATTCACTGATCACCTTCCTCCGGATTCACTGATCACGTTCAACCGGAATCCGTGATCACGTTCGCCGAAATACGCACGTTGACGTTAGTGATACTTATATTTCGTCCTGCGTTCGACTGGACCTAAGTAGCTCGCGCTTGGGCCGCGTCATGCGCGATTTTGAGTTCAATGCCGCCCGCTTGACTTACTTTCCGCAGGTCGCCGGTCGAATTTGCGCTTAATTTCCCGGGCGCCCGGGTAGGTCAGGGTTTGCGCAGCGCTTCGGCGTCAATCAGGCGCTCGGTTTCGTCCTCCCATGCCTGCATCAGCTTCTTCGCCTTCCGATAGTTAGCGGTGGCCTGCCGCAAGACGGCGGCCTTCCCGGGCGAGACTGTCCGATGGACAAGCTTGCCGTCTTTCATGTGCCCCCATTCATAGTACGGGCCGTGGCGGGCGTCGTGATTTTGGGCGCAGCGGCAGCCCGGCTTGCCGCAAACCTTCATGCGCTCCAGGAGCGTGCCGGAACACAGATAGTCGATCGCATTGAGCGTCTCGCGGATGCGCTCGATCCGCTCGCGGCCCTGCTTGATGAGTTCGCGAAATTTGCGAAAGAGCAACTCGATGGCTTCGGCAACGCGTTCGTCCGGGCCCAATAAAGAATCTTCACTTTGGAGCGGTCGCGCGTCACGAAGACGAACAGGTTGCCCGATGAAGGCTTCTGCTCAAGTAACGGCTCGACGAGATACGACGGCCCGTTGAGCCTTGCGCACGTCTACCGGGTCGCGACAGACGTAAGCGCGAACGTCCGAGGCAATCAGCACCGGCCACCTCCGAACTGTCCGAGCACGACCAAGGTCAGATCGACGCGAACAACGACGGAACTCGCGTTGATGGGGACTCTTTGAGACGAAACCGGTGCGCCGCTACGTGCGCCTACTCTCCCAGATACGCCGCCCTTACCTTCGGATCATCCAACATGGTCTTCGCGTCACCTGACATGGTGACCAGACCCGAATCCATCACGTAGCCGCGATTTGCCGCCTGCAACGCCAGCCGTGCGTTCTGCTCAACCAGCAACACCGTCAGCCCTTCGCCCGAAATTTCGCGCACCACCTCGAAGATCTTCTCGACCATGATCGGCGAGAGACCCATCGACGGTTCGTCGAGGAGCAACAGCTTCGGGCGCGACAATAGCGCACGCGCCATGGCAAGCATCTGCTGTTCACCACCCGACAACGTGCCCGCATACTGCGAGGCCCGCTCTTTCAGCCGCGGGAAGAAGCCGAACATGCGGTCGGTGTCCTTGTCGATTTCGTCCTTGTCGTTACGCAAGTACGCGCCCATCTGCATGTTTTCAAGAATCGACATGCGCGCGAAAATGCCCCGGCCTTCCGGGACCATTGCAAGGCCGCGCTTGAGCAATTCGTGCGACGGCACACCCTTGATCGACTGACCCATGTATTCAATATCGCCAGCCGAATACGCCTTCAGGCCCGTGATGGCTTTCATCGTGGTCGTCTTGCCCGCGCCGTTCGCGCCGATCAGCGTCACGAGTTCGCCCTGGCCAACTTCCAGATCTACGCCCTTGACGGCGTGAATGCCACCGTAGCTGACCTGCAGGCCCTTGATCTTCAGCATTGCGCCGTTCGTACCATTCGCGTTCGCACCATTCATCGTAGCCATCAGTGAACCCCTGCCCCGAGATAAGCCTCGATCACCTTCGGATCCTTCTGCACGTCCTGCGGCAGACCCTCGGCGATCACCTTGCCGTAATCGAGCACCGTCATCCGGTTGCACAATCCCATCACCAGTTTCACATCGTGTTCGATCAAGAGAATCGTGCGGCCATCGCCGCGAATCTTGTCGAGCAGGCGCGTGAGTTCGACCTTCTCCGTCGCGTTCATGCCGGCGGCAGGTTCATCGAGAGCGAGCAACTTCGGATCGGTGGCAAGCGCACGTGCAATTTCCAGGCGGCGCTGGTGCCCGTACGACAGGTTGCGCGACGTGTAATCCGCGTATTGCAGCACGCCCACATACTCCAGCAACTCCAGCGCACGCTCCTTGATTTCCTTCTCTTCGCGACGCTCGGACGGCGTCTGCAGCACCGCGCCGATCAGGCCATGCTTCGTTCGCACGTGGCGTCCGACCATCACGTTCTCGAGCGCCGTCATGCCGCCGAACAGACGAATGTTCTGGAAGGTACGCGCAATGCCCGCCTTCGCCACCTGATGCACGGCGGTCGGCGTGTACGGCGTACCGTCGAGCACGAACGTACCCGAGTCCGGCGTGTAGAGACCCGTGATCACGTTGAAGAACGTGGTCTTGCCTGCGCCGTTCGGGCCGATCAGGCCGTAGATTTCGCCTTCCCTGATTTCCAGGCCAACTTCAGCCAGTGCCTGCAAGCCGCCGAAGCGCTTGTTCACGCCCTTCACGGACAGTCGAATGGGTTTATCACTCATTGTGTTTTCTCCGCTCTCTCGGGGGCTCAGGCCCGCACCGGCTTCTTGCCGGCGCGCTTCGCAATTTTCGCGATCTTGTCTTCGTGCTTCGGAGACGGCCACAAGCCTTCCTGTCGGTACAACATGATCAATACCATCGCGAGCGCATACACGAGTTGGCGGATCACCTCTGTATCTACGACCTGATGGCCGAAGAGCATGTGCTGCAGCGGGCCCATGGTCGAACGCAGGAATTCCGGGAGCACGGCCAGCAGCACCGCACCAAGAATCACGCCCGGAATGTGGCCCATGCCGCCGAGCACCACGCAGGCCAGCACCACGATCGACTCGGGCAGCGTGAACGATTCCGGTGACACAAAGCCCTGGAACGTACCGAACATCGCGCCCGACAAACCGCCGAACGACGCACCCATCGCGAAGGCCAGCAGCTTCACGTTGCGGGAGTTGATACCCATCGCCTTGGCGGCGGTTTCGTCTTCGCGGATAGCCGCCCACGCACGACCGATACGTGAATGCTGCAAGCGCACGCACACGACGATCACGAAGAGCGAACACAGCACGAACAGGTAGTAATACAGGTACACGGACGGGAACGAGAACCCGAGGAACGAGTGCGTCTTCGCGAGACTGAAGCCACCCATCGACACCGGATCGACACCCGTGATTCCCTTCGGGCCATTCGTAATGTTCACCGGACGATCCAGGTTGTTCAAGAAGATTCGCACGATCTCCCCGAAGCCCAGCGTCACGATGGCAAGGTAGTCACCACGCAGACGCAAGGTCGGCGCACCAAGCAGCATCCCGAAGGTCGCGGCCACCGTCATTGCGCACGGCACGATGATCCAGATCGGCGTATGTAGGCCGCCGGGGAACAGACGCGCGATCCACTCGAACTGCGTGGTCAGCTGCGGCGAGGACAGCAACGCAGCCACGTAAGCGCCCACCGCATAAAACGCGATGTAGCCCAAGTCCAGCAGGCCGGCAAAACCCACCACCACGTTCAGGCCGAGTGCCAACATCACGTACAGCATCGCGAAGTCGAGCACGCGGACCCAGTAATTGCCGCCGGCCGCGCCGATCAGCATGGGAGCGAGGATCACCAGCGCGGTCACCAGCACCGTGACGGCGTAGTTCTTCGCGGTCTTTCTTTCAGGGATGAGCGTGGTCGACGGCTCGATCGGTTGAATTGAAGTCATGCTTGGTCTCCCCTGTTTAAGCGCGATCTGCGACACGTTCGCCGAGCAGGCCGGACGGACGGAACACCAGCACGATGATCAGCACAATGAAGGCGAACACGTCCTGGTAGTTACTGCCGAACACACCGCCAGTCAAATTGCCGATATACCCGGCGCCGAGCTGTTCGATCAGGCCGAGCAGCACGCCGCCCACCATCGCGCCGCCCAAGTTGCCGATCCCCCCCAGCACCGCCGCCGTGAACGCCTTCAACCCTGGGATGAAGCCCATGTAGAAGTGCGCGTTGCCGTATTCGGAGGCGATCATCACACCGGCGAGCGCGGCGAGCGCGGAGCCGATCATGAAGGTCGCGGAGATCACGAAGTTAGGGTTGACCCCCATCAGGCTCGCGACACCCGGATTCTCGGCAATGGCGCGCATTGCGCGGCCGAGTTTCGTCTTGTGTACGAGCAGCAGCAGACCGCCCATCACGAGGAATGCAACCACGATAATCACGATTTCCGTCATTGAAATGACGGCCCCCGGACGATCGGCAGTGGCCGTGATCACGTTGATCGGATCGGTCGGCAGCAGTTGCGGGAAGGCCAGCGGATTGCGGCCCCAGATCATCATGGCCAGCGTCTGGAGAAGAATCGATACGCCGATAGCCGTAATCAGCGGCGCAAGACGCGGCGCCTTACGCAAAGGCCGGTAAGCCACGCGTTCGATGGTGTAGCCGACCAACGCGCAAACGACTGCGGCAACCAGTAGCGCGATGACCAGCACCAGCGATAACGGCATGCCAGGGAAATGGTTTTGCATGACGCCAATGGCAGACAACGCAACCATGGCGCCGACCATCAGCACGTCCCCGTGAGCGAAGTTGATGATGCCGAGAATCCCGTACACCATCGTGTAACCCAACGCGATGATGGCGTAGACACTGCCTAACACCAGCCCGTTGAGGATCTGCTGAACAAAAATGTCCATTTCTTTACTCCGGGGGGCGGACATCGGTGCTTCAAAAAGACGTCCTTGTTAAATGTATCGACCTATCTAGTACCGGCCCGACGTGCGCAGTAGTCGTGTCGGGCTCGAGTATGAGAACACGCGCGCTGCCTTGCATGTGAAACTCGGATAAGGACGGAAACGCAATGTCGGCCTAAGGGCAAGCAAGCGTATCTGCTCCGCCAGAGTGGGATAGAGTCGAGAGACAACGCGGCCATACAACGTGACGCCGTTGGGCGCGTAGACCGCCAAGCCCAAAGCGCTAACGATTATGGTTGCCAGTGCTAACACTTTCATGCGTACATCCTTAACAAATATATATCTCGCTTTATAAGGAATCCAATATAATTTCAAGGCTCCTTCCATACAACGAACATCGGTGCAGGGATGCCACGATCCTTCCCCATCGAGCGGGGCGGCGAGCCCATTGAGATGCTTTTTCACAGATCGCATTTCACCCTCACTTCAGATAGTTCCGGTTCGATCCTGGTCAGCTCAGTTGGACGCTCGTCAGCGGCCTCTGATATTGCCCGACGTGTTAGGCTCACCTGCCTTCTGCCCACGATAACGAGTGACCAGCGTCTTCATTGACATGAGCAACCAATGCCGTCGGTCATCACCCATCACTGCTCCCTGGCCGAACTCACTCGTACGGAGAGTCTTCGGGATTCTGTTCATCTACGGGTGAATTTTCCGGAAAATTAAAATTCGGTTTTCACCCGGCCTTAGAAAGAATGAGAAAAATGGATGACACGTAGATACCGAATCACGTGTCATCCAATACCTCGCGCTGCCATCGGCGACAGCAATCACCGCGGGTGGCAACGTTCTGCATCGGTACGTCAGCAACTTCAACTACCTGAAGAATCTCGTAGTGAGAGTGAATTCCCATGTACGTCGTGGCAAGCACCCAGGATGCCTTCTACGACGTAGCAAATCAGAACTTCGTACGGATTCCTATACGTGTTAGCACCTGATTTGTGGTGGTCGACTGGCCGGCCGGCCAGCCATCGAAAATATCAGCGTAGGCCCCACCAGACGCCTTCTCGTACACGCCCATAAAATAGATATCGGTGCGCTTGCTCAACCTGTAGTCAGCCATCACGTTGAATTGGTTGTACTTCGGACGGTTGGAACTGGCCAAGTAATTGACTTTGACGGCAGTAAAGGTATATCCGGCCGACAATGTCGTAGCTGGACTCACTGCGTACTGGCCCCAGAGTTCATAATTGTCAAAAAGTACTGAACTGTTGGTGCCATTGGCAGACCCAAAGCGTGTATTCGTGTAGTCGAGCCCCAACATTGCTTTTCCGATCGCATAGGTACCGCCTACTCCGATCACCTGCATGTTCGCCGGGTTGCCGACATAGCCGAAAGGACCATTCGCACTGGGCGTGGCCTGATTGCCCACGAAATTTCCACCGGGAAACTGTGTCGCTGGATTCTTCGCCGATTCGTACACTGCTGTGAGGTAGATCGGGCCGTTGGTGTATCCCACGCCGCCCGCCACGGTGCTGTTTGCAGTCGCCGAACCGGCTTTGCCGCCGAGGGCATAAAGGGCTTCAAACTGCAGACCGCTATAATTTATGCTGTTGTACTTAATCGCATTGTTAATGAAAAAGCTATTGTCCGAGTTGTCAATGTCGCCGGCATGCGAGAAGTCTGCTCCCCAGTTGCCATTCATGGTGGTGGGCTGAAGGTAGTCCTGTATCGTATCGTACTGGCGACCCACAGTGACAGTACCAAACTTGTCGCTGGAGAGCCCTACGTAGGACAAGCGACTGAACCCCAAACCGCCGCCGCCAAGCGCGCCAGTGTTTGTGTTAAACCCGCTTTCAAGTTGGAAGATGGTTTTCAGGCCGCCGCCCAGATCTTCCGTACCTTTCACGCCCCAGCGGGAACCCTGAAGCACCCCACTTACCATTGAAACGATCGCCCCCGCCTTGCCCGCATTATTCACATAGGTGAAACCGTCATCGACGATGCCGTACAACGTGACGCTGTTTTGCGCATAGACCGGCGATGCCAAGGTGCTACCAATGGCTGCTGTTAGTATTAAGTTTTTCATATTGAGCTCGTTGATAAAACCACTATTGGTTTCTTTCTATGAGATAAGGGGAGTTGTTTTCAAAACGGCACAGCAGACTCCCATACTCACCCGATTTATCAGTCATCCTAAATGATATTGACTTGCCTCGATTGCGATTAATATTTTACTCATAGCCGATCGCCGCCAGAATCGATCGACCCTTCAACTGAATGAAGGCTGGCCAACATCCTCTCAGACCTGATTTTTCGGAATAGCCTCAGGCCATGTGACTTAAATGCAGGCTGGCCGTTGTCCAAATCAGAAAATAGGACCAGCGTGACTTAAGCTCACATTTTCAGCGCGTCGATGAGCACCTTCTTTCCGGCGCGGTACGTGTATACCGAAATAGCACCGTGCTTAAGATCCCCATGCTCGTCAAATTGCGTCTCGCCGATGACGCCGCGATAGTCGGTCAAAGGCATTGCAGTAATTATCTTGGCCGGATCAGTCGAGTTCGCGCGCCTCATCGCATCAACAACTATATTTACGGCGTCGTACGAAAATGGCGCATAAATTTGAATCGGCTCATGGAACTGAGCCTCGTATTTTTTCGCGAATGCCGCGCCGCCGGGCATCTTTTCGAGACCAAGACCCGGTTCGGAGCACACGACATTGTCAGCCGCCGCACCCGCTAGACTGGATAGTTGCTCCGTACAGGCTCCATCACCAGCGAGGATCTTGGCCTTAATACCTAATTGGCTTGCCTGCTTAGCAAATGGTCCGACCGTCGCATCCATTCCACCATACATAATTGCGTCCGGTGTCTGCCCTTTGATCTTCGTCAAAATGGCACGAAAATCAATCGTCTTATCGCTCGTGGCGTCCCTCGAAACCACGATCACGCCCAAAGTCTTCGCTTTCTTGACAAACTCGTCGGCCAATCCCTGGCCATAGGCCGTAGCATCATCGACTACTGCAACACGCTTGACCTTTAACGCGCCCGTAGCATATGTCGCCAACGCGGGGCCCTGCTGCGCGTCTGTTGCCACCACCCGGTACGTCGTTTTGAATCCTTGTAGGGTGTATTGAGGGTTCGTGGCTGATGGCGAGAGCTGCAAGATGCCAGCATCGCTGTAGATCTTTGATGCAGGGATGGACGTCCCCGAGTTGCCATGCCCGATCACCGCGACGACGTGGTCGTCTACGAGCTTTTGCGCCACCTGAGTCGCCGTGCGAGGATCATTTGCGTCGTCCTGCGAGTCGAGCAGGAGCGTCACTTTACTGCCGCCGAGTACCAGACCTTTAGAATTTATTTCATCCACCGCTAGGCGCGCGCCGTTCTCCGAATCTTTGCCGGCATGAGCGCTCCCACCCGTCAGCGGCGCAGCGAAGCCAATACGCACGACCTCATCCGCAAAGACGCTCGTGATATGCGCCGACAAGATTGCCGCTGTCATAGCAACAGACAAGGTATTTAGTTTTAACGTTTTCATGACCTCTCCATTTGAAAAAAATTGGCTAGCGAAATGCTGTTTGGTTTGCCCATCAGCTTGCAGGAACCGAAAACGTAGCTGTCTGACGAATGTGCCGGGAACGACAGGGCGAAGCCGGCGAGCGTTAAGGCCGAGCGGACAACCAACGGGCAACGTTCGAGGGCATTTTCATTTGACGTTTCCTTGAGGTTAAGCGGTTGAGGAGGACAGCCGACCTCGCGCATGAAGCTCGCACTGCGCCGCAAAGGCCTTGAACAGCAAGTCGATGTGCGTCAGATTGGCATTCGAGTCCTCCGGATGCCATTGCAGGCCTATCCCCCAAGAATCGTTGAGCTCGATACCCTCGACGATGCCGTCAGGCGCCACCGCCGAGACGATCAGGCCATCACCCAGCCGGTCGGCGGCCTGGTGATGGGCAGACTGAATGCCCATCTCTCCTTCGCCGAAAATTCCGGCGAGCTTTGTCCCTGGCAAAATCCGTACGCCGTGTTCGGTCATTGCAGAGTTATCTTCGGCGACATTGTGAATTGTGCCGACACCAACGTCCTGAATCAGTGTGCCGCCAAGCGCAACATTGAACACCTGCATCCCGCGGCAAATACCGATCACGGGCACTCGTGCAACCACGGCGCCGCGCACGAGCGAAACCTCAAATTCGTCAACACGCGGATTCGTGCCATACACACAGTTGCTTTCGATGTCCTGCCCGTATATTTGAGGATGGATATCGCAGCCACCGAGGACGATCAGGCCGTCGTACTCCTCAACGAGTTCAACTGGCAGCGCTGTGGATGAGGCCGCGTTGACGATGACGCCGGTCACACCCGCCCCTTCGAGGTGTCTCAGGGCGTTGTCCGCGAGGTCGCGGATGGCCGAATTCAACGTCGGAGGGGCAAAGTCCGAGTCGAAGGATCCTGAGACGAGGACCCGAGGCGCGTTCGCCGAACGAAAGGCGTTTTTCTGTATCATGTTGAGTATGGTGTAATCATTGATTAGGCACAAAAACTATAACATGTAGAGTTTATGACTAAAAAACTTTCCATCTCGTCGTTTACCCCAGTAAGCGGGCAGAGTGCGCCCGACGCAATCGTGCGCCGGCTCACGGACGCAATTACTTCAGGCGATCTCAGGCCGGGCGACAAGCTGCCGCGTGAGGATGAACTCGCCAAGTCTCTTGGGGTCGCGCCAATGACGTTGCGCAATGCGCTCGCGTCACTGCGTGAATTTGGGCTCGTGGTGACCACCCGTGGACGGTTTGGCGGATCATTTGTCGCAAGTGACGTTAGCGAGCGGTTGATGGAAGCGGCACGAACCAGCTCAATGACTGCACAGGAGTTACGCGACCTTACGGATTGGCGTCGGGCAATTTCTGGAGAGGCTTGCTATCTGGCGGCGGAGCGAGGAACCCCATGCGACTTCGAACTCATTCAGAGAGCAGCGGTCGAATTTCTGCGATGTGCAGCCGACCTCGGACAGCGACGGATGGCAGACGCAAGCCTGCACACCTTAATAGCCGAGGCATCGAGATCTGCCGACCTGCTGCGTGAAGAGATCCAGATTCAGGAGAAGTTGAATATTCTGATTCTTTCCCAACCAACACCGTCGCTCGCCAAGGACACGCCTTCCATGCGACATGACACACTCATTTCTGCAATTATCAGCAGGAACCCGGAAGGCGCCCGGAAAGAAATGCTTGCGCATGTGGAGTCGACATACAATTGGACCAGCAGTATGTCAAAGGCATACCGGAAGTAGAGTGCGTTTCGAATTACCGTAAAGCCTGTCTTCCGGACTTCGGTTGCGCGCCATCATCGCCTACTAACGCCCAGGATCGGCCTTCATCGAATCACATGACCGATCGTGGATATGCGCAGCATGCGACCACGACTGCCATCTCCTCACGCTCCGGCGGAAGCGTGAGGCACAGGTTTCAGTTGCCACGCGATATTCTCGAGCGGCGATCGCGTACGCGAGGCGCATTAATTTTCATTTATTTCCGAGCTGACCTTGCGCTTAAATTCAGCGGGATCAAGGTCACACAGGCTTGCCGTCCCGGCTATCTGTTCCCAATCGTAGCGCATCGGGACTGTCGCGCCCTTCGCCCAAAAAACATTTTGGTCAGCCCGATGAGCATCGTTGATTTCGCCCGACGCCCCCTGAAACACAACCCAGCGACAGTTGTTCCATTTCCCTACGTCAAAGGTCGTACGCGCCAAAGCAGAGTATTTCGTAGCAAATCCTTCGCCTGCACTATAGGTGGCGAAGATCGTATCGTTGTCCCCGCCAATCGGAGCGCATTGCATGTCAAGTTCACCTGCCGCCTCTGGGAAGACAGGCGAAAGCGGATGTTGGAGTTGTGGGGCATGCATTTCATCCCAACTGTCTCCATGCGATCGCTCGACGGCTCGCTCAAGGGCGATGTCGAACACTTCCGGCCACTTTAGCCTGCAGCGTGCTGTCCTGCGTGCAGCGAACCGGCAAACAGCGACTTGGTCCGACGTCCCATGGACGGAGCTGGTTTTAGACGGCTGTTGTCAATGAGCACTTTCCCGTCGCCGAAATAGCGCCTCCCAGCGTTTCAGGCTGTGGAGCCCAGGGCCTTCGCGATGGCGGAGCTTTCAGACACGAATTTACGCTGCGCAACCAGCCATTCGTAAAGGGTACAGTCCCAAGGCCGTCACGGCCACCGCCCACAAGCTTGCCCGTCTCATCTACTCCATGCTCACCAAGCGCGAGCAGTACACCCGAACAAGGTCAGGACTACTACGAGGAGCGCAACCGCGAACGTTTTCCGCGACAGATTTCTCAGCATGCTATGAAGCTGGTCGCTGCCGAACAACCTGAATCCGCATGAAAAGCGCATTCATGATCAGTCACTTGAAAGTGTTACTTAGGAGCGGCCTTGGTATAGCAGCATGCTTCACCTTGAAGTAGAGGGCTCAGGTCGCCATTTGATTTGCTACGCCTCGAGCCCATTGCGTCAGTCAATCGCTTGCAGATGAAAGCACTTCCGGCACATCCTTTGCAACGCTCTCGCTCAACGGCGGCCCGTTGAATCGCCGACGCAAGCCAGCAACCCACCAAAGGAGCAACAGGATAACCGAGAGTCCGATGACAAGATAGAGAACCTTTTCGTTCGGCGGCCGTACTCCCGTGAATACAAGTACAGCTCCGCCCACCACTGCGAGCACACCTACTGGACGCGAAAATGCTTTTAAATCAAATGGTCCTTTTCGAGTCCAGCGGTTTCCTTCAGCGAACACTCCGGCCGCCGTCGGCATAATGTACGAGAGGTACAGTAAGACGGCGCAACCAGTCGACAAAACCACGAAGGCGTCGCCATACAACGTTGCTGCAATTGCGAGTGCCGTCGTAACCCAAATTGCAGGTCCGGGAGTACTGGTCCGCGGATTTACGCGTCTCAGCCATTTAGAGCCTAACAAACCACCATCCCGCGCGAACGCGTACATCATCCGTGATGTTGATGTCATTGCGGCGAGTCCGCAGAGGTAGTTGATCGCGAAGATTGCAACGCCCAACATCACCTTTAACCACGTCGGCAATGGCGCCAGCAGCGCAGAGAAGAAATCGCTGCCCTGCTTAACCCCCTGCGCAACATCGGGCATCACGAGCACGAAGGTACAGATCAACAAGTAACCAAAAATGATTGACCAAATCACGGATGTCAAAATCCCCTTGGGCACGGCGCGACTCGGATTGTGTGTCTCTTCTGAAGAGTGCGCGGAAGCGTCAAAGCCGGTAATCGTGTAGACGGTCAGCAGAAGTCCCGAAAGGAAGACGCCGACACTACCAGTGCTTTTAGGCCATGGGCTTCCGTCAGCGCCGGTGAAGTTGGTAAATGTGTACAACCTTTCGATATGAAACGGATGCGGCGCAGTCCATAGAAGTGCCGCCATTAGCACAACAGTTACGGCAAAAATTAGCCAGCCAGACAAATCGGTCAGACGCATCGTTATGCGAGGAACGTATTGGTTGAGAATCGCTTGCGTGACCGTGCAAGATGCGATGAATACCGTCTGTGTACCCCAACCAAGGGATTCTGGCCTAATTCCGAATAGCGGCGCTATGAACGACTTGAAGAACGGGTCGTAGACGCCGAAATTGACCGACGCCAATACAAAGATCAACCCGATAAGGTTGAACCACGCCGTCGCCCACCCCCAGCCTTTTCCGCCCAGAATCGAGCTCCAATGATAGAGCCCACCGGCGGTGGGATACGCAGATGCGATTTGTGCCATCGCCAGGGCCACTATCACCGCAAACAGCGCGCCGATCGGCCAACCCAAGCCTACTGAAATGCCCCCAGCAGCACCAAGCGCTTGTGGGAACGCCGTAATGCCGCCAGCCAGCACACAAATGATGGCAAAGGAAATGGCAAAATTTGAAAAGCCTCCCATATGCCGCGACAATTCTTGCTTATAGCCTAGACTCGCCAAGAACTTTGCGTCTTCGTCATTCCCCTCCGCTGAGGTACCTATACGCTCCGTTGCCATCGTATTGCTCCCAAAAGTAGTCCAATCCCAAAAAGGCCGATGAGGTAACTCGGCCGAAGGCTCGCAATAAGTTCACAATCGCAGCGCAATGTGCCATCGAAAATTCTCGCCGCTGCGCGACTGACGTAAATAGCCCTATTGACGACCCCCCATGAATAGCTAATGTCGTCAGTCAAAATCCAATCCATACAATTCGTATACCTAACAATTACCCTACCGGAAATTTTCTCTGTAACGTCTCTAACCTACCGCCAACCCTTAGCGCGATACGGCCTCCGTGAATCGCTCGTACCACTCAATGACTGTCGAGGCTTTCCGCCGAGGCTCAAAGATCGTCGATGCGTTGCTACTGTCGCCGATCAGGGCCAGCGCGAAGGCGCCGGTCCCGAAAGTAATTTTTCCGTCTCCTTTCCTGTGACAGCCATGTCCATACGGCGCGGCCTGCGTGTCAACGGACGGAGGCGGTGATCGCCGAAGCGCCCCCGCAACCGAAATCCCGCACCGTGGGTCGAATTTCCGGCAAGAAATCGATAGGAATGCCAAATTGGCGACACAGTTCCTCATCCCATTCACCTGCTTCCAGATTCATGAGGAATTTCCGCGACGCCGTCGTCGCGTTCGTCACAGACGTGCAGGTCAGTCGGTCAAGGAAGTAAGTGTTTGTCGCAACATCAAATAAGTCGTTGCTTTTTGGATTTACCACAATTCCACCCTTTTAGCCGCATACAATGGCCAAACGGTATTCTTATATGCCCGAACAGTCAATTCATCAAATAGGATCACGGGAAAATACTGAGTAATTGGCACGTGCCGAAGACGCTTGACGTCCCGGTCCGGTCACGCACGATTCCGTAAAAGGCTTGCTTGGACTCGCCGCCTCCCGCTTGCATAAAGGATTACGACGAAATGAAACCCAAAGAAAGGCACGCATCAATCCTTACGCTTTTACGTGAAACTGGAAAAGTTACCGTCGACTTCTTATCCGACCATCTCGGCGCGTCTCGTGAGACAACCAGGCGCGATTTGACCGAATTGTCACTTCTCGGCCGGCTTCGTAAGTATCACGGCGGTGCCGTTTTGCTTGACCAGCCTACCGAGGGGGTTTTTCGCGCCCGTCTGCAGGAACAAGCCGACGGAAAGCGGGCGATCGCCCGCTTCGCCGCAACGCTTTTCGACCGCGACGATACTGTTTTCATCGATACCGGAACTACGACGCTAGCGTTTGCTCAAGAGCTCGCCGCCCGCCCATCAATGACTGTCGTTACTAACTCCTTGGCGATCACGCGAACGATGGCACGCAGTGGTGAGGGACATCGGGTTTTCCTGATTGGGGGGAATATCTGGAGGAGGCCTCCGAAAACGTTGGTCCGCTTGCTGTTCAGCAGATTGTCCAATTCATCGCTCGTGATGCCGTGATCACTGTCGGTGCAATCGACGCTGGTGGGGCGATGGATTACCAGCTGATGGAAGCGGAAATAGCCCGGGCTATGATCGGGCAGGCCAAGCGAATAACGGTCATCGCTGACTCAACTAAACTGAACCGTACCACCCTCTTCAGGGTATGCCACCCGACCCAGATTCATCGTTTGGTCGTGAATGCATACCCCGAGCCACATTTAGCGGAGGCGCTAACGGCCGCGGGCGTTGAAATTTTAATAGCACAAACTGACCGAAAAGCGGCCTAAAAGTCCGCCTCGGGCCTGCCGGGGCTCCGTATGCAAGTGTGTTCCATCTCCCGCCACAGAACCCCGGAACCGGCGAACGCCGGACATAACAGTGCTGAGTTCCAGAGGGTGATTGCAGCGACGGCGAAATTCAACCCACCTGCGCGGTACCGCTGGTTCTCATAGGAGCGGTCGCGAATTTCTCCAAGCCAATGAAAAAACACGGCGCGAGCGAGTGAATCGCGCGCTTCACCCTCGTTCCAACCCGATCTTTACGCGCCGGCGCAGCGATGGGTCGCGCAACCATTCCAGCATGAACAGTGATCGCTCGCGACAGCGCGACCCAATCGACGCCAAGCTCGAGACCATAGGCCAAATCATCTCAGTCTTTCGGCGACAGCGCGCGACGATCGGAATGCCGAAAACGACTTGCGTCACCAAGCTGTGCATCGATCGCCACGCGGATCGACGTCATGCGTTGCTGTCGCGTAACATCGCCTTGGCCTGGTCGATCGGCAACGATCCGTCCGACAGGTAAGTGCAGTCGAGGACCGCATTGCCAACAGTGAAGAGATCCGCACCGGCTTGGCGGATAGCGCGCACACGTTCGGGTGTTCCGACCGAGCCGGACACGATCAGGCCGCCGGGGCAGATCACTTCGCGCGCAGCGGCAATAAGTTCGAGGGGATCCGCCTGCGATGAGCGGAAAGCGAGCAAGTCGACACCGGCGCATCCTTTGTCCATGAATCGCTTGCAGTCGTCGACGATTTTTTGAACTGATCCTTCCAGTTGCACCGGGTGGCCGACCGGACGACCGGCGGCCGGAAAATACAGCGTTTCCGAACCTGCCAGCACTGCTTGGATCTCGTCGACCTGTGTCCCCCCGAGAAGCCGCCTGACACCCAGTTCCGCAGCAATTTCAGCAGACCGAATGCAAGCGGCTGGCGACTCGGAGACAACCTCCATATAGGAAGTGCCTCCCGCCTCGTGGATTGCATTCGCAAGCGCCTGCAATGTCTCACGCTCCACGCCGACATCTTTGAAACCGAAATGTCGAATCCCTGATTCTTCGAAAAGCGAAAACAACTCAAGACAGTTCACAACCGTTTGGTCGTTGCGAGTAAAAAACAGCGCGAATTCCATGTTCCATCCTTGTGGCGAATGTCAGAGCCAGATCCCCAAATGTGGATCGCGAGCGGCCTTCCGTCTTTCGGAAGCCACTCACTATTATGCCCGAACAGAATATAATTATGCCCATACGGTCATAAAACGATACAAATCGCTATGAAAGCAGGTCCGCTGTCCTGGAACAGATCCATGACTTGGCAGCACCGCGCCATACTGACATTCTGCCGATGTCCAGCAGGGCCTTCTTGCCGCCCCGAAAATCGAATAGCGAAATCACGCCGTGCTTCAGGTGCATCTGGTGCAAATAGGTGGCGTGGTCGAGATGTTTCTTATAGATATGGATACCTTATCGATTGAACAGGACAACACTCCAGGCTGAGGGCGCAGAGATGTCCTCGAGCGCGACAGCGGAGAGGTCGAACTGCCGCTTGCGAATGCGATGTATCAACTCGATGCCTGAAATCGTGGTCGCGGCACTCCTGAACCGTTTGAACCCGAGCATCACGTTCATTCTGGACTTGATGTGACGATGGTCCTGGTCGGGTAGCAACAGCGCATTGCTGCGCTGTTGCCCCCTTCTATGAGCAGAAAGTTGTCAAGGCCTTTCACGACCTGACTCACGAATCATTGTCCAGGTCCCATCGGGCGGCCTCTGTAAAGAAGCGCCGTAGCGGGGTCAAGGGCAGGCGAAGCCTGAGCGCAGCGACCCTTGACGCGGCGAAGGCGCGATAGGCTGGCATAAGTTGGTGAGCGCGCGGTATTGCGCTCGCCAACCTACAGGCGCATTCCACGTCGCCCGGTAATTGCTGCGATCGAATTCACGTCCCTGCGTGAAGCCGTCGTGGCGCTCGTGAGACGATCCAACGTCGCACAACCTTCTATCCGCTGGCGGTTCGCCAGCCCTATCCTGCATGCGCGCTGCGCCGGAATCTTGTCCGGGTGACATACCCCATCTAAGAACCGTACGTGCGCCTTTAGGAGCATACGGCTCAAGCCTCTACAAAGACATCTGTCGACACCCGGTAGTACAACTTTATTTTCCGGCATACTGCGGATTTCTACGGCAATTGAGATGGTGCACTTGGAGGTTGCTGGCTGCATCCGTCCCGCCATCAGTTTGCTTCACAATATGCGTAACATCCCAGCGGGTGTTCATTGTGATGGGCTGCTGACAGTAAGAACACAGGCCATCTTGCCTTAGCCAGACACGGTACAGCTTACTGCGACCTCGTACCGAGTTCAGCATCTTCTTACCCCATCGGGATTCGAAGTACGGCGCCCATTGCGGATCGTGAGGATTGGCGTCCGCTTTGATGTTGATATGCCGATCATTGGCGTATCCGATTCCTTGAGCAAGATGACCTCTCTTGTCGTGCCATCTTCTTTGTTTTCTGTGGCGGCAAATACCCAGTCCCGGAAACCTTTGGTCTTGAAGTATTTGATCTTCACCCATCGGGCTCCTTTTTTAGGGTGCCTTCTTACCGCCCATCGCCATAGCGTTGACCAGACCTCGTGATCAACCCGATCGAAGGCTTTCTTGGCGACTACATGACTGTGGTAATTCGCCCATCCTCGAAGAACAAGATTGAGCAGCCTTATCAGGTTCGCCTGTTTAGCCGTCTTGTTGGCTGCTACTGCAATACTTCGGTCGTGATGCCGAAACTCAAATTCTTATCGTCTAATCGATACCAAAAGTGCAGACGCGATTAGCATCACTAGAGACATCCAAAGTAATGCGCCGTTCATGCTCCCAGTGGAGCTCCTCACGAAGCCGACCACTACAGGACTTGCAAAGGCGCCCATTACGCCTATGGAGTTGATCATGGCAAATCCTCCCGCATAGGCGCGGCCCTTGAAATGCTCTGCGGGGATCGCCAAGAACACCACGTAAGCCATATTCATCAGGGCATCAGCCAATGTGATGCAGGTCAATGATAGCCAGAATGTCTCATGCCAAACTGCACAACCCGCTAGGGCTACCCCTCCCAATAGCGCGGGAATAGCGCTGTGCCAACGGCGTTCCTTGACACGGTCAGACCGGCGAGCGCCAAAATAGAGTCCAATCAAACCAGCGATGTTCGGTATCGCCGCGAACAAACCTACAGCTATCGGCGATTTCGCACCGTTTTCACTGATGATTGTAGGCAACCAGAAATTAATGATGTAAAGGCCAGCCAAAATGCAGAAGTATGCGGCGCTCATCAGATAAATTTTCGGATTGGCAAGAGCAGATCTAAACGTGCCGGCATTCGGACCGCCGTCCGAAAGCTGTGATCGAACGATTGCCTTTTCCTCGGCACTCAACCATTTGGCGTCTTCCATTCGTTCAACCATAACGAACGGAACCAGCAGACCAAGCAAGATGCAGGGTGAGCCTTCCAGGAGATACAGCCACTGCCAACCCGATAACCCGTGATGGCCCGACAGCGACCCAATGATCCAACCGGAGATAGGGGATCCAAGAGCACCGCCGATCGGACCGGCAAACATGAAAATTGCAATCGCACGGCCCAGATATTGTCTGCCGTACCAAAACGACAGGTAGTACATGACGCCAGGAACGAAGCCGGCCTCAAAAATTCCGAGCAGGACCCGCATAACATAAAACGACGTTTCGCCTCGGATGAACATCATGCACGCCGATGTCAATCCCCAAAGAATCATGATGCGGCTTATCGTCTTCCGTATCCCGAAACGTGGCAACAACAGGTTGCTTGGAACTTCAAAAAAAATGTAGCCAATAAAAAATATCCCCGCCCCGATCCCATAGGCAGTATTCGAAATTCCTAGCTCGTGCTGCATTTGGAGTTTCGCAAAACCGATGTTAATTCGGTCAAGGAAGGACATCGTGTAGCAAAGCAAGAGAAAAGGAAGCAGCCGCCAACCTATTTTTCGGTATACGCCTGCTACTGCATCGGCCTGTGGGGCAATGGGTACTGGGACATCTGGGCTCATGGGATCTTTATGTTTTGGCTGTTTAGTAGCTTCTTAGGCAGGGTCGATGTGCTCGACCGCGCATCGCTGAGCGATCAAGCTCCAGTCGTACCGCATCCTGACGGTTTTTCCTTCCGCCCAGAGCCCATTCTGGTTCGTACGATTCACGTCTCCAATCCGCCCAGAGGCCCCTTGGAATACGACCCACTCGCAGTTTTCCCAGTTTCCAACGTCGAAGCTGGTGCGTGCCAGTGCCGAATATTTCGTCTGGAATCCCTGTGATGCACTGTAACCGGTTGCGAAAACTGTATCGTTATCTCCCCCAACGAGAGCGCAACGCATATCCAATGCTGCCGATTCGTCGGGGAAAACCTTGCTCAAGGAATGATGTAGAACAGGCGCATGCTGTTCAGCCCAATTGCCCTCATCCAAGTCGTTTCCGACACGGTCGATAGCAATACGAAACACGTCGTCCCATGACTTTCCCTTAAGCAGGCTTACGTCCGCGCTTCGTAAAAGGTTGGGAACGATCCACCAGAGATGATCTAGCAAGGCATTAGAGTGCATCAATCTGCTCTCGCGATTCCCAATCTCCAATATTTCAGCAACTACTTTCGTAACCGACAAGCGGAGCTTTGAATAGGCAACAGCCGCCGGCGAATTGACTGTCATCTCGCCATTCCATGCACGCAGATCTTCCAACATCGCCTTCGCGGGGCCAACGACTGTGGGTTGACGATTCGCCATTTCCTGAAACAGCAACCCAGGCTTGGTCGCGACATCCATATATATGTCACTCATCGAACTGATTGACAGCTGCTTTTTGCCTGCGAGCAGCTCCCTAATTCGACGCGCCCTGTGCGGCGGATGGCAATCGGTACAAAGATACAGACCGTTCCGATCGTCGACGACCCGATTATTGGCGGTCACAATACTACCCGCCGACGGGTTAATGCTTTCGGGCATGTCAAAAGGAGCAACCATTCCTTGCCATTCAAAATCCCCAGTCCAACCCGGTACGGGTAACCAGCCGTTGACGCTAGATCGTTGCGGTACCTTGGCACGAACTCGATGCCCAATCGTGCCGTGCGTATCGGCGGCTACCAAGTTGTGGTCTATCAAACCCCAGGGATGCACCGCCTTGTATAGTTGCTCTACGCTGGCAGCTCGCATCATCTCTGGGAGACAGTCGAACGAATTGTCCGTCTCGAAAAACTGAACGGAGCGAAGGGTGATGGCGCTTCCGTCAGCCGGATTGCCTAAAATTACCGGGCCGTGCGAAGTTTCGAGGCATTCGATTGATTCGTCGGCCTTGCCGCGCACCTTGATCGTTTCCAATCGCGATCGAACCTCATGCCATTCATCCTTAAAAAGGACTTCTTTGCCTTCGGAGCGGAATTTTTCGACATAGAGATCGTGTATATCGACAAAAGCGTGCGTCACACACCAAGCCACATTGCCGTTATGTGCCACGTGTGGAAATCCCGGAACCCCGGGTACGGTGAGGCCGATGACGTCAAAGTCATCGCACGCGATGTGGGCCTGACTATACATCGTCGGCACCTCAAGCTCTCGGTGCGGGTCGCCCATCAAAATGGGCCGCCCGGTCGACGTTAGATGCCCCGATATCGCCCAATTATTACTACCCCCACCGGTCAGGTCGGATGATTGAGTAGCAAGGAGTGCTTCTATTGATGGACGAAGCTCATCGAGCGTGGAAATCAAACGCTCTGATTCGATGCTGCCCGGAATACACAGCAGATCAATTCCGCCGTCGTCGTATCGCAATTTGGTAACATTTCCCGCGCCGACGTAAGGCAGCATCGCAGCACGAAAGAGCTTCATCCAGAACGAGCCCATCAATAGACCGATTTGGCGCATCACTGCGATCGAATGCCAGGACTCCCAACGTTCGGGCGATTCTCCAAGCAACTCATATTCTTTTTCTTTAATACCGAGGTCAATATACGAATTAACGCCTCGGGCGTACGCGTTCAGCATGTCTTTTGCTGTGCTGCCGAGTGCCGCGTAGTCCCGCTGCGCGGCTGCGGCGCTATTCAACCGGCGCGCTAGCTTATCGGCCTCCAAGCCGTCCGGCCCCAACCACTCGGCCGATCTCCCCAGCGCCTTGCGCCGCTGAAAATCCATATGCCACATTCTGTCGTGTGCGTGCGCGTAACCTAAAGCCCAGAAGCAATCCCAACTGTTCTTCGCACGGATATGAGGTATGCCGTACTCATCGCGGTAAATGCTGATTCGCGCTTCAGGTCCGTGCAATAAACGTTTGACGTTGTCGCGGTTCTTCAAGTCTCTACCCTCACGTACGGAAATATCGGAAGCAACCACAAGGCCGAAGCTTTTCCAGCGTCGTGATATGTCATTGACCGAACGGTAGCTTAATTGTGACCATTCAGTCAAACCATCAATAACAATACCTAGGGGAATCCCTTATTTTTGACTGGTGAACGTCCGCCAGGGCCTGCACATGAAGAGAGACGGTCCGTCAGGGCGGCCGGCTTGGATCTGGTGCAAATAGGTGGCGTGGTCGAGATGTTTCTTATAGATATGGATACCTTATCGATTGAACAGGACAACACTCCAGGCTGAGGGCGCAGAGATGTCCTCGAGCGCGACAGCGGAAAGGTCGACTGTCTCTGCGGTCCCTTCGGCGATTAAGCCAGACAAGCATGCCATCCGGTTGTGCTCCTGCGATCATCCAGACGGAACAGCTCATCGATCGAGCTGTTCACGCCCGTAGCAAAGTTTAAACAGCCTTTGGTCTTCACTACCTCCCAGCACATTTATCCATTAGAGGGATAACTCGTTGGAGGCTTGCCATCCGTCGGATGCTTCCGCTGCAACGGCTGCTGTGCGGACAGGCCCGTGAAAATTTTTGCGTGCCCGACCCCGAGCACTGCCTTCAGCAGGGCTTCGGGCATATGGGTCACGCCCCGATGGTGGGCATGTTTCCGAGCACCAAGGACGCATCGAGGATCGCGAGTTTGCGCATGCGGTTTCTCCTCCAAGTTGAACTATGGGGTGTAGCGTTTTAGTAATATTGCTAATGAATTCATCAGCCTGGTTGGTCATCACCTGCCTCGCGTCTGACAACCGAAAAACGCTAATAGCAAGGGTTATTAGATCGATAACCACGCAGGGCGTGGGAGCGCAAAATATTCGTAAAAATATTGCGTTTCGCGTCCAATGAAAATGACTGTTCAGTTATGTAGCCAGGTCTGGGAGATTTCTGGCGTAACGCGGAATATCGGTTGGAATAGCCGCGTCGGCGAATCAGGTAATCGCTCCCCCGAACGGTCAGTTTCACATAATATGGATAACAAAATATCGTATCCTTTGCCTCGCTTTAGAATCCAAAAACTACTCGACTACCTCCAGCCTCTCGATCGCGTCACAGCCGCCGAAAACCGCTCCTTCCATTCGGCGACCACCGCCGTCGGTTGCGTCGGCGAGAATATCGTCGACGCGTTGCGGTACTCAGGAAGGCGGCTGCCAAGTCCCAACGCCGCCAGCTCCGCACAACCGAACGCAGTGAGTTCGTCGAATCGCTGGGTCACTATCGTGCGGTTCAATACGTCGGCCAAGAACTGCGTGAAGTAGACGTTTCGCGCAAGCCCACCGTCGATAGAAAGGCGATCTGTCACGCTTACCTTGTCCTGCATCGCGGACAAGACTTCATCCGTACATAACGCCACGCCCTCGAGCAAAGCCTGGCAAAGGTCGCTATTCGTCGTGGCGGCAGTCATGCCGATCCAGAGCGCCCCGGCACTGCGATCCCAATGCGGGCAAGCGAGCCCTGAAAGCGCCGGGACAAACACGAGTCCTCGGGAGATCGCAGCGGGCGTGTCGAATGTGGCGATATCAGACAGTTCAGTGAACAAACCTAGCCTTCTTGCCCACTCGACCGCCGAGCTTGCGTCATATACCCCGCCGTCGAGTGCATAGGTGATTTCCTCACCTATTTTCCAGGCGACTGTGGGCAACAATCCTTGCTCGTGAGCCCGAACGATCTTCGAGCCGGTCAAGGTCAGCGCGAAAGCACCGGTCCCGAACGTCACCTTGGCGTCGCCGGTTTTCCGGCAGCCATGGCCGTAGAGCGCCGCTTGCTGATCCACGATTGACGCCGTAACCGGAACCGCTCCAACCTGCCCGAAATCGCCTACGGTCGAGCGTATCTCCGGCAGGCATTCAATCGGGACGCCGAACAGACGGCACAGTTCGGCATCCCACTCTGCTGACTCGATATTCATCAGCGAGGTACGCGACGCTGTCGTGACATCGGTCGCGTAGACGCCGGTTAGTTGATCCAGAAAATAGGCGTCGGTAGTGCCCAGCTTCAGCCGGTTCTTGCTCAACGCGCTGGAAACGCGTTCGTTATGCTTGATCAGCCATCCCAATTTGGACGCAGAAAAGTATGGGTCGAGAGGCAACCCCGCACGCGCCAGCGTGATTTCCTCCGCACCCTGCCGGCGCAATTCCTCGATCGAGTCGGACGTGCGATTGTCCTGCCAAACGATTACCGGAGACAGCGGCTCGCCCGTCTGCGCGTCCCATGCAAGGCAACTCTCGCCCTGATTGTCGATTCCGATCGCGTCGATCGTTCCCGCCGCCTCGATACACGTGTTGATATTCGCCAACAATTCAGCAGGCGAATGCTCGACCCAACCCGGTGCGGGATGATGCTGGCGATGGCGCACTGAATGCACTATCTCAGCGCTCCCATTACTATCGGCCAACAATACGCGCGTGCTGGTAGTCCCCTGATCAATGGCGGCGATCCGCATAAAGCTGCTCTCCTCTATTCTCGACGTATTTCACAAACACGCTTTCAATTCGATCAAAATCGAATTCGTGTGCTCGGGAACGCTCAGGTCCGCGAGCGGAATCAGGATTCGCCGCTCCGGCAGAGCCGATATCTTCCTGCTCCATAACGGCTTCCCGTCGGCTGTGATGGTCAGCCTGCCGCGCATCTGCTGATCGACGCGGACCTGAATGTGATCCAGACCACCGCGTACCAAAGGTAGTGTGATGCGTTGCGGCACGACGAGCTTGATGCCGTTGCCGCGCTCCACCGACGCGCTCGCATGAATCTGCGGAAGTCCTCCGTCCAGATCGTCCGCAACCATCGCGCCAATACGCCGTCCTTCGCGGAACGACCATCCTGCCGTTTCTATAGGACGAAGCAGGTTTCCTGCCGCGAAGTAACTGCGGTCGGAACAACGCCCGTATTGATCGATCTGGGGTCCGCCGGTGCCTGGATCTACACAGAGATGGCTGCTGCGGACCAACGACGCTTCGGGGGTAAATCGTCCGGTGAAAAGCACACCGTCGCAGTCCACCTCGCGAAAAGTGTCGTCCGGCAGGCGCACCTTGACGGATTCCACGCGCTTCGTCCCCTGGATTTCCTCGATTTGTGTGCCGTAGAAAACAGGAATGCCCAAGAGCCTCGGAAAGAAGGCAAACGGGCGATAGGTCGTCGGCCTGCTGTTGGCTTCGACGATACCGACTGGCTTGATGCCGGCCTTCAGGCAAGTCAACACCGCCGATATTGCGACGAGTTCCGTTCCTACAATCAGCGGGCGCCGGAATGGCATCAGGCCACGCAAATAGACGTACGCTTGTAGCGCGCCGGTGTTGATGACGCCGACCGGCCGATCGCCCGATGTGAAGCGCGCGGAGCGCGGCGTCTCACGTATGCCGGTGGCCAGCACGACGCGTTGCGCCATCGCCGTCGATCGGCCTTGCGCATTGACAAGCTGGATCTGACCGCCCGGATCCAGCCGTGTAACGGTGGTTCCCGTCTGAATATCCACACCGTTTTCGATTGCGAACTCGACGAGGCGCGCCGCGTAGGCCGGCCCGCTATAAATCCGGCCAAACTCGCGCATGCCGAACGGTGGATGACCGCAATGTCGCGGCACACCGCCGGCAGACGGTTCGCGCTCGATGAGCGTCACCTTTTGCACGCCGCGACGTTTCAACTCCACCGCTGCGGCAATACCGGCCGGACCGCCACCGATCACGAGAACATCGCTCTTCAAGATGTTAATCATGACGTTGTCCCTACAGCGAGCGAGGTCTCGAGCAGATCGGCCGTTATTTCAGCGATGCGCGCGCTACAGTAAAACCCTTGGCAACGCCCCATACATGCGCGGGTCCGGCGCTTCAGACCACCCAGATCGGACGGCGGCAGCGTGCTGCTCAGAGCCGCCTCAATTTCTCGCCGAGTGACGAGTTCGCAATGGCAGACGATCTCATTGTCGCCAGCTCGCTCCCAGTCCCGCTCACGATGCTCTGCAATATTTGGCATGCACGGCCACACGGGCGCGGCAACGGGTGCGTGACGAAAAGCGGAAGCCCCATAAAGCTTGAAAGCGTGCTGTGCAAGTCCCAAAGCTCCCGTCAGGCCCGTCGAGCGAATGCCACCGAGTGTGATGAAGCCCCGTTCGCTATCGGCGAGCACCCGGTACTCCTTCTTTTCGCTTGCGGGACGAAGCCCGGCGTAGACTGCGGTGACCGGTACGTTGCCGAGCGCGGGCACCAGCTCTGCGGCCTTCGCGACAAGATCCATGAGCGCCTTCTTATCCACGCCCGCGTGGACACGGTCCTCCTGCTCCTCCGCTGTCGGTCCCACCAGCACGTTGCCAAACGCCGTGCGCGTGATCACGACACCCTTCGTCCGTTCCGTGGGAACCGGCAACAAGATTGTGCGGATGAACGCGCTTGCCGATTTGTCGAACACCACGAATTGCCCCTTCCGCGGCCGGATCTCGAATGACGCCGAGCCCAGAAATAACCGCTCGACCACATCGCCCCAGAGGCCTGCGCAGTTCACGACAAACGAAGCCCGGAACTTGCCCTTCGTTGTCTCAATGGCCCATTCGTTCGCATCTCGCCGGGCCGCAGTGACTTCAGCACGGAACACCGTTTGCGCGCCATTCGCGACCGCCTGGGTCAGATAGGCCAGCGGCGCAGACCACGGGTCGATCACGTGCTCGCGGGGAACCAGCAGGCCGCCCATCACACCTTGCGCAATATGCGGTTCGCGCTCGAGCAGTTCGCGTTTCGACAGACGTCGCACGTCGTCAACACCGTTCGCCCGCGCTTGCGCTTCGATCTGTTCGAGCGCTGCGTTTTCCTGATCATTCCAAGCCGCGACGACCGCGCCCGTTTCGAGAATTGGCAGATTGAGACGGTCCGCGATAGACACATACTCCTCGTAGCCGGCCTGCATGCAGGCTTGTTCGAGACTGCCCGTCGGTGCATCGAATGCGGTGTGCAGGATCGCGCTGTTGGCTTTGCTCGCGCCGGACAAGATATCGGTGCCCTTTTCGACCAGAAGCACTTTCGCACCCTCTAGCGTAAAGCGGCGCGCGACCGCGCAGCCGACCACACCGGCGCCGATCACCACCACGTCAAACAGGTCGTCGCCATTCGCTTGAGTCAACGCACTCACCTATAAATCAAATGTCTGTGCCCGAACGGTACTTCAGTATGCCCGAACAGTCAATTAGACAGTACATAATTAGGGTAAGTGAGGATCCTCGCCCCAGGCAATGCCCGAAACGACGTGCGGTCCATCAGAGACCATCGCTGGGCAGTATCCGGAACTCGTAGATATGGCATAAGAGGGTAGGTATCTCCGCCGAAAGGGCAGCTAGGACGAGTTTTGCGCCCGAACGAGAGACATCGAACCAACTATCGGTCGAATGGATTCCCGGTCGAACTGGCTTGACGGGGCGTCGTACGTCACGCACGATGCCGGCTGTCGCGTGTTAACTGTAAGCGCGCCCACGCTAGCAGAAGGATTTCTGACGCATGAAACCACAAGATAGACACGCCGCAATTCTCGATTTAGTACGCGAGCACCGAAAGGTGACGGTTGATTACTTGGCGGATGAGCTTGACGCTTCGAGAGAAACTATCAGGCGTGATTTGACCGAATTGTCGGTTCGCGGCCAACTTAGGAAATATCACGGCGGAGCCACACTGCTTGATGAGCAGACGGAGGGAGCGTTCCGCAGTCGTCTGCACGAGCAGTCGAATGAAAAGCGGGCTATTGGTCGGTTCGCCGCGAAATTGTTCGGCGAAAACGACACGCTCTTCGTAGATACGGGCACCACGACGCTCGCTTTTGCTCAGGAACTTGCAACCCGCCCGTCGATGACAATCGTCACGAACTCACTGATGATCACGCAGACGCTTGCGCGTAGCAACCAAGGGCATCGCGTGTTTCTCGTGGGAGGGGAGTATCGCAATGACGCATCGGAAAACGTCGGGGTCCTTGTCGTCGAACAGATCCGAAAATTTAACGCTAGAGATGCTGTCTTAACCGTTGGCGCAATCGACGAGCAAGGTGCCATGGACTACGATCTGCAGGAAGCGGAAATCGCCCGTGCGATGATCGACCACGCGAAGCGCGTGACAGTACTTGCCGATTCGACCAAGCTCAATCGCACTGCACTCTTCCGAGTGTGCACGCTGGATCAGGTGCACCGGCTCATTCTCAACGCACCGCCCGAGCCCGACCTTGCAACTGCGCTGCGTGAGGCAGGGGTAGAGGTCCTCGTTGCCAACCGGGACTTGGGAGACTCATGATTCACGACGACCGCAACGATCCCGCCAGCGAGAGTGACGCCTCTGACAAAGTTAGTCTCGCGCATCGGACTGCTGTCCAACCATACATTACCGAATCCTGCAAGGAAGCGAGTCATCCCTATTGTTGGTGAATTTTGTCACCGATGCGGTCGGATTGACAAGGGCAGTGGAAGCAGAATCGCTTGCGTGAGGCAACTAGGCCATATTTAGGCCATATTTACGGCGTTGCGTACCGTGTCACAAGCCCTGCCTAACCAGTAGACTACTCGTTCGACACCGCGGCTTACTGCTTGTCCGAATGGCTGAGTACGATGCTCGTCACACCGGGCAAGGTAACCCTTCATCCGAGAAGAACATCGTCACGCTCCACTCAAAAAGCCTGCCAGTGGGTCGATGCATAGGCGCTTACATTGGCGCTATCCGCACCTGTCTGCTCCGCCCCTGTGTCGCGGGAGGTCAATGCCACGATGTCGTGGTCCAGGTCCAGCACAGGCGATGTGTCCTGCGAGCCTGGCAGGTGAGCTGTACCTCGAGTCTCGCGCAGTCCTTCACCGGCAAGAGTAAACATGGCTACAGCGGCCCGTAATTCCCCAGCCTGCTGCTCGAGGTCCTGTGCCGCTGCCGCTGCCTGTTCGACCAGCGCGGCATTGCGCTGCGTGACTTCATCCATCTGCGTGACGGCCTGGCTTACCTGGGTGATGCCACGGCTCTGCTCTTCGGAAGCGGCTGCGATTTCGCCAACAATGCAAGAGGCCTGTTGGATCGAGTGCTGTAACTTCGTCATCGTAGCCCCAACCTCGACTGCCTGCCTCGAGCCATTTTCAATCATCTCAACCGATGAGCCGATCAAGGTTTTGATCTCCTTCGCCGCAGAGGCCGAACGCTGCGCAAGACTGCGAACCTCATTGGCCACAACTGCAAAACCACGTCCCTGCTCTCCAGCGCGGGCGGCCTCTACCGCAGCGTTTAGCGCGAGGATGTTTGTCTGAAACGCAATGCCTTCTATGATCCCAGTGATTTCGGAAATCTTGCTGGAGCTGCCACTGATCTCCTCGATCGTACCGACCATGACCTGTACTGCATTGTTGCCTGTATCGGCAAGGTCTGTGGCGTTGTTGACGAGGCCGTGGGCCTGACGGGCACTGACCGCGTTCTGCGCTACCGTCTGCGTCAGTTGCGCCATGCTCGCGGCTGTCTGCTCAAGCGAAGCGGCCTGTTCTTCAGTGCGTGCTGACAGGTCGGCGTTACCCGTTGCAATCTCCTTAGCCCCTAGATCAATCGACTCCGCGTTGTGGTTGATGGTCCGAACGATCTCAACCAGGCGGTCCTGCATCCTCCGAAGTGACGTGCTTAGACGCCCGGTCTCGGTTCTTGTCGTCTGGCCGTCCATATGATCTGTCAGGTCTCCGGCCGCGAGTCGTTCCATTGCGCCGATCACTACGGCAAGCGGGCGTGTCACTTTCTTGCTCACCACCTGTATCGATCCAACAGCGAGGAGCAACGACAGCACGAGCGAGCCCGCAAGCAGCCCTCGAACAAAGATTGCGTGCCGTTGCGCGATCGCGAACATCTCTGCGGCCCGTGCCTTGCGCGCGGTAACCACGGCCGTTACGGATTGATCGAGGCGCGTAAATGCTGCATCCATCGGTCCTGCGACCAGCGATCGATATTGCATCATGTCGCTCGCCTTCAAAGCCTGCGAAGCGGGTCCCAAAGCGCTGTCCACGAGATCCGCATAAGCGCTGACCACTGCCGAATCCGCATCGGTTGGCGCGCTGCCAGCGATGGTCTTACGGAACCGCGTCCATGACTCGTTAGCCCCCTCAACCAGCGACAGCCCGCTTGCCAGGGAAACCTTCGAAGCATCGAGATCACCGTTGCCGAACTGACGGTCACAAGCATCAAAGGCCGCGCGGGCGCGCAGCAGAGATGAATAAGCTGTAGTGAGCGCATCGGCGGACGCCATATCGGCCTTCGCTAGACTCACCGAACGATTACTTGTCGAAAGTGCCTCCATGCAGCCAGCACCAACAACCATCAGCAAGCTGATTAGCACTCCCACGACGAACAGCACGCTTGTCTTAATAGAGATGTTGGCGAACATGGTGATACCCCGAATTATTTTTTGCACGAAGGCGCAGATGTCCGTTCTAGATCAGTCAACCTGCGCGGTCGCAAGCGGCTTTTCTTCTTTCAAGCCTTTGCGGATCAGTTCGGCGAGGCGGTCGATATCCTCGAGGGTGTTGAACATACCGAACGAGATACGAATACCCCCGCGTTCTGGAGACACGCGAACCTGATTGCGAGCAAAGAAGTCCGACCATTTGTCCACAGGAAGCGCGAGCACGTAAATATGCGAGCGTTCGCCCCGGTCGCGGGGTCCGACCAACGCGACGCCCATTTCGTCCAGATGCTGGATCAGGCGATCACCGAGTTTCAGCACGTGCTCCTGGATTTCCGGTACGCCCACACTCTGAATCAGGTCAATGGCCGCAGACAGCGCCTGCAGATCCGGAAGGTTGACATTGCCGAATTCGAAACGGCCTGCGTCCTTTCGCGGCTCCAGGTCGTCGGCAAGGGCGATGTAATCCGCCGGCGGGCGTGCCATGCTTGACATGGCGAGATACGCAGGCTGAAGTTCGTCGAGCCCATCCTGGACATAAAGAATTCCAAGCCCTTGCGGAACCAGAAGACCTTTGTGCGTACCAGCTGCCAGAACAGAAATGCCCAACGCTTTCACGTCAACCGGGACCACACCAACCGACTGCATCGCGTCGACCACGAGGTAGATCCCGCGTTCCTTGCACAGCTTGCCTATGCCGGCGACGTCATGCACCTGCCCCGCGTGGAAGGTCACGTGGGAAAGCGTGATCACCTTCGTTCTGTCGTCAATATGCGGAGCAAACGTCTCTGCCGTAGCGATCTCCGTATCCGCGAGCTTTGCGAAGCGCACTTCGACGCCCTTGCGCTTAAGGTTGAGCCACGCGTACGCATTGTTCGGGTGATCCCCTTCGATCAGCACGACGTTGTCGCCCGCTTTGAGCGGTACTGCATTTGCCGCGATGTTAAGACCTTCCGAGGTGTTCTTCGTAAATGCGATTTCCTTTGGTGATGCGTTCAGGAATTTCGCAACGCTTTCACGGGTTTCTTCCGCACGACGCAACCACACAGGCTTAGGTCCGGCCATCTCATGGCCCTCGGAGAGGAACTCTTCGAGGGCTGCCCGGACATTGGTCGCCAAGGGCGTCTGGTGCGCCGAGTCGAGGTAAAGAATACGCTTCGTAACAGGAAATTGACCGCGCACGGTTGAGAGTGTTTCGGTTGCTTTCATCGTAAGTCTCGCAGTTCGAGGTTTATCTTGCCGGCCATAGCCCGAGAGGTCTATGCACGCGTGGAAGCTGCCCGTTCGACCGGCGGCAAGAGTTATAGGGAAGTCAGGCAGAGACTTGCTCTTTGGATCCAAGGACGCTGCTCAAAAAAGCACGCGTACGTTCATGTTTTGGCGCACGGAAGAATTCGGCGGGAGGAGCCTCCTCGACAATATTTCCGCCATCGATAAAGACAACCCGGTCGGCAACCTGCTGCGCGAAACCCATCTCATGCGTAACGCACAGCATGGTCATGCCTTCACGGGCCAGCGAGACCATCGTCTCCAGTACTTCCTGCACAACCTCAGGGTCGAGGGCGGACGTCGGTTCATCGAAGAGCATTACGGAGGGCGTCATGCAGAGCGCGCGTGCAATAGCGACGCGTTGCTGCTGACCGCCGGAGAGTTGACCAGGGTGCTTGTTAGCCTGGTCTTGAACACGCACTTTCTTGAGAAAGTGCATAGCTCGCTCACGTGCCGCTTCCTTCTGCTCTCCGCGGACCTTCACCTGCGCCAGCATGCAGTTCTGAAGAACGGTCATGTGCGGGAAGAGATTGAAGCTCTGAAATACCATCCCGACTTCCCGACGAATGTCCCCGAACTTGACAAGCGGCACACCCGACTTTGCATCTGTGACGCAGACCGCCCCGCCTTCAAATGACTCAAGGCCGTTGATACAACGAATCAGTGTCGACTTCCCAGAGCCTGACGGGCCGCAGATGACTATGCGTTCACCTCGCTTTACATCGAGACTGACGCCCCTAAGCACTCTGTGCTCGCCATAACTTTTTTGGAGACCGGACACAGAAACGATGATGTCTGCCCCGGAATTTTCAACTTGCATCATGAACCTCTACGTAGATCAAATCGCACTCACGGCTGGGGCAATCCCAGTACTCGGGCTGACTTCGTGCGGCGAACACTTAAGGGTGTTTTCTTGCGCAGTCGCTCCGCAATCTCGGATCCTGCAGAGCACAGCACCAGATAGACGACAGCCACGAATGTGTAGAACTCGACGAGCTTCGAATCACGTTGCGCGATCTTTGCGGCGGTACCCAGGAAGTCACTCAACGAAAGCACATACACCAGCGAGGTGTCTTGAAACAGAATGATGGTTTGCGTCACGATTATTGGCGCCGTCGCCCGCAAGACTTGTGGAATGATGACTGACGCGTACATCGTCCAGGTGGAAAGTCCGAGCGCCCGTGCACCTTCGTACTGCCCCTTGTTGATCGACTTGAAACCGGATCGCACGATCTCTGCGTAGTACGCTGCCTCGAACATCGTGAACGTGATGAACGCGGTTGACTTCGGCCCGAGGGGTATCGGACGTCCCGATGTGGACAAATAGCCAAGCACGAGCGGGACAAGGAAGAAGAACCAGAAGAGCACGAGGATCAACGGTATGCAGCGCATCAATGTCACATAGACGCTCACTACCCGGCCCACCACCGGAACATTCAGCTGCCTGATGACTGCCAGTCCGGTTCCGAGTAACAACCCGCCGATGCACGCGACGACAGTAAGTTCGACGGTGAATGCAAGGCCCTGCATCAGAAATGGCAACGCGTTGTAGATGGCCCGAAAGTCGAAGTTCATTGCTGCACCTTATTTGTTCGGGCCCGCGTTGCCATGCATTCCCGGTACATCAACGCGACGCTCGAGAAGGGCTGCAACCTGGTAAATGATGAGTGCGGTCACCAGATAGATGATCGTTGCGCTCCCAAACGCACCGAATGTCTGGAACGTGAATTCGTTGATCTGCTGCGCCTGCGCGGTCAGCTCCACAAGGCCAATCGTCAGTGCTACTGATGTGTTCTTAAGCAACCCCAGCGCCTCGCTCGTCAAGGTCGGCAAGGTGATTCGAAGCGCTTGCGGCAGCAAAATCATGCGGTATGCCTGCAATGACGTCAGACCGAGTGCGTGAGATGCCTTGAGTTGCCCGTCAGGCAAAGCGTTAATCCCCGCACGGACCTGCTCGGCGATCCGTGATGCGGTGTACAGGCTCAGAGCGATGAGCGCCGGAACAAAGCTCGCCCAAGGCGGTGCCATCGCCTTGATGGCATTGCCAACGGATGCGGGAACGATCTCCGGGAACACGAAGTACCAGAGGAAAGCCTGCACAATCAAAGGAATGTTCCGGAAAAGTTGAACGTAAGCTCGTCCGAGGAGGTTCAACCCGGTTGACGCCGAGGTACGCAGGGATCCCACGACGACACCGATTGCGAAAGCGCAAATGCCGGCGCTTACCCAAAGGGCGAGGGTCCAGGCAAGTCCCGACATCAGCCAGTTGATGTATCGGTTGCCGTCCACGGTCTGTTCGAACAGGAATTGCATTTGCTGCTCCGAGCGTTAACCAGGGCGCGAACGCTGTTCGCGCCCACCTTCATCGTTAGGCGGGTACCTTGTCGCTCGGATGAGCGATCCGCTCTTTCAGGTCATCGCTGATCGGAAAGTTCAGATTGACGTTGTTTGGCGGAATAGAGGTTTCGAACCATTTCTTGTAGATCCGGACGAATTCGCCGGACGCCATCATTTCCCCAAGCGTCTTGTCCACGAGCGCCTTGAGTTCCGGCGCATCCTTTGGAACCATCAGGCCGTAGTAAAGCGTGTTGTACGAATCAGGCAGAAACGTGTACTGATCGGGATTCGAGGCTTCCGCCTTCTTCGCGGCCAGCAGGATGTCGTCCTCCATGAACGCAGCGGCACGGCCCGATTGCAGCATCAGCATCGACTCGGCATGGTCGTGGGCCTGAACGATACTCAGCCCCAACCCGTCCTTGTCGCTAATTTGCTTGACGAACTGAACGGCGTTTGAGCCCTGCGTGACGACGACCGTCTTACCCTTCAGGTCCTGGGCGCTATTGATGCCGCTCCCCTTCTTCGTCAGCCACTTTGTGTGACTGACAAACGTCGCGACCGAGAATCCAACCTGCTTTTGCCGATCGAGGCTGTTCGCGGTGCCGCCGCACTCGATGGTCACCGTACCGTTCTGGATGAGCGGAATGCGGTTGGCCGATGTAACTGGCAAATACTTCACACTCAGATCAGGCACGCCAAGCGACTTCTTCAGGTGATCGACGATCTGGGAGCAGAGGTCCATCGAGAAACCGACCGGTTTCTGGTTCTGATCAAGGAAAGAAAATGGAACCGATGACTCCCGGTAGCCAATAGTGAGCTGCTTGCTGCTCTTTATTTGGTCCAACTCCCCGCTTGCAAAGGCTGTGAGGCTCACGGAGCAACCCAGACAGGCAACTGCAGCAGCGACAATCCATTTTTTGAACATTTCTGGTCCCTCATGCAGCTTGTGGTTAAGAATCCGGCAGCCAACACTGGCAGCGCTCAGCGTTGCTTACCTACGAATCAATTAAACAAGCTCAAATTTATAAAGTCAAATAAATCCCGATTAGCGGAAACGCTAAGTACCGTTTTTCGGTATATGTCTTTTGTCAGGTGAAACAAAGTCCGCGCGCCGGCGCAACGTGCGCTGGTGCTCGCGAAGAGAATGTTGATCGGGGGAGAACTACAACTTGAATGCGTCGACGGTCGTCGACAGCGAAACAGCCTGCTCAGCTAACGCGTCGGTGGCAGCAGCAGATTCTTCTACAAGCGCGGCATTCTGCTGCGTGACGTCATCGAGATCGCGCAAAGCCACCCGAACCTCTTCCAGGCCAGATGCCTGCTCCTGGCTCGCGGCCGCAATTCGCCCGAGAATTTCTGAAAGGTGTCCCGCATCTCTGGCTATCTCAGAGGTGACATCGACACTCGTTTTCACCAGTTCGCTGGCACTCAAGACCCGTTCCCGTGCGTTCACCGCCATGGTGGAAATCTCCTTGGCAGAAGTCGCCGTTCGTTGGGATAGCTGTCGAACCTCGGCGGCAACGACAGCAAATCCACGCCCAGCCTCACCCGCGCGTGCTGATTCGACGGCCGCGTTCAGCGCCAGAATGTTTGTCTGTGCAGCAATGCCGTTTACGGCACCACTGACCGACGAAATATGTTCGGCAAGCGCACTGATCTGGGCCATCGTTTCGTCAATTTTTAGCACGGCAGCCTGCCCCCGCCGGGCAGAATCAATGGACTCTGCTGCAAGCGACGCGGCACGGGCTGTATCGTTGCTGTTCTGGTTCACCATGCCGGACAGGGCTTCAGTCGACGCCGTTGTCTGCTGTAATGCAGCGGCCTGGCGCTCGGTGCGCGCAGACAAATCCTGGTTCGCGCCCGCCAGTTGTGTCGAGCCTGACATAACCTGCTCGCTGGACGTTTTCACCCGCCCAAGCACCTCTGCGATGAGATCCGCAAACCGGTTGAATGCCCCCGCTATCTCCACGATCTCGGTGCCGCCGGATACGGTCAATCGCTTCGACAAGTCTGCGTCACCCGATGCAATGTCTTCAAGGGCCTGTTTGACGGTATCCAGACTGCGCATCGAACGGGAAACGACGACCACGAGAATTAACGCCGCGACGACTAGAACCGCGATCGCCAGGATGATCGCAAGCCGCTCGGAAGAGGTGATCGCAGATAGCGCCTCACTTGCGTCGACCGCGATGACGAGCCGCCATGGAGTACCAGCAACCGGACGAACGAAAACAAAGTTGTCCTCTCCGTTAAGCCGCAATCTCGCACTGGTGCCTGAGTCCGACAAACTGGCGATGACGTCAGATGTAAGACCTCGATACGTGTCCTGAACCTGTTTCAGCACATCCGCGTCGTCAGGGTGTGCCAGAATCGTTCCGTCAGCTCCTGCCAGGAAGGCAACGCTGTGAGGGGTCGGCTTGACCGCGCCGAGCGTTTCCTGCACCGTTGCCATCAAGACATCCGCGGCGGCGACTGCCCGCACCTGGCCGTCCGTAGTGACCGCTTCCGAAAACGTGACGGTTAGCTTTTTACTTCCTGCCCCGACATATGGCTGGCTGACAAACGGCCGCATCGATTGCACAGCTCCGACATACCAGCCGCGCTTCGTTGGGTCATAGTCGGGTGAGCGGCTACGTTGTTGAAAAAAAACTGCGCGCTTATCCGCATATCCGATATACACATCATCGAAGCCGCCCGCAACCTGTGCCGCCCGCAATTCCGCGCTGACGTCGTCCTTGAGCACTGCAGGTTTTAAGGAATTCACAACCTGCCTTTTCGCTTCAGCCCAGTCAGCGATCTTGGACGCGTTCGCCAGCGATAGCTGCGTCAGATTCTGATTCAGGGTTGCTTCGGTCCCGTGCTGGACTGTGAGCAGCAAGCCCCATGCGACGGTGATGATCCCGATGGCGGTCACAGCAGTACTCGCGGCAACCACGCGCCCCTTCAACGATGAAATCATGGTCTTGGTTCTTTTTTGGAATTCGTTACGAGAGGGCCCGCATCATGTGCGCGAGCTGAGCTGGTCGTGGTGGCCGACGGACTGCGGTGTCACGTCAAGAAAATCGGGATTCGTGCTCGACAGTTTGGATTTTGCGCGCCGGACCTCCCACTTTGAGATGACGGCAGTCGCGATGCTGTTACCGACAACGTTCGTCACGGTCCTGCCCATATCAATGAAGGTATCGGCGGCCAGCAATAGTGCGATTCCCTCGGCAGGAATGCCGAAAAGCGGAAGGGTGGCCGCCACGACCACGATCGATGCCCGCGGAACTCCAGCGATCCCCTTGCTTGAAACGAGCATGACCAGCAGCATGCCGATCTGCTGCATGAAGCTCATATGAATGCCATAGGCTTGCAGCAGGAAGACCGACGCGAACGCCTGATACATCATCGAACCATCGGCATTAAACGAATAGGCAAGCGGAAGAACAAACGCCGTAATTTTGTTTTCAACGCCGAACTTTTCGAGTTGCTCGAGCATCTTTGGGAAGGTGGCCTCACTGCTCGACGTCGAGAACGCGATCAGCATGGGTTCCTTTACAAGCCCCAACAAACGGAACACTTCACGACCGATGAACAGAAAACCTATACCAATCAGGACGAAGCACAATAGGGCCATCCCGCTGTACACGCCACCGATGAACTTGCCATAGACCACCAGCACGCCGAGCCCCTGAACGGTGACAACTGAAGCGACAGCCGCGAATACGCCAACAGGAGCAAACAACATCACGTAGTCGGTCACCTTCAGCATCACCTTGAACGCGCCTTCAATCGCGGAACCGAGGCCAGCCATTGCCACCTCTTTGTCCCGTAATGCCGAAACGGCAAAACCAAAGAAAATCGCGAAGACCAGGATGGCGATGATGTCGTTTTGCGCCATAGCCAGAAAAATGCTCTGGGGCACGATATGTGAAACGAAGTTCTTGAGACTGAATGCCGTCGTGCTCACGTCGGCTGCGGTACTGCCATGAGGAACTTCCACGGACACGCCGAGGCTCAGCATATTGGATAGGAGCAGCCCCAGGATCAGGGAGAGGACCGACGCCGCGATAAACCAAAGTATTGCCCGTCCACCGATGCGCCCAACCTCGGCAGGGCCTTCGGTGTGTCCCATTCCAGCCACTACTCCGGTGAACACGAGTGGCGCGATAATCATTTTGATCAGTCGCAGGAAGACATCAGTCAACATGCCGAAGTATCCTGCGATCTCCTTGTTCAGATCTGCAGACGAACTGAAGGAGTGGATCAGGAAGCCGACTCCGACTCCTGAGATCAGTCCCGCGAAAATCCACGTGGAAAGACGGTTGCGTTTCATGATGCGTATCCTGCGTCAAAGACTACAAATGGAGTCTGCCCGGCTCCGGGGACGTGTAAAACGATCGGAAATCATCGGCTCAAAGACTCTTAAGATGTCGTGCGTGATGCTGGAGATGCTCATCAATAAACGTGGACACGAAGTAATAGCTATGGTCGTACCCGGGTCGCAGCCGCAGCCGCAGATGTACGTCAGCACACTGCGCCGCCTGCTCGAGCAGATGAGGCTTTAGTTGCGTGTCGATAAACTCATCAGCCTCACCTTGGTCAACGAGAATCTCCGGACCGTGCCAGCCGATATTCTTCAGAAGGCTGGACGCGTCGTACTGCTCCCAGTCTGTTTGGTTGTCGCCCAGATACCCAGCGAGCGCCTTTCTCCCCCATGGGCATTCGATCGGTGATGCGATCGGCGAGAACGCCGAGACCGTGCGGAAAACTTCAGGATTTTTGAGCGCAATGGTCAGGGCGCCGTGTCCACCCATCGAGTGTCCGGATATACCAAGTCGTGAAGAATCGACAGGAAACGCACGCGTGATCACGTCGCGGAGTTCCTCGACGATGTAAGAGTACATCTTGTAGTGCGACGACCATGGGGCGCGAGTCGCATCGACGTAGAAGCCTGCGCCGCAGCCGAAGTCGTACGATTCCTTGTCATCGGGCACAGCATCGCCGCGCGGACTGGTGTCCGGTACGATGAGCGCGATACCCAGCGCACTCGCCATTCGCTGCGCGCCCGCCTTCGTGATGAAATTCTGCTCAGTACAGGTCAGTCCGGATAACCAGAACAACGCCGGAACTTTCTTGATTTGCGCCGCGGGAGGCAGGTAGACGGCGAAGCGCATTTCGCACGCAGTCGTCTCCGACAGATGTCGATAGATCCGCTGCGTCCCATCAAAGCAACGAAAACTGGAAATCAAGTCAAGATTCATGACAACCCTGAAACTGGAGGCCGCGAGAGGCAGCGATGATTGCTACGTGCGCCGCGGGCGGACAACCCACGGCGCTCTACTACTTAGATGCCAGGCATCGGAATGAAGCCAGGTATCTGCTTCACTCGTTCGATCCATGCGAGGACGTTCGGATAAGGCTTCAAGTCGATGCCGCCTTCGCCCGCGAGCGCGGTGTAGGGGAAGCACGCAATGTCACCGATGGTCGGGTGACCGAGTTCCAGCCATTCGCGGTCGGCCAGGTGGTCATCAAGAATCTTGAAGACACGGTTGGCGCCAGCCTGCAGCTTTTCGAGGTCAAGCGGATAGTTCAGGATCTTGACGAGGCGCGCGCCGGCGGCGTTCATCACCTCCCCACCGCCAGTGGACAGCCACTGGTTGATGCGCCCCATGGCTTCCGGCGTGTCCGGATACCACTGGTTGTCCTTGTCGTACTTGCGCGCGATGTAGACCATGATGGCCTGAGCGTCGCGCAGACGCAGGTCGCCGTCCTCGAAAATCGGGATTTCGCCGAAGGGGTTCAGATCGGTGTACTTCGCCGTCTTATGTTCCTTGTTCACGAAGTCGACCGTCACTGACTCGTACTTCACGCCAAGAATGTTCGTCAACAAGCGAACCTTGTAGCAGCTACCGGACAACACGAAATCGTACAGTTTGACCATTATGTTTCCTTGTTTTCTAAGTAAGAAGAGAGGTGCGTTGAAAGTCAGAACGTGACGACCGAGCGGATCGATTTGCCTTCATGCATCAGGTCGAAAGCCTCGTTGATACGCTCGAGAGGCATCACGTGGGTGATCAGATCGTCGATGTTGATTTTTCCCTCCATGTACCAGTCGACGATTCTTGGAACATCGGTGCGGCCTCGCGCACCACCGAAGGCGGAGCCTTTCCAGACACGACCGGTGACGAGCTGGAAAGGACGTGTCGAAATCTCCTGGCCAGCGCCAGCCACGCCAATGACCGTGCTGACGCCCCAACCCTTGTGGCATGCTTCGAGCGCCTGACGCATCAGGGTCGTGTTGCCCACGCATTCGAACGTGTAATCGGCACCACCCTTCGTCAGGCCGACGAGGTACTGAACGATGTCGCCTTCCACTTCTTTCGGGTTGACGAAGTGCGTCATGCCGAACTTTTCGGCGAGTTCCTTGCGCGCAGGATTATTGTCGACACCGACAATCATCTCCGCGCCCGCAAGACGGGCACCCTGAATGACGTTCAGACCGATGCCGCCCAGCCCGAATACGATTACCTTCGCGCCGACCTCGACCTTGGCCGTGTAAAGCACAGCACCGAGGCCCGTTGTCACGCCGCAGCCGATATAGCAGACCTTTTCGAACGGCGCGTCTTCGCGAATCTTGGCGAGAGCGATTTCAGGAACGACCGTGTAGTTGGCGAACGTCGACGTGCCCATGTAGTGCAGGACTGGCTCGCCGTTAAGGCTAAAGCGGCTGGTGCCGTCCGGCATCAGCCCACGGCCTTGCGTGGAGCGAATTGCCTGACACAAGTTGGTCTTGCGCGAGAGGCAGTACTCGCAGTGCCGGCATTCCGGGGTGTAGAGCGGGATGACATGGTCGCCCGGCTTGAGCGACTTCACCCCTTCGCCGACCTCAACAACCACTCCGGCTCCCTCGTGGCCAAGAATGGCCGGAAACATGCCCTCTGGGTCGTCACCGGACAACGTGAATAAGTCCGTGTGGCAAACGCCTGTCGCCTTGATTTCAACGAGCACCTCGCCGGCGCGCGGGCCAGCAAGTTGAACGGTTTCGATACTCAAAGGTGCGCCTGCTTTCAGGGCCACTGCTGCTCGTACGTCCATTTAATTAATCCTCTCTTGTGTACAGACTCCCGCCGTCGTCGCACGTGTCGTCTCAACGAACAATGTCCCATTTTCTGCTTCTCAAAATTCCACAGTCAAGCATCAGTTTCCCACTGACAACACAAGATAAAATCGCGAAAAAGTGAATTTATATCTGTATTTTCAATGATTTAAGTAATTTCATTGAAGAATGCACGCTCAGAGCGCGGTGTAAACACCTACGATAAATATCTTTTATTGGCACTCTAAAGTGCCATATAACGGACCTTGCCAAATATATTGGCTTCATCGGCCCGCGGAGGGTCGCACGAGTGGCTCACAGACAATCGATTGAGGAGAAGTGGAATGGCGGAGACAGCGCAAACCCGAGTTGAGCATGACCTTCTCGGCGACAGGGACGTGCCACAGTCCGCCTATTACGGCGTGCACACACTGCGAGCACTCGAAAACTTCCCCATCAGCGGCATACCAATCAGCCAGTACCCGGAGCTCGTCAGAGCGCTGGCGCTCATTAAGCTGGCTGCGGTAAAGGCAAATGCAGAATTGGGACTGATCGACCATCGGCGAGCCGAAGGGATTGCTCTGGCATGCGGCGAGATAATTGCCGGTCAGTTGCACGAGCACTTTGTGGTCGACGTAATTCAGGGCGGGGCCGGAACTTCGACGAACATGAACGCGAATGAGGTGATTGCGAACCGCGCCCTGGAAATCGTCGGGTACGGCCGCGGCGAATATGAGGCCTTGCATCCGAACGAACATGTGAACATCGCACAGAGCACAAACGACGTCTACCCGACTGCCGTCAAGCTCGCACTGCAGTACTACATCGATACATTACTCAAATCGATGGCATACCTGCGGGAGGCGTTCGCGGCGAAGGCAGACGAATTTCGTGGCGTCCTCAAGATGGGCCGCACGCAGTTGCAAGATGCTGTTCCAATGACTCTCGGGCAAGAATTCAGTACGTACGCAGTCATGCTGGAAGAAGACGAAGCACGGCTCGCAGAAGCCCGCTTGCTGCTCCTTGAAATCAACCTGGGCGCCACTGCTATTGGCACTGGCATCACGGCTCACCCTGACTACGCCGCGGCGGTTTGCCGCCACTTGCGCGAAGACACGGGCTTCAGCTTCCTCACGGCGACGAATCTGGTCGAGGCGACCCAGGATTGCGGGGCATTTGTGCAACTGTCGGGGGTGTTAAAACGCATCGCCGTCAAGCTGTCGAAAACCTGCAACGACCTGCGCCTGCTTTCGTCGGGTCCGCGATGCGGGTTCGCTGAAATCCAGTTGCCGCCGATGCAGGCCGGCTCAAGTATCATGCCCGGCAAAGTGAACCCGGTGATTCCTGAGGTCGTGAATCAAATCGCCTTTGAGGTCATTGGGAACGACCTCACCGTAACCATGGCCGCAGAGGCCGGTCAGCTCCAGCTCAATGCGTTTGAGCCCATCATTGCCCACAGCCTCTTTAAAAGCATCCAGCACCTGGCTGCAGGTTGCGTAACGCTCGCTGACCGGTGCGTGAGCGGAATCGTCGCCAATCATGAACAGCTTCGGGCGAGTGTCGAGCGTTCGATCGGCGTGGTCACCGCACTGAATCCGTACATTGGATATGCGAACGCAACGCAGATTGCTAGCGAGGCACTCGAGACGGGAGCGAGTGTGTATGACCTCGTGCTTTCCCGCGGCCTCCTCTCGAAAGTTCACCTTGACCGCATCCTCGACCCGCTTTCGCTGACTATGCCCGAGAATCAGCCGCGCTCGTACGCGCTAACATCCAGGATTCCGGTGAGTTGCGAGCCGTCGGAAGGCGCTATCCTTCCCGTCGCGCGAGGCATCGCGTAGTCGCGCGCGCCCGGACCGCCGGGCGCCGTCGCCTTACCACGCACCAATGGCCCTACTGATTTAAGGTATTCTTATGCCTCCAATGACAGCACAAGCCGAATCGACCAAGCGCCAGCGCTTGTCCGTAGAGCGTGAGATTGCAGAAGCCATGCGCAAGGTAGAAACTCCCCTTCCGGAGACCCCAGAGCCCGAGGTATCGCCAACGGAGCGCGCGTTCCACGTAATCGAGATGACAGCTCAGCTCGGGCGCGTCTCAACGGCGGACATCGTGACCGCTTTGGGCATCCCCAAAACGACCGCCCATCGCCTGGTCAGCAATCTCGAAGAGTTCGGTTTTCTTGAACATGGAATGGAGCGTGGCCGCTACCAGGTTGGCCCGCGTCTGCTCGAACTCGCAACGAACATCCTGGCGGCCTCGACGTCTCACGGCCCCATCCATGCGCTGTTAATGGAGCTATCTCGCCGAACGGCCGAAACAACGAGCCTCGGCGTGATGCGCGGGTCCGAAGTTGTCTACATCGACAGCGCAATCGGCAATTCACCTCTCACGCTCAATTTCCAGAAGGGGCATCGGGCGCCGGCACACTGCACGTCCAGCGGACGGGTTTTCCTCGCACACATGGAAAGAAAGCAGCTTGACGCTTATATGCTGAGTGGTCCGTGGGAGCCCATCACGGCATACACCATCGTTGACCCCGACCGCCTGCGTCAAGAAATCGAACAGGTACGCAAGCAAGGGTACGCAACAAACGATTCGGAGTTTGCCATTGGCGTCGTGGGCGCCGCTGTTCCCATTGCAGGGCCCAGCGGTCGTATCATCGCTTGCCTCAGCATCTCAGCACCAAAAGCTCGAAAGACGCTGGAAGAAGTCACGCTTCTTGTTCCGATGATGCAGGCTGCAGCTCTGCGGATTACCAAAATTATGAGCGTCCTCGAAGACGATGAGGTCGAGCCTGAACCCGAGCAGAAACAGCCTCGCCGCAAGCGGTAAGCGCGGAGTCACGGGCCAACTATCTGTGGCGGGGGGATTACCCCTCATCTAGCTGGAAACAATGCCTTCTACCCAGAAACACCATATTTACAGCGCAATCACCCCCGCCGGCAATCCATGTACCGACCGCGCAAACGTTGTGTAGCGGCAACCAGGACACAGTCGACAAAAGCGGAACGACATCCTCCATCGCGGTCGGACAGCATCCTGTATCAATGCCGTGTGCACCGGCCTCCTGGGTAGCCGCAGGTTCATACGCAGTCGAACGATATCTATGACGTCCAGACGCGGCACGACCCCTACCGCGCAGAGTCCGAGCCTTTGACCCGATGAATCATAGGCTTCTGTTCATTCGTACCGAACCACGCGGTGCTGTTCTATCCACTGAAGCCGTCGGCCGACCTCAAGCACAGGAGCTTCGGCCACGATCAAATCGAGTACCGATCTGCGTACTGTGCGCGACAACCTGCGCCACGCGTCGCTGATGAGCACCAATATCTACCTGCACACGCCCCCGGGCGACCGAGGAAAAGCACCGCATCGACTGGTAGTCACCGCCAAAAATTGCACAAAGAGGTCGATTACCCAAACCAGCTCCCGGGACACGCAGCCCAGTTTCCCAGTTGCGTGCAGTTGGAGATCTAGCCATCCCCGTGGCTTCCCGACAAGGTGACGGGCTACCAAATTGGGTAGCATTGCCGGATTCGCTCTTCGTCAGCACGTAACTCTTCGAAATATTGCGCCTCGGTCGGCTCCGGGAGAAGATCGGCAACTGTCTGTGGACTGGAGGGACTGATGACCCAACACATCGGCGATGTTCTTGAAGCTCATGCCACGCGTCAGCATGGTTGTTGCCGCGGCATGGCGTAAGAGATGTGCAGCACCGCGTGCGGGGGCAATACCTGCACGATTCAGCGCCCGGCTGACGATCCTGGAAATTGCGCTCGAGTCTGTGAATGGTCGGGCCGGCGGTAGCGCCTGCAGGAAGATCGTCCTGTATGACGACGGAGGCCGTTCTCGTTTGATGTAAGCGAGCAATGCACGCCCGACGTCGCGGAGGAGCGGCAGGTCCCGGTCACGGCGGGACTTCGCACCTCGGATATGAATGATGCCGTTGGCCCAGTCCACGTCATCCAGACTGAGGTGCATGACTTCATGCATCCCGCATCCCGGTCCTGGCGAGCAACAATATGATCGCTGTGTTCCGCAGCGGCTGAAACGTAGCAGCGTCGCCCCCGCACTTGATGAGCCGTTCCACATCATCGTTCGTCAGGCTGGCTGGAAGCGTCGCGTGACGCCATCTCCGGATTCGAGGTAGTGCTTCCTCGAGACCGGACGGCACAAGACCCATCACGGTGAGAAACCGCAGCATCGCGTGCGGCGCGACGATTGGCGAATTCGATGGTCGGCGCCTCTTGCTCGAAAGTTCGCGGTGCAGATATCCGCGGAGATCTTCGATTGACAGGTCTTGCCAATTCGGTGGGGCGTCGCTGCACCAGACGTCCAGGAAGCCTCGGACAAACCGGCCGTACTTCCGGGGGGTGCCCTCTGCGAGGCCCTTGACGGCGCCCAGATACGCGTCAAACTCGCTGAGGAATTCGGCCGCGCACGTAATCGAACGTGTGCGCGTCTCGGTACGTTGCTTGCCGCACGTCAGTTCAGACTGTGCCATGATCTTCTCCTTACCGGCCACCACGGCCGGTAGGAAAAGTTCAGGACATTATACGAACCATTGCAACACAACTCATCTCGCGTGATCCCGCTTGAAAACGGCGGTGCCGCCGCCGTCTACATGGGTCTTCGCCTAATTTCCCGTTGAGGGTAATCGCGAATATCTTAAGCTTCAGATATTTACGAATCCCGGCCGACCCTCCACACGGCACATCAAGCTGCGATTTCTTCAGGCGCAACAGCGTACGAGATGTAGTCGGTACACGATCCATCGACTCCTCCGGAACAATCATTCCAAGCAATCCCAATTGCACAATCTGATCAACGACGTCGTCGGCAAGCGAGCCGTCGCGGTCCCACCTTTTGCTTCAGGATTTTTGTAGCAAAATTCCTTGCCGCCCCTGCGATCAATCTTTGATCGTCGCCCAGATGGTTCTGCGTCGCTGATCCCGTTCTCTTGTGTGTCCGCTGGAGACACTAGTCTGAAAAAATGTCATGATTTCACCGATGGACAGCCTCTCCCGCCGAAGCGCTGGTGCTGCCGAGTCTAGGTTCGCCCAAGATCTAAGCGATGCAGCAACAGATCATCTTCCAAGGGCGTATTTTCTATATCGAGCTTCCACCAAATATCGTTTGGAACAGGTCGCGTATACACTCGATCTGAAGGAGGAGAGAAGCAATAGTCGAATTACCGAATCAGGCGGATTCGGCGGAGTTCGGGGCATCGTGGTGGCTTCAGTCGCACGTCCACCCGACCGCTCGACCTCATGGCGGTCATCGACCTAACAACGATTGTCCTTAACGCGACGGTCGGCATGCTCTGGACCCAACCCGAGCCCACGCCATGCCGAAGTTCACTTCGCCACGGCGGCTCGTGCTGTTCGAAAGCACCCCGCGAATCAGGCGCTGTAATCCGGCTGACGCAGTGGCTGCGCGGCATCGAAAGCCGCATGTTTCGATGCGTGCTCATAGACGGCAAGAGAACGTGGATATGGCTGCAGATCGCACTCCATGCGCAGCGCGTTGGCCATCTGCGGCACAAGGCACACATCGGCGAGGGTCGGCTGCGCGCCGAAGCACCATGAACCTGCATTGCTGCGTTCGAGCAGGCGCTCAACGCCTGCCATTCCCTCCGCAATCCAGTGCCGGTACCACGTGGCCTTCTGTTGCGCCGTGACCTTCAACTCCATCTCCAGATAGCGCAGCATGCGCAAATTGTTGACGGGATGGGTGTCACAGGCGATCAGCAACGAGAATTCGAGCACGCGGGCACGCAGGTTTGGTTCGAGCGGGATCAAGCGCTGTTCAGGATACAGCCGGTCGAGGTAATCGATGATCGCCAACGACTGACCGAGTCTGAAATCACGGTCGATCAGCGTAGGTACCAAAGCGGACGGATTCACGTTCGCCACGTAATCCGCGGCGCGATGCTCGCCTGCGCGGATGTTGACGGGCAGCGTTTCGTAGGCGATCCCCTTGAGGGCGAGCGCGATGCGTACGCGGTACGACGTCGAACTGTTGAAGAAGCTATGGAGTTGCATGGCGGGTTCTTCCATCAATTGCAACGCTTGACATCAAACGACGCTCACGGCGATTTCACCCAGACGATCGACACCGACCTTCATCGTGTCGCCCGCCTTCACCGCGCCGACACCCTCGGGCGTCCCCGTGAAGATTACATCGCCGGGTTCGAGGCGGAAGAACCTCGACAGATATGCCACTGTCTCCGCGACCGACCAGATCAGATGCGACACATCGCTCTCCTGTTTCGTCTCGCCATTGACCGTTAGCCAGAGGCCAGCCTTCTCGAAGTGACCGGCTGCGCTGGCGGGGTGAATCGGCCCCATCGGCGCGGAGCGGTCAAACGCCTTGCCGATTTCCCAAGGACGCCCCATTTCGCGCATTTTCATCTGCAGATCGCGGCGTGTCATGTCGAGGCCGACGGCGTAACCCCATACGTGGTCGAGCGCCTGCTCGACGTCGATGTCCGAGCCGCTCTTGCCGATCACGGCGACGAGTTCGGCTTCGTAGTGGTAGTTCCGCGTCTGCGACGGATAAGACAGTTCGAGTGTTTCGCCATAAGCGACGGGCACGATGGCATCGGCAGGCTTGCAGAAGAAGAACGGCGGTGCGCGATCGGGATCGAAGCCCATTTCGCGTGCGTGCTCCGCATAGTTGCGACCTACACAATAGACGCGGCGCACCGCGAATTGAGCGTCGCCGCCGGCGACGGGAACAGCGATGGGTGCTGCGGGCGGGAAAACGAAAGCCATAATGATTTCGACTCGACTGGTTTAAGAAGGCAGCTACGTGGCGCCAGCAGGGCGTGCAGAAGTGAAACGGTTGCGTCTAGCTGCGCTCTTCGCGCAGCAAATTCAGTGCGGCGAGTACAGGGCGATCCGAGTAGCTGAACAGCACGCTTTCGGCCGACGCCGACAGCCGCACTGGTGCCCACGACGGCGCGACGAACACGTCATGCGGCTCGAACAGAAATTCGTCGTCGCCGATCTCGACCGTGCCCTTTCCTTCGACGACGCAGTAAACCGTTGCGTCGGTGCTGCGATAGGGGCGGCCCTTGAAGCTTGCGGGCAGGTACTGCATGAACGTCGCGATCCCCGGCATGGGCCAGCCGCCCGTGGCCGGGTTCACGTAGCGCAGCTTCACGCCATCCCACTCGTCGAGTTCACCATTGCGGTACAACGCGTCGAGCGCTTCGCGACTGCGCGCATATGGGTAGCTGAAAATCGGCGAAGTAGGATCGGATACGCGGTGCCGCACTGGCCCCATGTTGTGACCAAAGCGTGCAAAGCTATCGCCCTCGGGCCGCGAGATCGGCTGCGTCGCCTCGGGGTAGTTTTCGGCAAAGCCAGCGTCCATGTGCGCGACGAGCGGGATATCGAGGCCATCGAGCCACACAACGGGTTCGCCTCCCTCATTTACCGAGGGGTTCCCGTGGTCATGCCATGTCCATGATGGCGTAATGATGAAATCACCCGGGTGCATCGTTGTGCGCTCGCCGTTGACGGCCGTCCAGGCGCCCTCGCCTTCTACGATGAAGCGCAGCGCCGACTGCGTATGCCGGTGGCTGGGGGCAATCTCGCCGGGCAGGATCAGCTGGAGTCCGGCGTAGAGATTCGGCGTCATGCTCGACTTGCCAGGGAGGCCCGGGTTTTCAAGCACTAGGACGCGGCGCACCGCTTCTTCGGCACTGATCAGGGAACCGGCCCGCATCACGAGATCTCTCACCTGCGCGTATTTCCAGATCGCAGGCCGCGCTTTCGGCTGAGGGCATTTCGGAACGAGGCTGTGCAGCGATTCCCAAAGCGGGGTCATACGCTCGCGGGCGATCTGCTCGTAGTAGGCTGCGGGCGATGCGCCCGGATTCTCGGTAATCATTGCGTCTCCTTTAGGTGGTTCGCCGGGCCTGACGCGCTGGCTGGCCGCGCGTCGATTAATAGACTCCGTCTGCACTCGTGGTTACCCTTCACTGCAGTCACGAGTGCGTGGAGGTATCTCCCGGGCAACGTGCGATCAAAGGCGCCCTTGCTCAACGAGGCGACGACGGATGTGCTGGATCTCGGCCTCGCCAACCTGCAGAGCCTGCGCCGACGTGTGGACAGAGTAATAGCCAAGCACTAGGTCATAGGGGTGCGGAACGGCTGAGCCGATCACGTACTCGGTGTCCTCCAAAGCCAGGAAATCCACGGGTGCCTGCCCGGGTTCGAAGACAATGATCTCCCCAAGCTCCAATACCTCCGCTTCCGAGATAGAGACTCGCCCTTTACCTATAGCCAGCCATAGGACAGAGTGCCCCTTGGGCGGCTGAAAACGCCAGCGCGCGCCCACTTTCAAAGCAACCGCTAGGTAATTAATCGGCATTGGCGCGGCAATCGAGCTTCTGGCACCGCCATGTTCCCCAAGCAGTACCCGGGCCGGCCCTATTTGGGGAATGTCGGCTGCGCTCTGATAGACGCTTTCCGAGGGTCCGAGTTCCAAATCCGGAGGCAGCGCGATCCAGAGTTGGAAACCACGTGTAAGGCCTGGATCGCCCGCGCCCCCGGCATGCCACACCCCCTTGCCAGCGCGCATCCATTCCACGCTTCCGGCACGCAGGATACCGGTCGCGTGGTTGGTGTCTTCGTAGCTGACACTACCCTCGGCCACGTAGGTCAGCGTCGCCAGCCCCGAATGAGGATGCAGGCCGAAGGTCGGAAAAACGTCCCCACGATTGTCGAAGAGATCGAGGAAAACGAAGGGTTTTAGGATCTGCCCCAGATCACCCGGACTCATCAGCCGCGTGATGTAGCCGTGGCTGTGGCCACGGGAACGATAAGCGATGGTACGGATCTGATCAGGTGCGGTTGCTGCGGTAATAGACATGGGACCTCTCCTCACGGCGTGTCAAATTGAATGTTCAGGTGTCAGCCGTTAAGAATTCGACGATTAGTTCTCCTACCTCCTCGGCCCTTTCGATGTTCGGGCAGTGGCCGGCGTTCGCTAGAACAGCTGCACGGGCGCCAGGAATACGCGCAGCGAGATCATCAGCGAACCCCGGAAGCCGCAGTCTGTCCCGATCGCCTGCCATGATGAGCGTTTCGGCTGTTATATTCCCGTACGGCGTGCGATCGGCGCCGCCGAATTCAGTACGAATGGGTGCCTGTGGCGAGCGAAAGCGTGCCGCCGCGATCGCCTCCCACGCGCCAGGCGCGATACTGAGTGCATGACGACGGCGGACATACTCGCGATCCTGATACCAGACGGGATCTTCGAATATTGCAGCGAGTAGACCAGCCATTGCTTCCTCGCTGCCGTCATAGTCGAGCAGGCGGCGGCGCTCCTCATTATCGGGAATGAAACCACCGCCGCTAATTGCGACAAGGCGATCGATCGGCAAGCGGCACGGCCTTTCGGCGGCCATCTGGAGCAGATAGGTTGCGCCCATCGAATTTCCAACAAAATGTGCTTTGTCCAGCGCCATCAGCTGAAAGAAACGCACCATGTGAGACAGCATACGTTCCCGCTTGCTGTCGAAATCGTGAATCTTGGCAGTCTTGCCGAAGCCCAGCCAGTCGGGGGCAATCACACGGAAATGGCGGGCGAGCGCAGGAATAAGATATTCCCAGCTCGTCTCGGCGCCGCCGCCGAACTCGCCGCTGTGAAGCAACACGACAGCAGGCCCTTCGCCGGCTTCAATATAATGGGTGCGCATCCCATCGACCTCGACGTAGCGGCTGCGATGCACCACCTCAACCGGCGGCACGCGCCATGTCTGCTCGCTTGTGACTACAGTGTTCACGACAATGCTCCCATTGGCCGCAGGCGACGCAGTTCGGCGCGGGGGCCCGCCGCCATCATGTCCGGAGTCCATTCTGATGCAGGATCGACTGTGCAGATGACCTTGCTGACGCCAGGCACACGCGCTACCACCCGCTCCACCTGCGCGATGATATTGGCCGCCTGCCAGCAAACCGGACTGGTCAAGCGCAACTCAACGTGCGCGACACCGTCTTCGTTCAGCGTTACCGCCCTCACCATTCCCATATCGGTCAGGCTGATTGGAAGGCCTGTCGCAATCGAGCAGGGATCGACCACCTGATCAAGCATGGCTTGAATTGCTGCGGTGTCAGGCATTGGCAACCTCCTGCACAGTTGAGAACGGCGCAAGCGGACCATTTGGCCGCCGGCGCGCGAATTCGTCGTCGCGCGTGGCGGAAAGGCGGCCCTCGAGATCGAGCCCCGTCATTCGAGCATAATTGTCGAACAGGATCGCACGCTTGGCGGGAAGATCGAGTTGCGGAAGACCAGTGCCTTCGATCAGCGCCTCGGGGAAAGCGAATTCGCGTACGAACGTCTCCAGCAGCGGTTGGGGATGGAAGGCCATCGCTCCCGTACCCCATAGGATCCGCTCGATAGCATGCTGCCCTCCTGGGCCGATCAGCGCCGCCATCGCATGAAGAAATGCCGCCGGGCGGCTTGCCGCCAGAGCGCTAGTGATCTCCAGATTGACATATACATTGTCGAACCGCGCGAGTTGCCACGCCGTCTCCTCCAGGAACGCCATGCCTCCGTGTACGATCTCGAAATTTAGCCCGGGGAAAGCCATGCATGCCCGGTCGATATCGTCGACCTTGTAATGCTCCATGGGCACAGGCCCGAGCGGGAGTGCCTTATGGACAGCAATGACCTTGATCCCCAGCTTCTCGGCCCGTTCAAACAATGGGAACGCGATCTCCGGATCGTCCATTTTCCATCCGCGTATCTCGCTGCCAACCCAGCTGTTCGGATAGAGCTTGAGTCCGACCGGACGCAGCAATGCCACCTGCCGCTCCAGTTCATCCAGCGCGGCCGGACCGGTCATCGGATCAACACCGCAGTAAGTGATAACCCGATTCGGCCATCGCGCCTGGGCCTCAATGGCCTTTTCCAGGCTGCACAACCCATCCTTGAACGAAAATATGGGCAGAACATGATAGACGGCGAGATCGGTATCGCTTTCGATGAACACCTGGTCAATCGCCTCCTTGATGGACCAGTCCCGATAGAATTGCGCCTTCGTCGGTGCGTAGCCAGGCCGCGCCGTCGCCACTACTGATCCATAGACGAGATCGCATAACGGTGCAGCGAAGCGATTGGCGTAGTTAGCCGCATCCATATTGTAGGCGTGGACGACAGCATCCAAAACGGGTAGACCATCAATCATCGTTTCCCTCCCCAGTGATGTTTAAAAAGTATCTCAATTGACTTCACTGACGTCCAGAACAGAAAACTCACGGAGTGATCTGGTTTCAAGATCAGTGACATCCTCTGATCGAGGGAGTACCCAATCTGCGAATTACGAAATCAACTTAGGACTGCGATTTCAGATAACGTGCTCTCATACGTGGCTTTGCCAATGGTGTCAGGCAACGTCATGGAGCGGAGTTATCGGACGATGCTTGTTGGAGTAGAGGTAATTTTTGCAATAGCGTATTTCGAAAGTTCATTCTCGTTTTTCGATCAAAGAGAAAATCAAGTAAAAACATCGACGCACCGCACTTTGTTCTCAAAGTTAGATCGCGTTATCTGCATTTGCTGTTGGACATGAAGTTACAGCAAGATAATCTATGCGACATAGGGAAGACGCGCCGACCGGGTCGAGCGTCGCATACGTTTATATAAGCAGAGACCTGCAGGAGGGACATTGATGGCTGGCTCGACCAATCCGATCTTCAACGCCAACCGGATGAAAATCGGCATCTTTGCCATTAATGGCAGGGGTGGGATCATGACGACTGTGCCGGAAGCCTATGTGCCAACCTGGGACTTGTCGGTGAAGACTTCGCAGATGGCAGACGCAGCCGGTTTTGAGGCGATTGTCTCCTACGCCCGCTGGAAAGGCTGGGTAACGGGCGACAATGAAGATTCCACCGGCCTCACGATGGATCCTTTCACATGGGCAGCTGGCATTGCCCAGGCGACGCGCTATTCTGCGGTCTTTGCAACCTCACATGCCCCCACGATCCACCCTATCCTCGCGGCCAAGCAGAGCTCGACGATCGATATCATTTCCGGCGGCCGCTTCGGGCTTAATGTCGTAGGTGGCTGGAACAAGCCCGAGCTCGAGATGTTCGGCGCGCCTTTCAAGGAACATGATCGACGCTACGATCATCTGTCGGAATGGCTCACCGTTATCCGCCAGCTCTGGCAATCCCATGAGGAATTCGACTTTCACGGGGACTTCTTCGATGTCGTGCGTGGATCGTCGATGCCGAAGCCGGTCCAGAAGTCGTATCCGCCGATCATGAATGCAGGTGGATCGGAAAGAGGCCGGCAATTTGCGTGCGAAAACGCGGATATGTGCTTCCTCATCATCCAGTCTGAGTCACCTGCGTCGATCCGGCGGCAGGTCGACGAGTATAAGAGCCTGGCGAGAGAAGAGTTCGGCCGCGAGATCCAGGTGTGGACCAACTCGATGGTGATGCAGCGTGATACGCAGGCGGAGGCGGAGGCCTATTACCATCGCTGCATTGTTGAGTATGAAGATAAGGCGTGTGTCGATGCGTGGATGCAGATGCAGCAGGAGCACGCAAAACTCATGTCGCCTGAAGCATTGAAGGCGTTCCGCCAACGAATGGCTGGCAGCGGCGGCGGCTTTCCGCTGATAGGCTCCGCAGAACGCATCGCGGAGCGCCTGGAGATGCTGGCGGACTGTGGTCTCGACGGCATTCTGCTGACCTGGGTTGATCCGCTGGATGGGATCGAACGCTTTACCCGCGACGTGCTTCCGCTCATGGAGCAGGCCGGCCTGCGTGCGCCTTTCACCGACTAGTACTCTTGCGCAGATTCCCGATTTGTAGAGGTCGGCCGACACGGCGGTCAACCTCAATATGTCACGCAAGTCTATTCATTCTCGTTGCAAAAACATACGCAGTACAACTGCAGATTGGAGAGTCTCATGACGTCCCAGCGCCACATCGCTATCAACGCCTTCTACATGGCTTCGCCTACCCAATCATGGGCAGGAATGTGGCCGCACCCACAGTCAACTGGAGCGGACTACAACAAGCTCAAATTCTGGATCGACCTCGCAAAACAGGCAGAATCTGGATTGATTGACTGCGTTTTCCTTGCCGATGGGCTTGGTGTTCCGGATACATATGGCGGCGCTCCCGATGCAGCAATCCGAAGCGGCGCGCACTTTCCCGCCAACGATCCAATGCCGCTGATTCCGGCCATGGCCTCCGTCACCAGGCATATCACCTTCGGTGTTACCGGCAACACCACTTATGAACCACCCTATCTCCTTGCCCGCCGTCTGTCGACGCTCGATCAACTCACTGAAGGTCGCTTGGCATGGAACATCGTCACCGGCGTGATGCCATCAACCGCCAAAGCTATGGGGCAGAGGGAGATGGTCTCACATGACGCCCGCTACGATGTTGCAGATGAGTACATGGATCTTGTTTACAAGCTTTGGGAAGCCAGTTGGGAGGATGGCGCGGCGATTCGTGACCGTACGCGCGGCATCTTTACCGATCCCTCCAAGGTGCATACGATTCATCATCGTTCCGAGCATTTCTCTTGCGACGGCATTCATCTGTGTGAACCGTCGCCTCAGCGGACCCCATTGCTCTTTTCGGCTGGTGCCTCATCACGAGGGATTGCCTTCGCGGGTCGACATGCGGAATGCAGCTTCATGTCCACCAACAGCATCGACTTCGCAAAGAAAACAACTCAGCGATATCGCCAAGCCGCGGTAGCGGCCGGACGTGCGCCGGACTCCATCAAAGTGTTCAACGCAACTACCGTAATCGTCGGTGCGACCGAAGACGAGGCGCGCGATCGGGTCCGTGAATATCAGCGCTACACAAGCGAGGAAGGAAATCTCGCGATTTTTTCTACTTGGCTCGGAGTGGATCTTTCGCGTTACGATCCCGACGCGCCGATTGACGTGGTCGAAAGCAATGCTGTCCAGTCCATCGCCGATTCTATGCGAGCTACCGGCGACATGGGCAAAGTGACGTTGCGCGACCTCGCGCGCTTCGCCAATGTCGGTGGACGAGAGGCGTTCATTGTGGGCTCGCCAGACCAGGTCTGCGATACGTTGTTGAAATGGCGCGACGAAGCCGACGTCGATGGATTTAATCTCGTGCGTACCGTCGAGCCTGATAATCTTCAGAATTTCATAGATCTGGTCATCCCACGTCTTCAGGAACGGGGTGCCTTCAAGACTGCCTATAAGGAAGGCACAATGCGCGAACAGCTGTTTCCGGAGACCGGACCTCGGCTGCGAGCAGATCACTATGGAGCGCGTTTCCGCCCCTCGGCGGTGGAGAGCTAGGAGTATCGTGGTGTGGTGGCAAACGCCGGATGACGGGGCACTTCTGAACTATGGCTACGAAGGTAGATCTCGTGCCTCAAGGAAATCATGCCAAGGCGCCACTACTGATTTAGCGCTAGTGTGCCTTCATTTAGAAGCCTTAGCGTAATTGATCGGCTGTTGGGTTGAGCTAATTTCAGCAAATCAAGGGGCGCTCAAACGAGAGGAAAGCCTCGTGCACGTGTGCGTACTGTCCATAGAGTATCTTGAGTCGTCTAAACGCATGAGGCCACGCAAAGGATCGCTCGATAACCCAGCGTGTTTCGCTGACGCAGTTGCCATGGGACGGACCGAGTTTGCCAAGCGCGTGCGTGATGTCGCATTCATGCAGGCACTGCCGATGTGGTTCGGAACTGTAGCCTCCTTCGCCCTGAACATTTCATGGATGCGTTGCCAAACTCCTGCTTAGTGCCATACGACGAGCCGTCGCCAGCAGACGGTGCCCAAACCGCATCCCACCTCTTGCGGTAGCAGATTCCAAGCGATATCTGGAGCGCACCACAGACACTATGCCGGAGAGGACCGCACGGTCCGGTGTCGATTTGCGTTCTACTTGTCGGCGATTGCGTGGTGCCCGCGCGGGTAGCAATGTTTTGATAGTTGAGCACCGCTCGTCTATTGCTTGTTTAGGCATCCCATCCTATCAGACAAAAACAAGGCAGCAAGTTGACGTCCTCCCCGCCCTCAGCGTACGGCTGCCGCACTGGACGCTGGAAGGATGGGGATTCCTTCTGCAAGACAGCGACGTCCCGCCGCCAGAATGTTTTCTGCCGCATTGATGTCGCGATGATGATACGCGCCACACTCAACGGACGCCCATTCTCTTATTCCAAGTCCTTCCAGGACCTTCGGGCCTGTGCGCCTGTTACAGCAGCTACAATTCTGGTTGAATTTGCTTCATCGACCTCATTGAACCACACGCCGGCGTCATCGCACTTCTACTGCGGCATGGTCCGGAACAAACTGCAACCCGCGTCGAGCACGGACTTCGCCATCCGTGTCTTCGCAAGCGGCGAAGCGTTCATGTTGCCGATGAAGATGGCGCCGTGCTCCTGAACGAGCGCTGTGGAAAGCTTGCGCAGCTGGTCTCTCCGTGCATTCCTTATCTTTGCATGAAGCGCACGCACGCGAGCCTTCTTCCGTGCGCGTTGCGCCTTCGCGAGATCCTGCTCAAGCTTGTGATAGTGTCGGCCGAGCGAAATGACGTAACCGTAGCTTGTTGCCTCGAACTCCTTCAGACGCAGGTCAATGCCGACGAACTTCTCAACCCGACCGATCGCCGGTCTCGCTGCCTTTTTGACCTTGATGGTCACGTTCAGGTACCACCGGCCGCGTGCGTCCTCATTGAAATTGCCCACGCCGGGGGTATAGTTCGCAATCCCATAGCTGTCCCACAGGGACAGCTATGGGATTGCGAAAAACACCTGACCGTTGCGATACCGAATCGCACTCGCCTTGAACGGAATCCAGCCGAGCGCACCGCGCGGCTCACCCGACGCCCGCGCAGCTTCGTCTTCTGCGCCTGCTTGCGGCGGGTTGCAATTCGATGCGCGCCGCTTGACATAGAAGCGTCAACGCCCCCCGGAAAGCTTTGTCGACGGTCTGAAAAGCCGTGCGGGTACACGCCACGCGCTATCGCACCCACCAAGTGGCCGCACGGACTTGTTCGAATACGCGGACGCGCTCTACAACCGCAGTTGGCGCCATTTGTCGCTCGGCTTGGTATCGGCAGCTCAGTTCGCGCTGGACCGGGCTCAAGGACCAGCAAATAAAGGACGCAGTTGCATAACCCTAGGTCTCTGCAAGGCGAAAAAACAAGGGGAGTTCAGATGATTGACGTCCTCCCCGCCCTTCCCGCGCCTTGCGCGGCTGCCGCAGGCTAAGGGCGGGGGGACGTCAACCACGACCTGCTGGAAAACGAAATTTCGGCGAAGGCTCAGCCGAGATACAAATCGGATTGTTGTCACCAGTAGAACACTGTATTCAGTTTATAGGTATTTCCCCTAATCCCCCGAACGTCTACATTAGCACTATTGGTCATGCACTCGAGCAGGCCCCCAACCATACGAAATCGGAGGTAATTTTCATGAAGTCACTTCTTGGAGCCGTAGTCCTCGCCGCCACCGTCGCCTTCCCGGCTGTCTCGTATTCCCAAACGCAGCAACAATCGCCAGTCACACGCGCGGAAGTTCGCAGCGAGCTTGCGCAAGTGCGCGCCGCTGGCTACGACTCGGCCGACTGGGTGCACTATCCGCAAAACATTCAGGCTGCGGAAGCACGCATAGCAGCCGAGAAGTCCAATATGGGTTACGGCCCGGCGGCGAACGGCACCTCGCAGTCCAGTCAGTAAGCGTGCATGAATAGTCTAGACCGCGCAGTCGCGGGTCGTCGCCAGGCAACCGTGGCCTTCATCGCCGGCCCCAGCAGTGGCAGCCACCGGGGCGGCCCCACGACCTGCGGTGACCTCCGCAGCAGTAGTAAGCGAGGCGTCCACCATACCAGCAAGGCAATGGTACCGATCACCGGCGCATACTGGAACATCGCGGATTTTCCTTTCAATCTGCAAGAAAAACCAAGCAAAATCAGCATCCTAGCGTGAATAATTTATTCCGCGGCAGACAGGTCGGCTCGGCGCTGCAGCCTGCACGATGAGATCGCAGCAGGCACAGGCCACCTTCGGCCGACGATGGCGGATCACACGGAAGTGCGCTCGCACGTCCTCGGGCTGTTCCGCAACGTCGTCGCTCAGCATCTTGACTCCGTTCGCCGCATTCAGGCAGTCCAGCGGAACCCGCTCTGTGAACTCTGGCGACACGCCCCGGACACGCACGCATAGTTTGGCCAGTTCAACTTCCAATTCGCAATCGACGGTAACCATCGAAATGTGCTCCTTCGCGGGCAATGACGGTATGTCGACGACGCTCACCGGCAGGAACTGCACCGACTTTGCGACGGGCAACACCGGAGCGGGCACGACAGTCTTCGCGGCAAGTTC